>CALRJP020000004.1:0-249080 GCA_943367585.1 Rhizobium sp. Q54
GAGGGGGAAAGGGAGGAGGGAGCTGGAACGGAACTGGAGGAGGAGCTGCGGGTTCTGTGGGAGGAGGTGCTGGGTGTGGAGGGGGTCGGCCGTCACGAGAATTTCTTTGAGGTGGGCGGGCATTCGCTGGCCGCCGCGCGGCTGGCGGGGTTGATCGAACGGAGATTCGGCGTCGACTTCCCCCTCGCCTCGCTGTTCCACGCCCAGACCATCGCGGCATCGGCCCTGCTGCTGCGGCGCCAGACCGATGCCGGGGTTGACGGCGGCAGGGCGCTCGTTCCCCTGCAGCCCCACGGCAGCGAACCGCCGCTGTACGTGATCCACGGCTACGGGGGCGATGTGTTCTGTTACGTCGAACTGGCGCGCCATCTCAGTCCCGGCCGCCCGGTCTACGGCCTGCAGGCCATCGGCATCGACGGCTCGCATCCACGCCAGGCCAGTGTGGAGGAGATGGCGGCCACCTACGCGGAGGAAATTCTGGCGCACCAGCCGGAAGGTCCGTATCACCTGCTGGGCCAATCCGCCGGTGGCTGGTATGCCCATGCGGTGGCTTCCGCCCTGATCGAACGCGGCGGAACGATCGGCATGCTGGCGATCCTCGACAGTGGACCCACGGCCCGCATCCAGCCGAGGTTGCGCAGTTCCCTGCTGCTACGCAAGGCTCTGCGCCAGCTGCCGTTCTATCTCCGGCAGCTGTTGCGAAGCGGCCCGCGTTCGTACGTCAGATTCCTCTCCCAGCGCTTCGCCAGCTTCGATGCCCAGCTGAAGGGATTCCGCAGGCCCGCAGGAGGTCAAGGGGATTACTTCACGCGACTTCACAGCGCCTACTGCCCGCAACCCCTGCCCGTGGCTGTGCAGTTGTTCAGCACCCCGTACGACGCTCCGTTGAAGCAACGGCTCTGGCGTGCATTTGCCTGCGGCGGTGTCAGGACGGAAATCCTGTTCGAACGCCACTATCAGTATCACCACGATGAGTTCGCACCCGAACTGGCTGCCGCCCTCAGCAGGGCCCTGGTTTCGATCGAGTCCCAGCCCCGCTGATCGACTGCCGGGCTATCCGCGGCCGTGGGGGAGGGTTCGGCGCATGGAGCAGGATTTCCTTTCCTGCTTCCGGCCATGACCAGGGTTCCGTCACCGGCTCCCGGCGCCCTGGGCGACGACGCGGTCGTGGCCGCCGCCCTCGAGCGGCTCGCCCCGGTGGCCGCCCGCCGCACCGCCGCCGTACGGCCCCGCCTGGCGCGGGTGCTGGAGGCCTTCGCGGCCGAGCGCCTGGGGGTGCATCACTTCGCCTCGGTCAGCGGCTACGGCCACGGCGACCTGGGCCGGGAGGTGCTGGATCGGGTCTTCGCGCGGGTGCTGCAGGCCGAAGCCGCCGCCGTGCGGCTCCAGTTCGTCAGTGGCACCCATGCCATCACCGCCGCCCTGTTCGGCGTGCTGCGGCCCGGTGACCGGCTGCTGGCACTCACCGGCCGCCCCTACGACACCCTCGAGGAGGTGATCGGGTTGCGGGGGTCGGGCCAGGGGTCCCTGGCCGAGTTCGGCATCGCCTACGACGAGCTGGCCCTCACCGCCGACGGCGGGGTGGACGAGGCGGGCCTGGAGGACGCCCTGGCCCCGGAGACCCGGATGGTGCTGATCCAGCGCAGCTGCGGCTACAGCTGGCGCCCCTCCTTGCCTGTGGCCACGATCGGGCGCCTCTGCGAGCGGGTCAAGGCGCTGCGGCCGGACTGCGTCTGCTTCGTCGACAACTGCTACGGGGAACTGGTGCAGGACATCGAACCCACCGCCGTGGGGGCTGACCTGATCGCCGGGTCCCTGATCAAGAACCTCGGCGGCACCATCGCGCCGACGGGGGGCTATGTGGCCGGCCGGCGGGAGCTGGTGGAGATGGCCTGCTGCCGGCTCACCGCCCCGGGGATCGGCAGCGAGGGCGGCACCGGCTTCGACCAGTACCGCCTGCTGTTCCAGGGGTTGTTTCTGGCCCCCCAGATGGTGGCGGAGGCCCTGATCGGCGCCGATCTGGTGGCCGAGGTGTTCGCCGGCCTGGGCTATCCGGTGAACCCCACCGCCGGGGCCGACCGCAGCGACGTGATCCAGGCGGTGCGGCTCGGCCATCCCGACCGGCTGATCGCCGTCTGCCGGGCGTTCCAGCAGTGCTCCCCGGTGGGGGCCTACCTCGATCCGGTCCCGGCCCCCATGCCCGGCTATGCCAGCGATCTGGTGATGGCGGGCGGCACGTTCATCGACGGCAGCACCAGCGAGTTCTCCGCCGACGCTCCGCTGCGGCAGCCCTTTGTGCTCTACGCCCAGGGCGGCACCCACCACGGCCATGTGGCCCTGGCCCTGGAGCGGGCCCTGGCCGCCCTGGCGTCCCTGGCGCAGGCAGACTGAGGCCCGCACCTCCGCATCGCACCGGCCTTGGCGCACACCTTCCCCGACGACTGCCGCTACTCCGAGAGCCACGAATACGTGCGCCTGGAGGGTGACCTGGTGCGGCTCGGGATCAGTTCCTTCGCCGTCGATCAGCTGGGGGACATCGTCTTCGTCGAGCTGCCGGCGGTGGGGGCCGCCCTGGAGCGGGGCACCAGCTTCGGCAGCGTCGAATCGGTCAAAGCGGTGGAGGATCTGATGGCCCCCGTGAGCGGCACGGTGGAGGCCCGCAACGAAGCGGTGCTGGCCAGCCCCGAGGAGCTCCAGAACGATCCCTACGGGGAGGGCTGGCTGCTGCTGGTGCGGCCCGGGGCACCCGGCGAGCTCGACGACCTCATGGATGCCGCCACCTACGGGGCCAAGGTGCAGGCGGGCTGAATTCCTTAGGATCCCGCCACCCCTGCCCCGACGCCCGTGTCCGCCTCCTTCCTGGTCCGGCATCTGGGTCCGGATGCCGAGGATCAGCAGCGGATGCTGGCGGAACTCGGACTGGGGTCCCTCGATCAGCTGGCGGCCGAGGTGGTTCCCGCCGACATCCTGCTGACGGCGGATGAGGCCGCGGTTGGCTTGCCCCTCCCCTGCCCGGAGGCCCAGGCCCTGGGCGAGCTGGGGGTGCTGGCCTCCCGCAACCGGGTGCTGCGCAGCCTCATCGGTCTCGGGTACCACGGCACGGCAACGCCGGCCCTGATCCAGCGCCATGTGCTGGAAAACCCCTGCTGGTACACCGCCTACACCCCGTACCAGGCGGAGATCGCCCAGGGCCGGCTGGAGGCCCTGCTGAACTTCCAGACCCTGGTCAGCGAGCTGACGGGGCTGCCGATCGCCAATGCCTCGCTGCTGGATGAGGCCACCGCCGCCGCTGAAGCGATGGCGATGGCGGCGGCGGTCACGACGCGCCGCGGCGCCCGCCGCTTCCTGGTCGACCGGGCCGTCCTGCCCCAGACCCTCGCCGTGCTCCACACCAGGGCCGAGCCCCTGGGGATCGTGATCGAGACGTTCGAGGCCGAGGCCATCAGCGCCGCTGCCGATCCGGTGCTGGGCGACGACGTGTTCGGCCTGCTGCTGCAGCTGCCCGGCGTCGAGGGCCGGCTCTGGGATCCCTCGCCGCTGCTGGCGGCGGCCCGCTCCGGCGCGGTGATCAGCACGGTGGCCGTGGATCCCCTGGCCCAGGCGCTCCTGGCCCCGGTGGGTGAGCTGGGCGCCGACATCGCCGTCGGCAGCCTGCAGCGCTATGGGGTGCCGATGGGGTTCGGGGGACCCCACGCCGCCTTCTTCGCCACCCGGGAGGACTTCAAGCGCCAGATCCCCGGCCGCCTGGTGGGCCAGTCGAAGGATGCGGAGGGGAACCCGGCCCTGCGGCTGGCCCTCCAGACCCGGGAGCAGCACATCCGGCGCGACAAGGCCACCAGCAACATCTGCACCGCCCAGGTGCTGCTCGCCGTGATGGCGAGTTTCTATGCCGTGCACCACGGCCCCGATGGCCTCGAGGCCATCGCTCGTCGGATTCTGGTGCTGCGCCAGGGGCTGGTGCTGGGGCTGGCGGCCCTGGGGTTGGCGGCGGATCCGGGGACCGGCTTCGACACCGTGGTGCTGCGCACCGCCGCGGCCTCCAGCCTGCGCCAGCGGGCCGTGGACGCCGGCTTCAACCTGCGCTGCGGGATTCGCGGCGACGACGGCGAGGCCGCCCTGGCCATCAGCCTCGATGAACTGTCCACGGCTGAGGAGCTGGCCACCCTGCTGGAGGCCCTGGCCGCGGACCCCGCCGCCGCCGCCGAGGCGCGCACGGCCCTCCAGGCGGGCCTGGTGGCCCTGGAGGACAAGCCCCTGGCGGAGCTTCTCGATGGGGTGCCCGGGCGGGACACCCCCTGGCTGCGCCAGGAGGTGTTCCATCGCTACCGCAGCGAGACGGAGCTGCTGCGCTACATCCAGCGCCTGGTGAGCAAGGACCTGTCGCTTGTCCACGGCATGATCCCGCTGGGCAGCTGCACCATGAAGCTGAATGCCGCCGCCGAACTGGCGCCGGTGAGCTGGCCGGCCTTCGGCCAGATCCATCCCTTTGCCCCCGTCGACCAGGCCGCGGGCTACGCCGCCCTGGCGGCGGACCTGGAGGCCTGGCTGGGGGCGATCACCGGTTTTGCGGGGGTCTCCCTGCAGCCGAACGCCGGCTCCCAGGGCGAGTACGCCGGCCTGATGGTGATCCGGGCCTGGCACCGCAGCCGGGGTGAGGGCCATCGCCAGGTGTGCCTGATCCCCACCAGCGCCCATGGCACCAATCCGGCCAGCGCCGTGATGGCGGGGATGCGGGTGGTGGCGGTGGCCTGCGACACCCAGGGCAACATCGACATCGCCGACCTGGAGGCCAAGGCCGCCGCCCATGCGGCCGACCTGGCGGCCTTGATGGTCACCTACCCCTCGACCCATGGGGTTTTCGAGACCGGCATCCGCCGCATCTGCCAGGTGGTCCATGACCACGGTGGTCAGGTGTATCTGGATGGCGCCAACCTCAACGCCCAGGTGGGCCTCTGCAAGCCGGGGCTCTACGGCGCCGACGTCTGCCACCTCAACCTCCACAAGACCTTCTGCATCCCCCACGGCGGCGGCGGCCCCGGGGTGGGGCCGATCGGCGTGGCGGCCCACCTGGTGCCGTTCCTGCCGTCCCACCCCCTGGCCGCCGCCCAGGGCCGCCAGGCCATCGGCCCGGTGTCGGCGGCCCCGCTGGGCAGTGCCGGCATCCTGCCGATCAGCTGGATGTACATCCGCATGATGGGCGGCTCGGGTCTGCGCACCGCCAGCCAGGTGGCCCTGCTGGCGGCCAACCTGATCGCCGAGCGTCTCGAGCCCCACTTCCCCGTGCTGTACCGCGGCCGGGGCGGCCGGGTGGCCCATGAGTGCATCCTCGACCTGCGGCCCCTCAAGCGCAGCTGCGGCCTGGAGGTGGACGATCTGGCCAAGCGGCTGATGGACTACGGCTTCCATGCCCCCACCGTCAGCTGGCCCGTGGCCGGCACGGTGATGGTGGAGCCCACCGAGAGCGAATCGCTGCCGGAGATCGACCGCTTCTGCGCGGCGATGGAGGGGATCCGCCGCGAGGCCTGGGCGATCGAGACCGGCGCCGCCGACCCCCTCGACAACCCGCTCAAGCAGGCGCCCCACACCCTGGCGGCGGTCACCGCCGACGACTGGGACCGGGCCTACAGCCGCAGCGAGGCCGCCTTCCCGGCCGGGGAGAGCCAGCGACAGGCCAAGTTCTGGCCGGCCGTTGCCCGCATCGACAACGCCTTCGGCGATCGGAACCTGGTCTGCACCTGCCCGAGCGTCGAGGAAGTGGCAATCTCCGAACTGGCCGCCTGAGTGTTCCGCCGGTACCTTTTGTCCCCGCCATGGCGCATCATTGCTGTGCCATCCCTTCACGGCGATGGCAACCGCCTTTCATTTTCATGGGGTTCATGAACGGCAACGACAACTCAGGCGGTGAGCCGGGCGCGGGGATCCTTTCCCCCGACCTGCCGGAGGCCAGCCAGCGCGAGGACGGCACCAACGTGGTGCGGGTGCCCTTCGGGGTGCGCCGGGCCCGGCGACGTCGCCCCGAGCGGCCCGACCACTGGGCCACCCTCGTGCTTCCGTTCCAGGCGGGAGGCGGGTCGCCCACGCCGCCCCACGCGGCCTGAGGCGCAGGGCAGGACTCTGGCGCTTTGTCCCTTGGGGGTGCTCCCCTGGATTGGACTGATCGTGGGCAGCCTCCGGCCAACCGCCCGAACCAGGCTTCGGCTGTTCGGTGCTGCCGCGGGCAGCAGCCGTTCCAGGCAGCACGTGGTGATGCGAACCGACGCAGGCTTCAGGGACGCATGAGGGGCTTTGCCCCGCGGTGTGCGCTGGGCTGCATGAACGAGTGTTGAGGTGGCATCCAGGTGAACGAAAGCTGAGTACACTCCGACGGAGTCATCACCCGATTCACCGTGAAGTTCACCCAAAATCTATCCTGGGCCAAGGCTGCTCTGGCCTCGGCCACCGTAGCGGCCTCCACGATCCTGAGCGCCTCCATGGCGGCGGCTCAACAGGTTGTTGACCTGGAGCTGTTCCTGTCCTTGGACAACTCGGGCAGCATCAACGCTGCCGAGTACGAACTGCAAAGGGAGGGTTACGCCGAGGCGTTTGAATCGGCAGCCCTTCAGGCCGCCATCGCCAGCAAGCCGAATGGCGTCGCTGTGGCCCTGGGGCAGTGGAGCACAGTGGCACAAGATCCTCCGATCATTGGCTGGACCCTGCTGCAGAACGCGGCTGACGCCAATGCGTTCGCAACCGCTATCCGCGGCCTCACCCAGTTTCAGAGCGGCCAGACCTGCGTCGCCTGCGGAATCAATGCCGCTGTGGCCTCCATCACCGGC
The DNA here is from genome assembly GCA_943367585.1 of Rhizobium sp. Q54. Classification (GTDB taxonomy): domain Bacteria; phylum Cyanobacteriota; class Cyanobacteriia; order PCC-6307; family Cyanobiaceae; genus Cyanobium. The sequence continues at coordinate 6,816 of CALRJP020000004.1, forward strand.
AACACCTTTGATGGCAAGCAACTGGTGATTGATGTGTCTGGAGATGGTGCCCAGAACGAGGATGCCACCAATGGCCCCGCGACCGCTTCTGCTGCCCGCAATGCTGCCGCTGCCTTGGGAATTCGGATCAACGGCCTGGCCATCCTCGGGGAACCTGGTCTCTTCCAGTGGTATGAAGACAACGTCAAGACAGCGGATGGCTTCGTTGTCGCGGCCAACAACTTCGCTGATTTCGATCGGGCTGTGGCTCTGAAGATCACACGCGAGATCGTTGGCGATTCTGTGCCCGGCCCCCTGCCCATCCTCGGGGCAGGCATCGCTTTCGGCTTCAGCCGTCGCCTGCGTAAGCGCATCAACCTCGCAACGCTGGCCTGATCTCCTGCGTCGCAGAAGATCCGGTGTGCTGATGAAGGGGCCCTGTCTTAACAATAGGGCCTCTTTTTTGTCGGTCGAAGCCTAGTCAATGCCACCTGTTGGATTTTTCTGCCTGAGGTCTGGTGCCCTGAGCTGAGGGGCCAGGGATGGCGTTGCCACGGGGGGCAAGGCCCTAACGGGAGGGCCATGAAGCGGTGGGGATTGATGGGCATCCAATGTGCTCGGTCCGGCTGAATTGTGGCGGTTACTCTGATCGACTTGTTTCTTGTGCATATCCTAGTGCTATTTTCTTAGACATTCGCTGGAACGGTTATCCTCTGCCGACCGTTCACGGCCGACGATTCGTTCCCCCTTCCTTCGACGTTCACCGTGTCTGACACTCCCGGCTACTCCAAGATTCCTCAGGTTGGTTTTGCCAGGCGGCTTGGCGCCATGGCCATTCCTCTCTTTGTTCTTTACGTAGCCAGTGTGCTGGCGAGGATCATCCCATTTCGCTTGACTCAGGCAAGCTGGCAGCTGGAGTTTGCCGCCGGTTTGATTGATGCTGCACCGATTGCCCTTCTCGGATTGATCCTGGTGCACTTTTCAGCCTTTATTGATCCTGGCAATCCCATTCTCAGGGATCGTCAGCAGAGGTTTTCCCGCCTGGCGATTGCTGCTTCGCTCGGCTTTCTGCTCCTCATTCCTCTGAATGTTTACGCCGTCTGGACAGGCTTGGGCAACCTTCAGACCGCAAGGACAAATGTTGAATCGGATGCTGCCCGCAGGCTGACAAACTTCCGCCAGACCATCACGACGGCCACGACGACGGAAGAGCTGCAGCAGCGCCTTGAATCGATGGGCGTCCCTCGCTTGAGGACAGCCGACCTCCGGCAGCCCTTGCCGATTCTCAAACAGCGACTTTTGAGCAATCTCGATAAGGCCGAAGGGAATCTTGAGGCCCGGAAAGCCGGCGCTGGAGGCGCTCTCAAAGAGGGAATCTGGTCATTGATCCAGAGTGCTGTGAAGCTTGGCGTTTCCTCCCTGGCCCTCGCCGTGGCATTCGCGGCTGGGGCACAGCGCCCCAACAGCGAACGATCCCTGCTCGAATCCTGGCAGGCCGGCTGGGGGAGAAACCGGCTTTTCCAGGGGCGCAATCGACGGCAATCATCCATCGCCGATGGTGAGTATCTGCGTCAACTGCACGATGACGATGCTCCGCGAGTTCCGTGAGTTTCGTCCTTGGCGTGCCGAATCCCGTCATCGGCCTGCCCTCGGTTCCCCAGCCCCCTGCACGTCCCTTCGCAGTTCTCAGTAGCTGGCGCCGCTGCGCCGCTGGTGCACGGCGGTGGTGGCGGCCGGATCCAGCAGGTCGCCGCTGAGGGCCTCGGCGTAGAGCAGCCAGTGGTCGCCGCATTCCATCCGCTGGCTGACGCGGGCCTCCAGCCAGGCCAGGGCTTCCGGCAACAGCGGCTGACCGCCTGGGGTGGCCTGGAGCTCCAGTCCCGCCAGCCGGTCGGCCCCCGGGGGGAACGGCTGCAGGAACCGTTTCATCGGGCCGCTTTCCCGCCCGGAGGCCAGCACGTTGAGCGTGAAGGCGTCCCCCACGTGCAGCAGGCTCTCCATCGCCCGGTCCTTGGCCACCGCCACGGTGAAGCCTGGCGGGCTGAAGCTGGCCTGGCTGACCCAGCTGGCCACCATGGCCCCACCGATGGCATCGGCGCCGTCCCCCTTGCGGGCCAGCACCACGCACAGGGCCCCCACCACCCGGCCGAGGGCCTGGATCGCCGGGTTGGTGCGGCTCTCGCTGAGGCCTCCGCCGGTGCTGCGCCGCTGGGCCTGGCGATGCTGGTTGCGCAGGCGGCGGCCCAGGGCGGTGCCGGTTTCCTCCAGGGTGCGCAGGGTGGCCAGGTCGGGGCTGAACTTGATCCGGATCGGATCGAAGGCGAACTGGAAGCCGCCGTCGCGCAGCTTGCCTTCGAGCAGGTCGATGGCCTCGCCGCTCCAGCCGAAACTGCCGAACACCCCCACCGGCTTGGCCCGGTCGCCCTCAGCCAGCACGGTGCCGAGGGCCGAGACGATCGGCGTGGGCGCATGGCCCCCGAGGGTGGGTGAGCCGATCAGCAGGGCGTCGCAGGAGTGGATTGCCTCCAGCAGTTGCTCGGAGGGCGCGAATTCGCAGTTGATGCTCTCGACACGCACGCCGCTGCGGGCCACCCCCTGGGAGAGGGCGTCGGCGATGGCCGCGGTGTTGCCGTAGGCGCTCGCGTACAGCAGGGCCACCGACAGGCTGGCCTTCTCCTGACTCTCCCCCCAGCGGCGGTAATCGGCCAGCAGGCTGCGCCAGCTCTGGGCGATCGCCGGGCCGTGGCCCGGGGCGATGGTGCGGATCGGCAGTTCGTCGAGTCGGTCGACCACCGTCTCCACCTGGCGGGCCATCGGCGCCATCAGGCAGTCGAAGTAATAGCGGCGGTCCTCCTCGGTGCTGCTGCGGTTCGCCTCGGCGAAATCCTCGGTGCAAAGGTGGGCGGCGAAGAACTTGCCGCTCATCAGCAGCCCCGTGGTGGCCTCGAAGGCGATCAGGCCGCCGGGCCAGCGGGGGGTGGGGGTGGGAATCAGGGTGAGCACATGGCCATCGGCGAGGGTGCGGCTCGTCTCCTGCTTCACCACCTCGACCGTCGGCAGGGGCACCGGGTCGGCTGGGGCGGCGGCCTCACCCCCCGCACCCGGCCGCTGCTGCTCCCAGAGCTCGGCGAGCACCTGGGCGCCGGGATTGGAGGCCACCAGCACCGTGGCCGGCCAGCCCGTCGCCAGCTGCTTGAGCAGGGCGACCCGGTTGGGGTTGACGTGGCCCACCACCACCTTGAGGGGGGCGTCGGCGGGCACCAGCAGGGCCAGCTGCTCCAGGAAGGGGGCGGCGAAGGAGGCCCCCGGTGGATGGACCAGCACCGGGGCGCCCCCGGAGGCATCCTGCTGGAACAGGAAGCTGTTGGCGGTGGTGCCCCGCTCGAGGCCGTACTCGACTTCGAAACGCAGGCGCCGGGGGCTGAGGCCGCGCAGGCAGAGCAGGCCGGGTTCGACCGCCAGGGTGATGACGCGCCGGTCGGACGCGGATGGGGAGGTGGTCATCAGTAGTGGTTACCCACTTTGCGGTGGTGCACGGCCGTGGACGCGGTGGTGTCGGCCACGTTGCCCTCCTCCACCACCGCATAGATGATCCAGTGGTCAGGGCCTTCCATGCGCTGGGTCACCCGGCAGCCCAGGTAGGCCAGGGCATCCCCCAGGACCGGGCCCCCGGCCGCCACGCCCTCGAGGATCGACACCCCGGCGAAGCGGTCGGCCCCCGGTGGGAAGCGGCGCAGGAAATGGCGCAGCAGGGGCTGGTGGTTGTCCTCCCGCAGGACGTTGAGCACGAATCGGTCGTCCACCTGCATCAGGGCCTCGATGGCCCGGTCCTTGGCGACCGCCACCGTGAGCCCCGGAGGGTCGAAACTCGCCTGGCTCACCCAGCTGGCCACCATGGCGCCGCTGCGGCTGCCGGCCTCGTCGTCCTGGCGGGCCGTGACGATGTAGAGCCCTCCGCTGAGGCGCCCCAGGGCCTTGTCCAGATCCCCATCGATGGCCTTCATGGCGGCGATGGTCTTCTCCTTGGTGAGCAGCTGGCCCAGGTCGGTGCCGGCCTCTTCGCAGCGCTGGTAGTCGGCACCACCGGGCACCTGGCGGATTCGCAGGGGCTCAAAAGCCCATTTCTGCCCCAGGTTGCGCAGCTGGCCGGCCAGGGTGTCGATCGGTTCGTCGTTGCCGCCGAAGGCGTCGTAGCAGCCCACCCACTGCTTGGGATGGAGGGCCGCCAGCAGGGTGCCGATGGCCGTCTGCAGGTCGGGGTCGGGGGTGGCGGGCCAGGTGGGAACCACCACGGCACTGGCCTCACCGATCAGGGCGGCCAGTTCCTGGGCGTCGGTGCCGCGCAGGTCGACAAGCTGCACCTGGCCGGAGGCCTTGCCCACCCCCCGGGCGATGGCCTGGCTGAGCCGGTCGCAGAAGCCGTACTGGCTCAGGTAGCAGACGGCGGCGTAGGCCTCCCCGGCGCTGCGCTGGCCGCTCCAGTCGCGGTAATCGCCGACCCAGAGGGGCAGATGCTCCCGCAGCAGGGGCCCGTGGCCCACCGCGATCGTGCTGATCTCAGGGAGCCCCTCCATGCGCTTGAGCGCCTGCAGCACGCTGCGGGCGTTGGGGGCCATCAGGCAGTCGTAGTAGAAGCGGAAGTCCGGGGCGATGGCCCCCGGATCGACATCGAACAGGTCGTCGGAGCAGTAGTGGAGGCCGAAGGCATCGCAGGTGTAGAGGATGCCGGTGCCGTGGTCGAAGGAGAAGATCGTGTCGGGCCAGTGCAGGTTGGGGGCACTGAGGAAGCTGAAGTGATGGGCCATGCCGCTGGCCGGGTTCACGCCCAGGTCGAGCGTGTCGCCGCTCTTGACCGCCCGGCTGCGGAAGGGCCGGTGCACCTGGTCCTGCAGGAACTGGATCGCCACCTTGGAGCCGACGATCTCGATGTCCGGGTGCCGGTCGATCAGATCACCGATCAGGCCGGAATGGTCGGGCTCGGTGTGGGAGACGATCAGGTGGTCGATCGCCGTGGGTTCGATCAGACCCTCCAGCAGGGGGATCCAGGTGTCGCGGAACTTGGCGTGGCTGGTGTCGACCAGGGCGGTGCGCTCGCCCCGCACCAGGAAGGCGTTGTAGGTGGTGCCGTTGCGCAGGCCGAATTCGATGTCGAAGCGGCTGCGCTCCCAGTCGAGGGAACGGATGGCCGTGGTGTCGGCCGCGATCGGTTCGCACTGAAGGCTGAGGCGGCCAGCTGGGGCGGCCGTGGCGGGCGCGGCGCTGGCGGTGCTGGTGCTCATGGGGTCCGAGTCCTTCCGCAGGCCTGAGACTGTAGGCAAGGCAGCCTGCTTTTCGGTCTGTTAGACCACGCCCAACGATCCATATGGGCGGGTGAGGGATGTGTCAGAGACAACCAACGCGCAGCGGATAGGTGACAGGTGACGATGGGAGACTTGGAACGTTTTCGGCAGGCTTTCCGCCGCCTCGAGGAGCGTCTTCAGGAAGCCTCCCGTTCCGACCGATTCAAACCTCCGACGGGCCTGGCCCAGGCCCGACTTCATCACCCATCGATGGCGGCTTCCCGGGGGGTGCTGGGGGAGGTCCTGGATCTGAGTTTGGACGGCATGAAGATGGTCATCGAGGCCGGCCATGAACTCGCGGTCGGGCACGGCTGCAACGTGGTGATGGGTGACGGGGAGGGAGAGACCTACGACCTGAGAGGCACTGTGCGGTGGATCGAGAACACCAGCTACATCTCGGTGATCGGCCTCTCCCTGGAGTCCGCCCATCGGATCGAGGAGTGAGGGCCTCAGTCCGCCACTTTGACGCTGACCGACGTCAGTGACTGGGCTTTGGGGGCCGTCACCGTGAGCAGGCCATCACGGTAGTGGGCTTCGAGGGCGTCCCGCTGGATGCCGCCGGGGAAGCGGAAACTGCGGCTCCAGGTGCCATAGCGGATTTCGCTCAGCAGGGGGGCACGCCGCCCGGCTTCAGCGGAGGTGGTGGTTTCTCCGTCCTGCTGAGGGGCCCGGCGCTCGGCCGTGATGATCAGGGAGCGGTCGGTGGCTTTCACATCGATCGAGGCGCGGTCGACGCCGGGAAGTTCCAGGGCGATCGTGTACATCGCCTCGGTTTCGTGAATCTCGGCGGCGGGAACCCGTTCGGCGGAGTGCAGCTGCTGCTCCAGCCGGTCGAAGAGATCGAAAGGGGACGAATGCAGGGTACGCATGGTGGTTGTTTCCGATACGGGGAACGGGAATGGCCGGGTGAGGAACCACCCGCCCCGTCAATGTGCCCGCCCTGCCCACAGGCCTCGAGGGGGAGAACCGACGCTCAGGGTTCGGTCCCCCCAACCGGGTTCGGCCTCTTCGACCCCGGGGGTGGAGAACCGGAACGGGGTGCCTCCAGCCACCACCAGGAGGCGAAAGCGGCCGCCTGGCCGCAGGGTTGGCCGTCGCCATCCCGCAGGGTCCACAACCTGGCGTTCTCGATGCGAAACCGGCGGCCAACGCTGTCGATGCGGACGCCGGTGTAGCCAGCCAGGGCCTCGCGGTGGCGGGCCTGCTCCAGGGCGAGCGCCCGGCTCTGCCGTTCGGCCGGCTCGGCCGTGAGGCGGGAGGGCAGGCCCACCATGGCGCCCCAGGGGCGGCGCCACAGCCGCAGCGCGGCACGGTTGGCATAGATCAGGCGTGGATCGGCGCCGCCGTCGTGGGCCAGCACCACCGTGGCGGCCACAAACAGCTCCTGGGCCGCCTGCAGCGGCGAGCGGCCGTGCTCGAGGCCGGCCAGGAGCGGCCGATCGAAGGCCTGGCGGTGGCCCTGGAGGAGGGAACTGGCGGTGGCGATGGCGGCGTCGCCCAGCCAGGGGGGCGGCTCAGGCCTCGGCATCCGCCCCGGTGGCCATGGCCCGGACCATGGCCTGCTGGGCCATCCCGGTGCCGTGGGCCTTGAGCGTCTCCAGGAAGATCTGGTTGGCCTCCGGGAAGCGGGGCTCCTCGGCCAGGGGCAGGGGGCCGGCCCCATCGAGACCCGATTCCCCCTCCATGGCGGGCGTGATCACCACCAGGTCGGGATCGAGGGGGGCGTCGTAGCGCCACCAGCGGGCCGGATCGGCGATGGCGGGATGGGTCGGATGGGGCGCGTGCTCCACGGGCGCCACCACGCCCTCCCGACGGCGCTTGGCCAGATCGCCCAGCAACTGGCTGCGGGTGCGGCCCCGCAGCTGGAACAGGACAAAGGGGTCCTCGCTGAAGCGATCCCCCATCAGGTAATAGACGGCGCTGATGTGCTTGCAGGGATTGGCCTTGTCGGGGCAGCTGCATTCGCTGCGCACCTCCTGGAGCTTGAAGGGGAACAGCCGCTTGCCGCTGGCGGCGAAGGCCCGCTCGATGTCGGCCGGCATGATCCCCGCCAGCAGTTGGGCCGACCAGCGGGCCTTCTGGCTGAGGGCCTCGAGCACGTAGCCCCAGTCCTCGTCGTTGAGCACGTCGAGCCAGAGCTTCACCTTGTAGGGATCCGGGTCGGTGCCCTGCACCCGGGCATGGACGCGGCGACCCTCGAAGCGGATCGAGACGACATTGCCTTCCCGGGCGTAGGTCCAGGCGCGCTCCAGGCGCTTCTTGAACCGGTAGGAGTGGATCAGCTCCATCCACTGCTCCACCCACCAGGGCTGCTGCCCCAGACCCTGCTGGCCCAGCTGGGTGGTGATGGCGCCGCTGGCGCCGGGGAAGGAGCTGCTCATGGCGCCGGCCTCGGATCCCCATCCTGACTCCTGCCGGACCCACTGGCCTAGGTTGTTCCGACGCAGGGCGTGGAGTCCTTGAATCGCATCACGTTCGGCGCCGGCGACGGTTTTCACAGTCTTCTGAGGGCAAGGGTTCACAACCACTTCGAGAGCACCGGCCAGGACCGGCGCGATTCCCCGGCCATGGCGGTGAAGTCGGCCGTGATCCTGATGTGGTTCGCGCTCACCTACGTCTTGCTCGTCTTCCAGGCCGGCAGCTGGCCGGCGGCGGTGGCCCTCTCGGCCTGTCTCGGCCTGTCGATCGCCGCCATCGGCTTCAACATCCAGCACGACGGGGGCCACGGCGCCTATTCACGCCACCGCTGGATCAACAAGGCCGCCGCCATGACGCTCGACCTGCTGGGCGGCAGTTCCCTGATCTGGGCCCACAAGCACAACGGCCTGCATCACACCTTCACCAACATCTCCGGCCACGACGACGACATCAACCTCGGCTTGATCGGGCGCCTCTCGCCCCACCAGCCCCACCGCTGGTGGCACCGCTGGCAGCACCTCTATCTCTGGCCCCTCTACGGCATGCTCCCGATCAAGTGGCAGTTCTTCGATGACTTCGCCGACCTCGCCAGCCGGGGCCGCGGTGACCACTCCCTGCCCCCCCTGGCGCCGGCCGACTGGCTGCTGGTCGTGGGCGGCAAGGTGATCTTCTTCTCGCTGGCCTTTGCGCTGCCGCTCCAGTTCCATCCCCTCGCTGCGGTGATCGGCTGCTACGTGGTCACGGCGATGGTGCAGGGGATCGTGCTGAGCGTGGTGTTCCAGCTGGCCCACTGCGTGGAGGAGGCCGACTTCCCTGCCGTCGGCGCCCCTGACTCCGGCATGGGTCCCTGGGCCGACCACCAGCTCGCCACCACGGTGGATTTCAGCCGCTCCAACGGTCTGCTGAGCTGGTTGCTCGGGGGCCTGAACTTCCAGGTGGAGCACCACCTGTTCCCCCGCATCTGCCACGTCCACTACCCCCAGCTCTCCGCCATCGTCGAGCAGACCTGCCGCGACTGCGGCGTCCCCTTCCGCAGCCACACGTCCTTCCTGGCCGGGGTGGCCTCCCACTACCGCTGGCTGCGCCGCATGGGCCAGAAACCTGCAGCCCCTGTCCCCCCGGGCCTGTCGGTGCTGCTTCCCGTGATGGGGGAGCCGGAGGTGGCGGCCCTGGTCAGCCGCTGAGGCCCCAGCGCCCCAGAGCCACCGGCCTCCCCGCCGTCGCCATCCTCAGGGTCCGTCCTCCAGGGCCACCAGATCCCGGAGCTGGCCCACGTCGAGGCCGCCCAGCCATTCCTCGCCGCTGCCGACGATGTCGGCGGCGAGCTTGGATTTCTCCTCGATCATGCGGTCGATCTTCTCCTCCACCGAGCCGCTGGTGATGAACTTGTGCACCAGCACCCGGTTGGTCTGGCCGATCCGGTAGGCCCGGTCGGTGGCCTGGTTCTCCACGGCGGGGTTCCACCAGCGGTCGATGTGGAACACGTGGCTGGCCCGGGTGAGGTTGAGGCCGACGCCGCCGGCCTTGAGGGACAGCAGGAACAGCTGGGGACCGCGGGGATCCTCCTGGAAGCGGTCCACCATTGCCTGGCGGTCGACCTTGCTGCTGCCGCCATGCAGGAAGGGCACATCCTGGCGCCAGCGCTGTTCCAGATAGGCCTTGAGCAGGTGGCCCCATTCGGCGAACTGGGTGAACAGCAGGGCCCGGTCGCCCGCTTCGATCACTTCCTCGAGGATCTCCTCCAGCCGCAGCAGCTTGGCGCTGCGGCCGGCGAAGCCGTTGTCCACCCGACCCTCCTTGAGGGCCAGGGCCGGGTGGTTGCAGATCTGCTTGAGGCGGGTGAGCAGGGCCAGCACTTGGCCATGGCGCTGCCCCAGGGGGGCGCGGGCGATGGCGTCGAGGCTGTCGTCGACGGTCTGGCGGTAGAGCTTCGTCTGCTCCGCCGACAGGCCCACCCATTCGCGCAGTTCCACCTTCTCCGGCAGGTCGGAGATGATCGAGCGGTCGGTCTTGAGCCGCCGCAGGATGAACGGCCCGACCCGGGCCTTGAGGTCCCGCAGGGAACTCATGTCGCCGTAGCGCTCGATCGGCAGGCGGTAGCGCTGGCGGAAGAAACCCTCCTCCCCCAGCACCCGGGGGTTGAGGAAGTCCATCAGGGCCCACAGCTCGCTCACCCGGTTCTCCACGGGCGTGCCGGTGAGGGCGATGCGGAAACGGCCCTGCTTGCCGGGGCGGGCCAGGTCGCGGGCCGCCTGGCTCTGCTTGGCCGCCGGGTTCTTGATCGCCTGGGCTTCGTCGATCACCATGCCCTGCCAGTCGATGCTCTCCAGCAGTTCGCTGTCGCGCTGCAGCAGCCCGTAGCTGGTGAGGACCAGATCCACCCCGTCCAGGGCCTTGGCCAGCTTCTCGGGGGTGGAGGGCCGGCGGGGACCGTAGTGCTCGCGCACCTCCAGGTCCGGGGTGAAGCCCGCCGCCTCCCGCTTCCAGTTGGTCAGCACCGAGGTGGGGGCCACCAGCAGGACGGGTCGCTTCAGCTCCTGCTCCACCTTGAGGTGCTGCAGGAAGGCCAGCAGCTGCACCGTCTTGCCCAGGCCCATGTCGTCGGCCAGGCAGGCCCCCTGGTCGAAGCGGTGAAGGAAGGCCAGCCAGCCCAGGCCCCGCTCCTGGTACGGCCGCAGCTGGCCGGCGAAGCCCTCCGGTGCCGGCAGGGGGTCCGGGGCCTTCTGCTGGTGGTACTGCTCCAGGACGGCGTGCAGCCTGGGTCCGGCGGTGAAGCGATGCACCGGCAGCCGCATGAGGGTGTCGCCGTCGCTGGCGGTCAGCCGCAGGGCATCGTCGAGGCTGAGGTTGGGATCGGCGGCGCAGAAGCGCTCGGCGTTCTTGAGGTCGCTGGGGCGCAGCTCGATCCAGGCCCCCTTGTGCTGCACCAGCGGGCTGCGCTTGGCGGAGAGGCGCTCGAGGTCCTTCAGCGTCAGCGTGACGCCGCCGATCATCAGCTCCCACTTCCATTGCAGGCTTTCCCCCAGGGAGAAGCCTCGGGAGCGCTCGGGCAGCTCGGCTTCGATCGAGAGGCCCAGGCGGCTGGCCAGGCCCCCACTGAGGCTGGCGGGCAGCACCACGCCCACCCCCACGTCGCGCAGCTGGATGGCGGCGGTGCGCACCAGCACGAAGGCCTCGGCTGGTGTGAGCTGCATGGTTTCGGGGGCCGCCGCATCCAGGCCCCGCCCGATCGGTTCGAACACCTGCAGGGCCCGGCCCATGCCCTCCAGCAGCAGCTGGCCCGGCTCGGCCACCTCCACTTCGCCCAGCTGCAGCCTGCCGTCGCCCGCATTCCAGACGGTGCGGGCCGGCATCCGCAGGCTGGGATCGGCCTCCGCCTGCAGGGAGAAGCGCAGCTCCCAGAGCTCTTCCCCCTCCTCTGGGGTGAACAGCTCCAGGCAGGTCCGGGCCGGCGCCACCCGTCCCGCCACCGCTTCGCGCCAGTGGTGGGTGGCCACGGCCAGCCGCTCCCGTTCCTCCTCGTCCAGCTCAAGCCGGCCGGGGCCGGGGCCGAGCGCCTTCTGCCAGGCCCCCAGCAGGGGATCCAGCCCCTCGGACCCGGGACGGAAGCCGCTGCGCAGCTGCCCATCGAGCAGGGCCTCCAGCAGGCTGGCCACCCGCAGCCGGCCGCTGCCGGGTCGGCGGCAGGCCAGGGCCCCTTCCACGCCGGCACCGGCGGCCATGGCGCAGGTGGCCACCTGGGGCAGGCGGATGGCCAGCTCCTCGAGCCGCCGCCGGTCCCCCTCCCGGTTGAGCAGGGGCAACCAGCGTGCCCGGTCCTCCTCCACCTGGGGCAACCAGCGGCCGCGGGCGATCAGGCTCAGGGCCCAGCGCTCCAGGTGGCTCCACCAGCGCAGGTCGTCCGCCAGCCCGGGGTCGTCGCCCGAGAGGGGCAGCCCGGCGAGCCATTCGCCGGCCCCGGCGGGATCGAGGGCCAGGCCCTCCACCCGCCAGGGCCACCACTGCACCTCCTTCGGAATCGGTTCGCCCGCCTGCAGCGGCAGGCCACTCCAGGCCGCCAGCCCCTCACTGGCGGCCTTGCGGCGACCGCGGGCCCCCTGGCTGCGGCTGGGCAGGGTGAGCAGCGCCTCCGCCGGGCGGAAGGCCTCCGACCAGAGGCCATGGTCATCCAGCCAGGCCCCCAGGTCGTCGACACTGAGGGACAGGGGATGGTCGGGAACGGTGCGCAGCGGTGCCACCGGTGTGGCGACCCTCCAGGTGTCGGCCCAGAGCAGTAGGCGGCCCCCGGGCCCTTCCGGCGGAAACAGCCAGGTGGCGTGCAGCAGGCTCATGGCCGCAGGGCGGGCAGCAGGCGTTGGGCGCCCCTCAGCAGCAGGGCACTGCCGATCAGGGGAAGCCAGAGCGGCAACCAGCCGCGCATCAGCTCGATGATGGCCGCAAGGACGCTGTGCGCCAAGGGCTGGTGCAGCAGGGAATGGATCTCCGGAACGGGCAGGGTCAGGGAGGTGACCGCCACGGGTCCCCCCAGGCTGCGGATCCCGCACACCGCCCCCACCAGCCCGGCGGCCAGGTGCTCGTCGTCAGGGTCGACCCGCTGCAGATGGAAGGCCAGCAGGCCGTAGAAGAAGCCACAGCCCGCCGATCGCAGCCCGCTCTCCAGGCCCGCCGGCAGCCCGATCAGGGCGGCGGCCAGTCCGCCCAGCAGCGCCCACGACAGGGACTGCAGCCGCAGACGGGCACGGGAATCGTCGGACGCCTGGGTCAACGGCAAGGCCTTGGCGATGGCCCGATCATGCCTGGCCATCGGCAGGCTTACATTATCGAGTGCGGCTGGCCCTGCCAGCGGTAGAACCAGCACAGCCCTTCCCCCAGCCTTTCACCCTCCCCTGGCCGGTCATCGGACGCCGCTCCGACCACGGCCATCGGGCCATGCCCTGGGGCTCCCCGGGGCCGGGGTTCCCCTCCACGGCAGGCCACCCCCTTGAGCGCCGCCCACCCGCCACCGCACGCCTCCGACGCCCACCAGGCACGACGCGCGCTGCCGGAGATGCTCCACATCGCCACGGCCATCAGTGGCGCGGCCAACCTTCCTGCCCTGCTGCGGCAGATCCTCTCCAGTTCCAGGGATCTCACCCTCAGTGATGCGGGCAGCATCTACCTGGTGGAGGAGGACAAGGGGGAGAAACGACTCTGGTTCACGGCGTTCCAGAACAGCACCCTGGCGGCGCGGGGGGCCGGCATCGATGCCGACCTGCTGGATGTGCGCTTCCCGATCACCCCCGAGCGACTGGTGGGCTGGACGGCCCTGCACGCCGAGGTGCTCAACCTGCCCGATGTGTACGCCATCCCCCCGGACCGTCCCTATCAGTTCGATGCCGGCCTCGATCGCCGCATGGGCTACCGGGCGGTGTCGATGCTGGTGGTGCCGCTGCGGACCATGGCCGGAGACGTGGTCGGGGTGATGCAGCTGATCAACAGGAAGCGGAAGGCGGCTGCGGTGCTCACCCCCGAGACGGCCGCCGCCCTCGTGCGCCCCTACGACGCCGGCGACCAGCAGCTGATCGAGGCCCTGGCGGCCCTGGCGGCCGTCTGCGTCGAGCGGGCCCAGGCCCTGGAAGGCCAGCAGCGGCAGATCGATTCGATGATCGCCCTGCTGGCGGGGGCGATCGATGCCCGCAGCTCCCACACCGGCCGCCACTGTTCCCGGGTGCCGGAGCTGGCGCTGCTGCTGGCGGCGGCGGCGGAAGCCACCGAGGTGGGGCCGCTGGCCCCCTTCCGCTTCCGGGGGGAGGCGGAACGGCGGGAGTTCCGCACGGCGGCCTGGCTGCATGACTGCGGCAAGCTCGTGACCCCCGAGGCGGTGGTGGAGAAGGCCACCAAGCTGGATGCCCCGGGCAACCGGATCCATGAAATCCGCACCCGCTTCGAGGTGCTGCTGCGGGATGGGCGCATCGCCTTGCTGGAGGGTCTGCTGGCGGGCGGTGACCCCGACGCCCTGCAGCGGGATTACGCCCAGCTGGAGCAGGAGCTGCAGCGGGATTTCGCCTGCGTCGCCCGCTGCAACCTGGGCAGTGAAGGCACCGATCCAGGGGATCTCGCCCAGCTCCAGCGGCTGGCGGAGCGCCGCTGGTGGCGCCATTTCGACGACCGACTGGGCCTGGGCTGGGAGGAGCAGGCCAGGCGCAGCGGCCCACCGGAGCCCCTGCCCGCCCCCGAGACCCTGCTTCAGGATGCCCCCCACCACCGCCTCCCCAGGCCCGCCGCCGAGGTGCCGGAGGCCAGTTGGGGCTTCAACCTGGCGGTGCCGGAGCTGCTCTACAACCGCGGCGAGCTCTACAACCTCTCGGTGGCCAGGGGCACGCTCACCACGGAGGAGATCTACAAGATCCGCGAGCACATGATCCACACGATCGTGATGCTCGAGAGCATGGCCTTTCCCCCTGCGATGGGCCGCGTCGCCGAGATCGCCGGGGGGCACCACGAAACCCTGGATGGCCGCGGTTATCCGAGGGGGCTGACGGCGCAGCAGCTGTCGATCCCGGCCCGGATCCTGGCCATCGCCGACATCTTCGAGGCCCTCACCGCCGCCGACCGCCCCTACAAACGGGGCATGCCCCTGTCCCAGTCCCTGGCGATCCTGGCCGGACTGCGGGATCGTGGCCGGATCGATGCGGACCTGTTCGATCTCTTCCTCCGCTCCGGGGTCTACCTCACCTATGCGAAGCGATTCCTGGCCGCCGACCAGATCGATCCGGTGGACCTCGACGCCCTGCTGCCCCCTGTGGCGATGTGATGCCTGACCATCAGCTCGACGACGACCTGCCGCGGCGGCCGGGGGCCGATCGCCACCCCAACGTCATCCAGGAGCTGCTCGGCGAGCTGCACGCCTCCTTCGCCGGGGTTCGGGAGGGGCGGGTGGCCGACTACATCCCCGAGCTGGCCAAGGCCTGCCCCGATGATTTCGGCATCGTCATCGCCACGTCGGGGGGGCGGATCTATGAGATCGGCGACACCCGAAAGGAGTTCACGATCCAGTCGATCTCCAAGCCGTTCATCTATGCCCTGGCGCTGAAGACGCTCTCCTTCGACTTCATGGCCAGCAAGATCGATGTGGAGCCATCGGGGGAAGCCTTCAACGCCATCAGCCTGGACCCGGATTCCGGCAAGCCGCGCAATCCGATGATCAATGCCGGGGCGATCGCCGCCTCGGCCCAGATCTGTGACGCCGACCCAGGCGGTGCCATCGATCTGCTGCTGGATTACTTCGCAGAGCTTGCCGGCCGGCGCCTGTCGATCAATGAGGACGTCTACCGCTCGGAAAGGGAGACGGGCCATCGCAATCGCGCCATCGGCCACCTGCTGCGCAACTTCAACATCATCGAATCGGATCCGGAGCCGGCCCTCGATCTCTACTTCCGCCAGTGCGCCATCTCCGTCACCTGCCGCGACCTGGCCGTGATGGCCGCCACCCTGGCCTGCCAGGGACGCAATCCCTTCACCGGCGGTCAGCCGCTCTCGCATGACATCACCGTTCGGGTGCTGGCCCTGATGGGCACCTGCGGCATGTATGACTTCGCCGGTCAGTGGCTCCATGACGTCGGCATTCCGGCCAAGAGCGGCGTCGCCGGCGGGGTCCTGGCGGTGATTCCGGGGCGGCTCGGCATCGCCACCTACTCCCCTCCCCTCGACAGCTTCGGCAACAGCGTCCGGGGGGTGGCGGTCTGCCGCCAGCTGTCGGTGGGGGTGGGACTGAGCCTGTTCAACCAGTACTTCCAGGCTGACGCCACCATCCGTCGCTCCTACCAGGGGTCCCAGCGCAAATCGCGTCGCTGGCGCAGCGACCGCGAGCTGGAGATCCTGACCCCCCACCGCGACAAGGTGCGCATCATCCACGTGCAGGGGGTGCTCGATTTCGGCGGCATCGAGCAGCTGGCTTCCGAGCTGGTGAGGCTGAGCAACGACGTGCGGATCCTCATCCTCGATCTGGCCCACGTGACCGAGTGCCCGATGGAATCCTCCGACCTGCTGGATCGCCAGCTCTGTTCGCTTGAGGACGATGGGGTCGAGATTCTCCTCTCCCGTGCCGGCCGGCTGCCCCTGGTCTCGAAGTCCGACTGGGCCATCACCGATCGGATCGACGCCTACGAGCACCTGGATTCGGCCCTCGAGGCCGCCGAGGAGCTGCTGCTGTCGTGGTTCGACCCGCAGGCGGAGGGCGGCGCCGACCACGGAGATGACGACCTCGGTGAGCAGGGATTTCTGGCGCCCCTGAGCGAGGAGCATCGGCGGATCCTGGTGGATCGCATGGCCAGGCGATCCTTCGTGGCCGGTGATTTCGTCATCCGCCGGGGGGATCCCGGCGACGAGCTGTTCCTGGTGCGGACGGGCTCCTTCGACATCGCCCTGGACATCAAGACCGGCGATGGCGTCTGCCACTCCACCCGGCTGGCCACCTTCGGCCCCGGCCTCTGCTTCGGTGAGATCGGTTTCGTGGCCCAGACGCCCCGCACCGCCGACATCATCGCCACCCGGCCGGGCGAATGCTGGGTGCTGCACCGCAGCGACTTCGAGACGCTGAGTGTCAGCCATCCCGATGTGGTGATCGCCCTGCTCAAGGCGCTCACCTGCGACATCGGCGCCAAGCTCAGCCAGACGAGCGTCCAGCTGACGCTGATGGAGCACTACTGAGGCCGGCGGGGCGACCCCGGGCCCCCGCGCTGGGCGATCATGCCTGTCCCTGGACCTCTCCCTGCGTTCCCGTGATGGCTGCCGATCCCACCCGCCCCAGGCCCCGCAGCGGGGCCGAGATCCGGGAGGCCTTCCTCGCGTTCTACGAAGGGCGGGGCCACCGCCGGATGGCCAGCGCCTCCCTGGTGCCCGACGATCCCACGGTGCTGCTCACCATCGCCGGCATGCTGCCCTTCAAGCCGGTGTTCCTCGGCCAGGCCCCGCCACCGGCGCCCCGGGCCACCAGCAGCCAGAAGTGCATTCGCACCAACGACATCGAGAACGTGGGCCGCACCGCCCGGCACCACACCTTCTTCGAGATGCTGGGGAATTTCTCCTTCGGCGACTATTTCAAGGAGGAGGCGATCGCCTGGGCCTGGGAGCTCACCACGGAGGTGTTCGGCCTCGATCCGGCGAACCTGGTGGTCAGCGTCTTCCGGGAGGACGACGAGGCGGCGGCCATCTGGCGTGAGGCCGTGGGGGTGGACCCGAAGCGGATCATCCGCATGGACGAGGCCGACAACTTCTGGGCCTCCGGCCCCACCGGCCCCTGTGGCCCCTGCTCGGAGATCTACTACGACTTCCACCCCGAGCGGGGCGATGACGCCATCGACCTGGAGGACGACGGCCGTTTCATCGAGTTCTACAACCTGGTGTTCATGCAGTACAACCGCGACGCGGCCGGCACCCTCACCCCGCTGGAGCGGCGCAGCATCGACACCGGCATGGGCCTGGAGCGCATGGCCCAGATCCTGCAGCAGGTCCCCAACAACTACGAGACCGACCTCATCTACCCCCTGGTGGAGGCCGCCGCCGCGCTGGCGGGGTCTGACTACCGCGCCCTCGACGCCCGCGCCCAGACCTCCCTCAAGGTGATCGGCGACCACAGCCGGGCCATCACCCAGCTGATCGCCGATGGGGTCACCGCCTCCAACCTGGGCCGGGGCTACGTGCTGCGCCGCCTGTTGCGCCGCGTTGTGCGCCATGGCCGGCTGCTGGGGATCGACCGCCCCTTTCTGGCGGCGATGGGGGAGGCGGCCATCGCCCTGATGGCCCCGGCCCATCCCCAGCTGCCGCAGCGCCGCGAGGTGATCCTGGCCGAGCTGGTGCGGGAGGAGGCCCGCTTCCTGGAAACCCTGGAGCGGGGCGAGAAACTGCTGGCCGAGGTGCTCGCCGCCCGGCCGGCGTGCATCAGTGGTGAGGCGGCCTTCGAGCTCTACGACACCTATGGCTTCCCGTTGGAGCTCACCGAGGAGATCGCCGAGGAGCACGGCCTGACGGTGGATCTGGAGGGCTTCGAGGCGGCCATGGAACGCCAGCGCCAGCGGGCCAAGGCGGCGGCCGTGAGCATCGACCTCACCCTGCAGGGGGCGATCGATCAGGTGGCCGGCGCCCTCGAGCCCACCGACTTCCGAGGCTATGAAGCCCTCGACCAGCCGGCCTGCGTGCTGGCCCTGGTGGTGAACGGCGAACCGGCCACCGTCGCCAACGCCGGCGATGCGGTGCAGATCGTGCTCGACAGCACCCCCTTCTATGGGGAATCGGGCGGCCAGGTGGGCGACCGGGGCGTGCTGCTGGCGGGGGACGCGGGGGCGGGCCCCGAGGGCGGCCTGATCGTCGCCATCGAGGCGGTGAGCCGCAACCGCAGTGTCTTCGTGCACGGCGGCCGCATCGAGCGCGGCCGTCTGACGGTGGGTGATGTGGTGCAGGCCCGGGTGGATCGCAGCGGCCGCCGCCGTGCCCAGGCCCACCACACCGCCACCCACCTGCTGCAGGCGGCCCTCAAGCAGGTGGTCGATGCCGGTGTGTCCCAGGCCGGCTCCCTGGTGGACGTCGATCGGCTGCGCTTCGACTTCCACTGCCCCCGGGCCCTCAGCCCGGCCGAACTGGAGCAGATCGAAGACCTGGTCAACGGCTGGATCGCCGACGCCCATCCCCTGGAGGTGGGCGAGATGGAGCTCGAGCGGGCCCGGGCGGCCGGCGCCGTGGCCATGTTCGGTGAGAAGTACGGCGAGGTGGTGCGGGTGGTGGACGTGCCCGGCGTCTCGATGGAACTCTGCGGCGGCACCCACGTGGCCAACACCGCCGAGATCGGCCTGTTTCGGATCATCGCCGAGACGGGGGTGGCGGCGGGGATCCGCCGCATCGAGGCGGTGGCCGGTCCGGCCCTGCTCCCCTATCTGCGGGAGCGCGACCGGGTGGTGCGGGAGCTGGCCGACCGCTTCAAGGCCCAGCCCGGCGAGATCCTCGAGCGTGTCGCCGCCCAGGCCGATGAGCTGCGGGCCACCACCAAGGAGCTGGCGGCGGCCCGAGGTGCCCTGGCGGTGGCGAAGGCCAGTGCCCTGGCGGAGCGGGCCGAAGCGGTCGGCCCCCATCGGCTGCTGGTGCAGCGCCTCGATGGGGTGGATGGGGCCGGCCTCCAGGAGGCGGCCCAGCGCCTGCAGCAGCAGCTCGGCGAGGGGGCGGCCGTGGTGCTCGGCGGTCTGCCGGATCCGGCGGATCAGGGCAAGGTGATGCTGGTGGCGGCCTTCGGCGGCGCGGTGGTGGCCGCCGGCGCCAAGGCGGGAGCCTTCATCGGCGGCATCGCCCAGCTCTGCGGCGGCGGCGGAGGCGGCCGTCCCCAGCTGGCCCAGGCCGGGGGCCGGGACGGCGGGGCCCTGGATGGGGCCTTGGCGGAAGCCCAGCGGCGCCTGGCTGACCAGCTGGCTGGGGGCTGACGCCGGGCGGCCGGGGCTCAGAAGCGGTAGTTCACCTTGGTGTAGAGCCCCTGGCCCAGCAGCCAGTCGTTCCAGACCCCGAGGTTGTCGGCGGTGGAGAAGGGGCGGGCCCAGCCCAGTTCCAGGGTCCAGTTGTTGCTGGCCAGCCAGCGCACCAAGACCCCACCGGCCCCCACCGTGTCGCCGAAGGAGCCACCGTTGAAGTTGGTGCGGATGCCGCCGGCGCCGATGAACGGGACGAGCTGGAGGGCACTGGCCCTGCCGTTCCAGAAGGTCCACACCGCTTCGCTGCTGGCCAGCCAGCCGCTGTCGCCGCTGACCAGCTGGCCGGGGAGGCCCCGCAGCCCCACATCGGAGCCGAGGGTGAACTGCATCGAGGACGTGAGCGGGGCGAAGGCCAGCTGGGCGGCGGTCCGCAGGTTGATCTGCCAGCGGGGGGCCACGGTCCAGGAGCCGGACAGAAAGCCGCCGATGGCGGTGGCGCCGCCCACCGCGATGCCCGCCTCCGCCAGTTCCTGGCGCTGGATCCCCGGTGTGGCGATCGAGACGCCCTGCAACAGGTAGGCACTGCCGTTCCAATTGGCATGGCGGCTGAGCCCACTGGCGTTGACGCCGAAGCGCAGGTAGCCGCCGGAGGGGCTGCGGACGCTTTCCGGCACAGTGGCGGGCAGGGGGATGTCCTGTTCGTAGGTGTTGCTGCGGCTGTTGCTGTAGCCGGCGAACAGGCTCCAGCGCTGGCTGAGGGATTCGCGGAACACCCATTCGAACTGGGCCAGGGCCTGGTATTGGCTGGTGGAGAACCCATCAACCGGCGCCGGCAGTTCCACCAGGTTGCGGCGGCTGAAACCGAAACCGCCGGTGAGGCTGAAGGTGTCGCTGAAGGGGTAGGTGTAACTCACCGAGGCGATGGCCGCCCCCAGCTCGGGGGTGTCGGTGGCATCGAGCTCGCCGTAGATCAGCAGGGTGTCCCCTCGCCGCAGCAGGCTGGGCTTGAGCAGCGTGGCCACGGCCCGGAACTCCCCCGAGCCACTGGTGCCGTCATTGCGCAGCGCCAGATCCCCTTGCCACGGCTCGCGGGCCGGCTCCACGGCAACCCGGAACACCCCTTCGGAGGGGTCGCTGCCCAGCCGCGCCAGGGTGCCCCGCACACTCTCGATGCCCGGCTGCCGCTTGAGCAGCTGCAGTTGCAGCTCCACCGTCGACAGCCGCAGGATCTGGCCCCGCAGGGGGCGCAGCAGCCGGCTGACGCGACGGTTCAGCCAGGGATCGCTGCCGGTCACCTGGATGCCGACGACACGCCCCTCCACCACATCCAGGTAGCCGGGGGCCGGGTCGTTCTCCACGTAGACACGGCTGCTCACATAGCCGTCGAACACGAGCCGGGTGCTGAGGGCCACGGCGCAGGCCTTGAGCCGCTCCTGGGGGTCGGTGATCCTGCTGCACTCCGCCAGCAGATCACGCACCTGCACGGGGGTGTAGAGCGTCAGGCCGCGGATCTCCGGCAGCGTGCCCGTCGGCAGGGGGGGCTGGGGCTGGCCCGGGGGGGTGGGAGCAGGGGCGGAGGGCCTGGTGCCGTCGGGCCCGGGGGCCGGGGTCTCGAGGGGCCGGAGGTCGATGGGGGGGGAGGGCGCCGTTTTGGCGGGCGCCGGCCGCTCCAGCTGACGGGGAGGGCCAGGCAACCGGATCGGGCCGTCCTGCAGGGGGGGGGCCACCAACTGGGCCAGAAGGAGCAGCATCAGTGACTGGCCGTGTTCTCGCTCAGAAAAGAGAAGCTGGTAGCGTTCTTAGATGTTGATGAGGTCGGGTGGAGTAGCACCTGATGCGTGAATGATGACCAGGGACAGGGCTCTGACAGGGACGCGCAGCGAAACTACCCGCCTGTCTGTGCCGTGGTCAGGAATTTGAGTAGCAACAGTTACCAAATCCCCTGGAACTTGGCTGGGCGTGTGTGTTCAGCTACCGCGCCTGTCTTGAAACCCACGCGTTGGCTCGCTCCCCTGGGGATTGTCGCCCTGCTGGGGCTGGCGAGCTCGCCCGTTGGCGCCGGTGAAATCACCGCCACGGGTGGTCCGCTGGGGCTAGGCAGTGTGGTCAATGGCCGTCCGGGGGGCAGTTGCTTCGGCGGTGCCTGTGCCATCCAGGGGGGCACCTCCGCCGGGGCCAACCTGTTTCACCGCTTCTCCGCCTTCGACACCCGCGGCCCGATCACCGGCGTCAGCCTCGAGGTGGGGGCCCACCGCAACGTCATGGTCGGGGTCACCAGCCCCCTGGGGAGCTTCATCGACAAGGCCGTCACCCTGAGCGGCCCGGCCAACCTCGTCTGGCTGTCTCCCGGGGGGATCCGGCTCAGTGGTGCCGGCACCTTCACCAACGTTCAGCAACTCAACCTGACCACCGCCACCGGCCTCCGGGTGGGAGAGGGTCGTTTCGACGTGCACGGCACCACGGCCGCGGCCGCCGCCTCCCTGGCGGGGATGCCCGCCCTGGGCCTCTCCGGTCTCAGCACCGACCCGTCCACCCTCCGCCAGCTCGGTCTTTCCGCCCAGGGGGATCTGGCCATCGAGGGGGGGCTGCTCACCGTGGATGGCGGCCTGCTGCTGGATGCCCAGGGTGGCCATGTGCTGCTGGGGGGATCCCGGCTCCAGGCTCCCGGGGGCCAGGTGGTCCTGCAGGGCCAGCAGGTGGCACTCCAGGACACCACGGTAGATGTCTCCAGCCCGGCCGGGGCCGGCGGCAGCATCGCGCTCTCCGGCGAGCGGGTCTCCCTGGCGGCCTCCAGGCTGGTGGCGACGGGCCGCACGGGTGGAGGGGTCGTCCACGTCGGTGCGGATCCCCTCGGGGCCGTGACGGCCTCAAGCACCGCCGTGGATGCGGCTTCCGTCCTTCAGGCGGATGCCAGCGGATCCGGCCGTGGCGGCCGCCTGCTGGTGCTCGGCCAGGACCGGGCCGAGGTGCAGGGCGCCCTCAGTGCCCGCGGTGGTCCCCAGGGCGGCGATGGCGGATTCGTGGAGACCTCGGCGGGTTGGCTGGCCCTCTCCACCACGCCGGATCTGGCGGCCCCAAGGGGTCGCGCCGGCACCTGGCTGATCGATCCCCGCGACATCGAGATCGTGGCCGCCGGCACGGGGGGTGGTCCGCCTCCCGGCGGGTCGCCTGGGGTGCTCCCGGGCTCGCCGTCGCGCCTGGATGTCGGGCTCATCAACACGGCCCTCAACGGCGGCCAGACGGTGATCGTCGACACGACCGATCCCCTGGGCAGCCAGCCGGGGACCATTTCGCTCCTTGCCCCTGTTGAGAAAACATCCGGTGGGGACGCCACCCTGGATCTGAGGGCCGACGGCTCCATCGTGATCAATGTCGCGGGGGCGGACCCGGTGGCCTTCTCCAATACGACCGCCCGGCGACGACTGGATGTCAATCTGTGGTACGAGAAGGGGGCAGATCCTTCCCTGCCGGCGGGATCCATCAGCTGGCAGAAAGGCGCGGTCGACATCAACAACGGCACGCTGCGGATCCTGCAGGGGGCGTCCCGGGTGGACGGCAACCTGGAGCTGACGGGGGCGGTCGCGCCGTTCAAGTTGCTGTCCGGCACGGTGCGCACTGGATCGTTCGCCTGGAGTCCTACAAGTTTTGGCACTGTTCAGCTGGCGGCGTCCAACTCCCCCAAGCCGGCCATCCTGGAAGTCACCCGCCAGTACCTACAGGGCCCTGGGCGCCGTGTCAACGCTTTCTCGGAAGCCGAGCTCAGGATTGGCCCGTCTGCTCTCAAGAGTTTCATTGATAATGCTGTCTTCACCGATCCCACGCCTTCCAAAGACACGCTCATCCGTGTTTCCAATGGCGCCACCCTTTCCCTGAATCAGGTCACCATCGACGGCCCCCTGCTGAGCGTTGATGGTTCAGGCCAGCTGGAGCTGTCGGGTTCCAACCGTCTGTCGAATCTGAATAGTTCCGGATCGTTCCTGGTGGCAGCCAATTCCACCCTGGAACTTCAGAGTGCAACGATCGCCCCTGGGGCCTCGATCATTCTGCAGGGCAATGGTTCGGCCCGGCTGCTGATCGATGCTGTCTCGTTTCGGAATGAGGGAACGATCCAGGGTTCCGGTCTGATCGAGGTGAACGGTGGTCTGGGGGCTTTCATCAATGGGCGATCCGTGCCACCGGGCGCCGCCCCGGCGGTGGTGGATCCCATCGGATCGCTGCGCATCCGGGCCAGCAGCCTCCTGCTGGAGAGCAACAGCCAGCTGCTGTTCGACCTGTCGCGGGCCGACCAGCTCTCCGTCTTCGGTGACACCGTGCTCGGCGGGGGGCTGGACGTGGTGTCGCCCCCGATCCTGGGCGCCGACACCCCCTACGACCTGATCCTGTCCGGCTCCATGGCGGGGGCGTTTGACCCCGGCCAGGTCTCCCTGCCTGCCGGGTTCACGCTTCAGGGCATCGTCGCGAGCGGGGACCCGGTGTTGCCGGTCGCCTTCCAAGGGGATGTGGCGGCCACGCCACCACCGCCCCCGGCGCCGCCTGACCCGCCCGACACCCCCACGCCGCCCGTGACACCCGTCACGCCCGTGCCGCCCCAGACGGTGTCGGTCCCCCAGGACCCCGCGCCCTCCCCCCAGCCGACCCCGTCGCTCCTGGTGCCCGATCTCGGCTATCGGATTTTTCCCTCCTCCCAGACGGCGCCCTTCGGCTCGACCCTCAACATCGGCCGACGCGGGGTGGGTTCCGACGCCCTGGCGGTGAACCTCTCCGAGGCGGATTTCAGCCTGGCCGGCGGGGCGGCCACGGCACCCGGCTCCCTCGCGGTCTCCACCGCCGCCCTGTCTGCGGACAAGGTGGCCGCCGCACTCTCGGACGGGGATCAGCAGCGCACGGAGGACGTGCGCCGCGCCCTGGGGGATGTGGGCCCGGCGGGGGATTCCGACGGAACCCTGCGTCTCGAGGAACTGCAGCGGTTGCTCAGCAAGGCCTCCCAGAAGGGGGACAGGGATGACGAACGCTTCAATCCCGCGGTGCTGATGATCTCCTTCACCGAACAGAAGGAGGGGGCCGCCCAGGGGCAGAAGGCCGATGCAGCCCCGGATCCGAAGGCCCCGGCCGGCGCCGGAAACAAACCGGCCAACTCGTTCCTCGACCTGATCCTGCTCAGCCGCAAGGGGGAGCCCGTCGGCAAGCGGGTCGAACTCTCCCGGGAGCGCTTCGGTGAACAGCTGCGGGCGCTCTACCGGCAGCTGGCACGCCTGGAACCCCTTCAGGTGGAGAACCCCGAGTCCCCCTCCAGGCAGATCCACCGGGCCCTGATCGCCCCCGTGGTCGAGGAGCTCAAGGCCAAGGGCATCACCACCCTGGTGATCGTTGCCGACCGGGGCCTGCAGGGCCTCCCCTTCGCTGCCCTGCATGACGGCACCGACTACTTCGGTGACCGTTTCGGCTTCTCGATCACGCCCTCGTTGAACCTCACCTCCTTCGGACCTCCCCGCCAGACCCGCGGCCGGGTGCTGGCGGCGGGGGCCTCGGAGTTTGAAGGGCTCAGCCCCCTGCCCCTGGTGCCCGAGGAGCTGGCCGGCATCCCGGATGGGGTCGGCATCGACCGTTTCCTGAACAAGGCGTTCACCCCGGAGGTGCTGCTCAGTCAGGCGGCCGACCCTCGCTACGAGCGCCTCCATGTGGCCACCCATGCCGAATTCATGCCCGGGGGACCGTCCCAGGCGCGCATCTTCACCGGAACCGGCTCCGTCAGCCTCCAGGAGTTCGCCCGCCTCAGGCAGCAGCGCAGTGGCAGTCCCCTCGAACTGTTCGTGCTCAGCGCCTGTCGCACGGCCCTGGGTGACAGCGACAGTGAGCTCGGTTTCGCCGGCCTGGCCCTGCAGGCCGGATCCCGCAGTGCGATCGGCACCCTCTGGTATGTGGACGACGTCGCCACCTCCGCCTATTTCCTGCAGCTGTATCGCTACCTCGATCAGGGCATGCAGAAAGCCGAGGCCCTGCGGGCCACGCGGCAGGCGATGGCCACTGGCAAGGTGCGGCTTCAGGGCGATAAGGTCATCGGGTCCGATGGTGTCCCCCTCCTCACCGAACTGACACCCTCCCAGCGGCGCCGCATTGCGTCAGGCATGGCCCATCCCTACTTCTGGGCCGGGGTTCAGTTGATCGGCACCCCCTGGTGAATCTTCTCCGCCGGGCTGTCCTGACCTGATTCCTTCCTTCCGTTCCGGCCCCCGTGTGGTGGGTCCCCCCGGTCCACCCAGTTCCTCATTCAGTGCCTGATCTTCCAGCGGTCTTCAACGTCTTTCTGATGCTGGTGATGGCCCATTTCCTTGGGGATTTCGGGCTCCAGAGCGATCGCATGGCGCGGGAGAAATGCCCCGGCTGCGGCGTGACCCTCGGCTGGGGGTGGTGGCTCACCTCCCATGCCGCCATCCATGGCTTTCTGGTGGGGATGGTGACCCAATCATCCCTTTTAGGTGTGGCAGAATGGGGTGTGCATCTGTTGATCGATTTCGGCAAATGCCGACGTCTGTGGACCCTGTCGTTTGACCAGGCGCTTCACATC
Organism: Rhizobium sp. Q54; assembly: GCA_943367585.1. Taxonomy (GTDB): domain Bacteria; phylum Cyanobacteriota; class Cyanobacteriia; order PCC-6307; family Cyanobiaceae; genus Cyanobium. The sequence continues at coordinate 32,546 of CALRJP020000004.1, forward strand.
ATCTGCAAGCTCCTCTGGGCCTGGCTGGCGATTCGGCAGGCCTCCACACCCCTCTGGTTCCAATGAAGCGAAAGGTTGCCGATCCCTCCATGGCCACGCCTCCGCGTCGCTCCCGCTCCGGTTCCGCGCGACGGACGCCTTCCCCCTGGTTGGCCGCGGCGCTCCTGACCCTCGCGCCCCTTTCGGCGCTGGAGCCGCCCCAGGCCCAGGCCCAGAGCGATCTTCGCAAGAGCTTCCCGGGCCGGCGGGTCGGAGGAGGCACCCGGGGTGAATGCGCCAGTCGCCTCCTGGCCCATCTGGTGCCCTCCAGCAGCGTCTTCGCCCCCGGCAAGGCCCGCTACCTCGGGGTGCTGGAAGGTCCCAGCGCCTCCCCCAGCCCGCTGGAGATCACCTTCCGCCCGTTGAGCGACCGCGGCACCGTGGATGGGGCCATGGCGTCGGGCCAGCGCCGGGTGCTGCCGGCCTCCTCTCCGGGCATCACCCTCCTGACCCTGCCCCCGGTGAAGGTGCCGACGATGTGGGAGTCGAGCTACGTCTGCCCCGGTGGAGCGGCCACCCCCACCCCGGCCGATCCGCTCAACTTCGTGGCCGCCGACTCGCCTCCGGCCCTGAGCCTGCTGGTGACGGAAGCCTCCAAGGAAGATGTGGCCGTGCAGGCTTCCCTGGCCAAGCTGCACCGCTCCTGCGGTTCCAGCGTGTCCCGCGAGGAGGTGGGCGCCACCTTCGGCCTGGCCGATCTGATCACCGCCCAGTGGCCGGAGCGGATTCCAGTGCGCTGTCCCGCCTGAGGCCACCCCGCAGCTCCCAGATGCGCAGGGGTTCGGTGCGTCCTTTGACGCTCAGCGCGCCCCAGTCGAGCCACTCCAGCGGCAGCCCCTTGGGCAGCAGGTCCACCGTGCTGGAGGACACGAGCACCCGGCAGAGGTTGCTCTGACGCTCCTTGTCGAGGCTCTCCAACCGGGCGGCGCAGTTCACGGCATCGCCGATCACGGCGTACTCCAGCCGTTCGCTGCTGCCCATCGATCCCGCCAGCACGGCGCCGGAGTGGACGCCGATGCGCAGGCCCATGGCCGGCAGCCCCTCCTGCTCCAGCTCCTCGTTGAGGCTGGCCACGGCCCGCTGGATCGCCAGGGCGGCATCGATGGCGGCCTTGGCGTCCGCCTGCTCGCCACTGCTGAGGGGGGCGCCGAACACGGCCAGCAGCCCGTCGCCGGTGAACTTGTTGACCATGCCGCCCCGGCGTGTGATCGCCGGTACGAACAGAGCCATGCCTCGGTTCAGCCAGTCGAGCAGCTCGCCGGGGGTGAGGCGTTCCGACACGCTGGTGAATGAGCAGGTGTCCGACATCAGCACCGTCACCGGCAGCTGGCGCCCCTCGAAGCGACCGTCGCTGAGCAGCCCATCGCGCTGGTTCCAGAGCTGGCGGGCGACGGCCGGGGAGGTGGTCTGGCCCAGGAGCCGCTCGATCTGCTGGCGCTGCTTCTGGCTGGAGGCGCCCCGGCGCACCCAGCCCGCGCCGGCCATGGCGATGAAACCCGTCAGGGGCAGGCTCAGACCCACCCAGATGAAGTTGTAGAGCAGCAGCACGGCGCCACCGACCATCAGGGCGGCCACCAGCCCCACCACGAGCACGCTGCGGCGCAGCAGCACGAAGGCCTCCCCCAGCACGATCCCCAGCACCACCGCCAGCACCTCGGCGACCCGCTCCACCCAGCCCGGCAGCGTCCGCAGCCGCCGCGGGTCGCCGGCGACGTTGCGGTCCATCAGGGCGGCCAGGCGATGGGCATGGATCTCGACGCCCGGCACCTGCAGTTGCCTGGCCCCGAGGGCGGAGCGGGTCTGGGGCACGGGGAACAGGTCCCGCAGGCTGGGGGCGGTGCTGCCGATCAGCACGATGTGGCCGCGGATCTGGTCGGCGGGGATCGGTCGGCGGCCGAGCACATCCTGGAGGTTCCAGAGGTGGAAGCTGCCCAGCTGGTGGAACGACAGCATCTGCTGATATCCAGCGGCATCCAGCTGGTCGTAGCCCCCCGATGCCGGATCCAGCCAGGGGCCCGGTTCACTCCCCTTCTCGAGCCGCTGCCGCAGGCTCCGCTGGCCCTTGCCCACCTCCAGCAGGCGCAGGGCCAGGGACACGGTGGCTTCGTCCTGCCCCGCCACATGCACCAGATCGCGGCGAATCACCCCGTCGGCATCGAGCACCAGATCGTTGAACCCCTGGCGATCGGCCGGCGTCCCGGGCACCGGACCGATGGACTCGGCCAGATTGAAGATCGAGACGAGGCGCGGATCGGTGCGGAACCGTTCCCGCAGGCAGGCCTGGTCGGGGCCCACCCCCTGGTCGCGGTAGATGTCGAGGCCGATCGCCACCGCCCCCCTGGCGCTCAGCCGGTCGATCGCCTCGCACAGCACCCGGTCGTCGATGGGAAAGCCGTAGGTGGCCAGGTCGGACTCGTCGATGCCGATGATCGTGATCGGCTTGTCCGTGCCCGGCGGCGCCGGACGCAGGCTGGTGATCAGGTCGTAGAGCAGCAGGTTGAGGGTCTCGTTGACGGGGCTGCGCTGCAGCGCCAGCAGCAGCAGGCCCGCGGCCGCGTAGGGCACCAGCGAGCGCACGCCATCCCCCAGATGGTGCAGCCCCAGCCGTGCCAGCAGGGAGGTCAGTGCGGATCCGGGCCCTTTCTTGCTGTCCATCAGGTGCCCTTGAAGGCGAAGAAGAGCCGTTTCATCGTGTCCAGCAGAGCATTGGAGCGTTCGCTGTGCTGTTCGCGATCCAGGCTTTTCAGCTCCGCCTGCCGCTCCTGCACCATGGCGGCGAAGCGCTCCAGCAGGTCGGGGTTCGCGTCCAGCAGGCCCTTGATGCTGTCCCGGTCCACCTCCAGCAGCAGGCATTCCTCCGTGGCCCGCACCGTGGCGCTGCGGGGGGCGTCGAGGAAGAGGGTCATCTCGCCGAACACCTCGCCCGGCCCCAGCTGGCGCACCGCCACGGTGTGGCCCGGCTCGATCTCCTTGAGGATCTCCACGGTCCCCCGCAGCACGTGGAACATCGAGCGCCCCTCGGCCCCCTCCTGCACCACCGCTTCGCCGGGCCCGTAGGCCACCTGGTGGCTGCCCTCCACCAGGGTCTCCAGCTGCTCGGCGCTCAGGTCGGTGAAGATCCCCACGCTGGCCAGGGTCTGGCAGCACTGCTGGCGGGAGGGGCGGCCGGGCCGCTGGGCCCGGTCCCGGGGGCGGCGCGGCTGGAGCTCCCGCACCGGGAAGGGGATGCTCTGGCCCTCCCGGGCCAGGGCGTACCAGATCTGCTCGAGAAGGTCACTGCGCAGATCGCCGATGGCCCCATCCCCCAGTTCCCGCTGCCACACCTGCAGCTCGTAGGCGATGGCGCTGTCCTGGAACTCCTGGACCCGGATGCGGGGGGCCGGTTCGCGCAGCACCCTGGGGTGCTGCAGCACCACCTTCTCGAGCAGGGCCCTGGCCTGGGCGGGCGGCAGGTCGTAGTCGAGGCCGACGCTGAAGCGGTTGCTGACGGCCCCGGAGCGGCCCAGGTTGCGCAGCACCCGTTCGGTGACGAGGCTGTTGGGGACCACCACCAGCTGGCCGTCCATGTTGCGGAGCATGGTGTCCCGCCAGCTCACCTGGACCACCACGCCGCGCACCCCCTGGTCCAGCTCGAGGAAATCCCCCTCGGTGAAATCGTCCCCCAGCTGCAGCTCCAGGCCCGCGAACAGGTCCTTGAGGGACTCCTGGGCGGCCAGGCCGATCACGGCGGTCAGCACGGCGGAGGTGGTCACCAGCCCCACCAGATCCAGCCGCGCCGACTGCCGCACCAGCACCACTGTGGCCAGGGCGCCGCTGCCCAGGGTGAGCAGCTGCATCAGCAACTGCGGCGGCGGCCGCCACAGCCCCAGGTGGGCGGGCACCTGCAGGGTCGCCCACAGGGCCAGGAGGATGGCGGCGTAGGTAAGCAGCAGGTCGTCGGTGAGCAGCACCCACACCCGGTAGGCCGGTGGCAACCCCTGCAGCGGCAGGGAACTCAGCAGCGCCCAGGCGGCGATGGCGAGCAGCGGCAACCGCAGCGGCACGGTCGGCAGGTGCCTGTGGCGGCTGAGACGGGCCAGCACCAGCAGCCCGGCCGTGGCGGCCAGGGCGCTGATCCAGATCTGCAGCAGGGCCAAGGCGCTCGCTTCGACCGCCCCATCCTGCCGCCGACCCTGGCCGTCGGCTCCGGAAGCGAGCAGGCTGGGAGCAGCCGTTCCCCCATTGATGCGTTCGATCCGCCCGCACACCGTCGTCCCTCTGCTGGCCCTGGTGGCGGTCGGTGCCTGGCCCGGTGCCGCCGGCGCCCAGGTGCAGCTGCGCTGCGAAGGCACCCTGCTGGAGGCCAGGGGCACGGCCGAACAGGAACGGCCCACCCGCCGGCTGTCGTTCTCCCTGTCGCTGGAGGCGGAGGCCGCCACCGCCGATGGCGCCCTCCAGAGCCTGCAGGAGCGCCTGGCGGCGGTGCGGACCACCCTGCAGGGCCAGCAGGTGGAGGAGCTGCGGGTCACCTCGCCGAGCACCTGGCGCCGCGAGGCCGAGCGCAACCGACCGGCCGCGGTGATGGCCAGCCTCCAGGTCAGCGGCCGGCTGGAGCCCCAGCGGCTGCAGGCGCTGATCCGGGAGGTGGGGGCCCTGAGCGGGGTGCGCCTGGCGCCGGTGGGCACCGAGGCCGATCGGGGCCTGGATGGGGCGGTGCGGCGCCGGCTGCTGCGGGGGGCCTACCAGGACGCCCTCGCCCAGGCCCGGGAGGTGGCCGCCGCCGTCGGGCTGACCAGGCTCAACCCCCTTGAGGTGCAGCTGGACGGCAACGAACTGCGGCCGATGCTGATGCGGGCGGCCGCGGCCGATGCCGCCCCACCCTTCGATCCGGCCGAGCTGGCCCAGCCGAAGGACCGCCTGAGCCTGACGGTGCGCTTCTGTGCCCGGTGATGGGTTTCGGGGCGGGCGGGTGCGCTTTGGGTGCCCGCGAGCAGAATGCAGCCGTCCGGACCCGGAGCCTTGAGCGAATGCGCCACCGCCTGTCGAGCGCTCTGCCGAGCCTGCCGTTCCTGCCGATCCTGATCCTGCTGGCGGCTCCGGCCCTCGCCCCGCTGCCGGTGCGGGCCTCCGAGAGCGCCGTGGTGCAGGAGATCCTCGATGGCAACGAGATGTTCATCGACGGCAAGACGGCCAAGGTGAAGCAGAAGGCCGTCGCCCCCCAGAAGGTCAGCACCCAGAACAGCCGGGGCCAGATCCGCTTCGACAGCGGCGCCGCCGGCCGCCTCAACCGCTTCTCCCTGCTCAAGCTGGGCCAGGGCTGCTTCCTGATCGAGAAGGGTCAGATCCTGGTCTCCGGCAAGCAGAGCGGCTGCACCCGCTCCGCCCGCCTCAGCGTGCGGGGCACCAACTACCTGCTGGACGTCAGCGAGACCGGGGAGGCGGAGATCTCCGTCCTGGAGGGGTCGGTGGAGGTGGAGCCGCTCGCCGACGGGGAACCCACCGGCAAGCCCGCCACCACCGTGGAAGCGGGTCAGAAGCTGCGGCTCTCCCCCGCCGGGGTGGTGCTGGCGATCCTGGGGCTGAGCGCCGGCGACTACAACAGCATCCTGGGCGGCCCCCTGTTCCAGGGCTTCCGGGTGCCCCTGCCGGCCTACGGCTCCCTGGAGAGCTACATCCGCTCCAGGGTGCCCGGGGTGAACCTGCCCGTGCCAATCAGTCCACCATCGCTGCCCTTCAACCTGCCGCGCTTCTTCTGATCCGATGATCCGACCGCACCTGGTGCTGCTGGCGGCCCTGGGCATGGGCCTGGCCGCGCCCGCCGCGACAGCGGCCACCCCGGCGGGATCGGCTGTCGTGCAGGAGATCCTCGATGGCCCGGAGCTGTTCATCGAACGCCGCCAGGCCCATGTGCAGGAGCGGGCGTTCCCACCCGAGCTGGTCCGCACCCAGAAGAGCCGCGGCCAGCTGGGCTTCGTCGGTGGGGCCGCCGGCCGCCTCAACCGCTTCACCCAGCTGCGGCTCGGCAGCACCTGCTTCCTGCTCAGCACCGGCCAGATCCTGGTGTCCGGTCCACAGAACGGTTGCACCCGTTCCTCGCGGCTGAGCACCCGGGGAACCAACTACCTGGTCACCCTGTTCGAGGGCGGCGAGCAGGAGGTGGCGGTGCTGGAGGGCTCGGTGGAGCTTGAACGCCTGGCCGATGGACGGCCGCTGGCCGGGGCGCCGAGCCTCGTGGCCGGGGGCACCAGGGTGCGGCTTTCCAGCCAGGGGGCCCTGCTGTGGCAACGGCCCCTCACCGCCGCCGACTACGCCGCCATCCTCCAGGGTCCCCTCGTCCGGGGCTTCAGCGTGCCCCTGCCCGCCATGGCGGCGCTGGAGGCCTTCGTGCAGCGTCGTTTCCCGGGGGTGATCCCTGCCCCGCCCAGGCCGGCGGTCAGCCGCGATCCCCTGGTGGAGACCATCAACCGCTACCGCCTCCAGTCCGACCGGCCAGCCCTGCAAGCCCTGCCGGCGACCCTGGCCAGCCAGAACGCGGCCTATCTGGTCCCGGTGCTGGAGGGGGTCCTGGCCAGCCGTGACTGTGACCACGACCGCTCCAGCTGGGGGGCGTTCCAGAACCGCATGGCCGCCACGGCCAGCCTGATGCCCACCAGTGAGGTGATCGCCTGCCCGATGGCGGCCGGCGCCTGGAACCCGGAGGTCATCGTGTCGCGCTGGATGGGCTCACCCCTGCACACCCAGATCCTGATCAACCGCCCCCGGGCGCGGGCCATCGACTGCGTGCGGCTGGAGCGCTCCGGCCGGGCCGCGGCCATCTGCACCCTCTGGAGCCCCGTGGCGGGAGCCTCCCCCTAGACCCGGTCCCGGCGCTGCCGCGGAGGCTTCACCGATGATGGGTGGCTGCCAGGCGCCCGCGCCGCCACCACCGGGAGGGGTAAGACGAGATGGCGCGCACCCGAACCTTCCGCGTCCTTGTGGTGGCCGTGCTGGCCTGGGTGGGGGGCAGCGCCGGCTGGCCCGGGCCCCGGATGCGGGTCTGGGAGCGGGGGGTGGAGCAGCAACTGCTGCTGCTGCGGGGCCCGCGCCGGCCGCCGCCGAAGGTGGTGCTGGTCACGGTCGATGACGCCACCCTCCAGCAGGGGGACTGGTTCGAGGATGAGGGCCGGATCCCGGAATGGGCGAAGGGGGTCGGCAGCCTGCCCTGGCCCCGCGCCACCTACGGGATGGTGGCGGAGAAGCTGCTGCAGGCCGGAGCCAGCGCCGTGGCCGTGAATGTGGTCTTCGAGGGGCCCAGCGGCAAGGGCCCGGCGGACGACGATGCCCTGGAGCTGCGGCTGCGGCGTTACCCCGGCCGGGTCGCCCTGGCGGCCGAGATGCTCGAATCCAGCGACACCCAGGGGGCCGGCTCCCTCACCTTCGTGCGGCCGGAGCGCTTCCTGAAGGCCATCGGCGGCACTGGGGCCCTGGGGCTTACCAACATCCTCGCCGGCACCTCCAGCGAGCCGAGCCGCCACCCCGAGGCCTATGCCAGCGGCGTGCTTCCCGCCCGGGGTGCCGGGGGCCACAGCGCCCTGTCTTCCACCCTGCTGCGGCTGGGGGGCCACCGCAGCCGCCAGGACGATCGGGCCAGCTCCCTCAACTTCTATGGCCCGGAGGGCAGCTTCCGGCGCCTGCCGGCCTGGGAGGTGCTTGACCCCGAGCGCTGGAAGAACCATCCCCTGCGCAAGGACCTGGCCGGTTCGATGGTGCTGCTCGGCCCCGTGGTCGCCCAGGGGGCCGATGGCTACCCCACCCCCTTCGGCAGCCTCTCGGGCCTGGAGGTGCTGGCCACCGCCACGGCCAACTCCCTGCAGGGGGACGGCCTGCAGCCGTGGCCCCGCAGCGCCCCTGGCCGTGCCCTGCTGGCCCTGCTGCCGCTGCTGCTCGTGCTGGCGGCGGCCCGCCGCTGGACGGACCTGCGCTGGCGCCTCGCCCTGGTGGTTCTGGTGCTGGTTCTCCAGGGGGCCCTCGTCGCCGTGGCGCTGCAGCAGGCCAACCGCTGGCTGCCGCTGCTGGCGCCCTCCTCGGGCCTGGTCCTGCTGGGCCTGCTCTACGGGGGGGATGCCTACCTGCGGGAGGGGCAGGAGCGGCGGCGGCTGCGCCGCACCTTCGAGCGCTACGTGGCCCCCGGGGTGGTGGCGGAGATCCTCTCCGACCCGGAATCGGCCCAGGGCATCCTGCGGGGCCGCCTGCTGGATGTGACCGTGCTGATGACCGACATCAAGGGCTTCACGGTGCTCACCAAGCAGCGCAGCGGCGAGGGCCAGAGCGAGCTGCACGTGCTCCAGCTCAACGAGTATCTGGGCGCCATGGTGGAGGTGGTGATGGCCCATGGCGGCACCGTCGACAAGTTCATCGGCGATGCGGTGATGGCCGTCTTCGGCTCACCGGTGAGCCGGGGGGTGGCCGAGGAGGCCAGCCAGGCGGTGCGCTGCGCCCTGGCCATGCGGGCGGCCCTGGCCGGCCTCAACGAGGACTGGGCGCGGCGGGGCATTGCCACCCTCGACAACGGCATCGGCCTGGCCAGTGGCCAGGTGATGGTGGGCCAGATCGGCAGCCCCCGCCGGATGGAGTTCACCGTGATCGGCGACACGGTGAACCTCTCGGCCCGACTCGAATCGGCCACCCGGAATGTGGACGCAGCGGTGGTCTGTGATGCGAACACCGCCAGCCTGATCGCGGCCGACCCCGCTCTCGCGGCCCGCTCCCTGGGCCCCCAGGCGGTGAAGAGCCTCGGGGAGGTGGAGATCTTCACCGTCGCCCTGGCGGATCAGGCCTCCAGGTAAGGTCAGGCTTCGAGGTAAGTCGTCTGCTCCAGGCTGGCCTTCAGATGGGCCATCAGGCGACGGGCATCGCTGATCGCCAGGTCGCCCCGGCCGATGGCCTGCTCGCTGGCCAGCCGCAGCCGTTCGAGAAGCAGGTCGGGGTCGTGCTCCATCGCCTCGAGCACCTCGGCGTTGGTGTTGCCCCGCACCACGTGGTCGACCCGGTAGCCGCCGCCGGCCGCCAGCCGGATGTGCACCGCATTGGTGCTGCCGAACAGGTTGTGCAGGTTGCCCATCACCTCCTGGTAGGCGCCGCCCAGGAACAGCCCGATCCAGTAGGGCTCACCTGGTCGCAGGCCGTGGAGCTCCAGCAGGGGCTTGACCTGGCCCCGGTCGATGAAGCGGGCGATCTTGCCGTCGGAATCGCAGGTGAGGTCGGCGAAGCTGCCCAGCCGGGTGGGCCGTTCATCGAGCCGGTGGATCGGCAGCACCGGGAACAGCTGGTCGATCGCCCAGGTGTCGGGCGCCGAGCGAAACACCGAGAGGTTGGCGTAGTAGGTGCCGGCCAGCGCCGCCGGCAGGGCCTGCAGCTCCTGGGGGATCACGGTGCCTGTGGCCAGGCCCTCCAGCTGGCGGGCGATCGCCTGGCAGCTCGCCCAGGTGAGTCGCTCGGCCGTGGCCCGCTCCGGCAGGCTCAGGTACCCGAGCCGGAAGGCGGTGAGGGCGTCCTCCTTGAACTTGAGGGCATCGTTCCAGGCCTCCTGCAGCCGCTCCACCACCGACCGTTCCTCCCCGTCGGGGCTTCCCCCCGCCGCGATCGCCGTGATCACCGCATGGGTATCCCGCAGGTTGCGCAGGATCAGGGCCTCCCCATCGGCCGGCGGTGGCACCGCCTCGGTGTGGCCGCCGGCTCCCAGCACGTCGAACACCAGCACGCTGAAGTGGCTGGCCAGGGCCCGGCCGCTCTCGCTCACCAGCGTGGGGGGGCGGATGCCGTGGGGCTCGCAGCACTCCCGGATGGTGGCGACGACGTCGTTGGCGTAGTTCTGCAGCGAGTAGTTGGTGGAGGCGGCGGTGGCGGTGCGGCTGCCGTCGTAATCGATGCCCAGGCCGCCGCCCACATCCAGGAAACCCATCGGGGCCCCCAGGCGGGTGAGCTCGGCATAGATCTGGCCCGCCTCCTGCAGGGCGTCCTTGAGGACGGCGATGTCGTTGATCTGGCTGCCGACGTGGAAGTGCAGCAGCCGCAGGTCGTCGAGCAGGCCGGCCTCCCGCAGGCGCTCCACGGTGGCGAGCACGTCGGGGATCGAGAGGCCGAACTTGGCCCTCTCCCCCACCGAGCTGCCCCAGCGGCCGGTGCTGCGGGCCGAAAGCTTGGCGCGGATGCCGATGAACGGGGCCCCGCCCAGGGCGCTGCTGGCGGCGATGATCCGCTCCACCTCATCGGCCTGCTCGATCACCACCACCGGCTGGCGCCCCAGGCGCCGGGCCAGGATCGCCGTCTCGATGTAGCGCCGGTCCTTGTAGCCGTTGCAGATCAGCAGGGCGTCGGGGTCGTCGAGCAGGGACAGGGCGATCAGCAGTTCGGCCTTGCTGCCCGCCTCCAGGCCGAAGTGCCAGCGGTGGCCGCTCTCCACCAGCTGCTCCACCACGTGGCGCTGCTGGTTGCACTTCACCGGGAACACCCCCTGGTAGCGGCCGTCGTAGCCGTACTGGGTGATGGCCCGCTCGAAGGCGCCGTGGAGCCGCTCGAGCCGGTCCTCGAGGATGTCGTCGAAGCGGATCAGCAGGGGCAGGGTCAGGTCACGGCCCTGCAGCTCACGCACCAGCTCCACCAGATCGAGGGAGCCGCCGCGGTCGCCGCGGGGCTGCACCATCACATGGCCCCGGGCGCCCACCCCGAAGTAGGGATCGCCCCAGCGGTCGAGCCCGTAGAGGGCCGCCCCGTCGGCGGCGCTCCAGGCGTCGGCCCGCCCGGCAGGACCGGAGGGCGCATCCGGTGGGCTGGACGGGTCGGCGAGCACCATGGCGCCTGGGAGGAGGGAAGCCGGTCGGGGCGAATCTAGGCGTGGCCTTGTGGCGGCCGCCCTGGCCTGGGCGATGCAGCAGCTTCGGGTCACCGGCGGGGCCGATCCACGAACCTGTACAGCCTGTACAGGTTCCGAGTCGTGTCGGCACAGGACGGGCAACCCCGGCAAGGCCGGCCGGGCGCCCCGCCGAAAGGGCACGGGGTTGCTTGCCAAGCGGCAGGCCCAGCGCGGACGATGGCCCGAACTCCTCTCCCTTCCCCATGGCCACCGAACGCACCTTCCTCGCCATCAAGCCCGACGGGGTGCAGCGGGGCCTGGTGGGCGAGATCCTCGGCCGCTTCGAGGCCAAGGGCTTCAAGCTGGTGGGCCTCAAGCAGCTGGTGCCCAGCCGGGACCTGGCCGAGAGCCATTACGGCGTGCACCGGGAGCGCCCCTTCTTCGCCGGCCTGGTGGACTTCATCACCAGTGGGCCCGTGGTGGCCATGGTGTGGGAAGGCGACGGCGTGATCGCCAGCGCCCGCAAACTGATCGGCGCCACCAAGCCCCTGGAGGCCGAACCCGGCACCATCCGCGGCGATCTGGCGGTGAACATCGGCCGCAACGTCATCCACGGTTCCGATGCGCCGGAAACCGCCGTCTTCGAGATCGGCCTCTGGTTCCAGCCCTCCGAGCTGTGCGAGTGGACCCCGGCCGACCAGGTGTGGCGGGTCGAGCCCTGAGCGGCCATCCTGGGGGCCTTCCGGTCCCCGGCCCATGCTGCTGCGCAGGAGCCTCCGGCCTCCCACCCCGTTGACCCTGGCGGCCGCGGCCGTGCTCGTCGCCGGCCTGGCCCTCGCCCTGCCCGGTGTCACGGCGTCTCCCCGGGTGCCCCGGGTCGTGGATGTGCCATCCCGTCCGGCCTTCGTGAAGCCGCCGAAGGCCTCGGAGCGGCCGGCCCTGGTCGGCCAGGTGCTGGGTCCGTCCACCGTGCTGCGCACCGAGAACCCCGGCCGGCTCCAGATCCTCCTGGCCGATGGGCGCAGCTTCCGTCTGGGGGGGAATGCCCAGCTGCGGATCGAGCCGACCCTGCTCGACCTGGTGCGGGGCCGGATCATCGCCTGGATCGATCCGGGTTCGAAGGGCACCACGCCGCTGCGCATCCGCACCCGGGTGGGCACCGCCTCGATCCAGGGCACCACGGTCTTCATCGAGGCCACCGCCGACAAGGTGCTGTTCCTGAGCTGGGAGGGGCAGGTGGAGGTGCGCGCCGCTGACGGCACCGCGTACCGGCTGACCAGCGGCCAGCGCCTGGAGGCCACGCCCCAGGGCTGGAAGGGCCCCCACCGCATGGATGCGGCGGAAGTGTGGAAGCGGCGGCGCATCAGCGAGCTGCTCAACGGCTTCCAGGCGCCGATGCAGACCCTGCCGGTGATCGAACGGGAACTCGGGCTCAGCCCCTGATGCCCCCCTGGCCTGGCCTGGGGCGCCGGCTCTGGTGGCTGGCCCTGGCGCTCCCCCTGCTGGCGGGCCTCGACCGGGTGCCCCTCACCCCCCTGGGCCAGGGGCCGCGGCTGCTTGACGACCAGCTGCTGCAGGTCTTCTTCCTGCTGCGGGGGCCGCGCCCCGTCCCCCCCGATCCGCTGATCCTGGCCATCGACGCCGACTCCCTGGAGCTGGGGGAGCTGCTGGCCCCGGCCGAACGCCAGGCCTCGCCGCTGTGGCGGGACATGGGCCCGTGGCCCTGGCCCCGGGCCCTGCAGGCCCGGCTGGCGGCCCATGTGCTGCAACAGGGGGCCACCCGGGTGCTGTTCAACATCGAGTACAGCCAGCCCAGCCGCTTCGGCCCCGCCGATGACCGGGCCTTCGCCGCCACCCTCGCCCCTTGGCGCCAGCGGGTGCACCTGGCCGTCCACTACGACGTGCGCCAGGAGGGGGGGGTGGAGCAGAGCCGGCTGCGGCTGCCGATTCACCCCCTGGGTGCCCCCGGTCTGACCACCCTGCTCCAGTCCCCCCGGGGGGTGGTGGAGGCGGTGCCGGGCCAGGACTGGATCCGCTCCCGGCTGGGCGCCTTCCCGCCCCCGCTGCCCCGGCCGATGGCCTTTCTGGCCCGTCCGGCGCCGCCGCCGCCGGCGCCGATGGGGCTCGACTATCCCGGCCCCGCCGGCACCATGGCGCGGGTGCCGGCCTGGCGGCTTCTGGAGGTGCCGGCCTCCACCTGGCGGGGCCGCACCGTGCTGATCGGCGTCACGGCCCCGGGGCTGGGGGACCTGCAGGAGACCCCCGTGGGGCCCATGGCGGGCACGGAGATCCAGGCCGTGGCCCTCGCCAACGTGCTGCAGGGCCGTGGCCTGGCCCAGCTGCCCCTGGCGGGGAATGGACTGCTGCTGCTGGCCTGGGGCGCCCTGGCGGCGCTGCTGCTGCGGCGCCCCGCCAGCGCCGGCGGCACCCTGCAGCTGGCCATGGCCCTGGCGGGCGGGGTCCTGCTCGCCGGCTGGGCGGCGTGGACCCTGGCCCTGCTGCGCCTGCCCCTGGCGGCCCTGCTGCTGGCCCCCGTGGCCGGAGGCGGGGTGCGGGCCGTGGGCCAGGGGCTGGCGGAGAGCCGGGAGCGGGCCTATCTGCACCAGGTGCTGAGCCGGCGCGTCTCCCCCACCCTGCTGCGCGACATCCTGCGCAGCCCCGGGCCGCTGTGGAACCAGGCCGTTGGCAGCCGGGCCCGCTGCGCCGTGCTGTTCAGCGACCTGGTGGGGTTCACGCCCCTGAGTGCCGTGCTGGAGCCCGCCGAGCTGTTCGCCCTGCTCAACCGCTATTTCGAGGCGATGGCCGGGGCGGTGCTGGAGCAGGAGGGCCTGCTCGACAAGTTCATCGGTGATGCGGTGATGGCGGAGTTCGGGGTGCCCCGCAGCCGCGGCGATGCCCAGGAGGCCCGGGCCGCGGTGCGGGCCGCCCTGGCGATGCAGGAGCGGCTGGAGGCGCTCAACCTTGAGCTGGCCGCGGCGGGCGCCCCACCGCTGCGGCACGGAATCGGGCTCCATTTCGGTGAGGTGATCGCCGGCAATCTGGGCTCCTCCCAGCGCCTGGAGTTCACCGTCGTGGGGGCCAGCGTCAACGTGACCAGCCGCCTGGAGGGCCTCACGCGCCTGTTCCCCGAGCACCCGATCCTGATCAGCGGCGATCTGCTGGCGCTGCTGCCGGAGGAGCTGGAGGTGCTGCCGCTGGGGAGCCACCGGATCAAGGGCTGGCCCGTGCCCCTGGCGGTGTACGCCCTCCAGGGGTTGCGGCCGGCGGGAGCCGCGCCTGGCTAGGCCGCCGCCGGGAATGGCCGGTCCCAGCGAAACGGCGCCAGCAGGGCGTCGCCCGGCTCGCCCGCCCCGGAGCCGTTGCCGGCCGCGGTGATGGCTACAGCGATCCGCTCCGCCGTGATGGCCGCCAGCAGCACGCCGTTGCGGTGGTGACCTGTGGCCAGCCAGAGCCCTTCGATGGGGCCGGGGCCGAGCAGCGGGGCGTCGTCGGGGGTGCCGGGCCGGAAGCCCCACCAGCGCTCCATCGGCGGCCACAGGGCCGCCTCCGGCAGCAGGGCGGCGATGCCGGCCTGCAGCTGCTTCTGGCCCTCGGGGGTGAGGCCGTCGTCGAAGCCGGCCTGCGGTTCGCTGGTGGCGCCCACCACCAGCAGGCCGTCCTCCCGCGGCACCAGGTAGGTGCCGGGTCCGAACACGACCCGCTCCAGGCTGGCCCTGGGGCCCTGCAGCGACAGCATCTGCCCCTTCACCGGATGCACCGGCAGGGACGGCAGCAGCCGGCCGCTCCAGGCGCCGCAGGCGAGCACCGCCGTGCTGGCGGCGATGGCGTGCTCGCCCCCCTCGGCCCGCCGCAGTCGCACCCCCCGCAGGCGCCCGCCGTCGCCGGTGAGCAGCTCCAGCACCTCGGTGCCCTCCTCGAAGCGCACCCCCAGGGCGGCGCAGGCCCGCTCCAGGGCGCGCATCAGCCGGCGTCGGTTGTCGATCTGCCCGTCCTGGGCGAACAGCAGGCCCGCCCGCCAGGCGGGCCCGATCCCCGGCACCTGCCGCTCCAGGCCGGCCCGATCGAGGGGCTCGCCGAAGGGGGCCGTGGGGTAGGCCTCCCGCTCGGCCGCCCCGGTGAAGGGGACGACGATGCCGCAGGGGCGCAGGCCGCAGGGGAGGCCGCTGTCGGCCTCGATCCGGGCCACCCAGGCCGGAATGCGCTCCAGGCTGGCCTGGCCCAGGGCCAGCATCGCCCCGCTGAGCCCCTCGGCGTGGGGGGCCAGCATGCCGGCGGCCACGAAGCCGGCCGCCTCGCTGCGCCGCCGGCTGAGCACGGTCACGGCCCGGCCGAGGCGGGCCAGCTGGTGGGCGATGGCCAGGCCGATCAGGCCGCCACCGAGAATCAGGACGGGCTCGGTGTCGGGACGGGGGCCAGCCAGGGCGCTCATCTCCAGCTTGGAAGACCCCCATTCAAGCGGCCGCCTGCCGCTGCCTAGGATCGCCCCCAGTGCCTCCGGCCGAGCGCGGGGGGCCGACAGCGCCGGCAGGACTCGCGACCATGGCTGAAGCAAAGGAACAGGGGGCCTGGGAGGCCGTGATCGGCCTGGAGACCCACGTGCAGCTGGGCACCGCCAGCAAGATCTTCACCGCCGCCTCCACCAGCTTCGGCGACGATCCCAACACCCACATCGACCCGGTGGTGTGCGGCCTGCCGGGCACCCTGCCGGTGCTGAATCAGAAGGTGCTCGAGTACGCGGTCAAGGCGTCCCTGGCCCTCAACCTGCAGGTGGCCGAGCACAGCAAGTTCGACCGCAAGCAGTACTTCTATCCCGACCTGCCCAAGAACTACCAGATCTCCCAGTACGACCAGCCGATCGCCGAGGACGGCTGGATCGAGGTGGAGGTGGCCGAGAAGGGCAAGGAGACCTACCTGAAGAAGGTGGGCATCGAGCGGCTGCACATGGAGGAGGACGCCGGCAAGCTCGTCCATGCCGGCAGCGACCGCCTGGCGGGCTCCACCCACTCGCTCGTCGACTACAACCGGGCCGGGGTGGCCCTGGCGGAGATCGTCTCCAAGCCTGACCTGCGCACGGGCCGGGAGGCGGCCGAGTACGCCTCGGAGATCCGCCGCATCATGCGGTACCTGGGCGTCAGCGACGGCAACATGCAGGAGGGCTCCCTGCGCTGCGACGTCAACATCTCCGTGCGCCGCGGCCCCGACGCCCCCTTCGGCGTGAAGGTGGAGATCAAGAACATGAACTCCTTCTCGGCGATCCAGAAGGCCATCGATTTCGAGATCGCCCGCCAGATCAAGGCCTATGAGGCCGGTGAGCCGGTGGTGCAGGAAACGCGCCTCTGGGATGAGGGCAAGCAGCTCACCAAGAGCATGCGCAGCAAGGAAGGCGCCAGCGACTACCGCTACTTCCCGGACCCGGATCTGGGGCCGATCGAGGTGAGCCCCGCGCAGCGGGAGAGCTGGCTGGCCGAGTTGCCCGAACTGCCGGCGGCCAAGCGCCACCGCTATGCCGAAAGCCTGGGGCTCTCGATCTACGACGCCCGGGTGCTCACCGATGAGCGCCCCATGGCCGAATACTTCGAGGCGGCGGTGGCGGCCGGGGGCGACCCCAAGGCCGTGGCCAACTGGGTCACCGGCGACATCGCCGCCCACGTCAACGCCAACCGGCTGTCGATCGCCGAGCTGCCCCTGGGGCCGGCGCAGCTGGCCGAGATGGTGCAGCTGATCGAGGCGGGCACCATCAGCGGCAAGATCGCCAAGGACCTGCTGCCCGAGCTGCTCGAGAAGGGCGGTTCGGTCAAGGCGATCGTGGAGTCCCGCGGGCTGGGCATGATCTCCGACCCGGCGGCGATCGCCGCCATCGTGGCGGAGCTGCTGGCGGCCCACCCGGAGGAGGTGGAGGCCTTCCGCGGCGGCAAGACCAAGCTGCAGGGCTTCTTTGTGGGGCAGTTGATGAAGCGCACCGGTGGTCGCGCCGACCCCAAGCTGGCCAACCGGATCCTCAGCGAGCAGCTGAAGGGCTGAGCGCCGCCTCCACCTGCGGCGCCAGGGCGTCGGGCCCGCCGCGGTTGTCGAGCACCACCGTGGCCAGGGCCCGCTTGCGCGCCAGGGGCCACTGGGCCGCGAGCCGGGCACGGGCCTCCGACTCCGTCAGTCCGTCCCGATCCATCAAGCGCTGCAGCTGCTGGTCCTCGTCGCAGTCCACCAGCCAGATCTCGCTGCAGAGCGTGTCCAGCCCCGCCTCGAACAGCAGCGGGATCATCAGCACCACGGCCGGCGCCTGCCGCAGCCGCTCCAGTTCCGCGGCGAAGCGCCGTCGCACCAGCGGATGCACCAGCTGCTCCAGCCAGCGGAGCTCGGCGGCGTCGTTGAACACGATCCGCCCGAGGGCCCCCCGGTCCAGGGCCGGCAGCGGCTCACCGCGCTCACCGGCTCCCTCCGCCACCACTTGCTCGCCGTAACGCTCCGCCACGGCCCGGGTGCCGGGGCTGCCCGGCGCCAGCGCCTCGCGGGCATAGGCATCCGCATCCAGCACCGGCAGGCCACGGGCGGCCAGAAGGTGCCCCACGCTGCTCTTGCCGCTGGCGATCCCTCCGGTGAGACCGATGCGGCGCTGTGCCATGGACGGGTGCTGTGCCATGGACGGGTTGGGTGGAAGCGGAGGCTGGAGGCGTCGTCGCCGGGACGACGGAACGTGAGCGTTCGCCCTGGTCGGCTGACAGATCCGCCGGCGAACCGCAAGCTAACGGCTGGCCTGTCCCCAGCCGGCGCGATGCAAGTCTTCAGCTCCTGGTCCGAGCGTCAGGCCCGCCTCACCCGCTGGGTGCTGCTGGTGGGCTGGCTGGGGCTGATCGTCAGCCTGTTGCTTCCCGACGTCGATCCCTGGCCGTTCGACCTGGATCGCTGCGGCCCCCTGCTGGAGTGCCATGGCCGGGAGGGCAACCAGATCTTCTGGGGCCTGGTGGTGCCCAGCGGTCTGCTGATCCTGGTGGCGCTCAGCCATGAGGTCTGGCGCCGCATCTGCCCGCTGGCCTTCCTCTCCCAGCTGTTCCGCGCCCTCCGCTGGCAGCGCACCGTCCCCGGCAAGGGCGGCCGCCGCGACGTGGTGAAGATCGAGGCGGACTCCTGGCTCGGACAGCATCACGTGCAGCTGCAGTGGAGCCTGTTCATCGCCGGCCTCAGCCTGCGGCTGCTGGTGGTGAACAGCAGCCCCCTGGGACTGGGCCTGTTCCTGGCGCTGACGGTGGCGGCGGCCCTGGCGGTGGGCTGGGCCTACGGCGGCAAGGCCTGGTGCCAGTACTTCTGCCCGATGGCGCCGGTGCAGGCCGTGGTCACCGGCCCCCGCAGCCTGCTGGGCAGCCCCGCCCACCTGGAGACCACCTCCCGCATCACCCAGTCGATGTGCCGCACCATCGGCGAGAAGGGCAAGCTGCAGAGCGCCTGCGTGGCCTGCCAGGCCCCCTGCATCGACATCGACTCCGAGCGGGCCTACTGGCAGACCTTCAGCGGCAAGAAGGGTCTGGCCTGGGCCTGGGCCTCCTACCCCGGCCTGGTGCTGGCCTTCTTTCTGCTGATCCGCGCCGCCGGGCCTGGCGGCATCGACTATCTGCGCAGCGGCCTGTGGGCTTACGACGCCCGCGCCGTTGATCAGATCGCCCAGCCCCTGGTGCTCTGGGGCTGGGACACCGTGCTGCCCCGCTGGTTCACCATGCCCGCCCTGCTGGTGCTGGGCGGTGTCCTCTCGGTGGCCCTGTTCGGGGCTCTGGAACGCTGGCTGCGATCCGGCCTTGCCGGGCTGCCGACCGAGCGGGCCGCGGCCGTGGCGGGCCATCGCACCCGCCTGGCAGCGACCTTCCTGGCGGTGAACATCTTCTTCTGGTTCGCCGATCCCTCGCTGGGCCTCCTCGGCCCGAGGGGCGGGCAGCTGATCCGATCCCTGGTGCTGGTTGTCAGCGGCATGTGGCTCTACCGGGGCTGGTCCCGCGACAAGGCCACCTACACCCGCGAGAGCACCAGCGCCAGCCTGCGCAAGCAGCTGGAGAAGCTGGTGCCCGAAATGGGGGATCTGCTGGACGGGCGCTCCCTGGCGGAGCTCAGCCCGGGGGAGGTGTTCACCCTCGCCAAGGTGCTGCCCAGCCAGATCAGCCAGACCAAGCGCGGGATCTACCGCGAGGTGCTCTCCGACCTGTTCGGCAGCGGCCGGCTCGACCGCGCCGCCGCCCTGGTGCAGTTGGAGGAGCTGCGCCAGTCCCTTGACCTCAAGGAGGAGGACCACCACGCCGCCGTGCGCGAGCTTTCGGTCAGCGACCCCCGGATCCTGCAGCTCGACCATCGCCAGCGGGAGATCCGCAGCCTGCGCCAGGAGGCCGCCGCCGAAGCGATCGAGGATCTGCTCGAGACCACCGGCCTCGGCGACCTGAGCGCGGCTCTGGCCGACGGTGACCACAGCGATCGGCTGGAGCGGATCCGCCAGGAGTACGCGCTCGATGAGGCCAGCTGGTCGGAGCTGCTGGCCTCCTTCGGTCCCGTGTCGAGCTTCGCCCGCGAGCGGGCCGAGGAGCAGCTGCAGCAGGTCCGGGACAGGCTCGCGGCCCGCCAGGCCCTGGCGCAGGCCGCCGCCGGCGAACCCCTGCTGCGGCCGCTGCTGCCGGTGATCGACCGCGAGCTGGTCAGCCTGTTCGTCACCGTCGCGCCCTCCCTGCAGCCCTTCGCCGCCGAGGACCCCCTGGTGGAGCGCTTCCATGGGCTGCTCCCCCATGTCCCGGAAGGGGTGCTCACCCAGCTGCGGCGCCAGGACCGGGAACGGTGGGCCCCGGCCAGCACAGGGGTGCCCGCCCCCCTCGACCCGCTCCCCGATCCGGCCGACGTGCTCGATGGACTGTGGCGGGACCCCGATCCGGACACCGCCCTGTGGGCCCTTTGGGTGCAGGATCAGCGGGATCCGGCGCGGGCGGCGGCCCTGCGGCGGGAGCCGAGGGTGGGGCTGCCCAGCAGCGCGGCCCTCGACCGGCTGCGGTCCGGGGAGGGGCTCGCCCTGGGCGGGCGCCTCCGCCGGCTCCTGGAGGTGCCGCTGATGGCGGGACTGTCGCCGGCGGCCTTGATCAACATGCTGCACTGGGGAGAGGAGCGGCAGCTGCAGAACGGCGAGGTGCTGTTCTCGGTCGGCGATCCCCCCGACACCGTGGCGATCCTGCTGGAGGGCAGCTGCGAGGTGCGGCGCCCCTCGCCCAGCGACGGCGGGCTCGAGGCGATGGCCCGGATCCACAGCGGCGAACCGATCGGCGAGGTGTCCTTCCTCGTAGACCATCCCCGCCGCGCCGCGGTGCGGGCCGTCGACGGACCCGCCACGGTGCTGGTGTTCGAGAGCTCGGAGTTCGAGCAGTTGCTGCAGCAATCCTCGGAGTTCAACCGCGGCCTGCTGCACACCCTCGCCCTGAGGCTCGAGGACTCCTACGGCAAGCTGGGCACCACCAACGTCCCCCGCTGAGTCCGTGACCCCTCCCTCTCCGTGGCAGCCGATCCCCGGAGGCGTCACGGCCCCGGAGGGCTTCCTGGCCGCCGCCGTCACCGCCGGGCTGAAGGCCTCTGGCCGGCCGGATCTCTCCCTGCTGCTGGCTCCGGAAGGCGCCGTCTGCGCCGGCACCTTCACCACCTCGCTGGTGCGGGCCGCCTGCGTCGACCTCTGCGCTGAGCGCCTGGCGGCCGGCGGCGGCCACGCCCGGGCGGTGCTCACCAACTCCGGCCAGGCCAACGCCTGCACCGGCGAGCGCGGCCTGGCCGACAGCCTGCGGGCCACCGCCGAGCTGGCCGCTCGCCTGGACCTGGCGCCCGACGAGGTGCTGATCTGCTCCACCGGCGTGATCGGCGTGCCGATCCCGATGGAGGTGCTCGTGGCGGGCCTTGATCCCCTGGTGGCCGCCCTGGGCCCCGCGGGCGGCGGCGCCGCCGCCGAGGCGATCCTCACCACCGACCTGGTGGCCAAGGAGATCGCCCTGGAGGCCCAGCTGGGCGGCCGCAGGGTGCGGATCGGCGGCATGGCCAAGGGCTCGGGGATGATCCACCCGGACATGGCCACGATGCTGGGCACCCTCACCTGCGATGCCGGCGTGCCGGCCGATGTCTGGCGGGCGATGGTGAAGCGGGCGGTGGACCGCTCCTTCAACGCGATCACGGTGGACGGCGACACCAGCACCAACGACACGTACCTGGCTTTTGCCGCCGGTGAGCCCCTGGGCCCGGAGCACTTCGAGGCACTGGAGGCCGGCCTGACGGCGGTGTCGCAGCACCTGGCCCGGGCGATCGCCCGCGATGGCGAGGGCGCCACCTGCCTGATCGAGGTGCGGGTGGAGGGCGCCAGCGATGACGCCGGCGCCCGCACCATCGCCCGCACCGTGGCCGGCTCGTCGCTGGTGAAGTGCGCCGTCCACGGCCGCGACCCCAACTGGGGTCGGATCGTGGCCGCCGCCGGCCGGGCCGGGGTGGCCTTCGACCCCCTGGCCGTGGCCCTGTGGCTGGGGGAGCACCAGCTGATGGCGGCGGGCCAGCCCCTGGCCTTCGACCGTCCGGCGGCCTCCGCCTACCTGAAGGCGCGGGCCACGGGCGCCTACCTGGCCGACGACACGGTGGCGATCCGGCTGCGGGTCGGGGGCGGCCCGGGCAGTGGCCTGGCCTGGGGCTGCGACCTCTCCGACCAGTACGTGCGCATCAACGCCGACTACACCACCTGACGGCACCGGCCGGGCGCGATGGGTGCCGGCGGCTCGCCTGGGCAAGATGGCAGCGACTGCGCTGACGTCGATGGTCACGGCCAGGCCCTCCTCCCCGCCCAGCGGGGCCCCCCCCAGCGGGCCCCGGACCCGCGCCGGATCCCGCCCCGCCTGGGACTGGCGGGTCTGGTGGATCGTGGGTCTCTGCTTCGGGCTGGGCTACGCCGCCAGTCTCCGGCTGCTGAGTCTGGGCGGGGAGGAGGAACGGGGCACCAGCCAGCGCTTCGATGTGCAGGCCGCCCCCGGCACGACCCTGGAATCCCTGCGCCAGCGCTTCGGTGGCGAGAACCGGGAGATCCGCGGTGACCTCGACCTGATCGACCTGGAGCAGCAGCAGAAGCAGGAGCAGGCCGAGCTCGAGGAACGGCGCCGGGCGATGGAGGAGCGGGAAGCGCAGGAACGGCAGCGGTTGCTCGAGCCGAGCGAGGACCCACTCCAGACCACCCCTCCCGCGGCGCCTGGGCCCGCCGACGCCGGAGCTCCGTCGACCCCCGCCCTGCCGCCGCCGCGGACACCGCCGGCCCGCGAGCGGGAGGCCGCCGGCCCCGCGCCGATCGCCCCGCCGCCCCTGAGCGCCCCACCGGCCCCCGGAAACCAGCCCTGATCTGCCACAGTTCGGTGACCCCTCCGGCCTTGTCATGAGCGCGCCGCAGTCCTTTGCCATGGCGGCGATTAACCGCCTGGCCGCCCGCCTGGGCAGCGGCCTGGCCGATGCGGCGGCCACCCTGGCGGTGCTCGCCCAGGAGGCTCCCGCCCGGGTGCAGCAGGAACTCAGCCTGTTCTGGGAAGAGGTGGCCATGGAAGCCGAACGGATCGAGAACGACCGCAGCGCAGCGGCGGCCCCGTCCCGGGGCGGCGCCGCCGAGGACCCCCAGGAGCGGATCGATGCCCTGCGGGCCAAGGTGGCCGAACTCTCCCGCCGCCTCGATCAGGTTCCCGTCGCCGCCCCCGATGGTCCGCCGGGATCTCCGGGGCAGGCCTGATGGCGGCCCCCTCCAGCCCCGGGGTCCTGCTGTCCCGCTTCTGGCGCCCCCTGCGCATCTGGCGTCTGGTGGTCCAGTTGCTGGCGGGACTCTGGTGGGACGCCCGCCCCTGGACCTACCCGGGCGGACGCACCCCTGAAGCCCGGGCCGCCCGCCAGCGTCGCCGGGCCCGTTGGCTCACGGCCCAGTTCCTCGAGCTCGGTTCCGCCTTCATCAAGCTGGGGCAGCTGCTCTCGGCCCGGCCCGATGTGCTCCCCGCCGACGTGGTGGAGGAGCTGGCCCACCTGCAGGACCGGGTGCCCGCCTTCCCCTTCCCCGTGGTGGAGTCCCTGCTGGAGCAGGAGCTGGGCGAGCGCCGGGCGGAGATCATCGATCTGGAGGTGGTGCCGCTCGGCTCGGCGAGCCTGGCCCAGGTGCACCGCGCCAGCCTGCGCAGCGGCCGGCAGGTGGTGTTCAAGGTGCAGCGTCCTGGGCTGGAGCGGCTGTTCCGGCTGGATCTGGAGGTGCTGCAGCAGGTGGCGGCGGTGGTGCAGCGCCATCCCCGCTGGGGCGCCGGCCGCGACTGGGTGGGCATCGCCAAGGAGTGCCGTCGGGTGCTGTTGCGGGAACTGGATTTCCGCCTGGAGGCGGAGCATGCCGCCCGTTTCCGCCAGCAGTTCCTCGACGATCCCGGCATCCGCATTCCGGCGGTGATCTGGGAGCTCAGCTCCCGGCGGGTGCTCTGCCTCGACTACGTCCCCGGCATCAAGATCAACGACCGGGAGGCCCTGGTCCGGGCTGGCATCGATCCGGCGGCGGTGGCGGAAAAGGGGGCCGCCAGCTATCTGCAGCAGCTGGTCCGCTTCGGGTTCTTCCACGCCGATCCCCATCCGGGAAACCTGGCGGTGGCCAGCGACGGGACGCTGATCTACTACGACTTCGGCATGATGGGCCAGATCTCCGAACGGCTGCGCAGCCGCCTGGGGCGCATGGTGCGGGCCGCGGCGGCCCGGGATGCCTCTGCCCTAGTGGACGAGCTGCAGCAGGCCGGGGTGATCGCCCGGGGCATTGACCCGGGCCCGGTGCGACGGCTGGTGCGGGTGATGCTCACCGAGGCCCTGACGCCGCCGTTCAGCGCCAACGTCCTCGACAAGCTCTCGGGCGATCTCTACGAGCTGGTGTACGGGCAGCCGTTTCGCCTGCCGCCGGAGCTGATCTTCGTGATGCGGGCCCTGTCCACCTTCGAGGGGGTGGGCCGCAGCCTGGATCCGGGCTTTAGCCTGATCGCCATCGCCCGTCCCTACCTGTTGCCCCTCATGACCGCCAGCGGCAACGGCCCCAACGAACTGTTCAGCGAGCTCTCCCGCCAGGCGGCTGAAGTGGGCAGCCGTGCCTTCGGCATTCCGCGGCGCCTGGACGAGAGCCTGGCCCGCATCGAACAGGGGGATCTCCAGGTGCTGATCCGGGCGGGTGAAACTGATCGGCTGCTGCGCCGCCTGGCCCTGGCCCAGCAGAGCACCGGCCAGTCGTTCCTGCTGGGGGGCCTGGCGGTGGCCGCGGCCCTGCTGGCGGCGAGCAGCCGACCGGCCCTGGTGGCGGTCCCCCTGGTGCTGGGGCTGCCGGTGGGCCTTTCCTGGCTGAAGCTGCAATCGAGGCTCAAGCGCGACGGCCGCCTCGACCAGTTGCCCGGCGTCGCCGCCGCCCCGCAGCGGGACTGAGCGGGGGCCCCGTGAGCAGGGACCCCGTGGAGGGGGGCCTCAGCCCCGGCCCCGCGGCCCCCGGTCCTCCACCCCGGCGTAGACCGCCTGGCTGCCCAGTTCGTCCTCGATGCGCAGCAGCTGGTTGTACTTGGCGACCCGATCGCTGCGGCTGAGGGAGCCGGTCTTGATCTGGCCGGCCCGGGTGGCCACGGCCAGGTCGGCGATGGTGACATCCTCTGTCTCGCCGCTGCGGTGGCTGATCACGCTGGTGTAGCCGGCCCGGCCGGCGAGATCGATGGCCTGCAGCGTCTCGGTCAGGGAGCCGATCTGGTTCACCTTGATCAGGATCGAGTTGGCGATGCCCTGCTCGATCCCCTGCTGCAGGCGGGTGGTGTTGGTCACGAACAGGTCGTCGCCCACCAGCTGCACCGTGCTCCCCAGGCGCTCGGTCAGCAGGCGCCAGCCCTCCCAGTCGTCCTCGGCCAGGCCGTCCTCGATCGAGACGATCGGGAAGCGGGCCGCCAGGGCCGCCAGCTGGTCGACCATCTCGGCGCTGGTGTAGCTGCCGCCGCCGAAGGCGTAGCGGCCATTGGCATAGAACTCGGTGCTGGCGACGTCGAGGGCCAGGGAGATCTGGTCGCCGGGCCGGTAGCCGGCCTTCTCGATGGCCTGGATCAGCAGCTCCCCGGCGGCGTCGTTGCCGGCCAGGTCGGGGGCGAAGCCACCCTCGTCGCCCACGGCCGTGGAGAGGCCCTGGTCCTTGAGCAGCCCCTTGAGGGTGTGGAACACCTCGGCGCCCATGCGAAGGGCCTCGCGGAAGCTGCCGGCACCGTGGGGCACCAGCATGAACTCCTGGAAATCCAGGTTGTTGGAGGCGTGGGCGCCGCCGTTGATGACGTTCATCAGCGGCACCGGCAGCAGGGTGGCCATCGGGCCGCCCAGGTAGCGGTAGAGGGGCAGGCCCAGGGCCTTGGCGGCGGCGTGGGCCGTGGCCAGGCTCACGGCCAGGATGGCGTTGGCACCGAGGGCGGATTTGTTGTCGCTGCCGTCGAGTTCGTTCATGGCCTCGTCGACGGCGCCCTGGTCGAGGGCGCTCAGGCCGCAGAGGGCCGGGGCGATGCGCTCCTCGATGTTCTCCACCGCCTTGCTGACGCCCTTGCCGAAGTAGGCCTTTTCGCCGTCCCGCAGCTCGTGGGCCTCATGGGCGCCGGTGCTGGCGCCGCTGGGGACGATGGCGCGGCCGCTGGCGCCGCCCTCGAGATACACCTCCGCCTCCACCGTGGGGGTGCCGCGGGAGTCGAGCACCTCACGGGCCACGATGGAGTCGATGACGAGGTCGAGGGAGTCGTACACAGGGAGCGTGCTGGTGGCCGAATCCTATGGGTGGCCCTTCACCCCTGCCTGTGTTCCCTGCGCCACCATCGGGCCCTGGCCCGGGCCCACGGCCCCCTGGTCAGAATGGCCCCAGCTGGTCCGGCGCCGATGCGACTGCTTCACACCATGCTCAGGGTGGGCGACCTGGAGCGCTCCCTGCGCTTCTACACCGAGGTGCTCGGCATGAAGCTGCTGCGCCGCAAGGACTATCCCGGCGGCTCCTACACCCTGGCCTTCGTGGGCTACGGCGACGAAAAGGACACCACGGTGCTGGAACTCACCCACAACTGGGGCACCGAGGCCTACGACCTCGGCACCGGCTTCGGCCATCTGGCCATCGGCGTGGACGACATCTACGCCACCTGCGCGGCCATCGCCGCCAAGGGCGGCCGGGTGGTGCGGGAACCCGGGCCGAAGCAGCACGGCACCAGCGTGATCGCCTTCGTGGAGGATCCCGACGGCTACAAGGTGGAACTGATCCAGACGCCGTCCCTCTCCGATGCGCCCTGATCCCCGCCTCCAGGACGACCGGGGTCCGGCGGGCGCTGCCGCCAGCCTCACCAGCGATCCCGACCGCTTCAGTGACGCCGCCTGGGATCTGCTGATCGCCTCCCAGGAGCAGGCGAAGCGCTGGCGCCACGGCGCCATGGATGTGGAGCACCTGCTGCTCACCCTGCTGCTGAACCGACGCTTCGCCACCTGGGTGGCGCCCCTGCCCCTCGACGAGGACCGGCTGCTCGACCGGTTGGAAAGCTTCTGCGCCGAGCAGCCCGGCGGCGACGGAGGCATCCTCTACATCGGCGATGCCCTGGAAGATCTGCTGGAGGAGGCCGATCGCCGCCGGGCGGCCTGGGGTTCCCGGCTGCTGGACGTCCCCCATGTCCTGCTGGCCCTGCTGGGGGACCCCCGCATCGGGGCCTCCCTGCTGGTGGAGGAGGGGCTGAGCGAGGACCTGTTGCTGCGCCAGTGGCGGCCGTTGCCGGCCGCGGCCGAGGTCGCCGTGGCGTCGGCCCCACCGGTTTGGGCCGCCCCCGCCGCGTCTGCGGCCCAGGTCGCGGCTCCGCCTGCGGCGCCGGTCCCGGCCCCGCCGCCCGCGGCCCCCCTGCGGTCATCGCCGCCGCCGGACACTGACCTGACCCTGCAGCGGGAGGGCGATCCGGAACCCGGAGCCCTGGCCCGCTACGGCCGAGACCTCACCGCCGCCGCCCGGGCCGGAGAACTCGATCCGGTGGTGGGACGGGATCCGGAGATCCGCCGGCTCATCCAGGTGCTCTCCCGCCGCAGCAAGAACAATCCGGTGCTGATCGGCGAGCCCGGCGTCGGCAAGACCGCCGTGGCCGAGTCCCTCGCCCAGCGGATCGTGGCGGGCGAAGTGCCCGATGCCCTGCGGGGTCTGCGGCTGGTGGCCCTGGATCTGGGGGCCCTCATCGCCGGCGCCAAGTTCCGCGGCCAGTTCGAAGAGCGCCTGCGCAGCGTGCTGGCCGAGGTCCGCGACAGCGACGGGGTGCAGGGCCGCGCTGGCGGGGTGGTGCTGTTCATCGACGAACTGCACACGGTGGTGGGCAGCGACCGCTCCGGCACCGATGCGGCCAGCATCCTCAAGCCGGTTCTCGCCCGCGGCGACCTGCGCTGCATCGGCGCCACCACCCCCGAGGACTACCGCCGCAGCATCGAGAAGGACCCGGCCCTGGAGCGCCGCTTCCAGCAGGTGGTGATCCGCGAGCCCGACGGCCCAACCTGCCTGGAGATCCTGCGGGGACTGAAGGAGCGCTACGAGCTCCACCACGGCGTCACCATCACCGACGGGGCCCTGGTGGCCGCCTCACGACTCGCGGCCCGCTACATCAGCGACCGCTGTCTGCCCGATTCGGCCATCGATCTGATTGATGAGGCCGCCGCCAACCTGCGCATGGAGGCCACCTCCAAGCCCCAGGTGGTGGAGGCGGCGGAGGCGGACCTGCGGCGGGTGGAGCTGGAGCTGCTGGCGGCCGAAGCGGCCCCCTTGGAGGAACGCGTGCAGCTGCAGGAGCAGCGGCGCCTGGCCCATGAGCAGCTCGATCGCCTGCAGCGCCGCTGGGCGGGGGAGCGGGAACGCCTCGAGGAACTGCGCGAACTGATGCTCCAGGACGAGGACCTGCGCCACGCCATCGCGGAGGCGGAGCGGGAAGGGGACCTGGAGGAGGCCGCCCGTCTCCAGTACGACCAGCTGCACGGGGTGCAGCAGCGCCGCGCCGCCGTCGAGGCGGAGCTGCAGAGCGATCCGATGCTGCGCGAGCAGGTGGAGGAGGGGGACATCGCCGATGTGGTGGCCCGTTCCACCGGCATCCCCGTGCAGCAGCTGCTGGCCGGGGAACGGCAGAAGCTGCTGGAGCTGGAACAGCGTCTGGCCGGGCGGGTGATCGGCCAGCCGGAGGCGGTGGCGGCGGTGGCCGCCTCGATCCGCCGTTCCCGGGCCGGGATGCAGGCCCCCACCCGGCCGGTGGGGTCGTTCCTGTTCCTGGGGCCCACGGGGGTGGGCAAGACGGAACTGGCCAAGGCCCTGGCGGCGGCCCTCTTCGATGAGGAGGAGGCCCTGGTGCGGCTGGACATGAGCGAGTTCATGGAGCGCAACGCCGTCGCCCGGCTGGTGGGGGCCCCCCCGGGCTACGTGGGCTACGAGGAGGGCGGCCAGCTCACCGAGGCCGTGCGCCGCCGCCCCTACGCGGTGCTGCTGCTCGATGAGGTGGAGAAGGCCCACCCCGATGTGTTCAACCTGCTGCTGCAGGTGCTCGACGACGGCCGCCTCACCGATTCCCAGGGCCGCACGGTGGATTTCCGCCACACCGTGGTGATCATGACCAGCAACCTGGCCAGCCGGGCGATCCTGGAGCGGGCCCGCGCCGGCTCCGGCCCTGCGGATGGCGGGGATTCCCCTCACGCGGAGCAAGGCGAGCTGAAAGGTGAGCTGACAGGTGACCTGACCAGTGAGCTGGCCCAGGAGCGGGCCCTTGATCTGGCGGTGGAGGAGGCCCTCGCGCGCCAGTTCCGCCCCGAGTTCCTCAACCGCATCGATGAGGTGATCCGTTTCCGCCCCCTCGCCCGCACCGATCTCGAGCGCATCGTGCGGTTGCAGCTGGCCGAGCTGGCCGCCCTGCTGCGGGAGCAGCACCTGGAGCTGGAACTGGAGGAGGCCGTCGTGGTGGCCCTGGCCCAGCAGGGCTACGAGCCCGAGTACGGCGCCCGACCGCTGCGGCGGGTGCTGCGGCGCCGCATCGAGAACCCCCTGGCCACCGAATTGCTGGAGGATCACTTCAGTGGCGCCAGGGGGGTGCGGCTGGAGCTCGCCGGACCCGGGGAAGCGGGCTTTCGCTTCGTTCCCCTGGGGACCCAGGGGAAGGACGTCCGGTAGGGTGATCGTTTGTCGATGCTTGCCGACGTAACGGCAGCATCGGAATCCACACCGTGGAACCCATCCCCCCCGTCACCACCACCACGAGCAGTCCCGATGGGCCCCTGGCCCAGCGGAACGGCCTGTCCGAACCCGACGAGGGGCCGGATGGTCCGTTGCCCGCGGAGGAAACCCCCACCGGTTTCCCCGCGGTCACCCTCGCCGAACTGCGCAAGGTGGTCTGGCCGAGCCGCCAGCAGCTGTTCAGCGAGTCGGTGGCGGTGATCCTGATGGTGAGCCTTTCGGCCGCGGCCATCGCTGCGATCGATCGCTTCTATCACTGGGGATCGGCCCAGATCTTCCGTTGATGACCCTTCCCCTGTCTGCCGTGCCCGAGACCGTGCCCGAGATCGAACCGGACGCCCCCGAGGTGCTCGAGCTTCCTGGCGAAGGCCCTGGCCCCGTCGCCGAGGCGGGCGACCTTGCCACCCTTGACGGGTCCACCCTTGAGGGTGCCGCCGAGGCGGGCGAAGCCGCCAAGCCCCAGGTCGCCCGCTGGTTCGCGGTGCAGGTGGCCTCCAGTTGCGAGAAGAAGGTGAAGGCCACCCTCGAGCAGCGGGCCGTCACCCTGGGGGTCAGCAACCGGATCCTGGAGATCGAGATCCCCCAGACCCCCGGCGTGAAGCTCAAGAAGGACGGCAGCCGTCAGTCCATCGAGGAGAAGGTGTTTCCCGGCTACGTGCTGGTGCGCATGGTCCTCGATGAGGACACGATGATGGCGGTGCGAAGCACCCCCAACGTCATCAATTTCGTGGGGCAGGAGGAACGCCGCGCCACCGGCAAGGCCCGCGGCCACATCCGGCCCAGGCCCCTCAGCCGCCAGGAGGTCGACCGCATCTTCAAGCGTGCCGCCGAGAAGAAGCCCGTCCTCAAGGTCGACCTCACCGAAGGCGACCAGATCCTCGTCACGGCCGGTCCCTTCAAGGACTTCCAGGGCGAGGTGATCGAAGTCTCCGGCGAACGCAGCAAGCTGAAGGCCCTCCTGTCGATCTTCGGCAGGGAGACCCCGGTCGAGCTCGAGTTCTCCCAGATCAGCAAACAGAGCTGATCAACGGCGGCCGCCTCCCTGCGGAGGGCGGCCCCGGGTGGTCCCTTCCAGGGCCGCCATCCCGCCGGGCCGGCCTCCGCCCCGGCCATCCGCAGTGCTCCCGCGAGGGAGTCCCGTCCCGCTCTCCCGCAAGGGAGTTCCGTCCCCCAGCCCAGCCGATGGCCAAGAAAGTCGTAGCTGTGATCAAGCTGGCCCTCCAGGCCGGCAAAGCGAACCCCGCACCACCGGTGGGCCCTGCCCTCGGTCAGCACGGGGTCAACATCATGGCGTTCTGCAAGGAGTACAACGCCCGCACCCAGGAGAAAGCCGGGTACGTGATCCCGGTGGAGATCTCGGTCTTCGAAGACCGCAGCTTCACCTTCATCACCAAGACCCCGCCCGCCTCGGTGCTCATCTCCAAGGCCGCCGGCATCGACAAAGGTGCCGCCACGTCCGCCAAGGGAGCGGTGGGTGCCATCAGCCGCGCCCAGCTCGAGGAGATCGCCAAGACCAAACTGCCCGACCTCAACTGCGCCAGCGTTGAATCGGCCATGCGCATCATCGAAGGCACCGCCCGCAACATGGGCGTCGCCGTTCGCGACTGACCTTCCCCGGTCGTCGTTCCTTTCCATTCACCTACCTGGGGGAGACCGGCCACGGTCGTCCGCACCCCTTCCCGCCATGACAAAAGTCTCCAAACGCTTCACGGCCCTTGCCGCCAAGGTTGAGGACCGCTCCTACGAACCGCTCGAAGCCATCGAGCTGGTCAAGGACACCGCCACCGCCCGCTTCGATGAAACCATCGAAGCCCATGTGCGCCTCGGCATCGATCCCAAGTACACCGACCAGCAGCTGCGCACCACCGTGGCCCTGCCCCACGGCACCGGTCAGACCATTCGCATCGCGGTGATCGCCCGCGGTGAGAAGGTGGCCGAAGCCAAGGCCGCCGGTGCCGACCTGGCCGGCGACGATGAGCTGGTGGACCAGATCGCCGGTGGTGCCATCGACTTCGATCTGCTGATCGCCACCCCCGACATGATGCCGAAGGTGGCCAAGCTCGGCCGGGTGCTCGGTCCCCGTGGCCTGATGCCGAACCCCAAGGCCGGCACCGTCACCACCGACCTGGCTGGCGCCATCAACGAGTTCAAGGCCGGCAAGCTGGAGTTCCGGGCCGACCGGGCCGGCATCGTCCACGTGCGCTTCGGCAAGGCCAGCTTCCCCAGCGCCAAGCTGCTGGAGAACCTCAAGGCCCTGCAGGAAACCATCGACCGCAACAAGCCCAGCGGCGCTAAGGGCCGCTACTGGAGGAGCCTCTACGTCGCCTCCACCATGGGCCCCTCGGTGCAGGTCGACTTCGCCGCGCTCCAGGACATCAAGCAGGAGAGCTGAGTCGCTGCCGTGCCGGTGTCGTCATGGGTGCGGATCGGTGGCTGGGTGGCGGTTCCGCTCACCCTGCTGACCCTGGGGTGGGGCCTGCTCTCCAGGCCCCCGTCCTCCTCGAAGGCCTCGCCGCCGCAGGCACCGGCACCGCCTCGCGACGGTCCGGTCACCTTCGTCGGCGACTCACTCACGGCCCAGGGGGACTGGCAGGCCGCCTTCCCCGACCGGGTGGTGTTCAACCAGGGCGTGAGCGGTGACACCAGCTTCCAGCTGATGGCCCGCCTGCCGGAGATCCGCCGCACCGGTGCCGGCACCTACCTGGTGATGGTGGGGATCAATGACATCGTCTGGGGCTACGACCCCGGTCGCATTGCCGGCCGGATCCAGTGGTTGCGCACCGGCCTGCAGATCGGCACCGGGGCCCGGGTCATCGTCCAGTCCACCATTCCCTGCGCCCGCTTCCGCTGTGGTGCCGAAGGGGTTGCCCGGGTGGCGGACCTCAACCAACGGCTCGCCCAGCAGACGCCAGCCCGGGACTATGTCGACCTGACGCCGGTGATGGCGGATGGCGATGGCCTCAAGCGGGCCTACACCGAGGATGGCGTGCATCTGAACGCCGCCGGTTACGCCCGTTGGCAGGCGCGGCTGAAGGAACTGGGTCTGCCGTGATGTAGGTTCAAGAGCTGGATTCGTCCAGAAGGGCACGCGCCCCACCCAAGACAGCAGGTCGTCAGGTTCGTCGATTCCGGTCGTTCGTTCCTTCCCGTAAGTCCTGCCGAGGTTCACGCGATTGGTTTTTGCCTGTGCTGGGGCCTCCTCCGGAGTCCCTCAGATCGGAGCGGAGCGATGAGCGGCCTCGAAGCTTCCCGTCACGGGGGGCCGTCCGGGCCGCGTTCCCTGCTTGTTCCCCCGATCCGATCCACTTCCTATGGGCCGCACGCTGGAGAACAAGCAACAGATCGTCGAAGAGCTCAAAGGGCTCCTCGGTGAAGCCGAAATGGCGCTGGTCCTCGATTTCAAGGGCCTGACCATCAAGGAGATGACTGATCTGCGGACCCGTCTGCAGGCCAGCAACGGTGTGTGCAAGGTGACCAAAAACACCTTGATGCGCCGTGCCATTGATGGTGACAGCGCCTGGTCGGATCTCGATTCCCTGCTCACCGGCACCAATGCCTTCGTCCTGGTCAAGGGCGATGTCGGCGGTGCGGTGAAGGCCCTGCAGTCCTTCCAGAAGGACACCAAGAAGTCGGATGTGAAGGGCGGCCTGTTCGAAGGCAAGCTCCTGTCCCCCTCCGACATCCAGGCCATCGGGGATCTGCCCTCCAAGGAGGTGCTCATGGCCCAGATCGCCGGTGCGATCAATGGCCTGGCCACCAAGCTGGCCGTGGGCATCAACGAGGTTCCGTCCGGTCTCGCCAGGGCACTCAAGCAGCACGCCGAATCCGGCGAAGGTTGAGTTCGCCTCCCGCGAACCCCTGGGCTCCACCGATCCTCCCGTTCTGTTGCTGATTCCCCCCCATGTCCGCTACCACTGACCAGATTCTCGAACAACTGAAAACCCTCTCGCTGCTTGAGGCTTCCGAGCTCGTCAAGCAGATTGAAGAGGCCTTCGGCGTGTCCGCCGCCGCTTCGGCTGGCGTCGTCATGGCCGCCGCCGCCCCCGGCGCCGCCGCCGAGGCGGTTGAGGAGCAGACCGAATTCGACGTCATCCTCGATGGCTTCGATCCGGCCGCCAAGATCAAGGTGCTCAAGGCCGTCCGCGAGGCCACCGGCCTCGGTCTGGGCGAAGCCAAGGCCCTTGTCGAAGCCGCTCCCAAGGCCGTCAAGGAAGGCATCTCCAAGAACGATGCCGAAGCTCTCAAGAAGAGCATCGAAGAAGTGGGTGGCAAGGTCTCCATCAAGTGACCGGCCTGGCCGTGCCTCCGGCACGGCGACCCCTTCCGTTCCCAGCCGGCCCTTCGGGCCGGCTTTTTCATGGCCCACCTCGGGGGACGGTCACCCATAAAAAAGAGCCCCGCCGAAGGCAGGGCTCTGGAGATGGAACGATTCCGGGAGTCTGTCCTCGTTTCGACCCTGGAAGAGCGTCCTTCACTCCTCACCAGATCAGATTAAGCGGGGCGGGAGGAGGATGGCGGGTGAGCAGTCCGGTGATTCAACTGGCCCCAGGCCCGGCCGGCCCAGGGCGTAGCGAAGGGTCAGAGCCCCCCTCCGTTGGCCTCGCTGTAGGGAATCACCTGGAGGGCGATCGCCCGACCGGAGCGGCCCGGATCAAGGCTGTCGTCGCCCTGGTCGAGCCTGGGCATGGCGGTGGCAACGTCCGGGAGTTCGGCCCGGCCCGGCGGGCGCCGGAACGTCTGCCCGCCGCCGGACCGGGCGATCAGTTGGTCGAGGGGGGCGGGACTGGCGAAGTAGAGGTGCGAGAGGGCCCTCTCCTCATAGGTGCGCCGTTTGAGATCCCAGCCCGGTTCGAGCTTGAGGGCCACGAAGCCGTCACGGTCGCGCAGGGGCACCTCGGCCCTCCCCACCACCAGGACCGCGGAATTCCTGGGGGAGACGGCCTGCAGCTCCAGGCGGGACCCCACCTGCTGCACCTGCAGGCGATAGGTGGTGCCCAGGTCCTGGTCGGCGACCCGCAGCGAGTAGCCGTTGCTGTCGAGGAAACGGTTGCAGATGCCGGTGTAGTCGAAGCGGTTCAGGGTCGGATCCACCAGGCCGTCCGGGCGGGCCTGCCAACAGGAGGGCTGGGGGGCCAGCTGCTCCAGCACCAGGAGGGTCCAGTCGTTATTGCCCACGGGCCTGGCCAGCACCGCGAAGCGATCGGCGTCCACGTCGGCGCTCTGGAAGAGACCGGCGGCCATGGCGAGCCTGGGCTGCACCATGGGCAGGCCCGCTCCGGCCAGGGCCAGGCCCGCCAGGGCCAGGTAGGTTCGCTTCATCGGAACACCTCCAGGGCCCGGGTCTGCACCGGGAGAGAAGGGACTCATTCAAGCGATGCTGTCAAGGGAACCCCATGGTTGATCGTCCGGTGCGGGTAGTGGCTGCCGCCTGCGACGGCGCGTGCAGCGGCAACCCCGGACCGGGCGGCTGGGGCGCCCTGCTGCGTTTTGAGGACGGCTCCCGGCGGGAGCTGGGGGGCGCGGACCCGGCCACCACCAACAACCGGATGGAGCTCACCGCCGCCCTGGCGGTGCTGGAGGCCCTGCGGGACCTGCCGCGCCATCCCGACCTGGTGCTGCGCACCGACAGCCGCTACCTCATCGACGGTTTCGAGAAGTGGATCGGCGGCTGGAAGCGCAAGGGCTGGCGCACCGCTTCCGGTGGGGCCGTCCTCAACCGCGACCTCTGGGAGCGGCTGGATGCCGCCAGGCTGCCGGGGCTGGCCCTGCGCCACGTGCGCGGCCATAGCGGGGATCCGGACAACGACCGCTGCGACGCCATCGCCGTCGCCTTTGCCCGTGGCCAGACCCCGACCCTGGCGGTGGAACGGGCGTCCGGCGGCGCGCCGGAGCCGGCGGCAGCGGTTGCGGCAGAGGGCGAGGCTGCGGCAGTGACCGTTGCGGACGTTGTGGACCCGGCACCCGGGTCGTTGCAGGTGTTGCTCTCCCGCCTGGAGCTGGCCGATCGGCTCGCCGCGGGCGGCTACAGCCTGCGGGCCGTGGAGCTCGCCAGGCTGCTGGAGGTGCCCACCGCCTCCCTCGAAGGCAAGGGGGACCCCTGGCCCTGGCGTGACTGGCTCATCCGGCCGCTGGGCAACGGGTGCTGGCGCCTGGAGCGCGGCGCGGGAGGATTGGCCAGGCCGCAGTGAGGAGACAGGGATGCCGCAGGAGCCATCGACCGGCGGTGACCAGGTGGGGACCGGCGCCCTCTATGCCCGGTTTGTCGAGCCGCTGTTGCGCCGTGATGACGGTGCCGACGCAGAACAACTCAGCCGGCTGACCCTGCTGGCCCTGGGCCAGGCGGCCCTGCGCCGCCGCTGGCCCCTGGTCAGCGGCAGCCTGGCGGGGCTGGGGGCCGAGCTGCAGCGGCGGGATCCGCGCCTGGAGCAGACCCTGTTCGGCTGTCGCTTCGCCAACCCGGTGGGCCTGGCCGCGGGCTTCGACAAGAACGGGGTGGCGGCCGCGATCTGGCACCTGTTCGGCTTCGGCTTCGCCGAGCTCGGCACCGTCACCTGGCACCCCCAGCAGGGAAATCCCCGGCCGCGGCTGTTCCGGCTGGCCGAGGAGCGGGCGGCCCTCAACCGCATGGGCTTCAACAACGACGGGGCCCGGGGCGTGCGTCGCACCCTGGAGCGTCAGGGCCTGCCCCCGCCGGGGCAACGCCCTGCCGTGCTCGGCATCAACCTCGGCAAATCCAAGGTGGTGTCGCTGGAGATGGCCCCCGACGATTACGCCGCCTCCCTGGAACTCCTCGCCCCCCTAGCCGACTACGCCGTGGTCAACGTCAGCTCGCCCAACACCCCGGGGCTGCGGGACCTGCAGGAGGAGGCCCAGCTCAGGCGACTGGTGGAGCGTCTGCGGCGGCTGCCGGCCTGCCCCCCCCTGCTGGTGAAGATCGCCCCCGATCTCGAAGATGACGCCATCGATACCATCGCCCGTCTCGCCTACGAGGAGGGTCTGGCCGGTGTGATCGCGGTGAATACATCGGTCCACCGACTGGGGCTCGATGGACGTCGTTTGCAGGCTACGGGGCAGACCCTCGCCGAGGAGACCGGAGGGCTGAGCGGCCGGCCCCTGCGACGGCGGGCGGTGGAGGTGCTGCGGCGGCTGCGGGCGACCGCAGGCCCCGCTCTGCCGCTGATCGGTGTGGGTGGCATCGACTCCGCCGAGGCCGCCTGGGAGCGGATCAGCGCAGGGGCCTCCCTGATCCAGATCTATACCGGTTGGATTTACGAAGGTCCCGCACTTGTGCCATCGATTCTGGAGGGATTGAGCCACCAGCTCGATCGCCATGGATGTCGGACGCTTTCTGAAGTTGTAGGTTCGGGGATGCCTTGGCGTCCATAATTCGGTAACTTTCGCGGGCACCGGATCGGAGCCTTGGTTTTTTCTGGCCTGGTCGGCTTGAGGGATGATCTTGAGGATCGTCTGCGACCGATCCGAGCGCAGCTCTTCCCTCGCCAGTTGCTCCTGGAGCTGCAGGACGACTCCCTGAAGGGCCAGGTGTTCCGCAGTGCCGGCCCGGAGCCGGTGACCATCGACCTGCCGCTGCCTCCCCTCACCTGCCTGGACGGCCAGCCCCTCGAGAAGGAGCCCCTCGGCGACCTGATCGGCGATCTGCTGGTGCGTGATGGTCTGCTGGATGCCGTTGTTCTCGCCTCCCTCCCCGAGTCCGCGGTGGAGTGGCGCGTCATTGACTGGCCCCTGGAGGCGATCCCCGACGACCCCATCGCCGCGCTGCGGACCATCGACCCCGCCCTCAACCTCAGCGTCCCCCTCGCCGACGCCACCATCGACGTGCGCCCCCTGCCGGGCACGAGCCCACGGCTGTTGCTGGCCGTGGCCTCCAGGAAGCTGGTGGAGGACTGGATCGACGTCTTCAACCTGGCCGGTGCCCAGCTCGAGCGGCTGGCCCCGCCCCAGTCCTGTCGGCTGGCGGCCGTGAGTGCCCTGCTCGCCCAGGCCCCTGACGACGAACTCACCGTGCTGATCCATCCCCTGCCGGCCGGGGCGCGGCTGCTGCTGCTGCGCCGTGCCGAGCCTGTCTTCGACTGGCCCCTGCCGGAAGAGGATGGCGCCCTTGTGCGGGAAGTGAACCGCTGCGTGGCGTTCTACCGTCGTCGGGAACCATCCATCCGGCGGCTGCGGCTGTTGCTCAGCGCGGCCATGGCAAGCCAGGACAATCTCCAGGATGCGCTGGGGGTGCGGGCCGAGATCCTCACCCCTGAGCCCTTCGGGTCGCTGGTCATGCAGGGGCTGGCGATGCCGGAGTTGGCCCGATGACGGCCCCCGTCCTCGATCTGCTGCGCGAGAGGCGCAAGCAACTCGGCCAGGACAGCCTGGTCACGGCGCTGCGCGATCGCCGGCCCCTGCTGCTGCGGGGCGCCCTGATCGGAGCGGTCGTCCTGGGGGGGGCCGTGGCGGGCACGGCCCTGGTGTTCCTCCGCTACCAGTTCGTCAAGGTCCAGGCCTCCCAGCTGACCCGCTTCGAGGCCGAATCCACCCAGATGCAGACCGAGATGGCGGCGAGCAAGGCGAAGCTCGACCAGCTCACCGCCACCACCCGCGGACTCACGGAGGGCCTCACCACCATGCGCACCTCCTCCGCCCTGCTGGCCGATCTGCAGCTGCGCACCCCTGAGGGGATCCAGATCCAGAGCGCCGTGGCCGAGGCCCAGCAGCTGGTGCTCAAGGGGCAGGCCCTGGATCCCCTGGCCTTTGCCCGCATCAACGCCCTGCAGCTGGAGCTGGCCCGCTCCCCGCTGCTCCAGGCGAAGGGGGTCACGCTCGTGAAGCTGGAACGGGTGCCCGCGGCCACTCCGGTGAACGGCCAGGCCGCTCCGGCGGCCCCGGCCGCGGTCCGCTTCGAGCTGACCGCCCCCTTCGCCACCCTGCCCCCCGCCCGTCAGCTGGTCGTCATGCAGCAACTGGGATCGCAGGGCATGGCGCGGCGGCTCCAACTTCTGCAGGCGGAGGGCCTGATCCCATGACGAATCTTCAGCAGGGGTCCTCCAGGCTCCCCGTCTCCACCCTGCGCGTGATCTGGCTGATCCTGCCGGCGGCCGTTCTCGGCGGCCTGGGCCTGCTGGTGGTCCTGGCCGGCCTGTTGCCCCTGTGGGCGGCGCTGCAACGGGACAGCCAACGGCTGCAGGAGCTGGAGCAGCTGCGTGACCAGGTGAGCCTGATGCGGGGGCAGCTGGTGGCCACCCAGGAGAACACCGAGGCCGCCATGGCCAGCAAGGGCAAGATCGAGCGGCTGATCACCGGCAACGGCGACCTGTCCACCTTTGTGGCCATCCTCGACCGCGAGGCCGAGGCCTCGGGCGTTCAGCTGACCCTGTTCGAGCCCACCCAGGCCGCCCCCGCCCCAGGTGCGCCGGCGGGGGCGGCGGCCCCCGCCACGCCACCCCCCGCGGCCCCGGCGCCGGGCGCCCCGGCCGCTCCGGCGGCCCCACCGGCCGATCCCCTGGCTGTGCAGGGACTCACCCAGCGAACGCTGCTGTTGTCGGCCCGGGGTTCGTTCCCTTCGCTCCTGGCCTTCCTGCGGCGACTCGAAGCCCTCAATGTGCTGGTCGTGCAGAGCGACCTCAACCTCACCCTGATCGAATCAGGAGCCACGGTCGCCCGACCGATCGACCCCAGCCCGGAGGTGGTCATGAAGCTCACCCTGGGCCTCTACAGCCGTTCGCCAGCCCCAGCCGCGCCACCGGCCGCAGCATCAGCAGCCCCAGCAGCACCCGCTCCGACTCCAGCCCCCGCCACTCCGAACTGACCATGCCGATGCAACGGGATCCGTCAACTGGCCGTTTCTCACAATCGCCGATACCATTCGACCGATTCGGAGATCAACAGAGCGTGGCAAAACGTCAGTGGCGGCACGTTCTTTCAGCGTCTCTTGGTGTCGTGCTCCTGCAGCAGGGGACCGGTCTGGCGGCCATGGCGTCCACGGCTGTGCCCGCTCCGGCAGGGGGATCCTCCGCGTCGCGCCACACCCAGATCGCCCAGGCCAGCGGCTCCCTCGACATCAAGCTGCGCCGGCTGCCGGATTCCGTTGAAGTGATGATCGAGGGGACAGGCCCCTCCCCGGTTCTGCAGCAGACCACCCAGGGAGCCGTCTGGGTGGGCCGGTTGCAGACGGCCACCCCGATGGCCCTGCGACGGGGCCCGGTGCAGATCTCCCTCCCCGAGGCCGGGTTGCAGACCATCAGCCTGGAGGGTTCGGGCAATGTCTTCGAGCTGAGGGTCTCCCCCACCCCGGGATTCCCGGTCGGGCGGCCCGTCGTAAGCGCCGACGGCCGCAGCCTGATCCTCACCTTCAACGCCCCGGCCCAGAGCACCCTCCAGACCCTCACCCCCAACGTCACCACCCCCGGCAGGGTTCCCCAGCCCGGCTTCATCCCCCCCCTGCAGCCCCGGGCCGTGGCGCCGCCGCTGGGGGACATGGCGGTGGGGTCGATGACCATCAGCAACCCCAGCTATGTGAGCGTCAGCGGCCCGCCGGTCACCATGACCCTGCGCAATGCCCCGGCGAAGGATGTGCTGATGGCCCTCAGCCAGCTCGGAGGCTACGGATTCGTCTACGTCTCCGACCCCACCGCGCCGACTGCCGTGACGACGGTGCAGGGCCTCTCCCTCGACATGCGGCCCATCTCGATCTCCTTCCGCCGGGAGAACTACAGCCGGGCGATCAACTCCGCCCTTCTGGCCGCCGGACTTCAGGGCAAGCGCGACGGGAACACGATCTTCGCCGGCCCCAACGTGTTGTCGAAGAGCTTCGGCGCCCAGCTGTCGAAGGTCTACAGGCTGAACCAGGTGCCCGCCAACTCAGCCGCCGACTACCTGGCCAACCTGGGGGCCCAGGTCACCAAGACCAACACCATCTCGACCGCAGTCTCTGAGGGCGTTGCCGCAACGGCGGCGCCGATCGGCAGCCCCACGGCCTCGACGACCACCTCCAGCACGACCACCAGTGTGGAGTCCTACGGGGCCACGAACGGCCCACTCATCGGCCTGCGCGCCACCACCGACACCCGGCTGTCCACGATCACCCTGGTCGGCGCGCCACGCCTGGTGACCATCGCCGAGCAGTATCTCCGGCAGCTGGATCTGCGCCAGCGGCAGGTGGCTCTGGCGGTCAAGATCCTGGACGTGAACCTTGTCAACGATGCTGATATCGCCAACAGCTTTGCCTTCCGTTGGGGCAATAACTTCATCGTCAATGACAACGGCCAGCTGCTGGGGGCATTTGGCAGTGCCCTTCCCCCCACCGCCACTGACTTCCGGCGGGGTGTGCCCGAGGACCTGACTGTTCAGCTCACTCCAGGTACAGCAGGGACCCCAGGCACAGTGACGGTCGAAGGCCAGAATCTGCCTGGACTGGTGGCGACTGGACAGGCAACGCTCAATGGCGGCATCTCCCAGGGAAGTGCTTTGTCGGATGGCTTTCGCCGCAACCCCAGTCTGAACTATCCCCGCGATAACTTCTTCGACTTCGTCCAGGCCCAGATCGTCTCGCAGAACACGAAGGTGATCGCCAGCCCCACCCTGATCCTGCAGGAGGACCCATCCGTCCTTCGGGACGGTGGCTCCGGGGCTGCCAGTGGAGGCGGTACAAGCGGATCCGGTCTTTTCGCTTCAGCCTTCGACGACATCGATTCGCCGATCGGCCGCAAGCGCGGCAATGAGGGTGTCGTGCGGGTCGGTACCAATGTGCCCACCAATGTCACCTCCAACGTCACCGGCACCGCCGGCACGGTCAGCTGCACGATCAGCCAGCTGTCGACGGCGGGTCTGGTGCTGGGTGCCCGCGTCCAGAAGATCGACGACAACGGCTTCGTCACCTTCTCCCTTTCCCCCAGCATTTCTGCGGTGGAGCGGGAAGTTCCGGCCGGCAATCAATGCCCACCCATCAGCATCCTGCGGGTCCGCCGCCTGGACACAGGGGTCCTGAGGGTGCGTGACGGCCAGACGCTGATCCTCACCGGCGTGATCTCCGACTTCGATCGGGCCGTTGTCACCAAGTGGCCGATCCTGGGCGACATCCCCATCATCGGGCAGTTCTTCCGCGCCTCCAACAACACCCGGGAGAAACGGGAACTGGTGATCATGGTGACGCCGCGCATCATCAACGACACCGAAGGCGGCACCTACGGCTATGGCTACGAGCCCTCGACGGCCGCCTCCCGGGCTTTCCTCGGCGGTTCCCCCCAGCCAGCGATGACCCCCTGAGGAGGGGGCCCCTGAACCAGGGATCGGCTGGCGGATCAGAACGCCAGCGGCAGCAGGAACTTCATCGCCAGGGGGGCCACGGCCGAAGCGAATCCGGCGGCTCCGGAGAGCATCTGGCCGCCCATGCCGCTGCCCTCGTTGGGCCTTTTGCCGGGTTTCACCAGGGCGGCCGCCACGTCGGTCAGCTGCTTGGCCTGCTCCTCCTGGCCGCTCTGGCCGTAGAGGACGGCCGCGTAGTTGATGTCCTGGGCCGCCAGTTCCGTCTTGCCCTGCTCCGACCGGCTCAGGCCCCGGGCGACCCAGCTGACCGCCGCCTCCGGCTGCAGCCGGATCGCTTCGGAAAACAGCTGTTCCGCCTGGGGATGGCGGCCCTCCAGGGCGGCCGTGATCCCGGCGTTGTGCAGCTCGGGATAACTCAGCACCGACGGCGCCACGCCGCGGGCATCCTGCCAGTGGCTGCGGGCCAGCCCACCGGGATCGAGCTGGGCGCCGCTGAGATCGCTCTGGCGCAGGTCGGTGCCCTCCAGGTTGGCCCCCCGCAGATCGGCCCCCCGCAGCGAGGCCCCCTGGAGGCTGGTGAAGCGGAGGTCGGCCCCCCTGAGGCTGGCGCCATCCAGGCGGGCCTGGCCCAGGTTGGCGCGCTGGAGCTTGGCGCCCTGCAGATCCGCATCCCGCAGGTCGGCATGGACCAGGTCGGCGTCCTGCAGTTTGCAGCGGGGGCAGTTGCGCTGGTTCAGCAGCCGCATCAGATCGGCGTCGCTTCCCGCCCGCACCGGCCCTGGCACCAGCAGGGCCACCAGCGCCGAGCCGGCCAACAGTTGGCCCCCGCGCCAGACCCTGCCTCGGCCCCGGCCGACTGCGGTGAAGCTCCTGGCGGACCCGCGGACGCTGGTCATGGTCGCCTGTTCAGGGGTCCCTCCGTTGTACCGCTTCCTTCACCCCATTGCCGGTCCGCAGGGAACGGCGCAGGACCCGTCCCAGCCGGTGGGCCTGTCTCGGTCCCATCCGGCTGGGGGTGCCGGCGAAGCGTTGCCGCTGGTAATGGCCCACGTACTCCTGCAGGCGACCGGCCAGGGCTGGCCACCGCTGGGCCAGCCGCTGGGCGAAGGCGGGCAGGGTTTCTCCCGGCTGCGGCGCCATGCCGTGCCTGGCGAAGGCCCGCAGGGTGCGCTCCAGCTCCAGGCGCAGGGGATCCCCCCCGCGGCGGCGGCCCAGCCACTGCAGGCCACCGAGGCTGGCGGCCAGGCTGACGGCCACCGCCAGCAACACCACCAGCCCGAGCAGGTGGCGCTGGTCGCCCAGCAGCCGGCGCAACAGGGCCTGCTGCTGCTCGCTGTCGTACCCGAGCCACCAGCGGGCCCAGGCGATGTCCAGGCCCCACCACTGCTGCTGCAGCCAGTCCCAGGGGGCGGCACCGGCGCGATTCCTGCCGTCGGCCTGGGCCCGCGCCAGGGAGTCCCCCGCCGACCAGGCGGTGGGATCGACCCGCTGCCAGCCCTCCCCCTGCAGCCACACCTCGCTCCAGGCATGGGCATCGGCCTGGCGCAGGTCCATGTAGCCGATGCCACCCACCGGCTGCACCCACTGGCCCCCCCGGTAACCACTCACCACCCGGGCCGGCACCCCCGCCGCCCGCATCAGGGTGGTGAAGGCGCTGGCGTAGTGGCCACAGAAGCCGAGCCGGGATTCGAACAGGAAGTGGTCGAGGGGGGCCTGGCGGGGCAGGGTCCCCGGCTCAAGGGTGTACCGGAACGGCTGTTGGCGGAACCAGGCGGCGGCGGCCTCCAGCCTCTCCCGGTCGCTGCCCAGCCGGCCCCAGGTCGCGGCCAGGGCCTCCAGCCGTGGGTTCTCCCCCCGGGGCAGGACCAGATCGAGGAGCCCGGGCGGTTGGGTGCGCCAGCCGTTCGGATCCGCCGTCCGGGTGAGGGCGTAGACCCGCCGCTGGCTGCCTGGCGCCCGGTTCAGCAGTTCGCCGCTGCGCCGCAGGTTCAGGTCGGCGGACAGGGGGCGGCCGCTTCCGCTCCAGGGGACGGCGGCCAGGCCGCTGGGCTCGATCAGCCACAGCTGAATCCCCTCCTGTGGAGCGGCGGGCGGTGGTGGCGGCGCCGCGGACTGGCCGGCCGGAGGCCTGGGGAACCGTGGAACCGCACTGCGCCAGCGGCGACCATCGAAGCGTTCATGCACCAGCACCGGCCAGTAGCGCTGCTCCAGGGGCGGTGGCCCGCCGCCGAGGGGGAAGGCGACGCGGGCCGCGGCCTGGCGGTTGACGGCCAGCCTGGCAATCGAGCCCGGCTCCATGGTGTCGCTGAGGCCGGTCATCGCCCCCATGCCCTGGCCGGCGCCGAAGGCGGTGAAGGGCATCAGCCGGGGCAGCAGCAGGAACAGCACCAGGGCGATCGGCAGCGCCGCCAGCAGCACCTGCAGGCTGCGGCGCAGCAGGGCCTTCCAGTCGGGCCCCGCCCCCAGTTCCAGGGCCAGCAGGCCCGCCAGGGCCGTCAGGATGGCGAGCCCCTGCAGCAGGCTCGGAGCCAGTTCGGGTTTCAGGGACGCCAGCAGTCCGGCGCAGACCAGCTGCAGCAGGGCCACCACCCGCCGTTCCTCCAGGCTGCGGGCCTCGCGCAGCTTGAGGGCCGTCAGCACGGCCAGGCCGAAGGCCAGCAGGCTGAGGGAGAGGGCCGGCGACAGGCCCAGCAGCCCCAGGGCCAGGAGGCCCATGGTGAGCCACTGCAGGGGGGCGGCGGTGCGGCTCATCGGCAGCAGGCCAGGGCCGCCAGGCACTGGTCGCGGTGGGCCACACCCCGGCCGGGCGCGATGGTCTGGCCGTTCAGCACCAGGCCGTAGCTGAGGCCCCGGCCGTGCCAGCTCCAGATCCGCTCGCTCAGGTGTTCGAGGGCCACCTCCAGGGGCACCCCGGGTTCCGGGGCCAGCACGGGGGCCGTCTCCGGCTGGTCCAGAAACCGCTTGGCGTACTCGCCCCGCCCCTGGGCCAGCAGCTTCCAGGCCAGCCGGCTCGGGCTGTCCTGGGGGCGATGGGGGGCCAGGTCGCGCCAGACCTCGCTGCCATCCCGCTGGCTGGCGATGGCCGGCTCACCGGTCACCGGGTTTGAGCCGCCGGCCAGCAGCCGCACCGGTCCGGCCCGGCGGGCCGGGTAGATGAGCTGGGCCGCCCCGGGATACCAGCGGGACCAGCAGCAGAACAGCCCGAGGGGCGCCGTGGTCTGCACCCGCAGCAGCCCGGGTCTGTGCCAGCCCCGCCCGGGTGGCGTCCAGGAAACGGTGAGCTCATGCTCCCCCGCCGGCAGGGACAGGGGCGGGCCCGCCTCCGCTGCCCCCAGCCGCAGCCGCACCCCTTCGCTGC
The DNA here is from genome assembly GCA_943367585.1 of Rhizobium sp. Q54. Lineage (GTDB taxonomy): Bacteria > Cyanobacteriota > Cyanobacteriia > PCC-6307 > Cyanobiaceae > Cyanobium. The sequence continues at coordinate 77,270 of CALRJP020000004.1, forward strand.
GGCCGGGGCAGCGCAACTGGATCGGGTAGGGGACCGGGGCCCCGGCGAAGACCGGTGCCGGCGTGCCGCAGCCCAGCTCCACGCCCTGCAGATTGAAATGGGTGAGGTGCAGGGTCAGCAGGAACAGGCTAAGCATCAGGAAGCTCAGCAGCAGCGTGCCGTTGCTCTGCATCTGGACGCCGATCACCTGCAGCAGCACCGTGCCCGCCAGCCAGAGCCAGCCGAACCGTGTCGGCAGGATGTAGAGGTTGCGCATCCGCAGACGCACCCTCTCCCCCTGCTGGGGCCTACCGAAGTCCATCGACACCCGCCTGGAGCCGCTGGCTGAGCTCTCCGTCGCTCTCCCCCCGCTGGCCGCCATCCATGCGGTGCTCGCAGACGGCGGCCAGCACCGCCTGGACGTCGTCCGGAACCACATGGTCACGACCCTCCAGCAGCGACCAGGCGCGGGCCGCAGCCACCAGGGCCAGCCCGGCCCGGGGGGAGAGGGGATGGCCCTGGGCCGGCTGGCGGCGGCTGCGGTCCAGCAGGTCGAGCACGTAGTCGAGCAGGGCGGGGCTGCAGTGCTGCCGCTCGCAACGGGCCTGCAGCGCCAGCAGATCCTCCGGCCCGAAGCCGCCGCTGAGGCCATCGGGCCGCAGGCCCTCCCCCTGCAGCAGGGCGCGCTCCGCCTGGCGGGGGGGGTAGCCCAGGCTGAGGCGCATCAGGAACCGGTCGAGCTGGGATTCCGGCAGGGCCGAGGTGCCCCCCTGGTCGAGGCCGTTCTGGGTGGCGATCACCAGAAAGGGCCGGGGCAGGGGATGGCTGGTGCCGTCCACACTCACCCTCCCGGCCGCCATCGCCTCCAGCAGGGCGCTCTGGGTGCGGGGGCTGGCCCGGTTGATCTCGTCGGCGAGGAGCACCTGGCTGAACAGGGGACCGGGCTGGAAGTGGAAGCTGGCGGCGGTCGGGTCGAACACGTTCAGACCGGTGAGATCGGCGGGCAGCAGGTCGCTGGTGAAGCTCACCCGCTTGAACCCGAGCCCGAAGCTGCGGGCCAGGGCCTCGGCCAGGGTGGTCTTGCCCATGCCGGGCAGGTCCTCGATCAGCAGGTGGCCGCGGGCCAGCAGGCAGGCCAGGGCCAGCCGCACCTGGTGCTCCTTGCCCAGCAACACCTCACCGATCGCGCTGATCACCGGCTGGAGGAGGGAGGGGGGCACGGGGTGGCAGCGGTCACCGGGGTCCACCCATTGCAGCAGCCCCGCCGGCCTTCCGTGTTACAACCGCCTGAATGTTCCCTGGGGCCGGTGCCAGCTCCCCACCCGGTCACGGGGCCCCCTGAACCGCCGGAACCCCATGGGGGCAACCTCCAGGCGGCCGCCCGCCGGCTCCGGTGCCGCCCGGACCAGGTGCTGGATGCCAGCGCCTCCCTGGTGCCCTTCGGGCCGCCGCCGCGGCTGCGGCGCCTGCTGCACCGGGCGCTGGAGACGGATCTGCGCGACTATCCCGACCGGGACTACGGCGCCCTGGCCGGCGCCATCGCCGCCTGGCACGGGCTCGAGCCGGCCATGGTCCTGCCCGGCAACGGGGCCGCCGAATTGTTCACCTGGGCCGGGCGGGATGCCGCCGCCTCCGGCCTGAGCCTGCTGCCGGCGCCGGGCTTCGCCGACTACCGCCGGGCCCTGGACTGCTGGGGTGGCCAATGGCGGACCCTGCCGTTGCCGCTCGACTGGCGCGGGTCCGGCCCCACCCCCTGGCCCCTGGAGGCGGCGGCCAACGCCGGCGCCGGCCCGGCCGTGCTGTGGCTCACCAATCCCCACAACCCCACCGGCCAGCTCTGGAGCCGGGCGTCGCTGGAGCCCCTGTTGGATCGGTTCGCCCTGGTGGTGGCCGACGAGGCGTTCCTGCCGCTGGTGCCCGCCGGTGACGACCAGTCGCTGGTGCCCCTGCTGGCGGCCCACCCCAACCTGGTGGTGATCCGCAGCCTCACCAAGCTGTTCTCGATCGCCGGCCTGCGGCTGGGCTATGCCCTGGGCGAGCCTGGGCGGCTGGCCCGCTGGGCCGGCTGGCGCGATCCCTGGCCCGTCAACGGCCTGGCGGCGGCGGCGGGGCAGGCCCTGATGGCCGACCAGGGGGGCCTGCGGCGCTGGCAGCAGCGGGTGCAGCACTGGGTGGCCACCGAGGGCCCCTGGCTGGCGGCCCGCCTGGCGACGGTGCCCGGACTGGAGCCCCTGCCCTCGGCCGCCAACTACCTGCTGGTGCGGAGCACCCCTGGGGCCGGTTCCCTCCAGCCGCTGCGGCTGGCCCTGGAGCGCCGGCACCGGATCCTGGTGCGGGACTGCCGCTCCTTCGAGGGCCTGGGGGAGAACTGGCTGCGGATCGCCGTGCAGGGCCGGGCCGGCAACCGCCGTCTCCTGGGGGCCCTGGGGCGCTTCAACCGCGGCCGCTGACCTCCTCCACCAGCACCTGCACCAACCGCTGGTCGGCGTCCCGCACCGCCAGGGCCTCCATGCCCTCCCGCATCGGCGCCAGGGGGTCGGCGGCGGCGGCGGCGCCCCGCAGGCGGGGCCCCAGCAGCCGCCAGACGGTCCGCTCCAGGGCCGGCTCGCCGGGCGCGTGCTGCCAGACGATCACCGCGGCGCCCAGGCTGGCGGCGGCGGCGGCATTGGCGTCCTGGTGCCGGTCGGCGGCCGCCGGGAAGGGCACCAGGATCGCCGGGGTGCCGCAGACGGCCAGTTCGCTGAGGCTGCCGGCACCAGCGCGGCTGATGGCCAGGTCGCAGTGCTGCAGCAGCCCAGGCAACTCATCGCTGAAGGCCCGCTCGACCACCCCATCGAGCTGCAGCGCTCCGGCCTCCGGATCCTGGCGGCCCGTGAGGTGCACGACGCGGCAGCCGCTGGCCGCCAGCTGCGGCAGCAGGGGCCGCACCATGCGGTTGAGCCGCAGGGCCCCCTGGCTGCCCCCCATCACCAGCAGCAGGGGGCCGTCCCCCCCGGGCACCCAAGCCGGCAGGGGGGTGGGGATGAGGAAGTCCCGCCGCACCGGGGTGCCGCAGACCAGGGGACGGCAGCGGGGCAGGCGCTCGGCCGCCTGGGGAAGGCCCACCGCCACCCGGGTGCACAGGGGCCCCAGCAGCCGGGTGACCCGCCCGGGGATGGCGTTGCTCTCGTGCAGCACCACCGGCACTCCGCACCAGCGGGCGGCCAGGATCGCCGGCGCGGCGATGTACCCCCCGCTGCTGAACACCGCGCTCACCCCCTCCCGCCGGATCAGGCGCCGCATCGGCAGCACGGCCAGCAGCAGCTGCAGCAGGTTCCAGAGCTTCCGCAGCCCCCGGCCCTGCAGCCCGCCGGCCCGCACCATGTGCAGGGGGTAGCGGCTCGGGACCAGGTCGGTCTCCAGCCGGTTCGGCACCCCCACCCAGTGCACCTGCCAGTCGGCGGGCAGGGCTTCGGCCACCGCCAGGGCGGGGAACAGGTGGCCACCCGTGCCGCTGGCGGCGATCAGCAGGGTCGGCATGGGCGGGTGGGACGAGCGCGCCTAACTTAAAAGCCGATTCCGGTCCGCCCACCGCCGCTCCGGTTCCCTCCCTCTCCATGGCCCCGTCCCGCCCGCTGAACGCCCCCCTGCCCCCGGTTCGGTCGCCCCAGCGGCTCGGCGCCCTCCTGGCGGCCACGGTGTTGGCCGGCGCCGGTGTGCCCCCTGCCCTGGCGGCCCCCCCCTCCCCCGCCCAGCTGCAGGCCCTCGAAAGCGCCCTGAACAGCAGCTCCGACACCGCCCTGGCCGGCCTGCTGCAGGCCGGCCCCGGGCTGGATCCCGCCCAGCTCGAAAACCGTCGGCGCCTGCTGCGCCAGCAGTTTCCCGATGCCCGCTGGCAGCTGCGCACCGGCGCCCTGATGCGCGATGGCCAGCCCACGGTGACCCTGCGGGTGGACGGCACCCGGCGCCAGGGCGGCACCACCTACCGGCTGGAGGCGGAGCAGCAGCTGGCCCTGCAGAGCGACGGGACCCGCATCAACGGCCAGACGGTGCTGCGGGAGCGGTCCCTGCTGCGCAGCGGCGAGAAGCCCTTGCCCGTGAGCCTGCTCATTCCCGACGCGGTGCTGACCGGCCAGCGCTACGACGTCGATGTGATCTTCGATAACCCCCTCGACGGGGCCCTGGCGGCGGGCGGCATCGCGGCGATCACCCCCCAGCAGCAGGCCGCGATGGCCAGCCCGAGCATGGAGCTCGGCGCCCTCGGGGGCGGCGGACTCTTCAAGATCGTGCAGGCTCCCCTGTCCCCCGGTTCCCAGACCTGGGCGGTGCTGCTGGTGCACCCCGACGGCATCGTCAGCGCCACCAAGCGGGTGCGCGTCGTCGCCGATCGCCAGTCGCTCGAGCCCTGAGCCATGGGCCGACCACATCGGATCTGGGTGGTGGATGACGATCCGGATCTGCGCCATCTCCTGTCCACCTACCTGGGGGAGCAGGGCTACGAGGTCCGCTGCATGGGCGACGGGGCCCAGCTGATGGCCCGGCTGGAGGGCCAGCGCCCCGATCTGCTGGTGCTCGACCTGATGCTGCCCGGCGACGACGGCCTCACCCTGCTGCGGCGCCTGCGGGACGGGGACGATGACCTGCCGGTGCTGATGCTCACGGCCCGGGCCGATGCGGTGGATCGGATCATCGGCCTGGAGCAGGGGGCCGACGACTACCTGGCCAAACCGTTCCTGCCGCGGGAGCTGACCGCCCGGATCGAGGCGGTGCTGCGCCGCCGCGGCACCCTGCCCGGTGGCCTGCCCCAGCCCGACGGGGCCCGGATCGGCTTCGGCGACCTGGAGGTGGATCTGGCGGCCCGCACCCTGGAGCGCCACGGGGAGACGCTGACGATCACCGGTGGTGAGTTCGCCCTGCTGGCGGCCTTCGTCCAGCATCCCCATCGGCCCCTGTCCCGGGAGCGGCTGATCGAATTGGCCCGGGGCCCCGGCAGCGACACCGACAGCCGCAGCATGGATGTGCAGGTGTCACGGCTGCGGCGCCTGATCGAACCGGAGCCGGCCCGGCCCCGCTATGTGCAGACGGTCTGGGGCTATGGCTACGTGTTCGTCCCCGATGGCAAGCCCCGTCAGTCCTGAGCGGGCCTGGCGCCCGTCCCTCGTGCGCACCCTGGGGTATCTGCTGGCGGGCACCGGTGCGTCCGCCCTGAGCCTGCTGTTGCTGCAAGTGCTCCTGGGTTGGCGGCTGGCCCAGCAGCAGTTGATTCAAACGGGCTCCGATGTGGCCTCGAACGTGGTGCTGGGGGAGGTGGCCCTGGAGCGCTTCAGCCCGGAGGTGCTCGGCCAGATCAGCGGCATGCAGCTGGTGGTGGGCCGCCGGCCGGAGCCGAAGGCGACGGCGCGCTGGGTGGGCCGGGGGGACCGGCGGCTGCGCTGGCAGACGCATCGGCTGAAAATGGAACTGTGCCGCCGGCTGGGCCGTTGTCCGGCGGTGCAGCCGGCCTTCTCCCCACGGCGGGGGGTGTGGGTGGAGATGGCCTCCCCGCTCGAGCCGGTGTGGCTGTTCGTCTCCCTGCCTTCCCCCCGCGGCTGGCCGCCCGATCCCCTGCTGCTGACCCTGTCCATCGGCCTGGGGGCGCTGGGGGCCCTGCTGCTCTTCCTGACGCTGGAGATCCAGCGGCCCCTCACCCGCCTGCAGGAGGCCCTGGCCGACGTGGGCCTCGAAGCCCTGCCCGAGGCCCTGCCGGACCAGGGCGCTCCGGCCGTGCGGCAGCTGATGGCCCGCTTCAACGCCATGCTGCTGCGGCTGGAGGACGCCGGCCGGGAGCGCACCACGATGCTGGCCGGCATCGCCCACGACCTGCGCAGCCCCCTGACCCGCCTGCGGCTGCGCCTCGCCCTGGCGGCCGACGGCCCGATGGCGCCCCAGGAGCTGGAGCGGGCCCAGGCCGACATCCGCTCGATCGAGCGGATCACACGTCAGTTCATGATCTTCGCCGGGGCGGAAGCCGGCGAGAGCCCCGTGCTGGTGCCCCTCGATGGCCTGGTGGCGGAGTCGGCGGCGGCGGTGGGGGAGGTGCCCCTGGAGCTGGACCTGGAGCCGCTGGTGCGGCGGGTGCGCCCGATCGCCCTGGCGCGGGCGGTGGGCAACCTGCTCGACAACGCCCTCACCTACGGCCGGCCGCCCCTGCGGGTGGTGCTGCGGCCCCTCGGGCCGGGGGACGGGGACGGGGCGGTGCCCCCCCACGGTGAGGCCGGCCCCGTGGAGAGCGGCTTCGAGATCCAGGTCTGGGACTGTGGTGAAGGCATCGACTCGGCCCAGTGGCACAAGGCCATGGCGCCCTTCCAGCGGCTCGATCAGGCCCGTGGCGGCGAGGGGCACTGCGGCCTGGGCCTGGCCATCGCCGCCAAGGTGGCCCGCGACCATGGCGGCGACCTGCGCCGGCTGGAGGCCCCTGCCCATGCAGATCCGCCGCTGGGACGCTTCGCCGTGGCCCTGAGGGCCTGGCCCCTGCCAGGGGACTGAGGCAGCATCAGTCGCATCTGGTCACAACTGGCGAGTGGCCAGTCCGATGTCCGTCACACCTGCCGGTCACGATGGAAATGTTCGTGTCAGTTCCTCCCATGCCCTCCCACCTGCTCCAGCCCCTGCGGATCGCGGTCCTGGCCGCCGTCCTCGGCTCCACCGGCGTCGCCATGGCCCAGAGCGGCCCCTCCGAGGCCGGACGGCCCACGCCCGCCCAGATGCAGAAGATCTTCCCCGAGCAGAAGCGGCTGGCGATCAGCGACCAGCAGGCCCGCATCGCCATCCTCCAGAACGGCGAACGCTGCCTGAACGCCGCCGGCAGCAGCGAAGCCCTGCGGGCCTGCATGAAGCAGCAGCGCGACGCCAGCCAGCGCCAGCGCCAGCAGCACCGCGCTGCCATGCAGGCCCTGTTTCAGCGCAACGGCATCCCCCTGCCCCAGTGGGGCAAGGGCGATCGCAAGGGCAAATGGGGTGAGGGTCGCCCCACCACCCCCGGCACCATCTGAGGCCCGGCCTCAGGCCTCGTCGAGGGCGGCCACCCCGGGCAGCACCTTGCCTTCCAGCAGCTCCAGGCTGGCGCCGCCCCCGGTGGAGATGTGGCTCATCTTCTCGGCCACACCCACCTTCTCCACCGCCGCCACGGAGTCACCGCCGCCGATGATTGTGCAGCAGCCCTTGGCGCTGAGATCGGCCAGGGTGTGGGCGATGGCGTTGGTGCCGGCGGCGAAGGCGTCGAACTCGAACACGCCCATGGGCCCGTTCCAGATCACGGTCTGGCAGTCGGCCAGGGCGTCCTGGAAGGTCTTCACCGAATCGGGGCCGATGTCGAGGCCCATCCAGCCGTCGGGGATGGCGTCGATCGCGGTGGTCTGGCTGTTGGCGTCGGGGGCGAAGTTGTCGGCCAGCACCACGTCGGTGGGCAGCAGCAGCTGGACCCCCTTGGCGGCCGCCTTGGCCTCCAGCTCCTTGGCCAGCTCCAGCTTGTCCTCCTCCACCAGGCTCTTGCCCACCGCCAGGCCACGGGCCTTGTAGAAGGTGAAGATCATGCCGCCGCCGATCAGCACCTTGTCGCACTTGTCGATCAGCGACTCGAGCACGCCGATCTTGCTGCTCACCTTGGAGCCGCCCACGATCGCCGCCAGGGGACGCTTGGGCTCATCGATCGCCCCCTGCAGGTACTGGAGTTCCTTCTCCATCAGGAAGCCGGCCACGCTGGGGCTCAGGTAGTTGGTCACGCCTTCGGTGGAGGCGTGGGCCCGGTGGGCGGCGCCGAAGGCGTCGTTCACATAGACATCGGCGAGGGCGGCCAGCTTCTCGGCGAAGCCGGCGTCGTTCTTCTCCTCCTCGGCGAAGAAGCGCACGTTCTCCAGCAGGACCACATCACCGTCGGCCATGGCGGCCACCTTGGCTTCGGCGTCGGGGCCGATGCAGCTGTCGGTCTTGACCACGGGTTTGCCCAGCAGCTCGCTGAGGCGGGCCGCCACCGGGGTGAGGCGCATGGCCTCGTTCACCTGGCCCTTGGGCCGGCCGAAGTGGGCCGCCAGCAGCACCCGGGCGCCGTGGTCGATCAGGTGGCGCACGGTGGGCAGGGCGGCCCGGATGCGGGTGTCGTCCGTGATCGCGCCGGCGTCGTCGAGGGGCACGTTGAAGTCGACCCTGACCAGCACCCGCTTGCCGCGGAGATCATCGGCGCTGAGGCTGGACAGGGAGCGCTTCGCCATGATTACGGATAAGGAAAGGCGGGGGGAGATTAGCCTCCGGCGCCTCCCTCTCCGCCGGCGGCGCGATTCGGTTCTTCCCACCCCCCGTCCCTGGCGGCCGCAACGGTCGGCGCTAGGACAAGGGGGCCGGGCCTTCCGCCATGTTCGACACCGTCCTGTTTCCCATCGACCAGAGCCGCCAGACGATGGAAACGGCGGCCGTCGCCCTGCAGCTCGCCCAGCGCCATGGCAGCCGCATCGTGCTGCTGTCGGTGGTGGAGGCCGAAGAAGGGGTGATGCACGATCCGGCCGATGTGGCCCGGCTTCTGGAGCAGGCCCGCGCCAGCTTCACCCAGGCCGGTGTGGCCTGCGAGGTGCTCGAGCGGGAGGGAAAGCCGGCCTTCGTGATCGGCGACGTGGCCGATGAGATCAATGCCGATGTGATCGTGATGGGCACCCGGGGCATCACCCTGGAGGGCGACCACCAGAGCACCGCCGCCCGGGTGCTGCAGCTGGCGCCCTGTCCGGTGCTGGTGGTGCCCTGATGCCGGATGCCGGCGACACGGTCCGCCTCAGCACGGCCGCCCCACCGATCCAGTGGTACCCGGGCCACATCGCCAAGGCGGAGAAGGCCCTCAGCGCCAACCTGGAGAAGGTGGACCTGGTGATCGAGGTGCGCGATGCCCGCATCCCCCTGGCCACCGGTCACCCGCGGCTGCAGCGCTGGATCCGGGGCAAGCAGCACCTGCTGGTGATCAACCGCCGCGACATGGTCAGCCCCGCGGCCCGTCTGGCCTGGGATGGCTGGTTCCGCCAGCGGGGCGAGGTGCCCTGGTGGTGCGACGCCAAGGTGGGCACCGGCGTCAAGCAGCTGCAGCAGGCGGCGATCCGGGCCGGGGAGCAGCTCAACGCCCGCCGGGCCGGCCGCGGCATGAAGCCGCGCCCCGTGCGGGCCCTGATGCTGGGCTTCCCCAATGTGGGCAAGTCGGCGCTGATCAACCGGCTGGTGCGCCAGAAGGTGGTGGAGAGTGCCCGCCGGGCCGGGGTCACCCGCAGCCTGCGCTGGGTGCGGCTGGGCCAGGACCTCGACCTGCTCGACGCGCCCGGGGTGCTGCCCCCCCGCCTCGACGACCAGCTGGCCGGGCTGCGGCTGGCCCTCTGCGACGACATCGGCCAGGCCTCCTACGACGGCGAGGCGGTGGCCCAGGCCTTCCTGCGCCTGCTGGCCCAACTGGAGCCGGTGGCGGCGGCCGGGGTGGCGCCGGGACTGCTGGAGCGGCGCTATGGGGTGGTGGTGGCGCCGTTGCCCGGAGCTGGTGATGGGCGGCCCGTGCCGGATGCCGAAGCCTGGCTCGCCGCGGCCGCGGCCCGCCACACCAGCGGTGACACCGCCCGCATGGCCCAGCGCCTGCTCGATGACTTCCGCCGCTCCCTGCTGGGGCCGATCTCCCTGGAACTGCCCATGGCACCTGTGGACGCCACGGTCAGCAGCCCCCTCGGTTGATCTTGAGCTTCCCGTAGGGCATGCCCCATGGAAGACCTCGGCGACGAAAGGCAAGACACAAAGGCGCTGGGTCTCGATGGATGGAAGCCCTCGATGCAGCAACCTCCGGGGAGATCGTGACGTGATACATGATTCCCATGGAAGGCGAAATGGCTCGATAGGCCATCCACGAATCAAGCCATTCCTGTGTGATCGGAATGGACCCCGTCACATGCTGATAGCCGGCACTGCGTAGGGATTGGCGCTGGATCAGCAACACTCCGAGGCCAACGTAGGCCACCAGGACTATGCTCATGAGCGAGACAAGGTAGTGGCGATTGATGGATGGGCTGATGGCCGGAGAATGGGTGCGGGATATGAATCTGTAGCCCTTCTCGGCCGCGAGAGCAAGAATAAGAAATGGAAAGGCGCCGTAGGGAACCGATGGCCTTAGGCCTGCCTCGCCGAAGAAGGGAATCTGAAAGGCGATGATGCTGAAGCTGCCGCAGGCGGCCAGGACTGTGATCAGATGGTTGCCCGGAGGATCCTGCGCCAATTCCGAACTGTGGAGCCAGACTCTTCTGGCGGAAAGGAAGGCAAGACTCGCAAGTGCGACGAGCACCAGTGCCAGGGATGGCACGTTCAGGAGCTTGATCACATTGCGTCCGAGAAGAGTCAGAAATGGAAGCGGGTTGGTTCGGATGCGCTCGATCGCGATGTCCCGCTGCTGTCTCGAGAGGGTTTTCCCGCATCCCGCCAAGCCGATCTCCTCTGACTCCTTCATGCCTTCGCGCCAGGTCTGGCCCGTGGACATCCCCAGGAGCGAACTGCCTGAATTGGCGCCGATGGATCCGCAGGTGGATTTGGCCAGGGAGCGTTCAAGGGCCAGCTGTCCTCCCGACACCAGCATCCAGCTCAGAACCGCGAGGATCGCGATGGGGACAGCACGGCGCCATGGCCATCGGGATGGCATTCCTGGGGATCCACGACGGGTGGCGGCAACGGCCACCACGACCGTCAGCGACGGCAGCAGTCCCAGAGTCCCCGGGCGTTGCTGAAGTGCCAGGCACAGGAAAAGAAATCCGGTAGCGCTTCGTAAGGCATGCCAACGGAAGCTGCCGGCCTCAAGAGCGTCGACCCCCAGCACGAACCACGCGAGGGCCACGTTCACGAAGATGAAGGCATTGAGCTCGGAGCCATTGGTGTAGCCAAGGCCCTGACCAATGAACTCTTGCTGTGGCGATACCACCCACCTGGGCAGGGTGCTGACCAGGTGGGCGCCGAGCCCCGCTGTGGTGACCAGGCTCAGGCGTGGACGGAGCGCCATCAGCACCGTGGCGATGCTCGCCCAGGCCAGCAGTCGTTTGACCGTCAGGGCACTCACCAGGGGATCCGGGCCCATCCGCTGACCGAGCCAGAGGGAGGAGACGTTGAACGGCAGATTCCATGGTCTTCGGACCCCGTAGTCCGTCAGATAGCCACTGGCTGCGTCCAGGGAAGCCTTCAGCCAGTCAAAGCCGTCAGCGACTGGAAACCGCCCCCCAAGGAAGTCATGAAAACTGCTGTCGTTGCGGCTGACCGTCAGACTGATCAACGTCAGGACGCTGATCGATGCCCAGAAAAGGAACTCGGGCCTGCGGCCAGCCGATCGGATCTGCGTTCCGGAAAGCCACGATCGGAGTCTGCGGGGTTTCATGACGCTGGCCGGAGGGGTGGTGGGTCATCGGGACGGCGTGCGGCTCATCGCTGATCGGGGTTCACCAGCCGCTGGAGCCACCCCATCCAAGCCCCGGACAGGCAACGGAACAGGTGGCCATGAACCCTTCGCTCAGGTCATGCCCTCGGTGGCGGCACGCGTGTCTGCGGAGTGTGCCGGCCTTCCGCTCCCTACCGTCGTCCTGCGGCTCTTTGTGGAGAGAGCCCTTCTGATGTGGTTCTGATGGCTGGCTTCAGGGAAGGCGAAGGGGAGCTGCTGACGCTCCATTACCCGAAGCCGCTGCCGATGCGGCTCGACCGCTGGCTGGTGTCCCAGCGGCCCGAGCAGAGCCGGGCCCGCATCCAGAAGTTCATCGATGCGGGCTACGTGCGGGTCAACGGCGTCACGGGCCGGGCCAAGACCCCCCTGCGCACCGACGACACCGTCGAGCTGTGGATGCCGCCGCCGGAGCCCCTGCCCTACCTGGTGGCCCAGCCGATGGCGCTGGACGTGCTGTTCGAGGACGCGCATCTGATCGTGCTCAACAAGCCCGCCGGGCTCACGGTCCATCCGGCCCCCGGCAACAAGGACGGCACCCTGGTGAACGGCCTGCTGCACCACTGCCCCGACCTGCCCGGCATCGGCGGTGAGATGCGCCCCGGCATCGTCCACCGCCTCGACAAGGACACCACCGGCTGCATCGTCGTCGCCAAGAGCCAGGAGGCGCTGGTCAAGCTGCAGGTGCAGATCCAGAAGCGCATCGCCTCCCGGGAGTACCTGGCGGTGGTGCATGGCCAGCCCGCGGCGGACAGCGGCACGATCGTGGGGGCCATCGGCCGCCATCCCGTCGACCGCAAGAAGTACGCCGTGGTGACCGACAGCACCGGACGCCATGCCTGCACCCACTGGCGCCTGATCGAAACCCTGGGTGACTACGCCCTGCTGCGCTTCAAGCTCGACACGGGCCGCACCCACCAGATCCGGGTGCACTGCGCCCACACGGGCCATCCGATCGTGGGGGATGCCACCTACGGCCGCTGCCGCAAGCTGCCGGTGGCGCTTCCCGGCCAGGCCCTGCACGCGGTGCGGTTGGCCCTCGACCACCCGATCAGCGGCGAGCGGCTGGTGTGCGAAGCCCCCCTGCCGGAGGTGTTCGAGAAACTGCTGCTGGCCCTGCGGCGGCGGTCGACCTGAGGGCGTTGCTCCGGCAGACTTGAATTCCCGGATCCCGGTGTCATGGCTGCGCCGCCGCGACGGCTGTTCGTTGATCAGTTCTTCGTCGGCTGGGTGTATGGCCCCTGGGTGGTGGCCGGCCTGCTGGTGATCCTGGCGCTGCGGCTGCTGCTGGCGGAGGATTTCAACCTGCACAGCCACGCCTGGGGGCTGTTCGGCAACGCGGCGATCTGCTTCTCGATCGGCTGTGTCTGCAAGCTCTCCTGGGCCATGGCGCGCGTCGGCGCCGTGCGCCAGCTGGAGCTGCAGCTGCGCCGGGAGCTGGGCCTGCGCTGATGGCGATGACCCGTTCCCAGCTCGGCCTGGTCGTCACCCTGCCCTGGCTGGCCGCCGGGGTGGTGCTGCTGGCGATGACCCGCATCCAAGGGGAGACCCGCCAGGCCCAGCTGGGCCTGTTCGGCAGTGCGGCGATCTGCTTCTCGATCGGCTGCCTGGCCCGCACCAGCCTGGGTCTCCACGACCTGATGCAGACCCCCCCCGCCCAGGACCCAGCGCCAGCCCCGGGCCCCCGCCAGCCATGACCCGGCGCCGCGCCCCAGGCTGGCTGGCCCCGGCCCTGGCCCTGGCCGTGGTGGCGCCGATGGCGCCGGCCCGGGCCCAGGCCCCTGGTCCGGCGCCCCAGCCCCGCCGGCTGCCGCCCCCCTCCGCGGCGCTGCTGCGCAGCCTCCAGGGGTTCCAGCAGGACCTCGAACGGCTTGACCGCAGCCTGCTGCCGGCCGGGGCGGAGGCGGACGGGACCAGCGCGGCCGAGGGGGACCCCTCCACCGCGCCGGTGCTGCCGGCCCCGGCGGCGACGGCCCTGCCGGATGCACCCGAGGCGGTGCGCATTGAGCGGCGCCAGCGGCTCAGCCTGGCTGAGGCCCTGGCGGTGGCCGTGCGCAACGACCCCGATCTGGCCGCCGCCGTGCTGGGGGTGCGCGAGCAGCAGGACCTGGCCGGGTCGGCCCGGGGACGCTGGTGGCCGGAGCTGGGCCTGAACCTGGCCGGCGGCTTCCGCCAGCAGCGTTCCTACAACCAGGTCTGGAGCGCCAACACCGGCCTCTATCCGGCGGACTCCCCGTTTCTGGTCAGGCCCCAGGGCTGGAATGTGGTGCAGACCAACGTCGGGGCGGCCGCCGCCCGGATGGAACTGGGCTGGGAGCTGATCAGCCCCTACCGCGCCGCCAGCATCGCCGAGGCCGATGAGAGCCTCAAGGCCTCCCGCCAGCGTTACGCCGACCGGCTGCGCCAGCTGCAGCTGGACGTGAGCGTCGCCTACTACGGCCTGCAGCTCGCCGACCAGCTGCAGCGCATCCGCCGGGCCGTCGCCGACAGCGACACGGTGGTGCGCGACCAGGTGGCGGCGCTCCAGCAGGCGGGTCTGGTGCCGCGGCTGGATCGGCTCCGCGCCGAGGCCGCCCTGCAGCAGAGCCTGTACCGCCTCGAGCAGGCGGAGGCCCTGCAGCTGAGCCGCCAGCGCCAGCTCAGCAACCTGATCAACGTGCCCTTCGACGTCAGCCTGCGGGCCAGCGAAGCGGTGCGGCTGCAGCCCCCCTGGCCCCTCGATCTGGAGCAGACGATCGTGCGCGGCTGGCAGGACAACCCCCAGCTGCGGGCCCTGCAGGCCGCCCGCGACGCCTTGCTGCGCCAGGCCGACCGCCGCGCCGCCGAGCTGCTGCCCAGTCTGCGGCTGGTGGCCACCGGTGGCTATGGCCAGGGGCTGATCACCCAGCCGGTGATCAAGCTGGAGGGCTGCTGCAGCTCGGCCCTCATCCCCCAGCTGCTCAACCAGAGCGCCGACTGGGCGGCCGGTCTGCAGCTGCACTGGCGCTTCTTCGATGGCGGCGTCACCGCCGGCGCCGTGGCCGCCAGCCGTTCCGCCGCGGCGCGCACCGACCAGACCCTGGCCCGGGAGCGCAACGCCATCCGCCAGCGCCTCGAGGCCGCCTTCTTCGACCATCGGGCCGCCCTGCGCCAGATCGTGGCGGCCCGCGCCTCCTACAGCGCCTCCCGGGAGGCCTTCCGGGATGTGCGGGCCCGTTACCAGCTTGGGCTGGCCGATTACAGCGATGTGGCCACCACCGTGGCCACCCTCACCGGCGCCATGGAGGGGGTGGCCGAGTCCACCACCCTGGCCAACGTCAGCTATGCCCAGCTGCTGCGGGAACTCCTGCCGGTGCCGGACAGGCCCGATCAGCCGGTGGCGCTGCCGCTGGTGCTGGGCGGCTCCTGAGCGTCGCCCTGCCGTTGCTGCAGCCGCTGCCAGCGCCTCTGGCGCCAGGCGAACGTGCGCCACAGCAGCACCACCAGCAGGGCGGCGAACCAGAACCACACCTCCGGGGCGTTGGCGTGCAGCAGCACCACCAGCAGGGCCGCCTCCAGGACCATCCAGGGCAGTTCGCGTGTCATGGCAAGGCGTCCCGCTGCCGCAGGGGCGGCTGGTCCTGGCGCTCCTGCTGGCGCAGGGTGCGGTAGCTGCCCGTGAGGTCGCGCAGCAGCGGCAGCACATAGCTGACCGGTGGGCGCCATTCCACATAGCCATGGGCCTTGAGAGTCAGCCCCTCGCGGATTGGAAAGACGCTGCTGCCGCGGCTGAGGGTCCAGCGGTAGCCGTCGAAGCCGGGGGGGGCGCCGGTGGGCTGCAGGGCGATCTCGGTGCGCATCACCGGCCCGTGGCGCACCAGGGCCTCCGCCAGCTGGGGGTTTCCCATGGTGGTGTTGACGTCTTCGCGGGTGGCGGGCAGCAAGTTGACCCGGATGACCCGACCGCGGATGCCACCGAAGCGGCCCCGCTCGTTCCAGTCCGGCACCACCTCCATGGCCAGGCCGGGGCGCAGGCGGCGGGCATCGGCCGGGGCGAAGTAGGCCACCGCCTGCAGGGTCCGGCCGCCCCCTTCAGGGCCTCCTTCAGCTCCCCCCAGGGTGCCGAGGCGCTGGCCCGGTTTCACCGTCTGGCCCCGCACCACCTGCAGATCCAGCAGCCGCCCATCCCGGGTGGCGCTGAGGGTGCCGTCGAAGCCGAGGCGGGTCTGGGTGACCCGCACGGCGCGCCGGGCATCATTGATGGCGAAGCGCCGCCGCTGGGCTTCAGTGTCGATGGCGAGCCGGACCTTCTCCCAGGCGTCGATGGCCTCCCGTTCCCGGATGCCCAGTTCGGCGACGCTGTTGTCGAGCTGGATGGCCCGGTCCTCGCTGGCCACCACCTCCCCGGCCAGGGGGGCCACCACCTCCCGGCGGGCCAGATGGCGGAAGTCGGCCACCTTCTGGTCGTAGATGCGACGCAGGGCGTCCAGGCGCTCGCGGTTGCCCTCCAGCTGGGCCAGGGCGGTGTCCCGCAGCCGCCGGGCCGAGGCCAGCCGCGCCCGGTCGCGCCGGTCGAGATCGGCGTTGATGCGGATCAGCTCGGCCAGGTCCTTCTCCTGGCGGCGCAGCTGCTGCTCCAGGGTGGGCAGGTAGAGGCGGATCAGGGTCTGGCCCCGGCTCACCCGCTGGCCCTCCCGCACCGGCAGGCTGAGGATCTGGCCTTCGGCCCGGGCATCGATCACCGTGGCGCCGCCGGGCACGATCACCACCCCCCGGCCGACCACCTCGGTGGGCACCGGCCAGAACAGGAACCACCCGGCCGTCAGGGCCCAGGCGGTGCCCAGGGCCACCAGCACCCGCCGCTCCGACGCTTCCTCCGGCGTGCCCATGGCCACCCTCAGCCCCGCAGCCGTTCCACCAGGTGGGTGCCCACCCGCAGGGCGTTGGCGATGGCGGTGAGGGAGGGGTTCACGGCGCCGATGGTGGGCATGAAGCTGGTGTCGACGACGTAGAGGTTGTCGAGCTCGTGGGCCTTGCAGTTCAGGTCGAGCACCGAGGTGGCGGGATCACTGCCGAAGCGGCAGGTGCCGGCCTGGTGCCCCACGGCGGCGATGCCCATGCTGTTGGCGATGTAGAACTGGCGCTCCACCAGGTGGTTGCGCAGATAGAGGCGATCCAGCAGGCCCTCCAGCCGGCTCACCAGCCTCGCTGAGGCGGTGAGATTGTTGGGGGTGTAGCTGAGCTGGATCTGGCCCGATCCGGTGACGGTCACGCGGTTGTTGGGATCGGGGAGATCCTCGCTGGAGATCCAGAAGTCGAGGGCGTGCTCGGCGATCTTGTCCATGCTCCAGCCGGGCATCAGGAAGGTTTCCAGCGGGGCGTAGCCCTTCATGATCGTGCCGTTGGTCTTGCCCGTCATCTGGATGTTGCCCATCGGGTAGTCGAAGTCGGCATCCCCGAGGTACCAGTCGTTGATCGACACCGTTTTCTGGAAGATGGTGCGGTTCGGCTCATGGGCCAGGGCCACCATCGCCTTGCTGTTGTGGAACATGTAGTGGCGACCCACCTGGTCGGAGCCGTTGGCCAGGCCCCGGGGATGGCGGTCGTTCGCCGACAGCAGCAGCAGCCGGGCGCTGTTGGCGGCGCCGCAGCTCACCACCACCACATCCCCGCTGACTGTCAGCGGCTCGCCGTCCCGCTCCAGCTCCACCCCGCTCACCGTGCGGCCGGAGGCGTCGGTGTGCAGGCGCTTCACCTGGGCCCGCGTCAGCAGGGACACGTTGGGGCACGCCAAGGCCGGCCGGATGCCCAGCACCTCCGCGTCCGATTTGGCGTGCACCAGGCAGGGGAAACCATCGCAGCAGTTGCATTTGCGGCAACGGCTGAAGGCCATGTTGGCCTCATCGAGCTGGACGCCGCTGGGGGCATGGAACGGGTGCAGCCCGGCGGCCCGCAGGTCGTCGACCAGCTTCTGCATGCGCGGCTCATGGGCCACCGGCGGATGGGGGTAGGGGCCACTGCAGGGCGGCTCGGTGGGATCCTCCCCACGCTGGCCGTGCACGTGGTACATCTCCTCTGCCCTCTGGTACCAGGGCTCGAAGTCGGCGTAGCGCAGGGGCCAGGCCGGTGAGGTGCCATCGAAGTGGGCGAGCTCCTCAAAGTCCTGCTGGCGCAGGCGGAAATGGGCGGCGCCGTACATCTTGGTGGCGCCCCCGACGAAGTAATGGCTGCCGGGCTGGAATGTCTTGCCGTGCCTGTCGAGCCAGGGATCCTTCGACACGTAGCGGTTCTGCTGGAACACCGCTTCGGCGTCCCAGTTCTGGGGCTCCTGGGGCAGCCAGTCCCCCCGCTCCAGCACCAGCACCTTCAGGCCGGTGGGGGCCAGGTGGCGGGCCAGGGTGCCACCACCGGCGCCGCTGCCGATGATCACCACATCGAAGTGGGCCCCGTGGCTCACCTGCTGCTGGACCGGCTCCGGCAGGGCCGAGATGTGCAGGCTCGGACCGGCGATCACGCCGCTGGGGGAAGGGGAGCTCATGGCGGGGGGGAGTAGCGGTTGAGCTGGTTGAGCATCTTGCAGACCATGGCGCTCCAGCCGGTCTGGTGGGAGGCCCCCACGCCGGTGCCATTGTCGCCGTGAAAGTATTCGTTGAACAGGATCAGATCGCGCCAGTGGGGATCGGTCTGGAACAGTTCCACGGCGCCATTGAAGGGGCGGCGGCCATCGCTGTCGCGGCGGAACAGACCCACCAGCCGCTTCTCCAGCTCCAGGGAGGCCTCCCAGAGGGTGATCCAGTGGCCCGAGCGGGTGGGGAACTCCACCTTGAAGCTGTCGTCGTAGAAGTGGGCGAACTTCTGCAGAGATTCGATCAGCAGGAAGTTCATCGGCATCCACACCGGTCCGCGCCAGTTGGAGTTGCCCCCGAACATTGCCACCGGACTGTCGGCCGGGCTGTAGGCCAGCGTCTGGCTTTCGCTGCCTTCGGTGTAGGTGTAGGGGTGCTGTTCGTACACCTTGGAGAGGGAACGGATGCCATGCGGTGAGAGGAACTCCTCCTCGTCAAACAGTCGCTCGCAGATCCGCTGCAGGCGCTCCCGGGGCACCAGGGTGAACAGCACCCGGTCGTTGTGCCAGATCCCCAGGTTCTCCACCATCCAGGAGGGCGTGGTGCGCTCATGGGTGAACCAGGCCAGGGTGCGGGTGACATCGAGCATCGGTAGCCGCGCCACGGTGTCGATGTCGAAGCTCTGCACCGCCAGCAGGGGCACCAGGCCCGAGAGTGAACGGGTGCGCAGATAGTCGACGCTGCCGTCGCGCCGCTTGATCACGTCGTAGTAGAAGCCGTCCTCCTCGTCCCAGTTGAGGTAGTTGCGGCCGGCGGGATTGTTGAGGCCGATGGCCAGCTGTACGAAATCCACCACGAAGCGCTCGCAGATGTCGGCGTACTCCGGTTCCTCCCGGCTCAGCTCCACGGCGATCTGCAGCAGGTTGAGGCTGAGCGAGGCCATCCAGGCCGTGCCGTCGCACTGCTCGATGATGCTGCCGTCGGCCAGGGGGAAGCGACGATCGAACACGGCGATGTTGTCGAGGCCCAGGAATCCCCCCTCGAAGACGTTGTCGCCGGAGCGGTCGTTGCGGTTGGCCCACCAGCCGTACTCCAGGATCAGCTTGCGCAGGGCGGCCCGCAGGAAGGCCAGATCGGCGGTGTCGGAATTCTTGCGATCGATCTGATAGATCCGCATCGCCGCCCAGGCGCCGATCGGGGGATTGGGATCGGACAGGGCCCACTCGTAGGCGGGGGTCTGGGCGTTGGGGGCGGTGTAGTGGGGTTTGCGCAGCAGCATGCACTGCTCCTTGGCCGTGGCCGGATCGAAGACGGCGAAGGCCACGGAGTGGAACATCAGGTCCCACTGGCAGAAGTAGGGGTACTCCCAGCAGTCCGGCATCGAGATCACGTCGTGGGCGTGCAGCCGTTGCCAGTAGGCGTTCTGGGTATGGCGCCGCTCGGCCGGCGGCGGCGGGCCGGTGGGGTCGCCTTCGAGCCAGCGCATCACGCTCCAGCCGTAGTACTTCTTGCACCACAGCAGCCCGGCGGTGCCGGCCAGGTGGATGCGGCGGTCGTCTTCGGACAAGCCAGGAACGCGATGCTCGAAATACTCCAGCCATTCCCGTTCGCGCTCGTTGAAGATCGCCCCGAACGTCTCCCCGAAGGCCTCTTCCTGGTCGGCCGGGGCCGGCGAAGGGCCGTCGACGCGGTGCAGGCGCAGCTCCACCAGCCACTCCTCGCCGGCAGCCAGGGTGTGCTGCAGCAGGCGGCCCGCCTTGCTGCCCTCCAGGGCCGGATTCACCGCGCCGGCTTCGCCATCGACCACATGGCGATGGAAGCCGTCCTTCTGGAAGGGCGTGGCGTTGGGCTGGCCCCAGAGCCGCTCGCTGTTGGTCTCGTTGTCGGTGAAGATCCAGCGGCCGGGCTCCCGGCAGTCGAGCTGGTAGACCCCCAGGTGGGGGAGCTCATCGGTGACGATCGAAGGCCCGCTGGCATCACCGCCATCACCGCCGCCGAGTGGGCGGATCCGGCGCTCGACTTCATCGGGATAGCCCCAGCGCCAGGTGTTGCGCAGCCACAGGCTGGGCAACAGGGTGAGCGGTGCCGCTTCGGGGCCGCGGTTGGTGACCCTGATGCGGATCAGCAGGTCCTCCGGTCCGGCCTTGGCGTACGCGATGACGACATCGAAGTAGCGGCTGTCGTCGAAGATCCCGGTGTCGACCAGTTCGTATTCGGGCTGGTCGCGGCCGCGCCGGCCGTTCTCCGTCAGCAGATTGGCGTAGGGGAAGGCCCGCTGCGGGTACTTGTACAGCCCCCGCATGAAGCTGTGGGTGGGGGTGTTGGCGAGATGGAAGAAGTAGTCCTTGAGATCCTCCCCGTGGTTGCCTTCGGGATTGCCCAGGCCGAAGGGCCGTTCCTTGAGGATTGGATCTACGCCGTTCCAGAGGGCCAGCGAGAAACAGAGGCGGCACTGGTCGTCGCAGAGGCCCAGCAGGCCGTCCTCGCCCCAGCGGTAGACACGGGAGCGGGCGTGGTCGTGGGGGAAGGAGCGCCAGGCGTCCCCGTCGGCGGAGTAGTCCTCGCGCACCGTGCCCCACTGGCGCTCGCTCAGGTAGCTGCCCCACAGGCTCCAGGGGGCGAGACCGTGGTCGCGCTCGGCCAAGCGCCGGGTTTCCGACGGGGTGATGGCGTCGATCGCGGCGCGGCCGGGGACGCTGGCCGTCATAGGGAGGCCTTCAGGGCGGCGCCGATGCGCAGGGCGTTGGCGATCACCGTGAGCCCCACCCCCACCGAGGGGCAGAAGGGCAGCACGCTGGCATCGACGATCCAGAGGTTGGCCACCTCGTGGCTGCGCCCCTCCAGGTTCACCACCGAGGTGGCCGGATCCGAGCCCATGCGGCAGGTGCCGCAGGCGCCGCCAATCACCGGCAGGGGCGCCTCGCCGCGGGGGTGGGTGGGGGCCGCCTTGGCGACCAGGGTCAGGGGGTCGGCCTCCACGGCCTTGAGGCAGTCGATCCAGCGGTAGACGAGGCGGTCGTGGGCCTCCCGGTTGTTGGCCGTGTAATGGACCTGCAGCAGATTGCCCCGCAGGGTGACCCGGTTGTGGGGATCGGGCCGCACGGCGCTCATCGCCCACCAGGTGATCGAGCGGGCGGCCAGCTGCTCGAGGCCGAAATCCGGCAGCAGACGGGTCACCAGGGAGAGCACCGGCGGCGATTCGGCGAACAGGGCGTCCTGGAGCACGCCGCCGCCGCTCTGGATCGAACCGAGCGGAAAGTCGACGTTCTTGTCGCCCCAGTAGAAGTCGGTGATGCCATGGCCGCGGCCGTAGCGGCCCGAGTTGGGGGCGGCCGCCAGCTGCAGGATCGAGGTGAGCTGGGGCTTCATCAGGTTGCGGCCCACCTGGTCGGAGCCGTTGGCCAGGCCGCGGGCGTGGTGGTCGGTGGCGGAACGCAGCAGGATCTCCGGCGTGCCGATGGCCCCGGCGGCCAGCACCACCTGGTGGCCGCGGAACAGCCAGCGTTGGTGGTCGATCTCCACCTCGACGCCGCGCACCTCCTGGCCCGACGGGTTGACGTGCAGCTGGATCACCCGGGCGTTCTCCCTCACCGTCACGGTGCTGGAGCCGCGCACCGGATCGACGCCGAACAGCTCGGCATCGCCGGTGGGATCGACCGCCGAATCGGACCAGCTCAGGGGCAGGTCGTAGGGATGGAGCCCCTGGCGCTCGAAGGCGGTGCGCAGTTCCACCAGGAACGGCTCCACCGGGCGCGGTGCGGCGGGATAGGCGCCCTGCATCGCGGGGGCGGTGGGGTCGGCACCGGCCACACCGTGGACCCGGTAGAGCGCTTCGGCCCGCTCGTACCAGGGGGCCAGGTCGTCGTAGCGCAGCTCCCAGTCCGGGGACGGACCCTCCTGGAGCGCCACGCCGGTGAACTCCGCTTCGCGCATGCGTTCCAGCACGCCCCCCCAGATCTTGGTGTTGCCGCCGACGGCATGCACCATCTGGGGGGAGAAGGGATCCCCGTCGGTGCCGAACCATTTCTCCTCGGGGTGGTAGCGCGGCTTGCGGAACAGACTCACCTCGGCCACGTTCTGGTCGGCCTGGGGCATGACGCCACCGCGCTCCAGCAACAGCACCGTGTGTCCCCCCTCGGCAAGGGCGGCGGCCAGGGTGCCGCCACCGGCGCCGCTGCCGATCAGGATCACGTCGTAATGGTTGTCGTCAATGATCATGGTTCAGGCTCTCCAGACATAGAGCAGCACGAACAGGATGATCCAGATCACATCCACGAAGTGCCAGAACAGGGACGTGGCGATGACGCCTTCTTCGCCACCGTCGTAATTGCCGGGGATGAAGGATTTGGCCAGCATCAGACCCATCAGCAGGATGCCGGTGAGCACGTGCAGGCCATGGAAGCCGGTGAGCAGATAGAAGGTGCCACCGAAGGTGCCCGAGGTGAAGCCGAACGTGAGTCCGCTCCACTCCACCGCCTGGCCGTAGAGGAAATAGGCCCCCATGGCCATGGTCAGCAGCCAGAAGCCCCGGAACAGCCAGATCTTCCCCTTGCCCTTGAAATGCTCAGCCACCACCATCGTGAAGGAGCTGGACACCAGCACCACCGTGTTGATCAGCGGCATCCGCCATTCCAGGCCGTCCACGCCGGCGGGCAGCCAGTCGAGGGCGGAGAGGCGCAGCAGGGCGTAGCCACTGAAGAACGCCAGGAAGATGACGCTTTCGGAGCACAGAAAGATGATGAAGCCGGTGAGGTTGTGGTTGGCGTGCTGGCCCTCGCCGTGGGCGTGGGTCGCGGCCGCGGCGTCGCCGGGGGTGGCGGGGGTGCTGCTCATCGGTTGGCCTCCTGAAGGGTCAGCGCCCGCTCGATCTCGGCCTGGTGCTCCACCAGCGGCTCACCCGTGCCGTAGCCGTAGGGGCGGCTGATCACGGTGGGCACGTGCTCGCCGAAGTTGTCCTCCGCCGGGGGCGACGGCAGCAGCCACTCCAGGCCGATGGCGTTCCAGGGGTTGTGCGGCGCCCTGGGACCCCGGGCCCAGGAGCTGATCATGTTGAGCAGGAAGGGGATGATCGAGACCCCCAGCAGGAAGGCCCCCAGGCTGGCCAGCACGTTCCAGAAGGCGAACTCCGGGTCGTAGGAGGAGACCCGCCGGGGCATGCCCATCAGGCCGAGGGGGTGCATGGGCAGAAAGTTGAGGTTGGCGCCCACGAAGGTGAGCAGGAAGTGCAGCTTGCCGAGGCCCTCGTAGGGCATGCGGCCGGTGAACTTGGGGAACCAGTGGTAGATGGCGGCGAACACACCCATGACGGCCGCGCCATAGATCACGTAGTGGAAGTGCCCCACCACGAAGTAGGTGTTGCTGACGTGAATGTCGATGGGCACCGTGGCCAGCATGATGCCGGTGATGCCGGCGAAGACGAAGTTGAACAGGCCGCCGAGGCAGAACAGCATCGGGGTGGTGAGCCGGATCTTGCCGTTCCACATCGTGCCCAGCCAGGCGAACACCTTCACCCCGGTGGGCACGGCGATCAGCATCGTGGTGACCATGAACAGGTTACGCATCCACTGGGTCACGCCACTGGGGAACATGTGGTGCACCCAGACGATCAGCCCCAGGCCAACGATGATGAACGACGCCAGGCACACGTAGACGTAGCCGAACAGCGGCTTGCGCGAATAGACGGGGAACAGCTCCGAGAAGATACCGAACACCGGCAGGATGATCACATACACCGCCGGGTGGGAATAGAACCAGAAGAAGTGCTGATACAGCACCGGATCGCCTCCCCCTTCGGGCCGGTAGAACGAGGTGCCGACGCTCAGATCCAGCAGCAGCATCACGGCGCCGCCGGTGAGGGCGGGCAGGCCGATCAGCTGCAGGGTCTGGGCGGCAAGCGCCGTCCAGCAGAACACGGGCATGCGGAAGAAGCCCATGCCAGGCGCCCGCATCCGCAGGATCGTGGTGACGAAGTTCACCGCCCCCATGATCGAGGACACGCCGGAAAGGGCCACGGCCAGCACCCAGAGGAACTCGCCGTTGATCAGGTGGCCGAGGGGGTTCTGGAGACTCACCGGCGGGTACGACCACCAACCGGAGGTGGCGGGACCGCTTGGGACGAAGAAGCTGGCGATCAGCAGGATGCCGAACACCGGCACCAGCCAGAAGGCGGCGGTGTTGAGCCGCGGGAACGCCATGTCGGGGGCACCGATCATGGTGGGGATCAACAGGTTGTTGAGTCCGTTGAGCACTGGAAAGATGAACAGGAACAACATGATCGTTCCGTGCATCGTGTAGAGGCCGTTGTACACGGTGCGATCCACCAGATCGGCCTCGGGTGTGATCAGCTCGCCCCGCATGATCATGGCCAGCAGGCCACCCACCAGGAAAAAGAAGAAGGCCACCACGATGTACTGGATGCCGATCACCTTGGCGTCGGTGCTGAAGCCGAAGTAACGCCGCCAGGAGGCGGGCGGTTCGGGGGAGAGGGCGGTGCTGGTCATGGCCTCAGGCGTCGTGGGGAAGGGAGCTGGAACCGGGAACGTTGACCTGGGGCGGCGGGGCCGGCACCACCGTGGGCCAGCCCCCGCGGGGATTGGCCTGGCGCTCGGCGTATTCGGCGGCGGCCACGCTGAGGCCGCTCTGCAGGGGGGCGGCGGCGGCCTGCTTCAGCCAGAGGGCATGGTCTTCGGCGGTCTCGACCACCACATCGGCCTGGTTGGCGGCGAACCAGGTGCCGCTGAACTGGGAGTCGCGCAGGCGGTAGCGGCCGACCCGGGTGGGGGTGAGGCTGAAATCGATCGCCCGCCCCGGAATCACATCCTGCTTGAGCCGGAAGGCCGGGATGAAGAAGCCGTGCAGCACGTCTTCGGAGACCAGACGGAACGTGATCGGCCGGTTCAGCTCCAGGTGCAGCTCGGTGCTGGAGACCTGCTCGCTGGGATAGCGGAATTCCCACGACCATTGCCGGGCGATCACCTCCACCTGCTCCGCCGGCAGCCGGTCGCCGGGGTACCCCCCCCGCTGCTCCTGGGGGCTGCGCAGATGGATGTGCTCCATCGGCCCCAGCACCCCCAGTTCCGTGTTGATCTGGATGGCGTACCAGGCGATGGCCATCACCAGCACCAGGGGAATGGCGGTCCAGATCACCTCCAGCCGGGTGTTGCCCTCGATCGGCTCGGCATCGCTTTCGTCGTACTTCTCGGCGCGGTGCACGAGCATCACCCAGCCCATCACAGAGATCACCCCCAGAAACACGAAGGTGCCGACGCCGGTTTCGAAGCTGAACAGGCCATCCACCAGCGGGGCGGCATTGGAGGCCTGCACCGGCAGCCAGCGCAGGGAGGCGCCGGCCATCCAGACGCTGATCAGGGCCAGCAGGCCGATCCAGACGGCCAGGGCCGCCAGGGCGATGGGGCCGGGGCCGCGGGGGGTGGAGGAGGTCATGGGGAGGGGGCCCTAGGGAAGGGCGGTGCGGAGATCGGCTCCGCTGGCCAGGAGCTGGTCGGCGGTGATGTGGACCCCGAATTCGGCCGCCAGTTCGGCACCGAGGGTGCCGTGGAGGCCGATCACCAGGAACAGGGCCAGGCCCACCAGCAGGTAGAGCCACTGCACCTGCCGGCCCATGTCCCGGCGCCACAGGAAGCGCTGGTAGCCGCGCCAGACCGTCATGGCGATGATCGCCACCAGGATCGCCACTCCGCCGACGCCATGCCAGAGCATGGTTTCCATGCTCTGGAGCCCGATGCTGCTGGTGACGCCCGGCAGGGGCACCGCCAGCAGCATCTCGAAGAAGCCCGCCGCCACGGTGAAGAAACTGACGATGGCGCAGGCCAGCAGGTTGTACCAGCCCACGTCATGGAAGCCGGCCCGGGTGATCGGCAGGGCCAGGAAGCGGAACACCCGCTTCTCGATCGGATAGAGGGCGCCGACGACGTCGAAGGCGATGGCGATCACGAACAGGCCGATCGTGAAGTGGACCAGACTGGGATGGATCGGCAGGCTGTAGGGCAGGTCGTTGGGCCCCAGCCAGTCCCCCAGCTGCTGGATCGGGGCTTCGGCCTGGAGCACGGAGAGGGTCATCAGATCAGCCCGGCCCGGCCGGCGGCCACCACCGGCACCGTATGCAGGCCGTACACCCAGATCAGCTGGTTGCCCAGGGTGACCTGCACCACCACCAGCGCGGCCAGCACCCCACCGGCGGCCAGGAAGGGCAGCGGCAGGGTCTCGGGGTCCCGGTTGCGCAGCACGTAGCGCCAGCCGGTGAGCACCGAGAGGATGCCGGCCAACGACCATCCCAGGGTGCTGTGCAGGTTGAGGATCGAGCGCGAGGCGCCATAGGGCTCCGCCAGGCCCGCTTCCACCTGGCCGAAGATGATCGCCACGAAGATGGCCCCCGTGGCGAACAGCAGATTCCAGAAGCTGACTTCGAACAGATTCGGCCGCCGCATCACAACGCCGATCAGATCGAAGACCACGCTGATCACCGCCATGGCGATGACGAAGTGGACCACGATCGGATGGAGGGTGTCCATCCAGGGCAGGTTGTGATCATTGAGGGCTGGCAGCAGTTGCTGCATCGGGCACCGGCCACGGTGGGCTCCTTCACCTTGGCCAGACCCCGGCGGCTGGCCTGGCTCTGTGATCTTTTGCTACAGCTTTGTGGCGGTACCCCGACCTGGCAGGACAGCCGTTCTCAGTCCTGGTCGCTGGCGCCGAAGGCCTCCATCAGGGCGTCGCCCCAGCTGTTGATCGCTTCCAGCCTGTGGTCCGGGGCGCTGCTGATGGCGGCGGCGTGGGCTTTGAGCAGGGTGGCCTTGCTGAACGCGTGGCCGTGGCTGCCGGCCAGGGCGACGATGTCATCGACCCCTGCGGCGGCCTGGAGTTTCTGCCGCAACTGAGCATCGGCGGCGGCGCTGCTGAGGAAGGCCTGCAGGGCGGAGTGCGACACGGGCAGCCAGCGGGTGAGGGACTCTGCATCCTGGCAGGACAGCGCTCCCAGACCGGGAGATTGTCCCTACCTTTCAGATATCCAGAGCGGCGCATCGATGCCAAAGGAACGCTTCTTCCTTGAGCTTGAGCCGAGCGACGCCGTGATGAAGAGCTGGCCCCACGTGGTGATCGTGGGTGGAGGCTTTGCCGGTCTGAAAGCGGCCCACCGGCTGGCGGGCCAGCCGGTGCGGGTCACCCTGGTGGATAAGCGGAATTTCAACCTTTTTCAGCCCCTCCTGTATCAGGTGGCCTCCGGCCTGGTGTCCGAGGGCGACGTGGCGACACCCCTGCGGCTGCTGCTCGCCAAGGCGGCCAATGTGCAGGTGCTGCTCGGCGAGGTGGTCGATCTCGATGCCGCCTCCCGGGAGGTGGTCTTCAACGATCGCCGCCTGCGTTACGACAGCCTGATCCTGGCCACTGGCTCCGGCAGCACCTACTTCGGCCATGAGGAGTGGCGGGAACTGGCGCCGCCGATGAAGATCCTCGAGCACGCCGATGAGATCCGGCGCCGGGTGCTGACGGCCCTGGAGGAGGCCGAGCAGACCCCGGACCCCGAGCGCTGCCGCTTTCTGCAGTCGGTGGTGGTGGTCGGCGGCGGCCCCTCCGGCTGCGAGCTGGCCGGATCGATCAACGAGCTGATGCGCCACGCGGCCCAGCGCGACTTCCGCCAGCTGGACCCCGGGCTCTGCCGTGTCGTTCTCGTCGACCCCGGCGACCGGCTGCTGCGGGCCATGGATCCGTCGCTGTCCAAGGCGGCCGGCGATTACCTCGTCTCCCGCGGTGTGGAGCTGGTGCTGGGCGGCCGGGTGCAGAGCATCGAAGCCGGCCGCCTCACCGTGGCCTTCAAGGCGCCGGCGCCGGGAACCCCCAGCGAGCGGGTGCTGGAAGCCGCCACCATTTGCTGGAGTGCCGGGGTGCGGGCCTCCCATCTCGGCAAGCTGCTGGCCGAGCGCACCGGTTGCACGGTCGACCGCGGCGGGCGGGTGGTGGTGGAGCCGGACTTCTCGATCGCCGGCCATCCCGAGATCCGGGTGGTGGGCGATCTCTGCTCCTATGCCCACACGGCCGACGGCAAACCCCTGCCTGGCATGGCCGGACCGGCGGTGCAGATGGGCGGCTGGGTCGCCCAGGACCTGCTGGCCCAGTTGGCGGGACAACGCCAGGCCCCCTTCCGTTGGTTCGACTTCGGCAGCATGGCCGTGATCGGTCCCCTCTGCGCCGTCGCCGATCTGCGGGGTTTCAAGTTCACCGGCCCCTTCGGCTGGCTGCTCTGGGCGCTGGCCCACCTCGCCTTCATGCCCGCCAACGAGAACCGCCTCACCCTGCTGACCAAGTGGCTGTGGGTGATCGCCACCCAGCAGCGGGCCAGCCTGCTGATCACCGGCCGGCCCGACCAGCACCTGGGGGTGGAGGTGGGGCTGGAGCGGGCCGAACGGGCCCAGGATCCTGCTGCGGCCTCGGCAGAGAATCCCCCGGCGGCCTCGGCGGAGCAGCCGGCGGCGGCCTGAAGGCTCAGAGGCCCGGGCTGCTGTGCATCAGACCCCCGTCGGCGAAGATCGTGGTGGCGGTGATGTAGCTGGCGGCGTCGCTGGCCAGGAAGCCCACCACCTTGGCGATCTCCTCCGGCTGGGCCATGCGGCCCATGGGGATGGCGGCGTTGAGCTTGGCCAGCAGCTCGGGGTTGTTCATGGTGGAGTCGTTGATCGGCGTGGCCACGGCGCCGGGGCCCACATTGACGATGGTGATGCCGTGGGGCGCCAGCTCCAGGGCCGCGGTGCGGGTGAGCATGCGCACGCCGCCCTTGGCACAGCAGTAGGGGGTGTTGTCGGGCATCGGCCAGTCCTCGTGCACCGAGGAGATGTTGATGATGCGGCCGCCGCCGCCCTGGGCGATCATCTGCTTGGCGGCGAACTGGGTGGCGAAGAAGACGCCCCGCAGGTTGACATCCAGCACCTTGTCGAAGTTGTCCGGGGTGGTGGTGAGGATCGAGGTGCGGGTTTCGATGCCGGCGTTATTGATCATCACATCGAGCCGTCCGTATTTCTGCACGGTGGTGTCCACCAGGCGCTGCAGGTCATCGAGTTTGCCCACATCGGCCTGAACCCCGAAGCTGCAGCCGCCATAGGCGCCGATTTCACGCTCCAGCTCTTCGGTGGCTTCGGGATGGGAGCGGTAATCGATCACCACCTTGGCGCCGAGTTCGGCGAGATACTCCACAATCGATTTGCCGATGCCGCTGTTACCACCGGTGACGATGGCGACCTTGCCCTGCAGCAGGGTGGAAAGGGCCTTGCCGGCCAGGGGGTTGGAGCTCGTCATCGGGTGCGGCCGGGAAAGGAATGTGGACGGTTGTCCACGCTTTCATCCTAGGGACGGTCACCGAAAGGGCCCAGAAAATCGATGCCGTCAGCATCGGCAACTCACCATCACGATGCGGTGGCCGTGGCGCCACTG
Organism: Rhizobium sp. Q54; assembly: GCA_943367585.1. GTDB lineage: Bacteria > Cyanobacteriota > Cyanobacteriia > PCC-6307 > Cyanobiaceae > Cyanobium. The sequence goes on from CALRJP020000004.1 coordinate 106,655, forward strand.
CTGATGGCCCCTAGTCTGTGGCGGAAGCGAGCGGAACCAGCCCGATGGACGGCGAGGCGTTGCAGGGGCCGGACAGGGATGGGAATGGGTCGGTCCGTCCTTCGGTGAGCCGGGGAGCGGCCCTGCTGGTGGCGGCCTTCCTGGCCAACACGTTGCAGAGCGCCTTTGCGCGGGCGGTGGGCAGCTCCATGGATGCCCTGATGTTCACCTGGCTGACGTTCGTTCTCGCCTTGATCCTGCTGATTCCCCTGCTGGCCATGCGCGGTGGCCGCGATCTGCCGACGCGGGTATTTCCCCTTCACCTTCTTCGTGGCGGCATGGGGATGGGAGGTTTTCTTCTGTTCATGTCGGCGGCCCAGTTGGTGAATCTCGTCAATGCCAATGTGTTGCTGAATACGACGCCCATGTTCATCCCGTTGCTGGCCTGGCTGGTGCTCAGGCAGCGCATTCCCCCCAGCCTCTGGAAGGCCCTGGCGGTGGGATTTGCCGGGATGGTGATCGTCGTTCAGCCGAACGCCAGCCTCCTTGACAAGCCTGGGGATCTGCTCGGTCTGGCGGCAGGATTCGTCTGCGCCATCGAGTTTCTGGCGGTGAAAGCCCTGGGCAGGAGCGAGTCCGCCTTGACGCAGTTGGTCTATTTCCTGACCATCGGCGGCCTGGTCTCCAGCCTGATGATGGTGGGCCGCTTCCACAGCATCACGCCTGACCAGTTCCTGTGGGTGCTGGCCTCGGCCCTCTGCCTGCTCAGCTTCCAGTTTCTGCTGATCCGCGCCTACAGCTACGCCGACCCAAGTGCCATCGGGGCCTTCCAGTATTCCTCCGTGGTCTTCGCCGGCCTGATCGGCTGGATCTGGTTCGGTCAGATCCCGAATACGGGGGTGGTGGTGGGAACGGTGCTGATCTGCATCGGTGGGGTGCTCAGCCTGGTGGGGCAGAACCCCGTGGCAGCACCGCAGCGATGACCCTTCCCCACATCGACAGCGTCGGCTTCACCACGGCCGATGCCGAGGCCAGCGCCGCCTTCTTCGAGAGCGGCCTGGGCTTCCGGCGCCTGGGGGAGGCCGTGGAACTGGAGGGTGGCCCCTACGCCCAGCTGGTGGGCCTGCCCGGAGCCCACCTCAGGCTGCTGCGCCTGGCGATCGGCATGGAGGTGCTGGAGCTCACCGAAGTGCTCGCGCTGGCCCCCGGCACCCGGCCGGGACGGCCGGTGCCGGCCGATTCGCGTAGCAACGACCGCTGGTTCCAGCACGGCTGCCTGGTGGTGAACGACATGGCGGCGGCCCTGGCCCGGCTGCAGCCAGCCCTCGCGGCCGGGCGGATCACGCCGATCTCCACGGCGCCCCAGCGGCTGCCGGATTGGAACACGGCCGCCGCCGGCATCGTGGCCTACAAGTTCCGCGACCCGGAGGGCCATCCCCTGGAGCTGCTGCAGTTTCCGCCGGACAAGGGGGAAGCCCGCTGGCACGTGGCGGCGCCCGGGCCGCTCCTGGGCATCGACCACAGCGCCATCGGCATCGCCGACACCTCTGCCAGCGGCCGCTTCTACCGCGCCCTCCTGGGCCTGGCCACCGGCGGGGATGGCATCAACAGCGGCCCGGAGCAGGACGGCCTCGATGGCCTGGCGGGAACCCGCGTCCACATCACCGGCCATCGCTGCCCCAGCGGCGCCGGTGTCGAGTGCCTCGACTACCGCGAACCCACCGGCGGCCGGCCCATGCCCGCCGACCAGGGCCCCCAGGACCTGGCCCACTGGCAGCTGCGCCTGCGGGTGGCCGATCTGGAGTCGATCGCCGAACGGGCCGAGGCCCTCGGCGGCCGCGTGATCTCCGGCGGCATCGTCGCCCTGGGGCCGCAGGCCGAGGCGATCGGGGCTAGCCGTGCCCTCCAGCTGGCGGATCCGGATGGCCATCGCCTGCAGCTGCTGCAGGACTGAGCTCCACGGTCAGCACCACCACCGAGCGGGGCTCCAGCGTGCAGGTGTCCCCCACCGGTTCCGGCGCCCGGCCCCAGGGCACCACATCCTCCGGGCTGGGCCGGGAGGTGTCGATCCAGCGCTGCCAGGTGTTCTCGCCGGCTTCGGCGGGGGGCAGGCGGAACAGCAGCGGTTCCCACCAGGTGTTGACCATGGCGTGCCAGCGGAACCGTTGGCCGACGCTGGTGATCGTCACGGCGAAGGCATGGGAGCTGTCGCTCCAGTCGGGCTGGTTCGGTTCGACCCCGTGCCAGCTCACCTGATGGCGTTGCACCAGTTCGCCGAGGCTGAGGCTGCGGGCGTGGACCACCACATCCCGCTGCTGGCGGTACCGCACCAGCTCCCGCACGAAGCGATGCAGGTCGGCCTGGCGCTCCAGCAGCGACCAATCGAGCCAGCTGATGGCGTTGTCCTGGGCGTAGGCGTTGTTGTTGCCCTGCTGGCTGCGGCCCATCTCGTCCCCCATGGCCAGCATCGGTGTGCCGGTGGCCAGCAGCAGCAGGGTCAGCAGGTTGCGGCTCTGGCGGGCGCGCAGCCGCAGGACCTCGGCGTCCTGGGTGGGCCCCTCCACGCCGCAGTTCCAGCTGGCGTTGTCGTCGCTGCCGTCCCGGTTGTCCTCGCCGTTGGCGTCGTTGTGCTTGCCGTCGTAGCTGACCAGGTCGGCCAGGGTGAAGCCGTCGTGGCAGGTGATGAAGTTGACGCTGGCCTCGGCCTCCCGCTGCTTGTGGCCGTAGAGGTCGGGGCTGCCGATCAGCCGCTGGCCGACGCTGGCCGCCAGGCCCCGGTCGCCCTTGATGAAGCGGCGCACGTCGTCGCGGAAGCGGCCGTTCCACTCCTGCCAGTTGTCGCCGACGAAGGTGCCCACCTGGTAGAGGCCGGCGGCATCCCAGGCCTCGGCGATCAGCTTGGTGCCCGCCAGCACCGGGTCGGTGTCGATGTCCCAGAGGATCGGCGAGAGGGGTGTGGGCTGGCCGGTCTGGTCCCGGTCCAGCACCGAGGCCAGATCGAAGCGGAAGCCATCCACATGCAGATGCTGCACCCAGTGGCGCAGGCTGTGGTGGATCAGGCGTCGCACCACCGGATGGTTGGTGTTGAAGGTGTTGCCGCAGCCGGTGACATCGATGTAGGTGCCATCGCCGTGTTGCAGGTAGTAGTCGCCGTCGGCCTGTCCCCGGAAGCAGAAGGCCGGCCCCCCGGCGTCCCCCTCGGCGGTGTGGTTGAACACCACATCGAGGATCACTTCGATGCCGGCCCGGTGCAGCGCCTTGACCAGGTCGCGGAACTCATCGATCACCGCCAGGGGATCGCGGCTGCAGGCATAGCCCGGATGGGGGGCGAAGAAGGAGACCGGCTGGTAGCCCCAGTAGTTGCGCAGGCCAGCGGGGGCCGCCAGGGGATCGAAGGCGAACACCGGCAGCAGCTCCACGGCCGTGATGCCCAGGTCCTGGAGGTAGGGGATCTTGCTGATCAGGCCCCGGTAGGTGCCGGCCTGCTCCGGCGGCACACCGGCGCTGGGGTGGGCGGTGAAGCCGCGCACGTGCAGCTCGTAGATCACCGTCTCGCGGGAGGGCCGGTGCAGGGGACGATCCCCTTCCCAGTCGTAGGCGAGCGGGTCGGCCACCACGCTCTTCATGGCGCTGCCCCAGTCGCCGGCGCTGCTGCGGCCGGGGGCGCGGCCGTAGCCCGGCGGCATCGCCAGGGCCAGCCCATGGGGATCGAGCAGCAGGTTGGTCGGCTCGAACCGCAAGCCCAGCGCCGGCCGCCAGGGGCCCTCCACCCGCCAGCCATAGAGCTGGCCAGGCCCGATCCCCTCCACCTGAACATTCCAGTAGTCGCCGGTGCGGTGGCGGGAGGGATCGAGGCTGAGGCGCCGGCGGGGCTCGGCGTCCTCGACGCGCTCGAACAGGCACAGCTCCACCGCCGTCGCCCGCCGGGCGTAGAGGCTGAAGTTGACACCGCCATCGCTGAGGGAGGCGCCCAGGGGGGCACTGCTTCCCGGGGACGGCGGGGCCGCCGTGGAGGGGGTCATGGGGTCGGCGGGGGGAGGTGGCAGGGACTCCTGCTTGGAATGATGGCCAGGCGCTGCGCTTTCGCCCTGCCGCGGCGCCGCCGGTTCACCCGGCTTACGTTGAGCCGGCAGGCCAGGCCGCTGTGGCACTTCTCCATGGATCTCGAGATCGTCACGTTGCTGGTGCCCAGCGGCCCGTCCCTGGCGGCGGGGGTGGGATTGCTGGTGCTGCGGCTGTTCGTGGGCGTGGCTTTCATCCGCCATGGCTGGCCGAAGCTGCGCAACCTGAAGACGTGGTCCACGGCGATGAAGACGCCGGAATGGCTCTGTTTCCTGTCGGCGGCCTCGATGTGGGGCGCCGGGATCGCCCTGATCCCAGGCCTGCTCACCCCCCTGGCGGCCCTGGCCATCCTGGTGTCGATGGCCTATGCCATGGTGCTGGAGCTGGCCTCCGGGTTCCCGTTCATCGCTCCCGATCCCTATCAGATTCCCGAGGGGGACTACGCCGGACCGATGGGCGTCGGCGAACCGCCCAGCTGGGAGAAGGCGGCGATGTACGTGGTGATGTGCCTGGTGCTGATCACCTGCGGCGGCGGCCTGCTGTCTGTCGACAACCTGCTGATCGCCGACCTGCTGGGCGCCCTTTTCTGAGGGACCGTCCGGGGCCGTCGGCTTGATCAGTCCCGCTCCGGCGCGGCCGCGGGGTGATGGTCCTCACGCTCGCCGCCCCAGTATTTGAAGGCCAGCAGGGCCAGGGTCACCACGGCCATGCCGGCGCCGGGGAAGAAGATGTCGGCGCCGGCGACGGAGTGGGAGGGGTCTTCGGCATCGAAGCTGTTGAGCAGTTCGAGGAAGGAGATCGCCATCGCCAGGATGATGAAGTTGGCGAACATGCCCTTCACTTCGTGGAAGTTCCGGAAGCTGAGGGTTTTCGGCAGTTTCAGCTCGCTGATGAACAGCGAGTACATGCCGATCGCCAGGGCCAGGCAGCCCGTGCCGACCAGCAGCAGGTCGATCCCCTCGAGGATGTCCATCTCGAAGCGGTTGAGGTCCACCAGGTCGGAGATGCTGACCAGGGCCAGCCGCAGCTGCTCCAGGATCAGCCGGCTGCCGCGGATGAACAGGGCCAGGCAGCTGGCCAGCAGCGCCAGGATCGGAACGAGGGTGAGGTAGCGGGCGCGGACGAGCAGGCGGCGCAGCATGGCGGGCGGGCGTGAAGGGTCGTCAGGGCAGGGCGGGCAGGCGTGGGCAGGCCTCCACCAGGGTGCGGGTGATGGCGGCCTGGGGATGGCTCAGCAGGGCGGCACCGGCACCCTGCTCCACGACGCGGCCGCCGTCGAGCACGAGCACCCGGTGGCAGAAACCGCTGGCCACCGAGAGGTCGTGGGTGATGAACAGCATGCCCAGACCGAGCTGGCCCTGCAGGTGCCGCAGCAGGGCCAGCACCTCGGCCTGGACCTCGGCGTCGAGCATGCTGACGCTCTCGTCGCAGAGCAGCACCTGGGGTTCCAGGATCAGGGCGCGGGCAATCGCCACCCGCTGCTGCTGGCCGCCCGAGAGCTGGCGGGGCAGGCGGTTTTCAAAGGATTCGGGCGGATCCAGGCCCACCAGGGCCAACTGCTCCCGGGCGCGGCGGCGGGCCTCCGCACGGCGGGCCAGCCCATGGATCAGCAGGGGGTCGGCCACCGCCTCCCCCACCGTCATCTGGGGGTTGAGGCAGGCCAGGGGGTCCTGGAAGACCATCTGCAGGCGCCGCCGGGCCCGCCGCAGGGAGCTGCCCCGCAGCTGGCGCAGGTCGACCCCCTGGAGCCGCACCGCTCCGCCCCGTACCGGCGCCAGTCCCATCAGGGCGCGGCAGAGGCTGCTCTTGCCGCAGCCCGAGGCGCCCACCACGCCGATGGTTTCGCCCTCGTGCAGCGTCAGGCTGATCCCGTCCACCGCCTTGATCCAGCGCGGCTGCCAGGGCAGGGAGGGCAGCGGGTGCCAGCTGCGCAGTTCCTCCACCTCCAGCAGCACCGGTGCGGCGGCGGGGGCCTCGCTGTGGCCGCCCTCCCGCCGCCGGGCGGCCCCCACCAGCCGCTGGGCCAGGGGTGAGGCCGGCGCCGTGAGCAGCTGGTGGCTGGGGGCCTCCTCCACCAGCCGCCCCTGATCGAGCACGGCGATGCGGTCGCACCAGCGGCCGGCCATGGCCAGGTCGTGGCTGATCAGCAGCAGGGCACTGCCGGTTTCGGTGCAGAGCTCACTCAGCTGGGCCATCACCTGTCCGGCCACGGCCACATCCAGGCTGGTGGTGGGTTCGTCGGCGATCACCAGGGGCGGCTGCAGGGCCAGGGCCAGGGCGATGGCCAGGCGCTGGCGCATGCCGCCGCTGAATTCGTGGGGGAAGCTGCCGTAGCGCTCCGGATTGATGCCCACCCGGGCCAGCAGCTCGCGGGCCCGCTGGCGGCCCCCACCGCGGTGGGCGGCCAGGGTGTCGCGCAGGTGCTCGCCGATGGTGAGCAGGGGGTTGAGCCGGGTCATCGGGTCCTGGAACACCAGGCCCACCGCTTCGCCCCGCAGCCGGCGCAGGGCGCCGCGCCGGAGCTGGCGGGGGTCCTGGCCTTTCAGCAGCAGCTCCCCCTCGCAGACACTGCCGGGGGGCAGCAGCTGCAGCACGGCCCGGGCGACGGTGCTCTTGCCGCAGCCCGAGGGGCCCACCAGGGCCAGGCGTTCACCGGCGCACAGGGTCAGGTCGAGGCCGTTCAGGGTGGGCTGCCCACTGCCGGGGTAGCGCACCTGCAGCTCACCGATCCGCAGCACCGGCGCCGGTGGGATGGAGGGGGCTCTGGGGGCCATGGACCGGGCCGGCGGCGCCCAGTCTGGATGGCCGAATGCGCAAATCCCCTGGTTCGTGACGATTGCCCCATACCATGGGGGGACCCTGAAGGGTGTGATGCTGAAGGTGGCGCCGGATCCAGGTTCCCCTCCGGTGGCCTACGCCTCGGTCCCGGTTTCTGATGGGAATGGGGCGCTGGAAGCTGCGGTTCCTCCGGTGATGCCCGCCCAGGGGGCCGCCGCCCCCCAGGCCCTCGAAACGCCCGAACGCACCTACGGCGTCCCCCTGCCGGCCTGGCTGCGCCAGAGCCTCCAGCAACGGCAGCCCGCCGGTGAGGAGTCGCGACCCGTCGACCCGGAGGCCCTGGTGGCCACGGCCTTTGACTTCGCCTACCAGCTCCACGACGGCCAGTTCCGGGCCAGCGGCGAGCCCTACATCGTCCATCCGATCGCCGTCGCCGGCCTGCTGCGCGACATCGGCGCCAGCGCGGCGGTCATCGCCGCCGGTTTCCTCCACGACGTGGTGGAGGACACCCAGGTCACCCCTGAGGAGATCGAGGACCGCTTCGGCGAAGAGGTGCGCGCCCTGGTGGAGGGGGTCACCAAGCTGGGCGGCATCCATTTCACCAACCGCACCGAAGCCCAGGCGGAGAACCTGCGCCGCATGTTCCTGGCCATGGCCAGCGACATCCGGGTGGTGCTGGTCAAGCTGGCCGACCGGCTGCACAACATGCGCACCCTCGGGGCCCTCAAGCCCGAGAAGCAGCAGCGCATCGCCCGGGAGACCCGCGACATCTACGCCCCCCTGGCCAACCGGCTGGGCATCGGCCGCTTCAAGTGGGAACTTGAAGACCTGGCCTTCAAGGTGCTGGAGCCCGAGTCCTATCGGGATGTGCAGCAGCAGGTCGCCACCAAGCGCAGCGAACGGGAGGAACGGCTGGGGGCCACCGTGCAGCTGCTGCGCGATCGCCTGGCGGCAGCGGGCCTGCAGGACTGCGAGGTGAGCGGCCGGCCGAAGCACCTCTACGGCATCTGGAGCAAGATGCAGCGCCAGCAGAAGGCCTTCCACGAGATCTACGACGTGGCGGCGCTGCGGATTCTCTGCCCGAGCGTGGAGTGCTGTTACCGGGCCCTGGCGGTGGTGCACGACATCTTCCGCCCCATCCCCGGGCGCTTCAAGGACTACATCGGTCTGCCCAAGCCCAACGGGTACCAGTCGCTGCACACCGCCGTGATCGGCCGCCACCGGCCGATCGAGGTGCAGATCCGCACCACCGACATGCACCAGGTGGCGGAATACGGCATCGCCGCCCACTGGAAGTACAAGGAAGGCGGCTCACCGGCCGCCGGCGACACCGAGCGCTTCAACTGGCTGCGGCAGCTGGTCGACTGGCAGAAGGACGACGGCGGCGAGGACAGCAGCGACTTCCTGGCCTCGATCAAGGAGGACCTCTTCGATGAGGAGGTGTTCGTGTTCACCCCCAAGGGGGATGTGGTGGGTCTGCGCAAGGGGTCCACCGCCGTCGACTTCGCCTTCCGCATCCACTCGGAGGTGGGCAACCACTGCCAGGGCGTGCGCATCAACGACCGCCTCTGCCCCCTGGCCACCCCGCTCCAGAACGGCGACTTCGTGCAGGTGATCACCGCCAAGAACGCCCATCCGAGCCTCGACTGGCTCAACTTCGTGGCCACCCCCACGGCCCGCAACCGCATCCGGGGCTGGTACAAGCGCAGCCACCGCGACGACAACATCCAGCGGGGCACGGAGATGCTCGAGCGGGAGCTGGGCCGCGACGGCTTCGACGCCCTGCTCAACGGAGAAGCGATCGCCCGGGTGGCGAAGCGCTGCAACCTGGTGGGCACCGAGGATCTGCTGGCCGCCCTGGGCTTCGGAGGTGTCACCCTGCAGCAGGTGCTCAACCGGCTGAGGGAGGAGGTGCGCCTGAGCACCGCCGCCGCCGCCCCCGCCCCCACCAACGAGGAGGTGGCGGCCGGGGTGGCGGCGGCCCAGCCGCGGCATGCCCCCCACGGGCACCCGTCGAACAGCCCGATCCTGGGGCTCGAGGGCCTGGAGTATCGCCTGGGCGGCTGCTGCAGCCCCCTGCCCGGCGAGGGGATCGTGGGCACCGTGGCCCTGGGCAACCACGGCATCACCATCCACCGCCAGGACTGCGCCAACGTGCCCCAGGTGCCGGTGGAGCGGCGGCTGCCGGTGCGCTGGAACCCCCTTGGGGAGGCCCAGCAGCGGCGCTACCCGGTGCGGCTGCGCATCGAGGTGCTCGACCGGGTGGGGGTGCTCAAGGACATCCTGATGCGCCTTTCCGACCACCGCATCAACGTCAGCGATGCCCGGGTGCGCACCAGCGCCGGCAAGCCGGCCCGCATCGACCTGCGGGTCGAGCTGCTCAGCGCCGCCCAGCTGCGCACCACCATGGACCAGATCCGCTCGATGGCCGACGTGCTCGACCTCTGCCGCACCGGCATCGGCTGAACCCGCGGGTGGCCTGACAGCGCTAGGCGCCGGCCCGACGGGCCCCCAGCAGGACCTGCTTCATGTTGCCGTTGGCCTGGAAGGACAGCACCAGCAGATAGGTGGCGAGAACCAGGATCCCGCCCACCGCGGCCAGGAGGCCGAGCCCGAGTCCTTTGGCGGAGAAGTCATGTCTCCAGGCCACCCAGAGGCCCGTCAGCAGCAGCAGGCCGAGGAAATCCAGATCGAACTGCCCTGGCCAGCCCATCGCCCGGACGTCCGAGAAGAAGACGCTCACCAGGTCGAGGCCATGGTGCGCCACCACCACCAGCGTGTAACCGGCCACGGCCAGCCACAGCAGTACGAGAGCGGCACGGAAGGCGGTCATGGAGGATGGCTCCCGGGGTGAAGGGGTGCAGTCTCGAATGAAGCGCCGGATTTCGCTGGTCCCGCCATCACGTCGCGGCGTGACCGGGGGGACCTGGGCCCGGCCGTCACTTCATGATCAGCACATCCACCCCGGGCGATCGGCCCCGCACCATCACTCCCACGTCGTGTTCGCTGCGGTGGAACTGCAGGTTGATCTCCTCGTCCCCCAGCCGCAGTCCGTTGATGTCCAGCAGGTTGAGCGCCCTGGGCAGGCAGGGATTGTGCAGGCGCACCTGCACCCGGCTGCTGCCGTGCTCGCGCTCGATTGCCATGCCCGTCACCGCCTCCAGCAGACCGAACACGCTGGCGCTGGCCCAGGCCTGGGGGCTGCAGGCCACCGGGTAGAAGGTGGGCCCCTCCTCCTCCCGTCGCGGGAAGCCGCAGAACAGTTCCGGCAGCTGGAACATCGGCACCGCACTGGCGGTCTCGAACAGGCCGGTGAGGATCTGCAGGGCCTCGGAGCGGTGGCCGTAACGGGCCAGACCCATGCCGATCAGGGCGTTGTCATGGGGCCAGACCGAGCCGTTGTGGTAACTCATCGGGTTGTAGCGGTGCTCCCGTTCATCCAGGGTGCGGACACCCCAGCCGTTGAAGCTGGTGGGCGCCATCAGCTGCCGGGCGATGGCCGCCGCCGCCTCCGTGGTGGCGATGCCGGTCCAGAGGCAGTGCCCGGCATTGGACGCGCGAACCTTGCAGGCCTGGCCTTCGCCATCGAGGGCCAGGGCATAGGAATCGATCGAGGGGGTCCAGAAGGCCTGGTGGAAGCGGTGGCGCAGGGCGGCGGCCTCCTCCAGCAGCGCCTCCGCGGGGGTGGACCGTCCCAGGCGGTGCAGGATCGACGCCAGGGCGCGGCGGGCCCCGTAGGCATAGGCCTGCACTTCGCACAGGGCGATCGAGCCCACCGCCAGGCGGCCGTCGGCGTGGTGGATGGAGTCGTCGGAATCCTTCCAGCCCTGGTTATGCAGGCCGTTCTCGGCCACCCGCAGGTAACGCAGGAAGCCATCGAAGCTGCTGGCCTCGGCCCGGTGGATCCAGGCCATCGCCGCCTCCAGCTCCGGCAGCAGGCCGGCGACAAAATCCTGATCGTCACTGCGGCAGAGGTAGTCCCCCGCCAGCATCAGAAACAGGGGGGTGGAGTCGACGGCGCCGTAATACCTCGAGAACGGCACTTCCCCCAGTGCGGCCATTTCCCCCAGCCGCGATTCGTGCAGGATCTTGCCGGGCTCCTCGTCATGGGTGGGATCGTTGACGACCGCCTGGCGGTTGGCCAGGTAACCGAGCACGCCCCGGGCCAGCCGTGGTTCCACCATCAGCATCTGGCGCGCCGTGATCAGGCCGTCCCGGCCGAAGGGACAGCTGAACCAGGGCACCCCGGCATAGGGGTAGAGGCCATCCTCCACCTGGCTGGCCAGCAGATGCACGTCGGAGAAGGAGCGCATCAGCCAGCTGTTGAAGGCCGGGTTGTCACTGATGACGGAGGCGGCGCTGCGCCGGGCGTCCCGGAAGCGCTGGATCGTGGCCGCCATGGCGGCGTGGAAGTGCTCCTCCGCACCCAGCGGCACTGCTCCTGGATGGAAGTCCAGCACCAGGAAGAGCCGTCGGGTCTGCCTCGGCTGCAGGGTCATCTGCAGGCTGATGTGCCCTTCGCTCACATCCTCCACGGGATCGCTCAGGCGCAGCACCGTCACCCGGTCCTCCCCGTCCAGCCCCCGGTAGATCAGCTCCAGGGTGCCATCCACCCCACGGCGCACCGTGCGGCCCCGCTCCGGCCTGTCGTACCCCCTCACCTCGAAGATGTCGCGGAAGTCCGCATCGAGGCGCAGGGTCAGCGGCATCACAACGGGCCCGTCTCCGTAGCTGGTGAAGCAGAACTGCTGAAGGCAGGCGGTGGCGGTCAGGACGGTGCTGCGCTCCAGATGGATCGTCATCGCCGGGGAGCCACCGATGGTGCCGTCGTTGTTGCTCAGATGGCTCACGAGCACGCCCACTGCCCCACGCTCGGTGGAGCTCAGCACGAGTGGTGGCCGTCCCCACAGCAACAGCTGCAGTCGGCTGACGTGGCGGGTGCCGCGGTGAAAGATGCCGACATCCTGCTGGACGTCCGGGCAGATCTCGCCACGGGAATCCAGGATCGCGAAGGTTTCCTCGTTCTTGAGGACGAAGGGATGCAGCGGATCAGGCATGCACCGGTGTTCGGTGGGCAGGGGTGTGGCAGCGGCGGGCCTGGATCTGGTGGCGGTAGAGCTGTTCGTAGTCCTCGGCCTGGCGACTGACTGAAAAGCTGACTTCAAAGTGGCTGCGGACCCGGGCACGGTCGAGCCGTTCCAGCTCGCCGACTGCGGCGATGGCCTCCTCCAGCGAGGTCACCAGGAAGCCGTTGATCCCGTGGCGGATCACCTCAGGGGTCGAGCCGTTGCGCCAGGCGATCACCGGTGTGCCGCAGGCATTGGCCTCGATCATCACCAGACCGAACGGTTCGGGCCAGTCGATCGGAAACAGCAGGGCCAGGGCATGGCCCAGCAGATCCTGCTTGCCGGCGTCATCCACTTCGCCAACGAATTCCACCAGCGGGTTGTTTTTCAGCAACGGCTCGATGTGATCGTGGAAGTAGGGGGTATCCACCGGATCGATCTTGGCGGCCACCTTCAGCGGCAGGCCCACGGCCGTGGCGATGGCGATGGCGCGATCCAGCCGCTTCTCCGGTGAGATGCGGCCGATGAAGGCCAGGTAGGGCCTGGGTGTGGCCTGGTAGCGATAGAGGTCGTTGGGCAGCCCGTGGTAGACATTGCCGAGCCAGTTGGCCCCGGGCACGGGCTGGCGCTGGGTTTCGGAGATCGAGACCAGGGGCACCTGATGGAAGTGGGTGTAGAGCAGCTTCTGCTCGGGCGCATGCAGGGGGCCGTGCAGGGTGTTCAGATGGGGAATGCCCAGCAGATTGGAGAGGGGATAGTGAGTGTGGCCGTTATGGAAATGGAGGATGTCGAAGTTATCGAGCTGCTCGACGACGCGGTCGAGCTGGATCACGTTGTGCACGCTGGCGTCAGCCACCTGACCGCTCAGGCGCAGGGCCTCAGGGACACAGGCGCAGAGCTTGGCGCTGGTCTGAGAGTCACCGCTGGCAAACAGAACCACGTCATGGCCCCGTCGCACCAGTTCTTCGGTGAGATAGTGAACAACCCGTTCCGTTCCCCCATAGCCGACGGGCGGAACCCTCTCATGAAGGGTGGAAATCTGCGCGATTCTCATCTCTTCACCTTCCTGCTTCGGATCTGTCGCTCCCATTAACCCTATGCACAAATCCCCTGATGGATGGTGACACAGCAAATCTGCTGCATTCCGGCAGTTGATTGTTCAGGCGGAGGCCATGGCGATCGTTTCGACAGCTTGGTAAAGCTGAGTCCTCTGACAAGTGACAGAAAATCTTCTGACTTCAGGAAAAGAATCACCTTTGTCGTATAGCGGGGTGGCAGCATCTGGCACGGGCCCGCCATTCCCAGGCGAACGCCATCGACCCGGAAGAAAGAACCACTCGCCGAGGTTCTCACGACCTGCAGGAGCGCCTTCAGCTGGCGGACATTGCCCTTGCCGTGCCCCTTGGCGCGACGGGGCGCGCTGCCGGTTGGACCCGTTCCCTAGGGTCGGCCCGGCCACGGTCCCTGTCCATGTCCGCCCGCCCCAATCCCCTGCTGGGGCTGCCCTTCGAGGGCGCCATCGAGGATCTCGGGCCCGAGTACTGGGATGTGGTGGAGGCGGCGACGTTCCCGCTCACGCGCCTGCGGTTCCGCAACGATCCCCTCCTGCACCAGCTGGGGATCGATCCGGCCGGTGTCAGCGACGACGACCTGGAGGCGGCCTACGGGCGATTCGAGGGCCGTGCCCCCCTGCTGGCCCTCCGCTACCACGGTTATCAGTTCGGCAGCTACAACCCCCTGCTGGGGGACGGCCGCGGCTTCCTCTACGGCCAGCTGCGCGATCGCCACGGCCAGCTGCAGGACCTGGGCACCAAGGGGTCCGGCACCACCCCCTGGAGCCGGGGCGGTGACGGCCGCCTCACCCTGAAGGGCGGGGTGCGGGAGGTGATCGCCAGCGAGGCCCTGCAGCGCCTCGGCGTCACCACCAGCCGCACCCTGGCACTGATCGAGACCGGTGAAGACCTCTGGCGCGGCGATGAGCCCTCCCCCACCCGCAGTTCGGTGATGGTGCGCCTGGCCCGCACCCACCTGCGCTTCGGCACCTGCGAGCGGTTGCTCTTCCGGCGCCAGCCGGCCCAGTTGGAGCGGCTGCTGCGTCACGTGGTGGCCGTCCACTACCCCCACCTGGCGGCGATCCACAGCGACGGCGAGCAACGGCTGGTCGCCTTCTACGCCGAGCTGGTGCAGCGGGTGGCGCGGCTGGCGGCCGAATGGATGGCGGCGGGCTTCACCCACGGGGTGCTCAACACCGACAACATGTCCCTCGCTGGCGAGAGCTTCGACTACGGCCCCTTCGCCTTCCTCGAGACCTGGGATCCGGGCTTCACCGCCGCCTATTTCGACCACGACGGCCTCTACGCCTACGGCCGCCAGCCGCTCGTCTGCCAGCACAACCTGCGGCTGCTGCAGGAGCCGCTGGGGATGCTGTTGCCGCGGGCGCCGCTCGAGGCGGCGCTGGAGCCGTTCGGCGAGATCCACGACGCCCACTACCGCCGCTGCCTGCTCCGCCGCCTCGGCTTTGACGCCGCCATCCTCCCCGTCGGGGCCCGGGCCGATCTCCCCGATCCGGTGGTTCCCACCCTGGGGCTGCTGGCGGGCTGGCCCGTGGCCTATGGCCGTTTCTTCGCCGCCCTGGCCGAACGCGTCCGGACCGGCGGGCTGCCGGCCACGGCCGAGGACCTGGAGCCCTTCGTGGCGAAGGCCCCAGCGCCGCCCCGGGCCGAATGGCTCGCCTGGCGGGACAGCTGGTGGCGCTGGAGCCACGCCGCGGCCTCCGGCCCGGGCACGTCCGCCGAGGCCGCCATCAGCGCCTGCCTGCAGCGCTGGAACCCGCCGGAAACGCCGATCCGGCCGGTGATCGAGCGGATCTGGGCCGCCATCGATGAACGGGACGACTGGACGCCGCTGCAGCAGTGGCTGGCGCGGACGGTGTGATCGGTGCGGGTCCGCCGACGCGGCAGACGGCCCGTGTCAGGGGCTACAGCCCGCCAGGGCGGCGTCTTCTACAACACCTCGAAGCTCAGGCTTTCTCCATCGCAGCGATGCCATGACCTCCGAACAGGCCGCCCAGCTCATCGACAACACGCTCGATCTGGTGCATCAGCGCCTGCTGGATCTGGAATCGCAATCCCTCGACCATGAGCACCGGGCTCTTGCGGCGGAATTCCGTGAGTGGCGTCAACCTTCCGGCGGCCACATCGACCTGATGGTGTTTCCCGGACTGGCCGAATCCTGAGGCTTCAGCCTCCATCAGGGAGCGGTTTTTCCCAGAACTGGGCCCGGCCCATGGTGGGGTCCAGCTGATAGGGACGGAACCCGGCACTCCTGTAGGCGCCCTGGGCCGCCCCGTTCCCCTCCAGCACCTCCAGGGTGAGCTTGCAGCAGCCGAGCCGACGGGCGATCAGCTCCGCCCGCTGCAGCAGTCGCCGCCCCACCCCCTGGCGGCGGAAGTTGCTGGCCACCACCAGATCGTGCACGTTCAGCAGGGGCCGGCAGGCGAAGGTGGAGAAGCCTTCCAGGCAGATGGCCAGCCCGGCCGGCTCCTCCCCCGCGAAGGCCAGGATCCCGTGGGCCGAAGGCCTGCGGGCCAGGGCGTCGACGAGATTCGCCCGGGTGAAGCCGGACAGGCCCTGGCCACCGCCCATGGGGTCGCGGGCATAGGCCTCCATCAGGCTCAGAACTGCAGCGGCGTGGGCCGGGTTGGCGAAGTCGGCCTCGAGAATGTCGATCACCGAGACACCCTTCTCAGGAGGCCCGCTGGCGGCGCTCCAGCCACCGCAGGCAGAGGAAGCCGCTGAGGGTGGCCGCCACCACCCCGACGACCGCCGAGCCGAGCAGCAGGCGGGAGGTGAAGTCCCAGCCCAGCTGGCGCAGGGTCTCCTGGTGCAGGGTCAGGCGTCCCGGCCAGCCCCTGCCCGGCCCCAGCAGCAGGCTGCCCAGCTGGTAGTTGAACCAGATCAGGGGGATGTCGGTGATCGGATTGCTGATCCAGGTGCCGGCGGCGGCCAGCAGGTGGTTGCCCCGCACCAGGCTCGCCAGGGCCACCCCCAGCAGGGTCTGGAAGCCGAAGATCGGGAAGCAGCCCATGAACACCCCCGCCGCCAGCCCCCGGGCCCGCTGGCCGTGGCTGCCCTCCTGGCGCCAGACCCATTCGATGGCCTGGCGGAAGCGACGTTTCAGGGTTCGCAGGGCCAGAAGTGGAGGTCCGGGCGCGGAGGGAGGGGCATCCTGCCGGCCGCCGGGGGCCGTGGCGAACACCGTCAAAACGTTAGGGGAAACGGT
The DNA here is from genome assembly GCA_943367585.1 of Rhizobium sp. Q54. Classification (GTDB taxonomy): domain Bacteria; phylum Cyanobacteriota; class Cyanobacteriia; order PCC-6307; family Cyanobiaceae; genus Cyanobium. Next base: position 122,821 of record CALRJP020000004.1, read on the forward strand.
CAACCGGCGGCCAGGCTCCAGCCCCTCACCGGGCCGTGTGGGTGCATCCCGCCTACCGTCCTGCCAACGCGACCGGACGGGCCGTGCGGCAAGCCACGCTCCTCCTCTCGCTCTGGGGCCTTCTCGGGACCGTTGTGGTGCCGGCGCCGCTGCAGGCGGCCTCCCCGATCGCGGACCGTCCCGCCAGTTGCCAGATCCTGGACGCCTCCGGGTTGCCGCAGATTTCGCCGGCGGCCATCGATTTTCTGGAGCGATGTCTGGGCAGTTTCCCCCCGATCAGCAGCCCTGAATCGGTGCGCGAGCGCCTCATGGCGGCGGCTCGAAAGGAGGCCGTCTGTGTGTCGCACAGGCCACCGGTCGCGATCCTCACCGGTGGCCCCCCGGGGGCGGGGAAATCCACCGGGCTGCGCACCCACGCTCCGCTGGCCCTGGCACCGGGCACGTTGCGCATCGATGCCGATGCCCTGCGGGCCCAGTTGCCGGAGTACCGCGGCTGGAATGCGGATCTCACCCAGGCCGAGGCCGGTGTGCTGGTGGATCGCCTGCTGGCGGGCATTGGCCGGCCCTGCCGTTTCGACCTTCTTTACGATGGAACCATGAGCCGGGCCGATCGCTACCGACGCCTGATTCCCGAGCTCAGGGCGATGGGGTACCGGGTGTTTCTGCTCCACGTGAGCGTGCCGGAATCCCTCAGCCGCCGGCGGGTGCTGGAGCGTTATCGGGCGATGGGTCGCTATGTGTCCCGGGCGGCGATCGGGCGGTATTTCGCCACCGGACCGGCCACCTTCCTGCAGCTCTCCGGCTGGGCTGACGGCTATCTGCAGGTTGATGGCCTCACGGGCCGGGTGCTGCAGCAGGGCGGAACACCCTTCCCCTCCGACCCACCGCCGTTCCCGCTCGGTGCCGCCTCGCGTCCATGACGGCGCTGGTCCTGATCGGCTACAGCGTCGTTTCGGGCCTGCGCAGCACGGTGCTCAAGGGACTGCAGCTGCAGGGGGCGGCCCACGCCGTCGCCGGTGAGAATCCGATCAGCTTCTGCAATGTCTTTCTGATTTCGCAGCTGATGATCGGTCTGGCGCTGCTGATCGCCGAGCCCGCGGATGTGGGACAGGAGATCAACGGCCTCCGTCCCAGGGTACGAATCGCCATCGCCTTCGATTCCTTCCTCGGCTGTTTTCTGGCACCGCTCGCCTTCTACATGGCCCTCGACCAGCTGGCGGTGATCACCCAGACCCTGCTGTTCTCCCTCACCTTGCCGGCCTCGGCCCTGCTGGCGCTGTGGTGGTTGAAGGAACGGCTCCCTGAGCGGTTTCCCCTCAGCGTGGCTCTGATCCTGGCGGGCCTGCTGGTCGGGAGGGTCTTCGGCTCCGGCGTCGGCATGGGGATGGATCAGCTGCCGGGACTGCTGTGGGCGTTGGTGGCGGTGATCGCCACGGCCACGCGCAACTGCCTGCGCCGCCAGCTGGTGGCCCAGCACCTGTCCCGCGGCCTCACCGGGGGGGTCACCAACCTGGCGGGTGCCCTGGTGTTCGGGATGATCGCGCTGCAGGTGTATGGCCCGCGGCACTTCTTCCATCTCCAACTCTGGTGGGTGATCGGGGTGATCGTCCTCTACGGCCTGACCCTCAGCCTGGGGACGGAGATCCTCCGTCAGCTGAGCACCGCCCGGTTCAGCGTCACCCAGGTGGCCTTCGGCGGCAGCGCCAGTGTGGTGGTCACGGTGCTCACGGCTGCGGCCTTCCTGCACGAACCGCTCACCCCTGGCGTTCTCGCCAGCCTTGGGCTGATCCTGCTGGGTGTCCTCCAGCGCCACCTGCCCAGCTCCAGCCCATCACCGTCTTGATTCCCCCCTCCCCCCAGCTCCAGGGCGACACCATCGCCGCCATCGCCACCGCCGTGGCCGCCGGGGCCGGCAGCGTGGCGATCGTGCGCCTCTCAGGTCCGGCGGCCGAGGCGATCGGCCGGCGATTGTTCCTTGCCCCCGGCGACCAGGCCTGGGGGAGCCATCGGGTGCTCTACGGCCATGTGGTGGATCCGGCCGATGGGCGGCGGGTGGATGAGGCCCTGTTGCTGCTGATGCGAGCCCCCCGCAGCTTCACCCGGGAGGACGTGGTGGAGTTCCACTGCCATGGGGGCCTGGTTGCCGTGCGGCGGGTGCTGGAGCTGGTGCTGGCCGCCGGCGCCCGCCTGGCCGGGGCCGGGGAGTTCAGCCAGCGGGCCTTCCTCAACGGCCGCCTCGACCTCACCCGCGCCGAGGCGATCGCCGAGATGATCGCCGCCCGCAGCCGCCGGGCGGCCGAGCTGGCCATGGCCGGCATCGACGGCGGCCTGCAGCGCCGCATCGGCGGCCTGCGGGAGCGGCTGCTCGACCAGCTGGCCGAGCTGGAGGCCCGCGTCGACTTCGAGGAGGACCTGCCCCCCCTCGACGGAACGCTGGTGCGGGCCGAACTGGAGGCGGTGCGGGGCGAGCTGGAGCGGCTGGTGGCCGAGTCCCGCCAGGGGGAGCTGCTGCGCGAGGGCCTGCGGGTGGCCATCGTCGGCCGCCCCAACGTCGGCAAGTCGAGCCTGCTCAATCTGCTCAGCCGCCGCGAGCGGGCCATCGTCACCGACCTGCCGGGCACCACCCGCGACCTGCTCGAAAGCGACCTGGTGCTCGATGGGGTGCCCCTCACCCTGCTGGACACCGCCGGCATCCGGCCGACGGACGACCGGGTGGAGCTGCTGGGCATCGAACGCAGCCGCCAGGCCCTGGCGGGAGCCGATGCGGTGCTGCTGCTCTTCGATCTGCTGACCGGCTGGACCGCCGCCGACCAGGAGCTGCGGGCGCTGGTGCCCGAGGGGGTGCCCCTGCTGCTGGTGGGCAACAAGCTCGATGCCCTGCCGGAGGGGGCCGCCGCCGCCGCCGCTGTCCCGTCCGCGCCGCCGGAGGCGCCCCTGGTGCGCATCAGCGCCCTCACCGGCGCCGGCCGCGACGGGCTGGTGGCGGCCCTGCTGGGCCTCTGCGGCGGCGCCGAGATCCAGGGCTTGCAGGTGGCCCTCAATGGCCGTCAGCGGGACTTGGCGGCGGCCGCCGCCACCAGCCTGGCGCGCTCCCTGGAGGCGGCCGAGCAGGGGTTGCCCTGGGATTTCTGGACCATCGACCTGCGCGGCGCCATCGCCGGCCTCGGGGCGATCACCGGTGAGGAGGTGAGTGAGGCGGTGCTGGAGCGGATCTTTTCCCGCTTCTGCATCGGCAAGTAGGCGCCGCCGCCGGACCGCCCGCCGCCATCACGAAACGCTCACCCCTGTTGACCGCTTAACCTCCACCCCCAATGCTTTGGGGAGCGATTCCCAGCGGCGAATGCAAACGGTCGACTGGCTCTGGATCCTGCACCCCGCCCTGGCGGTGGTGCTGATCTACCCCCTGATCGGCATGGTGGTGCGACTCGGGGTCCAGGCCCGGCAGCGCCGGGTCGAGAAGGCCAAGCTGCCCCCCACCACCGGCCGCGACCACGCCGACCTGGGCCAGTGGCTCTCGGCGGGGGTGGTGCTGCTGGTGCTCGTGGCCCTCACGGTGGTGATCGTCACCAAGCAGCCGCCGGAGGGTTTCACGGGCGGCCCCGGCCGTGCCCTGCAGCTGCTGCTGGTGCTGGTGGGGACGGTGGTGTCCCTGCTCGCCCTCTGGCGGGTGAAGGCCAAGGGCTACCGGCTCGTCTTCGCCCTGCTCACCTGGGCCGGGGTGCTCGGCCTGGGCGCCCAGCCGGAGGTGTGGCGCCTCAGCGACAACCCGCTGAGCCCCGCGTTCTGGCAGTCCCATTACTGGGCCGGGGTGGGCGTGGTGGGGCTGATGATCTTCTCGATGGCCGCCCGGCCGGAGATCCTCAAGGAGCTGCGCTGGCGCCGGATCCACCTGAGTGCCTCCATCCTGGCGGCGGTGCTGTTCGTGGCGCAGGGGATCACCGGCAGCCGCGACCTGCTGGAGATTCCCCTGGCCTGGCAGAAGCCCACGATCTACGCCTGTGATCCTGTGAAGCGGGTCTGCCCGCCCTTCGCCCCGCCTCCGATGCCAACCCCCCCCGTCGGCGCCGCCGGCAGCTGAGGCGGCCCGTGATCTCACCCGATGGGGCCCCGGCCCCGGTGCTGTCCTTCACCCCGGCGCTGGAGGCCCAGCTGCGCCGCTGGCTCGATGAGGACATCGGCCGCGGCGACCTGACGGCCCCGGCCCTGGTGGGCCGCACCGGCCGGGCCCACTGGGTCACGCGCGGCGACGGGGTGTTCTGCGGCGGGGTGCTGGTGGAGCCGCTGCTGGCGCTGCTCGATCCCCGGGCGTCGGTGCGGCGGCTGGTGGGCGACGGGGAGCCGGTGGTGGCGGGCCAGCGGCTGCTGGAGCTGGAGGGGCCGGCGGCCGCCCTGGTGGCGGCGGAGCGCACGGCCCTCAACCTGGCCATGCGCCTCTCGGGCATCGCCACCGCTACCGCCGCCCTGGTGCAGGTGCTGGCGGGCACCGGCGTGCGCCTGGCCGACACGCGCAAGACCACCCCCGGCCTGCGGGTGCTGGAGAAGTACGCCGTGCGCTGCGGCGGCGGCTGCAACCACCGCCTCGGCCTCGACGATGCCGCCATGCTCAAGGAGAACCACCTGGCCTGGGCCGGCGGGGTGGCGGCCGCGGTCGCGGCGGTGCGGGCCTCGGCCCCCTGGCCGGCGCGGCTGATCGTGGAGGCCGAAACCGCCGCCGAAGCGGAGTCCGCGGTGCGGGCGGGGGCCGATGCCGTGCTGCTCGACGACTTCACCCCCGCGGCGCTGGCGGCCCTGGTGCCCCGGCTGCGGGCCCTGGCCCCGGCGGTGGTGCTGGAGGCCTCGGGGGTGCGGCCTGATCAGCTGGCCGCCTACGCCGCCACCGGCATCGATCTGATCTCCACCAGCGCCCCGGTCACCCGCAGCCCCTGGCTGGATCTGAGCATGCGCTTCGACCCCCTGCTCGCCTGAACCGGGGTCTGGGTGAAGAATCCCCCGCCTCCCTGGGCACCGGTGGTTCCGCCCCCGATCGGTTGCCAGAGTGAGCGCCGATGACCCCCGAGCCGACCCGCGTGCCGCAGTCACCCGTGCCGCATCCAGCCCTTCCACACCCGGCACCGGAGCGGCAGGCCGCCCCGGTCGGCGTCGCCGCCTGGGCCCGGCGCTGCGCCGTGGCGGCACCCTCCCTGCTGCTGGCCCTGGTGGCGGCCCTGGGCAGCCCCACGGCGGCCAGGGCCGAATCGGTGCTCGAGCAGGCCGCGCGCACCGGCGAGATCACCATGGCCGGCCCCACCGACCTGGTGCCCTTCGCCTACCTCGATGCCAGCAAGGCGCTGGTGGGCTACAGCCTCGATGTGGCCCGGTTGATTGAGGCGGAGGTTTCCACCTATCTCAACCGGCCGGTGAAGATCGTCTACACCGCCAACCCGGATCCGCTGGCGGTGTTCCGTGACGTGAGCCGCGGCGATGTGGATCTGGCCTGTGGGGTTCAGTTCACCTGGGAGCGGGAGATGTTCGTCGACTTCTCCATGCCCTTCGCCCTCTCCGGGATTCGCGTGCTCGCCCGCGAGGGGCGGCTCGACGGTTCAGCGGCCTCGATGGCGGGCAAGCGGATCGGGGTGGTGAAGGACTCCCTGGGCAGCGCCACCATCGCGGCCGTGCAGCCGACGGCGGTGCGGGTCCCCTTCGCCGGGATCGAGCAGGCGGTGCGGGCGCTGCTGGCGGGCCAGGTGGATGGCGTGGGAGGTGATTCCCTGCTGCTCGCCGGTGCCCTCCAGAGCCTTGGCGGCAAGGGTTACGGCCTGGTGCCCGCGGAGGCCTTCTCCCGCTTTGCGGTGGGTTGCATCCTTCCGGAGGACAACTCCACCTTCCGCAACCTGGTCAATCTGGCCATCGCCCGGCTGGTGCAGGGCTATCTCGACGATGAGCCGGCGGCCGTGGCCAGCGTCAACCGCTGGCTGGGTCCGAAGGGAGTCCTGGCGTTGCCCCCCGAGGTGATCAAGGCCTATTTCCAGTCCGTTCTGCTCAACTACGAACGGGTCCGGCCCCTGTCGGCAACGACCCCATCGCCTGTCGCCCCCACCTCACCTGCCCGCTAAGGAGACCCTCCCATGTCCATCACCTCCCGCGCGGCCCTGCTCGGTTTCTCCCTGGCTCTGGCGGCCCTGACCGCTCCGGCCGCCGGCCAGGCGGCCCTGCTGCCCTCCCCGGCCAGCGCAACCTCCATCGAGCAACGGTTGCAGCGCATCAGCGCGGCGCTCCGCGCCCAGGGTGACGGGAGCGGGGCGGACGGGGCCGCCGCCGGTGATCAGCGTCTGGCCTATGGCTTCGCCAACGCCGGCCGGGGCGGATGGGGCAACGTGGCCGGCGGCGGCTTCGTCAATGGGCATCCCTACTACGGCGGTGGCGGTGGCTTCCGCAACGGGGGTGGCGGTTTCGTCAATGCCAGGGGTGGGGGCGGCTTCGTGAATGGGGGCGCCATGCGCGGTGGGGCGTTCCGGAACTGGTAGGCCCGACCAGGCCGGGGCGTTTCAAGCCCCAACGCGGTCGTGGGCAAGCCCGGGAACCGCCCTTAAGGTGCAGCACGTACACGGCTCTGCCCATGGATTTTCCTGCTGCGCCGGTTTCCTCCGGTTCCGTCCGATCCCGCCGCAGCAGGGTCCTGGCCCTTGGAGCCCTGGCCTGCCTCTGGCCCCTGGGGGCCATGGCGCCAGCCAGCGCCGCTGACGCCGTGCTGGAGAAGGCGGCCAAGTCGGGCGAGGTGCTGATGGTGGGTCCCACCGACAGCCCGCCCCTGATCAAGATCGGGCCGAAGGGGGAACCGGAGGGCTACGCGATTGATCTGGCCCGCCGCATCGACCGGCAGCTCAAGGCGGAACTGGGCAACACGGTCCGGATCCGCTTCGCCCCCGTCGACAACACCGCCGTCACGGTGGAGGCGGTCGCCAGCGGCAATGCCGGCCTGGCCTGCGGCGTTCCCTTCAGCTGGGAGCGGGAAAAGCTGGTCGATTTCTCCCTGCCGATCGGCCTCTCCGGCCTGAGGCTGCTCACCCGCAGCGGCACCCTGGACGGCTCGCCCGCCTCCCTCGCCGCCCAGCCGATCGCGGTGGTGGAGGGGTCCCTCGGGGCCGGTCTGCTGGGTTCGCTCCAGCCCAGCGCCAGGGCGGTCAGCTTCCCCACCCTGGCCCTGGCCGTCACGGCCCTCGAGCAGAAGAAGGTGGCGGGGGTGCTGGGGGATGCCAACGTGCTGGCCGGTCTGCGGCACCAGCGCCAGCTCGCCGGCGTGGCCCTGGTGCCTGAACAGCCCTACGTGAGCTACGGCGTCGGCTGCATCGTGCCGGAGAACAACTCCAGGCTGCTGAACGTGGTCAACCTGGCCATCGCGGGTCTTCTCCAGGGCTACCTGGAAGGCCGCCCCGAGGCGGTGGCCAGCGTCGCCCCCTGGTTCGGCCCCACCGGCGTGCTGGTGGTCCCCAACGAGCGGGTCCGCGCCTTTTTCGAATCCGTGCTGCTGACCCGCGAAGGTCTCCAGCTGGCGGCCCCGTCGCCGGCGGCTCCGTGATGGGCGCCCATCCCCCCGCCCAGCGCCGCTCCGATTGTCCCGTCCTGCCCCTCCCCCCATCCCTGGCCGCCCTCCGATGACGCACCACCCCCGTTCCGGTCTGTTCGGTTTCCTGCTCCTGCTGGCGGCCCTGGCCCCCGCCGCCGCCGGGGCCAAGGCGGTGGCCGACGGGGTGGGCCCGTCGCCGGCCACCTCCGCCCAGGCGTCATCCCCCCTGGAGGCCGCGCCCGGATCGATCGACGCCCGCCTGCGGCGCATCTCCCAGGCCATGGGGCAGGAGTCACCCGGGCCGGAGACAGCGGCGGGGGCCAAGGCCGCCGATGGCCGCCTGGCCTACGTCTTCGTGAACGGGGGCGGGCCCCGCTTCGGCTGGGGCAATGGCGGCTTCCGCAACGGCGGCTGGGGCAACGGTGGCTTCCGCAATGGCGGCTGGGGCAATGGCGGCTTCCGCAACGGCGGCTGGGGCAACGGCGGCTTCCGTAATGGTGGCTTCCGCAACTTCTGGTGATCGCCACCGGCATGCCGCCGCCGGGCAATCCGGAGGGCTTCGGGCCGTTGCAGCTGCTGGTGGTCCAGCCCACCCCGTACTGCAACCTCGACTGCGACTACTGCTACCTGCCTAACCGGGACGACCGGCACCGGTTGCCCCTGGAGTTGCTGGAGGCGGCCCTGGAGCGGGTACTGGAGAGCCCCTACGTGGGCGGCGACTTCACCCTGCTCTGGCACGCCGGTGAACCCCTCACCGTGCCGATCGCCTTCTACGACGAAGCCAGCGACTGCGTGCGGCGGGCGCTGGAGCGCTGGCAGGGGGAGCCCCTGACGATCCATCAGTCGGTGCAGACCAACGCCACGCTGATCAACGAGGCCTGGTGCGACTGCTTCGAGCGCAACGGCATCGCCGTCGGCGTGAGCATGGATGGGCCGGCCTTCCTCCACGACGTCCACCGCCGCACCCGCACCGGCCTGGGGACCCACGCCGCCACCGTCCGGGGCATCGGGCATCTGCGCCGCCGCGGCATCCCCTTCCAGGTGATCGCCGTGATCACCGAGGAGTCCCTCGGCCACCCCGACGAGCTGTACGCCTTCTTCGTGGAGAACGGCATCACCGACGTGGCCTTCAACATGGAGGAGACGGAGGGGGAGAACCGGGTCTCCACCCTCAGCCGTCCCCATGCCGAGGCGGCCTATCGCCAGTTCCTGCAGCGCTTCTGGGCGCTGTGGCAAGAGCACCCCGAGCGGATGCGGGTGCGGGAGTTCGAGGGCATCTGCAGCCTGGCCCAGGCCGATGCCCGCCTCGACTGCACCGACATGAACAACCCCTTCGCGATCGTCAACGTGGATGCCCGCGGGGCGATCTCCACCTTCGATCCCGAGCTGCTATCCGTCCAGACCGACACCTACGGCGACTTCGTGCTCGGCCATGTGCAGACCGACAGCCTGGTCTCGATCGCCGCCAGCCCCAAGTTTCAGCGCATCCTGGCGGACATGCGTGCCGGCACCGACCGCTGCCGCGAGGAGTGTGCCTACTTCGGCCTCTGCGGGGGAGGCGCCGGCAGCAACAAGTACTGGGAGCACGGCACCTTCGCCTGCACCGAAACCCAGGCCTGCCGCTACCGCATCAAGCTCACGGCCGATGTGGTGCTCGCCGGCCTGGAACAGGCGCTGGGGCTGGTGGCCTGAGGCCCTGATGAGCGCCACGGCGACGTTCAGGTCCCTACAGAAGAGCCGCTGCGGTGAGACAGCGGCTCTGGGATCTGTGGGCCGTGAAACGCCGGCGCGTGGGTGACCTCTCACAGCAGGGGTTGGGTGGCGACCAGCCAGGGGCTGGTGGGTGAGGTGTCGAGGCCGGCGGCGGGGAACGGCGTCGCCAGGGGCTCGGTGCCGGTGGGATTGGCCGTGCCAAGGGAGGCGAGCTCCGCGAGGGCCGGGATGGGCTCGGTGCTGAGGCCCAGATCCTCGTTCAGGCCATCCGCCGCAGCGGCCTGGTCGTAGGCGAACGCCTCATCGGCTTCTGGGGCGAGGCTGGTGGCGCCGCCGATGATCGGGTCGTCGGTCAGGCTCCGGCTGGTGGCCGCAGCGCCGGCGGTGAACGCCAGCCGGTCGACGAAGAGGGTGTCGTAGAAGGTGTCACCGACCCCGGTCTTGGTGTCGACCACCCGGACCAGCATCCGGCCGCTGACGGCCGTGGGGAGGGCGAAGCTGAAGGAGTTCTCGACAGTGTTGGTGACGGTGAAGGCCGTCGCCCAGGTGTTGCCGGTGGGGGAGTACTGGATCTTGAAGTTGTCGAGGTTGGTGTTGGCGGTGCGGTACCCCTCGAACACCAGGTGGGTGGCGCGGTTGAGGTTGTCGAAGGTCCAGTGGTAGCTGTCCAGGGTGATGGCCGTGCCCGTCGAGGTGCGGTAGCCCCCTTCGGTGATGGCCAGGCGCTGGTTGTCACTGGTGTTGATCGCCGACTGGGCCCCCACCGCCGTTGGCGCCACGATGAAGTTGAAGCGATTGACGAGTCCACCCGTGGTGGCCTGGAAGGTCACCAGCCCGGTGGTGGTGGGCGGGCTGACGAGGTCGTTGTCGCTGTTCTGGACCGTGACCGCCGGACCGGTCAGGCCGTTGAAGGCCGCATCGGTGCTGGTGGTGGCCATCAGGACGTTGTAGGGCTGGCTGCCATCGACGAGGGTGTCGTCCACCCCCTGGACCGTGACCGTCTGCGGGGTCTGCCAGTTGGCAGCGGTGAAGACGAGCGTGCTGGTCCTGACGGTGCCTTCCGTGGTGTCGCTGGTGCTGAACCGGATCGTCACGTCGCTGGTGGGGGCCCGGGAGAGGGCCACCTGGAACGAGGCGGTGCCGCCGGCCTCCGTGGTCGCCAGGCCGCCTGCGGACGTCACCACGATGGTGGGCGCGGGCAGCGGCGGCGGGGGAGGCGGGGTCACGACCGAGGTCGCCTGCACCGTGCCGCTCACCATGTACTGGCCGAGGCTGCCGTAGTCGGTGTACCCGGTCGGGACACTGGCGGAGGGGGTGCCGAAGCCGACCCCATCAATGCCGAGGAAGTAGGTGCCGGCGGCGAGGTTGATGGAGAAGCTGGCCGTGGTGAGATCGGCCGGGTTGAAGGTCTGGACGATGCTCTGGTCGGCCCGGTAGAGGGTGGCGGCGATGTCCAGGTTGGCGCCGCGGGCGGCGAGGTACTCGGTGACGTAGCTGCCGGCGCTGCCGGTGAACGCCCTGGAGGCGTTGACGATGTTGAAGGACACCAGGCCGGCGCCGGTGTCAAAGCGGAACAGGTCAACGTCGGTGTTCCGCTCGATGATGCCGAAGCTGCTGAAGCTCTGTCCGGTGAGGGCTGTCGCCGTGGCGAAGCTGTTGCCGTGGTCGTCGGCGTTGTAGGTGAAGCCGTTGCCGTTGGTGATCGTGGTGAGGTCGTCCTGGGTGTTGTTGGCACCGAAGTACTGCCCGTTGCTCCACTGGGTGAGGTTTTCGTCGTTGCCCAGCCAGGGAGCGCCCATGATGGTGCCCCAGCTGGTGGCGCCGGTGCCGCCATGGCCGCCGTAGTACTCGACAGTGGTACCGGAGCCGTCGTGGGTGAGGCCCAGGGTATGGCCCACTTCATGGCTGGCGGTGTTGGCGGCGGTGTACTCGCCCCTGTTGAACACCAGGGCCACATCGTCGGTTGCCCAGTTGAAGCTGTTGTAGTAGGCGGTGCCTCCGCCACCGGCGTTGATGATGGCAGCGCCGGTGAGCAGGTTGAGGTTGCTGGTGAAGGCCACACGGATGCCCCAGCGGTCATCGCCTGTGCCGGATTTGCGCAGGTTTTCGGCACCGGGATCCTGGGTGGTGACGTTGACATTGAAGGGCGAAAAGTCCTCGGCCACCCGTTGCCAGATCCGTTGGATTTCAGTGAGTATGGTGCTGTCGAAGGTGGTGTAGAAGCTCTTCAGGCTCAGGGCCCCGCCGTTCTCCCAGGGGGTGCTGCCGATGGAATGGCCGTCGAAGTCAAGGAAGATCGTCTTCGTGGCTGTTGGATTGCTGTGCAGTTGGAACACCTTGCTGACGTTCACCCCCGTGCCCAGGGTGACCAGTCCGTCCATCACCAGGGGGGCCTGGTCGGCGGTCGTGTCCCAGGCGGCGGCGCCATCACCGGCGGTGACGGCCAGCACGCTGCAGGCCCTGCAGCCGCAGCTGGGCCCCATGGAGGCGTTGCCCGTCACCGCGCCGGGAAGGGAATCACTCAACACCTGATGGCTGGTCATCGCCACTTCCGTGGTGGCGGGTAGGGCGACACCCTTCGCGAAAACTGCACCCTGACTGCTCGGGGCCAAGTAGCTCGATTCGAGCGATTCCCGGGCGACGGCTCCCCTGAGGGGGGCGGGAGCCACGGGGGTGGCCAGAACCGGTAGGTCCTGGGGGATCGGGGTTTCGGGCGGCGCCTTCGAAGCGGCGTCAAGCAGGGACAGGGTCACGTCAGAGGACCGTCTGGCCTGGCTTGAAAGTTCTGGGAAAAGGGAGGAAGGCGATGGCTGGCCCCCTGCCTTGGTGGTGTAAGTCATGGCGAATAGAGGGTAAACAGCAGGCGAAATCCATCCGCGTCCAGAGCATCCAACTGTTGCCAGGTGGAACCTCCAAGACATCTGCAAAGTCATCGAGCCCAGAGCACTGGGGGAGGATTGACTTTGTTGCCGGGGAGGGCTGATGGACGGGACCCTTTCCCCTGCACTCATCATCGTTGTGCAGCAGCCTTGCTGTCTTTGTGCTCAGGCCAAATCAGAAGGAGAGTTCTATGGCCGAAGCTGAACGGGTGCTTAGGTTTTCACCTACGCTCCTGTCTCTTCGGGTTCAAGAATCACTGTGAAGGCGCTGCCGATGCGATCCATGCGCCAACCGGCATTGGCTGCGTTGGCCTGGCTGACAACGCGAAACGGGGGCCTCAGGGGGGCGCTGAGGCGGAAGGATCTCTGTCGTACCAAGCGATCTGGCTCAAGCCGGGGCGACCAATGTAACCCTTTGTAAAGGCTGGTCGGGCGCTGAAGGCCTGCGCATGAGCGGCCTAAGCGCCATTAAGCATTTCGGCACTTGTGCAACGAATCGGCAAACCCTGCGCTGCAGATCGGAAGCGTTGCTCCGTTGTGCGGATGGTGCCACCCAGGCCCCGTCGGGGCAAGCCCTCAGGGAGGAGGGGGTACCCCGGTTTCCGAGGTGTTGTCGTCCTCGGGCACCAGCCGGGAGAAGTACTCCTCCTCGGAGGGTGGGGCAAGGCCGGGAAGGGGAAGGCCCCGCAGGCCGCCCTTGGCTGGCCCTGCCGACCGCGGGCTGGGAACGCTGAGCATGGTGTGCCACTCCACCAGCAGTGGCACATCACTGCCTTTTCGCTGGGCTCCCATGGCGAAGGCGATGGCCAGGGCGAAGGAGGACAGCATCACCCGCAGGCTGTCCCGGATCGCCGCCTCGATGGCCTGGGGCGCCGGGGCCTGAATCCGCGCCTCCACCTGCTGCCGCACCTCCTTGAGGCGGGCGAGCATGGTGCGTCTGGTCTCCGGCAGCGACAGCCCCTGATCCTCGAAGCGGATGCCGAGGCTGGGGGTCTGGATCGCCTGGAGGCGAGCCTGAAGGTTGTCGAGGCTGGTGGCCGTGGTGATGGTCTCCTGCAGCAGATCAAACGTGCTGGTGGCGGCCGAGAGCTGACGGGCGACGTTGGCCCTGGCCTCCGCCACCCGCTGCCAGCCGGCATAGGCCTGCAGAGGAACGATGAGCAGGAAGCCGGCGACGGCCAGGATCGCCAGGCGGGCCAGGACGTTGCGCCGTTTCTGGAGCGTGGGATTCTCCGGGTCGAGGTACGCCGCCAGGTGCAGCAGCCCGAGGGCCACCAGGGGAATGGTGGCGGAATCCAGGCAGGCTGAGATGAATCGCAACTGCCAGGCGGTGTCGAGCAGCCGAATCGGAAGGATGCTGGCGAGCAAGGTGATCAGGTAGATCACGAACAAGGCGATCGCCATGAAGGCCAGTCGATCGGCGAGGATCGCCGAATCGAACTCTTTGAATTCCTTCGTGCTGGCCATCAACGCTGCCAGGTGTGAACCTGGCCCTCTGGCTTGACGACGGGGTTGCCTGCGCGGATGTCGATGGGATGGATCGCGAGCGCCACGGGAGAGGAAGCATTCAGGCCGCTGAACTTTCTCGCAACGGCTTCATCCCTTGACAAAGGATGTTGCCAGTCTTGCAACCGACCGGGCAGTCAAGGTGTGACTGCTTATGACCAGGCCGGTGGCTTACCCGTCCCTGACGATCACCGAAACAACCGGACTTGCCGGAAAAGTTAAGTCGAAAGGCTTGAGAAAACCACCGTCATGCTGTGGGTGTTTGGGTACGTCACGGCGAAGCACTTGGTCGGGAGCGGGGCCGTCCCGGCCTCAGGAGGTGGGCTGGGACGGAGCTATGGTGCTGTTGATCCGCCGCCGCATCCTGCGGCTCCAGCCGAAGGCGGCGGCGGCACCCATCACGGGCAGTGGGCCAGGAACTTCGTTCGTTGGTCCCTGGTTGGGAACCCGCCAGAAGGCAGAGCCCACCACCTTTTCGCCACCGCTTTCCGTTCTCCCGTTGGCCTTCTTGACGTTCTGGAAGCGCAGGGCAATCTGGGCCTTGCTCCAACGGTCGCCGGGTTCGAAGGAGTTGAACAGGCTATAGAAACGTTCGGCAACCTGGTCGGCCGTGGCAATGCTGGCATCGTTGGACTTCAGCGAGAACTGCACGTTGACGCTGGTGCCGCCGGCGATCCCCATGTTGCCCGAACCCCCATGGCAACCACTGCGGCTGCTCATGCGGGCGCAGAAATCGAAGTTGGAAAAGGGGGCGTAGGGGGAGGTCCGCAGGTTGGAGATGTCCAGCGACTCCTGGGGATCGACGCGGATACCTCGGTTTGAGTTCCCGAACACCCTGCCGTATCCGGAGGCCAGGGGGTTGTAGCTCAACAGGGAAATCGCCTCGCTGCCGTTGCTGCGCAGGGGCTCGTTGAAGGCGAATCCCACCAGGGTGCCGGAGGCGGGGCCCGACGCCGCCGAGGTGTTGGTGATGCCCAGATCCAGGGTGTAGGTGTTGCCGTTGCCTGGGTCCTTGCGGAAGTCGAAGGACATCTTGCCCTTCACGCCCGTGTTGTAGTAGCTCGTGCCGGCGATGCCACTGTCGAAGATCACGTCGAAGGACGTCCGGGCCAGGGCGGGTGCACCGAGTGCCAGCGGACCTGCCAGGCCAGCGAGCAGCAGGAACAGGGTTGGGGCTGAGGCCCGCATGAACGCTTCCTTAATCTGTTTTCACCTTAGCAGGCGATCTCTCACCTTGCTCAAAGTTTTGCCGCCCCGGGGCGTCCCCTCAGGGGGTGCGGGTGGGGTCGTCGTCCGGCGGCGCCAGCTGGGCGAGATAGTCCCCATCGGGGGCGCCGCGCGGGGGGCGAGCGGCCTGCCGCCGCACGCTCCAGATCGTCAGCAGCTCCACCAGCAGGGGAATGTCCTGCCCCCGGCGCTGGGCGGCGATGGCGAAGGCGAGGGCATAGACGAAGCTGGTGGCCATCAGGCGGCCTGCGCTCCTGGCCACGTCTTCGATGGCGTCCGGGGGCGGGGCATTGATCCGCGTCTTCACCTGCTCCTGGATGTCATTGAGGCGAATGAGCATCTGCCGCTGGGTTTCGGCCAGAGGCAGGCCCAGGTTCTCGAAGCGGATGCCCAGCTCCGGGGACTGGAGCGATTGCAGGCGTGACTGCAGGTCCTCCAGGCTGGTGGCGGCACTGATCGCTTCACGGACCAGGGCGAAGTTTCGGTTGGCGGCGGTCTGTTGCGTCGTCAGCCGGGCCTTGGCCGTGGCGACGGTGCTCCAGGAGGCGTAGGCCTGCACAGGGATCAGTAGCAGGAACCCCAGCACGGCCAGGATCGCCCAGCGGGCCATGGCGTCCCGGCGCCTAACCAGGGCGGGATCGTCGGGATTCAGATAGGCCGCCAGATGCAGCAAGCCCAGTCCCAACAAGGGGATGGCGGCGGTGTTGATCAGAGTGGCGCTGACGGTCAGCTGCCAGAGGGTGTCGAGGGGACGGAGGGGAATCGCGCTGGCGGCCACCCTGACGGCGTAGATGACGAAGAGCGCTAGCGAAAAAACCGCGAACTGATCTGCGAGAACCGCACCCTCCCGTGGCCTGACAGGGTCATCAGACAACATGGACAAATTCAGGTATTGACATGGGTCCCAACATCAATCACCGAGGCGGTCATTAACAGGTTAGGACCCGATGCCCAGAGATGTTGAGAGACGATCAGACGGTGGTATCCGTTTGGGGTTCGGAAGAAGCGATCCTGCGGCGAAGCTTGCGGCTGAAGGCGAAAGCAGTGGCAGCACCAAGCACAGGCAATGGACCTGGAACTGTGTCTCCAGGAGCTTCAGGAGGCTTCTTGGGAATGCCACCAACCTTTTCGCTCCCGTCTCCATTTACCTGCTGGAATCTGAGTGCAACCTGGGTGTCATTTTCAGTGGCTAGGGATGGGACCCAAGTGCTGAAGAGCTTATAAAATGAATTAGCGACTTCTGTGGATGATGTGAGGTCAGGCGAAAGGGCTGCCAAGGTAAATCTTACAGAAGTGCTCTCTCCATCTGCTAAGCCTGTTTGATCGGCTTTGCCACCAACACAATTGTTGCCTGAATCTCGAGCGCAGAAGGTGATGTTCTTGAATGGCTCGAATCCAGGGTTGCCGATATTGGCATCTGGGGTGAATACAAGGGTGGAGTTATCGCCAACCGTCGCTTTTGTGTTGTTTGTGGCGCCAAAGACATCTCCAAAGCCTGATCCAAGTGGATTGTAGGAAAGGAGCTTGACGCCTGGCTCGGAAGATGTTCCAGGGACGTTGAGGCCAAACCCGACAAGTGTGCCGGTCGGATTTACGCCTACCGGAGAAGTATTGAAAATGCCTAAGTCAAGGGTGTAAACGTTGTCGCTTGGATCGGGAGAATTCTTGGTGAACGAGAACGTCATCTTGCCGGTGACGCCAGTTGATTCGGTGCTTGTAAATGGAATACTGCTGTCAAAAATTACGTCAAAGGAGGTGAAGGCGTTCGCAGGAGAGGCCCCCGCGAGGAGGCCTGCCAGGCAGCCCAGCGCTAGGAGCTGGTTTCGGCGGGCCGAGGCCAACATTGCAACTACATGAATGTACCCTCACCTTACCACAGGTTTTGTCACCATGCTCAAAGGTGCTTTAGCCAGTCCTTAAGTCGGGAGGGTGGGTCGGGCCTCAGGCCCCGCCAGCGGCGCCACTGCCGGCTGGATCCCTTGCCGCCATTGGGCTGGGGGTTGTCCGGCCAATTGAGCCGCTTCAGGGCACGGCCGCTTCGATCACGTGGATTCCCTGACGATCCACCCGCTGGCCGCTTCCTGTGCTGCGCCATGCCATCCAGGCGCCACGCCGACCGTTCCTGACCGCGTGGGTTGCGGGGTCTGCAGAAGCTTTAGGTGCAGGTCCGACCAGGTTGCACAGCGGCTAGGGACCCGGGCGAGGATCCTCTTCCTCGGCAGCGAGGGACGCGAAGAACTCCTCTTCCCGCTTGGCAGTGGAGTTCCGAAACGGCATGGCCGCGCTGCTCTGGCTGCCCCTGGTCGGCCGCGCCAGCAAGGACGGCAGCTCCACCAGAAAGGGCACTGGGCTGTTCTTGCGTTGGGCAAGGGCCGCGAAGGCGATGGCCAGGGCGATGGAGGAGACCATCACGCGCAGGCTTTCCCGCACCAGCCGCTCGTTGGTGCCTGGATCCAGCCTGGAATACCTTGCCTTGAACTGACCTTCCGCCTGATCCAGCTGGGAGAGAAGGCGTTGCTTCAGTTCCGGCAGTGGCAGGGAAGGAAACTGATCGGCGTTGAGTCGAATCTGGAGGTCAGGGCGCTGCAGCGCCAGCAGCCGCTTGCGAAGATCCTCAGCGCTGCCTGCCTGCTGGATGGCCTGGCGAACCGTCTCCGCCCGCTGGGTCGCGCTGGCCTGCTGTTGATCGGCGATCGCATTCGACAGCCGGAAGGACCTCCAGACCGTGAATCCCTGCAGGGGAACGACCAGCAGGAAACCCAGGCAGGACAGGACGGCGAGCCGAGCCAAGCCATCGCGCCGGCTCTGCAGCTTGCCGTCCTGAGGGCTCAGGTAGGCGGCGAGGTGGAGCAGGGCCAATCCGATCAGCGGGATCGGAGCCGCTTCGATCAACAGCTTGATCGTGGTGAGCTGCCAGAGGGGATCCAGCAGCCTAGGGGGCATGCTGAAGGCCAGAACGGAGATCAGATAGACCACGAACAGGGTGTTGGCGACCACAGCCAGTCGGTCGGACAGGATGAAGGCGCTGAGACTTCTGTTCTGGGGGATCTCACTCATGGGGATGGCTGGGCGCTCGGACAGGCGAGGCGAGGTGAGGATGGGCGCCAACAAAAAAGCCTGCTCGCGATGAACAGGCTTTCAGAGGAATGAAAGTGACGGTGCAACCCGAGGGTGGAGAGCAACCTCGGTTCAGGGCTTGACGGAGCTGCACTTGATGCGATGGCGAAGCTTGCGACTGAAGCCGAAGGCGGCAGCCGCTCCAAGGGCAGGCAGGGGGCCAGGCACCGAGTCTCCGGGGGCCGGGGGCGGCGGAGGCAGGCAACCGTTGACCTCTGTGCAGAGGACGCCGGTGAGCTTGTCGCTGCCACCTCGGCCGCCTGCAATCGCCTTGAATCGTGCGGCGAAGGGATTGAAGGTGGCGTTCTCGAACAGGCTCACGAAGGAATCCCGGAAGGCCGTTGAGCCCGCCAGGGTGGTGGATGAAAGGGCGAAGGTGCCAGCGGGAGTGGCGGAAGCCCCATTGGCGAGGCCATCGTTTGGACTGCCGCTCGCAAGGCAGTCAGGGTTGGCTGCCGTCACGCAGATGGCAAAACTGCCCAGGGGCGGGAGGGTGCCATCGGTGACAACGGCATCAAAGGTCGAGCTGGGGGTGTAGCTGAGGAAGGTGACATCCGAGGGCAGCTGCAGGCCGATCCCCACGAACCGGGAAGCGGTGATCGGTGCCGTGGAGGTGTTCTTGAGGTCCATGGCCATGCTGACCGTGTTCCCCACTCCCGTGAACGTGAAAGTGGCCTCACCGGTCACCCCGGTTCCCGTTGGGCCGTTGCTGCTGAACGAGCCGAGAGCTGGGTCGAAGAAGATCTTGAAGGAGTCGGCGGCGAAGGCTGGCGAGAGGCTGAAAGCCGTGGCCACACCTGTGGCGGCCAGCACGGTCAGCTTCGAAATGACCGGAACCATGGAGAAGACGACTTTATTTAGTGAGAACCTTGCACCAACCTCTCACTTTTGTCAAATCCCTGCTTAATCCCTTTTGGGGCTTGTCGCCATGGGAGCTTGGGCCACCGGCGAGGGGAGGGGGCGGCTCCTTCCTCGGGGCCAGGGATTTGAGGCTTTCCGCCTCACGCCGTGCCGAGGACGGCTGGACGCTGGCGACCCCGCCATGCTCCCGTGGGCTCCGCCGGCGGCGCCACAGGACCAAGGGCCTCAGACGGCCAAGCAGGCCCGGCCACTCCACCAGGAAGGACACGAGGCTGACCTTTTCTCTGGGCACAGGTGGCGAAGCCGGCCGCAACGGCGATCGACGAGGCCATGACCCGCAGGCTTTCGCGCGTGATGCGGTCGGCCGTGGCGGGATCGATGGGCGCAAACCTTGCCTTGGCCTGCCGCTCCGCCTGATCCAACCGGCTGAGCATTTGCCGCTTCATGGCCAGCAGAGGGATGGCCTGAATCCTTGAGGATCCCAGCCGGATGCGCAGATCCGGACGTTGCAGCGCCAGAAGCCACCGTTCAAGGTCCTCGGTGCTGGTGGCTTGCCCGATGGCGAGCCTGGTCTTGTCCGCCCGCTCGCTGGTGCTGGCCTGCTGCTGGTCGTCGCCGGCATTGAAGATCTGATAGGACCGCAAGACGGCATGGCCTTGAAGGAGAACGATCAGCAGAAGCGCAAGGGAGACAGGAATGGCCTCCCGCGCCGGACGCACCGTCCCCTCCGCCCCGCCAGGGAGGATGATCACGGCCCCCGCCTGCCGTTTCACCGGTTTCGCCCCATGCTGCGCCTCGCCCACGCCCTGACCATCCTTTTGCAGAGGGCCCTGGAGAGCGCATTCCCCGAGGCGGCCGCCGCCGCCCGGGAGGCCGGCACGCCACTGGATCCCCAGCTCGGGTCCGCCTCGAAGCCGGAGTTCGGTGATTTCCAGGCCAATGGCGCCCTGGCCCTGGCCCGACCGCTGCGCCAGGTCCCGCGGGCAATTGCCTCGGCGATGGTGGCCCAGCTGGAGGCGGATCCCGGCTTCGCCGCCCTTTGCCTGCCGGCGGAGATCGCCGGCCCGGGCTTCATCAACCTCACCCTCCGGCCGGAGGTGCTGGCGGCCGAAGTGGGCCGGCGGCTGGCGGACCCCCGGCTCGGGGTGGAGCCCGTGGCCCCCGGCGGCGCCCCGGTGGTGGTGGATTTCTCCAGCCCCAACATCGCCAAGGAGATGCACGTGGGGCACCTGCGCTCCACGATCATCGGCGACGCGCTGGCGCGGGTGCTGGAGTTCCGCGGCCATCCGGTGCTGCGGCTCAACCATGTCGGCGACTGGGGCACCCAATTCGGCATGCTCATCACCCACCTCAAGCAGGTGGCCCCCGAGGCCCTCACCACCGCCGACGCGGTGGACCTGGGCGACCTGGTGGCCTTCTACCGCCAGGCCAAGGCCCGTTTCGACAGTGACGAAACCTTCCAGACCACGTCCCGCGAGGAGGTGGTGAAGCTGCAGAGCGGCGATCCGATCAGCCGCCGCGCCTGGCAACTGCTGTGCGACCAGTCCCGCCGCGAATTCCAGCGCCTCTACGACCGCCTCGACATCCGCCTCGACGAGCGCGGCGAGTCCTTCTACAACCCCTACCTGGAATCCGTGGTGGCCGATCTGGCCGCCGCGGGCCTGCTGGTGAGCGATGGCGGCGCCCAGTGCGTCTTCCTCGAGGGAAACGACGGCACGGCCAGCCAGGCGCCGCCGGTGATCGTGCGCAAGAGCGACGGCGGGTTCAACTACGCCACCACCGACCTGGCCGCCATCCGCTACCGCTTCGCGGCTCCACCCGACGGCGACGGCGCCCGCCGGGTGATCTACGTCACCGACGCCGGCCAGGCCAGCCATTTCGCCGGGGTGTTCCAGGTGGCCCGCCGAGCCGGCTGGATTCCCGAGGCCGGCCGGCTGGAGCACGTGCCCTTCGGGCTGGTGCAGGGGGAGGACGGCAAGAAGCTCAAGACCCGATCCGGCGACACGGTGCGGCTCAAGGAGCTCCTGGATGAGGCGGTGGAGCGCTGCGAAGCCGACCTGCGCCGCCGTCTGGCGGAGGAAGAACGCCAGGAGGACGGGGACTTCATCAACGACGTCGCCACCACCGTGGGGCTGGCGGCGGTGAAGTACGCCGATCTGTCCACCAACCGGATCACCAACTACCAGTTCAGCTTCGATCGCATGCTGGCCCTCAGTGGCAACACCGCCCCCTATCTGCTCTATGCGGTGGTGCGGATCGCCGGGATCGCCCGCCGGGGCGGCGCCGATGCCGCCGGTGTCGCCTTCCCGGAACCCCTGGTGTTCGGCGAACCCCAGGAGTGGGCGCTGGTCCGCCAGCTGCTGCAGTTCGATGCCGTGATCCTGGAGGTGGAGCAGGAGCTGCTGCCCAACCGGCTGTGCAGCTATCTGTTCGAGCTCTCCCAGGTGTTCAACCGCTTCTACGACCAGGTGCCGGTGCTGAAGGCCGAGGAGCCCGCCCGTGGATCGCGGCTGGCGCTCTGCCGCCTCACCGCCGACACCCTCAAGCTTGGCCTCGGCCTGCTGGGCATCCCCACCCTGGAGAGGATGTGAGGCCTGCGGAAAGGTCCGGTAGCGTTTGCCGGCACGGCGGCTGATGGATCCGGATGGTCGTGGAGGAGCCCGTCAGAGTCGTGATCATCGGCGGTGGCTGCGGAGCCATGACCGCCGCCTATGAACTGTCCAGGCCTGAGCACAACGGCCGCTACGCCGTCACCGTCTATCAGCAGGGGTGGAGGCTGGGTGGGAAGGGGGCGTCGGGCCGTGGTCCATCCGGTCGGGTGGAGGAGCATGGATTGCATGTCTGGCTGGGCTTTTATGAGAACTCCTTCCGGATGATGCGGGAGTGTTACGCCGCCCTGGAGGCGTCACCGGAAGGCTCACCATTCGGCCCCTGGCAGGACGCCTTTCTGCCGGAAATGGATGTGGGGTTGTTCTCAAGGGCCGGATCGACGGGCTGGCAGAAGTGGGCGGCACGGTTTCCACCTCGGCCGGGCCTCCCGGGGGATCCCCTGCCAGCCGCGGCCGCCTATTCCATGGCGGGGTATCTGGAGCAGGCCATCGCCATGCTCCGGACCCTGATCCTGGACGTGGAGGTCAGCACCTCAACCGGAAGTGGCGGCCCCGCGGCGTCCGCCGCCGAGGCCGGAACGCCCCGGCCCGCGGGCCAGGCCAGGGATCTGTTCGAGGCCATGGCCGGGCTGCTGTCGGGGGGCACGTTCACGGGAGCGGCCCTGATCGTGGAGGGGCTGGGTCTGCTCAGCAGCGCCCTGAAGATCCTGCCGCTGCCCCTGGAGGCCCCCCTGCTCCGCTTCGTTGAGGAACTGAACGCCTCGATCCGATCCTGGCTGGAGGAGCGGTGGCTGGTGGATCACCCGAAGCGCTTCATCTGGGAGATCGTCGATCTGGTGCTGGCGATCATCGTGGGATGTTTTCGCTTCAATCTGCTCCATGACCCCCGGGGACTTGATTCGATCGATCACTACGAATGCAGGGAATGGCTGCGCCTGAACGGGGCCTCGGAGCGCGCCGTGCGCTCTCCCTTCGTCGTTGGTCTTTACGACCTTGCCCTGGCCTATGAGGACGGCGATTCCAGCAAGCCGGCCCTCGCTGCCGGCCAGGCGATACGGGGCTCCCTGCGCATGTTCTTCGGCTATCGCGGTTCCCTGTTCTGGCGCCTGCGGGCGGGCATGGGGGATGTGGTGTTTGCGCCGCTGTACGAATTGCTCCGCCGTCGGGGCGTGCGCTTCCAGTTCTTCCACAAACTCACCAACGTTCAGATCCCTTCCGGGCCTCCGATCCAGCCCGGTGATCGCTGCCATGTGGAAGCCCTCGACTTCGATGTTCAGGCGGACATCCTCGAGGACCTGGAGTATTCCCCCTTGATCCGCGTGGGCGATCGCCCCTGCTGGCCCTCCCAGCCCGACCTTGATCAGCTGGTCGGCGGGGATCGCCTCCGCCTCGAGCCGCGGGATTTCGAGTCGCACTGGGATCGCTCGTTCACCTCCAGGCGCCGCCTCGAAGTGAAGCGTGACTTCGATGCCGTGGTCCTGGGGGTGAGCATCGGTGCCGTCCCCCATGTCTGCCCCCAGATCCTGGCCAGGGATCGGCGCTGGGCCACCATGGTGGAGAAGGTCAAGACCACGGCGACCCAGGCCTTTCAGATCTGGCTGCAGGAGGATCTGTCCCAGCTGGGATGGCAGGGTCCCCCCTACATCGTGTCGGCGTTCGACAAACCCTTTGACACCTGGTGTGACATGGCCCATGTCATCCCCGAGGAGGCGTGGGCGACGCCACCCGCCACCGCCATCTACTTCTGCGGCGTGCTCCGGGATCCCCCTGTGCCGCCCGCGGATGCCGACAGCGCTTACCCGTTCCGCCGCACGGATGAGGTCCGGGAGAAGGCCATCGCCTTCCTGCGAAACTCTGGCGCGGTCCTGTGGCCCCGGGCCTATGGCGCGTCTGGGGAGTTCCGCTGGGACCTGCTGGCCGATCCCGCTGCACCGGAGGGTGCCGACGGGCTCCAGGGCGAGCGGAGATTCCTGAGCCAGTACTGGCGGGCCAACGTCAACCCTTCCGACCGCTACGTTCTGGCTTTACCCGGCAGTCTGCAGCATCGGATTTCTCCGCTGGATTCCACCTACGACAACCTGACCATCGCGGGAGACTGGACCGATTGTGGATTCAATGAGGGATGCACGGAAGCCGCCGTGATCTCCGGTCGGCTGGCTGCCCATGCCCTTTCGGGTGCACCGGCTCTGGCCGATATCCACGGATACGACCATCCCTGAAGGTTTGGTCTGGTTACAATAACCAAAGTGTGCCGAAGTGAATCGATGCCAGACGCATGGCCGGGGGAGGAGCAGGAGGCAACCCCGGATGGCCGTTGGCAACGCCCCCCACTCGAGCGTGAGACGCCGTTCCGGAGCGGTTGGTCGGAAGGCGGGCCGCAGGGGGGAGTTCGGAGCGTCAGCGAGGCCGTTGAAGACACCATTCGTACGGCCTATCAGGTCATCGGAGAGAATTTTCGCCAGGGTCACGACGCCGCCGAGCGCTACAGCCAGGAGACGAGCAACCGGAGCACGGCCGATGCCTCCCGCGACCTTGGTGTGCTCACCAGCCGCATGATTCAGCTGGGACGCGACATGGCCAACACCTACTTCGATGCGATGGACACCCTGCTGCATGAGGTCGATCAGCGCCGCGCCGAGCGTGAGGGCCCGCAGGCGCGACGGGATGCCCCCGGGAACCCTGGCAGCGACGACCCCAACGGGCCGCGTTAGTGGAGACCATCGCCCTTTCGGTGCCCAGGGTTCATGACCGGAACGATCCAGCCAATTCTCGATTCCTATGGGCAGCTGATCCGAGACTATGTTGATCGCTATCTGACGAGCCAGCCCCAGGCTCCCTATCTGAATGAACTGCTGGCGGATTATCCGAGCCGCGGCGGAAAAATGATGCGGCCATGCATCTGCATGGCCAATGCCCGTGCCTTCGGGGGACGGCTAGAGGACGCCGTCCCCTTCGCCGGTGCCGTGGAGATCCTGCACAATGCCCTGCTGATTCATGACGATATCCAGGATGAAAGCGAGGAACGTCGCGGGCTTCCCACCTTGCATTCCCTGCATGGTGTGCCCCTGGCGATCAACGCTGGTGATGCCATGCTGCTGATGGCCTTTGGTCCCTTGCTGGATCATCTCGGTAGCCGAGGTGGTTTCTTTTCCAGAAGAATTCTTGAGGTGACGCGACGGATGGCGAGGGAAACGGCGGAAGGCCAGGCGCTGGATATTGGCTGGAGAAAGGACAACCGCAACGACATCACCACGGCCGACTATCTGACCATGGTTCTCAAGAAGACGGCGTGGATGGCGACGATCTGGCCGGCACAGGTGGGGATGCTGCTCGGCAGCCATGGCCTGGCGGACCCCGACTCCGTCGTTCGCTTCGGTTTCTTTCTGGGTGCCACCTTCCAGATCCAGGATGATCTCCTGAACTTCTCTGCTGAACCTTCCTACGGGAAAGAACTGCAAGGAGATCTCTTCGAAGCCAAGCGCACCCTGCTGCTGATCCATGTTCGTGACCACTGCAATGACAGCGAACGTCAGCAACTGGATCACTTCATGAGTCTGCGCCGCGATGAGCGCAGCGCCGATTCCGTCGCCTGGCTGGCGGATCTCATGCTGCGTAAGGGCTCTCTGGAGTATGCGCGCATGGTGGCGGAGTCCCTGGCCGGAGCCGCGCAGCACGAGTTCAGCAGGGCCTACGGGCACCTCCCCGATTCGCAGGACAAGGACTTCATCCAGGATCTGGTTCCCTGGGTGGTCAACCGGGCGACCTGATGCCGCCATCACCCGTCGCCGGTGTCAAGCGCCCCCCGGGCCGGGTGTTGCTCTATGGCGCCACGGGGTTCAGCGGGCGCCTGCTGGGCCAGTGCCTGCAGGAGCAGGGCCTCGATGTGGTGCTGGCGGGCCGGCACCCCGGCAGGGTTGCGGCCATGGCGCAACAATTCAACCTGGATTGGCGCGTCTTTTCCCTGGACGACCCTTCCCGGATGGAGGCCTGCCTCGACGGCATTCAGGTTGTGCTGCATGCCGCCGGGCCCTTTCAGCGCACCGCCTTGCCGATGATGGCGGCCTGCATTCGTACCGGCACCCATTACCTGGATCTGGCCGGAGAGTGGCCCGTGTTTCAGCAGGCGATGGACCAGGGACCCCTGGCGGCCAGCCAGGGTGTGATGCTGATGCCTGGAATCGGCTTTTCGATCGTCGCCTCGGACTGCCTGCTGGCGTTGGCCCTGGCCCGGTTCCCTGATGCGGTGGCGCTGCGTCTGGCCCTCTCGACCCCCGATGTGATGTCACGGGGCACCTTTCGCAGCATGATGGGACTCACAAGTGCCACCGTCATGGTGCGCCGGCAGGGAATACCCACCTCCATTCCGGCAGGTTCGTTGTCGCGATCCTTCGACTTTGGCTCTGGTCTGCAAGAGGCCGTTGCCGTGAACTGGCCGGATGTGTTCATCAGCCAAGTCACCGCTGGAGTGGCGTGCCTGGAGGTCTATGCCCAGGCGGATTGGGCCGTTCAGCTGGCCTATCGGGCCGGCTCCAGCATGGCCCCCCTGCATCAGTCGGCCCTGGGCCAGCGCCTGCTGGACGTTCTCAGCCAGGGCTGGCCCCAGGCACCATCGCTGGCCCAGCGGGAGCGCTCCTGCTTCATTCTTGTCGTCGAAGCGGAGGATCGCTGGCGTCGCTCCCGCTGCCTCCGGATGCAGACCGCTGATGGCTACAGCGTCACGGGTGCCACCGCAACGGCGATCGTCAGGCGGGTGCTGGAGGGCCATGTCAGCCCAGGTTTCCAGACGCCCGCCCACCTCTATGGAGGTTCGTTACTGGCGGAATCCGGTTGTGTTGTCCGAGTAGGATGAATTTGACGTGCCGTAGGCAGAGACACCTGGATCTGTGAGTGATCTTCCCTATCTGGATAATCCCCTTGATGGTCAGCAGGAGGCTCCTCCTTACCTCTTCAAGGGGGTCCAGTCCCACTCCTTCAAGCTCAAGGCCCAGGCCGGTGCGCTGGATAATTTCTGCGCAAGATATCTCAACCCGGCCTCCAACTCCTTCACCTACCGCCCGCTCACGTCCCTGCCGCTGGTGGGTGGCGGGTTTGGCAGCCCCTTCGTTGTCCTCGGGGTCCTGTTCTATCCGGAGATGCGTTCCGGCAGTTTCCATCCCGAGCGCTCCACGCAGCAGCACGAAGTCTTCTTCTCCTTTCCCGTTCTTCGCTACAACAACGAGATCCCGGACAAGATCTGCTGGGTCTACCCATTCATCTGCGTCGATAACATCCGTTCCGCGATCACGGGGCGTGAAGTGATTGGCATGTCCAAGCTTGTGGGTCGATTTGATTGTCTTGAATCCCTCTATTCTGCCAAGACGCATCCCCCATCCCGTGATTCTCTCGCCGCAGAGCTGTTCCGGGAGGATACGGACTGTATGGGTATCAGTGTTCCTACTTACTTGCGGTATGGCCGTGAAAGCCATGAGCAGATGCTGCCCATCATTCGTATCCAGGCCGATCCCAAGTTCCAGGCCGAAAGCCTGCAGGACGGGGAGGCTTCCGAGCTGAACAGCTCCCCGGTTCTCGACAGGAGCGCCGCCGAATCCGGCGGCGCGGCGGGGCGTGGATGGCCAGCCCCTTCCGAAGCGGGGGCGGGGGCCATGTGGAACCGGGTCGTGGAGCTGTTGGAGGGATTCTCTTTCCTGTCTCCCAGGCTTGTCACCAACAGCCTCAAGCAGACAAGAAGCAACGTTGATCCGGCCTATTCGGATTACCAGGCTCTCGTTGAATCGACGTGGCAGTCGGAGAATATTCGCCAGCTGAAATTCTGGAGGCTCGGTCACTTCAGAATTCAGATCTTCAACAATGCGGGCTTGCCCCTGGTCAACCAGCTCGGCCTGGGAGAGTATAAGCAGGATGGTGACTTCATCGAGCTCGAGGGGTTGGGATCCAGTTACTCTCTCACCACCGATCTTCGTATGGTGAGCACCTCAGTTCTGGCGGAGGCCCGTTCCGGTGATCCAACGGTGGCGAGTGGCCTGCTCCGCGATCTCGTCAACATCCCCATCGGCTGCCTGTCGCTGACGGCCGACGTTGCTGACGCCTACTTCCAATGGGGGAGCTTGTCCGTTTCCCTGGCGCGGCAAGCGCTTGGATTGAAACCCTGAGCCCATGGGTGTGGCCCCTGGTCGCGATGCAATTCAGCCCACAAGGTCCCGGGCGTAGACCTGCTTTTTTTCGTTGATCAGGGTCTCGAAGCTTGAGGCTCCCTGTTTCCTGGCCATCGCCAGGGCTTGATCCAGGGCCTCCAGCACCCCTGGCTTGTCACGGCCCCTGGCCTTGGCGATGACCTCCGCCTTGCGCACATGGACGAGGGGCATGAAGTAATTCTCGCCCGAACGGTTGACGGCTTCCTCTGCGGCGTCAATCGTCGACAGCGCTTCGGCCATGGAACCAGCCAGAGCGTGAAGGGTGGCTATCTCGGCGAGTCGGAATCCCTCCAGCGTCATGACGCCCAGGCGCTGCTGTTCCTTCATGCCCTCCATCGCAATTGACAGGGCCTCCCCGCCGGGGTCGGCCTGTCCGGCTTGGGCCAGAGCGACCCCCTTGTACACCTTGGCGATGGCGCGCCAGGTCAGGTAGCCATAGGCATCGGAGATGGTCAGAATCTCATCGCTGAGGGCGATCGCCTCGAGGTAGCGACCCTGCAGCACATGAATCAGCAGTTCATGGCTCATCGTATAAACCTTCTCGTAGTTTCTTCCCAGGCGAAGGGCATGGCGCTTCGCCTGTTCCAGGGTGGCGGCCACCTCCTCCGCCTCCCCTGCGGCCTGCTCCACCATGGCGAGGGCGGTGAGGGATCCGATCATGGGATCATGGGTGGAGGGAAAGCTCAGTTGCCATCCGTCGTGGAGATGGTATAGACGAATGCTTTCCGCCAGATGTTGGCGGGCAAGGGTCATCGATCCCTTGACGTAATGGACGTACCCAATCGAGAAATGGGCTTCAATGCCATGGATCGGGTCCCGGCCCTGCTCCCAGAGCTGGATGCATTGGCCTGCCGAGCGTTCAGCGTGATCCAGATCGCAGGAAACGATGGAGTAATTGCAGATACCCCGCAGGATCGCAAAGGAGGACTGGCTGTCGGCCAGCCGTTCCGCCAGCGTGCGGGACTCCTCCAGAATCAGGCCCACTTCCGGCGCTGAATAGCTGCGGGATCCCGCCAGGCTCATGGCCAGACCCAGCAACAGCGACAGTTCCAGGGAGGCTGGCTGATTTCCATCCCCAGAAGGTTCCTGCCGCAGCAGATCCAGGGCGGTTTGAAAGTGCTGCACGGCTTCTTCATGGGACGCCATTTCGGCGGCCCGTTGCCCGGCACTGATCCAGTGGGGAATCGCCTGCTCGTAGGAACCGGCGCGGGTGAAGTGATGGGCCAGCAGCTGGGGCTCCGCATCAACGAGTTGCTGAAACTGACCGGAGAGCGTTTGGGCGATCTGTTCGTGGAGACTCTGTCGTTCCCGCTTCAGCATCGTTTCATAGGCCGCATCGCGAATCAGCGCATGCTTGAACGCATAGGCCTCACCGGCGGTCTGATCAGACACCTGCAGCAGTCCGGAATCCAGCAGTTCATCCATCTGCTCCCGTAGCTGCGCCTCCGGCTGGCTGGATACGGCTTCCAGCAACTCGTAAGTGAAGCTCCTCCCGATCACGGCGGCGAGGCTGGCCAGTCGTCGTGCCGCCCCCAATCGATCGAGGCGGGCGACCAGGGAATCCTGCAGTGTTTCGGGGATGTGGTCGGTGCCATCGCCCCCGTTGGCTCGGATCAGCTCGAGCATGGATCTGGTCGTTTCCTCCACGAACAGGGGAATCCCATCGCAGCGTTCGACGATGCGCCTGGTCAGCTGGGGCGAGAGAGCCTCATCGGCATTGAGGCAGGAGCAGATCAGTTCGGAATCCTGGCGATCCAGGCGCCGCAGCTTGAGCTGGACACAGTGGTCGCCCGATGGCCACGGCGCGATGAACTCGGGTCGCGCGGTGGTCAGAACCATCAAGGGTTGGTGCTGGGTTGTGGTGACCAGGCGATGGAGCAGTTCCAGGGTTGTCGGATCGATCCAGTGCAGGTCTTCCACGACGATCAGGCTCGGTTCACCGCTGCCCCAGGCCTGGATCATGGCCAGCAGGGTGTCCAGGCGGATCTGGCGCTTTTTCTCGGGAGTCACCTCGCTCAGCGCCGACCGATTCGCTCCCCGCAGGCCGATGAGATCGGCCAGCACCTCAAGGCTTCCGGCCTCGGTGGCGCCGTAGCGCTCCATCAGTCTGGCCAGCTTGTCCTGGCGGCTCCCATCGGCTTCTCCCTTCTCGAAGCCGGCCGCCCGGTTGATCTGCTCGGCGATGGGATGGAGCGTGCTCTCCCTGGTGTTCGGGCCGCAGTACCAGTTCATCTGCCGATACCCCTGATCGAGCAGGGTGCGCTTCAGTGCACCCACCAGATGCGACTTGCCGATGCCGGCTTCCCCCTGCAGCAGCAGCAGCTGGCCCTGTCCATCCACGGCTTTCTGCCAGGTCTGCAGCAGCAGCTCCATCTCCTGCTGACGGCCGATCAGTGGCAGATCGCTGGTTTTCCAGCGTGCCTGGGAGCGGCAGGACACCTCGGTCTCGTCGCTGACCGCATAGATCTGGACGGCCTTATCGAAGCCTTTCAGTTCCCTTCGCCCAAGGCTCTGATGGTGGAACAGCTCGCGGGTGATCCGATGGGTGCTCTCCGAGATCAGGATCTGGTCGGGTGCTGCTGTCGACTGGAGCCGGGCCGCCAGATTCGGTGTCTTCCCCATCATCAACCCGGACTTGTGGGGCGCCTCCATGTTCCGGACGGGGGTGGCCACCACGGATCCGGTGGCGATGCCGATGCGGCAGCGCAGGGGCTCGCTGGTGGGGGACTGGAGCTTGCGAACCGCGTCGCGCAGCCGCAGGCCGGCTCTGACGGCATTGGGAGCGGCTTCTTCGGAGGCATCCGGATAGCCGAAGTAGGCCAGAATGCCATCCCCCAGATACTGGGCCAGATAGCCGGAATGGGAGGCGATGACGTCATCGCAAACGGCATAGTAAGCGTCGACCAGTTCCATCAACTCTTCAGGGTCGAGTTGATCGGCGAGTGAGGTGGACCCGACCAGGTCGCAGAACAACACCGTCACCTGTCGCCGTTCCGCCGGCCGCTTGACAGGTTTCACCCTTGTGCCCATGGCTGATCCGCCGCCGTGCTCGGGCCTGTGGTCAACAATGAACCGTGCCGATTGCTCCGGGCCACCATAGCCTTCATTGGCTTCTTCCGAGGCTTTTCTGTCTGCTTGGCGACCCTGAGCCTGGCTTCCCCACAGGGGATGGCGGCTCTCCGCTCAGGGCTCTACCAGTCCCCGGCGTCGCAGGGGTTCCAGATCGGCGAATCGCAAGCCCTCGGGCGTGGCGACGATGGTTCCCCGGGAGCGGAGCTGGGTGAGGATTCGGGAGGTGGTGCCTCGGGCCAGGCCGGCGATTGCGGCGATCTCCGTCTGTTTCAGGTCTGGAATCGGGGCGAACGGGTCGTTGCCGTAGCCACCGCAGCAGGCCAGTTCCAGAAGCGTTGCCAGAACACGGGTGGGCGCATCCTCACCCCGCAGGCTGAAGCGTCGCCCCAGGCTGAGCAGTCGCCGTGCCTGCAGCCGTGCCATCGCCACGGCGAATTCCGGTGAGCCATCCAGCTCCGCCTGGACCGCTGCCCAGCGCAGTTTCACCACCTCCAGCGGCGTCAGCGCCACCACATCGGCGGAGCGCCGACTGTTGCCGAGCAGCATGGCCAGCTCCCCGAACATCTCGCCGGCACCCATCAGCGCGATCACCACCTCCTCCCCCTGCAGGGTGAGGCGTCGGACCTTCACCACCCCCGACCGGATCAGGAACAATCCATCGTTCCAATCACCCTCGAAGACCAGCTGGTGCTGCGCCGGCACCAGCAGGGTCCTGTGCTCCTGGAGCAGGCTCTCCAGCCGCTTGATCTCCAGACCCTCAAAGAGCGGGAACGACCTCAGCTCACCCGCCTCGAAGCCGCCCATCACCCTCCGACGGTGGGGCCACCATCCCATGGTTTGCCGGGGTTGTCATCCAGGTGACAGCTGGATGGCACCAATCTCCCCCGTCGAAGCGACCGGGAACAACACACGACGGGGCCATCCCCCGGACAGTGGCGCCATTGGAATGGTCCGCCTGAAATGACGTCCCGTGCCCCCAGTGTCTGGCGCCGCTGGCCCGCGCCCGCTGGGATGCCGGGCTGGGTCGGTTGCAGCTGGCCGGAGCTGCTCGCCCTGATGGCCGCAGGGCCGTTCGGCCATGGCGTCCCGGCGTCGCTGCTGCTGGTGTGCCTGATCCGGCTCAGCTGGTGCGCAGCGGAACTGCTGCACGGGGCCGGCCACGGGCTGCTGCGGGCCCTGGTCGACAACGACCGCTCGGCCCTGGCCATGGAGAACGTGCTGGAGCATCGCTCCCCTGGCGACCTGCTTCGCGCCCTGGCTCCTCTCGCACCGATCGGTCTGCCCGACGGCAGGGGGCGCGCCGTTGCCTGGGTGGCGGTGGGGGAGAGGGCCCCCTGGCGGGTGCGACTGAAGGCCAGCGGCGGTCTGCTGGCCAACCTGCTGGTCGTCGTCCTGGCCTGGAGCGGCCTGGCGTCGTCCCCCGCCACCGACGACTCCGCCCTGATTCGCGCCCTGCTGGTCAGCGTGGTCGCGGCCAACGCGGTGCTGCTGCTGGCCTCCCGCAGCGACTGGGAGGCGATCAGGAGCGGCCGGGCCGCCCGCTTCCACTGCGGCAATTTCGGCTTCATCAGTGGTGCTGACCCGGTGGCAGAGGGCGAGCTGTTGTCACCACCGGCGATCGACCGCTTCTGGACCATGGGCCTGGAAACGGAAACCCGGGGGGCGCCGGCGGGCGGCGGTCTGGTGCTCGCGCGGGACAGGAACGGCCAGATCGGCTTCATCGGCCACAAGCGGATCACCGGCAAGCGCGGCCAACTCACCCATTCCCTGGAGCGCAGCTTCCGCCGTGTCCGGCACCGGGCCGCGCGCTCGGGCTGGCGACCGCTGCCCTCCGGGCTGATCGCGGCCTGGCATTACGGCATCGGCGGTCCGGCCGAGATCCCTGACACCCACTGGCACCAATGGTGTCCAGGCCAACGGCGCCGTCTCTGGTCACGGCAGGACGGTCTGTGGGTGAGTGGCTGGCAGGCCGTTCAGCACCGCATCACCCACAGCGGCGTCCTTGAAGGGTTCACCCTGTTCGGAACCGAGATGACCGGCGGCGAGCTGGCCGCCTGGCTGGGCGTGGCCCTCCGCTGCGGCCAGCCGGCGGCCGGAGCTGCAGCGACGATCTCCGGATTGATGGATCTGCTGATCTGCAAGGGCGACTGGTTCGCCTCCGTGCGGATGGCGTCCCTGTGGCTGCTCGCGGAGCCCGAGACTCCCCCGGCCACCGGCGCCTTCGCGTCCTGGGCCGCCTGCTTCGAATCCGTCTTCCAGGATCAGATCGCCGCCTGCCCCGACGCTCCCCTCCATCACCCCGCGGTGCTCGAGGACATGACCCTGCAGATCCACCAGCGGCTCGAGGCCGATCCCCAGTTGCGGCGCTACACCTCCCATCGGATCCATCGATGGATCCGGGCGGCCATCGGGGCGTTCCTGCATCACGATCCCTACGCGGCGGCCCGCCAGCTGATGGCCTGCGGGCGGGGCCGCTTCGGGCTGGTCGTGATCTCCTCGACCTGGCCCGACCGACTGGTGCTCTGCAGCCTGGGGGAGCCGATCAGCATCGGCTTCGATGGCCCTGGCGCCGTGGCGCTGTACGCCTCCGAACCCGCCGCGGTGGATGCGGCGTTGTCGGGGCGAACCGGCTGCCACCGCATCGATCTGGATCCTGTCGCCGGCGAGATCGCCGTCCTTTCCGCCGGGGACCTCACCATCCACTCCCTCGCCCAGGAGCGTGAACTGTCCCTGGAGGAGATTCACCGCCGCTGCCATCTCTATGCCGAACACCCCAGACCGGCGGGCCCCCCGTCCGGGGCCGGCCGTCGGCGCCTGGATCCGGTCGGTGCAGATCTCGCGGCCATCCCAGGCCTGCTGGCCAGGATCCAGGACGACTGGATCAACCCCCTCTCGGCCAATCGGGCCAGCGCGAGGGCCCTGGGCCGGCTGCTCATCGCCAAGGCGATGCGCCACATCGAGACGCAGGAGCGGGCCGGCCATGGGGGGGCAGATCCGGACCTGGCGCGTTCCAGGACGGTGGACCTGCTCATCACCGGCTTCGCGAACAACCGCTGGCTGGGTGAGCATTTCGCCCGGGACCTGGAGGGGCTCATGCCCATGCTCAACGTGAGGACCCTCGCCGCCAGCACCGTCCTCCAGCATCTGCAGCACGACGTGTCGGCCCTGAAGGTCTCCCCCCAGACGATCGTGCTGGTGCTCGCTGACTCCGGCCAGAGCATCGCCTGCCGGCAGGTCCTGGACGCCTGCGACCGGCTGGCGCGCCAGTCCGCGATCCAGGAGGTCTTCCTGGTGATCGGCGATCCGGCCAGCCTGCTGGGGTCTTCGTTGCTGGCCCCCGACGGTCCGGACCTGGCCATCGCTCAACGGATGTTCACCACGGCCGCGGGACGCCGCACCTCCGCGGCGGCCACCGCCACGGTGGCCGCCATGCACCAGACGCTCACCGAGCTGCTGTTCTGCCTCTGCCGCCAGGTCCAGCAGGCCCTTCCAGGCCAGCGACCGCTGGGCCTGCGGCTTCGACCCGAGGCGCTGCTGGCGCTGGAGACCATGGAGGACCAGCTTCTGGTCAACGATGTGCGCGAGATCCTGGGTGTCGACGAAGGGGGGCAGCCCCACCCCAGCGCTGTCTCCCGCCAGCTGGTGCAGGGCGGGCGGCAATGGGCGTGGCATGTGCTCGAGACCCCGACCGCCTGGTTGATCCACGCCCTGTACATCCTCGTCAGCGTGGGTCTGGGGCTGCCGCTGTTCCGCAGCCTCACCCTGGCCCTGCTGCCGCTCGCTGGCCTGGCCGAAGGGGACGGGATCGGGTCCCTGTTGCTGGCCCTGAGCCTGCCCGCCGATGCGGCCCTCTTCCTGCTGGGTCCCTGGTGCTGGACCCTGGGCCTGAGGCTGGTCCAGGGGCGCCAGCTGCTGGCCCGTACCGGCCGGCGGACCCTGGTGATCGGCGAGGCCGAGGGGCTGCACCAGTTGCTGAACAGCTACGTCAGCAAGCTCTTCGCCCTGAGCTATGGCCTCACGGGCCTCGACGTGCATGGCGCTGATCCCGGTGACCCATTGCTGCACGGCTATGCCCATCGGCTGGTGCGGGGCTCCCTGCTGTTCCTGGGCGTGCCGGACGGCCGCTGCAGCCAGCGACAACGCGCCCACGCCAATGCGGTGATCCAGGTGGCGCGGCAGGCCGAGGCCCTCCGCCATCTGGGCGCCGGCCCCGACATCGTCGCCCTGAGTTCCGACCCCTGCATCGCTGCTGAGCCCTTCCAGGGGGCCCTGGTGATCCCCAGCCCGATCCATGGGGGCTGCGGCAACGGCGTCCGTCTCCCCAGCGTCGATGGCATCGAAGCGATCCGTGAATCCCGCTTCGGATCCCTGCGGCGGTTGCTGGCCGCCTATGCGTTCTTCCACGCCATGGCCCGGCGGGTGGCCCTTTTCCCGGGGTTGGGCTTCGACTGGTGGAAATCCCAGAGCCGAAGGACGCTGTCGCCCGCCGCCGCACCGATGGCCCCAGCGGTCGGGTTCGGCCCCGCCCGTTCGATCGGGATCCAGCCAGGGCCAGGGACGCGGGGCCAGCTGGTCCAGCAGGATCGCCGCTGAAGCCCAGCCAGCTGTCATCTGGATGACAGCCATCAACCATCAACAGGACGGTGGATCGTGATGTTGAGTCCGTACCTTGCCGACCGTTCTCTTCACAATCGGGGGGCCTTTCGCGGACAGGACATTGACGGCAGGTGGCATCAGAACTCGCTTCTGGATTGATACGTGCCTCGATTGCGTTCGCAGAGATCACACCAATTCCCTTTCCTTCGGTGACCAGAGGGGCCCCTTTCTGACGGCGCGGGCCCTCGGGATGGCGCTGGCGGCTCTGCATGACGTCAGGTCCATCGTCGCTGGCTCCGCCACCAGGCTGCTCAGCCTTCCCATCCCCACCGGCCTGATCCCTCTCACCAGCTCGATGGAGAGGGATCTGGCCGCCGCGGCCGCCTGTCACCAGGTGCTCCGGCTTCGTTATCCCAACCAGGTCTCCATGCTGGAGCCGGCCTGGCTCCAATGGCTCGACGACTTCGACATGGGGTCGATCAACACGTCGGTGGAGGTGGCCGCCAGGGCCTATGGCACGGCCGTGCATCAGTTCGGCAAGGACGACATGTCGAATGCGCGCGCCGCGTACACACAGAGTGGCGTGACTTACAACCACAAGGCTCCACCCAACCAGCCGACCCATGGTTTTCTCGGTGGCATCTGGGGAAACACCATGCCGCTGGCCACGACCCGTGTGAGGAATTTCCCGTTTCCACTGGGTCGCCTCGACGCCACCACCGTCGTCTCCACCCCGCACTATCGCGATGACTTCGGCAAAGTCGCCGCCAAGGGGGAGATCAACCGCGCCCCGGGCGATCCGGCCTTCCGGACCCTCGCCGAAGAGGTCATCGGCATCGCCTGGGGTTACGACGGCCCCCAGGAGCTCGGAACCCCACCCCGTCTCTACCTGCAGGTGGTGCTGACCGTTCTGGATTCGATCGAGGAACGCCATCCCGGTCAGCTCGATGAACTGGATGAACTGGCCGTGATCGCTGGTGCGGCCGTGGCCATGGCCGATGCGGGCATCGATGCCTGGCACTACAAGTACGCCCCGATCCACAGGATGGGGCGCCCGGCGGTGGGGATTCGCGAGGCCGTTCCGGGGAACGGGGTCGCCGACCCCAGCTGGCTGCCCCAGGGGCGTCCGGATGCGAACGGCGCCGGCAAGGGGCTGACGCCCGATTTTCCCGCCTACCCCTCCGGCCATGCCACCTTCGGTGCGGCGGCCTTCCAGCTGCTGCGGCTGTTCCTGGTGGAACGGGGCGTCAGCAGCTTCGATCCGGCCGGCAGTGGCCTGGATGATGTGCGCTTCGAATTCGTCTCCGATGAGTTCGATGGTCGCAACAGGGATCCCCGCACCCAGCGGCCACGGGAACTGCTCACCCTCAGCTACGACAGCCTGTGGGAGGCGATGGTCGATAACTCGGTGAGCCGGGTCTACCTGGGTGTGCATTGGCAATTCGATGGCATCACCACCCGCCTGCCCGGCACCAGCGAGGATGTTTTGGGCATTCCCGCCACCCCCAGTGAGCTCGGCCATATCGGTGGCGTCTGGCTTGGTGCCCAGATCGCCAATCAACTGGCGCAGAAATTGGACATTTCGACGGCCACGATTGCGGCTTCCGGGATTCGCTGAACTCTCCTGGGGGCTGACCACCTCCGTTCCAGCCCTCCCCGGTGGCAGAACGCCACCGGGGAGGGCACCGATCGAAACGCCTCAGCCTGACGATGTTCTGGCGAGATAATCCTCCTGAAGGATGTACATGCGCTTGACGTCGCGATACTGACCTTCGATGAAGAACTCACCCACCAGGTGGCCTTCTTCGACAAAGCCGCATTGCTGATACAGGTGCAGGGCCTTGGCGTTGTCGACGGCGACCGACAGGTAGATCTTGTGCAGGTTCAGGATGGTGAAGGAGTAGTCGAGGGCTTTGTGGATGCAGAAGCGTGCGAAGCCTTTGCCCTGGTGCGCAGGGGCCACGATGATCTGGAATTCCGCCCGGCGATGAATGTAGTCAATCTCGATCAGTTCCACCAGGCCCACCAGTTCCTTGTCCTTGTTCTCGACGACAAAACGACGTTCGGCATTGTCGTGAATATGGCGGCTGTAGAGTTCCTCCAGTTCGTCGAAGGACTCATAGGGTTCTTCGAACCAGTAGGCCATCACGCTCCTGTTGTTCACCTGGTCGTGAATGAACCGCAGATCGCCCCGCTCCAGGGCCCGCAGGGCCAGCTCCGCTTTCTCCACCGGATTCCACGCGCAGGTGATCAAACGGTAGGGCTGCGCAGCAGGATGGCTTCCGTAGCGATCCGACCCCGGCGCCTTGAGCAGCCCGACCCCCGGCGAGAGCCCGGCCGTTCCCCCAGGCCCCCTGGCCCGCCCCGAGGTGGAAACCCTCACGGCCTACAGCGCCCCCCTGGAGGGCCGCCGTGGCCTGCTGCGGCTCGACTTCAACGAGAACACCGTCGGGCCCAGCCCGACGGTGGTGGAGGCGATCCGCTCCATCCCGGCCGATCACTACGCCATCTACCCCGAATACGACGGCCTGCGGGAGGCGGTGGTGGCCTCGCTCCTCGCCGAAGCCGGCCGCTCCCCCGGCCCATCCCCCGGCGCCCCGGCGCTCACGCCCCCCCACATCGGCCTGTTCAACGGCGTGGACGCGGCGATCCATGCCGTCTTCCACGCCTTCGGGGCCCCCGGTGAGCGGCTGCTCACCACCAGCCCCACCTTCGGCTACTACACCCCCTGCGCCCGCATGCAGGGCATGGCGATCGAGGCGATCCCCTATCGCCTGCCCGATTTCGAGTTCCCCTTCGAGGAGACCCTGGCGGCCCTAGGTCCGACGGGATCAGCCTGCGGCGCCCCTCGGCTTCTGCTGATCTGCAACCCCAACAACCCCACCGGCACCCGGCTGGCGCCCGAGAGGATCCTGGAGCTGGCGGCGGCCGCGCCTCAGACCCTGGTGGTGGTCGATGAGCTCTACGAGGCCTTCACCGGCGACAGCGTGCTGCCGCCGCTGCTGGCGTCGGGCCCGAACGCCGACCCCTTCGCGGCGGTGCCCAACCTGCTGGTGCTGCGTTCCCTGGCCAAGACGGCCGGCCTGGCGGGCCTGCGCATCGGCTTCGCCATCGGCGCACCGGCGCTGGTGGAGCGGGTGAGCCGGGTCTGCGGCCCGTACGACATCAACAGCTTCGCGGTGACCGCGGCCCTGGCCGCCCTGGCCGATCAGGCCTATGTGGACGCCTATGTGGCGGAGGTGGGGCGGGCCCGTGACTGGCTCCTGGGCCAGCTGCGGCAGGCGGGGGTGCGCCACCACGCCGCCGGCGGCAACTACCTGCTGCTCTGGCCCCGCCGCCCGGCGATGGCCGTGGAGGCGGACCTGCGCCAGGCGGGCATCCTCGTGCGCTCCATGGCCGGCAAGGCCCTGATCGACGGCTCCCTGCGGGTCAGCCTGGGCAGCCGTGAGCAGATGGGCCGGTTCTGGCAGGCCTACCGCCGGATCGATGGGCTGGGCTGACGCCCTCGCCGCGACGGCTCAGCGGAGCACCTCGACCACCACGCCGTCGCCCAGGGGCGGCACCAGGCTGACCGAGCGGCCACTGCGCCGCACCGAGGCGCCCGCCATCGCCTTCAGGAACGGCTCCACCGACCCCTGGTCGCAGTTGGCCGGGGGCTTGCCGCTGTTGTACTGCACCGGGATCACCCTCCGGGCCTGCAGCTCCCGGGCCACTTCGGCCGCCTCCTGGCCGGTGTAGACCTTGCCGCCGCCGCCCACGCCGATGATCAGCACGTCCGGCCGTCCCAGCAGAACACGATCGGCAGGGCTGAGACTTCCGGCGGTGCCGCCCAGGTGGGCGATGTCGAGGCCGCCCTGGCGCCAGCGCCAGAGGGTGGCGTTGCCGAAGCGGCGGCCCCCCACCCGGTCGTGGGGGGCGGCGATGCCTTCAATCTGCAGACCGGCCAGCCGGTAGGAGCCCGGCTTCACCAGGAACTTGCCGCTGGCCACCTGGGCGCCCTCATCCTTCAGCAGGCTGCTGGCCAGAATCACGTCGGCGCTGACCCGCGGCTCGGGAAGACCGGCGGCGCAACCCACGGCCTGGAACGGGTTGACCAGCACCCGGGCACCACCCCCCTGGATCATCAGGGCGCTGTGGCCCAGGCTGGTGATCGTGACACCGCCACCCTTCTGGGCCATCGCCGGCAGGGGCAGGGTGAGACCGGCCGCCAGGGCCAGACCCATGCCCAGGCGCAGTCCTGTCGTGGTGGTCCTGCGCTGGGGCGCTACGGACCTGCGGGTGGGGTGAACCATGGAGTCGCGTCTGGCCCCACCGGGCCCGGGATGTGGCGCGAAACTAGCAGTGGGAGGCCTGGCGCAGGAAATTAGCGAGCAGCTGGTGACCGGCCTGGGTGAGCACGCTCTCCGGATGGAACTGCACCCCCTGCAGGTGCTGGTGCTGCCGGTGCTGCAGGCCCATGATCGTGCCGTCCTCCAGCCAGGCGGTGATCTCCAGGCAGTCGGGCAGCGACTCCCGCTCGGCGATCAGGCTGTGGTAACGGGTGGCGGTGAGGGGTTCCGGCAGGCCTTCGAATACCCCGGCGCCCCCGTGGTGCACCGGTGAGGTCTTGCCGTGCATCAGCTCGCCGGCCCGCACCACCCGACCGCCGAACACCTGGGCCAGGCACTGGTGACCCAGGCACACCCCCAGCACCGGCACGGTGGGGCCCAGTTCCCGCAGCACCTCCAGGCAGACCCCGGCCTGGTCCGGATCGCCGGGGCCGGGGGAGATGAGGATCGCCGCCGGCGCGAGGGCCCGGATCTGCTCCAGGTCGAGGGCGTCGTTGCGCTCCACCCGCACCTCGGCGGCCAGGGGGTGATCGGCGGCCAGCTCCCCCAGGTACTGCACCAGGTTGAAGGTGAAGCTGTCGTAGTTGTCGAGAACCAGAAGCATGGGGATGGTCTAGACGCCGAGGCGGATCAGCAGGGGGGGCACGAGCAGCAGCAGGGCGATCAGCAGGGAGGAGAGGGCGGCGACCAGCACGGCGGCGGCGGCGCAGTCCTTGGCGATGCGGGCCAGGGGGTGGAACTGGCGGCCGATGGCCAGATCCACCACCGCTTCGGTGGCGGTGTTGAGCAGTTCGAGCACCAGCACCGCCGCCACCGTCAGCACCAGCACCGCCAGGCGGTCGGCGGCCAGGCGCAGCCACAGCCCCATGCCGAACACCAGCAGGCCGGTGAAGACGTGGATGCGGAAGTTGCGCTGGCTGGCGAAGCCGTAGGCCAGGCCCTGGGCGGCATAGCGGAAGCTGGCCGGCAGGTCGCCCGCCACTTTCCACGCCCCCACCCGCAGGCGCCTGCCGCGCCGGTGGACGTCACCGGTCACGTCACGCAAGGCCGGCGGTTGTTCCTCGGGAACGAGCATCGGCATCGCACCGCCGTTGGAGGGACAAGCGGCACCCTACCGCCGATGCCCGCAGGGAACAGCCCCTGTCAGGAGGGGGACGCCGCCAGCAGGGCCGTCTGCCGGGCCAGCATCGCTTCCAGACTCCCCTCATCGGGGTGATCCCAGCCCAGGAGGTGCAGCAGTCCGTGGGAGGCCAGGAACAGCAGCTCCTCCTCCAGGCCGTGGCCGGCCGCCTCGGCCTGCCGCCGGGCCGTGTCGAGGGAGATGACGATGTCACCCAACTCCAGCCAGTCCGGCTCCGCCCCCGCGGGGGCCGGGGGCGCCTCCTCCTGGGCGGCGAAGGCCAGCACGTCGGTGGGGCCGCTGTGCTGGCGCCAGGCCTGGTTGAGATCCGCGATCGTGGCGTCGTCCGTGAGCTCCAGCCCCAGGCTGTAGCCCGCGGCGCGCAGGGGGGCCGGCAGCTCCGGCAGCAGCTGGGCCAGCCAGGCGCCGAGGTGGGAGCACCAGAGCGCCTCGGCCCCGGCGGGGTCCACCAGGGGCTCCGGAGGCGTGGCGCCACCGGCGGCCCCGGGCTCCAGGCTGAAGGCCAGGTCGATCTCCGGCGCCGCCAGCGGGGTGGTCATCCGGGCAGGCTGGGCCGCCCCAGCCAGGCGATCAGCAGCAGGAAAGCGCTCAGGCCCACGGCGGTCAGGCCGAAATGGAGCAGGCTCTGGCGGCCCTTGCGCACCATGTTGCGCATGGCGAGCTTCACGAAGCTCGGGTTCTCGCCCCCGGCCTCGGCGGCGGTGCTGGCGGGCGGGGGGCTGGGGCGCTCGGGCATGGGGGGCGCTGCGGTGGGGATCAGGCGGCCGTGTCGGCGGCGATCTCCACACCCTGGCGCAGCAGCGACTGGATGAAGGGGTCCAGATCCCCGTCCATCACGCCCTGCACGTCGGTGGTCTCCTGGGCGGTACGCAGATCCTTGACCATCTGGTACGGGTGGAACACGTAGTTGCGGATCTGGTTGCCCCAGGCCGCCTCGACGATGTCGCCGCGGATGTCGGCGATCTCGGCCGCCCGCTGCTCCTGGGCGATCACCAGCAGCTTGGCCATCAGCAGGGCCATGGCCTTCTCCTTGTTCTGCAGCTGGGAGCGCTCCTGGGTGCAGCGCACCGCCAGGCCGGTGGGAATGTGCAGGATCCGCACAGCCGTCTCCACCTTGTTGACGTTCTGGCCGCCGGCGCCGCCGGAGCGGGAGGTGGTGACCTCCAGGTCCTTCTCGGGGATGTCGAGCTTGACGTCCTCCTCGAGCTTGGGCATCACCTCCACACCGGCGAAGCTGGTCTGGCGCTTGTCGTTGGCGTTGAAGGGCGAGATCCGCACCAGGCGGTGGGTGCCCTTCTCGTTGCGCAGGTACCCGTAGGCGTAGCGGCCGTCGATCTCGATCGTGCAGCTCTTGATGCCCGCCTCCTCCCCTTCGGAGAGCTCGTCCACGGTCACCTTCATGCCGTGGTCCTCGGCCCAGCGGGTGTACATCCGCATCAGCATCAGGGCCCAGTCCTGGGCGTCGGTGCCGCCGGCACCGGCATTGATC
Organism: Rhizobium sp. Q54; assembly: GCA_943367585.1. Lineage (GTDB taxonomy): Bacteria > Cyanobacteriota > Cyanobacteriia > PCC-6307 > Cyanobiaceae > Cyanobium. The sequence continues at coordinate 165,093 of CALRJP020000004.1, forward strand.
GAGATCACGGCCCCCTCCTTGTCGTAGGGGCCGCTCAGCAGGCGCTCCAGCTCCCAGCGGTCGAGGGCCCCCTTGAGGCTCTGGAGGCCGCCGTTGGCCTCGCCGAGCAGCTCCTCGTCGGGCTCCAGGTCGTACAGCTCCAGGGTGGCGCGGGCGTCATCGATCGCCCCCCGCCACTGCTGCAGCTGATCCAGCTGGGCCTTCACCTCATCCAGCTGGCGCATCTGCTTCTGGGCCTGCAGCTGGTCGTCCCAGAAGCCGGGCTGGGAGGCGAGCTGCTCCAGGTCCCGCTGGCGGGCTTTCAGGGCCGGTACGTCAAAGACAGTCCTGGGCATGGCCCAGGCGGTCGGTGAGCTCGGAGAGGTCGCGCTTGAAGTCGGTGAGATCCAGCAAGGGGAAGCGAATCCGGCGATGGCTTGACCCTATCAGCGCCCCGCATTCGGCTGCCCCTGGCGCTGCGAGGACCGGGGCAGCTGGATCAGGGCGTCCGAGAGCAGCAGCAACCGACTGACGATCAGCAGCTGGTTCCGGGCGTCCTGGGGCGGCGGATCCGCGGCCAGGGGCGTCTGGGGCTGCTCCGGCAGCGCCGCGCTGAGCTGGTCCTGGCAGCGGCGCAGCTCCGCCACCGCGTCAGGGGCGTCCCGCCCCTGGATCAGCGCCCCGATCCGCGTCCTGCCGGCGTCCATCAGGCGTGGGATCAGGCCGGGTGGCACCCAGGCCACCGGGGCCCTGTCCTGGAGCAGCAGGCAGAGATCCCGCGCCGCGCTCATCACCGTGCTGCCGTGCTGCAGCTGCTGCTGGGCCCGCAGCACCGCCCCGTCCGGCTGGCCGTGGATCAGGGTCCGTTCCGCCGCCAGCTGGGGCAGCTGGCGGCGCAGGCCATTGCGGCGCTCCCGCAGGGCGGCGAACGCCTCCTCCGGCTCGGGAATGGCGGGCAGGCACTCCAGGAAGCGGGCCAGGTCGAGCAGCCAGCCGTCACAGGAGGCCTGCCAGGCGCTGGAGGAGCGCTGGCTGTAGATCTGCCGCGACACCACCACCCCGATGATCACGCCCAGGATCGTCATCACCATCCGCCAGAAGACGTAGTGCCACCAGGCGTCGCCGTGGTTCATCAGGCTGCCCGCCACCATGTGGCCCCCCACCACGAAACCGCTGGTCAGCCCGGCGGCGAACCCGAACAGCCGCACCAGGGTCAGTCCCAGGAACACGCCGAGGGCGCCCGACAGGCCGCCCAGCACCCCCGCGGCGATCACCACGGCGAGCAGCCCGAGCAGGGTGCCGATGATCCGCTCCCGCCCGGCCAGCACGCCGCCGCCGAGGTCGGTCTCGAGAATGATCAGCACCCCCAGGGCCAGGAACAGCCCTTCCGGCAGCGCCAGGTGGTGGCAGGCGGCCACCACCAGCGCCAGCACCGCCCCGTTGCGCACGATCACGGCTGAGCGACCCGGGCCCGTCATGGCGTTGCCGCCTGGCTCCGCAACCGGAGCAGGGCCTCGCGGCAGGCGTCGGCGTCGATGGAGCGCAGCACCGCCGGCGCCCGGACCATGGCGACCGCGTGGCGCAGGGCCTGCTCGAGCGCCTCGTGCCGCCGCTGCATCCCTTCACTCGCCAGGCCGTGGGCCTGGGGGCTGCGCAGCACGGTGCTGCGCACCGCGCAGTGGGCGCCGTAGGCGCTGATCAGTTCCTCCGCCCCGTCCTGGGACGTCCCAGCCAGCAGGGCCTCGATCCGGCCCAGCAGGCCCCGCTCACTGTCCTGCAGGCGCTGCAGCGGTGAGCGGAACCAGAACAGGCGTTCGACGGCCATGCCCACCAGCAGCCCGAGCAGGTGCCAGCCGGTCCTGTCCACCACGTACCAGCCCCCCATCCGCTCGTGGGCGGGAACCGCCAGGATCAGCACGGTCATGATCACCGCGTTCATCAAGGTGGCGGGACTCAGCCCCAGCCGGCGTCCCAGCAGCTGGATGAGGACGTAGCCGATCCCGATCGCGAGCCAGTTGTGCAGGGCCTGGGTGAGCAGCACCACCACGGCCCCGCCGAACACGGTGCCCACGATCCGTGCCCAGGCCGCCTCCCGCGACGCCTCCGGGGTGGGCAGCAGGCTCCGGGCGGCGCCGTAGACCACATAGAAGCCGTCGATCGCGTTGACGTCCGGTCCGGCCGCCGCGTGGATGCCGGCCGCCAGGAACCCGGCGAACCCCACCTGCAGGGCGTTGCGAATCTGCTGGGGCGAAGGGGGACGGGGGGGCATCGGGCCGACGGACCTCGGGCCGCCGGAGCATCAGGCCACAGGATGCCGGGCCCCGGCGGATCGGCATGGGCGGATCTGGTGGGGCATGGACGGTCCCCTTAAGCTGCGCCACAACGACCTACGAGAGACCGGATGGAGATCCCAGGAGTCCCCCCAGAGCAATCCGGGCAGGACGCCGTGGAGGTGAAGCCGCCCGCCAAGGTCGAGATCTACACCTTCCGCTTCTCCTCGGATTGCATCCGGGCCAAGGGCCTGCTCGACAGGCTCGGCGTCACCTACAACGAATTCATCATCGACGACGATGAAATCAACAAGGAAGTGATGATGAAGCGCTCGGGAGGTCGCACCAGCGTGCCCCAGATCTTCATCGATGGCATCGCCGTCGGCGGCTACGCCGAACTGCAGAAACTGAACACGGGCGGCGAGCTGGCCGCCCTGCTGCGCCTGGCCGCGTGACCGGCGATCGGGAGGCCCAGCTGTTCGTGGTCGATCCGATCACGCGCCTGCGCCCGGCCAAGGATTCCAGCGTGGCCCTGATGCAGGCGGCCCAGCGGGCCGGTCTGGCCGTCTGGGTCTGCACCCAGGCGGATCTCTCCACCGCCGCCACGGCCGATGGGGCCCATCGGCCCCGGGCCTGGGCCCAGCCGCTGCAACTGGCGGCGATGGCCCCCACCGCGGACGGCTGGACCGTCCCGGACCCCTGGGTCGAGGTCGGCGAGCCCAGGGACATGCCCCTGGATCACTTCCGCTGGATCTGGATGCGCAAGGATCCGCCCGTCGACGAGGCCTACCTCTACGCCACCCAGCTGCTGGAGCTGGCCGAACCCGCCGGGGTGCGCGTCCTGAACCGGCCGGCGGCCCTGCGGGCCTGGAACGAAAAGCTGGGTGCCCTGCGCTTCAGCCAGCTGATGGCGCCCTCGCTGGTGAGTGCCCGGGTGGAGCAGCTGGCCGCCTTCGCCGCCTGCCACGAGGAGGTGGTGCTCAAGCCCCTGGCGGGGCGGGCCGGCCAGGGGGTCGTGCGGGCCACGGCGTCGGCCCCCGGTCTGCGGTCCCTGCTGGAGCTGGTCACCCAGCAGGAAACGTTGCCCGTGATGGTCCAGGCCTTTCTGCCGGCGGTCACCGCCGGCGACAAGCGGATCCTGCTGGTGGACGGGGAGCCCCTCGGCGCCGTGAACCGGTTGCCCAAAGCCGGGGAATTCCGCAGCAACCTGGCCCTGGGGGGCGCTCCCGTCGCCGCCGACCTGACCGACGCCGAGCGGCGCATCTGCGCCGAGCTGGCCCCCGTGCTGCGGGCCGAGGGGCTGTTCTTCGTCGGGATCGACGTGATTGACGGCCGCCTCAGCGAGATCAATGTCACCAGCCCCACCGGGGTGCGCGAGGTGGAGTGGCTGGGGGGAATCCCGCTGGCCGATCAGGTCATCGAGCGCCTGCTGGCTGGCTGAAGGCGGCGGCCAGGGGCAGGTTGAGCTGCTGCTGCAGCACCCCCAGCTTGAGCGCCACCTCCTGCAGCTCCCGCTCGGGATGGGAGCCGCGCACCAGCCCCGCCCCGGCGGTCAGCTCCAGCTGCTGGCCCCGCAGGGTGCCGCTGCGGATGGCCACCCGCAGATCCGTGTCCCCCTCGGTGTCGATCCAGCCGATCGGAGCGGCGTAATGCCCCCGCTCGAACGGCTCCAGGCTGCGCAGCCAGGCCATGGCCTCGCGCCGGGGCAGGCCCGCCACCGCGGGGGTGGGGTGGAGGGCTTCGGCCAGGGTGAGCGGGGCCTGGCCCCGCAGCGCGGCCGTGATCGGGGTGTGCAGGTGCACCAGGGAGCCGTGGCGGGCCAGCCGCGGCCGCCGTGGCCGCCGTGGATCGAGGCCCGCCTTCTGCAGCACGGATGTGATCGTTTCCACCACCAGCTCATGCTCGTGGCGGTCCTTGCGTGACTGCAGCAGGTCGTCGGCCGGCTCACCGAGGGGGGCGGTGCCGGCCAGGGCATCACTGCGCAGCTGCCCCTGCCGCAGGGTGAGCAGCCGCTCCGGTGAGGCCCCCACCAGGGCTTCCCGTTCCGATCGCTGCCAGAGGAAGCGGCAGCTGCCGGGCTGGCTGCGGCGCAGGTGGGACAGCAGGCTGAGGGGATCGAGGGGGCCGTCGAGAACCAGCTGCTGGCGCACCGCCAGCACCAGCTTCTGCAGCTCGCCGTGCTCCACCAGGTCGAGCGCCCGATCCAGGGCGGAGCGATAGCCCGCCTGCCAGTTGGAGCCATGGGCGATGCCCACCGCCGGAGCCTGGCCGATTCCGGGGTGTCCGGCACCGCCCAGGGCCGCGAGCCGCTGGCGGGCGTCCCAGAGCTCCTCGGCCACGCTGCGGGCCGTGATACCGCCCCCGAGGGCGCGCTGCAGCCGCAGCCAGCAGTGGCGACCCTGGCGGCTCAGCTGCCAGCTGGGCAGGACCGCCTGCACCCCCGCGGCGCCGGTGCCGGGGTGCAGGGGGCTCTCGAAGAAGGCGAAGGCCAGCAGCACCCGGGGCCTGGCCAGGGCGGGGCAGGGGCCCGCTTCCCGGGCCAGGCGGGCCAGGCTCAGGCTGCTGAAGCGCTGGGCCAGCTCAAAGCGCCGCGGACCGCTCAGCTCCAGGCCATTGCACAGGCCGGCGGCGGCGATGCTGAGCCCCGGGGCACCGTCCCAGAGAAAGCGGAAGTCGCCCTTGCCGCCCAGGTGGGGCAGGGCCACGAGGGGGTCGAGGGGCCCCATCGGCAGGGCCAGGCTGAGCACTCCCTCCTCCTCCAGACGTCGGCTGGCGGCGGTGGCTGCCGAGAGCAGCGCGGGGAAGGTGGCAGGGGCCTGCACCAAGGGGCCGAGGGACCGGGGCGGAAGGCTGCTCAAATGTATGGGCCTTTCCCCGCCCAACGCCCGCGGCCCCCATGTCTGAGCCTCAGGTCGTCGCAAGCCGTTACGCCACGGGGGGCGTCGCCGCCGCCGATCGGGGCCGCCTCTGGCGCGCCGCCGTGAAATGGCCGATGTATGCCGTGGCGGTGATGCCGGTGCTGCTGGCGGCCGGCTGGCGGTTCGGCCAGGGGCTCGGCCTGCGGCCCGTCCAGCTGCTGCTGTTCCTGCTGGCGGCGGTGCTGCTGCTGGCCTGGGAGAACCTCGCCAACGATGTCTTCGATGCCGACACCGGCGTGGACACCCACGGCAAGCCCCATTCGGTGGTCAACCTCACCGGCCGGCGGGACCGGGTGTTCTGGCTGGCCAACGGCTGCCTGGTGGCCGGGCTGGCCCTGATGGCCCTGGTGGCCCTGCGCAGCAGCGCCGTGGTGCTGCTGCTGGTGCTGCTCTGCTGCGGCCTGGGCTACCTCTACCAGGGTCCACCGTTCCGCCTCGGCTACCGGGGCCTGGGGGAACCCCTCTGCTGGCTGGCCTTCGGCCCCTGCGCCACCGCCGCCGCCCTGCTGGCCCTGGCCCCGGCCGGGGAGGGGGCGGTGCCCTGGGGACCGGCGCTGGTGCTGGGCAGCGGGCCGGCGGTGGCCACCACCCTGGTGCTGTTCTGCTCCCACTTCCACCAGGTGGACGAGGACGCCGCCCACGGCAAGCGATCGCCGGTGGTGCGCCTCGGCACCCAGCGTGCCGCCGGCCTGGTGCCCTGGTTCGTGGCCACCGCCCTGGCCCTCCAGTGGGCGCCGGTGCTGCTGGGCTGGTGGCCCCTCTCGGCCCTGCTGGGGGCGATCGGCCTGCCGCCGGCCCGCGCCCTGATCCGGCTCCTGGGTGACGACCACCACCGGCCCGACCGGATCGTCGGCAGCAAGTTCCTGGCCCTGCGCTTCCAGGCCCTCAACGGCCTGGGGCTGGCCGCGGGCCTGGCCCTTGGCCCCTGGCTGGCGGCGCTGGCGGGCCGGTGAGCGTCCCCATGGACGGGGGGAGGCCTGGGGGTCGGCTGGGCCTGGAGATCCGGCCCTTCGCCTTCCGGCTGCCCCGGCCGCTGCAGACCTCCAGCGGCCGGATCGAGGCCAGGCAGGGCTGGCTGCTGCGGCTGCAGGCCCCGGACCGTGCCCCGGGCTGGGGGGAGGCGGCCCCCCTGGATCCGGGCGAGTCGCCGGCCGTGGCGGCGGCGCTGGCTGGGCTGGGCGCCGCCGTGGAACGGAGTGATCTGGAACGGAGGCTGTCGGCGCTGCCCCCCACCCTGGCCTTCGCCCTGGGGGCTGCCCTGGCGGAGAGCGACGGGATGGTGGGAGCGAGGGCCGACGGCGGCTGGCTCGCCGCTCCGCCACCGGCCTGGCTGCTGCCCGCCGGTGAGGCCATGCTCGCGGCCCTCGACGCCCTGCTCCAGGGGGCCGCCGCGGCGCCGCTCACCGTCAAGTGGAAGGTGGGGGCGGCGCCCGATGGGCTGGAGCGTCAGTGGCTGGAGCAACTGCTGCAACGACTGCCCCCAGATGGACGCCTGCGGCTGGACGCCAACGGCGGCTGGGACCGGCCCACCGCCGCCGCCTGGGCCGGGCGGCTGGAGCGGGAACCGCGCCTGGAGTGGCTGGAGCAGCCCCTGGCGGCCGACGACCTGGAGGGCCTCGAGCAGCTGGCCCTGGGGATCCCGGTGGCCCTGGATGAATCCCTGCGGCTGCGTCCCCAGCTGCGCCAGCGCTGGGGTGGCTGGCAGGTGCGGCGCCCCTCCCAGGACGGCGATCCCCGGCCCCTGCTGGACCAGCTGCGCCGGGGGGTGCCGCGGCTGATGCTCAGCACCGGCTTCGAGACCGGCATCGGCGCCCGCTGGACGGCCCACCTGGCGGGCCTGCAGTGGCAGGGGCCGACGCCGACGGCCCCCGGTCTGGCGCCGGACTGGTCGCCCAGCGGGCCCCTGTTCGACCACGACCCGCAACGGGTCTGGGCGGCGTCGGCCTGAGCCCCTGGCGGGGGCCCTGGAGTGGCCCTTAGCGTGGCCCTCCACCGAGACCCTGCGTGGCCGATCCCCCCTGGGCGCCGTTGCTGATGGAGCCCGCCGGGGCCGACCCCGGGGCGGCGGTGGACGCGCTGGAGCAGGCCTGGGGACGGCAGCGGCTGGTGGCCCTGGCCGGGCCGGGCCAGCGGGCAGACCTGGCCGGGGCCCTCGCTGGGGGCACCGGGACGATGGCGGATCTGGGCCGGTTCGGGGCCGGAGTGGTGGTGGGCAGTGGCGGCAGCGCCGGCGGGCGTCACTGGTGCCTGCAGCCCCTGGCCCACCTGCAGGCTTCCGCCGAGGCCACCGCCGGCTGGTTGGTGTCCCTGGGCCTGGAGCCGGCCGCCTGCCTGCACTTCGATCCCTTGCCGCTGCACCACGTCAGCGGCCTGCTGCCCCTGGTGCGGGCCCGCCACTGGGGGGGCGAGTGGCGCTGGCTGGCCCCGGCGCTGCTGCGCCGGCCGGACGACCTGCCCCAGGCCTGCCCCCTGCCCCGGGATCGCCCGGTGCTGCTCTCGCTGGTGCCCACCCAGCTGGCCCGCTTGATGGCCAGCCCCGCGGCCACGGCCTGGCTGGCCGGCTGCGCCGTGATCTGGGTCGGGGGGGCGGGCCTGCCGCCGGCGCTGGCCGCCGCCGCCCGCCGCGACGGCCTGCCCCTGGCCCCCTGCTATGGCGCCACCGAAACCGCCGCCATGGTGTGTGCCCTGCCGCCGCAGCGGTTCCTGGCCGGTGCGGCGGGCTGTGGTGAGCCCCTGGCCGACGTGGCCCTGCGCCTCGATGGCGCCACCGGGGCCGTGGAGGTGCTTTGCGCCCGCCTCAGCCCCGGCCGGCTGGTGGCGGGCCGGCTGCGGCCGCTGCCGCTGCAACCGGACGGCTGGTGGCGCAGCGGCGATGCCGGTCGGCTCGGCGCCGAGGGGCTGGAGGTGCTGGGCCGCCTGGACGTGGCCCTGCACAGCGGCGGTGAGACGGTCTTCCCGGAGCGGCTGGAGGAACGGCTGCAGGAGCAGGCGGCCCGCGCCGGGGCGGGTGTGGAGGCGCTGCTGCTGCTGGCCCGGCCCGACCCGGAATGGGGCGAGCACCTGGTGGCCCTGGTGCGGCCGCGGCCGGGGGGCGACGGGGCGGCGTTGCTGGGGACGCTGCGGGCCCTGACGGCCGCCTGGCCCCCCGCCGAACGGCCGCGGCACTGGCACCTCTGCCCGTCGCTGGCGCCCACCGCAGCCGGCAAATGGCAGCGGGGACGTTGGCAGCGCTGGCTGGACTCGCTAGAAGCCTTCTGAACGGCACACGCACCGATGACCGACAGCCAACAGGTCGAGACCAGCAACAAGAAGCTGGCGGCAGGGCTGCTGGCCATCTTCCTGGGATCGCTGGGCATTCACAAATTCGTTCTGGGCTACAGCAAGGCCGGGCTGATCATGCTGCTGGTCACGGTGCTGACCTGTGGCTTCGGCGCGTCGGTGATGGGGATCATCGGGGTGATCGAAGGCGTCATCTACCTCACCAAGTCGACGGAGGAATTCCAGGCCCAGTACATCGACGCCACCCGGGAGTGGTTCTGAAGGCCGCCCCCCACCCGGCCGGCAGGCGGCCGCCACGGCTGGGCCTCGCCCTGCTGGTGGGAGGTGGGCTGCTCAGTTTCATGGCCCTGGGGGCTACCCCGCACGATGGCCTGCACCCCCTGGCCCTGATGGCGGCGCTGCTGCCCCTGCAGCTGGCCGCCCTGGCCTGGGCCCTGCTGAACCGCCGCTAGCCGTCAGGCCGGCTGGCCTCCAGCCAACGAACGATGGCGCCGGGCAGGGCCGTCCGCCTCCGGCTGGCGGCCTCGATGGCCACGTGCCGCGTCAGGCCGATGGCCGCCTCCCGGCCGACATGCAGAAAGCGGTAGCGAATCTCGAAGCTGCCGCTATCGCGCTGCAGGGGTCGCAGCTCGATCGCCAGGGGGTCCCCGCAGGCCAGGGGCCTGAGGAAGTCGGCGGACGCGTGCACGATCGGCAGGGCCACGGAGGGCGTGCGGCCCGGCCCGGGGAAGAGGGTGCCGGGGGCCACCCCGAACCGCTCCAGGCTTTCCTCGTAGGCCACATGGCACCAGCGCAGCAGCTGGTGGAAGTGCATCACCCCGGCGGCGTCGGTGTCCCCGAAGCGGACCGTGCGGCAGAGCAGCAGCCAGTCCGCCGGGGTGGGCGCGGGCCCCTGGAGCGGCCTCTGGGGAGGTTCAGGGGCCGGTGGGTCGGAAGGGGGCATCAACCTCCGTGGCGTCGGGGGCCACTGGGCCCATGCTGGCGCCCCTTGGCCCCCGCCGGCATCCCTGCCCGTTGCTGGCACCCCGGAACGCCCCTAGGTTCCGCGCAGTACGGAATGCCTCCCTTGGCCGCTGCCATCGCCTACGAGCCGCCCACCATCTCCAAGGCCTGGGCCGCTTTCCTGGCCCACATCCCGACGATCCTGCTGATCTGGGTGGTCACGATCGTCCTGTCCGTCATCGGCTTCGTGGCCTCCCTGGCGCTCACGGCCCTGGGCGTCGGTCTGACCAGCGGCGCCGCCAGCGGTGATGCCGCCTCCTCTGTGGCGGCGGTCCTCGGCAATCTGGTGCAGCTGCCCTTCACGATCCTCTCCAACCTGGTGGGGGTGCTGTTCGTGGCCGTGCCGGCGATGTACTACGCCAGCGGTGAGATCATCGGCACCGAACCTGCTCTGCGGGTACTCCTGCACCGGCCCGTCCGCTATCTCCTGGCCGGGGTGCTGTTCACGGTCGTGGCCGCGATCGGTTTCGTGTTCTGCATCCTGCCCGGCATCGCCGTCACCCTGGTGATGCCCGTCTACGTCAACAAGGTGTTTCTCACCGACAGCCCCATCCTGGACGCCTTTTCCTCGTCGTTCCAGGCCGTGTACGGCTCAGACAAGGGCCGCACCTTCGCCGGGATCCAGCTGATCGCCTGGTTGCTGGTGCTGGTGGTGACGATCTTCACCTGCGGCCTGGCCTCCCTGGTGGCGGTGCCGGTGGCCACCTTCTACATCCAGAACGCCGCCTATCACCAGGGGGTGCTGAGCTGAAGGGGCACCAACTCATGGGCGTGCCCGCTCCAGCAGATCCTCCGCAGCCGGCAGGCGCAACCGATCCGCCCAGCCCAGGCTCTCGAGGCCGCGGATGAAGACGTAGGTGGGGTCCGGCAGCGGCCTGATGCGGCCCCCTTGCACCCCGTAGCCCTGCCGCACCGACCACTGGAAGGCGTGATGCAGGTTGTGCCAGCCCTCACCGAGGGTGATCAGCGCCACCCAGCCGTTGTTGCGGCTCATGTCGTTGGTGAGGAATGGCCGGTCACCGGCGATGTGGGCCAGCGAGTTCACCGTGGCCACCCCGTGGAAGAGCAGGGTGGTGCTCAGGAAGAAGGCCGCCAGCCACTCGGTTCCGCCCAGGAGGTAGGACAACCCGCCCAGGGCCAGCAGCGGCACGAAATGCAGGCGATCGATCAGCCTGAGCACGGGATCGGCCTCCACATCGGCGGGCAGCCGCTCCGGGAAGAACGAGGGCGCCAGCAGCCAGCCCACCTGCGATCGCCAGAACCCACCCAAACCCGCCTGGGGCTTCAGGGGCGAATGGGGATCGCGGTCGGTGTCCACATGGCGGTGGTGGGCCAGGTGATGGGCTTTCCACCAGCTCGGTCCCATCTGCCCCGCCGAGGCCCCCACCAGGGACCCGATCCAGTGCACCAGCCTGGGCGCCCGGTAGCTGCCATGGGTGATCAGGCGGTGATAGATCGCGGTGGTGGCCAGCATCCGGATCAGATAGAGCGCCAGCGCCCAGCCCGCGGCCGCCAGGCTCAGCCCGGTGACCAGCAGCAGCAGGCATCCGAGGTGGGACACCAGGATGAAGAACGGCCCCAGGGCGTAGAGGAGAAATCGAACACGACCGCTGTTCAGGGGGAACTTCTGTAAAGAGGAGTTCACACTAGGCGCTGGCTTCGGCCGGCCGGGCCTGCCGTTCCAGGTCGGAAGCCGGGATCAGCTGCCGAAGGGCCCTGGCCGTGCCTGCCTCGTCCTCATCGGAGCGGAAACGCCTGCAGGCCGATGCCGTAGGTCAGTCCCATCCGCCCGGCCCAGTAGAGCAGCAGCAGCACGCCCACGACCACCAGGTGCCGGCCCCGCAGGACCCGGGGCACCAGCCGCCCGCTCCGCAGGGCCGCCAGCGACCAGACCACCAGGCCGGCCGCCACCACGGGCCCGAAGGCGTGCAGGGCGACGGCGTCATCGAAGCGGCCCACCAGGCTCGCCGCCGTGGCCCGGGTGAGGTAGCAGGTGGGGCAGGGGATGCCGGTGAGGGCCCGCAACGGGCAGCTGAAGCCGGGCAGCCCCGGGTGCAGTCCCTTGAGCACCAGCAGGCCGGTGGCCCCCAGCGGCAGCAGGGGGCCGCAGCGCTCGAGTCGGCGGATCCAGCGCCGACCGGCGGTGGTCACCGATCCACCGATCCCATGATCACGTCGATCGATCCGAGGATGGCCATGATGTCGGCCACCTTGGCCCCCTTGAGAATGTGGGGCAGGATCTGGAGGTTGTTGAAATCGGCGGCGCGGATCTTCCAGCGCCAGGGGGTGACATCGTTGTTGCCCATGATGAACACGCCCAGTTCACCCTTGCCCGATTCCACCCGGCAATACAGCTCACCATCGGGAATCTTGAAGGTGGGAGCCACCTTCTTGGCGACGTACTGGTAGTCGAAGCCATACCATTCACTTTTCTTGCCCTCGGCCATGCGGCGGGCCTCCAGATTCTCTGTGGGGCCGCCGGGAATCATGGTGATGGCCTGGCGCAGGATCTTCAGCGACTGACGCATCTCCTCAATCCGCACCCGGTAGCGGGCGTAGCAGTCGCCCTCCTTCTCCCAGGCCACCGACCATTCGAAGTCGTCGTAGCACTCGTAGTGATCCACCTTGCGCAGATCCCAGGGCACGCCTGAGGCCCGCAGCATCGGGCCGGACAGACTCCAGTTGATCGCCTGCTCCTTGCCGATCACCCCGAGCCCTTCAATCCGCTTGCGGAAGATGGGGTTGTTGGTGATCAGTTTCTCGTATTCATCGATCTTGGGCCCGAACCAGTCGCAGAAATCCGCGCACTTCTCGAGCCAGCCGTAGGGAAGATCAACGGCCACCCCGCCGATGCGGAAATAGTTGTTGTTGATCAGTCGCTGGCCCGTGGCCGCCTCCCATAGGTCGTAGATCATCTCCCGCTCCCGGAAGATGTAGAAGAAGGGTGTCTGGGCCCCCACGTCGGCGAGGAAGGGGCCAAGCCAGAGCAGGTGGTTGGCGATGCGGTTGAGTTCCAGCATCAGTACCCGGATGTAACTGGCCCGTTTCGGCACGGGCACGTCTGCCAGCCGTTCGGGTGCGTTGACGGTGATCGCCTCGTTGAACATGCCCGCTGCGTAGTCCCAGCGGCTCACGTAGGGCACGAACATCACGTTGGTGCGGTTCTCGGCGATCTTCTCCATGCCGCGGTGGAGATAGCCGATCACCGGCTCGCAGTCGATCACGTCCTCGCCATCGAGGGTCACCACCAGCCGCAGCACCCCGTGCATCGACGGGTGGTGGGGGCCGAAGTTGACCACCATCGGCTCGGTGCGGGTCTCGAGCTGGGTCATGCCCTTGGCGAGGAACGGAGTGCCGGGATCTTAGGAAGGTCGGATGGCCGTTTCGTTCGCCCATCTCCCGGTTCTGGCCGATCCGGTGCTTGCGGCCTTCGCCGGGTTGCCTGGACAACCAGCCGGTGCCGGTGACGGGGCTGCCGATGCCGGGGAGGCGTTGCTGCTCGACTGCACCCTCGGCGGGGGCGGCCACAGTGCCCTGCTGCTGGCGGCCCACCCCAGCCTGCGCCTGATCGGCCTCGACCGGGACCCCGCCGCCCGCGCCGCGGCCGCCGAGCGCCTGGCCCCCTTCGGCGATCGCGCCGTGATCCAGGCCGCCAACTTCGCCGATTTCACCCCGCCCGCTCCCCTGGTGGGGGTGCTGGCCGATCTGGGGGTCAGCAGCCCCCAGCTGGATGAACCCACCCGCGGATTCAGCTTCCGTGCCCCCGGCCCCCTGGACATGCGCATGGACCCCGACGGCGGTGAGACCGCCGCCGAACTGATCGACCGGCTGGAGGAGTCGGAGCTGGCGGATCTGATCCACGGCTACGGCGAGGAGCGGCTGTCGCGCCGCATCGCGCGGCGCCTGGTGGCGGAGCGCCCCTGGGCCGGCAGCGGCCGCACCACCGCCGACCTGGCCTATGCCGTGGCGGGTTGCTTCCCCCCCAAGGCGCGCCACGGCCGGATCCATCCGGCCACCCGCACCTTCCAGGCCCTGCGGATCGCCGTCAACGATGAGCTGGGCGCCCTCGACCGTCTGCTGGAGCGGGCCCCCGGCTGGCTGGTGCCGGGGGGGCTGCTGGCGGTGATCAGCTTCCACTCCCTCGAGGACCGGCGCGTCAAGACGGCCTTCCTCACCGATCCCCGCCTGGAGCGGCTCACCCGCAAACCGCTGGTCGCCGGTGAGGAGGAGGAGCAGGCCAATCCCCGCAGCCGTTCCGCCAAGCTGAGGGTGGCCCGCCGCATGACCTGAGCCGTTTCCCATGACCCCGGCCAGCCTGCCGAGCCTTGATCGTGTCGATGTCCTCTGGTGGATCGCCCTGCTGATCCAGGCCCTCGCCATCCCGGGCACCGTGCTGCCGGTGGCCCCCGGCCTCACCCTGCTGCCCCTGGGGGCGTTGCTGTGGTGCTGGGCCGTGGGCTGGGCCGCCGGCTGGCCAGCCCTGCTGCTGGCCGTGGTGCTGCTTGCCCTGGGCTGGGGGGCCGAGGCCCTGGGCCTGCTGCTCGGTCCGGCCCGGCTGCAGGCCACCCGCTGGAGTTACGTGGGCGCTGGCCTGGGCCTGGTGGTGGGCCTGCTGGGGCTGCTGCCGGCCCTGCCGGTGGGCGGACCCCTGCTCGGCGCCCTGGTGGGGCCCCTGCTCGGGGCCAGCCTCGGCGAGCTGCTCACCGCCCCGCCATCCCTGGGCCCCCCGGGCCTGGGACGGTTGCGCCGCTCCCTGCTGGTGGGCCTGGCGGTGGTGGCCGGGATGCTGGTGAGTCGCGTGGCCCAGCTGCTGCTGGCCCTGGTGGGCCTGCTCGGGTTCGTGCTGCTCACCGCCGGCCCCTTCGCTGCCCGCCTCGGCGGCTGAAAGGGGGGCGGAGACGGTCTCAGGCGCCGGGGTGGGGCGGCAGGGGATCGGCGCCGCCACTGGCCAGCACCAGCTGCCGGTAGGCCGCCGTGGCGATGCAGACCACCAGGGGCCAGGCCACGAAGGCCCCCACCAGACAGGCCAGCAGACCCAGCAGCATCAGCAGGCCCCCGACCAGGGTGAGCAGCAGCACCATCAGCCAGCTGGGGTCCACCAGGGCCCGCCCCCGCTGCAGGGCGGTGCGGGAGCCAGCCCGCTCGAACAGCACGATCTGGGTGAGGAAGCTCTGGTTGATGGCCAGATAGATCACGCCCAGCAGCAGCACCCCCAGCAGCAGGGCGAACACCACCGCCAGGCTCAGGCCCAGCACCTCCACCAGGGTGCGGCTGAACGGCACCAGCTGGTCGGCGTAGAACCCCAGCAGCGCCAGGGGGCCGCCCACCAGCAGCAGCAGCCCGATCAGGGGTACGAGCACCACCGCCGCCAGCAGCAGCCAGGCCCGCAGCAGCCGCCCGAACACCTCACCGTCCCAGCGCATCAGTTGCCCCAGGGAGGGGTGGCCGCCCTGGATGGCGCTGCCGGCGCCGCGCACCAGCCCGATGGCACACCAGAGGTTGAGCAGCAGGTTCGCCGTCAGCCCGATCAGATAAAGGATCCAGTCGAGGGGATCGCTGGAGGCCACGCCGCCGTCGCTGATGTGGCTCTGCAGGGGCTGGATCAGGAACTGGAGGACGATCACCACCAGGGGAAAGCCCACGAAGGGCCCCGGGCTGCGGCTGAAGGCCCGCCAGCCCTCCTGGAGGGCATCACCGAAGTCGAGCCGGGGGCTGGGCCGACCGACGGGTGGGCGCATCAAGGCAAGCTCATCGGCCCCAAAAGCTAGACAGGCACTCGCAACTCCGCCACCGCGGCGCCAATGGCCGCCACGGCCGCCTCGATGTCCGTTGCCGTCGTTCCCCGTCCCAGCCCGAAGCGGACCGTGGCGCCGGCGGCGCGGCGGTCGAGGCCGAGGGCGGCCAGCACGTGGGACGGGCTGCCCTGGCTGCAGGCCGAACCGCTGCTCACCGCCAGATCGCGGCGCAGCTGCCGGTGCAGGCGGGTGCCGTCCACACCCGCCACAGTGACGCTCAGGCTGTGGGGCAGGGTCTGCAGGGGATGGCCGTTGCGGCGCATCCCGCCCAGGGCCGCCAGCCCCTCCCACAGCCGGTCGCGCAGGGTGCCCAGGCGCTCGGCCCGTTCCAGGCGGTCGGCCACGGCGCCCGCCACGGCGGCGCCGAGGCCGACCACCAGGGGCACCGGCAGGGTGCCGCCCCGCAGCCCTCCCTCCTGGCCGCCGCCGAGCTGCTGGGGGGCCAGCGGCACGCCATCGCGCCGGAGCAGGGCGCCGACCCCCTTGGGGCCATAGAGCTTGTGGCCGCTGAGGCTGAGCAGGTCGATGCCGAGGTCGGCCATGGACAGGGGGATGTGGCCCACCGCCTGGGCGGCGTCACAGTGGAACAGCACGCCGCGCTCGCGGCAGAGGGCGCCGATGGCGCCCAGGGGCTGCAGCACCCCGATCTCGTTGTTCGCCGCCATCACCGACAGCAGCAGGGTGTCGGGGCCCAGGGCCTGCGCCAGCCGGTCGGGATCGAGCAGGCCATCGGCCCCCACCGGCAGCACGGTGAGGGGGAACCCATGGCGCTCCAGCCAGGCCAGGGGCTCCAGCACGGCCCGGTGCTCCGTGGCCAGGGTCACCAGCCGGCGGCGGGGCTCCCCCCGCTCCAGGGCCGCCTCGGCCACCCCGCGCAACGCCAGGTTGTTGGCTTCGGTGGCGCCGCTGGTGAAGATCACCGCCTCGGCGGCCACGCCCAGCGCCTCCCCCACCCGTCTGCGGGCGATGTCCACCGCCGCGCCCGCCTCCAGGGCCGGCCGGTGCAGGCGGCTGGAGGGGTTGGCGGCGTTCTGCGTCCACCAGGGCGCCATGGCCGCCAGCACCGCCGGATCGCACGGGGTGCTCGCGTGGTGGTCGAGGTAGGTCAGCATGGGGCCATGCTGAACCGTCCCCGCTTCTTCGGTGCCTGCCCCCCGCGGCGGTGGTCGGCCCTGCCGATGGCCCCGCTGGCGACGTTCGCTCTGGCCGTGGCGGCGGTCGCGGTGGCGGTGGCGGGCCCGGTGGCCCTGCCCCGTCCGGCCGCCGCCCAGGACAACTCCCGCAGCAACGCCGAGAGCCGCCCGAAGGGCTTCAAAGTGCTGCAGGACCGTGTCACCCACCGGGGCCGGGAGGTGGTGGGCATCTACGGCCAGGTGAGCGAACCCAGCCAGCCGGGGATGTGGCGGGTGCAGGTGTGGGAAGAGCTCGACGACAGGGTGACCGTGGCCACCGACAAGATCGGCTGCAGCGTCACCGCACCCCTGCGGATCACCGGCACCGCACGCCGGTTGATCATCCGCGAGCTCAATCCCGGCGGGGTGATCACCCCTGCCAACCGCCTCGACCACCTGATGTGGTGGGCCGTGTGCGTGCCCGAGCAGGCCGGCCGGGATCCCGCCACCCTCGGTCCGGTGGCCCGCCAGCTCGGCTACAGCGGCCGGTTGCCCGAACGGGAACAGGTGGTGCTTGGTCCCGGTCGATAGATTTCCCCCATGAGCCAAGACCCTTCCGCCGCCGCCGGCCCCATCCCCGAGCCGTCCGGGGCGGAGGAGCCCCTCGAGGCCGCCGCCAGCACCCCGGTGCGGCTGCTGCTGGTTGACGACGAGCCTGGCCTGCGCACGGCGGTCAAGGCCTACCTGGAGGATGAGGGCTTCGCCGTCACCACCGCCAACGATGGGGAGGAGGGCTGGACGGCGGCCCAGGCCCAGATGCCCGATGTGGTGATCACCGACGTGATGATGCCCCGCTGCGACGGCTACGGCCTGCTGAAGCGGCTGCGGGCCGATGAGCGGCTCGGCGGCACCCCGGTGATCTTCCTCACCGCCAAGGGGATGACGGCCGACCGCATCGCCGGCTTCCAGGCCGGGGCCGACGACTACATCCCCAAGCCGTTCGACCCGGACGAACTGGTGGCCCGGGTGCGCAACGTGGTGCGCCGCCAGGAGCGGCTGCTGGCGGAGGCGGCCCGCTTTGCCGACGCCGACATCGGCGCCATGGCCCGCCAGATCACCGAGATCCGCTCGATGCTGGGGGGCGGCGGCGGTTCCGGCACCGGCAGCGGCGGCAGCACCCGCAAGCCCGTCACCGACGTCAAGCTCGACTTCACGCCCCGCGAGGCGAGCGTGCTGCAGCTCGTGGCCGAGGGGATGATGAACAAGGAGATCGCCCGGCGGCTGGAAACCTCGATCCGCAACGTGGAGAAGTACGTCAGCCGGCTGTTCATCAAGACCGGCACCGCCAGCCGCACCGAGCTGGTGCGCTTCGCCCTTGAGCACGGGCTGGTGGATTGACATCCCCCCGTTCCCACCCCTGACCCTGCCGCCGGGCTGGCTGCCGGCCGCCTGTAACCAAGGCTGGGCCTACCGCGACCGCATCCCCGCCGCCGGGGCAGGTATGGGGGTGCTGGCCTATTACACCGAGCGCTACGGCCACTCCAGCGCGGCGGCGTGGGATCGGCGTCTGGCGGCCGGCGAGATCAGCCGCAACGGGGTGCCGCTGCGGGCCGACGCGGTCCTCACCGGCGGGGACCGGCTCGTCTGGCGGCGTCCCCCCTGGCGGGAAGCCGCTGTCCCGGCCCACTGGGGTGTGGTCCACGACGACGGCGATCTGCTGGTGATCGACAAGCCCAGCGGCCTGCCCGTGCTGCCGGCGGGCGGTTTCCTGGAGCACACCGTGCTGCGGCTGCTGGAGCGCCGCCATGGCGACGACCCCGCCGGCATGCCGCGGCCGGTGCACCGCCTGGGGCGCTTCACCTCCGGCCTGCTGGTGTGCGCCCGCCGGCCGGCCACCCGCGCCTGGCTGAGCGCCCAGCTGCGGGAGAGCACGGGCTCGCTGGCCAGCGACGGCGACGGGGCCCGGCCCTGCCGCAAGCTCTACCGGGCCCTGCTGGTGCCGGGGCGATTGGCGCTGGTGACCGGCGACAGCCTGGTGATCACCACAGCGATCGGCCGGCAGCCCCACCCGCCGCTCGGGGAGATCTGGTGCGCGGCCGAGGCCGGCGACCCGGCCGCCCTGCCGGCCCGCAGCCAGCTCACCCTGCTGGCGAAAGGCGGCGAGGCCGATCTGGTCGAGGTGGCGATCGTCAGCGGACGACCCCACCAGATCCGCATCCACTGCGCTGCGATCGGGGCGCCGCTGTGGGGGGATCGCCTGTATCTGGCGGGAGGGCGGGCCCGGCCCGGGGGGCTGCCGGGGGAGGGCGGCTACCGGCTCCAGGCCCGCTGGCTGCGGCTGCACCGCCCCGATGGGTCGCTCCTGGAGCTGGAGGCCCCACCGGCCGTGGACCCGGACAGCGGCGCGCCCTGGGGCTGACGGGCGCTGTGGAAGGTCATTGGCTGGCTGGCCCGTCGGGCTCTGAGATCTGTCCGGCCAGTGGGATCTGCTCGGCCTTTGGGATCTGTACAGCCTGTACAGACTCTGGATCCCCCTTCCGCAAGGCCCCCGGATCATGGCCTCCGGCGTCACACGGGCGAGGCACCGCTCCAGCCACCCCGGCAGGTTCGCTTCAGGCCAGGTCGCGCTCGAAGGCGATCAGGCGGGAGAAATAGAACGGCGCCTGGTTGAGGCTGCGGTGCACGGGGCGGAAGCCGGCCGCGGCCGCTGCCGCCACGATGCCGTCTTCCCGCAGGGTGTAGGCGCGGGTGGTCTTGCTGGGCCCGGGGAACAGCTGGCCGATCTGCTTGAGCACCGCCAGCAGGGGGGTGTAGGGGGCGAAGCTGACGATCAGTTGCCGCTCGGCCATGGCCGCCAGGTGCCGCACCATCGCTTCGGCGGCCGCCTGGGGGTAGTGGATGAAGACGTCCAGGCAGATCACCGTGTCGTAGCGGCCCTGGAGGCTCTCCAGGTCGGAGGCACTGAAGCTGAGCCGCTCCGAGGCCAGACCGGCCTCGGAGGCCCGGCGGCTGGCCTCGGCCACCATCGCGGCGGAGAGGTCGCTGGCGGCGATTGAGCCGGCGCCGAGGGCCGCCAGGGGCAGGCTGAGGCTGCCGACGCCGCAGCCGGCGTCGCAGAAGCTGCGGTTGGCCAGGTCGCCCTGCTGCTGCAGCCAGGCCAGCACGGCGTCCACGGTCTTCTGGTGGCCGAGGCGGATGTTGCGCTGGACCCGGTTCACCTCCTCGCTGTCGCTGTAGATGCGGTTCCAGCGCTCGAAGCCGGTGCTCTCGAAGTAGGCCTGCACCTCGGCCTTCTCGGCCTGCGTCTCAGCCTGTGCCTCGGCGGGCGCGGGGGGTTGCAGTTCCGGGGGCATGGGGCGCTGGGCCGTTCGGGTGGGCCGGATCCTAGGGAGCTGGGGCCAGGGGCATTGTCGCGGGGCGCCGCCAGTCCAGGCGCCCATCGGCGGCCGTGCTCCAGCGCAGGGTGTCCGCCAGGGGCCGCCCCAGCAGCAGCTGCTCCAGCGGCCGCCGTTCCCCCAGCAGGCGCCGGGGGGCCAGGGTGGCCGCGGCGATCGAAGCGTCCACCCGGCCGCCCCAGCCGGCCAGCCGCCGCACCCCCTCCAGCAGCGGCAGGGTCACCCCGGCCAGGGTGCCGTCCTCCAGCCGGCAGCTGCCGTCCTCCACCAGCAGGACGCGCTCGTCCCAGCGGTGGCGGCCGTCGGCCAGTCCGTAGGGGGCCAGGGCGTCACTGACGATCACCACCTGCCGGGGCGCCAGCCGCTGCAGCAGCACCGCCATGGTGGGGTCCACGTGGACGCCGTCGGCAATCAGCCCCAGGGCCACCTCCCCCTGCAGCAGGGCCTCTCCGACCGGTCCAGGGGCGCGGTGGTGCAGCCCGGCCATGGCATTGAAGCTGTGGGTGAGCATCCCCACCCCCTGCGAGAAGGCCCTGCGGGCCTGCACCGCATCGGCGCCGCTGTGGCCCAGGCTCACCACCACGCCGGCGGCCCGCAGCGCTGCGATCACCTCGGCGGCCCCCTCCAGCTCCGGGGCCAGGGTCACCACGGCGACATCGGCCTCTGGGCCGCCCGCGAAGCCGGCGATCAGACGCTCAAGGGCAGCCCGGCTGGGTGTCTGCAGGTGCTGGGCCGGATGGGCGCCCCGGCGCTCCGGCGCCAGGAACGGCCCCTCCAGGTGGGCGCCCAGCAGACGGCAGCGCCCGGGCCGGTGCCGGCGTCGGGCCTCGGCCAGCACCGTCAGGCTCTGGCGCAGGGCCTGGGGAGCGCAGGTCACCAGGGTGGGACAGATGGCGTCCACCCCGTCCTTCCACAGCAGCTCGAGCAGGGCCTGCAGGCGGGGCAGGTCGTCGAGGTTCAGCTCGGGGAAGGCCAGCCCCAGGCCGCCGTTGATCTGCAGGTCCACGCCCCCCGGGGACAGCCAGTCGCCGCCCCAGTCCTCGCCGGCGGCCCGGCTCCCCGGCGGCGTCGGCCGGACCCTGGCGATCAGCCCGTCGCCGTCGACAGCCACCCGCCAGCGCCCCAGCCCCTCGCCGCAGGCCGGGTCATCGCCCGCCAGTCGCAGGTTGGTCAGCCAGCGCATCCGGGCAGCCGCGGGACGGGACAATGCCATCCTCGCTGCCCCCGCCCCATGGACCCCGAAGCCGCCCCGTCCACCGCCACCCCCCAGCCCCGGGTGGCGATCGTCATGGGCAGCGATTCCGATCTGCCGACGCTGGAGCCGGCCGTGCGGATCCTGGAGCAGCTGGGGGTGGCCAGTGAGGTGCGGGTGCTTTCGGCCCACCGCACGCCGCGGGAGATGGCGGAATTCGCTGAGGCGGCCGCGTCCCGGGGCCTGCGGGTGATCATCGCCGGCGCGGGCGGCGCGGCCCACCTGCCCGGCATGGTGGCGGCCTTCTCCATGCTGCCGGTGATCGGCGTGCCCGTGCGCAGCCAGGCCCTCTCCGGGGTGGACTCCCTCCATTCGATCGTGCAGATGCCGGCGGGGATCCCCGTCGCCACGGTGGCGATCGGCGGCGGCCTCAACGCCGGCCTGCTGGCGGCCTCGATTCTGGCCATCGCCGACCCGGTGCTCGCCGACGCCCTGGAGGCCCACCGCCGGGGGCTGCACGATCAGGTGGTGGCCAAGGATGGGCGCCTGCAGGCCCTCGGCAGTGCCGCCTACCTGGCGGCGATGGGCCAGGGATGAGGCGCTGGCGGTCGCCGGCCCGGCAGGCCAAGCTGGTCGGCGATCGTCGATCCTCCGGGGCCAGGCCCCGCTCCCGCTGATGCTCGAGCGGCTGGTCCTGCCTCCCTGGCTGCGGTTCTCCCTGGCCCTGCCCCTGCTGGTGCTCAACCTCTGGGTGCTGCGCCAGCTGCTGGTGCCCCTGGCTCCGTTCCCGGCCCTGTTCCTGACGGCCGCCCTGCTGGCTTTTCTGCTGGACATCCCCAGCCGCTGGCTGATCGGGCGGGGACTGCCACGGGCCCTCGCCCTGCTGCTGGTGCTGGGCCTGAGCCTCTCGGCGGTGGTGCTGGCGGCCCTGGTGCTGGTGCCCCGCCTGGTGGAGCAGCTCGGCGACCTGGTGCTCGCCCTTCCGGGCTGGCTGGCGGAGGGGGAAACGTTGCTGGGGCAGCTGCAGAGCTGGGCCACCGAACGGGGGCTGCCCACCGATTTCGGCGGGCTGAGCAGCGACCTGATCACCCGCACCAGCAAGATCGCCTCCCAGCTCAGCCAGCAGGTGCTGGGGATCCTGGGGGCCACCGTCAGCATCACCGTCAACACGGTGATCGTGCTGGTGCTGGCGGTGTTCCTGCTGCTGGGGGGCGAAGGCATCGCCAGGGGATTGGCGGAATGGCTTCCCTCCGGTACCCGCGCCCTGGTGCTCAGCACCCTCGATCGCACCTTCCGGGGCTATTTCGCCGGTCAGGTGGTGCTGGCCCTGATCCTCAGCGGCGCCCAGAGCCTGGTGTTCACCCTGCTGGGGATCCCGTACGGGGTGCTGTTCGCCGTGGCGATCGGTTTCACCACCCTGATCCCCTACGCCAGTGCCCTCACCATCGTGGGGGTGAGCGTGCTGCTGGCGCTCGAGGATCCGCGCACCGGCCTCGAGGTGCTGGCGGTGGCGATCAGTGTCGGCCAGGTGGTCGACCAGGTGATCCAGCCGCGGCTGATGGGCTCGATCGTGGGTCTCCAGCCCGCCTGGCTGCTGATCAGCCTGCCGATCGGCGCGCGGTTGGGGGCGTTGCTGGGGCTGGGGGAACTGCTGGGTCTGCTGCTGGCGGTGCCGGTCGCCAGCTGTTCCAAGACCTTCCTCGATGCCTGGGCCCTGCGCCTGCGCGCCGAACCGTTCAGGGCTCCGCCGGAGCCGGAATGATGCCGCGCCGCTCCAGTTCGGCCATCACCTGGGCCACGGAGTCCTCGAGGCTCTGCTCGCCGGTGGCCACCCGCAGCTCGGGGGCTTCGGGGGCCTCGTAGGGGCTGGAAATGCCGGTGAACTCCTTGATCTCCCCGGCCCGGGCCTTGGCGTAGAGCCCCTTGGTGTCCCGCTGCTCGCAGACCGCCAGGTCGGCGGCGCAGTGAATCTCGAGGAAATCGCCGTCTTCCACCAGCGCGCGGGCCCGCTGGCGGTCGGCCTGGAAGGGGGAGACGAAGGCCGTGAGCACCACAACGCCCGCATCCAGGAACAGCTTCGCCACTTCACCGATCCGGCGGATGTTCTCCTCGCGATCGGCGTCGGAAAAGCCCAGATCGCTGCACAACCCATGGCGGACGTTGTCGCCATCCAGCACGTAACAGGCCAGCCCCTGCTCGAAAAGGGCCGAGTTGACCGCATTGGCCAGGGTGCTCTTCCCCGCCCCGGAGAGCCCCGTGAACCAGAGGATGGCGCTGCGGTGGCCCCGCTGGTGGGCCCGGGCGGCGCGGGTCACGGTGGAGTGGTGCCAGACGATGTTGGTGGCCTTGGCAGGCGAGGTCATCTCGGACACGGAAACGGGGCGGGGGCTTCGGGCCGCATTCTCCCCTACCCCCCCGCCTGCTTCGGGCGGTAGCCGTCCTTCTCAAGGGCGGCCAGGGCCGCCGCCACATGGTCCCCCTGCAGTTCGATCACCCCGTCCTTGAGGGTGCCGCCGGTGCCGGCGGTGGCCTTCAGTCGCTTGAGCAGCTGACGCGCCTCGGCCTCGGGGGCCTCCAGTCCCATGATCGTGGTGACGAGCTTGCCGCCCTTCCCCGCCCGGGTGCGCTGGACGCGCACCCGCTGGAGACCCCGGGAGGTCGGGGCTGACGCGGCCTCGGGCCGCTGCAGGCTCTCCGAGCCGCTGAACTCCCTCCAGCCGCCCTTAGGCATGGGCCCGGCCCCCCTTGAGGAGTCGATTCACCCGGCGGCCGGCGGCCGAGGCCAGTCTGGAGGGCAGGGATCGGGGGCGCATCGTCTCGGGCAGGGAGGGCGGTTCGGAGAAGTCGTAGCCATTCCCGACGCGATGGCGGGCCATGGCCTTGTGGTGGGCCGCGGCCGTGTAGTGGCAGACGTAGGAGCGGCGGGTGAGGCTGGGATCCACCATCGGGGTGCCGCCGTGAATCAGCGCCCCGTGCCAGATCAGCAGGTCGCCGCGCCTGGGCAGGTAGATGCTCGGTGTCCAGCCCTGCTGCTCGATCAGGGTGTCCAGGTAGTGCCCGTAGCCCGCTGACGTCGCCTGGTCGGTGTCGCGGCTGGCCAGAATTCCTCCCTGGTTCCAGTCGTAGAACTGATGGTCCTCCAGGAGATGGGAGCCCTTGTAGTAGACGAGCGGCCCGGCCTGGTCGCTGATGTCTTCCAGGGGAATCCAGGCGGCCGCCAGGTGGCCCAGCCGGCTGTGATGGTGCACGTAGGAGAAATCCTGGTGCAGCGATTGTTCGCTGCTTTTCCAGAAGGTCAGCGTTTGAATCAGGCCCGGTGCCGAGCCGAAGAGTTCGTCGAGGAAACGGATGACCGGCTCTGAGAAGGCAAGGTCACGGGCCGAATCGAAGTAGCGATGCAGGTCGTTGAGCTTCAGTCCGGGGCCCGCCTGCCGCAGATCCGTGACGCCCAGCTTGGAGAGGTTGCGCAGCACCCTGGCTTCGTAGTGCTCCGCCGTGCCATCGATGCCGATCATGCCGTGCAGCAGGGACGTCCGGGCCAGCCTCGGCAGCTCGGCCAGGTCGGCGTCGACCCGGTCAAGGAGATCCGGGTCGATCACCTGGGGAAAGAGGATCACACCGTCCCGCAGGAACTGCAGCACCGCCGGTGAGTAAATCCGCTCCGCCACGTCGGGCTGCTGGCGATACAGCCGTTCGGCCAGCGTCAGGGACGAGAGGTAGTGGTGGGGGAGCATCTCTGGCGTTCGTTGGGAACGGGGCCGGCAGCCGCTGCCGCCCCTGATTCTGCGGTGGCCCACCGGAATCCCCGGGTCCCTCCCAGCCGTGCCGGGGGATGCCTCCCTACTGTGAATCATCCCCTTCCGTTCCGCCGGTGACCAGCACCGTCCCTGCCCGCAGCGTCGATCCGGCCGAGCTGCAGCCGTCGGTCCGCCCGGATGGCCTGGGCCGGTTCGGCCCCTTCGGCGGTCAGTACGTTCCCGAAACCCTGATGCCCGCCCTGGCGGAGCTGGAGACCGCCGCCGCCGAGGCCTGGGCCGACCCCGCCTTCACCGCCCGGCTGGACCACCTGCTGCGCCACTACGTGGGGCGTCCCACGCCGCTCTACGAGGCCGAGCGCCTCACGGCCCACTACCGCCGTCCGGAGGGGGGGCCGCGCCTGTGGCTGAAGCGTGAGGACCTCAACCACACCGGCGCCCACAAGATCAACAACGCCTTGGGCCAGGCCCTGCTGGCGTTGCGGATGGGCAAGCAACGGATCATCGCCGAAACCGGCGCCGGCCAGCACGGCGTCGCCACCGCCACGGTCTGTGCCCGCTTCGGGCTGGAGTGCGTCATCTACATGGGGGCGGAGGACATGCGCCGCCAGGCCCTCAACGTGTTCCGGATGCGCCTGCTGGGCGCCACCGTCCAGCCCGTCACCGCCGGCACCGCCACCCTCAAGGACGCCACCAGCGAAGCCATCCGCGACTGGGTCACCAACGTGGAGACCACCCACTACATCCTCGGCTCCGTGGCCGGCCCGCACCCCTACCCGATGCTGGTGCGGGATTTCCACGCCGTGATCGGCCAGGAAGCCAGGGCCCAGTGCCTCGAGGCCTTCGGCCGTCTGCCGGATGTGCTGATCGCCTGCGTGGGCGGCGGCTCCAACGCCATGGGCCTGTTCCATCCCTTCGTGCAGGACGCCGGCGTGCGGCTGATCGGGGTGGAGGCGGCCGGCGAGGGGGTGGCCACCGGTCGCCATGCCGCCACCATCACCGAGGGCCGGGTGGGGGTGCTGCACGGTGCCATGAGTCTGTTGCTGCAGGACGACGAAGGTCAGGTGCAGGAGGCCCACTCGATCAGCGCCGGTCTCGACTACCCGGGGGTGGGGCCGGAGCACAGCTACCTGCGCCAGATCGGCCGGGCCGAATATGCGGCCGTCACCGATGCCCAGGCCCTGGAGGCCCTGCAGCGGGTGAGTGAGCTGGAGGGCATCATCCCGGCGCTGGAGACGGCCCACGCCTTCGCCTGGCTGGAATCCCTCTGCCCCACCCTCGCCCCCGGCACCGAAGTGGTGCTCAACCTCTCCGGCCGCGGCGACAAGGACGTCAACACGGTGGCGGAGAAGCTGGGCGACGCCATGGGGGCCTGATCGGCTCCGGTCACCGCGCCGGGCAGGCACTGGCCAAGCTCTGGGCCTGGGATGGGGGGGCGGGATCGGAAACCCGACCTAAACTCAGCGATCACACTGGCGAATCGCCATGGCGGAGCTCACGGCTGATCGCCAGGGTCAGGATCGGCTCGACCGCCTTCTTCTTCTCGCCTTCGGGCTTGCGTTTGCGGCCCATCTTGGTGAGCGCCTGGTTTATGTGTTCCACCTCGCCGGGAGAACACTCGATTTCACGACCAACTATGGACTCACGGAGTGGTTGACCAACTACGCCGGAGGTTTTCAGCGCAGGGGTTTGCCGGGAGCCTTCATCCATGGGCTGTATGAACAATGGAGTGTGGCGCCCAATGCCAGCATTGTCACGGCCTGCGTCATTCTTTACGCCGTCTTCAGTGTTTATCTGTGGCGTCGATCTGCCGGCATCGTGCCCCGATGGGTTCTGCTGACAACACCGCTGCTCGGCTATCCGGTGTTCATCGATCGCATCCTGATCCGTAAGGATCTTCTGGTTCTGCTGCTGTTTGCCTGGGCGGTGCGGTTGATCTTTTCCCAGCGGCAGCCCTGGCATGGGTTCCTGGCGGGCCTGGTTCTGGCGGTGGGGATCCTGTCCCATGAGGTCATCGCCTTCCTGGCCCTGCCTTCGTTCTCGGCTCTGATCC
This sequence comes from Rhizobium sp. Q54, assembly GCA_943367585.1. GTDB lineage: Bacteria > Cyanobacteriota > Cyanobacteriia > PCC-6307 > Cyanobiaceae > Cyanobium. The sequence goes on from CALRJP020000004.1 coordinate 191,843, forward strand.
TCCTGCGAGCCCTGGCCGGGGGCCGTTCAGGACTGACCCGTGTCGTCCGCCGTGTCGCGACCAGCCTGACCTGGCTGGTGCTGCCGCTCCTCTCCCTGGCTGCGGTGCTGTGGTTCCGAGGCACGGACTCCCGGGTTCAGGCCATCGCCCAGTCCTGGAGGGGCGCCTTCGATCCGGGTGTTCCTTTCCCTGGCCCCCAGGGGGCCATCGCCTGGCTTTCATTGCCAGCCGAAAAGTACGTCGCCGATTCCCAGGGCGTGCTGGCCAAGCTTCATTACGGCATCCCGCTCTGGTTGATCATTCTGCTGGCCAGCGTCAGTGGAGTCGTTCTGCTGGCGGCGGTGATCGGACGCCAGTCGCGGATCCGTGCCTGGTTCTTCGTGGCGGCCGCCCTGCTGCAGTTTCTCTGCATGGCGCCCGTCTTCTTCTCTGCCTGGGACCACGGGCGCTGGGTGATTCTCTGTTTGATGTCGGCCTTCATCCTCGCCATTGAAACCCCATTGGACTGGCAACAGACATGGGCCTCACTCTCCGGATTCCCGCCGCAACTTCAGGCTGTCGTCCTGCCGGCCTGGATCGCCCCTGTGGGATTCGCGTTCTGGGGAATTCAGGTGGTTTCGTGGAGCGTCTATGGCTGGCTTGCCAGCGCCCCGGTCGGTCTGCTGCTGCAGGTCTATTTCTACCTGCGAACGCTGGGGATGGAGCGTCCCTTCTGATCCGGCTTCAGAGGGGATCCTGCTCCCACGGGAATCGGGGCAGCTTGTTGAGGCCTTCCTGCATGTGGCGGGCCCAAACATCCATGGTGTGCTGGATTTCCGGAGCCTCCTTGTCCAGTTTCAGGTGCCGGCCCACCTTGAATTCGTCGCGGCGCACCAGGGCGATCTCGAAGGGGGGCCCCACGGTGAGGTTGGAGCGCCGGGTGACGATCTCCGACACCAGGCAGAGGCGCGCCGCATCCTCCAGGGAGAGGTCGGGACGGCCGATGTAATCCAGCGGCGGTTTGCCGTACTTGGTTTCGCCGATCTGCAGGAAGGGGGTGTCGGCGGTGGCCATGATCGCGTTGCCCTGGGGGTAGATCATGTAGAGCCCATGGGGCTGGCCGGCGATCTGGCCACCGAGGATGAAACTGGCCTCGCCGCTGGCGCCCGCCTGCCGCAGGTTGGGATTGAACTCCTTCTGCACCATCACGTTGAGCCGGCCGATGTAATCGGCCACTTCAAACAGATAGCGGGCCGTGAGCATGCTCGGCCCGGCCGGGGGATCATCGTGGCGGCTCCACTGGGGGCTCGGCCCGGCCCCGTGGTTCTCGATGTCGCGGCGGATGCGGTTGAGCACGGCCTGGGTGGTGCCCAGGTTGCCGGCCGCCATCAGCACGAACAGCCGGTCGGGGGCCGGCGCCAGCACATGCATCTTGCTGTAGCTGGAGATGTAGTCCACCCCAGCGTTGGTGCGGGAGTCGGAGGCGAACACCAGGCCGCTCTGGAGCAGAAAGCCGAGGCAATAGGTCATCAGCTGAGCAGCCTCTCCAGGATCGAGGCCACCGACTGGACCGCGGCGCGCGCCGTGGCATAGGCCATGCGCATCGGCCCCACCAGCCCCACCTGGCCGCGGCCGCCATGGCCCGTGCGGTAGGTGGCCTGGACCACCGAACACTGGCCGAGGGCGGCATGGGGATGCTCGGTGCCGATCCAGATCGCATCGCTGGCGATGGCGGCGGGGTCCCCGTTGAGACCCAGCAGCGTGCGGGGGCCATGCTCCACCAGCTGCACCACCGGCAGCAGGCTGGAACTGTGGCTGAATTCCGGCTGGGCCAGCAGTCCCCCCAGGCCGGCCGCCACCACGGCGTCCAGCTCTTCGCTGCGAATACGGCCGTGGCTGTCGAGGGCCTGGCGCAGCAGGCCACCGCTGCGGCGCAGTTCGGCCGGCAGCCGCTCCCAGGGGATGCGGCCGTCGCCGCCGGCACGGAGCTGCTGGTTGGTCCAGCGCTCCAGAATGGGCAGTTCCTCCTCCAGGCCGGCGCCGAGGCGGAGGTTCAGGCTGGTGCTGAAGTCGGGACCCTGGACGAGAAACACCAGCAGACGGTCGCCGCTCGGCACGAGCCGCACAGCCTGCAGCAGGGGGCTGGGGCGCTGGGGCCGGGTGATCAGACTGAGAAGCCCGGTGAGGTCGGCCAGGCGACGGGCCAGGTGCAGCAGCAGATCATCGAGGGCGGCCCACTGCAGGCTGATACCGGCCAGTTCCCGCTCCAGCTGCAGGGCGGCGGCCCCCGGGGCCGGCAGCAGCTGGTCGACGTAGAGGCGGTAGCCCCGCTGGCTGGGGATCCGGCCGGCGGAGGTGTGCGGCTGGGTCAGCAGGCCACGCTGTTCCAGGGCCCCCATGGCCGTGCGGACGGTGGCGGGGCTGGCGGGCAGACCGAAACGCCGCACCAGCGTGTGGCTCCCCACGGGTTCAACGGTGTCCACGTAGTGCCGCACCGTGGCCCGTAGGACCTCCTGTTGTCGGCGCGGCAGCGTGTCCAAGGACGGGGGGGAGACAGCAAAGAAAACAGATTCTTAATCCTAGGTAGGTGTGGTCCCTTCCCAGGCCCGTCCGGTGGGCTCAGTAACGGGGAACCTGGGGATCCACCTCCCGGCTCCAGGCGTCGATGCCCCCCTTCAGGTTCCAGACCTCCGCGTAGCCCCGTTCCTGGATCAGCCAGCAGCCGAAGTCCCAGCTGCGGATGCCGGCATGGCAGAGCACCACCACCGGCTCCTGCCGGTCGAGCAGGGCCTCCAGTCGCGGCAGCCATTCCGGGTGGCGGCTCAGGGGCAGGTGCAGAACCTCCAGCGGCAAGCGGGCCAGGGCCAGTTCGCCGTCCTCGCGCACGTCCACGATCCGGAGCGGCTCCCCGGCCCCAAGGCGCCGCTGCAGGTCCGCGGCGGTGAGCGTCCGGGGGGTCCCCGGGTGGGTCGTCTCGTCCATGGCGGGCGTCGGAGGGGGGGTGGCGTCAGGATGGTCCCATCCTGCTGAGAACGCATGAAGGCCCGCCCATTCCTGGCGGTGCTGCTGGCCCTGGTGCTGGTGGTGTTCGGACTGGGGCTCGGTGGCTGGTGGCTGGTGTGGCAACGCAGTGCCCTGCGCCTGCAGCGCCTGCCGCTGGTGGTGCCGCGGGCGGCCCGGTTCGTCCCCCGGGATGCGGCCCTCAGCTTCCATCTGTTCAGTGACGGCGACCAGCCCCTGGATTACGCCCGGGCCGTCGCGCCGCCCCGCCAGAGGCGGCAGGCGGCGGAGGCGGTCGGCCGGCTGCGCGATGGGGCCTTCGCCGCGGCGGGTCTGGATTACGACGGTGAACTGCGGTCCTGGCTGGCGGCACCGGTGGGTCTGGCCCTGTTCGAGGCGGACGCCGGCGAGGCCCCAGGCGCCCCCAGGGGGGGCTGGCTGCTGGCCCTGGGCAGCCGCGACGACGACGGCGCCCGCCAGTTTCTGCAGCGCTTCTGGCAGACCCGCAGCCTGGCGGGCACGGACCTTCAGATCAGCACCTACCGGGGCATGGGTCTGATCAGCGGCCGGGGGGCCCTGCTGGGCCGCACGCCGATGCCCCTGGCCACGGCCCTGGTGGATGACGACCTCGTGCTGATCGCCTCGGGGCGGGGTGTGCTGGAGCAGGCGCTGGATGTGTCCCAGATCCCTGAGCTCAACCAGGCCGGCCAGGCGTCCTTCCAGGAGGGTCTGCGGCGACTGGGCACCGGCGCCGCCCTGCTCCAGGTCGCCCCCGAGGCCCTCGAGCGCTGGCTCGGTCTGCCGCTGCCGTCCTCCGCCGACCAGAGGCCCGGTGGGCTGCTGCTGGCCCTGCGGCCCGATGGGCCAAGCCTGCGGCTGTCCGGCCTGCTCGGGCTGCCGGCGGAGATCGCCCTGCCGCAGGTGGGCGCCGATGCCGGCCTGGGTCAGGCCCTGATGGCCGCCCTGCACCGTCCCGCCGCCAGCCTCGCCCTGGTGCAGGACCCCGCGACCCTGGCCACGATCCCCCTGCTGCAACCGCTGCTCGCCCGCCTGGTGGGGACGGCGGAGGCCACGGGCCCGGTGCCCGCCCTGGTGGTGGGGGCCGACGGGGGGCCGCTGCTGGCCGCCGCCAGCGGTGATCGCTGGCTGCTGGGCACGGCGGCCGATCGCCCCGAGCCCTCGGCGCTGGAGGCGGCCCTGGCGGCCGATGGCCTGATCGCCGCCCCCCTCGAGGTGGACGGTCACCCGCTGCTGGCCTGGACCCGGCTGCAGGCCGGCCCGGCCCGCCGGGACGGCAGGTCGGAACAGCTGCAGGCGCCGCTGCTGGGCTGGCGCTGGCAACGGGGCGACCAGGCCTGGTGGGGGGAATCCCTCGGCCAGCTGGAGAGCCTCGATGGCCCACAGAAGCAGGGGGGCGGCCGCCTGCAGGAGCAGCTGGAGGCCCTCGCCGTTCCGGCGGCGGCCCTGCAATGGGCCCTGGATGGTCCGCGGGCCCGCGAGGTGCTGGCGGTCTGGCGGCCCTGGCAGCGCCTCACCGCCCTGGCCGGGGGACCCCTGGGTGAGCCCGTCACCGGCCTGGCCCTGGCGCTCCAGGGTGAGCCCGGCGTCCTGGCGGTCGAAGCGCGACTCGCCTTCGGAGGATCCTGACCATGGCGGCACCGGCCTGGGAGCTGCTCCTGCTGCGCCATGGCATCGCCGAGGAGCGCAGCCCCGCCCGGGCCGATGCGGGGCGAGAGCTCACCGTCGCCGGCCGGGCCCGCACCCGCCAGGTGCTGGAGCGGGCCGCCCGCCTGGGCCTGCGGGCCGACCGTCTGTTCTCCAGCCCCCTGGCCCGGGCCTGGCAGACCGCCGAGATTGCCCGGATGGTCGGGCTGGCCCCCGCCATCGAGCTGGCCCAGGCCCTGGAGCCCGGCGGGGATCCCCTGCCCCTGCTGCCGGCCTGGCTCTCCCGGGGTGGGGACTCCCCATCCTGCCGGGTGCTTCTGGTGGGCCATGAGCCGGATCTGGGCCTGCTGGCGTCCCGCCTCATCGGGGCGCCACCCGGCGCCATCACCCTGCGCAAGGCGGGCCTGGCCCTGCTCCGCCTTCCGGTGGTGGAGGTCGGCGGTGCGCTGGCCGGCACGGCCCGCCTGGAGTGGCTGACGCGCCCCAGGCTCTGGCTTCCCCGCCCCTGAGCCGGCAGCCGGCGCTACGGCAGGGGCCCGTTCCTGCGCCTAAGTTCGTCCCATCCACAGGAAGCGGCATGGCGGCGGCGAGCACCCCAGAGGCGAACGACCCTCAGGGCACCCCCCCCTCGCCGTCGGCGCCAGCGCCGTCTCCGCCCACCTTCCGCCCCGGGCTCGAGGGGGTGCCGGCCACCCAGTCGGCCATCTGCGACATCGAGGGGCAGCGGGGGCTGCTCACCTACCGGGGCTATCCGATCGAGCAGCTCGCCAGCCACAGCAGCTTCCTGGAGACCACCTACCTGCTGATCTGGGGGGAGCTGCCGACGATCTTCCAGCTGCGGGAGTTCGAGCAGGAGGTGCAGATGCACCGGCGGCTCAGCTTCCGCATCCGGGACATGATGAAGTGCTTCCCGGCCACGGGCCATCCGATGGATGCCCTGCAGGCCAGCGCCGCGTCCCTGGGCCTCTTCTATTCCCGCCGCGCCCTCTACGACCCCCAGTACATCGTCGATGCGGTGGTGCGGCTGATCGCCAAGATCCCCACGATGGTGGCGGCGTTCCAGCTGATCCGGAAGGGTCAGGATCCGATCCAGCCCCGGGACGACCTGGCCTACTCGGCCAACTTCCTCTACATGCTCACCGAGCGGGAGCCCGATCCCCTGGCGGCCCGGATCTTCGACGCCTGCCTGATCCTGCACGCCGAGCACAGCCTCAACGCCAGCACCTTCAGTGCCCGGGTCACGGCCAGCACCCTCACCGACCCCTACGCGGTGGTGGCCTCGGCGGTGGGCACCCTGGCCGGCCCCCTGCACGGCGGTGCCAACGAGGACGTGCTCGACATGCTCGACCAGATCGGCAGCATCGATCAGGTGGAGCCCTGGCTCGACCGGGCCATCGCCCAGAAGCAGAAGATCATGGGGTTCGGCCACCGCGAGTACCGGGTCAAGGACCCCCGGGCCGTGATCCTGCAGGGCCTGGCCGAGGAGCTCTTCCAGCGCTTCGGCCATGACGCCATGTACGACGTGGCCCTCAAGCTCGAGGAGGTGGCCGGGCGCCGCCTCGGGCCGAAGGGGATCTACCCGAACGTCGACTTCTATTCCGGTCTCGTCTACCGGAAGCTCGGTATTCCCCGCGACCTGTTCACCCCCATCTTCGCCATCGCCCGTACGGCAGGATGGCTGGCCCACTGGAAGGAACAACTGGGTGCCAACCGCATCTACCGTCCCTCGCAGATCTACACCGGCCCCGTCGAACGGGGCTGGCTGCCCCTGGAAAGCCGTCCGGTTCCTGGCTGATCCCGTTTCCCCCTAGGTTCCCCCCACCGGAGTTCTCTGATGCTGTCCACTGGCCTGATGGGTGCCACCGTCGCTCCCCCTGGTCTCGATCTCCAGTCGAGCTTCATCGACCTGGCCCAGGCCATGGGCCTCACCGCCGGTGCGGCCCGCCTGCTGTGGCTGCCCCTGCCGATGGTGCTGGTGCTGGTGGGGGCCGTGGTCGGTGTGCTGGTGAGTGTCTGGCTGGAGCGCAAGATCTCCGCCGCGGTGCAGCAGCGCATCGGTCCGGAATACGCCGGTGCCCTCGGGGTGCTCCAGCCCCTGGCCGATGGCCTGAAGCTGGTGTTCAAGGAGGACATCATCCCGGCCCGGGCCGACTCCGTGCTCTTCAGCCTCGGCCCGGTGCTCGTGGTGGTGCCGGTGATCCTGTCCTGGCTGGTGGTGCCGTTCGGCCAGAACCTGCTGATCAGCAACGTGGGGGTGGGCATCTTCCTCTGGATCGCCCTGAGCAGCATTCAGCCCATCGGCCTGCTGATGAGCGGCTACTCCAGCAACAACAAGTACTCCCTGCTGGGCGGCCTGCGGGCGGCGGCCCAGTCGATCAGCTACGAGATCCCCCTGGCCCTGGCGGTGCTGGCGGTGGTGATGATGAGCAACTCCCTCAGCACCGTCGACATCGTCGCCCAGCAGACGGGGGCCGGCATCCTGAGCTGGAACATCTGGCGCCAGCCCGTCGGCTTCGTGATCTTCTGGATCTGTGCCCTTGCGGAGTGCGAGCGCCTGCCCTTCGACCTCCCCGAGGCCGAGGAGGAGCTGGTGGCCGGCTACCAGACGGAGTACTCCGGCATGAAGTTCGCCCTCTTTTACCTGGGCAGCTACATCAACCTGGTGCTGTCGGCCCTGCTGGTGTCGGTGCTTTACCTGGGGGGCTGGAGCTTTCCGGTCCCCGTCGAGTGGATCACCGGCTGGCTCGGCGTCTCCCCCGATGCCCCCCTGGTCCAGGTGATCACCGGTTCGGTCGGCATCGTCAGCACGATCCTGAAGGCCTACCTGCTGGTGTTCTTCGCGATCCTGCTGCGCTGGACCACCCCACGGGTGCGGATCGACCAGCTCCTCGATCTGGGCTGGAAGTTCCTGCTGCCCATCGCCCTGGTCAACCTCCTGGTCACCGCCGGCCTCAAGCTGGCCTTCCCAGTCGCCTTCGGCGGCTGAACCCGTCGCGCGGATACCAACAGCTCCGCGCCCCCAGGGCCATCATGGTCCCCATCCCGTAACCCCCTCGCCCCCAGCCATGTTCGGGTTTCTCAAACAAGTCGGTGACTACACCCGCGAGGCGGTGAGCGCGGCCCAGACCATGACCCAGGGCCTGGCGGTCACCTTCGATCACCTGCGCCGTCGGCCGATCACGGTCCAGTACCCCTACGAGAAGCTGATCCCCTCCGAGCGCTACCGGGGCCGGATCCACTACGAACTCGACAAGTGCATCTCCTGCGAGGTGTGTGTGCGGGTGTGTCCCATCAACCTGCCCGTGGTGGACTGGGTGATGAACAAGGCCACCAAGAAGAAGGAGCTGCGCAACTACTCGATCGATTTCGGGGTGTGCATCTTCTGCGGCAACTGCGTGGAGTACTGCCCCACCAACTGCCTCTCCATGACGGAGGAGTACGAGCTGGCGGCCTTCGACCGCCACAGCCTCAACTACGACAACGTCGCCCTCGGCCGCCTGCCCACCAGCGTCACCTCCGACCCGGCGGTGTTCGCCCTGCGCGAGCTGGCCTACCTGCCCAAGGGCGCCCTCGATCCCCATGGTGTGCCCGCCAGCGAACCCCGGGCCGGCCAGCTGCCCGCCCAGGTGCTGGAATCCCTCCAGAAGGAACCTGCCCCCAGCGGCGCCGCCCCTTCCGCCAGCACCGGAGAGTCCTGATGTCGATCGCCTCCACCACCCAGCAGATCTGCTTCCTTGTGCTCTCGGCCACCACGGTGGTCGGATCGCTCGGGGTGGTCCTGCTGCCCAACATCGTCTATTCCGCCTTCCTGCTCGGCGGCGTCTTTCTTTCGGTCGCCGGGCTGTACCTGCTGCTCAACGCCAGCTTCGTCGCGGCGGCCCAGATCCTTGTCTATGTGGGCGCGGTCAACGTACTGATCCTGTTCGCGATCATGCTCGTGAACAAGCAGGAAACCCTCGCCGCCATCCCCGGGCTGCTGGTGCGTCGCCTCCTGTCGGGGGCGGTGTGCGCCGGCCTCTTCGCCCTGCTGCTGCGGGTGGCCTTCACCACCGCCTGGGCGCTGCCCGGGCCCACTCCGGTCGGCGAGGAGGCCACCATCCGCATCGGCGAGCACCTGTTCACCGATTACCTGCTGCCCTTCGAGCTGGCCTCGGTGCTGCTGCTGATGGCGATGATCGGCGCCATCGTTCTCGCCCGTCGCGACGTCTTCAACACCGACGTGATCACCGGTGAGCCCGCCGATCAGGGGCTGATCGAGAAGGACCGGACCCCGCTGCTGATCGAGAAATCCACAAACCAGCCCACCCTCCTCTCCAAGCCATGAGCTCCGACCTCGCGTCTCCGATCCCGCTCGAGGCCTTCCTGTCGGTCGCGGCCATGCTGTTCTGCGTCGGCGTGTGGGGGCTGATCAACAGCCGCAACGCCGTGCGGGTGCTGATGAGCATCGAGCTGATGCTGAACGCCGTCAACATCAACCTGATGGCCTTCTCCAACTACCTCGATGGCCAGCTCATCCGTGGCCAGGTGTTCGCCATCTTCGTGATCACCGTGGCGGCGGCCGAAGCGGCCGTCGGCCTGGCCATCCTGCTGTCGCTCTACCGCAACAGGGAAACGGTCGACATGGAGCGCTTCAACCTGCTGCGCTGGTAGCCGTGCACGTTTCGCGGCATCCGGCCCATGCGGCTTGAGCGGGTCTGGCTGATCCTGCGCAAGGGCAGCCAGGCGGCCCAGCGCCAGGCCCGCCGCTGCGCCCAGGATCTGCGTTCCCAGGGGGTACTCGTCACCACCGCCGTCAGCGGCCTGGGCCTGAACCCTTTCCCCGGTCTGCTGGCCACGGAGAGCGAGCTCCCCGATCTGGCGGTGGTGCTCGGCGGCGACGGCACGGTGCTGGCGGCGGCCCGTCACATGGCCAGCTACGGGGTGCCGGTGCTCAGCTTCAACGTGGGCGGCCACCTGGGGTTCCTCACCCACGATCGGCGCCTGCTCAGGCTGCAGGGCGATGGCCACGGGGAGCCGGGCGACCATGATCCGCATGACACCCTCTGGCAGCGCCTGCGGGACGACCGCTTCGCGATCGAGCGGCGCATGATGCTGGAGGCTCGGGTCGACCGGGGCGACGGCGTGCCCCAGGAGGGGGACGTGGCCTCCGGCGACGACCTCAGCGGGGTCGGCGATGGCCCCCACACGGCCCTCAACGACTTCTACTTCCGCCCCGCCCTCGATGAGCTCTCGCCCACCTGCATGCTGGAGCTGGAGATCGATGGGGAAGTGGTGGACCAGTACCGGGGCGATGGCCTGATCATCGCCACCCCCACGGGCTCCACCGGCTACGCCATGGCCGCCGGCGGACCGATCCTGCATCCGGGCATCGATGCGATTGTGGTCACGCCGATCTGCCCCATGAGCCTCTCCAGCCGGGCGGTGGTGGTTCCGCCGGGGGCGCGGCTGTCGGTCTGGCCCCTGGGGGAGGCCAGCCGGCGGGTGAAGCTCTGGAAGGACGGCGCCCATGCCACCGTGCTGGAGCCGGGTGATCGCTGCGTCCTGCAACGGGGCCGCCACCCGGTGCTGATGCTCCAGCTGGAGCACAGCCCCTCGTACTACAGCACCCTCACCCACAAGCTCCACTGGGCCGGCAGCCTCACCGCCGGCGAACCGTCCCGCAACTGAACCTCCCACCCTGACCATGGCCCTGGAAATCGAGCGCCGCTTCCTCGTCCACGGCGACCAGTGGCGTCCCCATGCGCTGGGGGCCAGGGCGGTCCGCCAGGGCTACCTGGCCACCGGGAACGGGGAGCTCACCCTGCGGGTGCGGCTGGCCCGGGCCGTCGATGGCACCACGGAGGCGTTCCTCACCCTCAAGCTGCCCGCTGCCGGCGTGGCGGCTCCCTCCGCGGGCCAGGCCCTGACGCGGCAGGAGTACGAGTACCCGATCCCGGTCCCCGATGCGGAGGCCCTGCTGGAGCGCAGCGCCCATCAGGTGCGCAAGACCCGCCATGGCCTGGACCTGCCCGGTGGCGACTGGGTGCTCGATGTCTTCGAGGACGCCAATGCCCCCCTGGTGGTGGTGGAGGTGGAGCTGGAGCGGGCCGATCAGGCGGTGGCCGTTCCCCCCTGGTGTTCCCGGGAGATCACCGGTCGCCCCGACCTCAGCAATGCGGCCCTGGCGCACCGACCACTGGCCGCGTGGCCGGCGGCGGAACGGGAGGCGCTGCTGCGGCCCCAGGGCCGCTGAGCTCAGCCGGGCCTGGACGGGTCGACGTGGGGAAGGGCGCAGCAGTTGAAGCCATCGCGGCAGATCTTGCCGTGATCCATGGCCCAGTTCAGCAGGGCCACCCGGTTCTTGGCGCCGGTCTTGGTGAAGATGTTGCTGACGTGGTTGTCGACGGTGCGCTTGCTGATGGTCAGCTGGCCGGCGATCTCCTGGTTGGTGAGGCCAGTGGCCACCAGCTCGATGATCTCGAGCTCCCGTTCCGATAAGTCGTTGCGTGGATGCACGATGGGCCGCTCCGGGGACGGGGGCAACGATGGGGCCGGGGGCTTGCGCTCAGCCATCGGCTCCTCGGCGGTTGCTTTCACTCTAGGCAGCGGCTGATCCATGATGCCCCTGTCATGGAGATGGCCGTTGCAGCTTCGACAGGCCCTGGCGGAAGGCCGCTTCGCCGTCACGGCGGAAGTGACGCCGCCCCGTGGGGGCCATGCCGGCCGCACCCTCGAGGCCGCGGAGTCCCTGCGCGGTTTCGTGCAGGCGGTCAACGTCACCGACGGCAGCCGGGCGGTGATGCGGATGAGCAGCCTGGCCATGTGCCGGCTGCTGCTGGAGGTCGGCATCGAGCCGGTGCTGCAGATGACCTGCCGCGACCGCAACCGCATCGCCCTCCAGGCCGACCTGCTCGGTGCCCACGCCCTTGGCATCCGCAACCTGCTCTGCCTGACCGGTGACCCGGTGCGGGCCGGGGATCAGCCCGGGGTCCGGGCGGTGAATGAACTCGAGGCGGTGCGGCTGCTGCAGCTGGTGCGGGCCCTCAACGCCGGCGAGGATCCGGTGAAGGGGGAGCTGCCCGATGGGGCCACGGCCCTCTTCCCCGGCGCCGCCGCTGACCCCCAGTCACCCAGCTGGAGCGGCCTGCGCTCCCGGGTGCGGCGCAAGCAGGAGGCCGGTGCCCGTTTCCTCCAGACCCAGATGGTGATGGACACCGCCTGTCTGCGCCGCTTCGTGGAGGAGATCACGGCTCCGCTCGGGCTGCCGGTGCTGGCCGGGGTGTTTCTGCTCAAGTCGGCCCGAAACGCCGAGTTCATCAACCGCGTGGTACCTGGGGCCCGCATCCCCCAGTCCCTGATCGACCGGCTCGCGGCCGCCGCGGATCCGGCGGCGGAAGGGGTGGCGATCGCCGCCGAACAGGTGGCCGCCTACCGCCCCATCGCCCAGGGGGTGCACCTGATGGCCATCAAGGCCGAGCACCGCATTCCCCAGATCCTGCGGCTGGCGGGCCTAGGGGGCGCCGCTGGCAGCGAGGTCGGTGCCGAGCAGCTCGGCCATGGCCTTCTGCTGCGGTGAGGGGGTGCCCACGTCCTGGCGACGGGCATCGGTGATCAGCCAGTCGAGGGCGGCTTCCTGCAGATCGAAATGGTCGCCGTTGCGATCGACGCAGTACCGGCCGTACACCAGCTTCTCGACCAACTGGACGCCGGCGCCGATCCGGGAGTAATCGAAGATGATCGAGTTGTCGATCGTGGCGCCTTCACAGATGTGGCAACTGGGCCCGATCATGGCGGGACCGATGATGGTCACACCGTTCTCGATCCGGGTCATTCCACCCACGAAGATCGGCCCCTCGACGTGGATCTTGTCCCAGTCGGCCGCCACGTTCAGGCCGGCGTAGATCCCCGGCCGCACCTGCTTGCCTGGAATCTGCACCTGGCGCACATCCCCCTGCAGAACACTGCGGATCGCCTGCCAGTAATCGGGCACCTTGCCGATGTCGACCCACTCGAACTCCATGGGCAGGGCATAGAACGGGGCCCCGGATGCCACCAGTCTGGGGAACAGGTCGGCGGCGATGTCGAAGGGTTCCCCGCTGGGGATGAAGTCGAGGACTTTCGGCTCGAAGATATAGATGCCGGTGTTGATCATGTCGCTGGCTGCCTCTTCCACCGAGGGCTTCTCCTGGAACGAGAGCACCCGGCCGTCCTCGTCCGTCACCACCACCCCATAACTGCTGACCTGATCGCGGGGCACCCGTTTGGTGATCAGGCTGGCCATGGCCCCCTTCTCGCGATGGCGCCGCACGGCTTCGGTGAGGTCGAGGTCGATCAGGGCATCGCCGCAGAGCACCACGAAGGTGTCATCGAAGAAGGCCTGGAAGTCCTGGATCTTCTTCAACCCTCCGGCCGAACCCATCGCTTCCCCGATCAGTTCACCATCACTGATGCGCCCTTCGAAGCTGTAGGCGATCTGGACATCGAAGCGCTGGCCATCGCGGAAATAGTTCTCGATCTCCTCGGAGAGGTGGGAGACATTGACCATGATTTCGTTGAAGCCGTGCTCCCGGAGCAACTCGAGCAGAAACTCCATCACGGGTTTCTGCAGGATCGGAATCATCGGCTTGGGTGTGGTGTGCGTGATCGGCCGCACCCGGGTTCCCTTGCCTGCCGCCAGGATCATCGCCTTCATCGGCGTCGTTTCATGTCGGAGGTGAAGATCCAGCCTACGGAGAAAACTCAGGCTGCCACTGCCTCCAGAGCCGGCCCCCTATCTGACCCCTGCCCCGGCAGCCGCGGCAGGCTGAGCGCCTCCACCCGTTCCTCCCGGCGGCGACGCAGGCTGAGCGGGCCGTACAGGCCGCCGGTCTGCTCCAGTTCCACCTTGCCCTGGGACGAGAGGAACAGCAGGGCCCAGAACACCCCCACCCGGTCCCTGTCCAGGTCCCCGTCGTCGTCCGGTGCGGTGTCCACCGCCTCGGCCCAGGCACCCACGAGCGCATCGAACGTCACCCATTCGAGGCTTTCGGCGGTGGGGGACCAGTGCAGCAGGAAGCGGCTGAGGGCGGCGGTGGTCTCCGGCAGTTTCTCCCGGTGGGCCAGGGAGGCCACCTGGGCGATCGCCGCCCGTTCGCTGTAACGGCGGGCACGGGGCCTGTGCCGCCCTTCCCCTCCCTCCTGCTCGAGCCGCTCGGCGATGTCCTCGAGCTGGCGGATCAGTTCCCCCAGGGTGACGGGGCGCTGCAGGGGGGGTGGCGCCACCGGCCGGCGCTGCAGGTGCCGTTCGGGCCGCCGGGGCAGCGCCATGGCTCCCGTCTCCCAGCCCTCGTCGTCCTCGGCGGCGAAGGGATCCTCCAGCAGGGGTTCCGGCGGAAACGTGGCCGATTCCAGCAGCTCCGCCTTGAGTCCCACCAGCACGGAGGCCGCCAGGAACGCCTCGCTGGATTCCGCCAGATCCCGTTCGTAGCTGCCGCCCTGGGGGGCCAGCTGCCTGGGCCGTTCGATGCGCTGGCGCAGCTGGTCGAGGAAGCCGTCGACGACGGCGATCACATCCACGTCCCACGGGTCGATGTCACCCCGCTCGGCCGCGTCCTGGAGCAACCGGATGGCGAGTCTGGCACCCGCTTCTGCCACGCGCGATGTCCTGCTCGGAAGGCCTTCCGAGCGCAAGCTACCGGCTGCGGCCGGATGGCACCAGTCGCGAAGGTCACCGAACCGGCCCGATGGGCCTCAGTCGGCGGCGAGCGAGAGGCTGTCGTCGCCCGCTTCGGGGGCCGGAGCCGAACTCTGCCCGGCGGCCGGCAGCAGCCCCAGCTGGGCATCCACGGTGGCCCGGTAGCGGCGCAGATCGTTCTCCAGCTCGCTGATCCGCACCTGCTGGGCCTCCGCTTCGCCGGCGGTCTGCAGGGTTTCCACCTTGCGCACCACCCCGCTCCAGACGGCGTAGATCCAGGCGGCGGTGGCGCCGATGCCGCCCACCAGCAGCAGCAGGGCGGCCAGCGGCAGGGTGGAGCTCACGCCCGGCAGGAAATGCACCGTGGTGGCGGTGGTGTTCTCCAGGGTGAACATCACCGTGGCCAAGCCGAAGCTGAAGATCAGAAGGAAGTTGATCTGCCGCATGGAGAGCCTCGCTGTGCGATGGAGGAGCGTAGGCATCTTCCCCGCAGGACGGAGCGATCACCCCGGACCTGCGCAGGGTTTCGTAACCGGCCCCCAACCGGCCCTTGCGGTGGACCGGGAAGGGGCTCAGCCGAGGGCCGGGGCGTGCAGCAGGGCCGGTGGCAGGTTGCCGAAGGCTCCGGCCGCCATCACCGACGGTATGGGGGCACGGCCCACCTTCACCAGGGCGACGGACTCCCTCTCCACCAGGGCCTCGATCGCCGCCCGGTAGCTGTCGGTCACCAGGCGCGGGTAGAGGCCGATGCCGATGATCGGCACCAGCAGGCAGGAGATGACATAGATCTCCCTGGGTTCGGCGTCCACCAGGTGGGTGTGGGAGGCCAGCTCGGGGTTCTCCTTGCCGAAGAAGATCTCCCGCAGCATCGACAGCAGGTAGATCGGTGTGAGGATCACGCCGATGGCCGCCAGGACGGCGATGACGATGCGGAAGCTGAGGCTGTAGGCCTCGCTGGTGGCGAAGCCCACGAACACCATCAACTCCGACACGAAGCCGCTCATGCCCGGCAGGGCGAGGGAGGCCAGGGAGCAGACGGTCCACAGGGCGAACATCTTGCGCATCTTCTGGCCCACGCCGCCCATTTCGTCGAGCTGCAGGGTGTGGGTGCGGTCGTAGGTGGCCCCCACCAGGAAGAAGAGGCTGGCGCCGATCAGGCCGTGGCTGATCATCTGCAGCATGGCGCCGCTGGTGCCCAGGGCACTGAAGCTGCCGATGCCGATCAGCACGAAGCCCATGTGGCTGATGGAGCTGTAGGCGATCTTGCGCTTCAGGTTGCGCTGGGCGAAGGAGGTGAGGGCGGCGTAGATGATGTTCACCACCCCCAGGATCACCAGCAGGGGGGCGAACTGGGCGTGGGCCTCCGGCAGCAGCTGCACGTTGAACCGCAGCAGTGCATAGCCGCCCATCTTCAGCAGGATGCCCGCCAGCAGCATGTGCACCGGGGCGGTGGCCTCCCCATGGGCGTCGGGGAGCCAGGTGTGCAGGGGAACCACCGGCAGCTTGACGCCGAAGGCGATCAGCAGGGCGGCGTAGCAGAGCACCTGGAAGCCGGTGCCGAACTCCTTGGCCGCCAGCACCGTGTACTCGAAGCTGGGGGCGCCGCCGCCGTAGAAGGCCATCGCCAGGCCCGCCAGGAGGATGAACAGGGAGCTGCCGGCGGTGTAGAGGATGAACTTGGTGGCGGCGTACTGGCGCTTCTTGCCGCCCCAGATGGCCAGCAGCAGGTACACCGGCAGCAGTTCCAGCTCCCAGGCCAGGAAGAACAGGAGCATGTCCTGCACGGCGAACACGGCGATCTGGCCGCCGTCCATGGCCAGGAGCAGGAAGTAGAAGAGCTTCGGCTTGAAGGTGACCGGCCAGGCCGCCAGGCAGGCCAGGGAGGTGATGAAACTGGTCAGCAGGATCAGCGGCATCGAGAGGCCATCGGCCCCCACCGACCAGGCCAGCCCCAGATCCGGCAGCCACTGCACCCGCTCCACCAGCTGCAGGCCGGGATCGGCCGGGTCATAGCCGCGCAGGTAGGCGGCCACCGTGACGAGGAAGGTGGTGAGGGCGACGCCGAGGGCGTACCAGCGGACCTGCTTGCCATCGCCCTTGTCGGGCACGAAGGGGATCAGCAGAGCGGCGCCGATCGGGAACAGAATCGCGGTGCTCAGCCAGGGAAAGGGCACAGAAACGGTGCTGTCCATCTGGCCGGAGTGTAGAAATCCCTGCCTCCGACACACCCACCGGATGGGCGTTGTCACACACAGCGGGGCTCAGCCGAAGGCGCTGAACAGGAGCACCAGGCCGATGACACCGCCGAAGACGATCAGGGCATAGAACTGGACCCGGCCGGTCTCGAAGTACTTCAGGCCCTCGCCGCTGCCCAGGGTGAGCAGGCCGGTGAGGTTGACCACCCCGTCCACCACCTTGGAGTCGACGTCGAGCACCTGGCGGGCCAGGCGGCGGCTGCCCTGCACGAACAGCTTCTCGTTGATGGCATCGAGGTACCACTTGTTGGCCAGGAAGCGGTTGATGGCCGGGAAGCGCCCCGCCACGGCCGTGCCCAGGTCGATGCGGTGCAGGGCGTAGGCGAGCACCGCCAGGCCGATGCCGAGGCTGGAGATGGCCACCGAAGCACCGGCGAGGGGGAGGAACTCACCCCAGCTGAAGTGCTCCGCCACTTCGGCGGCCTCGGCGGGATCGACCAGATTCCCGAAGCGGCTGTTCCAGGGGGTGCCCAGCAGGCCGATCAGCACCGACGGGACCGCCAGCACCACCAGGGGGGCTGCCATCTGCCAGCCCGATTCGTGGGGATGGCTGGCGTGGGTGTGGTGGTCGTCGTCGGCGGACCCGCCGGAGGGCTGGCCCGCGGCGCTCAGCAGCTGGGCGCGGATGCCGGCGTCCTGGCCGCGGAAGGAGCCCTCAAACGTGAGGAAATAGAGCCGGAACATGTAGAAGGCGGTCATCCCGGCGGTCAGGAAGCCCATGGCCCAGAGCAGCGGGAAGCTGTTGAAGGCCTGGCCGAGGATTTCGTCCTTGCTCCAGAAACCCGCCAGGGGGGGGATCCCGCTGATCGCAATGCAGCCGATCAGGAAGGTGGCGGAGGTGATGGGCATGTACTGGCGCAGGCCGCCCATCAGGCGCATGTCCTGGGCGAGCACCGGCTCGTGGCCCACCACCTCCTCCATGGCGTGGATCACCGAGCCGGAGCCCAGGAACAGCATCGCCTTGAAAAAGGCGTGGGTGACCAGGTGGAACATGCCGGCCACCGGCGCGCCGCAGCCCATGGCCAGCATCATGTAACCCAGCTGGGAGACGGTGCTGTAGGCCAGCCCCTTCTTCAGATCCATCTGGGTGAGGGCGATCGAGGCCCCCAGGAACAGGGTGATGGTGCCGATCACGGCGATCACCAACTGCACCTGTGGAAAGGGCTCGTAGACCGGCTGCAGCCGGGCCACAAGAAACACGCCGGCCGCCACCATCGTGGCGGCGTGAATCAGGGCAGAGATCGGGGTGGGGCCCTCCATGGCGTCGGGGAGCCACACGTGCAGGGGGAACTGGGCCGACTTGGCCATGGGTCCCATGAACACCAGCAGGCAGAGCAGCACGGCCACCCCGGTGGGCAGGCCGCCGCCGGTGACGGCGGCCGAGAGCCGTTCACCGATCTCCTCGAAGCCGAAACTGCCGGTGGCCCAGAAGAGGCCCAGGATCCCCAGCAGCAGGCCGAAGTCGCCGACCCGGTTGACCACGAAGGCCTTCTGGGCCGCGTTGGCGGCGGCATCGCGGTCGTACCAGAAGCCGACGAGGAGGTAGGAGCACATGCCCACCAGCTCCCAGAACACGTAGATCTCGAGCAGGTTGGGGCTGATCACCAGCCCCAGCATCGAGCTGCTGAACAGGGCCAGGTAGGTGAAGAAGCGGACGTAGCCCTTGTCGTGGGCCATGTAGCCGTCGGAATAGACCATCACCAGCAGGGCGATGGTGGTCACAAGGGACAGCATCACGGCGCCGAGAGCGTCGACCCGGAAACCCATCTGCAGGTGGAAGGTGCCGGCACCGGCCCAGTCGAACAGGACCTCCGTGGCGCCGGCTCCGGCCAGCTGTTCGGCCAGGATGGCAAAGCTGAGTACCGCGGCCATGCCCACGCTGGTGATCAGCAACAGGGCCACCGGCTTGCGCAGGCGGTTGACGGTGCGGTTGAAGGTGATCAGCCCCAGGCCGGTGAGGCAGGCCCCCAGCAGGGGAAGCACTGGGATCAGCCAGGCAAGTTCGGAAGCGGAGGGCATCCTGGGGGCTCTGTTGGCGCGAGTTTAGGCAGGACC
Organism: Rhizobium sp. Q54; assembly: GCA_943367585.1. Taxonomy (GTDB): domain Bacteria; phylum Cyanobacteriota; class Cyanobacteriia; order PCC-6307; family Cyanobiaceae; genus Cyanobium. The sequence continues at coordinate 210,449 of CALRJP020000004.1, forward strand.
GTCGGTCTGGCCCCGGCTCTGTGGGGGCCTGCCCATCGTCAACGGCCGGCGATCCGGAGGGCGCTTCAGCCCAGCCAGTGGGCGAGGGCCGTGCGCGAGAAGGTGGTGGCGCCGAGGCCGATCCAGCGGTGGGCCCACCAGAAAATGCCGATGGCGATGGCGATGCCCAGCTGGGAGGGGCGCAGGAATTCCGCCGCCACCAGCGTCTGGCGGCCGTCCAGCACGGCGGCGAAGGGCAGCACCGACGTGGAGGCCCGCAGCTCCTCGAAGGCGGCACCGAAGCGGTTGCGCAGGCGCCGGTCGCCGTTCCAGACGGCGAACAGGTGGTGGCCGATCAGCCCCACGCAGGCCACCAGGGTGAAGCTGGTGCCGATCCAGAGCAGGTGGGTGGCGCACCACAGCACCTGGCCCACGGCCTGGGGATGGCGGCTCACCCGGATGATCCCCGTGGCGTAGAGCCGCACCTGCGGCTTCAGCACGGCGGGGATCTCCAGCAGGTTGTAGGTGGCCGGGTACAGGAACAGAAAGCTGATGGCCGTGCCGGTCCAGACCAGGGGCACCACCCAGGGCTGGTCCTGCAGGTTCCAGAGCCGGACCCCGTCGTAGCGGTGGGCCAGGAAGTAACCCACCACCACCACCGCCGAGGGAATGCTGAGCCCGGCGAACAGCAGGCGCCAGAGCCGGGCCCCGATCCGCTCCTCCCCCCAGACCCTCAGGGAGGCCCCGCCGCTGTGGATCAGGGCGAACAGCACCAGCAGGGCCAGCATCACCACGCTGCTGTGCTGGGGGCCCGGGGTCAGCAGGGGGAGCGAGGGCATGGGGATGCGGCGTCCTGGAGCGGATGTGACAGGCCGATTCTTGCCACCGGGAGAGCCCCCTAGAGTTCCGCACGGCCTGCCGGCTCCGGCGAACGGTCCCCCCGCGGCCTCCCCGACCCATGGCAGATCTGCCTTTCACCCTCGACCAGCTGCGCATCCTGCGCGCCATCGCCAGTGAGGGCAGCTTCAAAAAGGCGGCCGACAGCCTCTATGTCACCCAGCCGGCGGTGAGCCTCCAGATCCAGAACCTGGAGAAACAGCTTGACGTCTCCCTGTTCGACCGCGGCGGCCGCAAGGCCCAGCTCACCGAGGCCGGCCACCTGCTGCTCAGCTACTGCGACCGGATCCTGAGCCAGTGCCAGGAGGCCTGCCGGGCCCTCGACGATCTCCACAACCTGCGCGGCGGCTCCCTTGTGGTGGGGGCCAGCCAGACGACGGGCACCTATCTGATGCCCCGGATGATCGGCCTGTTCCGCCAGAAGTACCCCGACGTGGCGGTGCAGCTGCAGGTGCACAGCACCCGCCGCACCGGCTGGAGCGTGGCCAACGGCCAGATCGACCTGGCCATCATCGGCGGCGAGCTGCCGGCGGATCTCAACGACCTGCTGCAGGTGGTGCCCTACGCCAACGACGAACTGGCCCTGGTGCTGCCCCCCAAGCACCCGCTCTCCCGCCTGCCGGAGCTCACCAAGGACGACCTCTACCGCCTCGGGTTCGTCTGCCTCGATGCCCAGTCGACCACCCGCAAGATGGTGGACCAGCTGCTCAGCCGCTCCAAGCTCGACGTGCAGCGGCTCAAGATCGAGATGGAGCTCAACTCCTTCGAGGCCATCAAGAACGCCGTTCAGGCGGGCCTGGGGGCGGCGTTCCTGCCGGTGGTGTCGATCGAGCGGGAGCTGGCCGCCGGCACCCTGCACCGGCCCCAGGTGGCCGACCTGATGGTGCGGCGCCAGCTGAAGCTGATCACCCACCCGGCCCGCTACTGCTCAAGGGCCGCCGACGCCTTCCGCCGCGAGGTGCTGCCGGTGTTCGCCAGCCCGGACAGCCCCCTGCGCCAGGTGCAGACCACGCCGGGGCTGGCCGAGCGCAACGGCCTCAGAACTGATCGGCCTCCGGCGTGATGCCGACGGCGTCATCGGCGGCGCCGGCGACCCCGCGGGTCTGGAACTTGTTGCCGGTGATGTCGGTCTGGTAGACGCAGCGGACGATCGGCTTGTCGCGCACCGAGCCGATGTAGGCGAAGGTGTTCATGCGCTGCTTGCACTGGCGCATCTGCTCGGCGGTCACTGCCCCTTCCTTCTGCAGCACCGACCAGTTCTCCCGGCGGATGACGCAACCGGGCTGGAGGGTCGGCTGGGTCACGAAGCTGCTGCTCGGGTTCATCGTGGTGTACAGCTCGATGTCCATCACGAAGGCGCTGGCGCCCCACTGCTTGCAGAACTCGGGGTCGGGCACCGCCATGTCGAGCTGCTGGGCGCTGGCGATGTTGCCCTGGTTCCCCTGGGTGGTGCTGGTCACGGCGCTGCCGATGCCGATGCCCACCACCAGCACCCCGGCCAGGACCGCCACGGTGGCCACATTCAGCTGAATGTTGGGGCCGCCGCCGCCCGGTGGGCCGCCGCCGTTGCCGGCGGGGGGCCGGCCGCCGCCACCACCGCCGTTCATCTCCCGCCGCCCCTTGGCCCCGGAGCGCGGATCATCCCCACGGCCATAGCCGGTGGCGAAGCGATCGCCGCGCTGGTCGGGGCGATCGTCGAAGCGATCGGCGCGGGGGTCGTAGCGGTCGGGTCGGGAGGCGTAGCCGCCCGGCCCGGGTCGGCCGCCACTGCTGCGGGAGCGGGTCACAGGGTTTCCGGGCTGCGGGGGAGGCCCATCGAGTAGTTGAGCACCCGGGCCTCGGGGTTGTAGCTCACCTCGCCGGCCTGGAGCATCTGCCGGACGAGTCCCTCCAGTTCGGAGCCGATGCGGCGAAGGCTGTAGTCACTGAGTTCCTGGCCGGCCTGGGCGGCCACCAGCTCCCTGAACTGGCCACGCACCTTCTCGAGGGCCGGCTCGTCCCAGAGGAACTCGTTGTCGGGATCGATGTCGAGGGTCAGCTGGTCCGGGTCGGGGATGAGATCGTCGTTCTCGACCCGCGCCGTGAACAGCCGGATGTGACGGGTGGTGGACTTGAGCAGCGTCTCGACCATGGGCTTGGCCTCGGGGGCGGGGGATGCGGGAAGAGGGGGCGGCACCCGTTGAGTGCTCCGAAGACTTTAGGTAGGACGGAGCCCGATTCCGTCGCCCCGACCCCCGCCGGCCGGCCACCCCTGCCCGGGAGGGCCCGATAAGGTTGCTGCTGATCTCGGGTTCGACATGCGGGTTGTCATCGCCGGGGCCGGTCTGGCCGGCCTCTCCTGCGCCAAATACCTCTGCGACGCCGGCCATACCCCGATCGTGCTCGAGGCCAGAGATGTGCTGGGCGGCAAGGTGGCGGCCTGGCAGGACGCCGATGGCGACTGGTATGAAACCGGCTTGCATATATTCTTCGGCGCCTATCGCAACATGCGCCAACTCTTCGCAGAGCTGGACATCGAGGATCGCCTGCAGTGGAAATCCCACTCGATGATCTTCAACCAGAAGGAGGTTCCGGGCACCTACAGCCGTTTCGATTTCCCCGACCTGCCGGCCCCCATCAACGGCGTGGCTGCGATCCTGGGCAACAACGACATGCTCACCTGGCCGGAGAAGATCGCCTTCGGGCTGGGCCTGGTTCCGGCGATGCTGCGCGGCCAGTCCTATGTGGAGGAATGCGACAAGTACAGCTGGAGTGAATGGCTGCGGATTCACAATATTCCCGAGCGCGTCAACGATGAAGTGTTTCTCGCCATGAGCAAGGCGCTCAACTTCATCAACCCCGAGGAGATCTCCAGCACGGTGGTGCTCACAGCCCTCAACCGCTTCCTCCAGGAGACCGACGGCTCCAGGATGGCCTTCCTGGATGGCAACCCGCCGGAGCGGCTCTGCCAGCCGATGGTCGACTATGTGGAGGCCAGGGGAGGTGAAGTGCATCTGGAGTCGCCCCTGCGCGAGATCCGCATCGACCAGGACGGCGCCGTGACGGGCTTCCGCATCGGCGGCATCAAGGGACGGCCCGAGCGGGAGATCCAGGCCGATGCCTACGTCAGCGCCATGCCGGTCGATCCTCTGAAGCTGCTGCTGCCGGAGCCCTGGAAGCAGCTGCCGTACTTCAGCAAGCTCGAGGGCCTGCGGGGGGTGCCGGTGATCAACATCCACCTCTGGTTCGACCGCAAGCTCACCGACATCGACCATCTGCTGTTCAGCCGTTCCGATCTGCTCAGCGTCTATGCCGACATGAGCAACACCTGCCGCGAGTACGAGGATCCCGACCGCTCCATGCTCGAGCTGGTGTTCGCCCCGGCGGCCGACTGGATCGGCCGCCCCGATGAAGAGATCGTGGCCGCCACCCTGGAGGAGCTCAAGCGCCTCTTCCCTGTCCATTTCACCGGCGAGACGCCGGCCCGGTTGCGCAAGTCGGTGGTCGTCAAGACGCCCCTCTCCGTCTACAAGACCGTGCCCGGCTGCCAGCAGCTGCGTCCCTCCCAGGACTCCCCCATCCCCAACTTCTTCCTGGCGGGCTGCTTCACCATGCAGCGCTACCTGGCCTCGATGGAGGGGGCGGTGCTGAGCGGCAAGCTCTGCGCCGCCGCGGTGGACGCCCACCTCTCCGGCCGCGGCCAGGGCCCAGCCCCCGCCCAGAGCCTGGCAACGGTGTGAGTGTGCTGGCCCCGCTGACCCCCTGCCTCTCCTCCGATCTGCAGGATGCCTACGAGTCCTGCCGACAGGAAACGGCACGCTGGGCCAAGACCTTCTATCTCGGCACGATGCTGCTGCCCCCGGCCAAGCGCCGGGCCATCTGGGCGATCTACGTCTGGTGCCGCCGCACCGACGAGCTGATGGACAGCGCCCAGGCCCAGACCCTGCCTGCCGAGGTGCTGCTGGAGCGCCTCGACGCCTGGGAGGAGCGCACCCGGGCCCTGTTCGCCGGACGGGCCGTCGATGCCCTCGACAGGGTGATGGTGGACACCATGGAGCGCTTCCCCCAGCCCCTGCAGGCCTACCTGGACATGATCGAGGGCCAGCGGATGGACGTGCTGCGCGATCGCTATGCCAGCTTCTCCGAGCTCCAGCTCTACTGCTATCGGGTGGCCGGCACCGTCGGACTCATGACCCAGGAGGTGATGGGGGTCGACGCCGCCTACACCTCCGCCCCCTGGAGCGAGCGCCCCGACACCTCGGAAGCCGCCGTGGCCCTGGGCATCGCCAACCAGCTGACCAACATCCTGCGCGATGTGGGCGAGGATCGCGGCCGTGGTCGCATCTATCTACCCCAGGAGGATCTCGACCGTTTCGGTTACTCCGAGGCCGATCTCATGGCCGGCCGACTCAACGAGAACTGGCAGGCGCTGATGCGCTTCCAGCTGGCGCGGGCCAGGGATTGGTTCAACCGCTCCGAGGCCGGGGTCCGTTGGCTGGCCCCGGATGCCCGCTGGCCCGTGTGGGCGTCGCTGCGGCTGTATCGGGGGATCCTTGATGTCATCGAGAGATTGGATTATGACGTCTTCAACCATCGCGCCTTCGTGCCCAGGGTCGGCAAATTGCTGGATCTTCCCTTCTCCTATGTGATCGCCCAGACGCGATGAAGCGGCGTTCCATCTTCTGGGCCCACGGGCCATCGACGCCGCTGCTGTCCCTGTCTGTCCGCCTCACCCGTCTCGCCCTGACGGCCTCCGTCGCCACCATGCCGTGGCTGTCGGCGGCCCGGTCCCAGTCGCTGCCGGCCTCGGTCAGCCCCCCCGAGGTGAAGGCCGTGGAGGGGCTGGGGGCGGGATGGCCCGGTCCGATGCCCAGCGGCGACCGCCTGCCGGCCCTGCCCCCCGAGCTCCTGGGGGCCCTGACGATGGAGCAGGCGGCGGCCTGGGCGGTGGATCGCAATCCCGTGGTGCGCTCCGCCTATCAGTCGTTGGTGGCCACCCAGAACAGCCTCGGCGCCGCCTACGCCAGCTGGTGGCCGACCCTCAACCTCAGCCTCAACGGCGGACCCTACGCCTCCAAGACCTTCTACAACTACCCCTTCAGCGCCTCCGCGGGCTTCCCCATCTCGGGCTCCGGTCTCAGCAGTGAGAGGGTGTTCGAGGCCAGCTACTTCCAGGCGATCGGCCAGATCGATACCACCTGGAACCTGATCGATCCCACACGGACCGCCACGATCTGGCAGAACAAGTACCTGGTCCGTCAGGCGGCCGACACCTATGTGATCACCCGCCGCGACCAGCGCCTCAAGACCCAGTCGGCCTACATCGATCTGCAGCGGGCCCTGGCCGCCGTCCAGACCGGCCGGCAGATCGTCGAGAACGACGAACTGCTGTATCGCCTCGCCCAGACCCGGGTGCAGATGGGGGTGGCCTCCAAACTGGAGGTCTTCAAGCAGCAGACCGTCCTGCTGGCCGATCGCCAGGCCCTGCTGGCCGCCGAACAGCAGGTGGAGACGGCCCGGGCCAACCTGGCCCAGTTGCTGGCCACCCCCAGTCCCGACGCCCTCACCCCCGCCACGCCCTTCGCGCCCCTCGGCGCCTGGGACCATTCCCTCGACGACTCGATCACGGCAAGCCTCGCCTACCGCAAGGTGCTCGAGCAGCAGCTCCTCGCCGTCCAGACCAACGAGGCCCAGGCCCGGATCTACCTGGCCACCTACCGCCCCACCCTGCAGCTGATCACGTCCCTCTACTGGACCAAGGGGGTGGGCTATCTCACCCAGGGCCCGCCCTTCGTGCCCAATGCCCGCTCCGACGCCTGGAACGGATCGGCCCTGCTGCAGCTCACCTTCACCGGTTTCGACGGCGGCCAGGCCCGCATGAACGCCGCCGCGGCCCGCCGCCAGGCGGCGGCCGCCGCCGAGACCTACAGCGCCACCGTGCTGCAGGTGCGCAGCGAGGTGCAGTCCCTGGTCGCCCAGGCCCGCTCCGGTCGCAGCATCGTGCTGGCGGGTGCTGAACGGGTCAAGGCGGCCAACGGGGCGCTGCGCCTCCAGACCCTGCGCTTCAACGCCGGCTACGGCACGATCACGGATGTGGTGCAGGCCCAGCAGGAGATCAGCCAGGCGGTGAGCTCCTACATCCAGAACCTGGCCACCTACAACGACACCCTGGTGCAGCTCAGCCGCTCGAGCGGCCTGCCGGTTCAACCTGATCCCGCCCTGCTCCAGGCGGTAGGCAATCCCCTGCAGACCCTGCGGCTGCCGACGCGGATGGGGCAGATGCGCTGATCTGCTCCAGGCGCCGCTGGCGCATCGCCCGGGCCCGGGCGCTGAGCTGCTCGAAGCCGGGGTCGTTGAGGATCGAGCAGACCTGGCCCTGCAGCTCGCTGGCGTTGATGTTGATCTCCATCTGCCGGATCTGGTCCCGCAGGGAGTTCTCCCGGTCGGCCACGGCCCCGGACATGCGGTTGAAGGCCCGCACCAGCCGGCCGATGGCGTCCTCCGCCGGGTAGGTGAGGGCCTGGTGACCCTTGCCGTCGGCGATGGCGTCGGCGGCGGTCGCCAGCTCCCGCAGCTCCCGCCGGATGCCGCGGGCGATCAGCCAGGCGGCGGCGCCACTGGCGCTGATCAGGATCAGGGTGAGGATCACCAGCCGGCGAACCATCTCGTCCTTGGCCTCCTGCATCGGCAGAAGGGCATCCGCCAGGGCCTCCTCCTCCACGGACACGACCGCCAGCCAGTTCCACTCCGGGAAGGTGGCGATGTACAGGTGCTGCAGCACCGGGGTGGTGGAGCCCGGGGGGCGCACCATGGCCTTGCGCTCGAAGGTCCGGGTCTGGCCCAGGGTGCGTGGATCAGGAATGCCACCGTTCTGGCGCAGGGCCATGGCCAGGTCGACGCAGGCCTGGGTGTCCACGGTCTGGTAGTTGCAGTACAGCCCTCCGTTGGGGGTGATGCCAAAGAAGGCCGCCTGGTGGGTCTCGGCGGGGAAGAGGCTGGAGCCGGCGGCCAGCAGCTTGGAGGCGGCCTGGGTGCTGACGTCCACCAGCAGGGCCAGGTGGCCCTCCCCGGGTTTCCGACCCGAAAGGATGGTCAGGCGGGCCATCCGCCATTCCCCATCCAGCTGGAGCATGGCGCTGCGACTCATCTCCTCTGCAGGGGCGCCCTTGAAGAGATGTTCGAAGTCTTCCACCGTGGCTGGCTGGGCCGGTGCGCCGGGCTTCAGGGCCTGGCCCTGGCTGGTGATGCCCGTGAGCCGCCGCCAGGTGCCACTGCGGTCGCGGAAGTAGACGGCGGCCCGCTCCCGGAGCAGGGCCATGGGGAGTCGCAATTGGTTGTTCAGCAGGGCGGGGGCCTCGGCCTGTTTGAGGGGCTGGCCCTTCCAGGACAGGCGGCCTTCGGTGTCCATCCGCAACGGCGCCAGCGCCCTGCGCAGATCCTGGGAGTCCTGGCGAATGACCCGGCTGAACTCCTCCGCCGACTTCTCGATGATCGAGGTGGTGACCGCCAGGGAGGAGAGGTTGTCGTTGTCGAACATGGTGCTGATCTCGATCCTGGCCTTCTGGGCCAGGCGGATCGAGCCGACGGTGGCCAGGGCCAGGAAGATCGCCAGGCTCACGAGCGGGCCGCTGATCCCCAGGAGCATCAGCCGCACCGACAGGCGCAAGGGTCGCCCCTTTCTCACCCCCGCTGTCCGTTGAGGCTGTCCGGCGAGCCGTTGGCGAATCGTCAAAAGGGCCTGCAACGCCATGCCTATGATTTTCCCACGTCCGAGAGATGGATCGCTTCATGACCAGGATCCTTTCCGTCCATTCCTTCCGCGGTGGAACGGGAAAATCCAACCTCTCGGCGAATCTGGCGGCCGCATTCGCGGCCCGCGGACTCCGGGTCGGCGTCTTCGACACCGATCTTGCTTCACCAGGTATTCATGTGCTGTTCGGGTTCACGGCTGGGCCGGAATCCCATACGCTCAATGATCATCTTCAGGGCTCCATTCCGATTGAAAAGTGCTTCCACGACGTGACCCCCGCCTCGCTGCCGGGGGGCAAGGGACGCATCTTTCTGGTGCCTGCCGCCATGGAGGGGGACCGGATCGCCCGATTGCTGCGGGAAGGCTATGAAGTCGAGCGGCTCAACGATGCCCTGTTCAGCCTCGGCCAGAGCCAGCACCTGGATCTGCTGATCGTGGACACGCACCCGGGGATCAACGAGGAGACCCTGCTCACCACCGCCATCTCCGATTGTCTGGTGATGGTGATGCGACCCGATCAGCAGGACTACCTCGGCACGGCCGTGGCGATTGAGGTGGCCCAGAGGCTGATGGTCCCGGAGGCCCGTCTGGTGGTGAACAAACTGCCCGCCCATTTCGATGCCGAACAGGTGCGTGCCCGCGTGGCCCAGAGCTATGGCATTCCCGTCGGGGCGATCCTGCCCCTCAGCGACGATCTGCTCACCATCGCCAGTGGCAGCCTGGCCCTGATGGATGTTCCCTCCCACCCCTGGAGCGCGGGGGTGACCCAGCTTGCGGCTGACCTTGCCGATGCGCTCCTCTGACGCCCCCGGCGACGGGGCGGCAGCGGGGCCCCTGGCCCTGCCGGAAGGCCCCCTGAGCATGGGCCAGCTGGTGGCCCTGGAACCCGCCCCGCTGCGGCAACTGCTCACCATGGGGCTCCGGGCCGGTCTGGCGGAGCCGGAGCTCGACGCCTGCTGTGCCGCCGCCGCCCCCTCCCTGGGCCAGGCGCCGGGGCAGCTGCGGGCCCGGCTGGAGGAACGGGGCTGGCTGCGCTGGGACCCCGAGCGTCAGCGCTGGCGCACCCGGCTCGGCGCCGAACGGCCGCCACCGCCGGCTCAGGGCTGATCCCCCAGCGCCAGCCACTCCTCCAGCACCGGGTTCACCAGGGCAGGGGCCTCGTCATGGGGGCAGTGGCCGAGGCCGGGCAGGATTCTCAGGCCTTGCACGGCGCCGAAGGTCTCGGCCCAGCGCCGGGCCTCGGCGACCGGCTCCCACGGATCCGCCTCCCCCCAGAGCAGCCGGACCGGGCCCGGCAGTTCCGCCAGCAGGTCCGGGGCGAGGCGGTCGCGGAAGAGGTTGATGAAGCCCCGGAAGCTCTCCTCGGCGCCGGGGCTGCGGGCCGGGGTCAGCAACAGCTGCACCAGCTGGTCGTCGATGCCGTCGCCGGAGGGGTAGGCGGCGCCCAGCACCCGGCGGATCACACCGGGGTTGGCCACCCAGCGGAACAGGCGGCCCGTGAGCCAGCGCTGGCGCACCAGGCGCTTCAGGAGAGGCCGGCCGATCCGGCGCAGGGGCGGCTGCTCAGCCAGACGGCGGTCGTCGAGGCTGCGCTGGGCGCAGTCGATCAGGATCACCTGGCGGGCGTCTCCCCCGAGCCGGGCGGCGGCGGCGAGGGCCACAACCCCCCCGATCGAATTGCCGACCAGCTGGACCGGGGTGCCGACCACCTCCCGCACGAAGGCGGCCACCTGGTCGGCCCACAGGTCGATGCCGTAACGCAGCGCCACCCCGTCCTCCGGCTCATCCTCGAGGCGGGAGGGGGGCTTGCTGCTGGCCCCGAAACCCACCAGGTCGATGGCGTACACCGGGCGCCGGCTGGAGAGGGGGGGCAGGTTGTGGCGCCAGTGCTCCTTGCAGGCGCCGAAACCGTGGATCAGCAGCACGGGCAGGGCCCCGCCACCCTCCGCCTCCGTCGCCGTGGGGGTGCGTCCCACGTAGCTGATGGTCTGCCCCTGCCACGACCAGCTGCCCAGCCAGTCCGCCGGGTAGATCGGGCCGGCGTCGGCCTGGGGGGTGACGGACATGGGTCGCGGTGACGGGGGACTCAATGGGACCCCTTCCAGGGTTCGACCCTGCCATCTTCGATGGCCCAGATCCGGTCGGCGTCATCCAGCAGGCGCAGGTCGTGGGTCACCAGCAGCACCGAACTGCCCCGCTTGCGGCAGAGGTCGCCCAGCAGGGCCACCACCTCCTGGCCGGAGCTGCTGTCGAGGGAGGCGGTGGGTTCGTCCGCCAGGACCAGGTCGGGTTCGGGGGCCAGGGCCCGGGCGATCGCCACCCGCTGCCGCTGGCCGCCGGAGAGTTCGGAGGGGAAGTGATGCAGGCGGTGGCCCAGGCCCACCGCCTCCAGCAGGGCGGTGGCCCGGTGCCGGCGCCGCTGCGGATCCGGCTCGCTCAGCTGCAGCACCAGCGCCACGTTCTGCAGGCTGGTGAGGGAGGCCACCAGATTGTGGCTCTGGAAGATGAAGCCGATGCGGCGGCGGATCTCCACCCGCATCCGCTCACTGGAGCTCCGCACCTCGCTGCCCAGCACCTGGAGCGATCCCTCCTGCACCGATCGCAGGGCGCCGACGAGCGTGAGCAGGGTGCTCTTGCCGCTGCCGGAGGGCCCCACCAGCAGGGTGATCTCGCCCGGGTTCACACTGAAGCTGATCCCGTGCAGGATCTCGCTGCGCAGCGGACCTTCCCCGTAGGCGTGGCGCAGATTCTCGGCGACGACAGGCTGCATCGGGTTCAGAAGACGCTGGCCGGATCCGCATCCCGCAGCTTGTTGAGCGCGATGGCGGCCGCCAGGGCGCAGACGCCGATGGTGAGGCTGAACACCAGCAGGGTCTTGTCGGTGGTCATCACGATCTGGATGCCGGAAACGGCGGTGAGAAAGGCATAGAGGGCGGCGCTCGCCACAACGGCGGGAACGAAGGAGGAGATCGCCAGGATCGAGGCCTCCTGCAGCACCAGGAGCAGCAGGAAACGGTTGCGGAAGCCCAGGGCCTTGAGGGTGGCGTACTCGTGCAGGTGGTCGCTGACATCTGTGTAAAGCACCTGATAGACGATCACCCCACCCACCAGCAGGCCCATGATCGTGCCGAAGCCGAAGATGATGCCGAAGGAGGAACTGGTGTTCCAGTAGTTCTGCTCATTGGCGATCAGCTCCGGCTTGGTGAACACCTGCAGCTGGCTGCCGTAGAGGGCCCGCAGGTGACGCTGGACGGGGGCGATGGCGGCCGGATCGGTGACGCGGATCAGACCCATGGAGATCTCGCCCTCGTTGATCTGTTTGTAGGCCAGCTGCAGGGCCGTGGTGTCGCTGCTGATCAGGTTGCTGTCGGCGGCGAAGGTGGAGCCGAGGCGGAACAACCCCACCACCCGAAAGGTCTTGGAGTAGTCGGAGAGGATCATCGTCTGGCTCCCCTGGGCCTTGACCGCCGCCGCCACCGGTCCGGTGTTGCTGTTCCCCGCGGCATCGAACAGCACATAGCCCGGCGTGCGGATCCGGTCGATCTGCTCGCGCACCGGTGCCAGATCGAGAATCTGCTGGTCGGGATCGAAGCCGATCAGGCGCAGGCTGGTGGGTTTGATCCCACCCATCTGCTGGGCATTCACATTGGCCACATAGACCGGAATGACATCGGTCACCCCCGGCACCCCCAGCGACTGATAGAGCTGGGACTGGGGGAACTGCTGGAAGGCGCCGCTGTCCCGGGTGCCGGGGCTGATCACCACCAGATCGGTGATCAGGGCCTGGTAGAAGGTGGTGGCGCTGGTCAGCAGCCCCGACTGGAAGCCCAGCTGCATGAACATCAGCAGGGCGGCGAAGCCGATGCCGGTGACGGCCACCAGGTAGCGGATCGGCTGCCGCTTCAGCTGCAGCCAGGCCACCGGCAGATCACCCAGGCTGCGCCGCAGCGAGCGGCCGATCACGGCAGGAAGCGGACGTTGACGTTCAGTCCGCTGAGCTTGGCGAGGCGGGCGGAGTCGGCGGGGGTCAGGTTGATCTTCACCAGCACCACCCTGGCATTGACGTTGTTGTTGGAGTTGACGCTGAACAGATCCCGGTCGGACACCTCACCGGTGATGTCCTGGACGCGGCCCTCGATCTTGCCGCTGAAGCCACCGCTCTCCGGCCAGATCTCCACCGGTTGGTCGCGGCGCACCTGGGGAATGTCGCTCTGGAACACCTGGGCCCAGACCTGCATGGCCCCGATCCGGCCGATCTGGGCGAGCCCCTGGTCGGTTTCCTTCATGCCCGGCCAGCTGTAGATCCGCAGCAGCTTCCCGTCGAGGGGGGAGCGGATCTCGGCGTTCCGCAGCTGGCTGCGGGCCTGGGCGAGGTTGGCCTTGGCCACCGCCACGTCGGCGAGGGCCACCTCCCGGTCGACCGGGCGGACCGTGAGGTTGTCGTAGAGGGTGCCCTTGAGGGCCTGGATGTTGGCCTGCCCCTGGGCGAGGGCCGCATCGGCCTTGCCGAGTTCCTCCTCGGAGATCGCCCCGGCCTTGAACAGCTCCACGCTCTTCTGCTGGCTGATCTTGAGATAGGGAATCACCACCTGCTCGGCCTTGAGATCCGCCTCGGCCTTGGCCCGGGCCCCCTGGCGGGCCCCCGCATCCACCTGGGCCAGCTTGGCCTCGCTGAGGGCGAGCTGGCTCTCGGCCTGGACGACCCCTTTGCGGAGACTGGCCCAGCTGCTGAGGAAACCCAGCAGCTGGTCGCGGCGGATCGCCGCCCCTTCCGGGACCAGCCACTTGTCGACCACCTCCGAACCGCCGCTGTTGCCGGACGCGGTGGACAGGGACACCACACCCCCCAGGGGAGTGAGGCGTCCCAGGGCGGTCACGGCCCGGGGCGCCAGGGGCGGCGGCGGTGGCGCGGGGCGGTGGCTCAGCTGCCAGCCCGCCAGCCCCAGCACGGCCAGCGCCGACACCGTGACCAGTTTCTGGCGGCCATTGCCCCAGGCGCGCTCCCGCCAGAAGCGCTGCAGGCCCTCCATCCTGTCGACGTGCGGCGTCTCCGTCACGAACCGAGGGCGTCAGGGCGCGCCATGGTAACCGCCGGGTCCGCCGCCAGCCAGCGGCGGTGCATGCGGCGGAACTCGATCGAGAGGATGTCGGAGGCCACGTGCCGCTCCTGGGTGAGATCGAGGGGGACGGGGGTCGGCCGCTGGCTGCGCACCACCCCGTGGTCCTCCTGGAAGATGGTGCGGGAGATGGCGATTGACTGGGCTTCGCTGCCGGGCAGCCGGAAGCGCTTGCGCTTCGAGTACTTCACCCAGCGGGCCAGGGTGTGGGTGTCACTCTGGGGCAGGCTGGCGTTGAAGAAGACGAAGCGCAGCTGGTCGCCGATGCTGGTGTCGACGATGTTCAGATTCGGGTAATAGAAGCTGAAGGTGGTGGTGGCGCAGAGGGGTCCGCTCTGGCCACTCAGGTTGCGCAGCAGCTTCAGGATCCCTTTCACCGGCAGTTCGAAGCTCACCGTGGCGGCGATCATCCGATCCTCCTTGCGCAGATCGACGGGAATCGACAGGGGCGAATCCTGGCTGGCGAAGGTGCCCTTGTGCACCCAGTAGGCATGGGAATTGTCGAGGTTGGACTCGATCACCCGGCTGAAATGGGTCTCCCAGTCGAAGCTGCTCTCCACATGGCTCCAGGCGTCGTCCGGGAAGACGGGCAGATCGGGCAGCAGGGCCGGATCGGGAGGCCCCTCGCCCCACCACATCCAGACGAAACCCCGTGATTCGACCACCGGCCGCTCCCCCACCAGGCCGCTGCGGGCGGGCGGGCTGGAGCCGGCCGGTTCGGCGGGGGCCTCCAGGCAGGTGCCATCGGCCGCGAACTTCCAGCCATGGAAAGGGCAGCGCAGGCAACCCGCTTCCATGCGGCCCAGGGCCAGGGAGGCGCCCCGGTGGGGGCATCGGTCGCTGAACAGACGCGGCCGCCCCTCCCCATCCGGGAACAGAACCAGATCGTGGCCCGCGAAGGGAACCGCAACGGGCCCCTTCTGCAGGGCGAAGGAAGAGGCCACGGCATACCAACAGTTCTGAGCCAGTTGAGACACCTGGGGAGATGTTGTCTCTGATACGGCCCCAGGAATTGACATGCTCTGCCGATGCTGCGGGGATCTTAAGCGAAGTGTCCGGGCGCAGAGTGCGACACCCCCTAGATTGGCGCCGCCGCCAAGGTTGGGTCGCCCAACACTGCCATTCGAATGATCCGCAAGTGATTCGCAAGCTGCGCAGTCCCCTGGCGATCGTGTTTCTCACCCTGCTGCTCGACAAGCTGGGTGAAAACATCGTCTACCCTCTGCTGCCCTTCATCCTCGAGGCGTTCTCCCCCGACGGACTCACCCTGGGTCTGCTGGCCGCGACCGCCACCCTGTTTTCCGTCCTGGCCTCGCCGATCATCGGTTCCCTCAGTGATGCCTATGGCCGCCGGCCGGTCATTCTTCTCTGCGTCGCCATCAACGCCCTGTCCCTGGTCATGTTCGGCCTGGCCGGAACCCTGGGGCTGATCTTCCTCTCCCGGGCGATTAATGGCGTCTCCACCGCCACGGTCGGCACGGCCCAGGCCTACATCTCCGACATCTCCACGCCGGCGAACAGGGCCCGCAACTTCGGCATCAGCGGCGCCGCCTTCGGCCTCGGGGCCATCGCCGGCCCCGCCCTGGGTGGTGCCCTGGTGGGTTTCGGCATGCGCATCCCGGTGTTCGTGGCGGCGGCCCTGGCGGCCTACAACTTCCTGATGGCGTTTCTCTATCTCAAGGAGACACTCCCCCGCGAGAACAGACCACGCTTCCAGCGCGCCCAGATCAACGGACTGGCGCCGGTGCTCGCCCTGCTGGCGCTGCCCAAGGCGAACCGCGTGGCCCTCTCCTTCTGCTGCTTCAACTTCGCCTTCAGTGGCTTCACCACCCTGCTGGTGCTCTACCTCAAGGATCAGTTCTCCTGGTCGGCTTCCCAGTCGAGCGGCATCTTCGTGATCGTCGGTCTCACGGTCACCTATGTCCAGGTGGCCCTCACGGGCCCCCTGGTCCGGCGCCATGGGGAGGCCCGCCTCAACGGCTACGGCCTGGTGGCGGTGGCCGCCGGCATCGCCCTGGTGCCCCTGGCCCAGGTCTTCGGGGCCGGAGCTGCCGTCGTGATCGTCACGGCCGCCGTGATGCTGTCGGTGGGGGCGGCCTGCGTCATCCCCACGGCCCGGAGCCTGGTGTCGCGGCTGGTGCCCGAGAACCGCCAGGGGGTGATGCTGGGCAGCCTGATCGCCCTGACGGGACTGGCCAGCGCCCTGGGCCCCATGCTGGCCGGGGTGCTCTACGACCTGTCCCCGGTCCTCTGCTTCCTGCTCCAGGCGGCGGTGTGCCTGCTGGGGGCCCCCCTGCTCCGCGGCATCAAGGAGCCCGTTCCGGTGCCGGTCGACGTCGGCCCCTGAGGACAATCGCTGCCTCAGACCCGCGCCCGGTCGCGCATCATCCGCCGGTACTCCACCAGGATCAGGTCGGACTCAATCAGCACCTCGTGGGAACCGCGGAAGCTGACCCGCTTCGGTTCCTGTTCACTGATCACGGCCGCATCCTCCTTGGAGATCTGCAGACCCGTGTCCAGGGTGATGCGATCGAACAGGCGGTTCAGCAGGGGCGTGGAGCGAAGGAAGTTCCGGCCGTTGGTCACCCGGACGGTGGTTTCCCTGTCGTTGTCAGGCACATGGGCCTGCAGCGCCGCCAGGGTGAGGGCGCCGAAATGGATGATGGACACCACCACATTCGGGTAGAGGAAGCGGTACTCCTTGTAGGCGTTGCTGGAATCTCCCTTCAGCAGCAGGCGGGTGAGGCCCGTGAGCTTCTTGACCTTGATCGGCATGCGCCCGTACAGGCTGCCGTGATCCACCTGGACGGGGTAGTGCTCCAGGCTGAAGTCGGTGTCAGGGTCGACCCGGCCGATGCTCTTGCCGTGCACGAAGGCGGCATGGGTGGGATCGATGCCGTTCTCGATCGTCCGGGTGAAATGGGTGCCGTAGGTGAAGGCCATGTCTCCGCCGTCCCGCAGGCTCAGCCCAGCCAGTTCCGGGATGTCCTGCACCTCCTCGTCGGGGACCGGGTGCTGGCCGGCCAGCCACAGCCAGACGAAGCCGTGCCGCTCCCGGGTGGGGAAGGTGCGCAGATGGGCCTGGCGGGGGATGGACTCCTCGGCCCGCAGGGCCGGGATCGTCACGCAGGCCCCCTGGGCGTCGTAACGCCAGCCGTGGTACGGGCAGACCAGGGTGTCCCCCTGGGCCCAGCCCCCCGCCAGGGAGCAGCCCCGGTGGGCGCAGCGGCCGTCGAAGGCCAGCACCCGGCCGCCGCTGTCCCGCAGCAGCACCACCTCGCGGCCCTGGAAGCGATGGGCCAGGGGCTGGCGGCTCACCTGGCTGGAGAGCCCCACCGCATACCAGCAGTCGGTGGGCCAGGGCGACGGGGAGCTCATCTCAAGGCGCCGTGACGGCTGGGTCGGCGGCTGGGGCGGCAGCGGTGGCGGGACAGGCCCGGGCCAGGGCGCGGCGGTAGGCCAGGATCAACTGATCCGAGGCCAGCAGCAACTCGTCCCCCTGGGTGGCCCAGGAGGGGCCGGGGGGCTGGGTTTCCACCACCGCCCGGTCCTCCTCGTAGGTGTCAACGGTGTTGCGGATCGAGTTGCCATCCGCCCAGCGGTAGGGAAGGAAGTTGCGGACGCCGATCCATTTGGTCAGGGTGGTGTTGTCGTCAACGGGAATATTGCTGGCGAAATAGATGTATTGAAATCCCTTCCAGTTGAAATCCAGGGCGATCCTGTTGATGTTGGGAAGATAGCTGGTGAGGGTGGAGCTGGAGTGGCTTCTCTTCCGTTTGACGATGTACTTCAGCAGGCCCACTCGTGCCGGTGGCTTCACCTTGTGATGGGTCGACACCAGGCCCGGCTCGCTGACGATGTCAAGGCTCTCCACGCTGGCCTCCTCCCGGTTTCCGAAGAACGGCTTGTGCACGAAGGGGGCATGGGACGTGTCCAGCCCCGACTCCACGACACGGCTGAAGTGGGCCTTCCAGCGGTACTCCCCGCTCACCGCCCGCCAGCCCGGCTGGTCGAGTTCGGGGAAGGGGGGAATGGCGATGCCGGCGGCCCGTTCGGGATCGCCGGGGAAGATCCAGACAAAGCCCGACTGTTCCCTGACGGGGAAGGTGGCCATCCTGGCCCGGGCTGGAATCGGCGTGCCCGGTGGATCGGCCGGAATCCTGACGCAGTGCCCGGCCACGTCATAGCTCCAGCCGTGGTAGGGGCAGCGCACGCAGGAACCCTCCACCCAGCCCTTGGCCAGGCTGGCTCCCCGGTGGGCGCAGTAGTCGGCGAGGGCGTGGGGCTGGCCGGCCTGGTCGCGGAAGAGCAGGTAGCGGCGCCCCAGCAGGGTGACGGAAACGGGCTGGTCGCCGAGCCCGTGGGCATGCTCCACTGCGTACCAGAAATTCTCGAGTCCCTGGGTCATTCCTCAGACGGGTGCGACACGGGTTCCTATGGCCCACCGCCCCTGTTTAGCACCGGTTAGCCCGGGAACCAAGTTAAATCGGTCGGAGGAATTAGAGTGCGCTCCTGTTGATCTGCGACCATTGCGCAAGCTTCACCTCGACCCCGGTGAGTTCGCCTACCGAAGAGGAGACAGCGGGCAGGATGTGTATCTCGTCCGTACCGGGGCGATCGAACTGGTCACCCTCTATCCCGAAACCGGTGAAGGCGTGGATGGGCGCCATGGGCCCGGCCATGTCTTCGGGGAAGTGGAGCTCATCGACGGCCGCACCCGCACCCACACGGCCCGGGCCTCCCAGCCCACGGAACTGCTGGTGTTCAGCCGTGACGAATTGATGGATCTGCTGTTTGAGCACCCTGAGCGCAGTCTCGTGCTGGGACGCAGCGTCTTCGACCGCCTCCGCGACCTCTACACCAACGAAACCCTGGAGTCCGATCTGGCCCGGCTGCGCGAGGAGATGCAGGCCAGCATCCGGGATGCGGTCGTCGCCCATGAGGGTCGGGTGGTGCGCAGCCACAGCGGCATGGCCGCGATTGCCGTTCCGATCGTGCTGATGGTGCTGCTGGCGATCGGTTCCTACTGGTACTTTCACCGGGGCTGAGCCAGGGACCCGAAGGGACCCTGCGCCAGTTTCCACGGCGCCGTTCCTCCGCCCCCCCACGCCATGTCGATCAAGCCCGTGCCCCCCGAAGACAAGGAGCGCAGCCTCTCGGAGTTCAGGCAGCGGATCACGGCCGACGTGGAGGCCGGGATTGACGGCCACGAACGCAAGATGTCGCGGATGGGTTTTGTCTTCCTGGCGATCTTCTTCGGGGTCGTCGGCCTGATGGCGGTGCTGCCCTGAAGCTCCCCCTTCGCTGAAGGGGGACGGCCTCATCAGGTCGGCAAGGCGGCCTCAGACGGCGGCTTTCTGGTTGGCCAGCAGGCTCTTGAGCTTGGCCAGTTCACCGGCCCAGCGGGGATCGGGGGCGCCTTCGCCAACGGCGTCGGCATGGACCACCTTGTTGACGCTCTTGCGGGCGGGCGACGGGGTGCTGCCGGGGCGACGGTCGGCACCGGCGGCTCCACGGCCGTCACGGCGCTGCTCGGAAATCTCGATGCGCAGGCTGCTGCCGCCGAAATCCTTGCCGTTGAGCTGGGCGATCACCGCCTCGGCCTGGGCCAGATCCTCGACGTTGGCGAAGCCGAAGCCCCGGCAGCTGCCGGTCTCACGGTCGTTCACGGCCTTGAAACGCACCCCCTCTCCCACGTTCGAGAAGAGAGCTTCCAGCTCTTTGGCATCAAAGGTTTGCGGCAGGTTGCCGACATAGAGACGAACGCTCATGGGAGGGGGCTCAGGAAAGGGAAAAAACTCTGGCAGGCGGTGCGATCGCGCCATTGCATCCAGCAGTTAATCACGCCGTGGGCCCGGCTCCGTCGCTTCCCCATGGCAAACCAGCCACGCCTGGGCGGCCGCAACGGCCTCTTCGGCCACACGCTCATCGGCCGACTCCGCTGTGTTCGTTGCTGCCGTTCCGCCCAGCCGGCCGAAGGCCCACTCGGCCGTGAGGTGGTCGATCAGCTGGCCGAGGCGGGGGCCCGGGGCGATGGCCAGGCGCTGCTGCAGGCGGCGTCCGTCCAGGGGCGGCCGCGGGTGGAACAGGCGATCCGCCGGGTTCCGCCAGCGGCCCACCGCCAGCTGTGCCCCCGGCGGATCCAGGTGCAGCAGCAGGGCGGGCAGCTCGTCCTCCAGCTGGCGCTGCAGGGCCAGCCGCTCCGCTTCGGCCAGCGAATCCAGCCTCAGCGCCCCGGCATCCCCTGACGCCTGCCGGAGCCGGCCGAGCCAGTGCCGCAGCCGCTGGCAGCGCTGCTGCAGCCGGCGACTGCCCCGCAGTCCCTCCAGGGCCGGCCCATCCAGCACGGCCGCCAGCCGCGCCAGGGGCAGGGCCCAGGCCGCCTCGGCGGGGGTGAGGCCACAGCGTTCCGGTTGCTGGGGGCCGAGGGGCTCCAGCGGCGCTTCGGCCCCGTCGGCGGCCCCCCAGGGCTGGAGCAGGCCCGCCTCCAGGGCCTGGGCCAGCCCCCGGTGCCCCTGGCTCGAGGCGGCCAGGCGTTCCAGTTCCGCCAGCACCCGCTCCCCGGCCACGGCGGTGATCCGCTGCCGATGGCGCCGGATCAGGTCCCAGGTGCCCGGCGCGATGCTGAAGTCGAGTTCGCAGGCCAGCCGCACCCCCCGCAGCAGCCGCAGGGGGTCGTCCAGCAGGTTGGCCTCGCTGATCGCCACCAGCCGGCGCTCCGCCAGGTCCTGGAGGCCGCCGCAGGGGTCGATCAGCTGGGGATCGGCGGCCCCGCTGCCGCCCGGGGGCGCCCCTTCCAGGGGCAGGGCGATGGCGTTGCATGTGAAGTCGCGCCGGCCCAGGTCGGCCGTCAGATCGTCACCGGCGCAGCGGGCCAGGTCGATCGTCCAGTCCTTGAGCACCAGCCGGGCGATCGAACGCTCCTGGTCGAGCACCACGCAGGTGCCGCCGTGCCGCCGCCCCAGGTGCCGTGCCAGGTCGATGGCGTCGCCGGGGACCACCAGGTCCAGATCCGGTCGGGGGGCGAGCCGACCCAGCAGCCCGTCCCGGACCGCCCCCCCCACCAGCGCCGTGCCGAGCGGCAACTGGTCGGGGGCCACGGGCCAGCGCTCCGGTGCCAGGGCCCGCCACAGTTCCAGGACTTGACGTCCCGGCTCGCACGCCACAATGGGCGCCCTGCTGGGCCGTGGCGGCATGTGCATCTGCGTGGATTGCCACTGGGTCGAGCGTTGTCAGGCCTACCACGCGGTCGAGCGGCAACATGGCGTCGCCCACCTCACCCTGGCGCCCGATTTCAGCCCCCGGCAGCCCCGCATCCATGTGCAGGTGATCGATCTCGATGCCGCTGCGGCCAGTGTCGGGGTGGAGTGGGACGTGAGGGCCTGCTCCGACTTCCGCTCCGATCCGGGCCGCTGGCGCCGCTGGCGCCCCGACGGGCCCCTGCCGACATGACGGGCCTTCCCGATCCGGACGGACGGCCCTGGCTGCTGGCCCTGCACAGCTCCAGCGACAGCCTCGGGGTGGGGCTGCAGCGCCTCGGGGCGACGCAGCCCGAGCGGCTGGAGACCTTTCCCCTCGGCCGCGCGCTGTCCAACGGGCTGTTCGATGGCCTGGAGTCGGTGCTGCCCGCCAGCGCCTGGCCCCGGCTGGGCCGGCTGGCGGTGGCCACCGGCCCCGGTGGTTTCACCGGCACCCGCCTGACGGTGGTGCTGGCCCGCACCCTGGCCCAGCAACTGGCCCTGCCCCTCGATGGGGTCAGCAGTTTCCACCTGATGGCCCGCAGGCTGCTCGCCGGATCCGACCCCCCCGGCGCGGACGGCCCCTTCTGGCTGCTGCAGGAGCTGCCCCGTCGTGGGGTGGTGGCGGGGCTCTACGGCGCCGACCCTGGCCAGCCCGGTGGCGTGGCCGAGCTGGAGGCCCCCAGGCTCCACCGCGGCAGTGACGTCCTGGCCCCCTTCCCCCGCCACCCCGCCGAGGTGCGCTTGCCCCAGGACGTGATCCAGTTGCTCGGCTTCAGTGCTGCCAGGGCCGCCGCCGGCGGCAGCGCCCCCTGGCAGCCGGTGCTGCCCCTCTACCCCACCAGTCCGGTGGAGGCGCTCCCATGCTGAGCCGCCCCGGACCGCAGCCCCGGCCCCGCCGCCGCCGTTCCCGTCGCCCGGAACCCACTGGGCCAGTGCCGGCGGGTCCGCCCCCCCGGGTCCGCCGCCCACCCCCCGCCCCGCGGCGATCCGGCCGCGGCCGGGGGGTGCTGGTGGGTCTGCTCGGGCTGGGGCTGCTGTGGCTGTCCCGCGGGGTGTGGTGGCCCACGCCGCCGCCGCCCCAGATGATCCTGGTGCTGGGGGGGGATGCCGATCGGGAGGCGGCGGCGGCCCGCCTGGCCAGGGTGGACGGACTGCCGGTGGTGGTCACCGGCGGCACCAACCCCGAGTATGCCCACTGGCTGTTCCTGCAGAAGGAGGGTCTGCCCGCCCGCCAGGTCCAGCTCGACTACCGGGCCCGGGACACGGTGTCCAACTTCACCTCCCTGGTGGACGACCTGCGCAAGGCCCGGATCCGCCATGCCCTGCTGGTCACCTCCGCCGACCACATGGAGCGGGCCCTGCTGGTGGGGCGGATCGTGGCCGGCAGCCGCGGCATCCATCTCACCCCGGTCCCCGTGCCCTGCGGCGAGCTCTGCGTCGTCGAGGGCCGGCGGCGCCTCTGGGGCGACGGCGCCAGGGCGGCCCTCTGGGTGGTCAGCGGTCAGGACATCAGGCCGTGGGTGGAAGAGCGGGTGGCTCCCTGGCTGGAAAAAGCAGGGATCCGCTGATCGGACCCAGGTCGAGCATCCGGTTGATCTGTTCCTGGGCGGCCCGGGTGGCGGCGTCCAGGTCGGGGCGGCGCCGGGAGGCCGGCGGCGGGATCGGGGTGCCGATGCGGATGTGGATCGGCACCAGCCGGGGGCCGTGGCCGCCGGGTCCCAGGGCCCGGTGGCTGTTGATGATCGCCACCGGCAGCAGCGGCACCCCGGCCCGGGCCGCCAGCAGGGCTGCCCCCGGCTGGGGGGCATTGACGCGGCCGTTCGCCTGCCGGGTGCCGTCGATGAACACGCCGGTGGCCCAGCCCTGCAGCAGCCGGTCGGTGGCGGTGCGGATCGCCTCGCGGTCGCCGGCACCGCGCTCCACCGGGTAGGCACCGCAGGCCCGGATGATCGGCCCCAGCAGGGGCACCCGGAACAACTCCGCCTTGGCCATGAAGGCCACCGGCCGGCCGAGGGCGTGCCCCAGCAGCGGCGGATCCAGGTGGGAACCGTGGTTGGCCACCACCACCACGGCCCCCTCCAGGGGCACGTGGTCGTTGCCGGTGGTGCGGCCCCGGAACAGCAGCCGGAACACGGGGAACACCAGCAGGTAGCTGATCAGCCGGTAGGTGAGGCTCGGCTTTGGCGTGCTGAGCAGGGCCGGAGGGTCGGCCGGGGGCCGGCGGCGGCGCCTCACTGGCCCAGGTCGCCGCTGCCGGCGATCTGGGCGGTGCCGAGCCCGGGGCAGCTGCGCTTGATCAGGCCGGAGAGGACGTTGCCGGGGCCGATCTCCACGGCGGTGCTGATGCCCTCGGCCTGCAGCCGGTCCATCGTCTCCCGCCAGCGCACCCCCATGGTCATCTGCTGGCGAAGGCGCTCCTTGAGCACCGTGGCGTCGGTCTCGGGCCGGGGATCGGCGTTGCTGAGCACGGGGATGCGGGCGTCAGCGAAGGGCACCGCCTCCAGTTCGGCGGCAAAGGCCTCGGCGGCGCCGGCCATGAAGGGGGAATGGAAGGCGCCGGAGACCGCCAGGGGGATGGCCCGCTTGCAGCGCACCGTCGCCGTGACACTGGCCAACGCTTCCGGGGTGCCGGAGAGCACCACCTGGGCGGCGCTGTTGTCGTTCGCGATCACCACCCCCTCGGTGGCGGCCACCACCCGCTCGAGCTCGTCGCGGTCGAAGCCCATCACGGCGGTCATGGCGCCGCCGCCGGCGGCGGCCATCAGTTCGCTGCGGCGGCGCATCAGCTTCAGGCCGGTCTCGGCATCGAAGACCCCGGCGGCGTAGAGCGCCACCAGTTCCCCCAGGCTGTGGCCTGCCACCAGCCGGGCGCTGCGGCCCTGGCCGTGGAGCGCGTCCACCAGCAGGCTCTCGACCACGAACAGGGCCGGTTGGGTGTTGCGGGTGTCGTTGAGCTCGTCTCCGGCGCAGATGGCCAGCAGGTCACGGCCGAGCAGCTCGGAGGCCCGATCGAAACGCTCCCGGGCCCCCGGCAGGTCGATCACCCCCTCGGCCATCCCCGGCTTCTGCGAACCCTGTCCCGGAAACACCCAGGCGATGGCCATGCAAGCCTCCCGTGCAACGGCAGGAGATTAGGGCTCGGTTGGCGGGCGCCCAGGGCCGCTCCAGCGGAACAGGGCGGCGCCCCAGCTGAGGCCGGCGCCGAAGCCGCTGCTGGCGATCAGGTCGCCGGGGCCGACCCGTCCGTCGCGCACCGCTTCGTCGAGCATCAGCGGGATCGTGGCGGCGGAGGTGTTGCCGTAGGCCGAAAGGTTGCTGAGCACCCGCTCGGCGGGCATGGCGAAGCGGTCGGCCACCGCGTCGAGGATGCGCTGGTTGGCCTGGTGCAGCAGCAGCCAGTCGACGTCGGCGGCGGCGGTGCCCGTGGCCTCCAGCAGCTCCGCCAGCACGGCGGGCACCTCGCGCACGGCGAACTTGTAGACCTCCTGGCCGTTCATGTGGATCGGCGCGAAGCCGCCCACCTGGGCCGAGAGATCCCCCACCAACGGCTGGTGTTCGGCCACCTGGGCCAGGGTGAGGCAGGCGTTGCGGCTGCCGTCCGAGCGCATGCGGAAGCCCACCAGGCCGTCGGCGACGGGGTCACAGGCCTCTACGGCCAGGGCACCGGCGCCATCGCCGAACAGGACGCAGGTGCGGCGGTCGTCCCAGTCGAGCCAGCGGCTCAGCTGGTCGGCGCCGATCACCAGCACCCGCCCCATGGTGCCGCCGCGGATGTACTGGGCCGCCGTGATCAGGGCGAACAGGAAGCCGCTGCAGGCCGCCGTGAGATCGAAGGCCACCGCCCGGTGGGCCCCCAGGGCCGCCTGCACCCGCGGGGCGGTGCCGAACAGGTCGTCCGGGCTGGAGGTGGCCAGCAGGATCAGATCCACCTGCTCGGGGGCCCAGCCCGCATGGGCCAGGGCCGCCCGGCCCGCCTCGGCGGCCAGGCTGGTGACGGTTTCCCCGGGGCCGGCCACGCGCCGGGCACCGATGCCGGTGCGGCTGCGGATCCAGTCGTCGTTGGTCTCGACCCGCTCGCTCAGCTGGTCGTTGCTGATGCTGGCGGCGGGGAGGGCGCGTCCGCAGCCCACCAGGGCCATGCCCCGCAAGGCGGCCGTGGTCACCGTCGTGTCTGAGCCGAGCGGCACCCATTCGGTTCACAGGTGGCCACAGTCAACCACAGGTGGTTGCCACTCCGGCGCTCCCCTCGCCGAGGGCGTGCAGGTCGTCCATGACGCCGTGGCTGGCGGCGGAGTGGGCCAGCCGCAGGGCGCTGACCACCGAAAGCGCCCGGCTGCTGCCGTGGCCGATCACGCAGATGCCGTCGACCCCGAGCAGCAGGGCGCCGCCGTGCTCGGCGTGGTCGAGGCGCTTCTTGATCCGCACCAGGTTGCTGCGCAGGAACGCCGACCCCACCTTGCCCCGGCGGCCCCGGGGCAGTTCGGCCCGCAGCACGTCCAGCAGGACGCTGCCCACCGATTCGAGGAACTTGAGCAGCACGTTGCCCGTGAAGCCGTCACAGACCACCACGTCGAAGTCGCCGGAGAGGATGTCGCGCCCCTCGCAGTTGCCGGCGAACACGAAGCGCTCGTCGGCCGCCAGCAGCGGATGGGTGCGCAGGCAGAGGTCGTTGCCCTTGCACTCCTCCTCGCCGATGTTGACCAGGCCGATGCGGGGCCGCTTCACCTGCAGCACGTCGCGGCTGTAGATGTTCCCGAGCAGGGCGAACTGGTGCAGCCATTCGGGCTTGCAGTCCATGTTGGCCCCCACGTCGAGCACCAGCACCTGCTGGCTGGGGTCCTTGGTGGGGAACAGGGCGCCGATGGCCGGGCGGTCGATGCCGGCCAGCCGGCCGAGGCGGAAGATCGCCGCCGCCATCACGGCGCCCGAGTTGCCGGCGGAATAGACGGCGGTGGCCTCGCCCTTCTTGACTAGGTCCATGGCCACGTTGATGCTGGCGTCGCGCTTGCGGCGCACCACGGTGGCCTCCTCGTGCATGCCCACCGACGGGCCGCTGGGCACCAGCTGGATCAGGCCGCGCTGCACGGCCTCCTCCAGCTCGTGGCCCAGGCCCATGGCCGCCACCGCCTGGCGCAGCGGCTCCGGCTCGGCCACGAAGCGGATGCGCAGGGGCAGCAGGGCCACCGCGCGCAGGCAGCCCTCCAGGATCGGCCCTGGGGCGTGGTCCCCGCCCATGCCGTCGACGGCCACCCAGAGCCGCTGCCGGTCGTCGATGGCGGCGCCGGTGTGGGCCCCCTGCTGCAGCCGCCGCAGGGGATCGAACACCAGGGGCTGGAGCACGGAGCCCGCCACGTTGGTGGCGGCGCCGGCCATGCTTCCGGCCACGGAGACCGCCCCGGAGGCCGCCCCGGAGGCGGTGGCGGTGGCGGTGCCCACCAGGCTGGTGACGGCCGCGTTGCGCCGGTACCAGATCACCAGGCGGCGGATCGTGCGGTTGGGTTTGGGGCGGTTGGAGGCGAAGCGGCGGCCGTCGCGCCCAGCGCCTTCAGGATCCTTCGGTGGCAACGGGTTCAACGATGCGCTGGAACAGATAGCCGGTGCCCCGCGCCGTGAGGATCAGCTCGGGGTTGGCTGGATCATCCTCCAGTTTGGAGCGGAGCCGCGAGATGTGGACATCCACCACGCGGGTGTCCACGTGACGCTCGGGGGTGTAGCCCCACACCTCCTTGAGGATCTCGCCGCGGCTGAAGGGTTCGCCGGAACGGCTCACCAGCAGCTCCAGCAGGCTGAACTCCATGCCGGTGAGACGGATGCGTTCGTCGCCTCGGTACACCTGGCGCTTGTTGGTGTCGATGCGCAGATCGCCCACCTGGATCACCCCGGAGTTGGGGATCCCGGCACCGGGGTCCTTCTCGACCCGCCGCAGCACGCAGCGGATGCGCGCCTCCAGCTCCTTGGGGCTGAAGGGTTTGACGACGTAGTCGTCGGCCCCGAGCTCCAGGCCCGTGATGCGGTCCGCCACGTCGCCGAGGGCGGTGAGCATCACGATCGGCACATCGGACTCCTTGCGCAGCTCCTGGCAGACGCCATAGCCGTCAAGTTTGGGCATCATCACGTCGAGGACCACCAGGTCCGGCAGGACGCGGTGGAACGCCTCGATGGCCTCCTCGCCATCGCTGGCGGTGACCACCTGATAGCCGATCATCGACAGCCGGGTCTCAAGGATCCGGCGGATGCTGGCCTCGTCATCGACGACGAGAATGGTTTCTTTGGCGGTGGGGGAGGCCGTCATTGCGGCGCGGAGAATGCAACACGGTTCCGACCCACTGAACCGGCCGGAAGGTCGGGAATTCACCGAACGCCACCTTTCTTCATACACACCGCCCGCTCCCCTTGGCCCGTCCCGGTTCCTCCTTCGTCTGCCAGGCCTGTGGCGCCAGGACGCGGCAGTTCTTCGGCCGCTGCTCCGGCTGCGGTGGTTGGAACACCCTGGTGGAGCAGAGCGAGCCGAGCGGCGACACCCGCCGGCGCCGGCCGGTGGCGGCCAGCCCGGCTCCGGGGGCAGACGGAGCAGGCCCGCCGGGCCGGCCGCGCCGCTCCGAACCGATCCAGGCCGTGGGGGACCGGCCCCTGCAGCGCCTGGCCAGCGGCTACGGCGAACTGGACCGGGTGCTGGGGGGCGGCCTGGTGCCGGGCTCCCTGGTGCTCCTGGGGGGCGATCCGGGTATCGGCAAGAGCACCCTGCTGCTGCAGAGCGCCCGGGCCATGGCCTCCCGGGCGGTGGTGCTCTATGTCAGCGCCGAGGAGTCGGCCCAGCAGGTGAAGCTGCGCTGGCGGCGCCTGGCCGAGGAGGTCCCCGGAGCGGCGACGGAGACGGGCGGCGGGGCTGGTGATGGCGACGGCGATGGTGATCCAGACGGGGAGGGGCTGCGCCTGCTGGCGGAGACCGATCTGGAGCTGGTGCTGCAGGAGCTGGAGACCCTGCGGCCCCAGGTGGCGATCATCGACAGCATCCAGGCCCTGCATGACGCCGAGCTGGGCAGCGCCCCGGGTTCGGTGTCCCAGGTGCGGGAGTGCGCCGCCGCCCTGCAGCGCATCGCCAAACGGCAGCACACCGCCCTGGTGCTGGTGGGCCACGTCACCAAGGAGGGGATGCTGGCGGGCCCCAAGGTGCTCGAGCACCTGGTGGATGCGGTGCTCACCTTCGAGGGGGACCGTTTCGCCAGCCACCGGCTGTTGCGGGCCGTCAAGAACCGCTTCGGGGCCACCCACGAGCTGGGGGTGTTCGAGATGCAGGGCGCCGGGCTGGTGGAGGTGAGCAACCCCAGCGAGCTGTTCCTGGCCGGGGACGGCCCCAGCCCGGGCACCGCCACGATCGTGGCCTGCGAGGGCACCCGCCCGCTGCTGGTGGAGGTTCAGGCCCTGGTCAGCCCCACCAGCTATGCCAGCCCGCGGCGCACCGCCACCGGCATCGGCACCAACCGCCTGCACCAGATCCTGGCGGTGCTGGAGAAGCACATGGGCCTGCCCCTCTCCCGCTTCGACTGCTACCTGGCGGTGGCCGGCGGCCTCGAGGTGGAGGAGCCGGCGGCGGATCTGGGGGTGGCGGCGGCCGTGGTGGCCAGCTACCGCGACCTGACCCTGCCGGCGGGCACGGTGCTGCTGGGGGAACTGGGTCTGGGGGGCCAGCTGCGGCCCGTGGGCCAGCTGGAGTTGCGCCTGCAGGAGGCGGCCCGGCTGGGGTTCGTCCGGGCCGTGGTGCCCCGCGGCAGCGCCCTTGGGCCGGTGGCGGTCGGCCTGGGCCTGCAGCTGCTGGAGGCGGCCACGGTGGCCGAGGCCCTGGTGGCCGGCCTGGGGGTCAACCCCGCCGAGTGAGAGCGGCCCAGTGGGAGCGGGTCAGAAGTAGACGTCGACGTTGCTGCGGCCGGAGGACTTGAGCCAGTTCTCGATGTCCAGGTAGCCGCCCGGGTAGAGCCGCACGGCCTTGGTCCAGTAGGCGGCGGCCTCGTCGAACCAGCGGTCGGCGGCGTCCTGGTCGCCGGTCTCCTCCGCCAGCCGGCCCCACTTCTCGTAGATCAGCCCCATGTTCTTGAGGCAGGAGGGGGAGTTGCCGTTGGCGTCCAGGGACTGGCGGTAGAAGTCGAGGGCCTTCTCCTCTTCGCCGTTGCTCATGAAGATGATCGCCATGTTCTTGAGGATCTCGCCCCGGTCGATGCTGTTCTCCTCGAGCTTCAGGGCCTCCTCGTAGTTCTCCAGCGCCTCGGCGTAGTCGCCGTCGTTCTGGGCCGACAGACCGTCGCGGTAATAGACGTAGGCCTCCTTCGCCTTGGGATCGATCGGCAGCAGCTTGACGATCAGGTCGGCCATGACCGTGAAGCTCTTGTCGATGAAGTTGTCGTTGCGCTGCGAGCGGGGCAAGGGTCGAGATCCGGATCGTTCCCCCATCCTGCCTCGGGCGGCCGGGGGCAGGGCCGCCGGCCGGTGCAACGGGATGGCGGCTCCCTAGCCTGGGACCCCGGCCCTGCCGCCCCGGCATCCCCCCGCTTGAGCGCCACCCCCCCCGCCAGCAGCCCCTGCGAGCCCCTGCTCCTCGATGTGGAGGGCATGAAGTGCGGCGGCTGCGTGCGGGCCGTGGAGCAGCGCCTGCTCCAGACCGAGGGGGTGCGCCAGGCCAGCGTCAACCTGCTCACCCGCACGGCCTGGGTCGACCTGGAACCCCGCAGCGATGGCCCCGATGGGGACGCCGCCGACCCCCTGCCCGCCCTGCTGGGCAGCCTGGAAGGTCTGGGCTTCCAGGCAAGGCTGCGCTCCCAGGAGCCCGAGCCGGCCAGCCAGCGGGAGCGGCGCCAGGCCGAGCAGTGGTGGCGCCACTGGCGCCAGCTGCTGGTGGCCCTTCTGCTGTTGCTCGTCTCCGGGCTGGGACACCTGGCCGATGCGGGCCTGCTGGCCTGGGGCGGCCCCTGGCCGTTGCTGGGCAGCCCCTGGTTCCACGCCCTGGTGGCCACCCTGGCCCTGGCCTTCCCCGGCCGGCCGATCCTGGTCCGCGGCGTCCGCTCGACCCTGGCCGGAGTGCCGGGCATGGACACCCTGGTGGGGCTGGGGGTGGCCAGCGCCTACCTCTCCAGCCTGGTGGGCTGGCTGTGGCCGGCCAGCGGCTGGCCCTGCTACTTCAACGAGCCGGTGATGCTGCTGGGTTTCGTCCTCACCGGCCGTTTCCTGGAGGAGCGGGCCCGCTACCGCACCGGTCGGGCCATCGAGGAACTGGGTGCCCTCCAGCCCGACCATGCCCTGCTGCTCCTGGGAGACGGCCCCCCCCGCCAGGTCCGGGTGGGCGGTCTGCGGCCGGGGGACCGGCTGCGGCTGCTGCCGGGGGACCGGGTGCCGGTGGATGGGGTGGTGCTGGAGGGCGAGGCGACCGTGGATGCCTCCAGCCTCACCGGCGAACCCCTGCCGCGCACCGTGGGCCCCGGCAGCGAGCTGGCCGCCGGCCTGCTCAACCTGGACGGGTCCCTGGTGCTGGAGGTGCAGCGCCGTGGTGCCGAGAGCGCCATCGCCCGCATCGTCCAGATGGTGGAGCGGGCCCAGGCCCGCAAGGCCCCGATCCAGGGCCTGGCGGACCGGATCGCCGGCCGCTTCACCCTGGTGGTGCTGGTGCTGGCGGCGGCCACCCTGCTGTTCTGGTGGCTGTGGGGTAGCCAGCACTGGCCGGAGGTGCTGACCACGGCCCCCGCCGCCGGCCATGGGGCCCATGGCCACGGGGCCGGCGGCGGCCCCTCCACCCCCTTCAGCCTGGGGCTGCAGCTGGCCATCGCCGTGCTGGTGGTGGCCTGTCCCTGCGCCCTGGGTCTGGCCACGCCGACGGCCATCACCGTCGGTACGGGCCTGGCGGCCCGCTCGGGGCTCCTGTTCCGCGGCGGTGACGCCATCGAAACCGCCTCCCGGCTGGAGGCGGTCCTGTTCGACAAGACCGGCACCCTCACCCTCGGCCGCCCCCTGGTGACGGCCGTCCGGGTGGTCGGGGCCGTGGCCGGGAGCCCGGCGGAGGCGGCCCAGGCGGAGCGGCTGGTGCAGCTGGCCGCCAGCCTCGAGCAGCACAGCCGCCATCCCCTCGCCCACGCCGTGCTGCAGCAGGCCCAGTGCCAGGACCTGCCCCTGCTGCCCGTCGCCGGGGCCCTGGCCCTCCCCGGCGAAGGGGTGCAGGGGCAGGTGGAGGGTTCCGGCCTGGTGCAGGTGGGCCGGCTGGCCTGGCTGGGCCGCAGCGGCGTGGCGGTGGACCCCGGCCTTGAGGCCCTCCAGCAGGACCTGGAGGCCGATGGGGCCAGCCTGCTGGCGGTGGCCTGCGACGGACAGCTGCTGGGACTCCTGGCCGTGGAGGACCAGCCCCGCGCCGATGCCGCCGCCACCCTGGCCAGGTTGCGCCAGCAGGGGCTGCGGCTCGGCCTGCTCAGCGGGGACCGGCGGGCCAGCGTCGAGGGCCTGGGCCGCCGGCTCGGCCTGCGGCCGGAGGAGCTGGCCTGGGACCTGCGGCCCGAACAGAAGTTGGAACGGCTCCTGCTGGTCCACCGCCAGGGGGCCGTGGCGATGGTGGGCGACGGCGTCAACGATGCCCCCGCCCTCGCCGCTGCCGACCTCGGCATCGCCGTCGGAACGGGCACCCAGATCGCCCAGGAGAGTGCGGCGCTGGTGGTGATGGGCGAGGGCCTCGATGGCATCGTCCGGGCCCTGGAGATCGCCCGGCGCACCATGGCCAAGGTCCGCCAGAACCTGGTCTGGGCCTTCGGCTACAACCTGATCGCCCTGCCCATCGCCGCCGGCGTGCTGCTGCCGGGTTTCGGCCTGCGGCTCTCCCCCGAGCTGGCGGCCCTGCTGATGGCCTTCAGCTCCATCACCGTGGTCGGAAATGCCCTGCTCCTGCAGGCCCGTCCGTCGGATTCCATGCCATGAGCGGACGCTTCCTGGTGCTGGAAGGCATCGACGGCTGCGGCAAATCCACCCAGATCGAAGCCCTGCGCGCCTGGCTGCCGCTCAGTGGCCTGATGGCGCCCGGCGCCCGGCTGGTGGTGACCCGGGAACCCGGCGGCACCGCCCTGGGCCAGGCCCTGCGTGCCCTGCTGTTGTCTCCCCCGGAGGGGGCCGCCCCCAGCAGCCTCTGCGAGCTGATGCTCTACGCCGCCGACCGGGCCCAGCACGTCGAGCAATGCCTGCGCCCGGCCCTGGAGGCCGGCGACTGGGTGCTGAGCGATCGCTTCAGCGGCTCCACTGCGGCCTACCAGGGCTACGGCCGCGGCCTGCCCCTGGACACGATTCTCCAGCTCGAAGCCCTCGCCACCGGCGGCCTCGAGCCCGATCTCACCCTCTGGCTCGATCTCCCCCTGGCCGGTTCCCTGCGGCGCCGCGGCGACCGGCCCGCCGACCGGATCGAGGCGGCTGGCGAGGCCTTCCTGCAGCGGGTCAGCGACGGCTTCGCCACCCTGGCCCGCCAGAGGGGCTGGCAACGGGTGGAGGCCGGCGGGCCGAGGGAGCAGGTCACCGAGCTCTGCTGCGCCCTGATCACGACACACCTGGGCGCGCCCGGGGATGGGGGCCATGGCTGAGCTGTTCGCCGATCTGGTCGGCCAGCCGCAGGCGGTGGGACTGCTCGCGGCTGCCCTGGAACGGGGGCGGCTGGCGCCGGCCTACCTGTTCGTGGGGGCCGATGGCGTGGGCCGCCGCCTGGCGGCCCTGCGCCTGCTGGAGGGGGTGCTCTCCGGTGGAAGCACCGGATCGGTGCCGCTGCGCCGGCGCCTGGCGGAGGGCAACCACCCCGACCTGCTCTGGGTCGAGCCCACCTACCAGCACCAGGGCCGGCTGGTGAAGGCCTCCGAGGCCGAAGCCCAGGGCCTCAGCCGGCGCAGCCCCCCCCAGCTGCGCCTGGAGCAGGTGCGGGAGGTGACCCGTTTCCTGGCCCGCCGCCCGGTGGAGGGGGACCGTTCCCTGGTGGTGCTGGAGACGGCCGAAGCGATGGCCGAAGCGGCCGCCAATGCCCTGCTCAAGACCCTCGAGGAACCCGGCCACGGCCTGCTCATCCTGCTGACGGCCACACCGGACCGGCTGCTGAGCACCATCCGCTCCCGCTGTCAGGCGATCCCCTTCGCCCGCCTGCCCCCCGCCCTGGTGCGCCAGGTGCTCGACCGGCTGCCGGTGGCGGAGGGGGCGCCGCCGGTGTCCGTGGCGGACCCCCCCGAGCTGCTTGAGCTGGCCGCCGGTTCCCCCGGGGCCCTGCTGCGCCACCGGCGGGTCTGGCAGGGTCTGCCGGAGGGCCTGGCGGACCGGTTGCTGGCCCTGGGCCGGGAGCCGATGGAGGCCCTGGGCCTCGCCCGCGACCTTTGCGACGCCCTCGACGGTGAACAGCAGCTCTGGCTGCTCGACTGGTGGCAGCTGCACCTGTGGCGGCGGCGTCTGGAGCCGGCGCCCCTGCGGCGCATCGAACAGCTGCGCAGCCACCTGCTGGCCTATGTGCAGCCCCGGCTGGCCTGGGAGGTGGCCCTGCTCGATCTGGGCCGCTGAGGGCACCCGATCCCTACGGTGCGCCGCTGCCGGAGCCGCCCGGCCGCTCGATGGCCCGGCCCGGGGGGCGCGATCGGAGCAGGAAGGCGGAGACGGCGGCGATCGCCACCGGCACCACGACGATGCCGATGCTGCCCCGGTAGGCGCTGAAACTGGTGATGCCGGCGCCTCCCCCCGGCAGGGCGGCGAGCACCTGCACCAGGGCGCTGAGCAGGTAGGCCAGGGTCATCACGAGGGTGGTGGCGATGGGCACCAGGGCGGCCTCCAGGTGCTCGGGCAGGGCCGCCAGGGCCAGGGAGGCGGCGCTGCTGCCGAATCCCACCAGGAAGAAGGCGAGGCCGGCCCCCGCCCCGGGAAGCACATGGGCGTACAGCAGGCCTTCCACCAGCAGGGTGAGCAGGGCGAATCCCCGCACCGGCCCCAGGAATCCGGCCCGTCTGGCCCAGGTGCCCCCCACCAGGGACCCCGCCATCATCCCGAGGGGAAAGGCCGAATTCAGCAGCGAGGCCTGCTGGATGGTGTGTCCGAACACCCGCATCTGGTACGGAATGTTCCAGAGATCGGCGAAGGCCAGAAAGGAACCGAACAGGCCGCCGAAGCAAAGGCCGACGTACCAGAACGGGGGGGTCCGCAGAATCCGTCCGATCGCCCCAGGCAGCTCGGAGGTCCGCAGGGTGGCGCGGGCCTGGCCGGGGGGGGCACCGTGGCCTGGGGGCCACCCTGGTTCCTTCAGAGCGAAGACCAGCAGGGCGGCGGTCGCCAGCAGCAGCAGGGAGAGGACCCGGAACGGGCCGCGGAAGCCGGCCAGAACCGGCACCACGGCACTGCCGATCGCCAGCAGCGCCGAGCAGAGATTGGTGATGGCGTTGCTGAGGGCGGCCATGAAGGGGAAGTTCCGGGGGAACTCCCGGCCCACGGTGCTGATCACTCCGACGAAGGCGGTGGAAAGGCCGATCCCCATCAGCACCATCGCCAGCAGGGCGCCGGCAAACCCCTGGGCCGACGCCAGCAGCAGGGTGCCGAGGGCCGCCACCAGGGCCGATCCGCCCAGGAGCAGACGGGTCGGGATGGTGGACATCAGGCCGCCCAGAAGCAGCAGGGCGATCGAGAAGGCGGTGACGTAGGCACCCCCGAGCGCCCCCAGCTGGGCCTCTCCCAGGCCCAGGGACCCCAGAAGGACCGGGGAGGTGATGGCAAAGGTGACCGTGCAGAGAACGCTCAGGGCGAAGAAGAGCTGGGTGGCCCCCCAGCGGACCCAGCGCGCCATGTCAGCCGAGCTCCGCGGTGTCCATGAGCTGGAGACTGGCCGCGTTGTGCTGCTCCACCACCAGGGGGAGATCGACGGTGGCCAGGCGCCCCTGATCGACGATCACCCGGCCATGCACCACGGTGTAATGGGCCTTCTGGGGGGCGCAGAACACGGTGGCGGCGACCGGATCATGGAGCGCTCCGGCATAGTCCAGCGTGCGCAGGTTGATCGAGAAAAAGTCGGCGCACTTCCCCACTTCAAGGGAGCCGATATCGTCCCGGCCGATCACCGCAGCGCCGCCGAGGGTGGCCACCTCCAGAATCTCCCGGGCCGTGATCCACTCGTGGGCTCGCCGTGGGTGGGAGGGGGAGAGATGCCTGAATCGACTCGGTCCCTCCGGCGGCTGGAGACCCAGCTTCAGCCTGGCGAGCAGGAAGGCCAGATGCACCTCCAGCATCATGTTCGAGCTGTCGTTGCTGGCGGAGCCATCCACCCCCAGCCCGACCTTCACGCCGGCGTCCATGTAGCGCTTCAGGGGGGCGATCCCCGAAGCCAGTCGCATGTTCGAGGACGGGCAATGGCAGGCCCCGCAGCCGCAGCTGGCGAACTGGGCGATCTCCTGATCGTCCACATGGATGGCGTGGGCGAACCACACCCTGTCCCCGAGCCAGCCCACGCTGTCCATGAATTCCACCGGCCGCAGGCCGTAGGTGCTGAGGGTGTAGCGCTCTTCGTCAATGGTTTCGCACAGATGGGTGTGCAGACCCACCCCGTGGTACTGGCGGGCCAGATCGGCTGAATCCCGCAGCAGGGAAGGGGTGACCGAGAAGGGGGAACAGGGTGCCACCACGAGGCGCGTCATGGCGCCTGGCTCCGTCTGGTGGTAGGTCTTGATCACCCTCTGGGTGTCATCGAGGATGGCGGATTCCTCCTCCACGCAGCTGTCGGGGGGCAGGCCGCCCCGGGATTCCCCCAGCGACATGGAACCCCGGCTGCAGTGGAAGCGGACCCCCAGTTCCCGGGCCGCCTCGATGATCACATCGACGCTGTTGCCGTTTTTGAACACATAGCTGTGGTCGAAGACGGTGGTGCAGCCGGAGAGGGCCAGTTCCGCACAACCGACCAGCACGCTCAGGCGCGACGCTTCCGGTGTTGTGCCGGCCCAGATCCTGTAGTGCGCCTTGAGCCAGGCGAAGAGATTGTTGTTCTGGGCGGCGGGAATGTTACGGGTGAGGGTCTGGTTGAGGTGGTGGTGACAGTTCACCAGCCCGGGCAGAAGGATCTGGCCCGTCAGATCAAGCACCGTGTCGGCCTGCTGGGGCAGCTCCCCGGCAGGTCCGATCCGTCGGATCCAGCCGTCCTCCGCGTAGAGGGACGCATTGCGCAGTTCCCGGCGCTCCCCATCCATGGTGACCAGGACGTCGGCGTTGCGGGCAAGAAGACTCGGCATCGCCTCACGGCCCCTACCTGCGGAGTCTGGAAGTGACGCCAGCCCCTGTCAGGACAGGGGTGGGGTCTGTTCACACGGAGCGGGGGCCGGCATCAGCCGGCTTCGCCGGTCTTTGTGGCGGCCTCCAGCCGGGCTTGCCTGGCGTTGTGGACGATGGTGGCGAGCGGTTCCATCTGGTCGTTGGCGGGGAGCTCGAGGCAGTAGCCGGCGCCGTAGACGGTCTTGATGAAGCGGGGCTTGCGGGGGTCGGGTTCGAGCTTGGTGCGCAGATGGCGGATGTGGACCCGGATGGTTTCGATGTCGTCGTCCGGCTCGTAACCCCAGACCTCCTTGAGGATCAGGGAGGGGGCGACGGTCTGGCCGTGGCGCTGCAGCAGGCAATGGAGCAGTTCGAACTCCGTGTGGGTGAGGCGGACCGGGGCGTCGAACCAGATGGCCTCGAAGCGTTCGGGGACAAGGGTGAGGGAGCTGAAGCTCAGGATCTCGTTGTGCTTGGCGGAGAGGGGCGCCCGTTCGCTGCGGCGCAGGAGGGCCTTGACCCGCACCATGAGCTCCTCGAGATCGAAGGGCTTGGTCAGGTAGTCATCGGCGCCCGAGTTGAACCCGCTGACCTTGTCCTTGGTGCTGCCGAGGGCGGTGAGCATGAGGATGGGGATCTTGGCGGTGCGCTCGTCGCGCCGGAGGCGCTGACACAGGGTCAGGCCGTCGACCTTGGGCAGCATCAGGTCGAGCAGGATCACATCGGGGCTGTACTGCACGGCAAGGGCCTGGCCCTTGATGCCGTCTTCGGCACGCTGAACGTCGAAGCCCCCGTGCTCAAGATGGCCGGCGACCAGATCGCGCATGTCGCCGTCATCTTCGATGAGCAGGATGGAGGGCTTCATGGCAGGCGTCGTGGCGTCGTGGGTGCTTCCGGAGCGAGCACAAGTGACGGGAGACTACATTTTCGCCGTTCTGCCTGTGGCGTGCAGGGATTCGGTGACATCCGCTCGCCGGGAGCCGCCGGCCGGCATGGCCCAAGGGCAGGAGGCCCGGAATCGGGCGGATGGAGAAACTCCCCGGGCGGGATTCGAACCTGCGACCAATCGGTTAACAGCCGACCGCTCTACCACTGAGCTACCGAGGAAAACACCCGGAGAACCGGGTTCTGAAGACCTTACCTTTCGGCCCCTCCGGCGGGCAAGGGGGCCAGGGAGCGGCGCAGGCTTTCGCCGCTCTGCCAGGGCCCGATCGCGCCGGCTTCCATGCGGGCGGCCCCGTCGCAGCGCTCGAGTTCCTCGAGCCGGTGGGTGATCCACAGCGCGGTGAGGGGGGCGGTGCTCCGGTGCGCGAGACGATGGATCAGCTCCAGCACCTCGTTCTGGCTTTGGGGATCCAGCAGGGCTGTCGGTTCATCGAGCAGCAGCAGCGACGTGTCGCTGGCCAGGGCGCCGGCGATCGCCAGGCGCTGCTTCTGGCCGCCGCTCAGGGTGTGGATGGGCCGCTGCTGCAGGCCGCCCAGCCCCACCTGGGCCAGGGCCGCCGCCACCCGTCTGCCCCGCTCGCCATTGTCGAGTCCTTCGGGGAGGGCCAGCTGAAGGTCGCTGCCGCAACTGGGCAGCAGCAGCTGGTGGTCGGGGTTCTGGAACACCAGGGCGGGCCTGCCCTGGCAGGCGATGGTGCCTTCGGTCGGCGTGAGCAGGCCGGTGATCAGCCGCAGCAGGGTGCTCTTGCCGCTGCCGTTGCTGCCCACGAGCATCCACAGTCCCGGCCCGGGAATCTGCAGCTGGCAGTTCTGGAGCGCCTGACGACCCCCACCCCAGCTGAAGCCGAGCCCCTCGATGCGCAGGGGGGGCGGCACCGATGCCGCCGTCATCAGGGCTCGAAGCTGAAGCCGGGCCGCTTGCCGCCGCCGGCGACCGCCGACTTCTCATAAATCTGGATGGCCACGATCTCGCCGCTGAGGAGGCTGACGCGCTTCTGCTCGTCCTTCTCGCAGGT
Source organism: Rhizobium sp. Q54 (assembly GCA_943367585.1). Lineage (GTDB taxonomy): Bacteria > Cyanobacteriota > Cyanobacteriia > PCC-6307 > Cyanobiaceae > Cyanobium. The sequence goes on from CALRJP020000004.1 coordinate 248,637, forward strand.
CAGCTCGAGCACCTTGGGGTGCCCGCTCTCGAGCGCCTGACGCACCTCCCCGTACAGGGCCTGGGCGGCCTCCAGCTCCTTGCGCTGGACGGCAACGGGCATGGGGCTGAGCCGGAGGGAGATCTCGACGACGTACATGTAGGGCGGGGAGCACTGGCCCGGCCACTCTGGCGAATCGTGGGCCGCCGGGGAGGGGATGGGTAGATGTGCTCATTCCTGGGGGTGAGGCGGGAGTCGGCCGCACGGAGAGGCCGTTGTCTTTTACGATCACCGTGTAACGCTTCGTGAAGCTCTCCCCATGACGATCGCCCTAGGGCGTGCACCGGCCACGCGTGGATGGTTCGACGTCCTCGACGACTGGCTCAAGCGCGACCGCTTCGTTTTCGTGGGGTGGTCCGGTCTGCTGCTCTTCCCCACGGCCTATCTGGCCCTGGGCGGCTGGCT
>CALRJP020000005.1:0-169521 GCA_943367585.1 Rhizobium sp. Q54
AATACTCATCATTGTTTCATCAGAGAGCCAATAGTCCAAAATACAAACACCAGCCGGATTTCCGGTAAAGATCTTCTGGGTGAAGGAGTCAATATGGTAGTAGGGTATCCTCATTTGGTCTCCAAATTTCCTCAGTCAATCTAACGCTGGCCATCACCTGGCCGGAGTGGGCATGAGGGTCGAGCAAGAATTATTTGGGGGCGGCTCAGGTGCGTGGCATTGTTAGTCTGTCCCCGATCTTTTCTCATGGCTGCCCTTCACAACTAGTGCCTCCGACTCGCTGAGCATCTCGACACATTCTCTCTTCGGCCTAGGATTTTCCTGAAGAGTGGTTCATATGCAGTCTACCGGGCGACTCAGCCATGTTTTTATGTGAGTATGTTGCGAATCCAATCTGCTGGAGGGACGCCTCACGGAACGCCGGGGGCCCGTCTACAGCCAAGTGGTGCTGCAGGCCGGGGAGGCAGCCTTCGAAACCACCGGCATCACACATTTGTAGCGCAATGAAACCAGCCAACCAGCGCGGGCACTCGTTGTCGACATCGTCGAGGCGTCAACGCCCTGAACAGGCTGATCGCTTTGAGCATGTGGGCCCCTAAAGGACCGTACCATTGGCTACGGTTATGTTCTTCTCGATCACCACAATTCCGCTGCGAATGGTGAATCCCAGCTCACTGCGGTCAGCCTCCTGCACCCGATCCTTGTTGATCACCTGCACGTTGGCGCCGATGCGCACATTCTTGTCGAGAATCGCTCGCTTCACCACGGATCCTGCCCCAATCCCGAGCGGCACGCCACCACGCGAGCGCACCAGAGCGCGCTCAGCCTCCGATTCATAGCTATCGGCGCCCATCACCAACGTGTCCTCCAACACGGCGCCCTGCTCCACCCGCAGGCGCAGACCCAGCACACAGTGTTCGATCACACAGCGATCCAGCAGGCATCCCTCGCTGAGCACCGAGCGGTGCAGGCGCGAATCGCTGATCTGGCTGGGCGGCAGATAGCGCGACCGGGTGTAGATCGGGGCCTGCTCGTCGTAAAAGCTGAAGGCGGGCTGCTCATCGGCCAGGGCAAGGTTCGCATCGTAGAAGGCCTTGATGGTGCCGATGTCTTCCCAGTACGCATCGAATAGAAAGCTCTGCAGCGGCTGGCCACTGGCCAGGGCGGCAGGAATGATTTCCTGGCCGAAGTCGGTGGCTTGCGGGTGACTGGTGAGCAGGTTGAACAGGGTGTCCCGCTCGAACACATAGATGCCCATCGAGGCCAGAAACGGGCGGCGCTCCGCTTCGCTGGCCGAGAGGCCCAGGGCCCCGGTGTCGACCCGCATCGCCTCGAGGGCCTCGCCCCTGGGCTTCTCGCGAAACTCCAGGATCCGCCCTGCGGCATCGGTGCGCATCAAGCCAAAACCTTCGGCAGCCGAGCTGTCCACCGGCAATGCCGCCACCGTCAGCGCGGCTCCGCTGGCCCGATGGGCCGTCACGAAGGCCGCGTAATCCATCCGATAGAGCTGATCACCAGAGAGGATCAGCACCTGATCCACATCCCAGGCCTCAAACAGCTGTTGGTACTGACGTACCGCATCGGCAGTGCCCCTGAACCAACTCGGGCTATCAGGTGTCTGCTGCGCCGCCAGCACCTCCACGAAGCCGCTGCTGAAACCGGAGGAGAGGTTGTAGGTGAGGCTGAGGTGACGGTTGAGCGATTGACTGTTGAACTGGGTGAGGGCGTAGATCTTGAGGATCCCGGAGTTGATGCAGTTGCTGATCGGGATGTCGATCAGGCGGTATTTACCGCCCAGCGGCACCGCCGGCTTGGCCCGGGTGAGGGTGAGGGGATGCAGACGTGTGCCGGCACCACCTCCGAGAATGATCGCCAGAACACGCTTCACGCGCCGAGCTCTCGCTTGAGGTGGAAGTAGAGGTGGTTTGGATCCTTGTACTGCCGTGGCAGGCAGTGATGCAGCGTCTCCAGGCGGTGCCAGCAGACGCTCCGCTGGATCTGCTTGATGGTTTTCTCTTCCCGGATCAGGATGCGCAGGGCCTTGCAGTACAACGGATAGCTGGCTTCCAGTTCGCCGATCGTGAGAGCGGTTGTGAAGGTTGCCTGGCTCATGGCAGTACCGTTTCGGACGCCCCGAATAGTCGATCAGCCGCGCGGTCGGGCGATGCCCCCGCTTGGGGGCAATTGATCCTCATGCGCGCTGGGTCGCCGTGAAGGCATAGCGGGTGTGGAGCCTCGTGATTGCGCCGGGGCGCAGCTCGAGTTTGCGGTCGCCGCTCAGTAGGGCTTGTCGCGGTGCGCTCCAGGGTTCGATACACACCATCGCCCGCGGTGGCTCCGTCCAGAGCACCACCAGATCAAGGGGGTGGGTCAGTTGCAGTTCGAGGCTGGTGCCGGCGGGCTCATCGACCAGCCGCACCGGGCCCGTGGGCCGCACCAGCAGGTCAATGCCACTGGCCAGCCTCTCCATCTGTTCAGCCGTGGACGCATCCTCCATGGTGAGATGGTTGAGGCACTGCACCGGCAACCCCTCGAAGCGCACGCTCTCCAGGCTGGAGATGTTGAAGTAGGGGTGCAACCCGAAGCTGAACGGCATCGTGTCGTTGCCCCGGTTTTCCACGATGGCGGTGATCTCCAGCGCCCCGGGTGCCAGCCGTACCTCCATGGTCAGCAAGAACCAGTAGGGGTAAGCCTTGAATGTTTCGTGGTCTTCGCCCAACTGCATCTGCACGCCAGTTCCATCCGCCAGGGCTTCCATGCGCCAGGGCAGCTGGCGCGCAAAGCCGTGCTGGCCGAGGTTGAACACACCCTGGGGCAGGGTCAGCCGGTTGTCCGGCAGACCTCCGGTGATAGGGAAGAGCACCGGGAAACCTCCCCGCACCGATTGGGCTGGGTCGAGGAAGCGCTCGAGATCGAGGTAAACAACCTCATGGTCAGCGCAACGCCAGCCGCTGATCAGCCCCCCGCGCTCAGGCACGACCCGCAGCAGATCACCACTGACGGGATCACTGAACTCCCAGTGGGGATAGGGAATTTCACGCTGAAGCAAGGGCATGGGATGGTCTTTCGGGCCGGGATCCCAGTCAATCTGCTGCAACGAGCCTGGAAGGGATGCCCCCAACCGGGAACAGTGAAGAGCCCCCCAACCCCTGACGATCGGGAGCAGGTGGCCGAGCTACTCAGATCTGAACCATGCCGCAGCGCATGCCCTTCAGCACCGCCTGAAGCCGGTTGTGCACGTTGAGGGTCTGCAGGAGCCGCTTGGTATAGGTGTGGGCAGTTTCATCACTCACCACAAGCCGCTTGGCGATCTCCCGATCACTGAGGCCACTGGCAAGCAGGTCGAGAACTTCATATTCCCGGGGTGTGAGCCTGGGACAGCTCAGGTAGGGCAAGATGCCCGTCCGCAGGGATGGGCTGCGGTAGGAGTGCCCGCCCAGCACGGCCATCACGGCGGCCTGCAGTGGCTGCTGATCATCCACAAAGTCAGCCTCGGCCACAACAGCCTCCAGCCATGGTGCATCGATGCACTCGGCAGGAATCGCATCCCCCAGGGCCAGGATCACAGCGTGAAGCTTCGGTCTGCGCTCGCGGGCCTGCCGCACCAGATCGAATCCGTTGCCGCTCTCGAGGTAATCGGTACAGACCAGCAGCTCGTAGGGATCGTCGGCTTCCGCAGCCAGATAATCGAGGCAGTTCTCCTGATCGGTGACGGCGCAGGTGATCCGGGAATAACCCCCGAAGGTGCGGCACAGGGCCCGCAGCAGAAAGCGGCCTTTCGCTGCAACGGCGACGCGGCCTGGAATCTCGATCGATTCCAGGCCTTCTTCATGGGTCCCCTTGTCGGCAGTGGCCAGGAAGGGCGTGAGATCCATGGTCCGGCGGTTGCCTCTGGCTGGGAAGCGAAGTGAGCCAGGAGCAACCCTAGGAGTGGAGAGGCCTGCCATCGAACCGATCCCAGCTCAGTCGTCGTAGACGCGGCAGTTGACGTCTGAGGGGTTGAGGTCACAGAACACTTCAAAGGGAGATGGAGCCTGGGCCTCCGCGGGGTGGCGCTGCTGGAACTCCTCCAGTTCCCTGATCTGCTGCTGGATCTTGCTGGCGATCGCTTGCTCACCTTTCGCCTGGGCCTCGGTGAGGGCGGAGCGATAGGTCTGGAGCTGGTCTCCGATGGTGGCCATAGCACACGGCCCCAGCAGGGGCCCGAATTGGCCTGGTGAATGTAACCCTGCCGGATCCCTGGACGGGACACCCGACCCGGCGATCGCTGGGCAACGTCTACCGTTTGTTCCTTATTCAGGTATTTGTGCTCATCGTGTAGGGACCCATCGTTTCGGCATCCCTGGATCCAGCAGGGTGGGTGGCACGACCCCACAGGATGGATTCCATGGCCGATGCTCCCTATCTCGTTGCCCTGGCCCTGGTGGAGTTTGCGGGCAAGCGCGCGCTGCCGCTCACCGGTAAATCCCAGTCAGCCGAAGCTGCCGATGCCGTCGATCCCGGCGATGACGGACGCACCCTGGCGCTGGAACTGCTGCTGCGCCTGTGGCAGCGCAGCGAGGAGGGCCCTCTGCAACGGGCTGCTGGGGAGGCCAGCCTGCTGCTGGTGGAACTTCCGCTGGAGCTGATGAGCGAACAGTTGCCCCTGCTCAAGGCGAACTGGATCTCTGGTGGTGAGACGGCGATGTTCCTTAGCAGCCTGGAGGGCCTGGCGATCAGAGCCTGGCGGATCACGATCGCGAAATATGAGCCCGTCAGCTTCATCGCCTGGCCCTGATCGTCCGTTGGCCGTGCCCCCCCATCTGGGGACAATCGGCACAAGGGTTCGATGCGTCACAGTTAGTTGGGCAGCCTGAGTGGCAATTTGACCTCCCCTTGTGCAACCCATGGCGACGGGCACCTGCCTCTATCGCAACACCAGCAATCAGATAGTGATCCTGCGTTGTATCGGCCCGGAGACTTTCTTCCAGGAGAAGGTGGTCTTCCCATTCGAGGATTGGCTGTTTCGCTGTCCCCCACGCAGCCGAGTCGACATCTGGACCCATGGCCTCACGGGGGCGGAGCAACTCGATTCGATCAACGCTGAAGACTTACTGCTGCCAGCCGAGATTGTGCCCCCCGAAGGGGGCTGACGCAGGAGAACCGCAGCACGTCAGCATTTTCCTACGACTTAGAGGGACGAACGTCCGTGTCTCCACCAACCGGGATGCCGACCACCAGGTGAAAAGCCGGGGGATCGCCATCCGTTTCCTGTAGAGGCATGTTCCCTGCGTGCTCCCGATCTCGCTACCGCTCAACGGGCCAGCAGGTTGTTCCAGCCGTTGGGGCTCAGACCCTGCCCGAGAGGATCACCACCGCCAGCAACAAGGCTGCCAACACAAGCTCGCTCAGCATCATCTCCATCGGCCTGCCCAGATCCCTGCTCAGGCCACACTCTCTGCCGACAGCCCTGGCGACGGCGCCCCCCAAGCGGGGGCAAAGCCTCCCCGGATGGGGACTGGGCCTCCGGCACCCTGACCCAGCAGGCTGAGCAGCGAACCGGTCCAGGCTGGACCCCTTGCCCGCTCTACTGCCATGGCCACCTACAAGGTCACGCTCGTCAACGCCAACGAGGGACTGAACCGCACCATCGATTGCGCAGATAGCCAGTCGATCTACGATGCGGCGGCGGATCAGGACATTGATCTGCCGGTGTCCTGCCGCGCTGGCTCCTGTTCGTCCTGCGCCGGCAAGTTGATCAGTGGCACCGTGAACCAGGAGGATCAGGCCTTCCTTGATGAGGACCAGATCGCGGCCGGGTTCGTACTCACCTGCGTGGCCTTCCCCACATCGGATTGCACCATCGAAACCCATGCCGAGGAAGCCCTTTATTGACTGACGGCAGCGGGTCAGATCGCTTCGTGGCCGAGGACTTACTCAGCGGGATGTTGAACGAAATTACTTTACCCGCATGGAGTTGTTTCGCTCGGCCAGGCTGGATGGATGGCAGGCCTCAGCAGACAGGCTCCATCGGCTTCCCACTGACGCGTCATCATCAGCAGCATCTGAACATCCATCCCCCCTTGCGAGCCAGCCTTTCTTGCCATGGGGCGCGAGCGGGAGGAATCTGAACCATTGGCCATGGCTGACGGCCTTGCCGGAAACATCACTGTGGAGATTTCCCCCTGCGGAGCGATCCCCCAGGATGGGTACGATCCCGGGCTGTGATCCGCACGGTGTCGTTCTGCATCCTGGCGAGACGGACGTTCAGCTGATCGAGGGACAGGGTTCGCGATTCAGGGTGTCCTGGCGTAGGGCGGCCACATCCTGATCAACCTGGGCCAGACGCTCCATCACCAGTGCCAGGTCCAGGGCCGTGAGCTCGCCATCGACACCCCATTTCAGACAGGTGCGGCCCAGGCAGCTGCTGGCGTTGATCGTGATGGTGGGGTCTGCCATGGCGAGCCTCCTTGCTTTTGATGGTTCCAGTGTCGGCCGCGCGGGGCTGGCTGTGATGCCCCCAACAGGGGGCAATCACCGCCACCTGGTGAGGATCGTCGAGGTACCGTCAGGATTTCGCCTGCTCGCGAGACAGGAGCAGATAGAGATAGTCAGGATCGCGATACTGGTTAGGCAGGCAGTGGTGCAGCATTTCCAGCCGCTGCCAGCAGACGGTGCGGCGGGCCTTGGTGGCACTTTTGCCCTCCCGAGCGAGGATCCGCATCGCTTTGCAATAGAGCGGATACTTGGCTTCCAGCTCACCCACGGTCAGGGATGGGGCTGGATCTGCTGCCTTCGCCATCGAACGTGCCTGCCGTCAATCGCTCCTCCATGCACGGAGCCGCCCATCAGCGCCCGTGCCCTTGCTTCACATCTCGACGTGGTGCCGCTGAGCCGTTGTGGATGAGCTTGGTTGCCCCCTGAGCTGGCCCTCCACCCCGAGGCACTTCCGGGCTCGGTCGATCGCTACAAGATTGCGCGCCGCGCCGCCTGAAGGCGACTGGTCTATGAAGTGCAGGATCGGGATCTGCTGGGGCTGCTGATTGTCGTGGGCAGAAGGGACCGCAATGTCGTTGACCGGCATGCTGATCGCCGACCGGTAAATAAGCCACTGAACACTGTACTTAAGGCTCGGCTTACCGATGGCTTCTTTGTGATTCTCGTGAATAGAGGTCATGTTTCACCTCTTGTGCCTTTCCGCCTTAAACAACAGGTTTGAGGGATTCTGAGCTTACAGAGATTGGCACCTGGGGTCAGACTAACTCTTTATTGGACGGTTCCGTGAACCACGGAACATGCTTGATCCCTTTCCGTGAACCACAGCTGACGCCAGTGAACCATCGGTCGAGAATCCTTTCCTGCACAGCGATCTTAGTTGGAAGGCCAAGTCTTCTTGCCGTGGTTCACGGGTCCGATAACCCCATGTAGCCACGACTACATCATGTCTGCTGGGCTGCAGACACCGAGAGGCCCCCGATTGAGCACATGGGTGTAGATCATGGTGGTGCTCACGTCCTGATGACCCAGCAGTTCCTGGATCGTGCGGATGTCCTGCCCCCGTTCCAGCAGGTGGGTCGCGAAGGAGTGGCGGAAGGTGTGGCAACTGGCCGCCTTCGTGAGGCCCGCCTCAGCCACAGCCCGCTTCACGGCCTTCTGCACCACGCTCGGATCGAGGTGATGGCGGCCCTGGGTTCCTGAGCGCCGGTCTTGCCAGCGGTTCTGTTGGGGAAACACCCATTGCCAGGCCCACTCCCGATCCGCCCTCGGGTATTTCCTCGCCAGGGCATAGGGCATCACCACCCGGCCCCAGCCCGCCGCCAGATCACCCCGATGCAGCTGACGCACCTTCAGAAGATGCTCCTGCAGCTCAGGAACCAGGCTCTGGGGCAGCACCGTCAACCGGTCCTTGCCGCCCTTCCCGTCGCGCACAGTGAGCTCACGCCGCTGCATATCGAGATCCTTCACGCGCAGGCGCAACGCCTCCATCAGCCTGAGCCCGCTTCCATACAGCAGCCCCACCACCAGGGCCGCCTCGCCCTCCAGTCGCTGCCGCACCGCCCGCACCTCCGCTTCGCTGAGCACCACCGGCAGCCGGCGCCGTGTCCGCGCCCGCACCACCCCCTCCAGCTCCAGATCCCGCTCCAGCAGCTCCCGGTACAGAAAGAGCAGCGCTGCCAGCGCCTGGTTCTGGGTGGAGGCGCTCACCTGCAGCTCCACCGCCAGGTGGCTCAAAAAGGCATTCACCTCCGCACTGCCCATCTCGCGGGGGTGACGCCTGCCGTGAAACCGCAGGAATCGCCGCAGCCACTGCTCGTAGGTGTTCACGGTGCGGCGTGCGTAATGGCGCACCTGTAGCTCCTCGCGATAGCGCTGGATCAGGCCGGGGGAACGGCAGGCGTCGGCCATGGCCTTGAGAGTGTGGGGGGCCTCCTCAGGGTTCCCTGCTACAGCCTGTGCTCGGCGATGGCGTGAGCCGCAACCACAGAACCCGATGCCCTCCCCCCTCACCATCCGCCCCCTGCAGAGCGCCGACATCCCCACCATCACCGGCTGGGCTCGCCAGGAGGGCTTCGCGCCGGGCGTGGGCGATGTGGCCATCTACCGCCAGACCGACCGCCAGGGGCTCTGGGTGGGCTGGCTCGGCAACGAGCCGGTGGGGTGCATCGCCGGGGTCCGCTACAACGCCTCCTACGGCTTCATCGGCCTGTTCCTGGTGGTGCCCGCCCAGCGGGGCCGGGGCTACGGCCTGGAGCTGTGGCGCCACGCCCTCCAGCACCTGGCCGACGTGCCCTGCGTCGGCCTGGAGGCCGCCCCCGACCGGATCGGCGACTACGCCGGCTGGGGCTTCGCGCCCGCCTCCCCCACCACCCGCTGGCAGCGGCTCGCGGACGACGGCGCCGCAGCCCCGCCGGCCGCCGCGCCGGAGCGCCCCTGGTGCCTGTTAGAGGGCGGTGCCATCCCGGCGACGGCTGTCCAGCGCTTCGATGCCGAACGGGAACCCTCGCCGCGCCCCCACTTCCTGCGCCAGTGGCTGCGGCATCCGGCCGGCACGGTGCTGGCCCTGGTGGATCGGGCCGGCGCCTGCCACGGCTTCGGCCGGGTGCGGCCCTGCCTGCTTGCCAAAGGCAACGGCTGGCGCGTCGGGCCCCTGGTGGCCGACAGCCCCGCCGCCGCCCGGGCCCTGCTGGAGGGCCTGCTGCAGCGCCACCCCGGCACCGTGCTGATCGATACCCCCGGCGCCAATGCCGCCGCCGCCCCGCTGCTGGCGTCGCTGGGGTTCGCGCCTGTCTCCCGCACCCTGCGCATGTACCGGGGCGCCCCGCCGGCGGTGTCGCTGGCGGATGTCTACGGACTGGCCTGCCTGGAGCTCGGCTGACCGCTACCCACAAGTGGTACCGTAAATCAGTACCATGCTGGAATGAAGCGGAAGCACCAGCGCACTCTTGGGCTGATCTTTTCCCGACCTGTGAGCGGCAATGTGCCGTGGAGAGACGTGGAAGCGCTGTTTCAGGAGCTGGGTGGGGATGTCACCGAGAGAGCGGGCAGCCGAGTCGCGGTCGTCCTGTTTCGTGAAGTCAAGGTCTTTCACAGGCCCCACCAATCGCTTGAAGAACACGGAGTGACGCCATGAATCTGATGACAGTGGATGGCTACCAGGCCAAGATTGAATACGACGCGGACATGGATCAATTTCGTGGGGAAATTCTTGGTCTATCTGGAGAAGCCGACTTCTATGGCTCCAATCCTGATGAGCTCCGCCGTGAGTTCAAGAAGTCTTTGGAGGTTTTCCTTGAGGTCTGCAAGGAGCAGGGAATCGAGCCCCGGAAACACTTTTCCGGAAGATTCAATCTAAGAATTCCTCCTGAGCTTCACAAGACCCTGGCGATCACTGCGGAAGTACAGGGAAAGAGTCTCAATAGGCTCGCCCAGGAAGCCCTTCAGAAAAGTGTGACGACATAGACGAGCGGACAGCACGGCATTGGAGTTCACGGTCCATCACCGGTTCCCTGCCTGGAGCTCGGCTGACCCCCACCCCAGCGATGGCTCCCCTACCTTCGATCCCATGCTGTCGCGCTCGACAATCCCGTTCCCCGGCCTGGTGCTGCTGTCGCTGGCCCTGGCGGCACCGCTGCGGGCGGCCCCCATCCCGCTGATGGAGCCGGCGGGCATGGACCTGCTGGTGGCCAACGGCGCCGCCAGGGCCGACTACGGCCCCCTGGCCGAGCAGTTCCTCACCCAGGCCAACCTCGCCTACTGCGGCGTGGCCAGCGCCGCCATGGTGCTCAACAGCCTGGCCGTGCCCGCACCGGCCGTGCCGGGCTACGGCCGTTACCGGTTCTGGACCCAGGAGAACGTCTTCGAGGTGCCGGCCGGCCGCCAGGTGGTGAGCGCCGAGGTGGTGCGGCGCCAGGGCATGACCCTGGCCGAGCTGGCCGGTCTGCTGGCGGCCCACGGGGTGAAGGCCGAAGCGATCCACGGCGACCAGCTCAGCCTCGAGCAGTTCCGCGCCCTGCTGCGCGCCAACCTCAGTCAGCCCGGCGACCGCCTGCTGGCCAACTACCTCCGCCCGACCCTCGGCCAGGCCGGCGGCGGCCACATCGCCCCGCTGGCCGCCTTCCATGCCCCCTCCGACCGGGTGCTGATCCTGGATGTGGCCCGCTACCGCTACCCGTCGGTATGGGTCCCCGTCGCCGACCTCTGGGCCGCGATCCGCACCTATGATTCCACCTCGGGCCGCAGCCGCGGCCTGGTCACGATCCGGCGGCTGCCGGGGACGACACCGACTCCAGGAAGCGTTCAGCCACCCGGTCCCAACTGAACGGCCCCACGTGCTCGCGGCCGTAGGCCCGCTGCTGGGCCTGCAACGCGGGATCGGTGAGCAGTTTGAGAAGGGCCTCGGCCAACGCCTGGGGATCCCGCGGCGGCACCAGCAGCCCTGCCTTTCCGTTGGGCACCACCTCGGGAATCGCCGTGGCAGTGGTGCTCACCACCGGCAGACCGCTGGCCATCGCCTCGAGAAACACGATTCCGAAGCCCTCCTGGATCGATGGCAAGCAGAACACCGCACTGCGCCGGTACCACTCCCGCACGGCGCCGTCGTCCGGCAGGGCCCCTAGGAGCTGCACCACCGCCCCCAGCCCCAGCCGCTGCACCAGCTCCCGCAGCGCCCCGTGCTCCGGCCCGTCGCCGATCACCACCAGCCGGGCGCTGGGCAGCTGCTGGTGCACGTTCTGGAACGCCTTGATCAGATCCGCCACGCGCTTGCGGGGGTACTGGCGGGCCACGCACAGCACCGTGTGGGGCTCCCGGGCTCCGTCGATGGCGGCGGCGTCCCCGCCCGCCGGGTTCCACAGCCCGACATCGATCCCCTCCGGCACCAGCCGCAGCCGGCACGCCGGCACGCCGTAGTGCTCTTCGATGCGCTCGCAGCAGTAGCGGCTGGTGGAGAGCACCAGCGGCGCCCGCCGGGCGTTGAGGCGCTCCAGCCGCGACAGACCCCAGAGCATCAGCCGCGGCCAGCCGCTCTCGCAGCGCGACTCCTCCGCCAGCACCCCCTTGATGCAGCACACGTAGGGCACCGGGCAGCGGTGCGCCACCCGGAAGCCGTCGATGTCGAAGCCCACCACCAGGTCGTAGCGACCCTCGGCGGCCGCCAGTCGCCGGGGCAGGGTGAGGTTGAACCAGAGGCGGCGCAACAGCAGATTCCGCGGCCAGGCCCCCTCGGGCACCAGCCGCTCCACCGTGTGGCCCCGGGCGATCAGGGCGCCGGCCAGGCCGCCGATGGCCGCCGCCGTGCCGCTGCCCTCGGCCACGTCCTGCAGCCAGGAATCCAGGAAGGCGATGCGCATGCTGCGGCCGGCCGCCGGGCCTACACCCGCGCCGCCAGGCCGGTGGGCTCGAGCATCAGTTTGCTGTTGCGCACCTCCTCGTCCATCTCGATCGGGTACTGGCCGTCGAAGCAGGCGGTACAGAAATGGCTGGAGTTGGCCTGGGCCGCCTCCACCATGCCGCCTTTGGTGAGGTAGGCGAGCGAATCCACCCCCAGGTGCCGCTCGATCTCCTCCAGCGTCAGCCGGGCGGCGATCAGGTGGTCCTGGGTGTCGGTGTCGATGCCGTAGAAGCAGGGGTGGGTGACGGGGGGCGAGCTGATCCGCATGTGCACCTCGGTGGCGCCCGCATCCCGTAGGGCCGCCACCAGCTTGCGGCTGGTGGTGCCGCGCACGATCGAGTCGTCGATCACCACCACCCGCTTGCCGGCGAGCACATCGGGCAGGGGGTTGAGCTTCACGCGGATGCCCGCCTCCCGCATCGCCTGGGTGGGCTGGATGAAGGTGCGGCCCACGTAGCGGTTCTTGATCAGGCCGTCGGCGAAGGGGATGCCGCTCACGTGCGAATAACCGATCGCCGCCGGGATGCCGGAATCGGGCACGCCGATGACGATGTCGGCCTCCACGGGCGTTTCCCGGGCCAGCACCTCACCGATCCGCACCCGGTAGCTGTACAGCGACTCTCCGAAGAAGCGGCTGTCGGGCCGGGCGAAGTAGATCATCTCGAAGACGCACAGCTTGCTGGGCTCCTCGCACCAGCGCTGCCGCTCGGGAATCGGGTCGGCCTGGCGGAAGTGGATCAACTCACCGGGCTGCACGTCATCCACAAAGCTGGCGCCGATGATGTCGAGGCCGCAGCTCTCGCTGCTGGCCACCCACTGACCCTGCTCCGGCTCCCCCAGCAGACCGAACACCAGGGGCCGGATGCCGTGGCCGTCCCGCAGGGCGAACAGGCCGTCGGGGGTGCCGATCACCAGGCTGAAGGCACCGCGGCAGCGGGCCGCCGCTGCCCGGATCGCCGCATTCCAGCCCAGGCCGGAATCCACCGCCTCCTGGAGCGCGAAGGCGATCAGCTCCGAGTCGGTGGTGGAGGTGAACTCCCCGGCCATGTGCGCGAGGGAGGCCCGCAGCTCCGCCGCATTCACCAGGTTGCCGTTGTGGGCCAGGGCCAGGGGCCCCAGGCGCGTCATCAGCACCACGGGCTGGGCGTTGCAGACCTTGCTGCTGCCGGTGGTGGAATAGCGGTTGTGGCCGATGGCCAGCTGGCCCGGCATCCGCTCCAGCACCTCCTGGTCGAACACCTGGCTCACCAGGCCCATGTCCTTGTGCAGCCGCACCTTGACGTCGTCGAAAACGGCGATGCCGGCCGACTCCTGGCCCCGGTGCTGCAGGGCGTAGAGCCCGAAGTAGGTGAGGTTGGCCACCGCCTGCCCCGGCGCCAGCACGGCGAACACGCCGCAGGCCTCCTCCGGCTTGTCGGGGCGGTCAGGGACGGTCAGGGAAGCGTGCGCATCGCGGTGATCGGCGAAGGGCACGGCAGGCTCGGACCAAGGACCGGCTTCATCTTGGCCCATTACCTGTCGGGTGGGGGCCCGGCTTTCCGCAACCGGCCGGGGATCGCCTGCTCGTAGGTGTCGCGCAGCGCCTCCACCGCCAGCGCCAGCAGGGGCTCGCCGCCCCGCGCCACCACCAGGCGGGAGTCCGCCGTCACCGTGCCCAGGCACTGGGCCGGCACCGACGCACCCGCCTCGGCCAGGGCCGACTGCCAGGCCGCCCCCTGCTCCGGCGCCACGCTCACCAGCAGCCGGGCCCCGCCCTCGGCGAACAGCAGCCGGTCGGGTCGCGACTCGCCGGCGGGCAGCTCCAGTTCGGCCCCCAGGCCCGAGGCGATGCAGGCCTCCGCCAGCGCCACCGCCAGGCCGCCATCGGAGAGGTCGTGGGCGGAGCGCACCAGGCCAGCGGCGATGGCCGCCCGCAGGAAGCCCTGCACATCCAGCTCCAGAGCCAGGTCGGTCAGCGGCGGGCGGCCCGTGAGCCGGCCGTGCACCACCTCCAGGTAGCTGCTGCCCCCCAGCCCCAAACGGTCGTCGCCGTTCTCATCGAGCGGCACCCCCAGCAGCCAGATGGCGTCGCCGGCCTGGCGCCAGGCCAGCCCGGTCACATGGGCCAGATCGTGCACCAGCCCCACCATGCCCACCACCGGGGTGGGGTGGATCGGCTGCATGCGGCCGTCCGGCAGGCGGGTCTCGTTGTACAGCGAGACGTTGCCGCCGGTGACCGGCGTGGCCAGGGCGCTGCACGCCGTCGACAGGCCCCGGCAGGCCATCGCCAGCTGCCAGTAGCCGGTGGCGGTGTCAGGGGAGGGGAAGTTGAGGTTGTCGGTGACCGCCAGGGGCTCGGCGCCGGTGCAGGAGAGGTTGCGGGCCGCCTCCGCCACCGCCGCCATGGCACCGCGCTCCGGATCGAGGGCCACCCAGCGGTTGGGGCAGTCGACCGTCGCCGCCACGCCGCGGGTCGCCGCCGCCATCGCCCCCTGCCCCTGCTGGGGCCGCAGCCGGACCACAGCCGCATCGGCGCCACCGGGCAGCACCACGGTGTTGGCCTGCACCTGGTGGTCGTACTGGCGGTAGACCCAGCGTTTGCTGGCGATGGTGGGGTCATCCAGCAGGCGCAGCAGCGCGTCACCCCAGCCCAGCGATCCAGCGGCCATCTCCAGACCGCCGGCCGCCGCCGCGGGCAGCTGGGCTTCGCTCCAGGTCCAGTGGGCCTGGATCTCGGCGGGGGGTTCGGCCAGCAGCTCGTGGTGGTTGATCGGCGTGTCGTCCGCCAGGGCGCTGGCGGGCACCTCGGCCGCCACCTCACCGTGCTGCAGCACCCGCACCACGTTCTCCTGCAGCACCCGGCCCACCACCGCCGCCTGCAGACCCCAGCGGCGGAAGCGCTCCATCAGGGGCTCCTCCCGGCCGGCCGCCACCACGAACAGCATCCGCTCCTGGGATTCGCTCAGCAGGAACTCGTAGGCGCTCATGCCGCTCTCCCGCGCCGGCACCCGATCGAGATCCAGCTCGATGCCCAGCCCGCCCTTGGCGGCCATCTCCGAGCAGCTGCAGGTGAGGCCGGCGGCGCCCATGTCCTGGGCCGCCACCACATCACCGCTCTGGAAGGCCTCCAGGCAGGCCTCGATCAGCCCCTTCTCCAGGAACGGATCGCCCACCTGCACGGCGGGCCGGTCATCGAGGGAGGCTTCGGTGAGTTCAGCGCTGGCGAAGCTGGCGCCGCCCATGCCGTCGCGGCCGGTGGTGCTGCCCACGTAGACCACCGGATTGCCCACACCCACCGCCCCGGAGCAGACGATGTCGTCGGTCTCCATCAGGCCCAGGGCCATGGCATTCACCAGCGGGTTGCCGCCGTAGCTGGGGTCGAAGGCCACCTCCCCGCCCACCGTCGGCACGCCGACGCAGTTGCCGTAGTGGGCGATGCCGGCCACCACCCCCTCCATCAGGCCCACGTTGCGCTCGTCCTCCAGCGGCCCGAAGCGCAGGGCGTTGAGCAGGGCGATCGGGCGCGCCCCCATGGTGAAGATGTCCCGCAGGATGCCCCCCACCCCGGTGGCCGCCCCCTGGAAGGGCTCCACCGCCGAGGGGTGGTTGTGGCTCTCGATCTTGAAGGCCAGCCGCTGGCCCTCGCCCAGGTCGACCACGCCGGCGTTTTCGCCCGGCCCCACCAGGATGCGGGGGCCGGCGGTGGGGAACTGGCCCAGCAGGGGGCGGGAGTTGCGGTAGCAGCAGTGCTCCGACCACATCACGCCGAACATGCCCAGCTCGGCCCTGTTAGGAGCGCGCCCCAGGCGGCGCACGATCTCGTCGTAGTCGCCCTGGCTCAGGCCCTCCTTGCGCAGGGCCTCGGGCACCGAGAAGGACGGGGTCGAGGCAGAAACCACCGGGGGGCGCGGCAACGGCCCTCCAGTATCAGATCCAGGGGTCGTCGTCCCCGTGGGGCTCCCGGCCCCGGTAGCGATCGCGGCGCGGTGGCGGCTCCTCCCGGGGGGGTTCCCGGGGCTCCTCCTCCTCGGGCCAGTCCTCGAGCGGGTCCGGTTCGTCCGGCTCGCCGGGGTGGCGCTCCTCCGCATAGGGGTCGCGGGGGTCCCGGGCGGGCTCCCGGTCGCGCTCGGGCCAGGGCATCTCCTCGCGGAAGGCCTCCGGCCAGGGGGGCTCCTCCAACCAGCCCTCCAGCCGCTCCTCGACGCGGCCACCCACCTCCTGCACCTGCTCCTTCCAGCGGCGCGAGCGGCGCAGCAGCTGCTGGCGCACGCTGGCGCGGGCCACCGGCAGGTCATCGAGCCCCCGCAGGGCGGTGAACACCCGGCCGGGCTGCTGGTCGACGATGCGGTCGGGGCTCAGGCGCCAGCGGCTGGTGCCCGGCAGCCGCGGATCGCTGCGGGCCACCAGGTAGTGCAGGATGCGGCCGCTGCGCAGCTCCACGGCGGCGTCCGCCACCAGGCCCAGGGGCACGTCATCGGCGCCGGTGAGGGCGGCATCGATCAGGGTCGGCAGGCGCTCCAGGGTGGCCGCATCCGTCTCCGCCGGCTCCCCCTTCACGAACACCTCCTGCTCCCCCAGCCCCCGCAGCTGGTCCAGCCGCCACACCAGCCGCTTCTGGGCGAAGGCCGAGGGCCGGCTGGCCCAGCCCAGCAGCCGGTGCACCGGCGGATGCATCCAGGCCAGCACCCCGGCGCCGCGCTCAAGGCCCTGATCGCACCGCACCTGCCGCCGCAGCAGATCACTCAGCAGCAGCTGGTCGGGAAGACCCACGGGCTCAGCTGGTGCGGATCTGGACCGGCATCACCAGGTAGGTGAACGCCTCATCGGCCCCCACCGGCGCCAGCACGGCCGGGGTGGTGGCGGCGTTGCACTGCAGCACCACCTGGTCGGAGCCCATGGCCTTGAGGCCATCGAGCAGGTAGCGGACGTTGAAGGCGATCTCGATCGCCTCCCCCTCGATCGTGGCCGCCAGCGATTCCGAGCCGCTGCCGACGTCCTGGGCGTCGGCCCGGATCGTCGCCGTGCCGGCGGCGGGGTCGGCACTGATCTTGACCACGTTGTTGTGCTGGTCGGCCAGCACCGCCACCCGCTCCAGGGCGGCGATGAAGGCGCGGCGGTCGAGCACCAGGCGGCGCTGGAACGCGGCGGGAATCAGCTGGCGGTAGTTGGGGTAGGTGCCGTCGAGGCTGCGACTGGTGAGCACCTGGTCGGCGGAGAGCACCACCACCTGGCCGCGCTCGCAGAACAGGCTCAGGGGCTCCTGGGAGCCGCGGCCCGAAAGGATCCGCTCCAGCTCCCGCAGGGAGCGGGCCGGCACCGTGACGGCGAAGTCCTCGCCATCGGCGCCGGCGGCCTCCGTCCCGGGGCTGGCGGCGGCCTCGACGGCATGGGAGAGGCGCTGCACGGCCAGGCGGTGGCCGTCGGTGGCGGCGCACTCCAGGCCCTCGCCGTCCAGGCGCAGGTGCACGCCGGTCAGCAGTTGCTTGTTCTCATCGGGGCTGCTGGCGAACAGGGTGGCCCGCAGGCCCTTCACCAGGGCCTCGGCGTGGAAGCGGATCGGCGTGCCGCTCTGGGCCAGGGGCAGGTCCGGGTAGTCGTCGGCGGGCATCCCCCGCATCTTGTAGCTGCCCGAAAGGTTGGTCAGCTCCAGCTGCTCCTCCCCCTCCGGGCAGCTGAGGCTGATGGGGCTGTCGGTGGCCAGGCGGGCCACGATCTCGCCGAACATCTTGGCCGGCAGGGTGATGGCGCCGCTGGTCTCGACGGCGGCCGGCAGGCTCGTCTGGATGCCGAGGCTGAGGTCGAAGCCGGTGAGGCTGAGGCGGCCGGTGCCCGCATCGGCGGTGAGCAGCACATTCGCCAGCACCGGGTGGGTGGGCCGGGTCGCCACCGCCCGGCTGACCAGCTGGAGGCTGGCGTTGAGTTCAGCCTGGGAGCAGACCAGCTTCATGGCGGGTGCCGGCGACGGCGGAACGGCGTTCACGAGGCCCCACGGTTTCACAGGGCGGGGCAAAGCGCAACGGGTGGTCCCCCGACTGTTCAGAGGATCAATCAAGGATTGAGAAGAAGAAAAACAGCCCGTCGTCGTAGGGGCGGGGGAAAACGGGTAAACAGGCTGTCTTCCCTTGGCCTCACTGGTGTTTGCCGGGCGAATGGCTGGGGAATGGGCCGCAGAAACAGGCCATTTCGAGGCGTTTTCCCCCGATTCCCGGGCCTGGGGAATCAGGCCGGCGCCCAAGGGGGGATCCCCTCCCCGGACTCTCCAGCCGGACGGGGCGGAAACTCCCAGGATTTCCCCAGACGGTTCGACCGGCGTCAGCCGATCAGAAGCCCATCACCTTGGCCACGGTCTCGGTTTCCGGGGCGATGCCGGTGTGGAAGGTGGCGTCGTTGTTCTCGATCGCCGTCGTCGGATCCTTGAGGCCATTGCCGGTGAGCACGCACACCACGGTGGCGCCGGCCGGCACCTCCTCCCGTCGCTTGATCAGGCCAGCCACCGAGGCGGCGCTGGCCGGCTCGCAGAAGATCCCCTCCCCCTGGCCCAGCAGCTTGTAGGCCTCGATGATCTCGGCGTCGGTGACGGCCATGAAATCGCCGTTGCTCTCCCGGCGCACGTTCAGGGCGTTCTCCTTGTTCACCGGATTGCCGATGCGGATCGCCGTGGCGATGGTGTCCGGCTGCTCCACCGTGTGCCCCAGCACCATCGGTGCCGCACCGGCGGCCTGGAAGCCCATCATCCGCGGCAGCACCGTGCTGTGGCCCGCCTGGCGGTACTCCTTGAAGCCCATCCAGTAGGCGCTGATGTTGCCGGCGTTGCCCACCGGGATGCACAGCCAGTCGGGGGCCTCGCCGAGGGCGTCGATCACCTCGAAGGCGGCCGTCTTCTGGCCCTGCAGCCGGTAGGGGTTGAGGGAGTTGACCAGGGTGACCGGGTAGCGGTCGGCCACATCCCGCACGATCGCCAGGGCCCGGTCGAAGTTGCCCTGCACCGCCAGCACCTCGGCGCCGTAGAGCAGGGCCTGGGCCAGCTTCCCCTGGGCTACATAGCCGTCGGGAATCAGCACGAAGGCCCGCATGCCGCCCCGGCGCGCGTAGGCCGCCGCCGCCGCCGAGGTGTTGCCGGTGCTGGCGCAGATCACCGCCTCCGAGCCCGCCTCCTTGGCCTTGCTGATGGCCATCGTCATGCCCCGGTCCTTGAAGGAGCCGGTGGGGTTGAGGCCGTCGTACTTGAGGAACACCTTCACCCCCCGGCCCACCCGCTCGGCGATCACCGGCGCCGGAATCAGGGGGGTGGCCCCCTCCCGCAGGGTCACCACCGGGGTGGCGTCACTGACGGGCAGCCAGCTGCGGTAGGCCTCGATCAGCCCCGGCCAGTCCTGCATGGTGGGCTGCCGGCCCAGGCGTCGCAGGGCTCGTAGCAGGGGCACAGGGGACACCGGTGAGGCTGACGTCAATGTAGAGCTCCGGTCTGGGGCGTCAGGGGGCAGGGGCGGCTGGCGCCGGGGTGGCGGGTGCCGGTTTGGTGGGGGCCGCCTGGGGCTCGTTGCCCCGCAGGCCGTCGAGGGGCGACTCGGAGAAGAAGCGCACCAGCTCGCTGATCGAGGAGGCCTTCGAAACCAGCCCCATCAGGGCCGGGATGCTCACCTCCAGCTCCCGGGTCGGGTAGGCCCGCAGGAAGGTGATGGCCGAGAGCGATCCTTTGCCCTCGTAGGTGCCCAGCACCATGGCGGCCCGCAGGGCGGGCACGCCGGCCTCCGGGGCCCTCAGGGGGAACAGGATCCGGGCCAGGCGGGCCAGGATCGCCTCACCGATCCGCGTGTTGAGCAGGCGGCTCATCAGCACGATCGGCAGCTGCACCGATTCGTTCAGCAGCTTGCTGACCTGCTTGGGGTCCTGGCGGCCCAGCCGCAGCACGTCCGCCAGCAGGCCCCGGGCCTCGCCGGTGGTGGCCAGATGCTCCAGATCCGCCACCGGGATCGAGCGGCGGAAAGCGCCGCTGGTGAACACCAGGTTCTCGGTGGCGAAGGCCGCGGGAGTCGACCAGCACAGTCCCAGACCCAGGACAGCGGCCACAATCCTTCGCCGCTTGTTCACAGATGGCTCCCTTGCAATGGTCCGACTCTACGGATCTCAGGCGCCCGAGACACCGGCGGCCTGGCGCACCGCCGGTGTCACCAGCACATCCCGCAGCAGGTGCACCACGCCCCGCTCCGCCAGACCCCGGGCCACCTGCAGTCCCATGCGGCGCAGATCCGGCTCCCCCAGCACCCGCGGCAGGCGCTTCAGCAGCAGGGACGGCTCGAAGCCCGGCAGGTCGCGCAGGATCGCCAGCAGCTCCTGGATCGGTTCAAGATCCAGCAGCGGTGGCGTGGCCGGGGTGGGGGGCAGGGCCCGCAGCCCCGGCGGCAGGAAGCGGGTCGGCAGCCGCCGGCCGAGCCGCAGGGTGGTGTTCCAGGCCAGGGCATCCATCTGTTGCACCACCGCATCGACGAGCTGCTGGCGCAGCAGGCCGCCGGTGGGGGAGAAGAGGAAATCGAGCACCTGGTCGAGCAGGCCGTCGAGGTCGAGCTGGTCCTGGAGCGAGGCACTGGCCACCAGGCTCTCCAGCCGCTGCCAGCGGAATTCATCGCCGTCGTAGAGCATCTCCCGCAGGCTGCGGCGCAGCTCCGGATCGGGATCCTCCATCAGCCGGCGGGCGAAGTAGGGATAGGCGGCGCCGAGAATCTTGAAGTCCGGGTCGACACTCAGGGCGATGCCTTCGAGGGTCACCAGGGAGCGGATGATCAGGGCGTAGTACGGCGGCACCTGGAAGGGGAAGCGGTACATCACACCCGAAAGGTCGTCGGTGACCGCCTTGAAATCCATGCGGCTCACGCCCATCTCCAGGGCCTGGCCGAACACCGTCTCGAAGGCCGGCACGATCGGTTCGAGATCCACCGCCTCGCCCAGGAAGCCGAGTTTCACGAAATCCTTGGAGAGCGCCCCGAAGTTGCGGTTCACCAGGTGCACCACCGCCTGGATCAGCCCGGTGCGCGCGTCCCGCGACACCTCACTCATCATGCCGAAATCTAGGTAGGCGAGACGGCCGTCGGCCAAGGCCAGCAGGTTGCCGGGGTGGGGATCGGCGTGGAAGAAACCATCCTCCAGCAGCTGCTTCAGGCTGCAGTTCACCCCCACCTCCACCATGTCGTTGGGGTCGACCCCAAGGGCGCGCACCGCCTCGAGGTTGGTCAGCTTGACCCCGTCGATCCACTCCATCGTCAGCACCCGGCGGCTGGTGGCCTGGCGGTAGATGGCGGGGACGGCGATGCGGGGATTGTGGCTGTGCAGATGGGCGAAGGTTTCGGCGTTGGTGGCCTCGTTGATGTAGTCCATCTCCTCGAAGACCCGCTTGCCGAGTTCATCGATCAGCCCCACCAGATCGCTACGGATCAGCCCCACATTCCGGTTCAGCCAGGCGGCGATGTTGCGGACGATGTAGAGGTCGAGGGTGATCTGTTCCCGCAGCCCCGGCCGCTGCACCTTCACCGCCACCCGTTCGCCGCTCATCAGCACGCCCCGGTGCACCTGGCCCAGGGAGGCGGCGGAAATCGGTTCCTTTTCCAGCGACGCGAAGATCGTGGCCACCGGCGCCTGCAGGTCCTCCTCGATGCAGGCCATGGCCAGGGCACTGTCGAAGCCCGGCAGCTGGTCCTGCAGCTGGGCCAGCTCCTCCAGCAGCACCGGCGGAATGATGTCCGGCCGGGTGGAGAGGGCCTGGCCGGCCTTGATGAAGGCGGGTCCGAGGGTCACCAGCAGTTCGGCGCACTCCCGCGCCCGCTGCCGCGCCCGGCCGGGGTTGGCCAGCTGGCCGGTGATCTTGTCGATGCCCACCCCCAGCAGATAGAGGCCGATCGGCACCAGCGTCTGCCAGACCCGCCGGGCCAGCCGCATCGGGTGGCCGGCGTAGATGCGGGTGATGGCGGCCGGGTCGTAGCTGAGCAGGCCCGCCGCCTCCAGGAAGTCCCCCATCTCGATGCCCATCTCGACGGTGGCGGTCTGGCGCTCGGGGGTCGCGGCGGGGGCTGGGGGGGAGGAAACCATGGCTGGGGGGCACCGCCGCGGCGCCGGCAGGCGGAACCCCCTTCTAAACGAAAGTCACAGCCGCTACGGTCGGACCACGTACCGATCGCTCGCCGGAGGCCTGGGTGCTCACGGGTCTGCGCCTCGAGAACATCGCCCTGATCGAGCGGCTGGAGCTGGCGTTCTCCACCGGGTTCACCGTGCTCACCGGCGAGACCGGCGCCGGCAAGTCGATCCTGCTCGATGCCCTCGATGCCCTGCTCGGCGGTGCCCAGGGCAGCCAGGGGGCCCGCCTGCTGCGGCGCGGCGCCGAGCGGGGCCGCATCGAGGCCAGCTTCAGCCTGTCCCCCCCGGTGCGCGACTGGCTGGAGCGCCAGGAGCTGGAGGCCGAGGAGGGCGAACTGCTGCTCAGCCGTGACTGGCGCCTGCAGGAGGGCCGGCTCACCAGCCGCCACCGGCTCAACGGCGTGGTGGTGGGCCGCGGCCAGGTGCTGGAACTGCGGCCCCTGCTGCTGGATCTCACCGTGCAGGGCCAGACCCAGCAGCTGGGCCGCCCCGGCCAGCAGCGCCGCTGGCTGGATCGCTTCGCCGGGGAGGGGCTGGCCGCGGCCCTCGAGGCCACCCGCGCCGCCTGGCAGACGTGGAAGGGGGAGGCTGATGCCCTGGCGCGGGCCCGCGCCGACCGGGAGCGCTTCGCCCTGGAACGGGACCGCCAGGAGGAACTGCTGGCGGAGCTGGAGGCCGCCGAGCTGGAAGATCCCGCCGAACGCCAGCGGCTGCAGGGGGAGCAGGACCGGCTGGCCCACGCGGTGCGGCTGCAGGAGGGCGTGATGGCCCTGATCGGCCGGCTGGTGGAGGGGGCCGAGGCCGCCCCATCCGTGCTCGATCACCTGGCGGCCTGCGACCAGGAGCTCCAGGCCATGGCCGCCCTCGATGCCGATGTGGTGGCC
Organism: Rhizobium sp. Q54; assembly: GCA_943367585.1. Classification (GTDB taxonomy): domain Bacteria; phylum Cyanobacteriota; class Cyanobacteriia; order PCC-6307; family Cyanobiaceae; genus Cyanobium. The sequence continues at coordinate 22,858 of CALRJP020000005.1, forward strand.
CTGCACGGGGCCTGCGCCGATGCCCTGGCCGGGCTGCAGGATCTCGCCCGCGACCTCGACCGCTACGGCTCCCTGTTGGAGAGCGACCCGGAGAGCCTGGCCCTGCTGCAGGAGCGCATGGCCCAGCTCAAGGCCCTGGAGCGCCGCCACGGCCTGACCCTGCCCGAACTGATCGCCCGGCGCGACAGCCTGCGCGAGCAGCTGGCCGGGGCGGATGCCGAGGCCGCCCTGGCGGGCCTGGAGGCCGCCGAAGCCGCCGCCCGCCAGGGGCGTGATCGGGTCAATGCCGTGCTCACCCGCGCCCGCACCGCCGCCGCCCGCGACCTCGAGGGCCAGCTGATGGCGGCCCTGCGGCCCATGGGCCTGGCCAACGTGCGTTTCGCCGTCGCCCTGGCCGCCGCCGAGCCTGGCGAGGAGGGGGCCGATGCGGTGCAGTTCCTGTTCTCCGCCAACCCGGGCCAGCCCCCGGCCCCCCTGGCGGAGGTGGCCTCCGGCGGTGAGATGAGCCGCTTCCTGCTGGCGCTGAAAACCTGCCTGGCCGCGGCCGATCCCCACGTCACCCTGCTGTTCGACGAGATCGATGCGGGGGTGAGTGGCCGCGTCAGTGGGGCCATGGCCCAGCTGCTGCGCCGCCTCGCCGAGCGGCGCCAGGTGTTCTGCATCACCCACCAGCCCCTGGTGGCCGCCGCGGCCCAGCACCACTTCCGGGTCAGCAAGAGCGTCGAGGCCGGCCTCACCCACACGCGGGTGTCCCACCTGCGGGACACTCGCGAGCGCCAGGCGGAGCTGGCGGAACTGGCCGGCGGCGATTCCGGCGAGGCCCACAGCTATGCCGCCAGCCTGCTGGGATCAGGCGCGGCCCCGGACCCGGAAGCGGTTCAGCAGGCCCGCGACCAGCAGGGCCGCCGCGGTGATGGTCAGCAGCGTGAGCACCAGGACGGGCGTCAGGGGCGCCAGCTGCAGGACCCGCTGGAGGGCGGGGAAGGCCATCAGCAGCAGCCACAACCCCAGGCCGATGCCGGCGCCGGCGGCGGTGATGCGGCTGTGGGGATCCCCGTTCAGCCACACCAGCCCGCCGCCGGCGAGCAGCAGCAGCGAGAACACCAGGCAGCGGCGTGAGTCGGTGTCCGTGTCGGGCCAGAAGGCCAGCACCAGGGCGGCCACCATCACCACGGCCCCCTGGGTGAGGGAATGGCGCCAGGTCTCGGGGCCGAACAAGGGGGCCTCCGGCGGGCGAGGCGGCTGGCGCATCAGGTCCGGGGTGGCCGGCAGCGCCTCGAACACCACCGTGCAGGCCGGATCGATCACCAGGTGCAGCAGGGCGATGTGCACCGGCAGCAGGATCAGGGCCTGGCCCGGCAGCAGCAGCGGCACCAGGCCGAGGGCCGCGATCGGCAGGTGGATCGCCAGGGTGTAGCCCAGCGCGCGGTGCAGGTTGGCATCGACGCGCCGGCCCAGTTCCAGGGCCGCCACCAGATCGCTGAAGGTGTCCTCGAGCAGCACCAGATCGGCGGATTCCCGTGCCACGGCGCTGCCGCGCTTGCCCATCGCCACACCGATGTCGGCGGCCTTGAGGGCCGGGGCGTCGTTGACACCATCGCCGGTCATCGCCACCACCTCACCGGCGGCCTGCAGGGCGCGCACCAGCTGCAGCTTCTGCTGGGGCATCACCCGGGTGAACACCGACACCGCGCCGATGCCGGCCGCCAGCGCCTGCGGGGTGAGGGCGTCCAGCTCGGGGCCGGTCAGCACCGGTCCCGGCGGCAACCCGGCCTGATCGGCGATCGAGCGGGCCGTCACCGGGCTGTCGCCCGTGATCATCACCACCCGCACGCCAGCCGCCCGGGCCGTGGCGATCGCCGCCGGCACCTCCGGCCGCAGCGGGTCCGCCAGGGCCAGGAAGCCCACCGGCTCGAACGGGTAGTCGTGCACGTCCTCGGGCAGGGCACCACCGCTCGGGGTCGGTGGCCCCCCGTGGACCGGCAGGCCATCGAGCCCGCGGGCCACCGCCAGCACCCGCAGGCCCCGGGCGGCGAGGCCATCGGCGGCGGCCAGCAGGGCGGCGCTCCGCTCCCCATCCAGGTGGCAGAGATCGGCGATCGCCTCGGGTGCCCCCTTGGCCGCCAGCTGCAGGTCCCCGTCGCCGTCGCGCCAGAGGCGGGAGAACACCAGCAGATCGCTCTGCAACGGGTACTCCCGTTCCAGGGGCCAATCGGGATGCAGGTGTTCGGTGTCCTCCAGCTGGTCGGCGGCGAGGCGCTGAATCGCCTGCTCCATGGCATCCACCGGGTCGCCCCGGCTGGCCAGCACCGCCAGTTCCAGCAGCTGGTGAAAGGGCTCCTCCAGGGGCGTGCCGGCCTGCCAGTCCTCCAGATCCGGCCAGGTGAGCAGCCGCTGCACCCCCATGCGGTTCTCGGTGAGGGTGCCGGTCTTGTCGACCGCGAGCACCGTGGCGCTGCCCAGGCTCTCCACCGCCGCCGGCCAGCGGGCCAGCACCCCGATCCGGGCGAGGCGCAGGGCACCGAGGGCCAGGAACAGGGCCAGCACCACGGGAATCTCGTTCGGCAGCACCGCCAGGGCCAGGGCCAGGGCGGCCAGCAGGGCCCGGGGCCAGTCGCCGCTCGACGCGCCCTGGATCACGGCCAGGGCGGCGCAGAGGGCCAGGGCCGCCAGCGAGAGCTGGGTGGTCAGCTGCCGGGTCTGCCGCTGCAGCCGGGTCAGGGGCGGCTTCACCGTGGCCAGGCTCTTGCCGAGCCGGCCCAATTCGGTGGCTTCGGCCACGGCCACCACCGTGGCCCAGCCCCGTCCTCCCGCCACCAGCGACCCCGCCAGCACCCGTTCGCCGGGGTCCGTGCGGGCCACCGGCAGGGATTCCCCCGTCAGCAGGGACTCATCCAGCCACAGACCCACCGCCTCGGTGATCGCGGCATCGGCCGCCACCCGGTCCCCCTCCTCCAGCCGCAGCTGATCCCCCAGGCGCACCTGGTCGGTCGCCAGTTCCAGGTCCTGGCCATCGCGGCGCACATGGGCACGCGGTGCCGACAGGCGGGCCAGTTCCGCCAGGGCGTGGCTGCTGCGTTGCTGCTGGACGGCATCCAGCAGGCTGATGCCCAGCACGAACGCCAGCAGGATTGCGGTGTCGATCCATTCCCCCATCAGGCCGTAGAGGAGGGCGCAGGCCAGCAGCAGCAGATTGGTGGGCTCGAGCCAGCTCATCCGGGTTCCGCTGATCCCCCCCTCGCTAGCGCGATCCACAAGCCCAACCGTGCAAAGCCACCACCAGGTGCTGAATCGAGCGGCACCGCGCTGCGCGCAGGTTGTGCTCCACCGTTGCCGGCCCCTCTTAGCCTGAGGCCGGTTCCTCTGCAGGACCCCATGCTCACCCTGCCCCGCACGCTGCTCCTCACCCCTGCTCAATTCGCTGAGGTGTGCGCTGCCAACCCTGAGGCGGTTCTTGAGCTTGATGCCCAGGGCCATCTGATCGAAATGACCCCCACCGGTGGCGCCACGAGCGCGCGCAATTCCCGGCTCGTGAAGCAACTGCAGACCTGGGCCGATCGCCGCGGAGGCTGGATCGTGTTCGACAGTTCCGGGGGCTTCCTGCTGCCGGACGGGTCGGTGCGCAGCCCCGATGCCAGCGCGGTGCGGCTGGAGCGCTGGCAGGCCCTGAGTGACGCCCAGCGGGAGGGGTTTCCGCCGCTCTGTCCGGATCTGGTGGTGGAGCTGGCCAGCCCCAGCGACGATCCCGAAGCGCTGCGCCGCAAGATGGCGGCCTACATCGCCAACGGCGCCCAGCTCGGTTGGTTGCTGCTGCCGTCCTCCCGGCGGGTGGAGGTGTGGGTCCCACCGTCGGGGGTGGGAGCTGCCGCGCCGGAGAGGGTGATCGAAGGCGCCCAGCTCCTGGAGGCGGGTGAGGCGTTTCCCGGCCTGGTCCTGGATCTGGTGGAGATATGGGAAACTTGATTCAGGATTGGCAGCGTAGGGGCGCCAGAGTTGCCTGGGGTCTGGTTGCCTTCATGGTCAGAAACCTGCGTGACCAGCACCCGCCCTCACCCCACGAGCATGTCCAACGCTATTCCCGCTCGGCCAACACCACCGGATCCAAATCTTCGACCCACTGGTTTTCCCGAAGCACTGGACTGGAGCCGGGATAAGCAACAGGAATCATTGGATAAGCTCCATAGGTTTGTGGTAGGCGAGTGTGGGGCCTCCATCGACTGGTACTACCGCAAGAAGTGGAGCAAGAGTCTGCTGGGCTTCCTGCTGCGCCTCGGAGCCATCCTCATGGTGGGGGTGGGGGGGCTGATTCCGCTGATTGGAGAACTGCTCAAGCGCAATGACATTCCCGGAATCTCTCCCGCCTGGGCCACGGTGGCCTTGGCCCTGGCGGCGCTGCTGATTGCCATTGATCGTTTTGGCGGCTACACGAGTGGCTGGATTCGCTATATCCGCACGGCTCAGACGCTGACCCGATTGAAAGGCGAGTTCCTGATGGATTGGCAGGAGCATCGCCGTGCTCTTTGCGGAGAACCAACGGATTCGGATCGCACCAAGGAAGGCATCCTTCTCTGCAAGCAGTTTCTGTGCCGGGTGTATGAACAGGTGCGTCTGGAAAACGATCTCTGGGCGGAGGACTTTCAGCAGGCTTTGCAGACTGTGAACAGTCAGGCTGATGCGCCATCCCGCAGCAAAAGTGCCGGTGGGTTCTCGCTATCCTGACTTCCCGATCGGGGTAGTGGCGCCGCAGCTTCCATCCGGATCACAACATCCATGGCACCCCTGCTGCACCGTCGCCTGTGAAGTCGTTGTCCTGCCAGCGCGATCAGCTGTTCATCAGCTACAGCCATGCCGACCGCCCATGGGTGGATCGGTTGCAGACGATGATCCGGCCGTTGGTGCGCAGCGAGGCCCTGCGGCTGTGGGATGACTCCTCCATTCCTCCGGGAGCGAAGTGGAGAGCTGAGATCGAGAAGGCTCTCGCTACGGCGAAGGTGGCCCTGCTGCTGGTGAGCGCCGAGTTTCTGGCTTCCGAATTCGTGACCAACAGGGAGTTGCCGGCCCTGTTGGAAGCTGCCGAGCAGGAGGGCCTGCGGATCCTGTGGGTGTGCCTGAGCCCCTGTTTCTATGAAGCAACCCCGATCGGCGACTATCAGGCGGTGCTGGATCCGCGCCAGCTCCTGGAGGAGATGAGCCCGGTGCAGCAGAGGGGGGCGCTCAAGACCATCGCCGAGGCCATTCGCGATGCTCTCCTGGCGGAGCCCGCTGTACCGGGCCCCTTTGCGGTGCCACCCGCCTTCAGCGTTCCTCTGCAGCGATTCCCCACCACCACCTGCCTGCTGCGCCGGGATGGCGACCGCTGGCGTATGGATCGCCGGCCTGTGCAGGCGGAGGGCTACCGGGAGGAGCTGGCCCCGGGTGTGGCGCTCTCCATGGTCAGGATCCCGGCAGGCAGCTTCCGGATGGGCTCTCCCCAGGATGAGCCGGAGAGCCGGGACTCTGAAGGCCCCCAGCACAGGGTGACCTTGGGCCCCTTCTCCCTGGGCCAGACGCCGATCACCCAGGCTCAGTGGCGGGCGGTGGCGCTCTGGGAGCAGGTGGAGTGCGCTCTTGAACCCGATCCCTCAGAGTTCAAGGGGCCAAACCGTCCGGTGGAGAAGGTGAGCTGGCACGAGGCGGTGGAGTTCTGCTACCGCCTCAGCAGGCACACGCACAAACGCTATGGCCTGCCGAGCGAGGCCCAGTGGGAGTACGCCTGCCGGGCCGGCAGCACCACCCCCTTCCACTTCGGGGCCACGCTCACGTCGGAGCTGGCCAACTACGACGGCACCTCCACCTACGGCGACGGCCCTAAGGGGACTTATCGCGAGCAGACCACCGATGTGGCCAGCTTTCCGGCCAATGCCTGGGGTCTTCAGGACATGCACGGCAACGTGTGGGAATGGTGTGCCGACCATTGGCATCCCAGCTACGACTTCGCGCCTTGGGATGATCAACCCTGGCTCATCCCTGCCGCCGACCCTCAGGAACATCGGCTGCTGCGCGGCGGTTCGTGGTTCAAGGACCCCGGGTGTTGCCGCTCGGCCTGCCGCGACTTCTACCCCCCCTACTTCGACTTCAACTACCTCGGGTTCCGCGTCTGTTGCCTCCCCCAGGACCAATTTGATGACCCTTCGTCCCTCGCCCCCTCTGGCCCTGGTGTTGGTTGACCCTGGCGGCTGGCTGTTGCCGGTGGCGCCGCAGCCGCCGTCGATTCTTCAGCTGCCCCATGGCCCCCGGCCGTCAGGATGAACCATGGGCCGGACGCCTGAACCAACCCACGGGGTGACCTTCGGCAGCGAGATCACCGGCGATCTCAGGATCGCCGAGCCACGCGAATGGCTCGTCACCAACGGCCTCGGCGGCTATGGCGCCGGCACCGTCTCGGGGGCGGCCAGCCGCAGTTACCACGGGCTGCTGATCGCCGCCCTGCAGCCGCCGGTGGGGCGCACCCTGCTGGTGAGCCAGCTGGAGGAACGGGTGGTGTACGGCGGCCAGACGTTCCATCTGGCCACCACCCGCTGGAGCGATGGCCGCGTCGAGCCGCGGGGGTACCGCCACATCGTCTCCTTTGCGTTGGAGGGCACGGTTCCCCGCTGGCGCTATGGCCTGGCCGAAGCCCTGGTGGAAAAGCGGATCTGGCTGGCCCCGGGGGCGAACACCACCTACGTGCAGTACCGGCTGGTGCGGGGGGCGCAGCCCCTGGAGCTCACCCTGACAGTGTTCGTGCAGCACCGCTCCCACCACGGTGACGGCCGCCATCCGGTCCTGGCTCTCGAACCCTGGGGCCGCGGCGTGCGGGTGTGCCCCGAGGGCGCGGCGCCGTTCGTGCTGCTGAGCGATCGGGGCGAGGTCTGCCTGGCCGCGTCGCCCCACTGGGTGGAGGGGTTGCACCTGGAGGCCGAGGCCCGGAGGGGCCTGGCCTGCACCGCAGACCAGCTGCTGGCCGCCACCGTGACCATCCCCCTGAGCGAGGCCCAGCCGGTCTTCACGTTCGTGGCCAGCACCGACGCCGATCCGCCCCTGAATGGCGCGCAGGCCCTGGCCGAGCGCCGCGCCCACGAACAGGGGCTGCTGCGCCACTGGGAGGCCGCCCAGCCCTCCCTGGCGCCGGTGGCGCCCGCCTGGATCCGCCAGCTGGTGCTGGCAGCCGACGCCTTCGTGGTCGAACGCGGCCCGGAGGGCGCCTCGCTCATCGCCGGTTACCCCTGGTTCAACGACTGGGGCCGCGACACGATGATCAGCCTGGCGGGGCTCACCCTGGCGACGGGCCGGGCCGCGCTGGCCGAGCGCATCCTGCGCACCTACGCCGCCCGCCTCAGCCATGGGCTGATCCCCAACAGCTTCCCCGACCGGGCCGACCAATCCCTGGATCAGGGCGCCTACAACACGGTGGATGCCACGCTCTGGTTCTTCCAGGCGCTGCTGGAGCACCGGGCGGCCAGCGGCAGCGACGCCCTGATCCGGGAGCTCTATCCCCAGCTGGAGGGGATCGTGGCGCACCACGTCGCCGGCACCTGGTTCGGGATCCGCATGGATCCGGCCGATGGGCTGCTGAGGGCCGGCGAGGGGGAAACCCAGCTCACCTGGATGGATGCCAAGCCCGCCGAGCGGGCCATCACGCCACGCCACGGCAAGCCGGTGGAGGTGAATGCCCTGTGGGTCAACGCCCTGCGGGCCATGGCCGGCTTTGCCCGGCTGGTGGGGGCCGATCCCGGCGGCCACGACCGCCTGGCCGACCGGGCCGCCCTTTCCTTCCAGCGCTTCTGGAACCCGGAGCTGGGCTGTTGCTTCGATGTGCTCGACGGCGAGAAGGGCCGCCCCGACCCGAGCCTGCGGCCCAACCAGCTGCTGGCCCTCTCCCTGCCCGAACCGCTGCTGAGCCGCGAACAGGCCGCCAGCGTGCTGGCGCTCTGCGGCCGGCACCTGCTGACGCGCCACGGGCTGCGCACGCTGGATCCGGCTGATCCCGACTACCGCGGCCACTACGGCGGTGACGCCCAGCGGCGGGATGGGGCCTACCACCAGGGCACGGTGTGGGCCTGGTGGCTGGGGCCCTTCGCCCGGGCCCATTTCCGTGTCCACGGCGATGCGACCCGGGCGCTCTCGTTCCTGGAGCCCATGGCCGATCACCTGGGCGCGGCGGGACTGGGCAGCCTCAGCGAGATCTTCGACGGCGACGCCCCCCACGCCCCGCGCGGCTGCATCGCCCAGGCCTGGTCGGTGGCGGAGGTGCTGGCGGCCTGGACGGCGATCAGTGGTGGAACCCCGAGAGCTCCGGGCCGCTGAGGGCGGTGTGGCCAGGTTGGCTCGCGAAGACGTCGAGCGACTGCTTGATGTTCTCCAGCAGCAGATCGGCCAGATCCCGGCTGACGCCATGGCGCACCAGGATCCGCTGCACGGTGATGTCCTGGCAGTGGGCGGGAAGGGTGTAGGCGGGAACCTGCCAGCCGCGCACCCGCAGGCGATCGGCGAGGCCGTAGAGGTTGAAGTTCACCTCGCTTCCCTCCCGGATCGTCCAGGTGAGGGCGGGAATGCCCGATTGGTCCTCCCCGCCGAACAGGATTTCGAACGGCCCCAGCTTGGCGATCTCCCGAGCCAGGTACTGGGCGGTGGCGTAACAGGCGGCATGCACCTTGCGGTAGCCCTCCCGGCCCAGACGCAGGAAGTTGTAGTACTGGCAGACCACCTGGCCCCCGGGCCGGGAGAAGTTGAGGGTGAGGTCGCGCATGTTGCCGCCCAGGTAATTCACCCAGAACACCATCTCCCCGGGCAGGTCGGTGGTCTGTCGCCACAGCACCCAGCCCACCCCCAGGGGCGCCAGGCCGAACTTGTGGCCGGAGGCATTGATCGAACGCACCCGCGGCAGGCGGAAATCCCACACCAGATCGGGGGCGCAGAAGGGCGCCAGGAATCCGCCGCTGGCGGCGTCCACGTGGATGGGGATGTCGAGGCCGGTGCGGGCCTCCAGGTCATCGAGGGCGGCCGCCAGGGCCTGCACCGGTTCGTACTGGCCGGTGAAGGTGACCCCCAGGGTGGGCACCACGCCGATGGTGTTCTCGTCGCAGAGCGCGAGGGCGGCCTCGGGGGTCAGCAGCAGCCGGTCCGGCTGCATGGGGATTTCGCGGTGCTCGATGTCCCAGTAGCGGCAGAACTTGTGCCAGCAGATCTGCACCGGGCCGGTCACCAGGTTGGGCCGGTCGATGGGCTTCCCCTCCCCCTGGCGCCGGGCCTCCCAGCGGCGCTTCATCGCCAGGCCCCCGAGCATGGCCGCTTCGCTGGAGCCGGTGGTGGAGCAGCCGATGGCGCCTTCGATCGCGGGGGCGTGCCAGAGGTCGGCCACCATGCGGGCGCAGCGGGCTTCGATCTCCGCGGTCTGGGGATATTCGTCCTTGTCCTCGATGTTCTTGTCGATGCACAGATCCATCAGGGCGTGCACTTCGTCCTCCACCCAGGTCTGGCAGAAGGTGGCCAGGTTCTGGCGGGAATTGCCATCCAGCATCAGCTCGTCGCGGATGGCGGCGAACACGGCGCGGGGGTTGTGCTCCTTCCTGGGGAAATGGATCTTGGGCAGGGTGACCGATAGATCGGAGGAGGAGTAGATGTCGTCCTCCAGGGAATATCGGGTCGCCGGCTTTTCGTGAAGGGTCATCGATCGCAACGGCGCTCACCTGGCCACTTCAGGCTAGGAGCCGTGCTGACCCCGTGCCGCCGGCGTTCCCCCTCAGGGGGCGGGGGCGGGGGCCGGTGAGGGGGTGGGGGTGGGGGTCGGGGCACCGCCCCCGGGTGCCCCCCCGAACCGCCAACGCAGGCCACCGCCGTAGGAGATCTCGTTGCCATTGCTCCAGAAGGAGCCGCCCACATCGGCGTACAGCGACAGGCTTTCGGAGGCTTCGAACTCGAGATTCAGGGCCACATCCAGGGCATCGGCGCCCCGGTTCTGCCCCAGCAGGGTCAGCGATCCGGGTTCCGGCACCTGGGCGAAGGCGGCCGTGAGCTGGTGCTCCTCGTCGCTGTTGCCCATCAGATCGCGTTCGTAGCCGATGGAGAGCCGCGGAATCAGCCGCGACTGATTCGACAGCCTGATCGGCACCTCCAGGGTGCCCCCGATGCCCAGCACGAGGGAATCAGCGGTGTGGCTGTTGACCGCCAGATTCAGGGAGTTGGCGCCGGTTTCGTTGATGGCTCCCTGGCTGTATTTCGCATACGACACCAGAGCCCGTGGCTTGAATCTGATCGCGTCCCGCTGGGGGGCCGGCTGGCTCTCGCCCGGGGCTGGCCGGGCCGGGTTCAGCACCCAGTCGTATTCCGAGGTCAGGGCCAGGCTGAGGCCGTTGCCGCTCCAGCGTGCCTGGGCGGTGCGATCAATCGTCCCGAACTGAATCGGACGATTGGACCGGTTCTGGAACGTGGTGTAACCAGCCAGGGCGGCAATCTTCCAGGCCGGTCCGGGTGTGTAGAGGCCGTACACGGCACCTGAATAGGTGTCCGCGTCGATGGTCACGTTGCTGAACTGATAGTTGGACAGTCCGCTGGTTCCATAGCCGAAGACGCCACCCACGCGCCAATCGCGGGCAAGGCGATACTCCAGGCCATAGGTGGACTGGAAGATCTGATAGTCCAGGGAGGCCAGGCCGCCGGTGCCCCTCAGGGAGGCCTGGGTGTTGGAGGCATCCAGCATCAGGGCCCAGCGGTGACCGCCCTGGCCGGTGCAGGCGGGGGAGGGGGTGGCTGGCTGGGCGGCACCCTCGTCCGCGGCTGGCCGGGGCGGGCAGGTCCCGGCCCCGAAGGACACCTTCTGGGTGGAGAGGGCCAGTTCCAGGGCGTCCTGGCGGAAGCGCTCCAGGGTCTCCAGCCCCACCGACACCTGGCTCGCGTAGGGCTCCGCGATCACCTGCTGAAAGGATTGATTGACGGCCGCCTGGCTGGGAAGGGCGTTCACGGCAGCCAGCACACCGTTGAAGTCGGCGTTGCTGGTGGCGCCCACCACGGTCGGCTGACCCGCCTGGCCGCTGACGACATACCCGGCCACCCCCTGGCCCAGGCCCGCGGCCACCGGCTGCTGGGGGCCGGGGGAGTTGGCCAGGATGCTGGAGGCGGCGCCACTCACGTTCGGGTTGGTCGAGGTCGGCACGGCCTGATAGTTCAGGATCAGCAGGTCAACGGTTTGGCCCGAGCATCGGGTACTGGACCCCACGGTTTGCCAGTAGCAGCGGTCCCAGGCGGCGCCCACAAACAGGGGCCGGTAGCCATAGGCGGCGCCGAGGGCCGTCTGCAGCAGTGTGACCGTGCTTTCGGCGACCTGTTGCTGTCCCCACCAGGCCGTGTTCTTCAGGCGGGGATCGATGCCTCTGGACGAATCCGGTGCCTGGAACTGCTCGTAGTTGATCTGATACTGGACGCCGTTGGAGCCGATCGAGAGGCTGGTATCCGCCAGGGCCGGGACCGGGCTGGCGATCAGGCCGCCCACCGACAGCAGACCACCGATCATGCAGACAGACGGGCGCGTCCGTACGTTGACCATGCCTGAAATCGCTATCTCCGGGCACCTTATGCAAGGGGTCCTGCAGCAGCAAGAAGGTCAGGGATGTTGTTGATGATTACCCGGGATGAATGGGCGGTCAATGTAAGAAAAACGCAAGTTCTGATTGTTCATGGCGATGCTTCCAAGTTGTTCCCGGTCTGGCCAGCCCCTGGCCGCTGCGGCCGTTGTCCTGCCGCAGTACAACGGAAGTAGCTGAATCAGCGCCCTGGCCGCCTTGACGCCGCTGCCGTTGCTGGAGGCCCCGGGCCTGCGCACCGTTCTTCGCAGCGATGACTTCGGCGCCTGGGACAGCCTCATCGCCGGCAGCCTGGGCCATCACCGCAGCCGGCTCCTGCCCGGGTCAGCCCCCTTCAGCACCCACATCCGTTGGGGGGCTGTGGCGGAATTCGAGGTGCTGCTGCTCCACGGCCATGGGCGGATGGAACTGCAGCGGGAGCAGGAGGGCCACGGGGTGCTCTGGCTGCCGCTGCAGGGGCTGACGCAGGAATGGGTCAACGGGGTCGAGCGGGTGGCGGAACCGGGCATGGCCCTGCTGTTCAGGCCCGGCGATGCCATGCGGGGTCTCACCAGCGACGCCATCACCGGCCTCTCGATCCTGATCCCCGGGTCCTGTCTGCAGGGTGCTGAACCTGGCTCACCCCTGCTCGACCAGGGACCCGTCCATCGCCGCCTGATCGCGGCAGGTCTGCAGCTGGCCAGGGCCGCCGCCTGGCGACCGGAGGGCTCCGAGCAGGCCGCCGCGGCCCTGGTGGAGGCCCTGCACCCGTGGAGCCACCCGCCCGATCCCGACCACGACGGGGATCGCCTCAGCGCCCGCCGCCGTCGTCAGGCCGTGGTCGACGCCTGCGGCTGGATGGAGGTCCACCTGGGCCGTCGCGTCAGCCTCGAGGAGCTGGGCCTGGCCATGGGGACCTCCGTCCGGACCCTGCAGTACGGCTTCCGGGAGCAGCTGGGCCGTTCGCCGATGGCGGAGCTGAAGCGGCGGCGTCTGCGGCGCCTGCGGGATCTCCTGCAGGCGTCCGACCACGACCACCGCAGCGTCGCCGAACTGATGCAGGCCGCCGGGCTGCTGGCCTGTGGTGTCACGGCGGCGGACTACGGCCGCTGCTGGGGTGAATCCCCACGGCGCACCCGGCAGCGACGGACAATGGACGCCTGATGCCCGGCCCCGCCGTGGGTTCTCCAACCCCCACTCCCACCACGGCCGAGGCCTTCGCCCGCTTCGACGGCCTCCCGCCCGTGGAGATCCCGTTCCTGCTGGGGGCCTGGAGGGGGGAGAGCGTCCCCACCGGCCACCCCCTCGACGGCGCCCTGGAGGCCTTCCACTGGCATGGCAAGCGCTTTGACAGCCCCGAGGCGGTGCACCCGCTGGTGTTCACCAGCCTCGGTGGCGGGCTGACCTGCCTGGAGCCGAGGACGATGGCCCCCGGGCTGCGCCTGAGCGGGCGCGTGCCGATCCCGACGTCGCCGCTGGTCGGTCGCCTGTTCCAGCTGCTGCTGCCCCTGCTCAGCACCACCCGCCCCAGGGCCCGGCTGCGGATGACCGATTACCGCGGCGTGGTCAGCGCCACGATGGTCTACGACCACCTCCCCATCCTCGACGTCTTCCGTCGGCTGGACGAGAACACCGTGCTGGGGGTGATGGACCTCAAGGGCATGGAGACGCCGTTCTTTTTCCTGCTGCGCCGCGAAGAACCGGACCCGTCACATTCCGTTACGATTTCCTGAGGGAGGCATGCTCCGGCTGATGGCTTTCCCCACAACCCTTTGCCCTGCTGCTGATCCCCATGCGCTGGACCGCCACCGACATCCCTGACCAGTCCGGGCGGATCGCCCTGGTCACCGGTGCCAACAGTGGGCTGGGTCTGGAAACGGCCCGGGCCCTGGCCGCCAGGGGCGCCACGGTGCTGCTGGCCTGCCGTTCCCTGGCCAAGGCGGAGCAGGCCCGCGAAGAGCTGCTCACGGCCGCCGCCTCCACCGGAGCCCTCGACGTCCTGCACCTCGACCTGGCCGACCTGGCCAGCGTGGCCGCCGTCGCCGGGACCGTCTCCGAGCGCTATGGGCGCCTCGATCTGCTGATCAACAACGCCGGCGTGATGGCCCCGCCCCGCCGCCTCACCCGCCAGGGTTTCGAGCTGCAGTTCGGCACCAACCACCTCGGCCACTTCGCCCTCACCCTCGCCCTGCTGCCCCTGCTGCGCGACCGGCCCGCTGCCCGGGTGGTCACCGTCACCTCCGGGGCCCAGTACTTCGGTCGCATCGCCTTCGACGACCTCCAGGGGGAGCGCCGCTACGACCGCTGGGCCGCCTACGGCCAGAGCAAGCTGGCCAACGTGATGTTCGCCCTGGAGCTGCAGCGCCGCCTCGCCGACCAAGGCAGCCCGGTCCTCTCCCTGGCCGCCCACCCCGGCATCGCCCGCACCAACCTCCAGCCCGCCTCCATCGCCGCCACCGGCTCCCGCCTCGAGCCCCTCGCCTACCGGCTGATGGATCCCCTGTTCCAGAGCGCCGCCATGGGGGCCCTGCCCCAGCTGTTCGCCGCCACCGCGCCCGAGGCCAGGCCCGGCGGCCACTACGGCCCCAACCAGTGGGGCGGCATGCGGGGCTGGCCCACGGAGGCACGCATCGCCCCGGCCGCCCTCGACGCCGACCAGTGCCGGCGCCTCTGGGATGTGAGCCAGGAGCTCTGCTCCCAGGCCGCCCCGCTGCCGGCCCTGGCCTGAGCCTGTCCCAGGGCCGACCCCCGTAGACTCATCGGCTGCCGTCCACCCCCCATGCCCCGCGCCCGCGCCGGAACCACCAGCAAGGCCGAGGCGGAGACCCCCATCGTCGAGAAGGCCCTGAAGACCCTCAACGGCGGCAGCCTCGAGGACGTGATCCGGGTGCGGGGGGCGCGCCAGCACAATCTGCGCAATGTGGATCTCACCATCCCGCGCAACCGCATGGTGGTGTTCACCGGGGTCAGCGGCAGCGGCAAGAGCTCCCTCGCCTTCGACACGATCTTCGCCGAGGGTCAGCGGCGCTACGTGGAGAGCCTCTCCGCCTACGCCCGCCAGTTCCTCGGCCAGGTGGACAAGCCGGATGTGGATGCGATCGAGGGGCTCTCACCCGCCATCTCGATCGACCAGAAGTCCACCAGCCACAACCCCCGCTCCACGGTCGGCACGGTCACCGAGATCCAGGACTACCTGCGCCTGCTCTACGGCCGCGCCGGCGAACCCCACTGCCCCCAGTGCAGCCGCTCGATCCGGCCCCAGTCCATCGACGAGATGGTGGACCAGATCCTCACCCTGCCCGAAGGCACCCGCTACCAGCTGCTCGCCCCCGTGGTGCGCGGCAAGAAGGGCACCCACGTGAAGCTGCTGGCGGGCCTGGTGGCCGAGGGCTTCGCCCGGGTGCGGATCAACGGCGAGGTGCGCGAGCTGGCCGACAACATCGAGCTCGACAAGAACCATGCCCACCACATCGAGGTGGTGGTCGACCGGCTGGTGGCCCGGGAGGGCATCAACGAGCGCCTCACCGATTCCCTGCGCACCGCCCTGAAGCGCGGCGAGGGCCTGGCCCTGGTGGAGGTGGTGCCCAAGGCCAACGAGCCCCTGCCCGAGGGCGTGGAACGGGAGCGGCTCTACTCCGAGAACTTCGCCTGCCCCGTGCACGGCGCCGTGATGGAGGAGCTGTCCCCCCGCCTGTTCTCCTTCAACAGCCCCTACGGCGCCTGCCCCGACTGCCACGGCATCGGCCACCTGCGCAAGTTCACGGTGGAGCGGGTGGTCCCCGATCCCTCCCTGCCGGTGTATGCCGCCATCGCCCCCTGGAGCGACAAGGAGAACAGCTACTACTTCTCCCTGCTGTTCAGCGTCGGGGAGGCCTTCGGCTTCGAGCTCAAGACCCCCTGGAACCAGCTCACCGAGGAGCAGCGCCAGGTGCTGCTGCAGGGCAGCCAGGAGCCGATCGCCATCAAGGCCGACAGCCGCTACCGCAAGAGCGAGGGCTATGTGCGGCCCTTCGAGGGGATCCTGCCGATCCTGGAGCGCCAGCTGCGGGATGCCAGCGGCGAATCCGTGCGCCAGAAGCTGGAGAAGTACCTGGAGCTGGTGCCCTGCGAAAGCTGCCACGGCCTGCGGCTGCGGCCCGAAGCCCTGGCGGTGCGCGTGGGGCCCTACGCCATCCACGAGCTCACCTCCGTCAGCGTGGCCGTCACCCTGGAGCGCATCGAAGCCCTGATGGGCGTGGGGGCCAGCGAAGGGGCGGAGCCCCTGCTCTCCAGCCGCCAGATCCAGATCGGCGACCTGGTGCTGCGGGAGATCCGCATGCGCCTGCGTTTCCTGCTGGATGTGGGCCTCGATTACCTGAGCCTGGATCGGCCCGCCATGACGCTTTCCGGCGGTGAGGCCCAGCGGATCCGCCTTGCCACCCAGATCGGCGCCGGCCTCACCGGCGTCCTGTATGTGCTCGACGAACCCAGCATCGGCCTGCACCAGCGCGACAACGACCGCCTGCTCGCCACCCTCACCAAGCTGCGCGACCTGGGCAACACCCTGATCGTGGTGGAACACGACGAGGACACGATCCGCGCCGCCGACTATCTGGTCGACATCGGGCCCGGTGCCGGCGTCCATGGCGGCCACATCGTGGCCGAAGGCTCCCTCGACGACCTGCTCAACGCCGAGGACTCGCTCACCGGGGCCTACCTGAGCGGTCGCCGCTCCATCCCCACCCCCGCCGAACGCCGCGATGCCGGCAGCCGCCGGCTCACCCTGGCCAACTGCACCCGCAACAACCTCCAGGGCATCGACGTGGAGATCCCCCTCGGCCGGCTGGTGTGCGTCACCGGGGTGAGCGGCAGCGGCAAGAGCACCCTGGTGAACGAGCTGCTGCACCCGGCCCTCGAGAACCGCCTGGGCCTGAAGGTGCCCTTCCCCTCCGGCCTTGAGGAGCTGCGGGGCATCAAGGCGATCGACAAGGTGATCGTCATCGACCAGTCGCCGATCGGCCGCACCCCCCGCTCCAACCCCGCCACCTACACCGGCGCCTTCGACCCGATCCGCCAGGTGTTCGCCGCCACGGTGGAGGCCAAGGCCCGCGGCTACCAGGTGGGCCAGTTCAGCTTCAACGTCAAGGGGGGACGCTGCGAAGCCTGCAGTGGCCAGGGGGTGAATGTGATCGAGATGAACTTCCTGCCCGACGTTTACGTCCAGTGCGACGTCTGCAAGGGGGCCCGCTACAACCGCGAGACCCTGCAGGTCACCTTCCGGGGCCACACCATCGCCGATGTGCTGGAGATGACGGTGGAGCAGGCCGCCGAGGTGTTCTCCGCCATTCCCCAGGCCGGCGAGCGTCTCAGCACCCTGGTGGATGTGGGGTTGGGTTACATCAAGCTGGGCCAGCCCGCGCCCACCCTCTCCGGCGGTGAGGCCCAGCGGGTGAAGCTGGCCACCGAGCTCTCCCGCCGCGCCACCGGCAAGACCCTTTACCTGATCGACGAGCCCACCACGGGCCTCAGCTTCTACGACGTCCACAAGCTGATGGATGTGATGCAGCGCCTGGTGGACAAGGGCAACTCGATCCTGGTGATCGAGCACAATCTCGATGTGATCCGCTGCGCCGACTGGCTGATCGACCTGGGGCCGGAGGGCGGTGACAAGGGCGGCCACATCGTCGCCATCGGCACCCCCGAATCCGTGGCCGAGAACGCCGCCAGCCACACCGGCCGCTACCTGCGGCACGTGCTGGAGCAGCATCCCCCCATCCCCCTCGCGGCCTGACCCATGGCTGAACTCACTCCCGCCCAGGCGGCCCTGCTGCGCATCGTCTGCACCGTGGCCTGGGCCGACGGCGAATGCTCCACCGCCGAGCGGGAGCTGCTGGCCGAACAGGTGGCCACCCACCTGCACGGTGACAGCCCCACGGGCCTGGCCGAAGCGCAGCTGGAGGCCTTTCTGGCCGAGCGGCTGCCCGTGGCCGGCCTCGACGCTCTGGTGACCCAGCTCAGTGGCAGCGACGACCGCCAGCTGGCCCTGAAGCTCAGCTACATGATGGTGCGGGTGGGGCGGCGCTCACCGTCGGAGCCGACCATCAACGCCCCGGAACGGGTGGCCTACCGCCACCTGGTCGAGCTGCTCGGCCTCGGTGACGCCAGGATCCAGGAGATCGAGTGGGCCGCCGAAGCCGACCTGCCCAGGAAGGAGGGGTTCGCCCAGCTGCTGGCCGAACTCACCGCCGGCTGGCGCACCCCCGACGACGGCCGGGGACCGGCCTGAACTGTCGTCAGGCCTGAACCGTCTTCAGGGCAGTGGCTCGTCGCCGCTGCCGCTGGGATAGGCCTGGTTGCTGTCGGGCATCCAGTAGCTGAGGTCGTTGTGCCAGTAGAGCCGGCCGGGCACCCGTTGGGTGCTCAGCTTCGTCTTGCCGAGGGCGGACATCAGCTGGGTCATCTCGATCGGTGAGAGGTCGGTGACCATGTCGTTGCCGGCGATCTCCAGCAGGGCCGGCAGCTTGGCGATCGTGGCCGGCTGGGCCAGCTTGCTGAACACCTGGGCCATCACCTGGCGCTGGCGTTCCATCCGGCCCAGGTCGCCCCGCTCGTCGTGACGGAAGCGCAGGAAACCCTCCAGTTCCTTGCCCTTCAGCAGCTGTTTACCGGGGTAGAGGTCGATGTAGAGGCCCTGGGCGTTGTCGACGTAGTACATGCGCTTGGGCACATCCACCTCGACGCCCCCGAGGGCTTCGGCCAGCTTGTTGACGGCGTCGAGGTTCACCTTGAGGTAGCGCTCCACCGGGGTGGCGAGCAGGGTGCCCACTTCCGCCTTGGCGGTCTGGATGCCGCCGAGGGCGAACAGGGAGTTGGCCTTCACCACCCCCAGCTGGGGGGATTCGATGAAGGTGTCCCTCGGCACCTGCGTGATGTGGGTGATGTCGCCATCGAGCCGTACCGTGAACATCACGTCGGTGTTCTCGCCCACGGCATCGCGGCCGAGCACGAGGATCGGACGGTTCTCGATCGTGAGGGGATTCAGTACCGCCCCGATGCCCCGCGAGCTGGGGATCAGACCCGCCAGGAACGGGGCGATCCGTGCCGGCAGGGGGCCCGCCAGCAGGGCACCCACGGCGATGCCCAGCCCGAAGGTGACCAGGGGGCGGCGCCTGGACCGGTGCGGCGCCGGGGGCCGCTGCTTCGGATCGCTCTTGGTGCTGGTCTTCTCAGGGAGCGCCACGGCCCCGAGTTCCCTCCTCTGCCGGGTCTTCCGGGAGCGAGCGAGCCTCGACGGTGAATGGGCCTGAGTCATTGTGCTACCCGCAGGGGCGCACCATAGGGCTCGAAGCGCTGAAAAACCAGTGGTGGCGACGGTTTATCGGCTGGTCTGCACCTGCACGAGCGCGGCGGCCCCATCGGCGCGCCGGCGGGCGTCCGCCTCATCGTCGCCGCGGGCCAGGGCCACCCCCAGTCGCCGCCAGGGCCGGACGTCGGGTTTGCCGAAGATCAGCACCTGGGTGTCCGACACCGCCAGGGCCTGCTCCAGCCCCAGGTAGATGGGGCTCCCGGCCCCTTCGGGAACGTCCGGTCCGGCCAGGATCACCCGGGAGGCCGCCGCTCCAAGGCTGCGGATCTCCGGGATCGGCAGTCCCAGCACCGCCCGCAGGTGCAGCTCGAATTCGCTCAGGTTCTGGCCCACCAGCGTCACCAGTCCCGTGTCGTGGGGACGGGGTGAGAGCTCGGAGAACACCACCTCCTCGCGGCCGGGCTCACCGCAGAGGAAGAACTCCACCCCGAACAGGCCGGCGCCGCCCAGGTCGTCGGTGACGGCCTTCGCCATCGCCTGGGCCGCCGCCAGCTGTTCCTCCCCCAGGCGGGCCGGCTGCCAGCTGCACTGGTAGTCGCCCCGCTCCTGGATGTGGCCGATCGGCGGGCAGAACAGGGTGGGGCCCTGCCACTGGCGCACTGTCAGCAGGGTGATCTCCAGGCTGAAGCGCAGGAACTCCTCGACGATCACCCGCGCGCCGGCCCCCCGGGCTCCGGCCATGGCCGATTCCCAGGCGGCTTCGATCGCCTCGGGGCCGTGCACCACGCTCTGCCCCTTGCCCGAGGAGCTCATCACCGGCTTCACCACCACGGGCCAGCCCAGGGGCGCCGCCGCCGCCGCCAGTTCGGCGGCGCTTTCGGCGTAGGCGAAGCGGGCGGTGCGCAGCCCCAGCCCACCGGCGGCCAGGTCCCGGATGCGGTCGCGGTTCATGGTCACCGCCGTGGCCCGGGCGGTGGGGATCACCGTGAGGCCCTCCGCCTCCAGCTCCGCCAGGGCATCCACCGCCAGGGCCTCGATCTCCGGAATCACCACGTCGGGCCGATGGCGCCGCACCACCGCCTTGAGTTCGTCGGGGTCGGCCATGGCCACCACCTCGCTCACCTGCGCCACCGCCATGGCGGGGGCACCGGCGTAGCGGTCGACGGCGATCACGCGGCAGCCGAGCCGCTGGGCGGCGATGGCCACCTCCTTGCCCAGCTCGCCGCTGCCCAGCAGCATCACCGTCCGCGGGAAGGGGGAAGGGCCTGGTGCCATGGATAGGGAAGCGGATCGGGCGATCCTGACGCGGCGCGAGCCCTTTCCCCTAACCTGCCGCGATGCTTCCGGCTCTCCCCCCCCTGACCCCTGGCGTCGGCCCTCTGGCTGTTGGCATTGGCCCCCTCGCCTTCAGCACCGTCGGCGACGCGGCCAATGGGGTGCTCCCCTTCGGCTGGGATGTGGCCGGTTTCCAGAAATGGACGCTGATCTACCTGGGCGTCTCGTCCCTGGCCTTCGTGGTGGTGTGGCTGGTGGGCTACCTGCGCCGCTGAGCGCCCGGTCCCCCCACGCGCCTCCTGGCCCCCCTCAGGTGGCGGGCCCGTCCAGCAGGGTGAGCTGGCTCTCGGCCGATTCCTCACTCACGAACCCGTAGGCATCGAACACGGCGGGATCGGGGTGGGTGATGCGCTGCCCCTCTGGGTGGCGCTCCACCTGGAAACCCTCGCCGGCCATGCGGCGCATCAGGGCCGCCGCCTCCTCGAACCGTGCCGCCATGGCCTCCAGGCTGGCGCAGTCGGCGGTGAGTCCCGTTTCCTTCCAGGTGAAAAACGCCATGGGCCCGGGTGCGACGGAGCGGTCGGCGGGGTCGCCGCGATCGACGACAGGGGGCGGCTGCTCAGGGCAGCAGCACCAATCCCACCAACACCAGTATCAGGCTGGCGCCCCACAGGCTGAGCACCACCCGCTGCTCCGGCAGTCCCCCCAGTTCGAAATGGTGGTGCAAGGGCGCCATGCGGAACAGCCGCCGCCCCTGGCCGTCGGCCCCCTTGGTGGCCTTGAACACCCCCACCTGCAGGATCACCGAGAGGGATTCGGCCAGGAACACGCCCCCCATCAGCAGCAGGGGCCAGAGGCTGTCGGTCAGCAGGGCCACCGAGGAGAGGGCGGCCCCCATGGCCAGGGAGCCCGTGTCACCCATGAACACCCGGGCCGGGTGCCGGTTCTGGCTGAGGAAGCCGAGCCAGCAGCCCGCCATGGCCGTGCAGAAGGCGGCCAGCACCGGATCCCCCCCATGCCCCCGCAGCATCAGCTGCAACCCCATGCCGGTGAACACGATGGCGCCGCAGCCGGCGGCCAGGCCATCGAGCCCGTCGGTGAGGTTGGTGGCGTTGCTCTCGGCCAGGAACACGAACAGGGCCAGGGGCCAGATCAGCAGTCCGAGGGTGAGCACCCGGCCGAAGGGCAGCCCCAGGTCGCCGGGCACACCGCCCCCCAGCCAGCCGCCCAGGTGGGCCCAGACCAGGAAGCCGGCAGCGGCCAGGGCCTGGAGCAGCAGCTTGCCCCGGGGGCTCAGGCCCGTGTTGGTGCGGCGGGTGAGGCTGCGCCAGTCGTCGACGGCGCCGATGGCCATGTAGGCCAGCGTGACCGCCGCCACCGCCAGAAGGCGGGGATCCTGCGGGCTGATCAGCCCCCCCACCAGCACCCCCACGGGCACCACCAGCAGGCCGCCCATCGTGGGCGTCCCCGCCTTGCTGTGGTGGGCCTGGGGGCCCTCATCGCGGATCACCTGGCCCAGTTTCAGGGCCCGCAGGCGCGGCACCCCGAGGGCCGCCACCCCCGCGCTGACTAGGGCCGCCACCACCAGCGGCAGGGTCAGCATGGAGTTGGCCACCAGGGCATCGCTGGCCAGGCAGGCAGCCAGCAGGATCAGGGCGAGCAGGGCCGCAGGCGTGCGGCCGTCGCGGGAGGCCATCGGAGAGGCGGCAGGGTGGCGACGGGACGGATCGGACCGTCAGTCCTCCCAGTCTTCCTCCGAGGGCTCATCGGCCGGGCTGTAATCCTCTTTCTCGCCCATCAGCGCCGACAGCTCCTCCTCTTCCACCGTGCTCACGTCGGTGCTGGCCGTCTCCTCATCGGCCACCAGGCGGCCGCTGGCCTCCAGCAGGCTCAGCAGATCGGGCTCATCCCGCAGCGGCAGCACCGGCGCCGGCTCGTTGCGCCGGTAGCGGGTCAGGGAGGGGTTGATCGTGTCGAGAATGCTCATGCCGTCAGGCTGGGTCGTCAAGGACCGACTCAACACCCTACCGCGCCGCGCATGACCGCTGCCAAGATCCTGGAGGTGGGCCGTCTCTGGTCCGCGGCCCTCGTGCTCAGCACCCTGCTGGCCGCGGCCGCCGTCCGCTGGCCCCAGCCGCTGCCGATCCTGCCGGCGGTGGTGGCGGCCCTGGTGCTCGGGCCCCCCCTGCTGCTGGCCCTGGTGGTTCTGCTCCGCTGGCGCCTGCCGGCGGCGGACCAGGGGGGAGAATGGCCCGAGGCGACAGATTCCGTCGCCCCAGAGCAGGAGCGTCACGGATGAGCGAGATGGGGCAGCAGGTGGCGGGCGGGGCACCGCCGTCGGGAACGCCACGTGCCGAGCGGGTGGTGCTCGCCTATTCCGGTGGCGTCGACACCAGCGTCTGCATCCCCTACCTGATGCGGGAGTGGGGGGTGAAGGAGGTGATCACCTTCGCCGCCGACCTGGGGCAGGGCGACGAACTGGAGCCGATCCGGCTCAAGGCCCTGGCGGCCGGCGCCAGCCAGTCTCTGGTGGACGACCTGATCGATCCCTTCATCCGTGAGTTCGCCTTCCCCGCCATCCGCGCCAATGCCCTCTATGAGGGCCGCTACCCCCTCTCCACGGCCCTGGCCCGCCCCCTGATCGCCCGTCGCCTCGTGGAGGTGGCCCGGGAGGTGGGTGCCGATGCGGTGGCCCACGGCTGCACCGGCAAGGGCAACGACCAGGTGCGCTTCGATGTCGCCATCGGTGCCCTGGCCCCCGACCTCAAGGTGCTGGCCCCTGCCCGGGAGTGGGGCATGAGCCGGGAGGAGACGATCGCCTACGGCGAGCGCTGCGACATCCCGGCGCCGGTGAGCAAGAAGTCCCCCTATTCGATCGACCTCAACCTGCTGGGCCGCAGCATCGAGGCCGGCCCCCTGGAGGATCCGATGGTGGAGCCGCCGGAGGAGGTCTTCGCCATGACCCGTTCGGTGGCGGACGCCCCGGCCGAGGGCCAGGTGGTGGAGATCGCCTTCGAGCAGGGCAATCCGGTGGCGATCGACGGCGAGCGCCTCGATCCGGTGGCCCTGATCCGCCGGGCCAATGCCCTGGCGGGGGCCCATGGCTTCGGTCGCCTCGACATGATCGAGAACCGGGTGGTGGGCATCAAGAGCCGGGAGATCTACGAGACCCCGGGCCTGCTGCTGCTGATCCGCGCCCACCAGGAGCTCGAGAGCCTCACCCTGGCCGCTGACGTGCTCCGCTACAAGCGCCAGATCGAGATGAGCTGGGCGGATCTGGTGTACCAGGGCCTCTGGTTCGGCCCCCTCAAGGACGCCCTCGATGGCTTCCTCGACCGCACCCAGGCCACGGTCAACGGCCTGGTGCGGATCCGGCTCCAGAAGGGCAGCGCCACCGTGGTGGGACGGTCCAGCGCCGGCGACAGCCTCTACGTGCCCGACATGGCCACCTACGGCGCCGAGGACCTGTTCGATCACCGCGCCGCCGAGGGCTTCATCTACGTCTGGGGGATGCCGACGCGGCTATGGGCCGCCCGTCGTCGTGGCGACTGACCGTCGGGGCTGACCGTCGCCCGGGAGCCCCTTGGCTTCCGGGCCCCCCAGGCGCAGGGCCCGCTTCAGGGCCTGGCCCCAGCCCTCTTTCCTGGCCACCGTGGAGAGCAGCAGGGGCTGGGGACGGCCTGAGCCAGGCGGTGGGACGTCGGCGGCCGGATTGAGGCTGTACAGCCGCTCCCGCAGGGCCTGGTTGTCGTCGAGCAGATGCTTCTGGTGCTCCATCACCGTGGCCAGGCGCTGCTGGAACTTGCGCTCGAAGATCTCCGGAAGATCCTCCAGCATTTCGTGCAGGGCCTTGAGCTCATCCCGGGCGGCCGCCAGCTCCATCTCGAGCTGCTGGACATCGGGAGCCGTGGTGGTCAGGGCGAGGCTGGAGGGCCCTGCCGCCTTCGGAGCCTGGGCAGGGGACGTCGCCGGGACCGGCTCCAGCAGGACCGGGTCGGCCTCCATCGCTTCCCGGGCGGTGACGTCAGGATCGCCGCCAGCGGCAGGCACCTCGCCGAAGCTGAAGCTGGTCGCCGGCGGCGGTGGCAGCGGAGCGACCGGCTGGCCGGGGGTCAGGACACTGGGGGCAGGGTGGGCCTGGTTGGCGGGCCAGCCGGAGGGGGTGTAGGCCGGCTGGGCCGGCACCACACGCGAAGGGAGGGTTCCCTCCGGATTGGCGTCCTCCTTGTCCGCTGCTGTCATCGCCTAGCACCTCGTGGGCGGACTGTAGGCCCAGCGATCAGGGATGAACAACCGCGTTCAGACCGCCGCCGGCTCGGTCGGGGCCACCTCAACGGCGGCGCCGGGGACGCTGCGCGGGGGAGGCATGGGGCCGTCCTGGATGACGGTCAGGTAGCGGATCACATCTTCGGAAAGACGCATGGCCCGCTCGAGCACGGCCACCTGCTGGCCATCGCCGCTGTGGTTCAGCTGCACGTAGATGCCCTCGCGGTGCTTGGCGATGGGATAGGCCAGCCGGCGCTTGCCGCGCATCTGTGTGTCGAGCACTTCGGCGCCGGCCTCGATCACGAGGTCGCGGTACTTGGCGACGTGGGTCTCGACTTCTTCCTCCGGAATGTCCGGCCGGAGGATGTACATGGTCTCGTAATAGGGCTGCGTCATGGTCGCCTGTGGAGGGGCTGAGGGGCTCGGGGCCCGTCAGCGACGGATCCAGCAACCTATCGCAGCGCCGTCGCCGCCCGGGCGGGGGATCAGAAGAGCTGCATCCGCACCGCTTCGGAGACGGTGGGGATGTCGGCCTCCTTGCCCCGCAGGCTCTGGACCACCGAGAACAGCACCAGCAGCAGGGTGCCCAGGAAGATCGTGTTGGAGAGGGTGCGGATGGCGAAGCCGGCGCCGAGGGGAGCCAGCACCGTGTCGAAGGCCAGGGTCAGCAGCACCAGCACGATGTCGATCAGGATCGCCTGCAGCACGTTGAAGCGGATCGGGTAGGGCACCCGGGGGTTGCGCACCACCAGCAGGAACAGCAGCAGGAACAGCACCAGGCCGCCGAAGGGAATGACCTGCTCCAGCACCACCAGCGGCAGGGCCGGCACGGCGACCCACTGCAGCAGGGGGAACATGTCGAACAGGGCCTGGCCGAAGCGCAGGGCATCGCTCAGGGGCAGCAGGTAGGCCAGGGCGCCCAGCAGCCGCTGCCAGATCGGAGGACCTTCCATGGGGGCTGCGCAGAGGTGCGGGACAGACCCGCAGGCTAGGGGCCCTCCAGCCTGGCCAGGGCGGCGGCCCGCATGGCGATGACCGGCATCGCCTCGAGCCCGCTCCAGAGCCGCAGGGACGCGGCCCCCTGATGGACGAGCATCTCCAGGCCGTCGATGGTGCGGCAGCCCCGGGCGCGGGCCAGGCGCAACAGGGCCGTGGGTCTGGGGGTGTAGATGAGGTCGTAGACGGTGGTTGTCGGCGCCAGGGTCGCCACCTGGTCGGGGCGCAGGGGCGAGCGATCGGCAGCGGCGGGATCCCCCCCGGAGGCCATGCCCACCGGCGTGGTGTTCACCACCAGATCGGCGCTCGCCAACGCGGCGGCGAAGGGGTCCGGCGAGCCGGCGCTGTCCGGTCCCCAGGCCAGGGGCACCAGGCCGGGGGCCCAGTCGGCGCAGGAACGGATGAATGGCTCCAGACGCGCGGGGTCCCGGCCCGCCACCCGGATGCGGTCCAGCCCCAGGTCCACCAGGCCCGCCACCACCGCCCGGGCACTGCCGCCGCAGCCCAGCACCAGGGCTTCACGGGCGGCCAGGGGCCGCAGGGGCGTCAGAAACCCCTCCACATCGGTGTTGGTGCCGAGCCAGCCACCGCCGTCGCGCCGCACCAGGGTGTTCACGGCCCCCAGCCGCTGGCCCAGGGGCGTCAGCTCGTCCGCCAGTCCGGCGGCGGCCTGCTTGTGGGGCAGGGTGACGTTGAGGCCGCGGCAGTCGACCGCCGCCAGGGCCCGCAGCACCACCGCCAGGTCCGCCGCCGCCACCGGCAGGGCCAGGTAGGCCCAGTCGAGACCCAGCTCCGCGATGGCCGCGTTGTGCATCGCCGGCGAGAGGGAATGGCGCACCGGATCCCCCAGCACCCCCACCAGGGCGGTGCCGCCACCGATCGCCGGTGCTGTCGGGGGGGTCGCCATGGGCTCGGGCGGGCAGCTGCCGCCCGACCGTAGATCCGCCGGATCCCAGGCTCCGACAGGCCGCCGGACCCGTCCCGGTACGGCACCGGTTCGGGAACCACCCCTCGCCTGGGTCAACCCCGGATGCGGAAGATGGCGGAAGCCAGAAATTCATCCACACCAGGAGTTTGTCATCCATGGGCAAGGTCGTCGGCATTGACCTCGGCACCACGAACAGCTGCGTCGCCGTGATGGAGGGCGGCAAGCCCACGGTGATCGCCAACGCCGAGGGCTTCCGGACGACGCCCTCGGTGGTGGCCTACACGAAGAACCAGGACAAGCTGGTCGGGCAGATCGCCAAGCGCCAGGCGGTCATGAACCCGGAGAACACCTTCTATTCCGTCAAGC
The DNA here is from genome assembly GCA_943367585.1 of Rhizobium sp. Q54. GTDB lineage: Bacteria > Cyanobacteriota > Cyanobacteriia > PCC-6307 > Cyanobiaceae > Cyanobium. Next base: position 49,550 of record CALRJP020000005.1, read on the forward strand.
GGTTCATCGGCCGCCGGGTCGATGAGGTGAACGAGGAGTCGAAGGAAGTGAGCTACGGCGTCGAGAAGGCCGGCTCCAACGTCAAGATCAAGTGCCCGGTGCTCAGCAAGCAGTTCGCCCCCGAGGAGATCTCGGCTGAAGTGCTGCGCAAGCTGGCCGAGGACGCCGGCAAGTACCTGGGTGAAACCGTCACCCAGGCGGTGATCACCGTCCCCGCCTACTTCAACGACTCCCAGCGCCAGGCCACCAAGGACGCCGGCAAGATCGCTGGCCTGGAAGTGCTGCGGATCATCAACGAGCCCACCGCGGCGGCCCTGGCCTACGGCCTGGATCGCAAGAGCAACGAGCGCATCCTCGTCTTCGACCTCGGCGGCGGCACCTTCGACGTCTCCGTGCTGGAAGTGGGTGACGGCGTCTTCGAGGTGCTCTCCACCAGCGGTGACACCCACCTGGGTGGCGACGACTTCGACAAGGTGATCGTCGATCACCTGGCCGACAACTTCAAGGCCAACGAAGGTATCGACCTGCGCCAGGACAAGCAGGCCCTGCAGCGCCTCACCGAGGCGGCCGAGAAGGCCAAGATCGAACTCTCCAGCGCCACCCAGGCCGAGATCAATCTGCCCTTCATCACCGCCACCCCCGAAGGGCCCAAGCACCTCGACCTCACCCTCACCCGGGCCAAGTTCGAGGAGCTTGCCTCCAAGCTGATCGACCGCTGCAGGGTGCCGGTGGAGCAGGCCCTCAAGGACGCCAAGCTCTCCACCAGCGAGCTCGACGAGATCGTCATGGTGGGCGGTTCCACCCGCATCCCCGCGGTGCTGGAGCTGGTCAAGCGGATCACCAACAAGACCCCCAACCAGACGGTGAACCCCGATGAGGTGGTGGCCGTGGGTGCCGCCATCCAGGGCGGTGTGCTCGCCGGCGAGGTCAAGGACATCCTGCTGCTCGACGTCACCCCGCTCTCCCTGGGCGTCGAGACCCTCGGCGGCGTGATGACCAAGATGATCACCCGCAACACCACCATCCCCACCAAGAAGTCGGAGGTGTACTCCACCGCCGTCGACGGCCAGACCAACGTGGAGATCCACGTGCTCCAGGGCGAGCGCGAGATGGCCTCCGACAACAAGTCGCTGGGCACCTTCCGTCTCGACGGCATTCCCCCGGCCCCCCGCGGCGTGCCCCAGATCGAGGTCACCTTCGACATCGACGCCAACGGCATCCTCAGCGTCACCGCCAAGGACAAGGGCAGCGGCAAGGAGCAGAGCATCTCCATCACCGGGGCCTCCACCCTCAGCGACAACGAAGTCGACAAGATGGTGAAGGACGCGGAGGCCAACGCCAGCGCCGACAAGGAGAAGCGCGAGAAGATCGACCTGAAGAACCAGGCCGAGACCCTCATCTACCAGTCCGAGAAGCAGCTCGGCGAACTGGGCGACAAGGTGGGCGCCGAGGACAAGGCCAAGGTGGAGGGCTTCGCCACCGACCTCAAGGAAGCCCTTGAGAAGGACGACACCCCGGCCATCAAGGCCAGCCTCGAGCAGCTCCAGCAGGCGCTCTACGCCGCCGGTGCCTCCGTGTACCAGCAGGCCGGGGCCGAGGGTGCCGCCGCCGGCGCCGCCCCCGGTGGCAATGGCAACGGCGCTTCCGCCGCCGCCGATGACGTCATCGACGCCGAGTTCACCGAGAGCAAGTGATTTCCGGGCCGCCCGGCCCGGATCGCTCGGCACCAAGCCCCCCTCGGGGGGCTTTTTTCATGGGTCGTTGCGGCGTTCAGGCGCCGAGGGGGCCGGCCTCGATCCGGTCGGCCACCCAGGCGGCGCTGGCCGGTGCCAGCAGCACGCCGTTGCGGTAGTGGCCCGCCGCCAGCAGCAGCCCCGCCGCCGGCTGCTCCAGCAGGGGGGCTGGCTGGCCCACGGGCCGCGGCCGCAGACCCTGCCAGCGGTGCACCACCGTGGCCCCCCGCAACCACGCCGGCGCCGCACCGCCCAGCTGGCGCAGCTGGATGAGCTGGTCCGGGTCGGCCGTGGCGCCCGGTTCCAGGGTCGCCCCCAGCCACAGCCGCCGGCCGCCCTCCAGGTCGGGACGGGGCACCAGGTTCACGCCCCGCCACACCACGGTCCCGGGCCAGTCGCTGGGCAGGGGCGCCTCCAGCTCCAGCTCCAGGGCCTGGCCCAGCACCGCCTCCAGCGCCCAGTGATCACCCGCGAGGCCAGAAACGCCTGCCAGCAGCGCGCCGGCGGCGGTTCCGGCCGCCAGCACCACCCAGGCCGCCCGCTCCGAGCCGCCGCCGGCCAGGTCGACGCGCCAGCCGCCCTGATCGGGCTGGAGGGCCACGGCCGTCTCCCCCCGCAGGGCCAGGCCACGCCCCTGGCCGTCCGCCGCCAGGGCGGCCAGGGCCGAGGCGGGATCGAGCTGGCCATCGCGGCCGCAGTGGAGCCCCGCCAGGGAGGGCTGGGGCAGGGTGGGCTCCAGCGGCTCTAGCCGCCGCCGGTCCCAGGATTCCAGGGGCAGGCCCAGGGCCCGTTTGCGGGCCCCCAGGGCCGCCAGGCGTTCCGCCTCGGCGCCATCGGCGGCCAGCAGCAGCACCCCGGCCCGGTAGGGGATCGCATGTCCCCGTTGTGCCAGCTCCCGGCGCCACTGGCCCCAGAGCTCCTGGCTGCGCTGACGCAGTTCCCAGGCCCGGCCCCGGTCGCGGTGGAAACTGTCGGCCATCAGCACGCCGAGGGCGGCCCGGCTGCCGCTGCGCTGCACGGCCCCGGGATCGCCAGCCCCAGGGCCGTCGCCGGCCAGGGCGGGATCCAGCAGCAACACCTGGTGGCCCCGTCCCTGGAGCCACCAGGCGCAGGCCAGGCCGACGATGCCGGCCCCCACCACGATCACCGTGGTGGAGGCGCCGCCGCCGGGCGGATCGTTCCGGGGCCTGACCTCAGGCGTCGTCGCTCACCGAGACGGGCTGGGGAGCGGGGGTGGAGGGGGAGGGAGCCGGGGGCACGGCGTTGGACACCTTGGCCTCGGCCGCGAAGGCTTCGGCCATGGCGACGGCCTCGGCGGGGATCACCTCGGCGTAGGCACTGAAGCCGGTGGCCACCTTGATGTAGTCCTTGCGGAGGTTCTCGCCGTCCTGCAGACGGGCGGCCTCATCGAGCTTGGCCAGGGAGGCCTTCAGCTTGGTGGCCCGCTTGCCGGCCTCGGCCCGGTCAGCCGGCAGCAGGCGCTGGTTGATGTAGAGCATCTGGCGACCCAGGTCCTGCATCGGGCCGTGGATCAGGTTGCGGGTGAAGACCCAGTTGCGATCGTTGACCAGATCGGCCAGTTCGGGCAGCCGCTCCTTCGAGGCCAGGAACCCTTCGGCCTGGCGGGCGATCAGGGTCATGTCAGCGGGGCTGATCGTCGGCGGCTTGCGGGTCTGGTCGCCCGAGCAGGCCACCAGCGAAACGCTGAGCAGCAGGGCCACGGCGACCATGGCGAGGCGGCGCAGGCCAGCCATCAGGGAGATGGGGGCGGGGATCGACGCGACGGCCATGGGACGGTGCTGGGACGTGGCTGGCGCCGTGACTTTACCGGCCCGCCTGCGCCACCATGACGGTCCCGACCGCTCCGTTCCGGAATCATCGATGCGTTCTCCCACGGCGATCCTGCAGCTGATCTGCCCCGATCGGCCAGGGCTGGTGAGCGAACTCTCGGGCTGGGTGGCCGCCAATGGCGGCAACATCCTGCATGCCGATCACCACACCGATGCGGGGGCGGGGCTGTTCCTGAGCCGGATCGAATGGGCCCTGGAGGGCTTCGGTCTGCCCCGCGAGGCGATCGTGCCGGCGGTGGCGGCCCTGGCGGGACGCCTCGGCGGCGAGGGCCAGGTGCACTTCTCCGATGCCCTGCCCCGGGTGGCGATCTTCGCCAGCCGCCAGGACCACTGCCTGGTGGACCTGCTCTGGCGCACCCGCTCCGGCGAACTGCCGATGCTGGTGCCCCTGGTGCTGTCCAACCACCCGGATCTGGCGTCGCTGGCGGCTGATTTCGGTGCCCGTTTCGTCCATCTGCCGATCACGGCGGCCACACGGGTGGAGGTGGAGCAGGCCCAGCTGGACCTGCTGCAGGAGGAGGGCATCGAGCTGGTGGTGCTGGCCAAGTACATGCAGGTGCTGAGCCCGGCCTTCCTGGCCCGGTTCTCCCAGGTGATCAACATCCACCACTCCTTCCTGCCCGCCTTCCAGGGGGCCCAGCCGTACCACCGCGCCTGGGAGCGGGGGGTCAAGCTGATCGGCGCCACCGCCCACTTCGTCACCGAGGAGCTGGACGGCGGGCCGATCATCGAGCAGGCCACCATGCATGTGGGCCACCGGGACGAGGTGGAGGACCTGATCCGCAAGGGCCGCGACACCGAACGGCTGGCCCTGGCCCGCGCGGTGCGCCTGTTTCTGCGGCGACAGGTGATGGTCTACCGCGGCCGAACCGCCGTGTTTGATTGAGCCTTCCCCCGGGACCCGCCGCCGGTCCCCCGCTGCCGCCGCCGCTCCGGTGATCCGTTTCTCCGCCCTCGACGACCACCTGCAGGCGCATCGGCCGGCCGCCGCCACACCGCTGGGCTGGCGCTGCTTCCAGCTGGGAATGGTCCTGCTGGCCAGCAGCGCCTTCCTGGCCGGCCTGGCCCTGCTGCTGGCCCTGATCCTGGGCAGCCGCGGCCGCCGCCCCCTCCTGGCCGACCGGGCCAATGGCGTGCTGGTGCTGGCGGCGGTGCTGATGGTGCTCGGCTGTTTCCGGGCCGCCAGCAACGAACTGGCCTGGCTGGGGATGGGGAATTGGCTGCCCTTCTTCTGGGGCTTCTGGGGTTTCCAGGTGTACCTCAGCACCCCCGCCGCCCGCCGCCGGGTGGCCCTGGCCGTGGTGGCCGGCACGGTGCCGGTGATCCTCACGGGACTGGGCCAGCTCTGGTGGGGCTGGAGCGGACCGTTCCAGTGGCTGGGGGGCCTGATCATCTGGCACATCAAGGCCGGCGGCAACCCGCCCGAGCGGCTGGCGGGCCTGTTCGACTACGCCAACATCGCCGGGGCCTGGATGGTGCTGGCCTGGCCCTTCACCCTGGCGGCCCTGCTCGAGGCCGGCCTGGGCTGGCGCCGCCGGGGGGTGGTGCTGGTGATCGCCGCCGCCCTTGTGGCGGCCGTGTTCCTCACCGATTCCCGCAATGCCTGGGGGGCCCTGATGCTGGCGGTGCCCCTGGTGGCGGGGCCGCTCAGCTGGGTGTGGCTGCTGCCCGTGTTGCTGGTGGTGCTGGCGGTGATCGGCCTGGCCACCCTGCCCTTGGTGCCGGACGCCCCCCAGGAGCTGGCCCGCCAGCTGGTGCCCGAAGCGATCTGGGGCCGGCTGATCGACCTTGACCATGGCGGCCAGCGGCCGCTGGCGATCACCCGCCTGGCCCAGTGGCAGGTGGCCCTCGGGCTGATCGCCGAACGGCCCTGGCTGGGCTGGGGGGCGGCCGCCTTCAGCATCATTTACCCGATGCGCACCGGCTTCTGGCACGGCCACCCCCACAACCTGCCGATCGACCTGGCGTTGAGCCACGGGGTGCCGGTCGCCGTTCTCGTGGTGGGCCTGGTGCTGTGGCTGCTGGGCCGGGCCGGCTGGCTGGGCATGGCCGGCGGCGCCCTGTTCGACCGGGCCTGGTGGGCCGCGGCCCTGGTGCTGGTGGCCCTGCACGCCACCGACATACCCCTCTACGACAGCCGGGTCAATGTGGCGGGCTGGGTGCTGCTGGCGGGTCTGCGCTGTTATCGCCGGCCAGCGCCTCCAGCCGGTGCCTGAGCAGGGTGGCCGGGGGTAGGGGCCCCTCCAGATGGGTCCAGGGCAGCACCCGGTCCTCGCTCCAGGTGGCATGCACCACCTCGTCCCAGGGGGGCGGCAGCGGCAGGGGGAACGGCAGGTCCGCGGGGGCGGCCACCTCGCCGGAGCGCGCCGCCCGGTAGGCCGTCTTCCAGCCGCCCTGGCTGTCGTGCTGGCCCCGCGCCGCGGCAATCACCGGCGCCAGGCGGCGGTCGCTGCGGGAGAGCAGGGCCTGGATGACGCTCCAGCCATAGCTCTCCGGCCGCAGCTCGATGCCCTTGGGCTGCAGGCGCCGCGCCAGCCGCTGCAGGCGTTTCTGGGCCTCCGGACGCACCCCCTGCCACTGGAAGGGGGTGTGGGCCTTGGGCACGAAGGTGCTCACCCCCAGGCTGAGCCGCAGGCCCGGGGTGGCTTTCTTGAGGGCCAGCAGCAAGTCGGCGGTGGCCTCGATGTCGGCCTCCTCCTCGCTGGGCAGGCCGGCCATGCCATAGAGCTTCAGACCCTTGAGGCCCCCCTCCCTGGCGTAGCGGGCCGCCGCGAAGATCTCCTCGCCGCTCAGCTTCTTGTTCACCACCCGGCGCATGCGCTCGCTGCCGCTCTCGATCGCGATCGTGAGGGACTGGCTGCCCCGCCGGGCCAGGATCCGCCCCAGCTGGGGGGTCACGGTGGCGGCCCGCACCGAGCTGACGCTGACCCGGGTGCCCTCGAAACGGTCCTGATCCAGCCAGCTGAGCAGGTCGGCGAACTGGGGGTGCTGGGTCACCGAGGCCCCCAGCAGGCCGAGGCGCTGGGTCACCGCCAGCCCCGTCTCCACCGCCGGGATCAGGCCGTCGTCGAGGGAGGCGGTGCGGAACGGCAGGGTCAGATAGCTGGCCAGGCAGAAGCGGCAGAGCTCCGGGCAGCTGCGGGCCACCTCCACCATGTGGATCGACGGCCAGGCCGCCTCCGGCGTGATCACCGTGGAATGGCTGAGGGTGTTGCCGCGCCAGGTCTGCTTGGCGACGGTCGCCGGCAGGTCGGTGGTGAGGGGCTCCACCGCCAGCAGGGCGCCGTCGGCGTCGTAGCGGGGGACGTAGAGCCCCGGCACGTACACCCCGGGAACCCGGGCCAGCTGCCGCAGGCGTTCGGGCCGGGGCAGGGCGCGGCCGGCCTGGAGCGCGTCGATGAAGGCGGGCAGCAGCAGCTCGCCGTCACCGAGCAGCACCACATCGAAGAAGGGGGCCAGGGGCTCGGGGTTGGCGGTGAGCACCGGGCCCCCGCCGAACACGATCGGGTCGTCCTCCCCCCGCTGGTGACTCCACAGGGGGATGCCCTGCCGCTCCAGCAGGTCGAGCAGCACCGGTCCGTCCAGCTCCCAGCTGAGCGAGAGGCCGAACAGATCACAGTGACGGTGGGCCGGGTCCCCCTGATCCGTGAACAGCCGCCGCACGTCCAGGTCGCTGCGGCGCGCCAGGCTCGCCCACACCACCTGATAGCCCAGGCTCGTGATCCCCACCGAATAGCTGCTCGGGAAGGCCAGCACGGTGCGCAGGGCATCGGCGGCTGGCTGGGCGGGCTCGAACAGCAGGGTTTCCTGGTTCAGGGGGGCGGCGGGAAGGGGAGTTCCAGCGTGTCACTTCCGGGGACGGGCTGGCGTCTCCCTAAACTCATGCGCTTTCCGACAGGCCGCCATGCCCACCCTGCCCAGTTTCGTCGAGATCCTCCTCGGCATCCTGGTGCTGTTCGGCGGCGGGGAACTGTTCGTGGCCGGTTCGGTCGCCCTGTCCCTGCTGCTGGGCATTCCCCAGCTGGTGATCGGCCTGACGGTGGTGTCCCTGGGCACCAGCACGCCGGAACTGTTCGTGAGCGTGCTGTCCACCATCCAGGGGGATGCCGACCTGGCCGTCAGCAACGTGGTGGGTAGCAACATCTTCAACATCCTCGTGGTGCTGGGCGCCAGCGCGGCCATCGTTCCCCTGCGCGTCAGGAGCCGCCTGGTGCGACGGGACGTGCCCCTGCTGCTGGGCATCTCGATGGCCGTGTGGGGCATGGCCTCGGGGGGCCGGCTCACCTGGCAGGCGGGGGTGGCGCTGCTGTTTGCGACGGTGGCCAACCTCGTCTGGGAGATCCGCACCGCCTCGGAGGATTCCGAAGACGACGAGGACAACGAGAACGAGCGGTCCACCCCGCTGGTGGCGGCCTTCAAGCTGGCGGCAGGTCTGGTCCTGCTGGTGGTCGGCTCCCAGCTGCTGGTGCGGGGGGCCACCACGGCCGCAGTGGCCCTGGGGGTCAGCCAGACGGTGATCGGCCTGACGATCGTGGCGGCCGGCACCTCCATGCCCGAGCTGGTCACCTCCGTGGTGGCCGCCTACCGGGGCAAGGCCGACCTGGCCATCGGCAACGTGGTGGGCAGCAACCTGCTCAACCAGATCGTGATCCTGGGGCTCTGCGCCGTGCTCTCCGGCGGCAAGGGGCTGGCGGTGGATCCGGTGATGGTGAGCCGCGACCTGCCGATCATGGTGGCCACCACCCTGGCCTGCCTGCCGATCTTCTGGACCAACGGAACGATCTCACGCCTCGAGGGCTGGCTGCTGCTGAGTCTTTACGGGCTCTATCTGGTGGAGCAGGTCCTGGCCTCCACCGCCGGCGGTGAGATCGTCGACAACACCTTCCGGTTCGTGGTGCTGGTGGCGGTGCTGCCCCTGCTGATGGTGTTCCTGGTCTGGCAAGTGCTGCGCTGGAAGCAGCAGCGCAAGCTCCTGGCCGTTCAGGGCGGCGAATAGAAGGACGGCAGGCCCGGCTTGATGTGGTCGCGCCGATAGGCCCTTGCGTTCAGCGGCGGTAGCGTTTTGCCATGGTCTCCGCCTCCGCACAGCCGTTCGTACCGCCCGCGATTCCCTGGCGTGAGCCCCGGGGGCTGGCGGCGCTGCCGGATCTCGGCCCCGGCCTGGATCCGGAGGCTTGTCGCCTGGCCCTTGCACGGCTCTGTGCCGACCCCGAGGTGAGGGCGGTCCTGGCGTTCGGCTCGCGGGCCCGGGGCGAGGCGCTCTCCGATTCCGACCTGGACCTGGCCGTGATCGTGGGCCGCGCCCAGCTCACCCCCGCCGAGAAAGCCGCCTGCTGGCAGCGCTTTCGAGAGGCCCTCGGGCCCCTGGGCGTCAGGGTGGACCTGGTGCTGGCCGGTGCCGCCGACGCCGAACGGTTGAGTGGCTCCCGCTGGCACGTGTTCGGCGATGTGGCCCGCGAGGGGAAGGTGCTCTATGTCGCCGGCTGAGGACGCGGCGCTGCTGCTGGCGATCGTGCGTCGCCATCTGCGCACCTTGCGGATCGGGCTCGATCCTGGGTATCCGGATGAGGACTGGGGCTTCACTGCCCAGCAGGTGGTGGAGAAGCTGCTCAAGGCCTGGATCGTGCTGAGCGATCGCCGGCCACCACGGGTGCACGAGCTGATCGACCTGGCTTCTGTGGCGGGACAGGTTCTGGAGCCCCGCCTGGCGGCCCTGCAGGAATTCGCCGTGGAGGCCCGCTACGAGGCAGGGCCCTTCCCGCTGCCGGCCGAGCGATCGGAGCTGCTGGCTCTGCTGGAGGCCGAACTCGACCGCTGCGAGCGGGCTGTGGCGGGGCTCGACTGATCGGCCAGCCCGCGGGCGCCTGGGGTTCAGCGCTTCAGAGTGACGCTGGGTGGAGCTTCGTGCTCAAGCTTGTCCGTCGGCACCAGACACAATGCGGTGAGATTGGGTGCAACCAGTCCTTGGATGGAGTGGTAAAGGATGGCCAGGTTGGGCCACCAGGGGAGCAGGGCGCTTCTCCGGGTCTGGCTAAGTCGGCTGGATGTCGTTGCGCTGAACGGTGAACCCCGGCCATGTCAAGGGATTGGCAGCGTTGACCTAGGGCAACTCGAACTTTTGTTTCCTACGGAGGAAGACTCGGGACTTAGATGGTTACGCCGAAGAAGCGTTCGGCGTGTGCCAGGCGGGTTCCATCAGCTCCTCAGAATGAACTGCCGGGTTTGCGATGCAGAAGTGCATCAACCGCTTAATGAATCTCAAAGCCAATATCATCCTTCACGGGAGCATTCTACGCTTCTATGGTTCGAGGGTTGATCTTGCTGTGGCTCATCTATTGAGTAAGTATTTGGGTGTTCCGATAACTCTTCTGCTGATGGCTGGCAGCGGGCTCCCTGGTCTCCATGCCGGTTCTGAGCCTTTGGACAACAGCGGTCGAATCCCCTGCGATGCGAACGGACTGATCGCCAATTCCGGGTTGGAATCCCTTGGAAAGCGCCCTTCCGCCCAACTCCAACCCGGGGCCATGGTCACGGTTCCCTCTGTCTGCCCCGCCGAGCGTTACTTTCCCACGGGAGTGCTGCTCACCCCCGGAGCCACGTATCAAATTAATGCCCAAGGTCGCTGGCAAGATGGGTTCATCCGCGTCGGCCCAAATGGCTGGCCCGGGCTCCTCCTGGAAGCCTGGAATCGCCTGCCTTGGAATCGCTTCTTTCTGCTCAGTGGAGCCATAGGCCGCTCAGAAGCGCACCTATTCCCGATTGGACAGAGTCGCCGCTGGACCGCCCCGAGCACGCTGGCACAGGGCGAGGACAGTGAGCTGTACTTGTTTGCCAATGATTGGCCTGGCATGCTTCAGAACAATCGCAGTGTGCGTGATGTCAATGGAGGGCCTTTACGGGTCAGTATCACTCGCCTCCCAATATCCACCAACTGATTGCGTGTCATGATTCTCCTCTTCTCCAATCGCAAGGTCAATCTTGTCCAGCAGGGTGCTGTTATTTTTTTACCATGCCAGAACCCGATCGGCGGCGAGGATGTGTTGCTGGCCACCGCCGATGCCGCTGCAGCGGGCCGCTGGATCGTCAACCTTGTTCCCTTCCCTCCGCAAGGAAATTGGACCAATTGTGGGCCAAGCTGTGAATTGCTGGCCGATTTGGTGCGGCGCATGAATGCAAGGGAACACGACGAGCGCCCCGGCGGCCTCCGCTATGACCAAGTGAATAAAACCTACAACTGGATCTTTTTTGTTCCCGGTTACAGCTCAACGGCTAGCAGTGGACTTCAACAAGCGAAACAACTGGGAGAGGAGTATCAAGCTAATGTGATGCTCTTTTCCTGGCCTGCAGATCCACCAGCCATCAGCACAAACCCCATCAGTGCTTATCGGCAAGCCCAGGCCGCCGCCCGTGTTTCAGCCATCCAACTAGATCAGACGCTCGAGGGGTTGAACCAACTCTTCGCTGATCCCCTTCGCCGGGCCAGTAAGCCCGTTGGCTTCAGATTTTGCATGCTGATGCATAGCCTAGGCAACTATGTTTTTGAATCATACGTGAGGAATCCCATCTACTCCGGTGAAACCGATATCTTTGATACGATCGTGCTACATCAGCCGGACATCAGCCAGCCTCGGCTGCACGATTGGATCAACAAGGTTCGGTTCAAAGACTCACTTTATCTGAGCTACGGCACATACGATGCGGTCTTGCGGTTCTCTATGCTGATCAATGACGTGCGGGCTGGCATTGCGGGTGGCGATGATCCCAGTAAAACTGTGAAGTTCATCGACTTCACCCATGGCAGGCTTATTGCCGCCGATCACTTCATGTTCACTGGCCTAGATAACAGTATTGTCAAAGAGGCCTGTCGTCGCATGATCCGAGGCGTACCCGGAGGAGCGGCCTTCAATCTGGCCCTGGATGGGGCCAATGGCTTCACCCTTCACCCCGACACTAACACCTATGTTCTGAGTGATCCCGACTGGCAGAAGACTCGTAGTTAGCCTCATAACTTTGCATCTCTTCAACGGCCATCTTCCTGGGCGGACATTGAGGTTTGTCCGAAGAGCATCAATGTAGCCATTGGCTGCCTGATGATCACCCAAGCTACCCCTAGGATTTAAGTCCCATGGAGGTGCGTCTCAACACTTTCAATGCTATCCCGCGATTCGATGCGATTGGCTTGGTATGCCCAGGAGCGAGAATGCACCGGCGCCAGGCCTGCTAGATGGGGTTGAACCTTTATGAGCAGTTGTAATCTTAGGATTACGTAACGAGCACTCTGTTCGAGCCGACTATCATCCGTTATTCAAGGTCGAGGTGCTTTTTGCGGTCACGACCGGATTTCGATACAGCAGCAAGTGGTCTTGCATTCAGCAAGCCCCCTCTCACGGCTGTTTAAGGAATGCAGAGGACGAAGAAGCAAGGACACAATTGCAGCACTAATGTGCCCCAGAGCATCCAATCCCAACGAAGTCGAAGCATGGTCTTGTCTATGCTGGACCTGCATGTATCTGCGCAAGTTGTAGTTTAGGGAGCCACCCTATATAAATAACAAAGACTTGCAAGGATTCATGAAAATGTGCCCGATCTCAAGCGCCCGCTAATCCGATCTAATTTGATTATCTTGTCACCTTCCGGAAAGTGTCAAAGTTGCTCGCTTTGTCTCGAAAGCTCTGCCAGCTCTCCGAAGATTGCCATTCACCGGCGCCGCCATCAACAGTTATTGGCTGCCACCAACGTTTCTTGCGCACGTCAGGCAGCGGCTAGGTGATGGCCGGAGTTGGCTCAAGAGCTAATTCCACCTTTCTAAACAAATTGGAACTCGCCCCCCCCCCCCCCCCAGACCGTCCATCGGCTGTAAGAAACGTTCCCAGGTGCCAGCGAGATAGGGTATGGATTGGCCTCAAGCCAAGGACCAATGCGTGCCCCCCTCGCCTTTGTTGCTTCTGGCCTTCTGGCGATCAGCCTGCCAGCAGGGGTTGGAATGGCCCAGAGCGCGATCGAGAGTCAAAGGGTCACGTTTCGAGCCGGCGCTGATTCCACCCTGCTGAAGGGCCAGCTCAAGGGCGACCAGACCGTCGACTACAAACTGCGGGCCGGCGCCGGTCAGACCCTGACCGTGGAACTCAAAGGCTCCAACCCACAGACCTACTTCAACGTGATGGCTGCCGGGACCGACACCGCCCTGTTCATCGGCAGCAGCTCCGGCAACCGCTTCCGTGGGGCCTTGCCCAGTGACGGTGACGTCAGGGTGAGGGTGTATCTGATGCGGCCGGCGGCGCGCCGCAGTGAATCCAGCACCTACAGCCTCAAGGTGGGGATCAGTGGTGCTCCCCTCGCCCCCGTGCCCGCGTCCCGCGATGCCCTGATCCCAGGCACGCCGTACCACGCCTCTGCGGAAGTGCCCTGTGGGTCCGGCAGCAGCGGCAAGGCCGCCCGGTGTAAGGCCTCCGTGATCCGCCGGGCCAACAACAGCGCCACGGTGGTGGTGACGAATCCCGAGGGCCAGACGCGTCAGTTCCTGTTCGTGAAGGGCAAGGCCGTCGCGTCCGATCAGCCCGAGAAGCTCTCCGTGCAGCGGCGCGGCGATGTGTCGGTGCTGGTGCTTGGGGAGAACGTCGAGCGCTACCAGATCGTCGACGCCTTGGTGGTGGGGGGGTGAGGAATGGCACCGTGAATCGCCCGTTGGTTGGTGTGTCCGCCCTGCTCCTTTCGATGACGGGGGCTCCGGTTCTCGCCATTCCCCCGCCCCCTCCCAACGACGTTCGGGTGGTGAAGGTGCTGGATGGCCGCACCATCGACGTCACCCCCTACGGCGACCCGTTCAAGGTGCGGCTGGCCTGCATCCGTACCCCGCAATTCCCTCAGGGCAGCTCGGGCCTGGCCGCCAAGGCCGCCCTGGAGGCCCTTCTCCAGCCCGGTGCCTGGGTGACGCTGTCGACGCGCAGCAAGGCCGCTGACGGCGTCGAACTGGCGGAGATCACTCCCGTTGGTTCGAGGGTGCCGATCAACCTGAGCCTGGTGCAAGTCGGCCTGGCGGCGCTGGATCGCCAGGCCGCGAGCCCATGCAATCAGGAGATCTACCAAGAGGCGGAGATGAGAGCCCGCGCCATGCAACTGGGACTCTGGAGGCCATCGCCGGGCACCCGATAGGGGCAGCCCGGCTCCTTTCGCCCCCTACACCTCCGCCAGCACCTTCTCCTCCTCCTCCACGCTCACCACCCGGCCGGCATCTTCGAAGCCATCGATCTGGTCGAAGTTGAGGTAGCGGTAGAGCTGGTCGGAGAGGGGATCGATCTTGGCCGCCGCGATCTCCAGGTATTCCGCTGGGCTGGGAATGCGCCCCAGCAGGGCGCACACCGCCGCCAGTTCGGCGCTGCCCAGGTACACCTGGGCGCCGTTGCCGAGACGGTTGTTGAAGTTGCGGGTGCTGGTGGAGAACACGGTGGTGTTGTCCTCCACCCGGGCCTGGTTGCCCATGCAAAGGGAGCAGCCGGGCAGCTCCATGCGGGCGCCGGCGGTCTCGAACTTGGCGGTGTAGCCCTCGGCCCGCAGCACCTCATCGTCCATGCGGGTCGGCGGACACACCCACAGCCGGGCGGCGCTGGTGCCGGCCCCGTCCATCACCGTGGCGGCGGCGCGGTAGTGGCCGATGTTGGTCATGCAGGAGCCGATGAACACCTCATCGATCCGGTCGCCCGCCACCTCGCTCAGCAGCTTGACGTTGTCCGGGTCGTTGGGGCAGGCCAGGATCGGCTCGCTCAGCTCGTCCAGGTTGATGTCGATCACCGCCGCGTACTCGGCGTCGGCATCGGCCTCCATCAGCACCGGATCGGCCAGCCAGGCCTCCATCGCCTTGATCCGGCGGGCCATGGTGCGGGCATCGCTGTAGCCCCGGGCGATCATGTTCTTCAGCAGCGCCACATTGCTGCGCAGGTATTCGCTCACCGTCTCGACGCTCAGCTTGATCGTGCTGCCGGCGCAGGAGCGTTCCGCGGTGGCGTCGGTGAGCTCGAACGCCTGCTCCAGCTTCAGGTCGGGAAGCCCCTCGATCTCCATGATCCGGCCGCTGAAGATGTTCTTCTTGCCGGCCTTCTCCACCGTCAGCAGGCCCTGCTGGATGGCCACGTAGGGGATGGCATTCACCACGTCCCGCAGGGTGACGCCCGGCTGCAGGGAGCCGGAGAAGCGCACCAGCACCGACTCGGGCATGTCGAGCGGCATGGCGCCGATGGCGGCCGCGAAGGCCACCAGGCCCGAGCCGGCCGGGAAGGAGATGCCGAGGGGGAAGCGGGTGTGGCTGTCACCGCCGGTGCCCACCGTGTCCGGCAGGAGCATGCGGTTGAGCCAGCTGTGGATGATGCCGTCGCCGGGCCGCAGGGCGACGCCGCCCCGGGAGCTGATGAAGTCGGGCAGCTCGGCGTGGGTCCTGAGGTCGACCGGCTTGGGGTAGGCGGCGGTGTGACAGAAGCTCTGCATCACCAGGTCGGCGGAGAAGCCCAGGCAGGCCAGCTCCTTCATCTCGTCGCGGGTCATCGGCCCGGTGGTGTCCTGGCTGCCGACGCTGGTCATCAGCGGTTCGCAGCTCGTGCCCGGGCGCACGCCCGCCAGGCCGCAGGCCTTGCCCACCATCTTCTGGGCCAGGGTGAAGCCCTTGCCCGTGTCGACCGGGGCCACCGGCCGGATGAAGGCCTCCGACGGGGGCAGGCCCAGCTGCAGCCGTACCTTGTCGGTGAGGGAGCGGCCGATCAGCAGGGGGATGCGGCCACCGGCCCGCACCTCGTCGGCGATGGTGCTGGGCTTGAGCTCGAAACGGGCCACCACCTCACCGGCCCCCGGCTCGCCGGCGGCCCGCTCGATCGTGCCGGCGTGGGGCCGGATCGTGATCACGTCGCCGCTGTTGAGGGCGCTCACGTCGCACTCGATCGGCAGGGCGCCGGAATCCTCGGCGGTGTTGAAGAAGATCGGCGCGATCTTGCTGCCCAGCACCACCCCGCCGCTGCGCTTGTTGGGCACGTGGGGGATGTCGGTGCCGATGTGCCAGAGCACCGAGTTGATGGCGGATTTCCGCGAGCTGCCCGTGCCCACCACATCGCCCACGTAGGCCAGCGGGTGGCCCTTGGCCTTCAGCTCGGCGATCAGGGCCAGCCCCTCCGGCATCCGCGTCTCCAGCATCGCCATCGCGTGCAGGGGGATGTCAGGACGGGTGGTGGCGTGGGTGGCCGGCGAGAGGTCGTCGGTGTTGGTCTCCCCGGTCACCTTGAACACCGTGACGGTGATCGCCTCCGGCAGGGGTGGCCGGGCATGGAACCATTCCGCCGCCGCCCAGCTGTCCACCACCTGGCGGGCGAGGGGGTTGGTCTCGGCCAGCTCCAGCACGTCGTGGAAGGCGTCGTACACCAGCAGGGTGCGGCTCAGCCCCTGGGCGGCCTCTTCGGCGATGGCGGCCTCCGGGCTGGAGAGCAGCGCGATCAGGGCGCCGACGTTGTAGCCGCCGATCATGGTGGCCAGCAGCCGGGTGGCCTCCAGGGGGCTCACCAGGGGGCTCGTGGCGGCCCCCTGGGCCACGGCGCTGAGCCAGCCCGCCTTCACATAGGCGGCCTCATCCACCCCCGGCGGGATGCGTTCGCTCAGCAGGTGCAGCAGAAAGGCTTCCTCCCCGGCCGGTGGGTGTTCCAGCAGCTGGGTGAGGGCCTGGGCCTGGGGCGCTGTGAGCGGCAGGGGCGGGACGCCGAGGGCTTCGCGGGCCGAGGCGGCCTCGCGGTAGGTGGGCAGCAGCTCGGAGGCCGACAGGGGGGCGGGGCTCGGGGAGGCGGACATGGGCGGCGTGGGTCCGGGTCGTACCCCCGGATGGCTTGGGCGTGGCCTCCATTGTTCTTCCCCGCGGGTCCGCCTTCTGGTGACGACGGCTGCAGAAGTGGCCGATGGCGCCGGTGTCGTCAGTTCGTAGGCTGGGGGGTCTGACCCATTCCCGCCGGCCGCCGCGCATGATCCCCACCTCCGATCTCCACGTGGTGGAAACCCGGCCGCTGGTGCCGCCGGCGCTGCTACACGCGGAGCTGCCCCTGTCCGAGCAGGCCGCCCGCACGGTGCAGCAGGCCCGGGAGCGGATCAAGGCCATCCTGCACGCCGGTGACCAGCGGCTGCTGGTGATCGTCGGCCCCTGTTCGGTCCATGACGTGGCCGCGGCCCGCGAGTACGCCGAGGCGATCGCCCAGGCCCAGCGCCGCCACCGGGGCGAGCTGGAGATCGTGATGCGGGTCTATTTCGAGAAGCCCCGCACCACCGTCGGCTGGAAGGGGATGATCAACGACCCCCACCTCGACGGCAGCTACGACATCAACACCGGCTTGCGCCGGGCCCGTTCCCTGCTGCTGCACCTGGCGGAGATGGGCCTGCCGGCGGCCACCGAGGTGCTCGATCCGGTGGTGCCCCAGTACCTCGCCGACCTGATCAGCTGGACCGCGATCGGCGCCCGCACCACCGAAAGCCAGACCCACCGGGAGATGGCCTCGGGCCTGTCGATGCCGATCGGCTTCAAGAACGGCACCGACGGCAGCGCCGCCACCGCCATCAATGCCATGGAGGCGGCCGCCCGGCCGCACCATTTCCTGGGCATCAACAAGGAGGGCCAGGCCGCCATCGTCTCCACCACCGGCAACCCGGACGGCCATTTGGTGCTGCGGGGCGGCAAGAGCGGCACCAACTACCACGCCGAGGCCGTCGAGGCCGCGGCGGCCCTGCTGGCCCGCGACGGCCTGCCGGCCCGGCTGATGGTGGATTGCAGCCACGGCAATTCCAACAAGGACTACCGCCGCCAGGGGGAGGTGCTGCGCCAGGTGGCCGAGCAGGTGCGGGGCGGTTCCATCCACGTGATGGGCGTGATGCTGGAAAGCCATCTGGTGGAAGGCAACCAGAAGATTTCCGCCGACTTGGCCTCCCTCACCTATGGCCAGAGCATCACCGATGCCTGCATCGATCTGGCCACCACCCTGGATCTGCTGGTGGAACTCGCCGAGGCCGTGCGCCAGGCCCAGGCCCGAAGCCTGGCCCTGGCCTGAGGGGCTCCTCCCTTCTCCAAACTCATCGCAATCAGCACTCCGAGGGTGAGAGTGCTGATTCCATTTTCTGCAACAGAGTGTTCCTGGTGAACAGCTGACTGGCGCACCCTGGGTACGTTTGGGTCGGCAAGATCAACGAGGCCGCTGATGTCCTATCTCCTGCAGTTCTGCGGGTTGTCGGATCCCTTGCAGCTGTTCTATCTCGAACAGAAGTCTGCGGCCTCCACCTCCGGCCCCACCCCCGGCCCGATCTACGGCGGCTTCCGCCCCTTTCAGCTCGATGATCTGCTGGGCTGGGCCCTCGACACCGCCCGGGGCCGCTGCTGGGACGGCGAGGCCATCCAGCGGCTGGTGCTCGACGTCTGGATGGAGCGGGCCGATGTGATCCGCCAGTGGCAGCTGCGGCTGCGGGAGGAGCCGGCCGGGCGGATGCTGGTGGCGGGGATCGGCACCCAGCGGGACTGGGAGTTCCGCTGCGAGCAGCTCCTGCGGGCCTGAGCCCCTGCGGCTGGCTCCGTCAGTCGACCTGGATGCCGAACAGGTGCCGCATGCGCTCCAGGATCGAAGTCTGGCGCTGGGCCGCATCCGGCGAGGAGAGCTTCTCCAGCTCCGAGCGCCGCTGGCCCACGATCGCCGCCATGGCATCGAGCACGCCGGCATCGTCCTCCACCAGGGGCATGAAGTCGTCCCGCTCCACCTCCAGCAGCACGCATTCACCGCGGGAACGCACCGTGGCTGTGCGGGGTTCCCCCGTGCAGACCGTCATCTCGCCGAAGATCTGATCCCGGCCCAGCACCGCCACCGAGCGCCCCAGGGGGGAGCCGTCGGCCTTGAACACCTCCACCTCGCCATCCACCACCTGGAACAGGGCCTCGCCCTCCTCCCCTTCGCCCACGATCGTTTCCCCAGGTCCGAAGCGCAGACAGCGCACCTCCGAGGCGAGTCGGTTCACCTGCTCGGGGTCCAGCTGGGCAAACAGCCAGCTGCGCCGGAGCAGCTGCGCCGTCAGGGAGGCATCCACGCCGGTGGGGTGGGCCGGATCCCGCTGGGTCTCGCGGCGCTTCAGTTCCCGCACCGGGTAGGGCAGCTCCCAGCCCTGCCGCTCCAGGGCGTACCAGATCTGCTCCAGCAGTTCGCTGCGCAACCGCAGCCGGTCCCCCTCCGAGGGGCCCCGCTGGTAGCCCTGGAGCTCGTAGCGGATCAGGGAGTCCTCATAGGAGATGATCAGCACCTCCGGCGCCGGATCGACCAGCACCACGGGGTTGTCGGCCATCACCCGCAGCAGCAGCTGCCGCGCCCGGGCCGGCGGGATTTCGTAGCCCAGGGCGATCTCGAAGCGGTTCCCCACCGGCTCGTACTGGCTGAACCGCCGCATCGGGTTGTCCGCCACCGTGTTGTTGGGCAGGTTCACGGTGGAGCCATCCTTGCGGCGCAGGCGGGTGCTCATCAGGTGCAGGGACTCCACCGTGCCGCTCTCGTCGCCGACGCTGATCCAGTCCCCCTCGCGAAAGGGCGGATCCACCTGCAGCTCGATGCCGGCGAACAGGTCCTTGAGCGTTTCCTGGGCCGCCAGGCCGATGACGGCGGTGAGCACCGCCGAGGTGGTCACCAGACCCACCAGGTTGAGGTTGGCCAGGCGCTGCAGCACCAGCACCGTGGCCAGCGCCGACAGGCCCAGGCTGAGCAGGTCGCGCAGGATCTTGGCGGTGGGCCGCCACCAGCCCAGGGCCTCCGGACACTCCAGCGCCAGCCAGGCCAGCAGGGCGATCAGGGCGTAGGCGGTGGCCAGTTCGTCCACGGCGCCGAGCCATTGCACCCCGGCCGGTCGGGCGGTGCCTCCCAGCACGCTCCACAGCAGCACCGCCACCAGCGGCAGGAGCAACGGCGGTGCCGGCAGGCGAAAGCGGCGGGTGACCAGCCGCAGGCCCAGCAGGACCGCCACCAAGGCCAGACCGATCAGGATCCGCTCGATCGGTCCCATCAGCTCAGCACCTGCCACAGGCCGGCCACCGCCATCGGCACACTGAAATTATCGATGCCCAGCTGGGCCCATTGCTCCAGCCCGGTGGCCACCAGGGCGATCAGGACGATCTCCGCCGGAGCGGGTGCTGGGCCGCCGCCCAGCTGCCCCAGGGCCAGCAGGACGGTGAGGCTGGCCAGGGCCATGGCGCCGGTGCCCGCAAGGGAGCGCCGCTCCCCCAACACCGTCCAGGACGGTGATGGGATCAACGGCCCCAGCAGCCCGGCCAGGCCGTCACCGAAGGCCATCACCAGGACACCGGCCGCCACCGTGGCGGGATGGGCGGGCCACCAGAGCCAGAGCAGCAGGGTGATCGAGGCGCCGTAGGCGATCGTGCCGTAGCTGCGCCGTTCCACGTCCTCGATCGCCGGCAGCACCCGCACCCGGTGGTTGAGGGCCGCCAGCAGGGTGATGGCGCCGGCGGCGGGCACCGCGACCAGCCGGTCCACCCCGAAGGCCCAGGCGATCAGCACCACCGGCCCGGCGCCGATGTGCACCAGCTTGCGGCTCCATTCCCGTTGCGCGGGCCAGCGGTGGCGCAGCAGCAGGGCCCCACCGCTGAGCAGGGCGAGCCAGCCAGCGACCACCAGCACCCCGGTGAGCTGGGCAACCCCGCCCTGTAGCGGCGGAAGGACCAACGCCAGCAGGGAAAATTGGGTCAGGCGGCCTGGTGGAGATTGCTCATCAGGCGCAGCTTCATGATCGCCTTGGCTTCCAGCTGCCGCACCCGTTCACGGGAGACATTGATCTGGCGACCGATCTCCGCGAGGGTGAGGGGCTCGGAGCCCTCCAGTCCGAAGCGCAACCGCAGGATCTTCTGTTCCCGCTCGTTGAGCTGGGAGAGCCAGGCACCGAGGTGCTCCTTCTGCAGATGGCGATCCATCGAATCGAAGTGCTCGTTGCTGGCCGGATCCGCAATCAGTTCCCCCAGGGTGCTGCGGTCCTCCTCCCCACGGGCGTGGGCGTCAAGGGAGGCGCAGGGGGCGCTCTGGGTCATCAGTTCCTCGAGCTCCTCCGGCTGCATTCCCATGGCATGGGCCAGCTCCAGCCGGTTGGGCTGGCGCCCCAGCCGGTGGGACAATTCGCGGGTGATGCGCCGCATCTTCGAGAGCTTCTCGCTGATGTGAATCGGCAGACGAATCGTGCGGGCGCTGTTGTCGATGGCCCGGGTCATGCCCTGGCGAATCCACCAATAGGCATAGGTGGAGAACTTGTAGCCCATGGCGGGGTCGAATTTGTCGACAGCCCGCTCCAGACCGATCGCCCCTTCCTGAACCAGGTCGAGCAGTTCAAGGCCCTGGTTCTGATACTTCTTGGCCACGCTCACGACCAGCCTGAGGTTGGCGGCCATCATGCGGTCGCGGGCCCGTTGGCCCATGCGCAGTTGGCGTTTCTGACGCGCCGTGAGCTCCCCGTCGACGAGGGCCTGCAGTTTCTTGCCGGCCTGGACGTGGTGGGCCAGCTCGATTTCTTCGGCCGGTGTAAGAAGCGGCACACGGCCGATGGTGCTGAGATACCAACCGATGGAATCGGCGCTGATGCGCCCCCCCTGGCGGGCCGTTGTTTTGGAACTGACTGAACCGCCGCTGGATTTCGCCCTGCTGGGCGAAGCCCCATCCGCACTGCCTTTCAGCAGCGAGAGGGCGGAATGCAGAGGTGTCCCCATCACCCCAGGCTCCCGAATGAATTTGGCCGGAATGTAGCACCGCAGGATGGATGAAACCAGTATCCGCTGGAAGCTTGTGTCTCTTTTGTCTGAAAAGTGTTACTAATGTCGTAATGGCTACGCTTTTGCTTCGGTCGTGAGACCGCCGCGCCAGCGTTCCATGAGGTGCGTTTGCGTCAGTTTTGCCTCACCGGCGTGCTGACGCTGTGAAAAGTGTCCATCGCTGTGCATGTGCCAGGCGCCCGTATCGGCCAGGTAAAGGTCAAGCAACGCCTCGATCTGCTTCTGCAGGCGTGGATCCTCGATCGGCGCCACCGCTTCGACGCGCCGGTCGAGGTTGCGGGGCATCCAGTCGGCGCTGCCGAAGAACATCTCCGGCTGGCCGCCGTTGGCGAACCAGAACAGGCGGGAATGCTCCAGGAAGCGACCGATCACGCTGACCACGGTGATGCCCTCGCTGACTCCTTCGACCCCGGGGCGCAGGCAGCACATGCCGCGGATGATCAGCTCGATGCGCACGCCGGCCGCGGAGGCTTCGTAGAGCAGGGCGATGATGGCCGGGTCGACCAGGGCATTCATCTTGGCCCGGATGTGTCCTCCGCGACCTTCCCTGGCATGGTCGATCTCGCGGCGGATCAACCCCTCCATCCCCTTGCGCAGGGTGACGGGCGCCACCAGCAACTTGCGGAAACTCTGCTGCTTGGAGAAGCCCGTCAGATAATTGAACAGCTCCACCAGGTCCTGGCCGAAATCCTCCCGGGCGGTGAGAAGACCGACGTCGGTGTAAAGGGAAGAGGTCTTGGAGTTGTAGTTGCCGGTGCCGATGTGCACGTAGCTGCGCAGGGCCCCCTTCTCGCGTCGCACCACCAGCAGCACCTTGGTGTGGGTCTTGAGCCCCAGTACGCCGTACACCACATGCACCCCGGACCGTTCCAGCTGCCGGGCCCACTGGATGTTGTTGTCCTCGTCGAAGCGGGCCTTCAGCTCCACCAGGGCCATCACCTGCTTGCCGTTCTCGGCGGCCCGGATCAGGGAGGCCACCACCGGTGAGTCCTTGGAGGTGCGGTAGAGCGTCATCTTGATGGCCAGCACCGAGGCATCGGCGGCGGCCTGGCTGAGGAACTCCTCCACCGAGGTGGAGAAGAGGTCGAAGGGATGGTGCAGCAGCACATCGCCCCGGCGCAGCACCGAGAAGATGCTCTCGAATTCCTCCTGCTTGATCGAGCCGTCCTCCAGCTGGCTGCGCTGGGCCCGCACCAGGGCCGGGGCGGTGCGGCCCTTGTGGGGGGCGTCCCGCAGCTGGCTGAGGGGGATCGCCATCAGGCTCATCAGGTCGTCGAGGCCGAGGGGACCATTGGTGCGGTAGATGTCCTTCGGCTCCACGTCGGTGCCCTCCATCAGCAGGTGCACCACCTCCTCGGGCATCTCGTCGGCCACCTCCACCCGCACCACCTCGCCGCCCACCCGGCGCTTGCGCAGGCCCTCCTGCAGGGCCTCCATCAGGTCGTCTGCCTCCAGGTCCCGCAGCTCCAGGTCGGCGTCCCGGGTGATCCGGAAGAAGTAGTGCCCCTCGATGGTCATGCCGGGGAACAGCCAGCGCAGGTTGAAGGCCACCAGCTGCTCCAGGGGCACCGCCGTGAAGCCTGGCGTTGGCACGATGCCGCTCAGCTCCGTGGGAATCGGCACGAACCGGGGCAGGATCTTCTGGGGCACCTTCACCCGGGCGAACTGCTGGCGGCCGGTGTCCGGGTCGCGGATCAGGGCCGCCACGTTGAGGCTCAGGTTGCTCAGGAACGGGAACGGGTGGGCCGGGTCGACCGCCAGGGGCGTCAGTACCGGAAAGATCGCCTTGCGGAAGTAGTCGTCGGCCCAGGCCTTCTGGGCCTCGTTGAGCCTGAGGTAATCGAGCAGCTGGACGCCGTACTCGGCCAGGTGGGTCTTGAGGGAGTGGCGATAGTGCTGCTGCTGCATCTCCAGCAGGGGCCGCAGCTTGGTGTGGATCGCGTCGAGCTGTTCCTGGGGAGTCAGGCCGTCGTCGCTGCGGGTGGTGACGCCGGCCTCCAGCTGGGACTTCAGCGAGGCCACCCGCACCATGAAGAACTCATCCAGGTTGTTGCTGAAAATGGCGCTGAACTTGGCCTGTTCCAGCAGGGGTGTGTGCTCGTCGAGGGCCAGGGACAGCACCCGATGGTTGAACTCGATCCAACTCAGCTCGCGGTTGATGTAGAGATCGGGAGCGACGACCGGCTGCGACGACATACGGCGGGGCTCCGCGAGCATGAGAAGACGCAAGGTAGCAATGGCGATCCCGCCGTCAGGGTGTCGCCTCTGCTTGACGGTTGGATTCCGAGTGGGATCTGGCCGCCACAAGCCACACCACGACGGCCATCAGCAGAATCCCCAGCCAGAACGGGCTGCGACGGCCGATGGTCTCGTAGGCCAGCCCCGCCAGGGGTGGCCCCAGGAAGCTGGCCAGGCTCTGGAGTCCCTGCAGGCTGCCCAGGGCGGCCCCCTGGCCGCTGTCGGCGAGGCGCCGTGACACCAGGCTGCGCAGGCTGGGGGTCACCAGGCCGGTGCCCAGGGCCAGGACCGCCACCGCGGTGAACACCACGGGCACGGCGTTCTGCCGTTCCGCCAGGGGCACCAGCAGGAAGCCCGCCATTACGCAACCCAGGCCGACCTGGGTGAGGCGCCACTCCCCCAGCCGTTGCACCAGGGGACCGATCAGGCCCCCCTGCACCACGGTGGCCACCACACCCACCACCAGGAAGGCGCCGGCCGACAGGCCCGGACCCCAGCCGAACACCTGCTTGAAATAGAGCACCAGCAGGGCGGTGAAGCCGCTGAACCCCAGAAAGAAGAGGAAGAAGGCGGCGCAGAGGCGCCGCACCCGGGGATTGGCGAACACCCGCTGCAGCTGGCCGAAGGGTTGCAGCTCCCAGTGACTGGGCAGGGGCAGACGGGCCTCGGGCGGATGGGTTTCCGGCAGCAGGCCGATCACCACCACCAGATTGAGGACGGCGAACCCCACGGCGAGCAGCAGCGGCAGGCTGACGTCGATGCGACCCAGCAGGCCGCCGAGGGCCGGGCCGAGGATGAACCCCAGCCCGAAGGCCACGCCGATCAGGCCGAAGGCCCGGGCCCGCCGTTCCGGCGTCGAGATGTCCGCCAGCACGGCGGCGGCCGTGGCGGCGGTGCCGCCGCTCACCCCGTCGATCAGGCGGGCGGCGAACAGCAGGGCCAGGGGCAGACCGCCAGCGGCGGCCTCCGGCCAGAGGCGGCCCCAGGGCAGGATCACGGTGAGGGC
This sequence comes from Rhizobium sp. Q54, assembly GCA_943367585.1. Taxonomy (GTDB): domain Bacteria; phylum Cyanobacteriota; class Cyanobacteriia; order PCC-6307; family Cyanobiaceae; genus Cyanobium. Next base: position 74,186 of record CALRJP020000005.1, read on the forward strand.
GAACAGGCCCAGGCCCAGCACCGAACCGGCCACACAGGCGGTGATCACGGGCTTGCGGCCGTAGCGGTCACTCAGGGCGCCGATCAGGGGGGTGAAGGCGAACTGGGCGATGGCGTAGCTGCCCGCCAGCAGGCCGAGGGTGCGGCCGTCCGCCGTGAAGTCCGCCAGCAGGAACGGCAGCAGCGGGAACACGATGCTCTCCCCCAACCGGTCGTTGAGCAGCGTCAGGAAGGCGCACAGGAGGGTGGAGGGGCGCGAAAGGCGCACGGCGGCCAGCCGGGGATCCAGGGCACCCTCCCATGCCGGGGGCGCCTCAGGGGTGGCGGTTCAGCAGGCGCTTGATCCGATGCTTGGCCCTGGCCATGGCGGTGCGCAGGGTCTGTCGCAGGGCGACGGAGCGCCGCACACCCTGGGCGTACTCCCCGTGGAAACCGGGATCGAGCCGGCCCAGGGTGTGGAGCCGGCGGCTGTCGATCGGATAGGGGCTGGACGCGGCGTCGTTGAACTGCCGGTCCAGGCCCTCGAGCAGCTCGCACCATTGCCGGTAACTCCCGTCGGCGCTGTACTGCTGGGCCACCAGATCCCTGGCCGCCGTTGCACATTGCCGCCAGAGGTCGGGTTCGTCGGCCAGCCGCCGCAGGGCCCCGGCCGCGGCGGCCGGATCCTCCGACACCAGCAGGCCGGTGCGTTCGTGATCCACGAGCTCGGGAATGCCGCTGGGAATGCGGCGCACCACCGGCACCACCCCGGCCGCCATCGCCTCCAGCAGGGCGATCGGCAACCCTTCGAAGTCGGACATCAGCAGGATGGCCTGGGCCTCGAGCAACCGGGCCTGCACCTGGCTGGGCGGCAGGGGTCCGGTGAAGGTGATCGCCCCGCCGAGGCCGGCCTCCGCCACCTGCCGTTCACAGGCGGCCCGGGCGTAGCCATCGCCGATCAGGGTGGCGCGCATCGCGTCGCTGGCCCCACAGGCCCTGATCAGGGTCTGGATCACCAGCGAGGCCCGTTTCTGGTGCTCCCAGATCCTGCCGCTGAAGACCACCCGGAAGGGTTCGGCGCAGAAGGTCGTCGGCGTCTGAGGAATGGCGACGCCGTACGGAATCACGCGGGCGGGCCGATCGCGGTATCGGCGGTTGAGTTCGTCGCGGATGTGGCGGGACACGCAGACCAGGGAACCTCCCTGGCGGGCGCCGCCGAAGGCCCGGACCGTGGCCCAGTAATCCGGATCGTCCGAATGCAGCGTCAGCGCCCAGGGCAGCCCCCGGGCGCCGGCGAGGGCCGCCGCCGCGTAATGGGCCGGTTTGCACTGGGGCAGAAACACCGTGGGTTGCCAGTCGTTGAGAAAGGCCAGGGTGTCCTGGACATCCTCCTTCAGGCTGGCGCGGCGCGGTGTGGAGAACACGTCGATGCCCTGACGCCGTAAGTCCCCAAAAAGTGGCGGCTCCATCCACGGATCACGGCGTGGTTCCGCAGGCGTGACAACGAAATGGATGGCGACGTTGACACCATCGGCGGCCAATCGTCTGGCCAGGCCCAGAACCCAGGTGGTGACGCCGCTGATGTCATCCGCCTGGCTGTAATGGGCAAAGGCGACGCGCAACGACCGACCGAGGCTTCCACAGGCAACGATACCCACGGCCCACGGCCCTGCCCCGGCCCCACCGGGGGCGGTTCAGCGGCGGGGCCAGCGCCAGTAGCGCCGCCGCAGAACCTGGGATTGCAGCAGCCGTGCGTAGATCCCCAGGCGCAGGGGGCCGTGGATGATCGCAATCCAGAGTTTTTCCCGGCGCGATGGTTGGTAGCGCCAGAGGTATTCGTACAGAATCCAGTCCCAGCCTCCGCTGGTGGCCACGGCATGCCAACGGCAGCGGGGCCATGGCCGGGTGAGGCGCAGAACGGAGGCGATGGCGGAGGAATACTCGGCGAAGCGGAGCCTTTCCCGCTGGCGACTGTCGATGCTGCGGGTGCTCTGGTCGTGGCATCGGAAACTGGACAGCACGTCAGAGTCGAAGCTCACCGATCCACCCATTCGCATCAGATAGTGGGTCCAGAACAGCCAGTCACCGGTGCAGCGTCGGCCGGCGGTGAGCGGCTTGAGTGCCTGCAGCAGCGCGTCATCGGGTTTGCGGAAGACCACGCAGCTGGCATTGGCGATGACGTTGCCCCGATCCATGAAGTCACGGCACAGGTCCACCGCCTGGATCGTGAAGGAGCGCTGCCAGCGGACGGGATCCACGGCATCCGGCCAGAAGGTCTGGTCGGGGATTGCTGCACCGGCCGCGTCGATGGAGGTGGTGCGGCAGTAGGCCAGCACGCTTCCCTGCTCCAGACGACGCACCATGCGTTCGAGAAACAGCGGTGAGCAGGTGTCATCCGACTCCGCAATCCAGATGTAGCGCCCTGACGCCATCCCGATGCCAGCCAGCCACTGGGAGCAGGGCTCGCCTGAGTTGGTCGTGTTGCAGATCAGCTGGTGGGGCTGATCCTTCAGTTGTTCCCGGATCACCGCCAGTGAATCGTCCGGGGAGGCGTCATCCAGAACGATCAGCTCAACGTTCCGATGGGTCTGGCTGAGAATGGATCGCAGGCGTTCGCCGAGGAAGGCGCCATGGTTGTAGTTGGGTACGATGACGCTCACGAGAGGGGACTGGCCGGACCTCGTCATCGCTTCCGCCCCTCCCGCGACCATCACCCGATCCAACCGTTGCCTCCGGCCACCGTGCCTCCAGGGGTCTGCATCGTCAGCTGAATGATCGTCGGATTCTGGATCGCCGTCACCGGCCTGGGGCTCGTGCTGTTTCTGGTCGCCCATCTGGGGGGCGTCTCCCTGGCTCTTCTCGATCCGGTGGGCTTTGAGCACGTCGCCACCGCGCTGCACCGGCAGGCCTGGCTGCCCTGGGTGGAGGCGGCCCTGCTGACGGCCGGCCTGGGCCATCCCCTCCTGTCCCTGCATAGGGCCCATCGCAACCGATCGGCCCGGGGCCCGGTCGCCGGCCCCCTGCGCAGCCGCCGCCAGGGGCCGTGGGAGTCGCTGGCGGCCCTGGCGGCCCGGCTGATCCCCTGGAGTGGATCGCTGCTGCTGATCTTCCTGGCCGTTCACCTGGCCCAGCTGCGCTGGCACCGCCCGGTGGCCGGCGCGGAACTGGCCGCGGTGCTGGCCGTGTTGCGGACGCCCTGGAGCCTGGGCCTGTACGCGGTGGCCGGGGCCGCGGTCGCCCTGCACCTGCTGCATGGCACCGAGAGCGCCGTGCGCCGGCTGGGGTTGCTGGAGCCCGCCAATGCGGCGGCCCTGCGGCTGGGGGGCCGGGGGCTGGCCCTGGTCCTGGGGGTGGGCTTCACCCTGGTCCCCATCGCCCTGGTGCTGCGGCCCGCTGGCCCGCTGCTGGCTGGCGGATGAGCACGCCGATGCCGCTGGATCCGCGCCTGCCCGACGGCCCCGTCGCCACCGCCTGGCAGCGGTGCCGGGAGAACCTGCCGCTGATCAGTCCCAACCGCAGGCAGCGGCTGCGGATCCTGGTGGTGGGCAGCGGCCTGGCGGGGGCCTCGGCCGCCGCCAGCCTGGCCGAGCAGGGCTACCGGGTGCAGGTGCTCACCTACCACGACAGCCCGCGCCGCGCCCACTCGGTGGCGGCCCAGGGGGGCATCAACGCCGCCCGCAACTACGCCAACGATGGCGACAGCGTCGAGCGCCTATTCCGCGACACGGTCAAGGGCGGTGATTTCCGCGCCCGCGAAGCCGGCTGCCATCGGCTGGCCGAGATCAGCGGCGCGATCATCGACCAGTGCGTGGCCCAGGGGGTGCCCTTCGCGCGGGAGTACGGCGGCACCCTGGCCAACCGCAGCTTCGGCGGCGCGCTGGTGAGCCGCACCTTCTACGCCCGGGGCCAGACGGGGCAGCAGCTGCTGTACGGCGCCTATCAGGCGATGCTGCGGCAGGTGGCCGCGGGACGGGTGGAGCTGCTCTGCCGCCTCGACATGCTCGACCTGATCGTCCACGACGGTGTGGCCAGGGGGGTGGTCTGCCGCCACCAGCTCACCGGCGCGCTCGAAGTGCTCGGCGCCGATGCGGTGCTGCTGGCGACCGGTGGCTATTCCAACGTCTTCTACCTGTCCACCAATGCCCTGAAGTCGAACGCCACGGCGATCTGGCAGGCCCATCGGCGGGGGGCCTGCTTCGCCAACCCCTGCTTCACCCAGATCCACCCCACCTGCATCCCCAGCGGCGACGCCCACCAGAGCAAGCTCACCCTGATGAGTGAAAGCCTGCGCAACGACGGCCGGATCTGGCTGCCGCTGCGCCCCGGCGACGACCGGCCGCCGGCGGCGATTCCGGAGGCGGAAAGGGATTACTTCCTGGAGCGGCAGTACCCCAGCTACGGCAATCTGGTGCCGCGGGATCTGGCCTCACGCCGCGCCCGGGAGCTCTGCCTGGAGGGCCGGGGTGTCGGCCCCGGCGGCCGCTCCGTCTATCTCGACCTGGCCGAAGCCATCGCCCGGGACGGCACCGAAGCGATCGAGGCCCGCTACGGAAACCTGCTGGAGATGTACGAGCGCATCACCGGCGACGACCCCAGGGCCACGCCGATGCGGATCTATCCCGCGCCCCACTACACGATGGGCGGGCTGTGGGTGGACTACCACCTGATGAGCACGGTGCCGGGGCTGTTCGTGCTCGGCGAAGCCAACTTCTCGGAGCATGGTGCCAATCGGCTGGGGGCCAGCGCCCTGATGCAGGCGCTGGCCGATGGTTACTTCATCGCCCCGGCGACGGTGACGGGCTGGCTGGCGGGGCGGGCCTCCGGCGCCCTGCCGGCCGACCATCCGGCCTGCCGCGAGGCGCTGGCGGCCGTGGAAGGACGGATGGCGGCGTTGTTGCATGCACGCGGCTCCCAGCCGGTCGATGTCTTTCACCGCCGACTCGGTCACCTGATGATCGACGCCTGTGGCATCAGCCGCCGGCCGGATCGGCTCACGGCGGCCCTCGGGGAGTTGGAGGCGCTCCGGATGGAGTTTCTGCAGGAGGTGGGCATCCCCGAGGCGAACGGCCTCCTCGATGGTGAGCTGACCAAGGCCCTGCGGGTGGAGGATTTCTTCGGACTGGCGGATCTGATGCTGCGGGATGCCCTGGCCCGGGAGGAATCCTGCGGAGCCCATTTCCGCGAGGACCATCAGACCCCGGCTGGGGAAGCCCGACGGGATGACGAACGCTTCGCCCACATCGCGGCGTGGGAGCACCGGCCGGGCCATACGCCCGTGCGCCATCAGGAGCCGCTGCGCTTCGCGTCCATCACGCCGGGACCGCGCAGCTACGGCTGAGGGGCTCGGGTTTCCCGAACAGAAAACCCTGGCCCTGCAGGCAGCCCATCGCCAGCAGCCCCGCATGCTGCTCGACGGTTTCGATGCCTTCGGCGATCAGGCCCAGGCCGAGGTCGCGGGAGAGGCGAATCATGGCTTCAAGCACCACGGCCTTGCGGTGATCGTGGAGAAAATCAGAGATGAAACTACGGTCCACCTTGATGGTGTCAATCGGCAGTCGTGCCAGCCAGGACATGCTGGAGTACCCGGTGCCGAAGTCATCGAGATGCACCTTCACGCCGGCTTCCCGCAGGCGGCGCAGTTCGGACGTGGCGAGGTCGGGATGTTCGATCAGGATGCTCTCGGTCACCTCGATCACCGTCCAGGAGGGATCCACGCCGGAGCGTTCCGCCTGGCTGAGAAAGAAGTCGCTGAGGCCGCTTTCCTTCAGCTGCAGGGGACTCACGTTGATGGCCATGGTGAGCTCCGATCCTTCGGAGCGCAGCTGGCGCAGGTGTTTGAGGGCCTCACTGATCACCCAGCGGCCGATCGGCAGGATCAGGGCCGTGCGTTCGGCCAGGGGAATGAATTCCGATGGGGTGGCGATTGGCGAGGCGATGGCCCCGAGGCGTAGCAAGGCCTCCATGCCCACGACGATGCGATCGCCCAGCTCCACGATCGGCTGGTAGGCGAGAAACATGGCTTCGTGCTGCAGAGCCCCTTCCAGCTGATGACGCAGGTGGATATTCTTCCTGACCCTCTTGTCGATGGAGGGGTGGTAGAAGGAGATGTGTTGATCGCCGTTGGTCTTGGCTTCGTACATGGCAAGATCGGCCCGTCGAATCAACTCATCGACGGAGATGTCCGGGTCGTCTGAGATGTTGATGCCGATGCTCATGGATGGGCGAATCGTATGATCTTCCACCGACCACGCCTGGCCGACAGCATCATTGAGGCGCATCGCCATTTGGAGGGCGTCGCCCTCATCGAAGATTCCCATCGTCAGCACCACGAACTCGTCACCGCCGAGGCGCGACAGGATGTCACCGAAGCGCAGGGACCGCTGCAGCCGGCGGCCGATCTCAATCAACAGGTCGTCGCCGATCTGATGGCCGTGAAGGTCGTTGATCTCCTTGAAGGAGTTGAGATCGCAGAACAGGATGCTGATCCGGCCCCCATTCTCCCGCTGGGTCTTGAGGGCGGCACGGATGCTCACATGGAGACCGCGACGGTTGGGCAGGCCGGTGACCGGGCATTCCATCACCTTGGTGGCCAGGGCAAGGCGTTCCAGCTCCAGCGCCCGGTTCAGGTTCTCGGTCTGCTGGCGGCGCCGCTCGATCCGCTCGGCCTCGACCCGCAGCTGCTGATAAGAGAGCAGGGCGCTGACGTCCCGGAGGCAGAAGATCAGCGGGCGAAGGCGCTCGCTGCGGATGGGCTTCCATTCGATCTCGATGGCGCGCAGGTCATGGCGATCCAGCACCCTGGTGAACTGCCCCCCCTGATCGCCGCCGGCCTGCACCTGCTCCGGGTTCAGCAGGGGGGCGCCATCACAGTCGCGCGGCAGCTGGTCGTAGATCGATTCCCCGAGGAGCGCCGGCGGGGTGCGCTCCACCAGCTGGGCGTAGCTGGCGTTGCACCAGAGCACCCGTCCGTCGCAGCTGGTGATCACCAGGGCATCGCTGATGGTGCCAAGGGCCGCCTCCAGCCTCCCCATCGACCGGCGCAGTTCCACCACCAGCTTGCGTTGGTCGTTCACGCGGCAGCAGTGACCTGGTCGGTCATGGGACGGGCTAATCAATACTGAAAATTTACTGAGTATTGCATCTTTATCCGCCGGAGGGGCCGCCCTGCCGCAGAGATGACGCCGAACGACAACATCTCCGCCCAACGGGCGACAGAATCGAGGCCTGGACTGGCCCCCTTCCGGGTCCCGCCCGTGGTCCCGTCCCTGCCAGGCCTGTTCCGATGCCCACCGTTTCGCTCACCCTGAGGATCTGGCGGCAGGCGGGTTCCGACCGGCCCGGCGGCTTCGAGGTCCATCGGCTGGACGCCGTCTCCACCGACCTCTCGCTGCTGGAGGCCCTCGACCTGCTCAACGAACGGCTGGTCGCCGCCGGGGGGCGTCCCGTGGGGTTCGAGCATGACTGCCGTGAGGGCATCTGCGGGTCCTGCGGTTTTCTCGTCAACGGCCAGGCCCAGGGACCCCAGCGGGCCACGAGCGTCTGCCAGCTGTACCTGCGCCAGTTCCGTGACGGTGAGGTGCTGACCCTGGAGCCCTTCCGTGCCCGGGCCTTCCCCGTGCTGGAGGACCTGGCGGTGGATCGCTCCGCCTTCGACCGGATCATTGCCGCCGGTGGCTACTGCTCGATCAACACCGGCAGTGCGCCGGAAGCCAACACCCTGCTGATCGGCCGCGAGCAGGCGGCCCAGGCCTTCGACACGGCGGCCTGCATCGGCTGTGGCGCCTGCGTGGCCAGCTGCCGCAACGCCTCCGCCAGCCTGTTCGTGGCGGCCAAGCTGGCCCACCTGGGCCAGTTGCCCCAGGGCCAGCCGGAGCGCCAGCACCGGGCCCGGGCGATGCAGGCGCAGATGGTCCGGGAAGGCTTCGGCAGTTGCAGCAGCCAGCTGGAATGCGAAGCCACCTGCCCCAAGCAGATCTCCGCCGACTGGATCAGCTGGATGCACCGCGAATCCTGGCGGCGACCCTGAGGCTTCAGCGCCCCTGAGGCTTCAGGGCCCCGCTGCGGCGCAGTGGCGGGCGATCACACCCTCCTCATCGGCGGGCACCTGCAGCAGCTCAAAGGGCCCCAGCCAGGCGAGCGCCTCCTCCAGCTCCTGCTTCAGCGCCCCATCGTGCTCGCCGATCCCTCCGGTGAGGGCGATCACATCGACCCCCCCCAGGCTTGCGGCCATGGCCCCGATCCCCTGCAGCAGCTGGTGGCGGAACACCGCGATGGCGAGCTGGGCCCCGCCATGGCCATCGGCGGCGGCCAGGCGCAGGTCCTTCATGCTCGGGCTCAGCTCCGAGAGGCCCAGCAGGCCACTCTCCTGCTGCAGGTCGTGGGCCAGCTCCTCGACCGTGGCCCCCCGGCGCAGCTGGTGCAGCAACAGCCCCGGATCCACCGAACCGCTGCGGGTGGCCATCACCAGGCCCTCCAGGGGGGTGTAGCCCATCGTGGTGGCGATGCTGCGCCCTCCGCGAATGGCGCAGAGGGAGCAGCCGGCGCCGAGGTGGCAGCTGATCAGCCGCAGGGCTTCGGCCCCTGGGGCATCGGCGCGGCGCCGGGCGACGCTTTCGGCCACGTGCTGGTGGTTGAGGCCGTGGAAGCCGAACCGCCGCAGGCCCTCGGCGCGCCAGTGGGCCGGGATCGCGTAGGTGCGGGCCTCCGGCGGCAGGGTGCCGTGGAAGGCCGTGTCGAAGCAGGCCCATTGCTCGATGGCGGGCTTCCAGCCGCTCAGCCAGCGCATCACCCGCAGGGCCGGTCCGTTGTGCAAAGGAGCCAGGGGCACCAGCCCCTCCAGCACGTCCAGCACCTCCCCATCCAGCCGGACGGGGGCCGTGAAGCGCTCGCCGCCATGGACCACGCGATGGCCGGCGCGGATCAGCCCCTCCCCCCAGGCCGCCAGGGCCTCGGGCAGCCAGGCCTCCAGCACCGCCTCGAGGCGCTCGTGGGGGGCGTTGCCCTCGGCGGCGGCGATGCTCCAGGAGCGCTGGTCGCTCCAGAGGCGCTTGCCGGCGCGCCCGTGCACCGAGACCTTGAGGCTGGAGCTGCCGGCGTTCAGCACCAGCACCTCCCCCGCCCCCGGCGAGCCCGTCATCCGTTCGCGGCGGTGGGCGGGGTCCAGCGCCAGTCGGTCACCTCCGGGGCATCGGTGCCGTGGGTGTGGGCATAGGCCCGGTGGGAGAGGATCGCGTCCTGCATCCGCTCCTTGACGTGGGCGGCGCGGGAGCGGAGGAAGGGCACCCGGTTGACCACGTCGATCACCAGGTTGAAGCGATCGATCTGGTTGTTCATCGCCAGTTCGAGCGGCGTGTTGATGTTGCCCTTCTCCTTGTACCCGCGCACGTGGATGTTGGCGTGGTTGGTGCGGCGGTAGGTGAGCCGGTGGATCAGCCAGGGGTAGCCGTGGAAGTTGAAGATCACCGGCCGGTCGGTGGTGAACAGGGTGTCGAAGTCCCGGTCGCTGAGGCCGTGGGGGTGTTCGTTCGGCTCGGTGAGGGCGAACAGCTTGACCACGTTGATCACCCGGATCCGCAGGCTGGGGATCTCCCTGTGCAGGATCTCGACGGCCGCCAGCGTCTCCTTGGTGGGGATGTCGCCGGCGCAGGCCATCACCACATCCGGCTCATCCGGGGTGGCGCCGCAGTCGTCGTTGCTGGCCCAGCCGACGATGCTGACCCCCTTGGCCACATGGCGCCGGGCCTGCTCCAGGGTGAAGTACTGCAGGTGCTTCTGCTTGTCGGAGACGATGATGTTGCAGACGTTGGTTTCCTGCAGGGCCTCCTCCGCCACCGCCAGCAGGCAGTTGGCATCCGCCGGCAGGTACACCCGCACCACGTCGCCACTTTTGTTGCCCGCCAGGTCGATGAAGCCCGGGTCCTGGTGGGTGAAGCCGTTGTGGTCCTGCCGCCACACCGTGGATGAGATCAGGCAGTTCCAGGGGCCGATCGGAGCCCGCCAGGTGGCATGCAGCAGGCAGGATTCCAGCCATTTGGCGTGCTGGTTGAACATCGAGGCGATCACATGGGCGAAGGCCTCGTAGGTGTGGAAGAAGCCGTAGCGGCCGGTGAGCAGGTAGCCCTCCATCATTCCCACCAGGGTGTGCTCGCTCAGCATCTCCACCACCCGTCCGCTGCGGGCCAGTTCGCTGCCGTTGAGGTCCTCCGGCAGGAACTCCTCCATCCACACCTTCTTGCTGACCTCGTAGATCGCCTGCAGACGGTTGGAGGCGGTTTCGTCCGGGCCGAACACCCGCATCGAGCTGGGATTGGTGCGGATGATGTCGCGCAGCAGCTCGCCGAGGGGGTAGGTGTTCTCCTCCTCCGTGGCGCCGGGGGCCACCACCTCCACCGCGTAGTCCTCCAGGGGCGGGAACTGCAGCTTGCGGCGCAGCAGGCCGCCGTTGGCGTGGGGGTTGGAGCCCATCCGCCGGTTCCCCTGCGGGGAGAGCGCCTGCAGGTCCGGCCGCAGGGTGCCGTGCGCGTCGAACAGCTCCTCGGGCCGGTAGCTCCTGAGCCACTCCTCCAGCAGCTGCAGCTGTTCCGGATCGGTGTTCGGCGAGGCCAGGGGCACCTGGTGCGAGCGCCAGAACCCCTCCAGCTTCTTGCCGTGCAGGGAGGCCGGTCCGGTCCAGCCCTTGGGCGAGCGCAGCACGATCATCGGCCAGGCGGGGCGGACGGCCTCGCCGCTGGCGCGGGCTTCGGCGCGGATCTGCAGGATGCGCCCGGTCGCCTGGTCCATGGCAGCGGCCATGGCCCGGTGCATGGCCATCGGCTCGTGGCCTTCGACGAAGATCGGCTCCCAGCCATAGCCGCGCATCAGGCTGGCCAGCTCCTCGTGGGGGATGCGGGCCAGAAGGGTGGGATTGGCGATCTTGTAGCCGTTGAGGTGCAGCACCGGCAGCACCGCCCCGTCGCCGATCGGGTTGAGGAACTTGTTGATGTGCCAGGAGGTGGCCAGGGGTCCAGTTTCGGCCTCGCCATCCCCCACACAGGCCAGGGCGATCAGGTTGGGGTTGTCGAACACCGCCCCGCAGGCGTGCGACAGCACATACCCGAGTTCGCCGCCCTCGTGGATCGAACCGGGGGTCTCCGGGGTGCAGTGGCTGCCGATGTGCCCGGGGAAGGAGAACTGCTTGAAGAAGCGCCGCATCCCTTCGGCGTCCTGGCTCTTGTCCGGATAGACCTCGCTGTAGCTGCCGTCGAGGTAGGTGGGGCCGAGCACGCCGGGGGCGCCGTGCCCGGGACCCGACAGGTAGATCATGTCGAGGTCGTGGCGGCGGATCACCCGGTTGGCATGGGCCCAGATGAAGGCCTGGCCGGGGGAAGAGCCCCAGTGGCCCAGCAGCCGTGCCTTGACGTGTTCATGGCGCAGCGGTTGGGCCAGTAACGGGTTGTCCCGCAGATAGATCATCCCGACGGCCAGATAGTTGGCGGCGCGCCACCAGGCATCGATCAGGGACAGCTCCTGCTCCAGGTCCGGCGTCATGGCCTGGGCCTCGAAGGGGGCCATCGTCGAGATGGTCATGGCCGTCACATGCAGGGGGCTGTGACCTCAACTTTCGCCTGCTTACGTGAAAAAGCAGGTAAATCGACCGCTCTCCTTTGGAGGGGTCAGCAATCCGACATGGACCGCCCTCAGGGGCCCGGAGCCAGGGGGGCGTTCCAGCACTTCACGGCCGGCAGGCCGCGGTAGTTGGACAGGATCGTGAGGGTGGCGGTGTCGAGCAGGAAATGGGCGCCGTGGCTGGGCGGCAGCCCGATCCAGCGCGCCACGAACACCCGCAGCAGATGGCCGTGGGCGAACAGGGCCACCCGGCCGCCCTCCTGCCGCAGCAGGGTGATCACCCGGTCGACCCGCTCCCCCACCTGGGCGGGGCTTTCCCCATCGGGACAGCCATCCCGGAACACCACCCAGCCCGGCCGACCCCGCTCGATCTCCGTGCTCGTCAGTCCTTCGTAGGCCCCGTAGTCCCACTCGACCAGGTCGGGCTCGAGGCAGACCTGGGCGGCCAGGCCCGCCAGTTCGCAGGTGCGCCGCGCCCGCTGCAGCGGACTGGACAGCACCAGGGAGAAGGGGCTCACCGCCAGAAGCGGGGCCAGCCCCCGGGCGGCCGCCTCCCCCCGTTCGGTGAGGGGGATGTCGGTGCTGCCGGTGTGCTGGCCTGAGAGGCTCCATGCCGTTTCGCCGTGGCGAATCAGGACCACCTCGACGGTGCAAGTGGGGGTGGTGGCGGGACCGTTCTGAATCGTTGTCACAGCAGGGCTCTCCAGGGACGACGTCGTGACGCTCACTTAAGCTCGGGCCACCGGCCAGGGTGGTGATGGGGGTGGCCCCAGCTGACGCCCGAACGCCACCTTGAGCCACCCCGCCACGCCTCCCTCCCCCTCCGACGGCCCGTCCCGGGCCCAGTGCCCCTACTGCGGCGTGGGCTGCGGCCTGGAGATGAAGCCCCCCGCTGCGGCCGCCGACGGCGGTGCGGAGGTCTGGACGGCCCGCGGCGACCGGCACCACCCCTCCTCCCTGGGGCAGGTCTGCGTCAAGGGGGCCACCGTGGGCGAGACCCTCGACCGCAACCGCCTCACCACCCCGCTCTACCGGCCGCGTACCGACCAGCCCTTCGCGCCGATCAGCTGGGATCGGGCCTTCGACCTGCTGGAGGCCCAGGTGCGCCGCACCCTGGCCGAGCAGGGCCCCGAAGGGATCGCCATGTATGGCTCCGGGCAGTTCCTCACCGAGGACTATTACGTCGCCAACAAGCTGATCAAGGGGGCGCTGGGCAGCAACAACTTCGATGCCAACTCGCGCCTGTGCATGAGTTCGGCCGTGTCCGGCTACGTGCGCAGCTTCGGCAGCGACGGCCCCCCCTGCTGCTACGACGATCTCGATCAGGCCGACACGGTGCTGCTGATCGGCACCAACACGGCCGAGTGCCACCCGGTGCTGTTCCAGCGGCTGCTGAAGCGCAAGCGCAAGCAGAAGCAGGACCTGCAGATCGTGGTGGTGGATCCGCGCGCCACCGCCACCAGCGACGCGGCCGACCTGCACCTGGCCATCCGGCCCGGCACCGATCTGGCGCTGCTGCATGGCATTGGCCACCTGCTGCTGGAGCAGGGGGCGGTGGACCGGGCCTACGTGGAAGCGTCCACCGAGGGCTTCGAGGCGCTCGCGGAGCTCTGGGCGCTCTGGACGCCCGAGAAGGTGAGCCTGTTCTGCGGCATCGAGGAGCAGCAGCTGCGCCAGCTGGCCGCCCGCTGGTCCGCCGGCACGGGGGTGGTCAGCCTCTGGTCGATGGGGGTGAACCAGAGCGTGGAGGGCACCGCCACCGTGGCGGGGATCATCAACCTGCATCTGGTGAGCGGCCAGATCGGCAGGCCCGGAGCGGGTCCTTTCTCTCTCACCGGCCAGCCCAATGCGATGGGCGGCCGGGAGGCCGGTGGCCTGGCCCGGCTGCTGCCGGGCTACCGCTCCGTCACCGACGCCGGCCACCGGGCCGCGATCGAACGGCACTGGGGCCTGGCGGCGGGGAGCATCGCGCCGGCCTCGGGGCTCACCGTGTGGGAGCAGATCGAGGCGATGGAGCGGGGGGCCCTGGGGCTCTGGTGGGTGGCGGCCACCAACCCGCTGGTGAGCCTTCCCTGGCTCGACCGGGTGCGGGCCGCGGTGGCCCGCTGCCCGCTGGTGGTGCTGAGCGAGGCCTACGCCGGCACCGAAACCGCCGCCATCGCCCACCTGGTGCTGCCGGCGGCCCAGTGGAGCGAGAAGGCCGGGGTGATGACCAACTCCGAGCGCCGCGTCACCCTTTGCCCGGCTTTCCGCGCGCCCCCCGGGGAGGCCCGCCCCGACTGGGCGATCTTCGCCGAACTGGGCCGCCGCCTGGGCTTCGAGGAGCAGTTCCGCTATGGCTCCTCGGCCGAGGTGTTCGCCGAGTTCGTGGCGATCACCGCAGGCCGGGTGTGCGATCTGAGCGGCCTCAGCCACGGGCTGCTGCAGGAGCACGGACCCCAGCAATGGCCCTTCCCCGCCGGCACGGCGCCCGGCGGCGGTGCCCCGCGCCTGCACACCTCCGGCCGCTTTCCCACCCCCTCCGGCCGGGCCCGGTTGATCAGCGAGCAGCCGATGGGCCTGGGGGAACCCCCCGATGGCGACTATCCCTTGGTGCTCACCGTGGGCCGCTATCTGGAGCAGTGGCACACCATGACCCGCACGGGCCAGGTCGAGCGGTTGCTGCGGCCCCATGGCGAACCCCTGCTGGAGGTCCATCCCGCCGACGCCCGTGCGCATGGCCTGGTCGATGGCGGCCGGGCGCAGGTGAGCTCCCGGCGGGCTGCCGTGACCGCCCGGGTGTTCGTCACCGACCGCATCCGCCAGGGCACGGTGTTCCTGCCCATGCACTGGGGGGCGGCCCAGGAGCAGGCCTGTGAGGCCAACCGGCTGATGCACGCCCTGGGCTGCCCCATCTCCCAGCAGCCCGAGCTCAAGGCCGCTGCGGTGACCCTGCATCCGGTGGCGGCCTCTTCGATGCCGGCGCCGCCGGTCCCTGGCGATGCTTCAGCCGATCGGCCGCAGGCCGGCCACTAGGTCGGCGACCACCGGCTCCACCAGTCCCGGCGCCAGCCGCAGGTCCCCGGCCGGGCCCCGGCAGGTCTCGATCAACCGGGCGCGGCGAAGCAGCGAGAACTGCTGGGTCACCGTCACCCGCGTGTGGCCGATCAGATCGGCGATCTGGGCGTGGGTGAGCTGGATGGGCAGCACATACCAGTCCTTGTGACGACGGCCGATGCGTTCGGCCAGCAGCCGCAGCAGGGCCGTGAGCCGTTGCTCGGCCGTGGTGAGCCGGCGAATCAGCAGCAGATCCACGGCCCAGTCGTTGAGGCTGTGCTGCCCTGGCTGGGGCGCTTCCACGCCGCATTCGCTCAGGTGCACCGGGGTGATGGCTTCCAGGTGCATGGTGGCCCTCCGCTGGAACTCCAGGGGCAGCTGGTCGCCGGCCTGCAGGAATCCCAGGGTGATGGGCTGGCCGTCGGTCGCCGACAACGACACCTTCAGCAGCCCCCGCTCAATCAGGAAACAGCGGGCGCCATCCTGATGGTCAGGTTCGAGCAGCAGGGTGTGGCCTTCGGCGATCGTCACCCCGTCCGGGCGTGGCGTCCTCACTGGTCGTCGTGGGCGAAACGGCGATAGAGGAAGTCCAGGGCGTGGTTCCGGTAGTCGTAGTACTCCGGCATCTCCATCAGCTGGGCCCGCTGGCGGGGACGGGGGAAGGGCAGCTCGAGGATCTCGCCGATCGTCGCCGATGGGCCGTTGGTCATCATCACCACCCGGTCGGCGAGGAACAGGGCTTCATCGATCGAGTGGGTGATCATCAGCACCGTCACCCGGTGCTCCTGCCAGATCCTGAGCAGCTCCTCCTGCAGCTCCTCCTTGGTGATCGGATCGAGGGCGCCGAAGGGTTCATCCAGGATCAGCACCTTCGGCTGCAGGGCCAGGGCCCGGGCGATCGAGACCCGCTGCTTCATCCCCCCCGAGAGGCTGCCCGGTTTCTTGTCGGCGGCCTCACTCAGCCCCACCATGGCCAGGTGGCTCTCCACGATCCGTTCGGCGTCGCCGTTGCGCCGGAGATGGGGGAAGACATTGTTCACCGCCAGGGCCACGTTCTCGGCTGCCGACATCCAGGGCAGCAGCGAATAGTTCTGGAACACCACCATCCGGTCCGGTCCCGGTTCCCGGATCGGCACCGACTCCAGGCGCACCTCCCCGCGGGTGGGCTGGCCGAAGCCGGAGACCAGGTCGAGCAGGGTGGATTTGCCGCAACCGGAATGGCCGATGACGCAGATGAACTCCCCTTCGGTCACCTCCAGGCTGATGTTGTCGAGCACGGTGTAGGGCCCATTGGGGGTGGGGTAGACCTTGCTGACCCCGTCGATCACCAGGAACGGTTCGGCGGCGCCGGCGGTGCTGGGCTGGGGCGTCGTCAGGGTCTGCATCTGGGCGGAGGAGCGGAAAGGGAGGGAAGGGCGTGGGGTCAGCGGCCGGCCGGGGCGGGCACCGGGCGGGCGTCCGCACCCCGGGCGGGCGGCGGCGGCAGGGGTGCCGGGGCCACGGTCACCTGCCCCTTGATGGGCAGGCGCTCGAGATAGGTGAGGGGATCGAGCGGGTCGAGGCGATCGCCATCGAACGCCGCCACCGCCGCCACCGCTGACGGGGGGCGCTCCGCGGCCGCCAGCCCCAGGGTTGCGGCCGCACTCCGGAACAGCGCCCGATCCTGCACACGTTCGGCCACCTCCTGCCAATTGCTGGGGAAGCTGGCCAGGCCCCAGCGGCCCAGCTGGCTGAGGATCCAGACCGCCTCCGCCGGGTTGGGCTCGTTGACCTCGGGGCCGAAGAAGCGGTTGAAGGAGGGCATGGCGGTGGGGGCGCCGGTGCCGCGGTCGTAGGCATCGACGAGGCCCGGCCGGATCGTCGCCACATCGCTGCCCACGTACTGGCTCTGGGAGAGGAGCTCGGCCAGTTCGTCCCGGTGGGCCGGGTCGTCGCAGTAGCGGCAGGCCTCCAGCAGCGCCTGCACCAGGGCCCGGTGGGTGCGGGGGTAGGCGGTCGCCCAGGCCTCCTTCACCCCCAGCACCTTCTCGCCGTGGCCGTTCCACAGCTCCACATCGGTGGCGATCACCGTGCCGAGTCCCTCCAGGACGGCGCGGGAGTTCCAGGGTTCGCCGACGCAGTAGCCATCGATGGTGCCCGCCTTGAGGGCGGCCACCATCTGGGGCGGCGGGATCACCAGCAGCTCCACGTCGCGCTCGGGGTGGATCCCCGCCGAGGCCAGCCAGGCCCGCAGCATCAGGTTGTGCATCGAGGCCGGATGCACCACGGCGAGTACCGGCCTGGACTCCGGGTGGGCCGCGATCCATTCCTTGAAGTCGGCCAGGGTGTTCACCCCGGCCTCGTGGAAGCGGCGATGCAGGGTGATGGCGTTGCCGTTGCAGCTGAGGGTGAGGGCACTCACCATCGCCAGGGGTGGCTGGCCGCCGCAGCCGAGGGTCATGGCGATCGGCATCCCCGCCACCATCAGGGCTCCGTCGAGCACGCCCTGGCGCACATGGGTCTCGAGGGTTTTCCAGTTGCTCTCGCGCCGCAGCCGCACCTGGCTCAGGCCGTGTTTGGCGAAGAAGCCCTTCTCCTGGGCCACCACCAGGGGCAGGCAGTCGGTGAGGGGAATGAAGCCCAGCTCCAGGTTCACCTTCTCCAGGCCACCGGCGGCGATGGCATCGGCGGGCTTGAGTCGCTGCTGCCGGGCCCGGCGCTGGTCTGTCAGGAAGTTGACGATCTCGGCGCGCAGCCCGTAGTAGCGGGGGTGCTCCACCGAGCCCAGCTGGGTGCGGGGCCGGGGCAGGGGCACCTCGAGAACCTGATCGATGTGGGCCTCGGGGCCGTTGGTCATCAGCACCACCCGGTCGGAAAGCAGCAGGGCTTCATCGACGTCGTGGGTGACCATCAGGGCGGTGACCTTCGCCTCCTGGCAGATCCGCATCAGCTGCTCCTGCAGGTTGCCCCGGGTGAGGGCGTCGAGGGCGCCGAAGGGTTCATCGAGGAGCAGCAGCTTCGGCCGCAGGGCCAGGGCGCGGGCGATGGCCACCCGCTGCTTCATGCCGCCGGAGATCTCCCGGGGGTACTTGTCGGCGGCGGCCTTCAGGCCCACCAGCTGGATGTGGTGCTCGATGATCGCCTCCCGCTCCCGGCGGTCGCTGGCGGCGATCACGTTGTCGACGCCCAGGGCGATGTTCTGGCGCACCGTGAGCCAGGGGAGCAGCGAGTAGTTCTGGAATACCACCATCCGATCCGGGCCTGGATCGGTGACCTGCCGGCCATTCATCAGGATGCCGCCCTGGGTGGCGCTGGTGAGGCCGGCCAGGAGGTTCAGCAGGGTGGACTTGCCGCAGCCGGAGTGGCCGACGAGGGAGATGAATTCGCCTTCGGCGATATCGAGAAAAATGTCCTTCAGGGCCACGTATTCACCCCCGCCGGGCAGGGGGAAGGCCTGGGTGACGTGGTCGACGGTGAACAGGGCGGCCATGGCTATTCGGCTCCCTGGTTGACCTTGCGGCCGACGAAAGCGACCAGGCGATCCAGAAGCAGCCCGACGAAGCCCACATAGATGATGGCCAGAATGATCTGGCTGGAGCTGCCATCACCGCCGGCGTTGTAGGCATCCCAGATGAAGTAGCCGATGCCGCCATCAGCCTTGAGCATCTCGGCGGCCACGATGGCCAGCCAGGCCAGGCCGACCGCAATGCGCAGGCCAGCGAACACGAAGGGCACCGTCGCCGGGACCACAATGTCCTTGATGTAGGTGGACTTGCTGAGCTTCAGAACCCTGGCCACGTTGATGTAGTCCTGGGGAATCTGGCGGATTCCCACGGCCGTATTGATGATGATCGGCCAGATCGCCGTGATGAAGATCACGAAGACGGCCGAGATGGTGGAATCCTGGAACACCATCAGTGTGATCGGGAACCAGGCCAGCGGCGGCACGGTTCTGAGCACCTGGATGACGGGATCAAAGCCTTTTCCGAGGAACCGGTTGAGCCCCAGGAGCCCGCCGATGGTGACCCCCACGACAGCCGCAAGCCCATAGCCCAGGGCCACCCGTTGCAGCGAGATCAGGATCTGCAGGCCCAGCCCTTTGCTGGTGCCGCCGTCATCAAAGAAGGGCTGGCTGATGTAGGGGTCCCAGGTGTCGATGATGACATTGATGGGCCCGGGCAGCCGACTCACCCCCAGGACGAGGGAGATCAGCTGCCAGATCAGCAGGAAGGCTCCGATGCAGATGACATAGGGAGCCGCCTTGGAAACCCAGGTCGGGGATCGTCGTGTGGTGCGGCTTTGCCGGGCGACTGCGCTGAGGGCCATGGGGGGATGACGAAGGGATGGATGGGGAAGCGGGCTCCGCCTGCCGACGTGTCAGCCTCAGGACATCGCCTTGAACTTCAGGCCATCGAGATAGGCCTTGGGGTTTTCCGGGTCAAAGACCGTGCCGTCGAAGAACGTTTCCTTGCCCCGCGAATCGCTGGCGGGAATCGCCTTCTCCTGGCCGATGGCCGTGGCGGCCTGCTTCCAGAGATCGGCCCGGTTCACCTTGTTGACCAGGGCATCGATATCGGTGTCTGCCGGCAGATAGCCCCAGCGCATGTCCTCGGTCACGAACCATTTGTCGTGACTCTTGAAGGGGAACGAGGCGTTGTCGGCCCAGAACAGCATCTTGTAGGGGCTGTCCTTCACGATCCTGCCATCGCCGTAATCGACGATCCCCGCCAGACGGGGTTTGATGTCCTCCACCGAGGCCTTGATGTATTTGTCCTTGGAGAGGATCTCGCACATGGCGTCGAGGTTGGCCGGATCGTCGCACCACATCTGGGCCTCGAGGACGGCCTTCAGGAGAGCCTGGGTGGCCTTGGGATGGGCGTTGACCCATTCCGTTCGCATCGCGAAGGCCTTCTCCGGGTGGGCTTTCCAGAACTCACCGGTGACGGCGGCGGTGTAGCCGAGCTTCTTGTTGACCAGCCGTTGATTCCACGGTTCGCCCACACAGAAGGTGTCCATGGTGCCGGTCTGCATGTTGGCCACCATCTGGGGCGGTGGGACAACCACCAGATCGGCGTCCTTGTTGGGATCGATGCCGTTGGCCGAGAGCCAGTAGCGCATCCAGAGGTCGTGGTTGCCGCCGGGGAAGGTGACCGCTGCCTTGAACTTCTTGCCCTGGCCCTTGCGCGTGGCCACGGCCTTGGCCAGGCCGGCGCTGTTGTCGATGGTGAGCTTGTCGCCGAGGAATTCCTTCGACACCGAATAGGCCTGGCCCTGCAGGTTGAGCCGCGCCAGGATCGACATCGGCAGCGGCTGTTTGCTCTTGGTGATCTTGCCGGCCTCCAGCAGCAGGGGCATCGGCGAGAGGATATGGGCGCCCTCGATGCCGCCGCCGGCTCCACCCAGTTCCAGGTTGTCGCGGGTGACGGCCCAGGAGGTCTGCTTCATCACCTTCACATCGGGCATGCCGTGTTTGGCGAAGAAGCCCTTCTCCTTGGCGATGATCAGGGGGGCGGCATCGGTGAGGGCGATGAAGCCGAGAGTCACCCCGGGAACTTCAGGCGCATCGGCGCCACCTGCCGCCGGTGCCGGGGTGGGGGCGGCCGCTTCCTTGGTGCCGCCACAGGCACTCAGCCAGATGGCGCCGGCCGTGGTGCCGGCGGCGGTGATCAGAAACTTGCGACGGGAAAGATTCGACATGGAGCCGGAGGGGGAGCCAGGGAGGACCGGAGGGATGCACCTTCGGGTGCATGTGTTCTCAGGACGGGCCTCACAACAAAGGGCACCGTGCTGGCGAAGATTGATGGGCTGGCGCGCAGGCTGACCGGCCGGAACTTAAGAGACCACGGCGACAGCCCCCTCAAGAGTCGCGACGGTTACCGATTCGGATTTTCGAGAGGCGGGCTCAGGCCTCCGGAGCCGCCAGCTGGCGGCGCAGCCGCTCGCCGCTGCGGGCCACGAGCAGTGCCGTCGCCTGGGCGAGGGCGTCCTCGAGGCGCTCGAAGCGGCCGGCGAACCAGAGGTAGGCCGCCACGTTCCAGCGCAGCGCTGGAACCAGGGCCCCTTCGCCGCAGAGGGCCGCCAGGGCCTCGCTCCGCCAGGCCTCCAGGCCCTGCCACGGCACCTCTGCGCAGGTGATGCCGTGGTCGCGGGGGTGAAGCAGGATCCGTTCGCTGGCTCCCTGGCGGACCCGGGCGGTGATGCCGGCGCGGGAGGTGGGCAGGTCGGTGGAGCCCTCCAGCCCCTTCACCGTCAGCAGGTCGGTCTCGCCGCAGTCCTGCAGGGCCTGCCAGGCGCGGGTCTCGGTGGGGGGATGGACGAAGCCGCTCACCAGCAGGTGTTCCCCCCGGTGCGGCGTCCACAGCAGCTCCAGACTCGCCACCGGCGGCCGTTTGCCGATGGCGTCCCGCACCGGCACCAGCCGCTCCGCCCACGGGAAATGGTCGGGCTGGTGGGTGAGGGCCAGCCCATGCCGATCGAGGCGCCGCTGCACCGCTTCGAGCGGCAGGCCGGTCGAGCGGATGCCGATCGCCTCGAACAGCTCCGCCAGGGTGACGCCGAACTTCACCGGCATCGGATCGCCGCCGTGCAGCACCACCGGCAGGTCGTCGCTGGCCAGCACCAGGGCCACCAGGGGCAGCAGGGGGGCGGTGCGGCTGCGGCCGTCGTAGGGCACGCCGAAGCAGAGCGGCCGCCGGCCGGGGGTCTCCAGCACGGGCCCGCAGCGCCGGTAGCTGTCGAGCATCCCGGAGAGCTCGGTGGGATGGGGGCGGCGGATGCGGTGGGCAATCAGGAAGGCCCCCATCTGGGCGTCCGCGACCCGTCCCTCGAGCATCAGGTCCATGGCCTCGGCGGCCTCCTGGCGGTCGAGGCCGGTGCTGGTGTGCTCGCCGCTGCCCACCTTGCCGATCAGCTCGCGGAAGCGGGCCCGCTCGGGGCCGAGCGCCTGCAGGCGCACCACACGCCGATCCTCGGCACCGTTCCGGGGATCCGCCGTCCCCGCTGGGGCGGCGTCAGGTCCCGGGCGGGCCGGTTCTGGTAACAGCGACGACATGGGAGGACGGTTCCATGCCGGAAACTAAAGCCTCCCGATCGGTGGGTTCGCGCAGCTTTCCCCGGCGCTCCCCGACACAACGATCCTTCCGGACGACGCAGCTCTCATCGGCGTCCCGGCTCAGCGTCTCGCCGGACCGGCTCGAGATGCGCTCCCCGAAGCACCCCCCGAGGCTCAGCTTCCGTCCACCTGCCTGGCAGGGATCCGCCGCATGGCTGGCCATGCGGACCACCGCTTTCGCATGAACAGAACCGACACCAGCGTCGACACCGACACGTTCGCACCGCCGCCTGCGGAGCTCAGCAAGGTCGAACGGGCCAAGGCGGAGCTCTGCGGTCTCGACCTGGCCCCGCGGCTGGCGGAGCTGGCCGCCGATGGCTGGGAGTCCCTCGATGAGGCCACCCTGACGATCCGCCTCAAGTGGCTGGGGATCTTCTTCCGTCCCGTCACCCCCGGTCGCTTCATGGTGCGGCTGCGACTGCCCAACGGCGTGATCCATGCCGAGCAGCTGGAGATGCTGGCCGACGCCGTCGACCGCTGCGGCGAGCACGGCAGCGCCGACATCACCACCCGCCAGAACCTGCAGCTGCGGGGGTTGCTGCTGGAGGACATGCCGCCCCTGCTGGCGGCGTTCGAACGGGTCGGCCTCACCAGCCGCCAGTCGGGCCACGACAACCCCCGCAACATCACCGGCAACCCCCTGGCCGGCCTCGATCCCGAGGAACTGATCGACACCCGGCCGCTGGTGGAGGCCATCCAGGCCCGGCTGCTCGCCGACGACGGCCCCCGCAACCTGCCGCGCAAGTTCAACGTGGCGGTGGGCGGCGCCCCCGACAGCTTCCTGCTCCACAACGACCTCGCCTTCCTGCCGGCGCCCCACCCGCAGGATCCGGCCGCACCGCTCGGCTTCACGGTGATGGTGGGCGGCTTCTTCTCGGCCCAGCGCAACGAATTGGCCGTTCCCCTCGGCCTGTGGCTGCGGCCCGACCAGCTGCCCGATTTCACCCTGGCCCTGCTGCGGCACTACGACGCCCACGGCAACCGGGCCCAGCGCAACAAAAGCCGGCTGATGTATCTGGTCGATGGGCTGGGGCTGGCCGCCTACCGCGACGCCGTGGTGGCGACCTACCGGGAGCTGGCCGGGGAGTCAGCGCCGGCACCCCTGCCCCACGATGGCCGCCATCTGGTGGTGCGGGCCCCGCGCGACGGGCTGGGCCTCCAGGCCCAGAAGCAGAAGGGCCTCCACTGGGCCGGGCTGCATGTGCCCATGGGTCGCCTCGACGCCGCCTCCATGCTCGAACTGGCCCGCCTGGCCTGCACCTACGGCAGCGGTGAGCTGCGCCTCACCGAGGCCCAGAACGTGCTGATCGTGAATGTGCCGACCGATCGGCTCGGGGCCCTGGAAGCCGAACCGCTGCTGGAACGGTTCCGCCTGGAGCCCGGTGCCCTGCAGGCCGAGGCGGTGAGCTGCACGGGCAGCCGCTACTGCAGCTTCGCCCTGATTCCCACCAAACGCACCGCCCAGGCGGTGATCGACGAACTGGAGCGGCGCCTGGAGCTGCCCGAGGCGGTGCGCAGCCACTGGACCGGTTGCCCCAACGCCTGCGGCCAGCCCTACATGGGCCAGATCGGCCTGATGGGGGCGAAGGCCCGCCAGGACGGCCAGATGGTGGAGGCGGCCAAGATCTTCCTGGGGGGCCGCCTGGATCAGGACCCGCAGCTGGCCGAGCTGCACGGCAAGGCGGTGCCCCTCAGCGAGCTCCCGGATGTGCTCGAAGGGTTGCTGGTGGAACGGTTCGGCGCCCGGCGTCGGACCGCGCCGTGAGCGCCCCGTGACGGCCGCCCTCGCCAGCTGGGATCCCCAGCGGCTGCCGCCCAGCGGCAGCCCCGACCGCTGGCCCTGGCTGCAGGGTCTGCGGCGGGCCCGGGACCTCGACCTGGAGCCCTGGCTGCTGGCCGTCGAGACGGGACGGCTGGTGCCGGCGATGGATCTGCTGGGCGCCCTGGCGGATCGGCTCGACGGCCCGGCGGCGGCGCGGCTGCTGGCCTGGTGGCTGGCCGAGCCCGCGGCCGATCCGGTCCTGCTGGCCGTGATCGGCCGCCGCCGCCACCCCCGCTGCCGGGTCCTGCTGCGGCAGGCCCTGGAGGGATCCGGCACCGGCGCCGCCCGGACCGTGGCGTTGCTGCCGCTGCTGGGCCACCAGCGCGATCCCGCGGACTTCCCGTTGCTGCGGCAGCGGGCCCTGGCCCCCCTGCCGCTGCAGCAGCGCCGGGCGGCTCTCGAGGGCCTGGCGGTGGGGCTCGCGGCCTGGCCGCTGGCGCCCCTGCGCCAGGCCCTGTGCCACCTGATCGGGGATCTTGATCCCTCCCTGGCGGCCACCGCGGTGGACCTGCTGGCCCGTCTGCCGGAGGGCCGGGGGGACCTGGCCGCCCTCGACCGGGCCCGGCTGGCCCCGGCGCTGGCCCAACGGGTGGAGCGGCGCCTCGCCGGGGCGGGTCCGGTCACGGCGGCCGGGTGATCATGGAGTTCACCCCAGCGCGCATGAGGCGAGGCCGATGTTCCGTCACCTGCTGGTGCCCACCGACGGCTCCGATCTCTCCGACGGCACGATCCGCCGGGCGGTGAGCTTCGCCCGCGAGGCGGGGGCCTCCATCACCTTCCTGCACGTGCTCGCCAACCTGGCGATGCCCCCCCAGGGCTCCCTCTACGGCGATCCGGTGCTGCTGGATCCGACCGTGGTGGCGAAGTTCAGCCAGGCGGAGCGGGCCTATGCCGACGAGCTGCTGGGGCGGGCCCGGGCCCTGGCGGAGCAGGCCGGGGTCCCCTGCGAGACCGCCGTCGGTGAGCATCCGGTCGTCTACGAGGCGATCATCGACGCCGCCACTCGCCACGGCTGCGACCTGATCTTCATGGCCTCCCACGGCCGCCGCGGCCTCGCCGGGCTGCTGCTGGGCAGCGAGACCCAGCGGGTGCTGACCCACACCGAGCTGCCGGTGCTGGTGTTCCGGCGCCCGGCGCCCGCCGCCGGCAACGGTCAGGAGGCGCCCTCGGCCCCGGCCGCGCCGGCCTGCTGAAGGCGCCAGCGGCGCACCACCTCGGCCACGCCCAGGCCGTCGAGGTCGACCTGGGCATTGAGGCGCTGCATCGTGGCGGCGGGGATGCGGCCGGCCAGTGCCTCGATCACGGGCACCAGTTCCGGGCGCCGCCGCAGGGTGGCCGTGTTGAACACGGGCACGGCGTCGTAGGGCGGGAAGTAGTGGCGGTCGTCCCGGAGCTGCTGCAGGTCGAGGGCGGGGATCAGGCCGTTGGTGGTGTCGCCGGCGATCAGGTCGACGCGCCCCTCGGCCAGGGCGCGGTAGGTGAGGCCCAGATCCATGGCCTCGGGCGGCTGGGCGAAGCGCAGCCCGTAGCGCCGGGCCAGGCCGGCGAAACCATCCGGACGGTTGAGGAACTCGTAGCCGAAGCCCGCCCGCCAACCGGGGGTGTGGGGGGCCGCCTCGCTGATCGTCGTGATCCCCAGCCGCCTGGCCTCGGATCGGCGCACCAGGATCGCGAAGCTGTTCTCGAATCCCAGTGAGGGGAACACGCTGAGCCCGAAGCGCTCGCCGTACAGCCGTCGCGTCTCCTCGAACACCCACCGCGCCGGATCGGGCGTCTCCGGCGCTGGCGGCGGCTGGTCCAGCAGGGTGGTCCAGGCGGTGCCGGTGTACTCCACATAGCCATCGATGCGGCCGCTGCGCACGGCGGCGTGGATCAGGCCGGTGCCCCCGAGCCCGAAGTCGCGCTGCACCTTCAACGGAGTGGTGGCCTCAATCTGCTGGGCCAGCAGTTCCCCCAGGATCAGCTGCTCGGTGAAGCTCTTGCTGCCGATCCGCACCGTGCCGGCGCCGGCGGGCGGCAGCAACCGCAGCGCCAGCACGGTCCCCAGGGCCAGGCCCGCCAGACCCCAGGCCACGCGCAGCCCCCGCCGCCGCCCGGCGGTGGTGCCCCGGGCACGGGGCTGGGCCAGCCGCCGTTCCAGCAGCCCCAGGCCGCCATCGGCGAGCAGGGCGATGGCGGCGGCCGGCAGGGCCCCGGCCAGGATCAGGCCGTTGTTCACCGTGGCGATGCCCCGGAAGATGAACACCCCCAGGCCACCGGCGCCGATGGCGGCGGCGATCGTGGCCACCCCCACGCCGATCACCGTGGCCACCCGGAGGCCGGCCATCAGGGTGGGCAGGGCCAGGGGCAGCTCGACGTGCAGCAGCACCTGGCGGTCGCTGAGTCCGAGGGCCTGCCCGGCCTGCTTCAGCCCCGGGGGCACCTGGGCCAGGCCGGTGACCAGGCCCCGCAGCAGGGGCAGCAGGGCGTAGAGGGTGAGGGCCACGATCGCCGGTGTGGTGCCGATGCCCCCCAGCAACGGCACGGTCAGCAGCAGGCCGAAGATCGCCAGGCTCGGCACCGTCTGCACCGTGCTGGCGGCCGCCAGCACCGGCCCGGCCCAGCGGGGCCGGCGGCTGATCCACAGGCCCAGCGGCAGGCTGATCGCCAGGGCCAGGCCGATGGCGGTCACCACCAGCAGCAGGTGTTCGCCGCTGCGCTGCAGGATCTCCCCCGCCAGGGCGCCGTCCCACCAGGCCGGCGGCCACCGGGAGGTCATGGTGCCTCGGCCGGCGTCAGGGCCCGGGTGGCCTGGAACACCGGCACGCTGACGCCGATGAGCAACAGGGCCCAGCCGCTGTTGGCGGTGTCGTTGAGCAGGGCCCCCACCAGGAAGGCGATCGATCCCACCAGCACGATGGCGGTGCTCCACGGGTGGCCCCAGGCCCTGAACGGCCGCGGCCGCTCCGGTTCCCGCCGGCGCAGCACGAACAGGCAGACGATCCCCACCAGGTAGAGGCTCACGTAGAGGAAGGCCGCCAGCCCGAGCAGGATCGTGAAGTCGCCGCAGAGCACCAGCAGGGCCGAGGCCAGGCTGGTGAGCACCAGGGCCACGGTGGGGGTGCCGCCCCTGTTGACCCGGTCGACCAGGGGACTGAACAGCCGGTCCCGGCTGAGGCCGTAGAGGATGCGGGGGGCCCCCATGATCGAGGCGTTGATCAGCCCGGCCAGGGACACCAGCGACAGCACGGTGATCGCCTGGCCGCCGAAGGCGCCGAACAGCAGGGCGGCCGCGTCGGCCACCGGCAGGCTGGAGGCGGCGATCACCGGCAGGGGCAGCACCCGCAGCAGGGCCAGGTTGAACAGGGTGTAAATGGCGATCACGGCCAGCACACCGCCGATCAGGGAGCGGGGCAGGTCCTCCTGGGGTTCGCTGAACTCCTCGGAGAAGTAGATGGGGCTGTGCCAGCCGTCGTAGGTGGTGACGATCGCCTGCAGGGAGAACACCAGCGCCACCGCCATGCCCGTCCAGCCCGCCGGGGTGGCCAGGGTCGTCGCGGTGGTGGGGATGGCCGCGCTGGCGGCGGCGCGGCTGTCGGGGCCGCCCAGCAGGAAGCAGGCCGCGACCACCGCCAGGAAGGCCATGGCCTTGGCCAGGCTCAGCAGCTTCTGGCTGCCGCTGCCGGCCTCCACCCCCAGCAGCTGGATCAGGGTGAACAGGGCCACCACCGCCAGCCCCACCAGCTTCCCGGGCAGCTCCAGGCCCGGCAGCAGGAACAGGGCGTACTCCCCGATCGTGACCGCCACCCAGGCGATGCCGGTGCAGTGGCCGATCCAGTCCATCCAGCCCACGGTGAAGCCGGCGGCATCCCCGAAGCAGCGCCGGGCGTAGACGTACCAGCCGCCGGCCAGGGGCAGGCTGGCCCCCAGCTCCGCCACGGCGATGGCGCCCAGCAGGGCATAGAGGCCGCCGGCCAGCCAGGCCGCCACCACCCAGGGGCCGCTGCCCATCTGGGCCGCCACCAGCCCCGGGGTGCGCAGGATGCCGGCGCCGATGGTCCCGCCCACGGCGCCGGCGATGCCGAAGGTCACCCCCAGCACGTTGAGCAGGCGGCCCGGCGGCGCCGGCTCCGGGGCCACCGGATCGGGGGGAGGGGAGGGGGTCAGGAGGCGGTCACCCGTTCCAGCAGGGCCTGGAGCTCCTCCAGTTCGTGGCGGCTCAGCAGCCAGTCGCCCTGCTGGTCCTTGGTGACGCGGGCCTCGATGATCCAGCCGTCCTCCGTGCGCGCGATGGCGAAGTGGGGGGACTGGAAGGGGGCGACCATGGGCTGGCGGGCAGGAAGCGGTACCTCCTGCTTAGCCAGATCCGCCAGCAGCGGCGGTGGGCCCAGCTGCTCGAGACGGAACGTGGCGCCGTAGCTGGGAGTCGGCTGCTGGGAATAGAAGCGGGCCCGGGCGGGCCGGCCCAGGCGGGCGCGGCCTCCGGCCAGCAGGGCGGCGGCACGGCTGCGGGCGCGCAGGGCCCGCAGCACCAGAGTCTGCAGCCAGTCGGGCGCGGTGCTCCAGCCCAGGGCGGCGCAGGTCTGGCGGTCCAGCAGGCCCATCAGCCCCCGCCGCAGGGCGGGGCGCAGGGGGAGGGGCCAGTCGGCCAGGAGCATGGCCAGGGTGGCCTCGGCGATGCGCCGGTTGGTGGCCGCCGGGGCGAAGGCCTCCCGCTCCACCCGCTCGTTCAGGGCCAGCAACGCCTCCAGGCTGGCGGGCAGCGCCGCGATCCCCATCCGCTCGCCCACCCCGCACCAGAAGCGGAACAGGTGCTCCTGCTCCAGGGTTGTCAGGGGCCGCCAGCCGTAGCGGGCCAGCCAGCGGATCGGCTCCGCCACGAAGGTGGAGAGCACGTAGAGGAAATCGTCGTTGCCGATCGCGTAGTGGCCGTGGATGCGGTTCATGCGGTCGATCACCGCGGCCCCGGCCGGGCTGTCCAGGCCATGGCGCAGCAGTTCGGCCACCATCAGCCCGGTGTCGTCGTAGCGCTTGCGGGGCCGACGCTCGAACTCCCCGGTGCGGGCCAGCAGACCGGAGATGGAGGGGACGCAGAAGGTCTTCAGCAGGGCCAGCTCCAGGGCCCGGGTGAGGTCCCAGGGAAACAGCTCCCCGGCCAGCCGGTGGGCGGTGGCTTCGGCGGCCCGCAGGGTCGCGGCGGCGTCGGCAGGGTCGGTGGGGGAGGACATCGGGCAGGGTTCAGAAGCGGGAGCCGGGTTGCAGCAGGAACGCCGCCTCCTCGCTGGTGCTGGGCCGCCCGAGGGCCTGGTTGCGATGGGGGAAGCGACCGAAGCGGGCGATCACCGCCTGGTGGCGGCGGGCGAACTCCGCGGTGCGGGCGTCGGTGAGCCGCTCGAACAGCGGCAGTCCCAGCTCCTGCAGGGCCAGGTCCTCGCTGTGCATCAGGGGCATCAGCCAGAACGGCCGCCGTTCCGGGGCCGGCTCCGCCTCCACCCAGCCGGCCTCCAGGGCCCACTGGGTCAGGGCCTGGGCCTGGCCATCGCCGGCGAAGGCGCGGGCCTGGTCGCGCCAGATCTGGCGCGGGAACTGGTCGAGCACCAGCAGCAGGGCGAGGGCGTCCGGGGTGGCCTGGCCCCAGGCCTCCAGGCCGCCGGCCAGGGCCTGCTCGGTGAGGCCCGTGAACCGCTCCCGCACGGCCCTGTCGCCCTCGGCACCGGGCCTGAACCAGGCGGAGGGGGGTGTCTCCTCAAACCAGAAACGCAGCACCTCCTGCGGGATCGGCATGGTTCAGGCGAGGAATCGGTGCAGAACAAAGGGAAGCACCATCAGCGCCAGGGCCACCACCACCAGGGCCGGCAGGTGGCTGACGCCGAAGGGGATCAGCACCAGCATCACCCCGGAGCCCAGGGCCACCGCGTGGGCCTGCTTCCTGCCGTACAGCATGTAGCCCAGCCCGATCGACCCGATCAACAGCGCCAGCAGCTGGCGGAGGCTGGGATCGCTGCCCATGGAACCTGGCCCGGAGCGGCGGACGCCCCCATGCTGGGGCTCCCGTCGCCCTCCTGCCCACCCATGACCCACCTGGTGGTGCTCCAGCACCTGGAGCGGGAAGGCCCGGGCCGCTTCGCCGAGGAGGCCCTTCGCCGGGGCTGGACGGTGTCGGTGTGCCGGCCCGACCGGGGGGAGCCGATGCCCCGCCTCGGCCCCGACCAGGCCCTGCTGGTGCTGGGGGGCCCCATGGGGGTGGGCGACATCGGCTCGCCGTCCTTCCCCTGGCTGGCGGCGGAGGTGGCCCTGCTGCGGGACTGCCTCGACTGCGAGCGCCCGGTGATCGGCCTGTGCCTGGGGGCCCAGCTGCTGGCCTTCGCCGCTGGGGGCGAGGTGGTGCCGCTGACGGCGGGGGACCCTCCGGTGCGGGCCTACGAAGTGGGCTGGAGTCCGGTGGCCTGGACCCGGCCCCAGGGGCCGGAACCGGTGCTGGCCGGGCTCGACGCGGCCCTGCCGGCCCTGCACTGGCACGGGGACCGGATCCGGCTCCCCGCCGCCGCCACCCTGCTGGGCTCGACCCCCCTCTGCGCCGAGCAGATGTTCCGCATCGGCCACCACGCCCACGGGCTCCAGTTCCACGCGGAGGTGACGGACGCGGCCCTGGAGGTCTGGCTCGATGAGGACGGCGACTACGTGCGCCAGGCCCTCGGTCCCGACGGGGTGGAGCAGATCAGGGCCGGCCGGGAGCGCTGGGGGGAGGAGGCGGAGCGCCAGGGGCGCCGCCTGATCAACAACCTGCTGGATCGGGCCTGTGCCCTGCTGGGGGGGTATCCGC
Organism: Rhizobium sp. Q54; assembly: GCA_943367585.1. Classification (GTDB taxonomy): domain Bacteria; phylum Cyanobacteriota; class Cyanobacteriia; order PCC-6307; family Cyanobiaceae; genus Cyanobium. Next base: position 104,518 of record CALRJP020000005.1, read on the forward strand.
TGCTGTGAGGGCCGACCCTTTGGCCAGGGCGTCGGCCAGCCGGCGGCGCTGCCGTTCTAACGCCCCGTCCTCGAGCAGCCGCTCCGCTCGGGTCAGCCCCTCCAGGAGGCTGTCGCTGATCCCGGCGCGCCAGAGCAGGAAGCCCCCGTTCCAGATCAGTCCGGGCCGCAGCGGTCCGGTGGCGGCCAGGGCGTCCAGGGCCTGGCGCCGCCACTGCGCCACGCTCTCCAGCGGCACCTCGGGTGCCCCCAGGCCGTGGTCGCGGGCCCGCAGGATCAGCCGTTCGGAGTCTCCCCCCTCCCCTCCCGCTCCCGCCTGGCGGTGGGAGGCGATCGCCACCCGGTTGGTGGGCAGCTCCACGCCCCCCTCCATCCCCTTGATGAGCAGCAGTTCGTCCTGGCCGGTGGCGGCCAGGGCCAGGCGGGCCAGCCGTTCGGTGGGGGCGTGAACGAAGCCGCTGACCTGCAGGTGGGGCCCGTCGTGGCAGCTCCACAGCAGTTCGAGGGTGGCGATCGGCGGGCGCTTGCCGATCTGCTCCCGCACCGGCAGCAGTCGCTCGGCCGCAGGGAAGTGGGCCGGCTGGTGCAGCAGGGCCAGCCCCTCCTGGGCGAAACGGCGGTTCACCTCGTCCCAGGGCAGGCCGCGGCGGTCGAGGCCGAGGGCGGCCAGGGCCTCGGCCGTGGTGAAGCCGTACTTCACCGGCATCGGACCACCGCCGTGCAGCACCACCCCGACGCCGGCCGTCACGAGCAGCAGGGCCACCAGGGGCAGCAGCGGCGCGGAGCGGCTGCGGCCGTCGAAGGGCACACCGAAGCTGAGCACCCGTCGCGGCGTTGCCGCCAGCCGGGGTCCCCGTTGCCGGTAGGTGTCCAACAGGCCGGCCAGCTCCTGAGGCTCCGGGCGCCGCAGGCGATGGGCGATCAGGAAGGCGCCGGCCTGGGCGTCCGTGCAGCGACCGTCGAGCAGCAGGTCGAGGGCTTCGCCGGCCTCGGCCCGGCTCAGGGCCCGGCCGCTGCGTTCGCCGCTGCCCAGGGCGGCGATCAGCTCGCGGCAGCGGCGGTGGTCGGCCCCTAGGGCGTCGCCATGCTGTTGACGCTGCTGCGGCGTCCAGGCTTCACGGGAGCTCGGCGTCGACATGCGCGGCGGCCTTCATAGGGTGATCCCTAGGGTGAGGGGCATGCGCCGGATCATCGCAAGCCCCCTCCTGCTGGTGGTGCATGGCCGCGCCGGTGGGGTGATCCCCGCCGAACTGCAGGACCTGGCCCTGGAACTGGAAGGGGCCCGCGGGGCCCCCGTGGCCCTGGAGGCCCTCACCGCAGGGGAACCGCCGGCCCTGCCGGCCGGCAGCCCCGCGGCCCCCCTGCTGCTGGTCCCCCTGTTTCTCCTGCCCGGCAGCCATGTGCGCCGGGATGTGCCCCGGATCGCCGCCCGCTGCCGCCGGCGCGGGCCGCTGCGGCGTCTGCCGTTCCTGGGGTCCTGGGGCTCCTGGCAGGGGGCCCTGGCCGCCGAGCTGGCGGCCCTGAAGGAGCAGGCCGTGGCGCCGGTGGCGGCGGGGCCGTGGCTGCTGCACCACCCCCTGGAGGGGCGATTGGGGGCGGCGTTCCTGGCCCACCTCGAGGCCGTCACCGGTGCCCGCTGCCGCGCCACTCCATACAGTGCCCCCAATGACGAGGACGTTCCGCTGCCCCTGCCTGGCCCCGCCCTGCCCCTGGCCCTGGCGGCCAACCGGCTGACCGACGCCCTGCCGGCTCCGCTGGGCGTGCCCCTGCTGCAGCGACCCCGGTTCCGGGCCGTGCTGCTGGACGCGCTGATGGCGTTGCCATGACGGAGCCATGACGGACGAGTCCCTGACCCCCACGGCGAACGACGGTCCCGGGACCGTGTACCTGGTGGGGGCAGGTCCGGGGGATCCCGACCTGCTCACCCTGCGGGCCCACCGGCTGCTGCAGCAGTGCGATGCCCTCGTCTACGACTCGCTGGTGCCCACCGCCCTGCTGGACCTGGTGCCCGAGGGGTGCGAGCGCCATTTCGTCGGCAAGCGCCGCGGCCACCATTCGGTGCCCCAGCCCAGCACCAACGCGGTGCTGCGGGAGCTGGCCGGCCGTCGCCGCCTGATCGTGCGCCTCAAGGGTGGTGATCCGTTCCTGTTCGGCCGCGGCGGTGAGGAGGCGGCGCACCTGGCCGCCCATGGGATCCCGGTGCAGGTGGTGCCGGGGGTCACGGCCGGCATCGCCGCCCCCGCCTATGCAGGCATTCCGGTCACCCACCGGCGGGCGGGTTCGAGCGTCACCTTCGTGACCGGCCATGAGGAGATCGACAAGCGCCGCCCCGGCGTCGACTGGCGCGGCCTGGCCCACAGCAGCGACGGCCTGGTGATCTACATGGGCCTACACAACCTGCGCCACATCGTCGCCGAGCTGATCGCGGGGGGCCTGGCCCCCACCACCCCCGCCGCCGTGATCCAGCAGGGCACCGTGCGGGGCCAGCGGCAGCTGGTGGCCACCCTGGCGGTGCTGGCCGACCGGGTGGAGGCCGAGGCGTTCGCTTCGCCGTCGATCGTGGTGGTGGGGGCGGTGGTGGAGGAGCGGGTGCCGTCCTGCGCCCCGTCGCCCGCCGATGTGGCGATGCCGATCCCCTTCTGAGCCCCGCCCGCCGGCAGGGGCGCCATGCTGGAGCCCTGCCCGAACCCGTCCGCTCCGGCATGAGCCAGCCCGGTCTCTCCCACCTCAACGCCGCCGGCCAGGTGCACATGGTGGAGGTGGGCGACCGGCCCGCCAGCGACCGCCGCGCCGTGGCCGAGGGCCACATCACCATGGCGCCCGAGGTGCTGGCCCTGGTGCTGGAGGGCCGGGCGGCCAAGGGCGACGTGCTGGCGGTGGCCAGGGTGGCGGCGATCCAGGGCGCCAAGCGCACGTGGGAGCTGATTCCCCTGTGCCATCCGATCGCCCTCACCGGCCTGGAGGTGCGGATCGAGCCGACGGCAGACGGCAGTGGGCTGCGGCTGGAGGCCAGCGCCCGCACCAACGGCGCCACCGGGGTGGAGATGGAGGCGCTGACGGCGGTGCAGGTAGGGCTGCTCACCCTTTACGACATGGTGAAGTCGGCCGATCCGGCCATGACCATCGGCCCGGTGCGGCTGCTGCGCAAGGAGGGGGGGCGCCGGGGCCCCTGGCAGCACCCCGACGTCCGGGGCCTGGCCGGGGAGAGCGATGGCTGAGCCGTTCCCCCGCGAGGGCCTGCCCCTGGAGGAGGCACGGCGCCGGGTGCTGGCGGCGATCACCCCGCTGACGGGCCGTGAGCGGCTGCCGCTGGCGCGCTGCCTGGGTCGGGTGAGCGCCGGGCCGGTGGGGGCCGCCGAGGCGGTGCCCGGGTTCCGGGCCTCGATCATGGATGGCTACGCCATCGCCGAAGCCGAAGCCCCCAGCCCTGGCCGCCGCTGGTCCCTGGTGGGCCGCTCTGCCCCCGGAGCCCCCTACGCAGCGGTGCTGGCGGCGGGGGAGGCGATCCGGATCCTCACCGGCGCGCCCCTGCCCGAGGGTGCGCTGCGGGTGCTGCCCCAGGAGCTGGTGCGCCCCGAGTCCCTCGGGGAGGCGGCCGGCGCCGACAGCCTCCTGCTCACCGGAGAGGCGGGCCCCAACCCCTGGATCCGCGCCCCCGAGGAGGAGGCCGCCGCCGGCGACGAACTGCTGCCGGCCGGGGTGCGGCTGGGGGCCGCCGCCCTGGGGCGCCTGGCCAGCTGCGGTGTGGCGGCGCTTGAGGTAAGCCTCCAGCCGCGGGTGGGGCTGCTGATCAGCGGCGATGAGCTGGTGGCGGCCGGCGCGCCCCGGGGGCCGGGTCAGATCTGGGAGAGCAACGGCACCCTGCTGCGGGCCCTGCTGGAGCGCCTGGGCTACGGGGTGAGTGAGCAGCGGGTGGTGGCCGACGACCCGGCCGCCCTGCGCCGGGCGCTGCTGGAGCTGGCTGGCGGCTGCGACGTGGTGGTGAGCACCGGCGGCGTGTCGGCCGGCGACAGCGACTGGATCCGGCCCCTGCTGGCCGAGCTGGGGACGGTGGGCTTCTGGAAGCTGTTCCTCAAGCCGGGCCGGCCCTTCGCCTTCGGCCAGATGGGGTCTCGGCCCTTCTTCGGCCTGCCCGGCAATCCGGTGGCCGCGGCGATCACGGCCCTGCAGCTGCTGTGGCCGGCCCTGCAGCAGCTGGAGGGGGGCGAGGTGGTGCTGCTGCCGCGGCTGAAGGTGCGTCTGGCGACGGCCCTGAAGCGGGGCGCCGGCCGGCCCGAACTGGCCCGGGCCCGGTTGGCGGTGGCCGGCGACGGCGCCCTGCTGGCGCTGGTGGAGGGCAGCCAGGCCTCCTCCCGCATCGGCTCGCTGCAGGGGGCCGACCTGCTGCTGGAGATCCCCGCCGAGACCGGCGCCCTGGAGGCCGGTGCGGAGCTGTGGGCCCAGCTGCTGCGGCTGCCGGTGCTCTGAGTCAGTCGCCGCTCGCGTCCGCCGTCCTGGGGGCGGGGATCGGGGCGGGGAGGCCGTCGATGCTGCGGCGGTTCTTGCGCTGCCAGTAGCGCTCCAGCCCTTCGGTGCCCTTGCGCCGGGCCCAGCTGTCCAGGGCGGTGCGATCGCCGCCGTAGGCGTACCTGGGCACCGCCATGCCGCAGGAGGTCTGGACCTTGTCGATCGCCAGATCGAAGATCTGGCGGGCGCCGGCCAGGGGCTCGAATTGGCCGAACAGCGCCTCCCAGCCGTCCTCGCCACGCTGGATGGTGCGGGCGCTGCCGTAGAGACGCAGGATCTGGGGCGGGCCCTCGAAGGCGCAGAACATCAGGGTCATGCGCGGGCAGGCCTGCACGTGGGCGGCGGTTTCGTTGCCGCTGCCGGTGAGGTTGAGCCAGATCACGCGGCGCTCGTCGAGCACCCGCAGCGCATCCCGTCCCTTGGGGGACACGTTCACCGTGCTGTCCGCCGTGGCAGTGCCGACGAAGAAGAGCTTCTGGGCGGCGATGAAGGCGATGTGGTCGGCGGTGAGGGCGCCGCAGGACTGGCCCATGGGAGGGGTGCGTGGGGTTTACAGCGGGGTGTTGCCGGCCACCCAGGTGCCGTTGCCGCCGCTCCACTCCCGTTTCCAGAAGGGGGCGTGGTGCTTCAGATCCTCCAGCAGTTCCTGGACGCAGCGCAGCGCCGGGCCGCGGCGGTCGGCCTGGACGGCCACCAGCACGATCGCCTCCCCCGGTGCGATCCGCCCCACCCGGTGCGCCACCAGCACCGCGCCGGCGCCGTGGCGCGCCGCGCAGGCCTCCGCGAGCGCCCGCAGCTGGGTCTCGCTCATGCCGGGGTAGTGCTCGAGTTCCAGGGCCTCGAGGGGCGCTCCGGCGGCGGTGGTGGGGCGCACGCGGCCGATGAAGTGGCTTTCGGCGGCCGCACCGGCGGCGCCAGGGCTGCCGTGGCCGTCCGCCATCTGGCTCCGCTGCCAGGCGGCCAGCAACTCCAGCGGCTGGAAGGGAGCCTCCAGGAGTTGCACCGCGATCGGGTGGGGGGGGATGGGGGTCGGCATCGGTCAGCCTCCGGTGATCGGGGGCAGGAAGGCCACCTCGTCGCCGGGGTGCAGGGGGCTGTCGGGGGTGGCGAAGGCCCGGTTGACGGCGACACGGATGCTGGGGGGGATCCCGCCGCCTGGGGCGGGGCCGTCGTCGAGGGACAGTCGCCGCCAGAGATCGACGGCGCTGGTGGGGCTGGCCTCGAGGGGCACCAGACGCTCACCCCAGCCGGCCCGTTCCCGCAGGGCGGCGAACAGGCGCACCCGGACCGCGGGGAAAGGATCTGGGGAGGGGGCGACCACGGGACGGCTGCGCATCGATCAATGGGATGACTCTGGGCCCCGGCGCCCTCAGGCCGAGAGGCCGACCTGGCTGGGCAGGGATCGGCAGACCACCCGATTACGGCCATGACGTTTGGCTTCGTAGAGGCAGTCGTCGGCCATCTGCATCAGCCTGTCGGCGTCACAGTCGGCCGTGGACTGGGGATCCCACACGGCGATGCCAATGCTGACGGTCAGAACGTTGCCGGTGGTGAGGCCGGGATGGTAGATCCCCTTATCGAGGATGGAAAGGCGCAGCTTCTCGCAAAGTTTCAGTGAGGACTCCGCATCCGTTTTGGGTAGGATGATGGCAAACTCTTCGCCGCCCAGCCTTGCCACGAAGTCACTCTTTCTCCGCAGGCAAGTCCGAAGTGAGTCGGCGATTTCCTTGAGGCATCGATCGCCATAGGCGTGGCCCTGTATGTCATTCACAACTTTGAATTGATCGATATCAATTAGGGCCAGGGACAGGTTGACTTGTTGAAGCCTCGAGGCAGAGATGTTGCCTTTGAGGAACGAATCAAAGCTGCGGCGGTTGGCCAGCTGGGTGAGTGGATCCAGCATCGCCAGTCGCTTGGAGCGCTCGCTCTCAAAGGCATAGAACAGCAGGCTCAACAAGCTGCTCATGGCTTCGATGCGCTGCACCTCCTCATCACTGAAAACGCTTCCTTCGTTCAGGGTAATGCTGAGAACGGGGATCGAAACCCCTCGCGAGTCAAGCCGCAGGCCGAGATAGTCGCTGCAGCCGGCCTTCTGCAGGGAGTCCAGGAAGGGGAAGCTGTTGTCCTTGGTTGTTGTCAGCTTCTGACGAAAGACCTTGCTCCTGGTGGCAATGAAGTGGAGGGGACTGTGGAGGTGTTCATCCGCTTCTAGGAAGTCCCTTTCCATGCGGAAGGTGCCGACCAGACCAGGACGGGACTTCACCCAGACATACTGACTGCAATCGATGTCGTCCTGGTCGGGAAGGAAAGCCAAGGAGAAGCGATAGATCTCCAATCCCCAGGACTTCAGTTCGTTGACAAATAGCAACACGAACTCTTCAAAGCTGCGCAGCCTTGACCAGTTATCAAAGATGTAGCGCTCCAGGGGCACTTTCCCTTCGGAGGTCCTGAACTCTTCACCATCGCCCGAATCCCGCAGGCGGGATGAAGCGCGGATCTTGTCCAGGGTCAGCTGAAGGGTTTCGCTATCTGCCCATTCGGAGGACCGAATGAAGGATTCCACATCCTTCAGGGGGATGGGGCGGGAGACGAGAAACCCCTGCAACGCATCAGCCCCCAAGCGAACGACAGCGGCCAGTTCATTGTGGGTTTCGACCCCTTCGCAGATCACCGTTTTGCCGAGCGCATGGACCGTGTCAATGAACGAGCCCACATAGCGCTGAAGTCTGAAGGAACGATCGATCCCTCTGATGAGATCAATATCCAGTTTGATGGCGTCATACCAGGCTTCGCTGATGCGCCTGTAGTTGGATAGCCCGGATCCGAAGTCGTCAATGAAAATTCTGAAGTTCAGCTCCTTCATCAGGCGCTCTGAAGCCGTGGTTACGTCCTCGGATCCGGCCAGGATATCGGTGGCGGCCATTTCCGTGATCTCGATGTAGAAAATGGAGCTGTCGATGCCATGGGTCTTGAACAGGTCGACCAGATGGTTCAACCGTTGATCCGTGGCAACGGAATCCGCACTGATGTTGATGGAGACATACTCGATCCGGTGGCGCAGAAGCTCGGATTCGCTGAGGGCTTGTTTGACTTCGGCCAGCCGGCTCACGACAAGGGCATCAATCTGATGGGCGATCCCGAGGTCATGGGCCAGTTGCATCACCTTGCCAGTGCCGAGCTTGTTGAGCGTCGGCGGACGGAACCTGATCAGGAGTTCAAGGCCAAAATGGCCTGGATTCGAGATCTGAAGAATCGGTTGAAAATGAAGCTCAAGATCACTGGCGCTCAGGCAGCTGAGTTGCGTCCTGATTTCATTCTTGTCTCTGACCAATAGATCATCACCACTTTTCACCAGCCGATAGGACCTGCGATCCTCGGCGGCCAGCATCTCTCCGAAAGCCTGCATCGTCAGCAGGGAGGCTGGGGGATCATTCAGGCGGAAGCGCTGTCCGGTGATGATCACATCATCCCAGGCCAGGACGGAGTTGCTGGACAACTGAATCGAACCGGACACGATGCCAAGCAACCTGGCCAGCAGCGCTTCGCAGGCGATCGTGTCATCGATGGGAATGGTTCCAGAGGCCCGCACGATGAGGGCCACCTTGTTCTTTGAGATCCGATAGAAGTTGAAACCAGGGTGCACCGGCCAACCTTTGTCGATGGCACGACAGGCATTGGTGAGGATTTCGGAGGATTCCACCTCATTGTGAAGTCCACTCTGGCGTTCCAGATAGCGAAAATCAATGGTCACCAGAACGGCGGCGTCCTGTCGATGCGACAGCGTGTTGGAGGGGGGATCTTCAAGATCCTTGACCAGGGCATAGTGGGTGAGAAAGGAGGACTGGCTGTCTTTTCGGAAGGTGCTGACCACTTGCTGCTTCTGCTTTTCTCCCTGGCTGGAGATGTAGGCCATCAACACACTCAGCAGCACCCCAAGCACGCCAAGTGTCAGGGCGAGAGTGCGTTCAATACCATCCTCCGCACGGCCAGCTGGCTGCAGTTTCAGGCCAAGGTCGAAGTCCCCGAATCTGAGGTGGTAGAGGTGATTGCCCTTCTCGGCTGACGCGACGACCTCGGACCAGGGCGCCAGGGCGATGGGCCCGTGGTCCTTCGCATCGCCATCCGCCAAGGCCTGCCCACGCAGTTTGACCCAGCGGCCATCCCCCGGGCCCATGGGGCCCGAGCTGAACAGCAAGGATCCGGGTTGGGAGGGCTCCATGGCCATCACCAGTGGCATGCTGGTGAACTGTCTTGGACAGATGAGCAGGTGGCCGTCGCGGCTGGCAAAGACAGGAGGCTTGCCGGCGAGCACGGGCTGGGAGGAGGAGCCTGAACGGGTGACGATCTGCAGCCGATGGGAGGACACGTCGTGCCGCTCCACGGCCCTCTGGGTTGGGCCTTCCGCAGTGGATGGTTTGGTCAGGACGCGCTCCATTCCCTGCAACGCATCGCAAAGTCGCAGGGCGACCCGATCGCTTTGATCACGCCATTCCTTGGCATGGCGTCGATCAAGGAGATGGGTATAGATCAGGAGAGAGGTGCTTGAAAGAAGCGCTCCGCTGATGATCACCGTTCTGGTGCGCCGGCGCATGTCCCTCCCTCACGGCCCTCACCTTAGCCACCAAGCCCTGATCAGCCCTTCTCAGCCGGCAGGCGCGCAGGGCGCCCCGACCTGGCTTCGAGGGGTGACCAGGGTGACTCCGGGAGCCACTGAATGGCCATGAATGGTCCCAACCTTCGGCCCCTCTGACGTTTCGGGCGTGGATGGCCCCTTGCCCTTGCTTTCACCGGAAGCTCCTCACCTTTACTCAGAAAACTCTCAGTTGCTCTGCCCAATCCGGCGGAATTGGTCTCCTGTCACAGCCAAAGGATTGTTTCTACCCTTAACATCCCTAAGCAAGCCTTCCTTCCGACCAGCGGGCGTCGCCGCGATCATGACTTTATCGGTTGTGTCAGCCAATACTTGCCAGAAGGGCAGGCTTAACCTTCCCCTGACTGTGGATCTCGAGAGGTGATCCACACCGCAGTCATTGGTGCGGGAGCCTGCGGGCTGGCCCTGGCCAGAGGGCTTTGGAGGGAAGGCCTGCCGGTGCGCGTCTTTGAACGGTCGGCAGCGTCGTCTTCGAATGGTCACGGGTTCCTGCTGCTGGCCAATGGCTGCGAGTCCCTGCGTCGTCTTGGTTGCGACCCTGCCGACAATCTGGGCCACCCGATCACATCGGTGCGGATTGTCTGTTGCTCTGGCGACGTTCACGCGGATTACCCCATCGAAGGTGCTGTGGCGCTGATGCGTCACCGGCTGCTGGAAGTGTTGCTACGCGGGGCGCCGCCCGACCTTGTGCAGTACAACCACCATTTCGAGCATTTCAAGTGGGCTGGGGAGACGGCCACGGCGGTGGGTTTCCAGAACGGCCATTCCCACGAGGCCGATGCCTTCATCGCGGCCGATGGCGTCCGCTCCAGCTGTCGGCTGGCCATGGGTTGCGGATCGACGGCCCAGCCCGGCCGGGTCAAGGAGATCGTGGCCCACATGAAGCAGCCCCTGCTGGCGGCGGAGCTGGGCCACCGCTTTCTGAAGGTGCTCGATCCCTCCGGGGGGCTGGCGGTGGGTCTGGTCCCCCTGGGCGATGACCGGTTGATCTGGTTCGTTCAGTTCGACAGCGAGCGCTTCGCCACCCCACGGAGGGCCGAGGTGGGGGCCTTCCTTGAGGAGCACTTCCGCCATTTCCCCGCCGTGGTGCGCCATGTACTGGGCGCCACCGATCCCTCCACCGCCCACCTGTGGCACACCGTCGACGCGGATGCCACCAGCCGATGGAGCCGGGGGAATGTGGCCCTGGCCGGGGACGCGGCCCATCCGCTGCTGCCCTTCACCAGCCAGGGCGTCAACACGGCGCTCGAGGATGCAGTCATGCTGAGCCGCCTGCTGCAGGACTGTCGTGATCCCGGGGACGTGCCGGAACTGTTCGCCGCCTACGAACGGGTGCGCCAGCCGGTCCTACGGCACTGCGTGGAAGCCGGCCGTGAGATGTCGCGCGCCTTCGTGCAGCCCGCCCCGAGCAGGCTCCCATTGCCGCTGATGGCATGAGCGAGCGCTTCGCGGACGCGTTCCTCGATGGGGCCGTCCCCCTGGATCTCCTGCGCCAGCGGGCCCACAACCTGCGCTGGGCCGAGCAGGCCCCGGGGGTGATCCCCCTCACCGCCGCCGACACGGACTTCCCGGCGGCCCCGGCCATCCGCGAGGCGATCGCCGATTACGCCCACTCGGGTGTGTTCAGCTACGGACCCGCCGGGGGGTTGCCGTCCTTCCGGGAGGCGGTGGCCGGGTACCTGCGCCAGCGGGGGGCGCCCGTTTCGGCCGCAGGGGTGGTGGCGGTGAACAGTGCCGCGGCGGGCCTGGCCCTGGTGACCCGCCACTGGTTGTCGCCCGGCGACGAGGCGATCGTCTGGGACCCGGTCGATTTCCTCTTCGCCCACACCGTCCGCAGCGCCGGCGGGGTGCCGGTGCTGTGGCGGATCGATCCGCAGGCCCCCCTGGATCTGGCGGCGCTGGCGGCGCTGGTGACCAGCCGCACCCGGGTGCTGTGCCTGTGCAACCCCCATAACCCCCTGGGCCGCTGCTTTCGCCGCGACGAACTCGAGGCCCTCGGCCGCTTCTGCCTGGAGCGGGGTCTGCGGGTGCTGAGCGATGAGATCTGGAGTGATGTGGTCTACCCGCCGGCCACCTTCACCAGCTGGCTGGCCCTGGCCCCGGAGCTGGCCAGCCTCGGGGCGGTGGTGCATGGCTTCTCCAAGTCCTTCGGCCTGGCCGGCCTGCGGGTGGGCTACGTGGCGATGGCGGATCCGGAGGCGGCCGCCCGGCTGCTGGCCGACAGCGAGCTGCCCTCCACCGTCGATGGGGTGGCCACCCTCAGCCAGGTGGCGGCCACGGCGGCCTACGGCCCCGAGGGCCTCGCCTGGCTGGCGGCCTTCCTGCGCCACCTCCAGGCCCGTCGCGACCAGGCCGTCTCCCGGCTGGCGGCGATCCCGGGCCTGCGGGTGCATCCGCCTGCCGCCACCTTCGTGCTGTTCGTCGGCCTGCCGCCGCTGCAGGAGAGCGTCGAGGAACTGGTGGAGCGGCTGCGGCGGGACCACGGGGTGGCGGTGGTGCCGGGAAGCCCACGCTGGTTCGGCCCCGGGGCGGCGGGTCACCTGCGGCTGAGTTTCGCCACCTCCGAGGCCCTGCTGGCGGAGGGCCTCAATCGCCTGGCGGCGGGTCTGACCTGAGCAGCCGCACCGGATCGCCCACCGCCACCGGACCGGGGCTGACCACACTCAGGCGGATGCCGGCCACCACGCCGTTGTGGCGGGCGGTGGCCCGCAGGATCCCCAGGTCTTCGCCCAGGGCACCCTGGGCCAGGGTGGTGACGACGCAGCGGGGGCAGCCGCCGTCGACCCGCAGCACCAGCTGCTCGCCGATCTGCAGGCAGGCGCCGCTCCAGCCCTCCTCCACGAAGCCGCTGGCCTCCGGCGGCGTGGCGATCAGCAGGTTGGGGCGGAACCGTTCCACGGCGAAGTCGAGCTGGGGTTCGAGCTGGCGCAGCCGCTCCAGGGTGGCGGTGGTGATGGCGTGGATGGGGCAGGCATCGAAGAAGGTGCCCGCGGGCAGCTCCAGGGCGTTGGTGATGTCCTGGTAGGCGCGCCCCTCCACCGGGGGCCAGTACTGGTCGAGGCTGGCGCCCTGCGGGGGGGTGTCCAGCAGGCTCACCCGGCGCCCGAACAGCGTGCTGAAGAAGCCGTCCACATCGTCCTCGCCGCTGCAGAGCACTGCGCCGCCGTCGTCCTCGCGGGGGCCGATCAGCACCGGCGGCAGGGGCGCCGCCGCCGCGGGTTCCTCCCGGAAGCGGGCCCGGTAGGCGAGCAGGCCCTGCCAGAGGCGTGGGTTCTTGGCGCTGGCCACCCGGCCGCTGGCGTGGTCCCACAGGGCGAAGGCCCGATCGCCCCGGATGCCGCGGGGATCCACGACGAGCTGGCCGGGGGAATCCCCGAGCATCGATTTGACCGGGTAACGCCACAGCGTCTGCACCGTCCCCACCAGCTCCTGCACACCCGACGCCCGTTGTTTCCGGCCCACTCTGCGGGCCGGGGTGGCCCAGCTCCGGTAGCAGGACCTACCGTCCGTCCAGGGTCCAGCCGGATTCTCCCGTCGGGGCCATGAAGGAATTCATCCACCTGAGGTCGGCCCGGTTTCCGCTGCTGCCCGGGGAAGCCGAGGAGATGGTCAACGGGGGTTTGGTGGGCAAGGCCCTGGCCCTTCACCTGCAGGAGCAGCTGCGGCGGCTGGGCCGGGACGTGCCCTTCGTCTGCTGCGAAGACTGGGGCTGGTGGGTGGAGCTGGCTGGAACCCCCTTCCGCTTCGGGGTCTGTGTCTACAGCCTCCCCAGCGACGGGGGGATCGCCGAGTTCTGCTGCACCGACGGGGCCAGCGCCGAGCGGATCTGGAACTGGCGGACGCTCAGCTGGATCGACACGGCCCCCTGGGCGCAGGCCCTGCACGGGGAGCTGCTGGACATCTTCCGGGACGATCCGGAGGTGGAGTTGCTCGGCAGCGGCCCCACGTTTCCCTGAGCTCAGGGGTGCCCGAAGAAGCCGCGGGAGTTGAGCCAGAGGGCGAGCACCAGCAGCGGCAGCAGGAACCCCGCCAGGATCTGCAGGCGCTGGCGCAGGCTGCCGGGCTCCTCGGTGGCCTTGGCGGGCAGGGTCTTGCCTCGGACCGGTGCCTGACGTCGGGAGCGTGGGGGCATGGCCTCAGTTCCTGACCAGGGCCTGTTCGAGCGACAGACGATCCCGGAGTTCACCGGGGAGGTGGGTCCAGTGGCGGGCGATCAGGTCGGCCAGTTGCTGGCCGTTGACGAGGCTGATCCTGGCGAAGCCCTCCTCCCCGGCCGCCGCCGCCGCCGCCGGCTGGAAATCGGCGGTGGTGATGTAGACGCCGTGGCCGCCGAAGGGAATGAACTGACGCAGCTCCCGCACGGCATCGGCACCGATCCGCGCCCCGAGGTTGCCGCGGTGAAAGCGGGCATGGATGCGGATGCGGGCGGGCAGCGACAACCGGATATCTCCGCAGGCATCGAAGAAATCGCGCAGCGCCCCGTGGTGCTCGGCCCGCTCCCAGTCCTCAAAGCCCAGGGCATCGAGCAGGTGGACCACCAGCCGTTCGAATTCGGGCGGCGTCAGCTGCATCAGCTGTTCCAGCACGATGCGGTGCGACTCCTTCCGGGTGGCCGGCGCGGTGGAGGCCATCCGGTCGGGGCGGCCGATGGCCCGGATGAATTCCTCCTTGTGCTCCACCAGGAACACCGTCAGCAGCGACCGCATCCGGGTGTGGGCCGGGACGGTGAGGAGGGTGCGGATGGAATCCCGGAACGGGGTGGAGAAGAGGTCCAGCCGGATCGGTTCGACCGCCCAGGTGACGGGACGCCGATGCCGCAGGGGACAGCCGTCCTCGCCACTGGCGTCGTAGTAGGGCGTGCCCTCGTCCACAACGCCATGGATCAGAAGGTCGGCCTCCGCCGACGGAATGATCACGTGGTCGCCGGGTTGAATCTCAAACAGAAAGCGATGGATCTCATTGACGTAGTTGGAGAGCAGGATCGCGCTCTGGATGTCCGGGAAGTAGCGCCGCACCACGGCGTAGAGCTGCTCCCGGGTCTGGACGGGGCCGAGATCCTCGCTGATCTCCCGCCAGCCGATGCCGACGAAGCCGCCCCTGAGGAAATTGTCCGCATACATTCCGCCGCCCGCGCGCACGCACCAGACGTTGGTCATTGCTGCACCCCGGGGGGCCCCTTCAAGGCGCGGCTCATGGGAGGAAATCGGGTCGGGAGGGCAGCCCTGGTGGCGCCATGGGGGGTCGGCTGCAGATACAGCCTCCGAGCGGGAGCTCGGAGCAATTGTCGCGAATCTTGCCGGTAAGTGCATCTTCATCAACCATGAGACGCAGGAGAATGGTTTGATACCTCAGATATTAAGGTATCACTCACCATTTCTTAGTTTTCTGGCCCCAGCCGCCGCACGGCCCGCTCCAGGGAAGGCGCCAGCCCGCGCCTCTCCCGCCGCCGGGGGCTCCAGATCTGACCGCTTTGCAGCGCATCGAGCTCGGCCAGCACCATGTCCTGTCCCTCGTTCAGCTGCAGGGCCGCCAGGGGCACCGTGAGCGGGCCACGGAAGTAGTAGGCGCTGAGCTGGTCGTCGTGGTGCTCGAACCAGAGCGGCAGCGGCGGCGCCCCCCAGCCGATCTCCTCCTGCAGCTCGCGCCGGATCGCCTGGTCGGGTCGCTCCCCCGGATCGAGATGGCCGCCGAACAGGCCCCAGCAGCCCGGATGGACGATGCCCTCGATGTCGTCCCGCAGCTGCAGCAGCCAGCGGCCCTCCCGCTCCAGCATCGCCAGCGCCACCGTGAAGGTCATGGGTGGAGGGACGCCATGGGGCGAGGGGGGCCGGGTTGGCAGGAGTCTGGCCGGGGATGGGCACCCTGGGCCGATCGGAGGGTCGCTGCGCCCATGACGCCTTGCCAGACCTTCCCTAACGTCGGGCGGAACTGTCCGGCGGCACCGGCTGCGCCGGTGATCGAGATCCCCAGCCCGTGAACGCCGCCGATCTCGTGTTCCTCGCCCTGCGCGGTGCCACGGCCCTGCTCTGTCTGGTGGCCGCCCGTGGCGCCCTGCAGCGTGCCGGCTTAGGCGGACAGCCAAGGCAGCGGCGCTGGCGGGCCGGGTTCGGCGCGGCCGTGCTGCTGGCCCTGGGGGTGTTCGCCCTCGAAGATGGGATGGGTGAGGCCCTTGGCCGGCCGGGCGAGGAGCTGCGCTGGCGCAGCTGGGTGTGGGTGATCCTCGATCTCTCCATCCCCGCCCAGGTGCTGGCGGTGCTGAAGACGCTGCGCCAGCGCGACCGGCTGGAGGCCGAGCTGGCCGCTGCGGTGCGGCGCGATCCGCTCACTGGCCTTCCCAACCGGACGGGCTTTGCCGAGGCGGCCACCGTGGCTCTGGCCGCCGCCGCCCGCGACGGCCGGCCGGTGGCGGGGGCCATGCTCGATATCGACTTCTTCAAGGCCATCAACGACGGCTGGGGCCATGGCGCCGGCGATGAGGTGCTTCGCGATGTGGCCGCCGCCATGCGGGCCGTGCTGCGCCCGGGTGATGTGCTGGCCCGCGTCGGCGGTGAGGAGTTCGCGCTGCTGCTGCCCGGTGTGGATGTGAAAGGGGCGGCTCCCCTGCTGGAGCGGCTGCGGGCGGCGGCGACGACGGTGCCGCACCCCGGAGCGCCAAGGCAGCGCGTCACCCTTTCGGCAGGCGTGGCCGTCGTGGAGGGCACGGGCCTGGCGGCGCTGGAGAGCGCCCTGCGCACCGCCGACGGCGCCCTCTACGCCGCCAAGGCCGCCGGCCGGAACCGGGTGATGGTGGCGGGCTGACGGGCACCGGCTGGATGGCCCCTCAGCCGATCCCCCCCACCACCGGCCACCAGGCGTCCGCGGCCACCAGCTCCGCTTCACTGCAGCCCGCCGCGCGCCGCACCTCCGCCGCCTGGCTGTCGCACAGGGAGCCGTGCAGCCCTTCCCCCAGGGCCTGGCGCAGCAGGTCGCTGGCGGCGAAGGCGGCCGAGGCCTCCGCCAGGCTGGCGGGGAGGGACGGCACCGTCCCGGAGGGCAGCAGGGACGGATCGCCGCTCACCGGTGGCGGCAGGGGCCGGGCCCGTGCCAGGCCGTCGGCCACCACGGCCTGAACGGCCCCCAGCAGCAGGTAGGGGTTGGCGGCCAGGTCCGCCACCTTCAGCTCCAGGTGGGCCGGGGCGCCATCGGCCGCGGCGGGCACCAGCCGCAGGGCCGCCTCCCGGTTCTCCACGCCCCACGCCTGGAAAGGGGCCGACCAGGAGCCCGGGGCCAGCCGCCGGTAGGACACCGCCAGGGGGCAGGCCAGGGCCAGCAGGGCCGGCAGCTCCGCCAGCAGGGCCGCCAGCATCGCGGCGCCCGCGTCGCTGAGGCCAGCCTCCCCGTCGCCGCCCTCCAGGAGCGCCGCCCCGTCGCGCCGCAGGCTCAGGTGCAGGTGGCCGCCGTTGCCCACCCGCTCCAGGCTGGGCTTGGGGCTGAAGCTGCAGCGCCAGCCGAAGCGCCGCGTCACCCGCTGGATCAGCAATTTGGCGTGCACCAGCCGGTCGGCGGCCTCCAGGGGCGTGCCGGGCGCCAGCGACAGCTCGAACTGGCTGGCGCCGTACTCCGGGTGGAACTGCAGCCAGGGCAGGCCGGCCGCCTCCAGGGCCTCGAGCAGGGCCGTGGCGTAGTCGAGGCCCTCCACCAGCCGATCGGCCCCATACGGCCCCCCGGGGATCGCCGGCGCCGGCGTGCCGTCGGCGGCGGGGCTGGCCACCAGCCACTCCAGCTCGAAGCCGGCCCGCAGCTCCACCCCGGCCCGCTGCAGCTGCCCCATCTGGCGGCGGCACAGGTGGCGCTGGTCGCCCACATAAGGCTCGCCGCTGCGCTCGTAGCGCTCCCCCGGCGCCCAGGCCCAGCCACTGGCCGGCTCCAGCGGCGCCAGGGCCGCGGCGTCCGCCCGCAGGCGCAGGTCGCCGTCGGGCCGGGCCAGGCGATGGGCGGCAGCGATGCCGCCGTCGGCGCCGAAGGCATCGGACACCGGTGAGAAGCCCACCCCCGTCGCTACCGCCGCCTCGAAACCGGCCAGGGGCACCACCTTCACCAGCGGCGCCCCGGCGTGGTTCACCCAGGTGATCGCCACCCAGCGGATCCCCTGGGCGGCCAGGGCCGCGGCCATGGTGTCGGGGGGAATGGACACGGGCCCAGCAAGCGTCTGCCGCCATGATTGGACGGATCGCCGGGGCCTGCATGCCGTCGTGCCCACCCGCGGAGTGGCTCCACCCGGGAGAAACCGCGCTGTTGCTGGTGGATCTGCAGCAGGGCACCTGCGGCGACGCCCAGCCCCGCCCGGACCCGGACTTCGATCGCCGTTTCCGCGCCACCACCCTGCCGAACGCCCAGCGGGTGCTGGCGGCGTCCCGCCGCGGCGGGCTGGAGGTGATCCACACCGTGATCGCCAACCTCACCGCCGACGGTCGCGACCGCAGCTTCGATTACAAGCGCTGCGGCATGGGCTTCCCGCCCGGCAGCCGCGCCGCCGAGGTGATCGCCGAGCTGGCGCCCCTGGCCGATGAGCTGGTGCTCCCCAAGAGCTCCTCCTCACCCTTCAGCTCCACCAGCCTCGACTACCTGCTGCGCAACCTGGGCGTCCGCACCCTGGTGGTGGTCGGCCTGCTCACCGACCAATGCATCGACCACACGGTGAAGGACGCCGCCGACCGCGGCTACCGGGTGGTGTGCGTCCACGACGCCTGCCAGGCGGTGACCCCGGAGCGCCATGCCGCCGCCCTGGCTTGCTTTGCCGGCTACGCCGAGCAGATCAGCAGCGGGGAGTTCGTGGCGGCCATGGACTTAGCCGCAAGCGGCGAAGCCCGCCGGGGGGGCTTCCTGGGGGGCTCGGGTGTGCTGGGCGCCGATCTCAAGGCCGATTTCGCCGCCGAGATCGACAGCCTTTTCGGCTGATCCGCTCGCCGTGCCTCGCGTCGAACCCAGGCCACGATCCCAGGTCCCGATCCCAACCCCTGCTGGTCGACCCCAGTTGCTGCTCTGGTGGGCCACCCAACCGAGCCGGCTGCAGGCCGGGACCGCAAGCCTGCTGGCGGATCCGGCCCAGCCTCTGGTGCGCAGCGTCGTGAGCCTGTGGGAAGTGGCGATCCAATCGTCCGCGCCGAGCACGCGCTGGCGCTGCAGCGCCTGCCCTGGATCCACCGCGATCCCCACCGCTGCGCGGAAGACTTCGTCTTCGACCGCCTGCTGGTGGTGCAGGCCCAGCTGGTGGCCTACGGAGAGCCTGTGCAAGCCGCGGGCTGATCAGCCGCCAGCGTGACCTGTCGCATGGTGTGGGTCATCGAGATGACCAACCCTGGCAGCCTGTGGTGAGTCAGGGGGCGCAGGTTATCCCGACGTGGAGCGACGCAGACGACCACCCATGAACGTCCAGATGCATGTCGATGGACTGGTGAGGAGGATTGGTCTCGGATGCGTTGCTAGGCACCTTCAGCACTGGTGGATGAAGCGTCTTGATGCGGTTGAGGGGTGGGGGCTGTCGGGTGACGATCGACATCTCTGGCCTGCTGGTTGCGTGCGAACACTGCGATGAAGTGGCCAAGGGAGCGGCGGCTTCGAGCTCAGTGCTTGGCCAGGGGCTTCTCCAGGCGTCGCCCGGCTCTGCAGAGGACGATCGCTGTTGTGGTGGCGGCAGTCATCCAGATGGGTCTGCACTGAAGCGCTGGCGCTGCGCCGGTGCCTCACTCTTGCGGCACGGCATATCCAAAGTCCTTTTCCCCTTGAGAAGCTTGTTAAAGTTAGAAGAAATGGATGACAGCAAGATGACATCCGAGCAGCGAGCAGCGAGCAGCGAGCAGCGAGCAGCGAGCAGATAAATCTGCAATGGAAAATATTCTGCATGAGAATAGGGAGATCAAGAGTGATGTCGATAAATCGAGCCTTGATCTAAATGCCGCCAACTCTTTACTTGGCTTCGAGGAAAACCCTTCTGCGAATCTTCTTGAAGCCATCGATAAGCATAAAATCACGGAAGATTCTGTCGCCGCTTCGGGCCGGTCCCTCGGCGAGGTGAATAATAGACTTGCCCTTCAAATTGACTCGCTAGCAGATATCAGGGGTGAACTTGTTGATGCGAAGTTCCAGCTGGATGAAGCCCGCATGGATTTAATAGATTCTCGTAACCAGACGGACGAAGCAAGGAGGCAGATCGCCCTCGAGGACCCACTGACGGGTCTACCCAACCGATCGGCCTTTGAGCAGCGCCTTGAGCTCAGCCTTTCCCAGGCCAGGAGGCATGGATGGGAGCTTGCGGTCTTCTCGATTGATGTGGATGAGTTCAAGAACATCAACGATTCCCTTGGTCATGATGTGGGTGATGAGGTGTTGCAGATGGTGGCGACGCGCTTGGCGCTTTTGGTGCGAGAGGATGACATGGTCAGCCGCTGGGGTGGCGATGAATTTGTCTGCCTTTTGCTGGAAGTTGGAAGCCCTTCCAGTCTCACGCGTTTAGCAAACAAGATGGTGGCACGTATTGCTGAACCCTATGTTCTTCATCAGAAGGTTCTCAGGGTGCAGGTCAGCCTTGGTATTGCCATCTTCCCCGCCCATGGATCTTCTGCTGAGATCCTTCTCAGGCATGCCGATCTGGCGATGTATTTGGCAAAAGGAGAGAAGGACCATGTCGTCCTCTTCGAATATCATGAGCCGGCGTAGGCAACCTTGCCCATCGACCTCGAAGAGTCCCGGTCTGCACTCCGGACGCCGTGCAATTGGCTCACGCCGCCCGCATCATCCGAAAGTGCTTCTGCTGATCTGCCCGTCCTGGATCTGGATGATCCGCCCACAGTTCTGGACCACCGACGCATCGTTCGTGACCAGCACGATCGTGAGACCATCGCCGTGGAGACCGGACATCAGCTCGATCGCCTCGTCGCCGGTGCGTGAATCCAGGGCACAGGTGGGTTCCTCGGCCAGCAGCAGCTCAGGCTGATTCACCTGGGCGAGGGCAATCTCGACGCGTTGCTGCTGGCCGTCGGAGAGCTGGTTGGGGCGATTGGCCATGCGATCAGCTAGCCCCACCTGCTCCAGGCTGACGAGCGCCCCGCCCTCAGGCGCTCGGTTCCGGGTCGTAATACACGCCGGAGGCGTTGAAAGGGGGCACGCTGGTGACGTACTCCGTCGTCAGGGTGGCGGGGTCGAAGGCAATGATCGTCCGGGTCTTGTCGAGCCACTGCACCCGGTCGGCGCCGGTGATCTTCAGGGTGGCCACCCAGGGGCCCACGACGCTGTCGTTGAGATCGAAGTCGCCGCCCTCGGGGTGACGCTCGTACAGCTTGACGACGCCATGGGCCAGGACCCGGTCGGGGTCGCACGGCCAGTAGCCGGTGCGGCCGGCCAGGATGATTTCGGAGACGCGGGAGTGCCCGGCCGCGGCGAAGCTGAGGTGGACGGCCATCGTGCGCTGAGTTGCTGCTGAGGTCTTGCAGGGGCCCGGCGTCCCTGCTTGGCATCGGGAGGCCGCTCGGGTCATCCCCGCTCCTGACCACCTTCCCCTGGAGCACCCTCGGCCCGCATCCCCAGAACGGGGGATTGGCCCAGACCAAACCGGTTTAGCCGGTGACAAGGCGGCTCAGCCGGTGACAGGCGAGCGACCCTCCAGGGCCGATTCCAGGTTGATCAGCCCGGCGGCGATCGACTTGACGACGGCCTTGGTGCGGTTGTCGACCTGGAGCTTCTGGAAGATGTGCTTCACGTGGGTCCTGACGGTCTCGGGGCTCACCACCAGTTCCTGGCTGATCCGCTGGTCGGTCAGGCCCAGCATCAGGTGGTTCAGCACCGCCCGCTCGCGCTCGGTCAGCGGTTCGATCGGGGCCGGTGGCGGCTGTTGCCGCAGCACCGCCGCCACGGGCTCGGGGTAGTAGATGCCGCCACCGGCCACCACCCGCAGCGCCGGCATGAACAGGCCCGATTCGAAGCAGATGCCGTTGCAGCCCCGGGCCAGGGCCTCCCGCACCAGGGCCTCGTTGGCGTCGTCAGCGACCAGCAGGGTCCGGATGGCGGGGTCCAGCGCCTTCGTGCGCTCCACCAGCGCCAGCCCGGTCCCCTCCTGCAGCCTCTGGCTGACCACCAGCAGGGACGGCCGCTGGCGCTCCACCAGCCGGAAGCCTTCCTCCTCGGTCGTGGCCGCCCCCACCAGGCTCTTCTGGACCGGGGTGATGCACATGAAGGCCCCCAGCCATTTCATGTGCTCCAGGCAGGCGACCGTTGTGAGCCCGGCCAGGATCCCCTCCAGCTCCTCCAGCAGGGCGGGGATCCCCGGGATGAGATCCGTGAGGTCCACAGCTGACGGAACAAGCGGTGTTCATGATCGCCTGGCCTGGGTGCGTCTGCGGCTCCAGGGGCTTCGCGGCGGTGGATTTGCCGTCAGTCGCGCGTCAGTCAGCCCCGATCAGCTGGGCCTCGAGTCCCAGCTGCCGGGCGGCCCTCACGAACGGCGCATCCAGGCTGCAGAGGGTGGCGCCCCGTCCGGCGGCGATGGCCAAGTGCAGAGCATCGGCCGCCCGCAGGGCCGTGGTCCAGCCGCGCAGACAGGCGCTGGCATTCCTGAAGTCCTGGGATTCCACCTCCAGCATCAGCAAACCTGGGGCCAGGCTGCGTTCGAAGCCTTCGAGCACCGCCTCGGCCTGCGCGGGGCTCAGGGCCCCGGTGCGCACCTTCAGCCCGAGAGCGGAATGAAGCTCGGTGGCACTCCAGGGGCTAATCGCCAGCGGCGTTGGGGCCTGCTCGAGAAAGGCCGCGGCGGCGTTGGAGTGGTCCTCCGGTGTGAGCGCCGCCAGCAGCACGCAGGTGTCCACGTACAGCATCAGGAGCCAACGTCATCCCTCAGGGCGCGCATCGTCTCCACGCCGCCGGTGGCCTGATGGGGCAGGGAGTCCCGCAGAGCCTGGAGCTGGGGCAGGAGATCGCGCACGGCCTGCCGCGGAACCAGCTCAGCGATGGCTTTGCCACGGCGGGTAATCACCACCGGCTGGCCTTGCTCCACCGCGTCGAGCAGGCTCGACAGCTGGGCTTTGGCCTCCGCCACCGTGACCTGTCGCATGGTGTTGGTCATCGAGATGACCAACGTTAGGGCGGGTTTTGGGGCCATGGCCCGATCCTCCCGGCCGCTAGCAGTGCCAGAGAACGACCTCAGCGCCGATCGGCCTGCCGATAGACGGCCTGGCGGTCCCGCTTGCCGATCGCGATGACCAGCACGAGCAACTGCTGGTCCCGCACCTCATAGACCAGGCGGAATCCAGCGGCGCGGAGCTTGATCTTGTAGCGATCGCTGGAGCCCCGCAGTTTGCTGGCGGGGATGCGCGGCTGGATCAGCCGTTCAGCCAGCTTCTTCTTGAACGTCTCCCGGATGTCTGCGGCCAGCTTGTGCCACTCGCGCAGGGCCTCGGGGTGGAAGGCCAGCTCAAAGCTCATCCATGGTCAGGCGCACCGGATCCTGCCCATCCGCCAGACGCGTGTCGGCGATGCGGTTGAGCTCCAGGTCTTCGACCAGGTCCATGAGGTCCTCATAGGCCTTGGCCGGCACGCAGTAGAACGCCGGTTCGTTGCGGTTCAGAACGGCCACCGGCAGCCCTTCGCCAGCCGCCACCGTGGCCATCGGATTCTTCTTGAGTTCCGAGATGCTCACAGCAGTCTCGGCCAGCATGCGATGGGCCATCAACCTCTCAGACCGGCTCTTGGACCCACCCTAGGTCCCGAATCAGGTCTCGGACAAGGTCTCGGAGCAGGTCCCCGAGTGCCTGGCGCAGCCAGTGCGATGCCCGATGCCGGTTTCGAACCAGCGACATCCTGCTTGTAAGGCAGGCGCTCTACCGCTGAGCTAATCGGGCGGTGGCCCCATTCTGGCGGAGGGGGCGACGCGGACCAGGCATCGGGGGCCGGCGGCCGGTACCTTGCCGGCAGCGTCCGGAGCCCGGCCATGGCCAGCGGCCGCCGCCACGATCGCGCCACCCGGTGGCTGGCCCTGCCCTTCGGGCTGCTGTGGGGGCCGGCCCTGGGGCCGACGGGGGTGGCCGTCGCCACCGGCGCCTTCCTGCTGGGCGGCCTCTGGCTCTCCCCCGACCTCGACACCCGCTCCAACGCCACCCGCCGCTGGGGTCCCCTGCGGCTGCTGTGGTGGCCCTACCGGCGCCTGCTCAGCCACCGCTCCCTGTTCTCCCACAGCCCCCTGCTGGGCACCAGCCTGCGGCTGCTGTGGCTGGCGGTGTTGCTGCTGCTCGCCTGCGCCGCCCTCGGGCCCCTGGGCGCCCCGCCGCCCGGCGAGCTGCTGCAGCGGGGCCGGGAGCTCTGGGGCTCCCAGAGGCCCCTGCTGCTGGCCGCCTTCGCGGGCCTTGAGGCCAGCAGCTGGCTGCACCTGCTCCAGGACGGCGATCCGATCCCGCGGCTGCCGCGGCCCTTGCGGGCCTTGGGCCGTCGCCTCAGCAGCAGGAGCCGCCGCTGGCGGGGGCCGGCGCGGCTGCGGGAGCGTCGGCGGTAGGGGCGACCCCCCCGTCGAAGGGCAGGGCGCTGCCGCAGCCCTCGAACAGCCCGTAGTGGCGGCTGAAGTCGCCGATGAAGTCGAAGTGGGGCGCCAGCCGGCTCTCCGCCAGCATGCGGAAGGTGTTGCCGCAGACCGGAAACACCCGGCCAGTTTCGATGTGGTGGTGCTTGTCGAAGGGCAGGGCGTCGGGGTGGCCGGCGATGCTGCCGCGGTAGATCACCGCCTGGCCGTGGTCCTCGCAGGCGTCCTCTAAGGCCTCGATGTTGAACAGCCGGTAGGTGGCGGAGAAGAAGCGGATCGCTCCGGTGCGGGCGGCCAGCTCCGGGTCGGTGATCTCCAGGGGCCGGTCGTCCACCAGGCGCGGATCGGCGAAGCCGGCCTGGCGCGCCAGCCGCAGGAAGTCGTTCCAGTAGAGGGCGCCGCTGAGGCACTCGCCGTGCAGCACCGGGTCGTGGCGCAGGGCCTCGGGCACGCGCCGGTCGGCGTAGACGTCGGCGAAGAAGAACTCGCCGCCGGTCTTCAGCAGCCGCCGCACCCCGTTGAGCACCGCCAGCTTGTCGGCCGAGAGGTTGACGACGCAGTTGGAGATCACCAGATCGAAGCTGCCGGGCTCCAGGGGCAGGGCCTCCAGCTGCTCGATGCGGCCCTCCAGGAACTGCACATTGGCGTGGCCGAACACCTCGGCGTGGTGGTCGACATGGCGCCGGGCCACCGCCAGCTGCTCCGGCGTCATGTCGATGCCCACCACCGCGCCGCCGGCCCCCACCAGCTGGGCCAGCAGGTACACGTCACGGCCGCTGCCGCAGCCCAGGTCGAGCACCCGCAGGCCCTCCAGCAGCGGTGGCGCCACCAGGCCGCAGCCGTAATACCGGCTCAGCACCTCGGGGTGGATCCGGGCCAGCAGGGGCCGCAGCGCCGGCGGCACGCTGCTGGCATCGCAGCAGGCGCTGGTGCGCAGGTCGTCGCTGCTGCTGAGGGTGGAGCCGTAGTACTCCTGCACGCTGCGGTGCAGATCGGTGGCGCTGGTCATCGGGGGAAAGTCGCGGGGGCTGGGGCGGCGTGTGACTGGGACGGGCGGGGCTTCAGCTCAGGGCGCCCCCGCAGCTGGAGCCGGCGCCGGCGGTGCAGCCGAAACAGTGCTCGGCCACGGCGATCGGCGCCCCATCAGGGTCCTTCTCCAGCAGCTGGCGCAGGTGGGCCCGGGGGCCGCTGCCGGCCGGCAGGTCGAGCATCTGGTTGAAGTCACAGTCGTAGAGATAGCCCTGCCAGTCGACGCTGATCGTCGAGCGGCACATCACCTGCTCCAGATTGGCCGGGTTGTGGTGCTGGCGCAGCAGTGCCCTGTAGTTCTCCAGCTGCCCCTGCTGGCCCAGCACCGCCGCGAAGCGCTGGATGGGCATGTTGGTGATCGTGAACAGGCGGTTGAAGCGCAGCCCGAAGCGATCGGCCAGCTCGCGCCGGTAATCGGCCTCGAGGGCGGCCTGGGGCGGCGGCAGGCTGGGGCCCTGGGGGTTGTACACCAGATCCAGCTCCAGGCCTGCGTCCGGATCGCCGTAGCCAAGGGCGTTGAGCTGGCGCAGGCCCGCGAGGCTGCGCTCGAACACGCCATCACCCCTCTGCCGGTCGACGTTGTCGGCCAGGTAGCAGGGCAGGGAGGCCACCACCTTCACCCCCTGTTGGGCCAGGAACCCGGCCAGGTCCTCCTGGCCGGGTTCACTGAGGATGGTGAGGTTGCAGCGGTCGATCACGGCCACCCCCAGCCCCCGGGCCTGGCGCACCAGCTCGCGGAAGCCGGGATGCAGCTCCGGCGCACCGCCGGTGAGATCCAGGCTGGCGATCGCCCGGGCCCGCAGCACCGCCGGTACAAGGGCGATGGTCTCGGCCCCCATCATCTCGGTGCGGCTGGGGCCGGCGTTCACATGGCAGTGGCTGCAGCTCTGGTTGCAGCGGTAGCCCAGGTTCACCTGCAGGGTGTCGAGGCGGCCGCGGCTCAGGGCCGGGAACGGCGGAGCCAGGGTGGTGGTGGAGCCGGTCAGATCGGCGACGCCCATGGATGGGGGGAACGGATGCCGGCGGAGTTACCGGCGGGGCGGCGAATCGGATGGGCGGAGTGGGGGCTCAGCTGGGCTGGGCTGCCGCCTCCTTCTGACCACCGATCACCAGCCGCAACAGAATCGGGGCCAGGAAAGTGGTGCCGATCACCATCAACAGGATGGCGGCTTCCAGGGCCGGGGTGAGGATGTTGGCCTGGGTTCCCAGACCCAGGAAGATCAGACCCACCTCGCCGCGGGGCATCATGCCCAGGCCCACCACCAGGCGGTTGGTGGGGTCCTTGCTGGTGTAGGTCCAGCCCGTTGCCACCTTGCCGGCCACGGCCACCACCAGCAGGAACAGGGCCACCACCAGCCCCTCACGGTTGGCGGGATCGAAGGGGTTGAGCACCGAGAGGTCCATGCCGGTGCCGATCAGCACGAAGAACACCGTGGCGAACAGGGCCACCAGGGGTTTGACGGCGGCTTCGATGTCGTGGGTGTGCTTGGAGGCACTGAGGATCAGGCCGGCGGCGAAGGCGCCCAGGGCGGCCTCGAGGCCAATGGCCTGGGCGGCGAAGCAGCAGAGGGTGAGCACCACGAAGCTGGCCACCGCCACATCGCCAGGGGCCTTGAGCTGATCCACCACCCAGTCGAAGGCGGGGGCGGCGAAGCGGCTGAGCACCAGGGCGACGGCCACGAAGATCACCGCCGCGACGCACAGCTGGATGACCGGTCCGAGGGTGAAGGAACCGCCGCCGGCCAGGGAGACCACCACCGCCAGGATCACGATGCCGAGGATGTCGTCGAGCACGGCGGCACCGATGACGATCTGGCCCTCCTTGCGCTTCAGCCACTGCAGCTCGCCGAACACGCTCGCCGTGATGCCGATCGAGGTGGCCGTCATGGCGGCACCGGCGAACACCGCCGGGATGAACGGCACATGGAAGAGGTAGTAGAGCCCGGCGGTGCCGGCGGCGAAGGGGAGCACCACGCCGGTGAAGGCCACGGTGCCCGCCTGGATGCCCACGGCCACCAGTTCATCCAGCTCGCTCTCGAGACCCGTCAGGAACAGCAGGGAGAACAGGCCGATCTCGGCCACCACCTTGAGGCTGGAGAACGTCTCGGAATAAAGAGAACTGATGGACTCCGGGGTCATGCCGCCCAGGGAGCTCAGCATCCCGAGCAGAGCGCCGCTCAGCTGGGCCTGGGCTTCGGGGGGTACCACCAGGTGCAGGCCAGAGGCGCCGATGATCACGCCGGCGACCAGTTCGCCGAGGATGGTGGGCAGCTGCAGGCGCACCATCAGCTCCGCCATGAAGCGGGCCGCCACGAAAATCACGAGAAAACGGCCAACCCCGATCAGGGTTTCCGTCACTTCAACCTGGTGGCTGCCGACTTCCATCAGCAGCGTGGGCAGCAGATCCATCAGGTGAGGTACGGGTGGGTGCAGTTGTAGAAGGAAGGAGCTCGAACTGTTGTCTGGACGACACCGGAAACCAAAGCATCCGGTGATGGATCCGATCAGCGCTGGTGATCAGTGCAGGTCAGGGAAGGGGACGGGAATGGCGTGCCCGAGGGCCGAGCCAGCCATCGGACCCCGAAACAAACCCCCCGCCCCGGCAGGAACGGGGGGGACCAATGGGACCCGGTGGATCAGAACTTGTGGTCGCGCAGGGCTTCCACGGGGTAGATGTAGGTGATGATCGAAAAGTCCGCGTAAAACTTGGCTTCGATCTCACGGGTGATGGTGTCGGCCAGCTCGCGGGTGCCGGTGAGCACTTCGATCTTCACATTGGAGAGGGTGTGGGACACACTCGGCTCGCCCGTGGAGCGCACATTGCGGCTGCCTTCTCCACCGGCAGCATTGACGGTGTAGCCAGTGGCACCTGCCGCCTTGATGAGCTTGATGAGTTTCTTGGAGAGGATTTCCTCTCCAACGATCACAAGCTTCCAGACCTGTTGACTCATGGGTTTGACCTCTTGACAGTGATTGATTGTAAATGAATATCAGGTATGGACCTCAACGGCCGAGCATCACTTCTGCAATCCCGATGAACAGGGGGATGCAGATCGCGATCGCGACGGGGGTGCCGATCGCGGTGGAGGCGCCGATGTAGGCCGAGGGATTCGCCGAGGGGATGCCGGCACGCAGGGTTGGCGGACCCGAGATATCCGAGCTGGAGGCGGCGATCACC
Source organism: Rhizobium sp. Q54 (assembly GCA_943367585.1). Taxonomy (GTDB): domain Bacteria; phylum Cyanobacteriota; class Cyanobacteriia; order PCC-6307; family Cyanobiaceae; genus Cyanobium. Next base: position 132,420 of record CALRJP020000005.1, read on the forward strand.
GCCAGCACGACGGCGCCACCGATGCTGAAACCGGTGATCTTGTGGATGAGGATGCCGACGCCGAAGGCCAGGAAACCATGGACGATGGGGGAGATGAAGGCATAGATGGCAAACCACTGGGCCACCTTGCGCAGCTCGTTCATCCGCTGGGCCGCCTCCATCCCCATGATGATCATCAGAATCGCGAGGAAGCCGCGGAACAGGGGGTTGAAGAAGCTCTCATAGACAGGTTCGGGCTTGGTGAGGATGCCGAGGGCCACGCCCAGCAGCAGCGACGTGACGGCCGAACTCTGGATGCTTTCCTTGATGATCGGCCAGATCTCAATCTTCTCGGCGGTGTTGCCCGTCTTCTTGGACAGGTAGACGCTGGCGACCACGATGGCCGTCACCAGCGCCGGAATGTCCATGAAGGGGTAGAGGGCCGCCGTCCAGGCTTCATAGGGGATCTTGGCGGAATCCAGCTGGGGCAGCACGGCCGCCAGGGTGGAGCCACTCACCGCGCCGAACAGGCCGCCGGTGGCCACGGCATCAGGCACGCTGATGCCGGGCAGCTTGCCGAGGGTCCAGCGAGCGATGAACACGATCACGATGCCAACCAGCACGGCTGCGAGTGCCGGCAGGAAGATCTCGGTGGGGTTGGAATTCCGAATCGCGATCCCGCCCGTCAGGCCGATCTTCATCAGCAGGAAGAAACTGATGAACTTGTAGATCGAATCGGGGATCGCCAGCTGGCTGCCAAGGGCGGCCACGATGATCCCGCCGATCAGGAACCCCAGGGTTGGGGACTGAACCTGCTCCAGGAAGAGCGGGAGGAAGTCGGAGATGAATGCCACGTGGTGTCGGAGTTCTCTTCGGTTGAGTGGCCGTGAAAGGTAGCAGTCGCCACAGCTTGTCCGCCGAAAGTAACAAAGTGTAAAGCGCGCGTCCCGCGGGCGGTCCTTGCCCGCTTCTGAGTCTCTGCCGTGTCGAAGGATGGCGGCCGTTGATGGAATCCAGCCTCGGTGACCTCTGCTCTGTCGCTGCCATCTAGACGTCTTGAAATAGCAGCCTTTTCGTGATTCCGGCCACAGTGTTGTTCTGTGTCGGGAGACGGACCGTGTTCCTGCTGGCTGATGGATCCCCCTGGATGCCCCCATGGAGGTACTGCCGCCCACATCCACTGCCCCGCAGGACTCCGGCGGCATCCGGATGACCGCATGGTCGTCGTATTCAGCCGGCTGGGATGATCGAGGCCAGGCCCAATGCCACCCGATGGATGATTGTTTCCCAGCACGATCGATCGCCCCGGAGCCTTGCCCTGTGCTCGCCGATGCCAGCCCTGGTTTCCACGACCACCTAGGGCTCGGCGCAGCTTCCCAGCGGCGCTCGGTGGTGATGGGATGGGGTCGGTATCTCTCTCAGGCTCGGGCGGGCGTGGGGATCGGACCCTCGCCGATCCCATCCCCGAGGTAGTCACAACCACCGCCATGGGTATCTGCAGCCACCGCCAGGGTCGACCCGGCCCGTTCTGCCAACGCCCGCGCCGCCATCGCCAAGGATGGTCCCCGTGGTTCTCCCCTCCCCCGTGATGTCCGGTCCCAGTCCGCTGGCCGCGTCTGAAGCCGATGGGGCCGCCTTGGAGGCCCTCGCCGAGCTGGTGGCGGTCGTGGCCCGGTTGCGGGATCCCCAGGGCGGCTGCCCCTGGGACCTGGCCCAGACCCACGCCTCCCTGATCCCCTACGTGCTCGAGGAGGCCCATGAGGTGGCCGATGCGATCCGCCGGGGCGATGACGATCACCTGGCTGAAGAGCTGGGCGACCTGCTGCTGCAGGTGGTGCTGCATGCCCGCATTGCCAGTGAGGCGGGGCGCTTCGACCTGGCCGCCGTCGCTCGCGCCATCGTCGCCAAGCTGGTGCGCCGCCACCCCCACGTGTTCGATCCGGCGGCGGAACGGGCCGAGGATTCGGAGGCCGTGCGCCGCAGCTGGGAGGCGATCAAGGCCGCTGAGCGGCAGGCACCAGCCACCGCCAGCCCCCTCAGCGACCGCCTGGTGGAGAAGGTGCGGGGCCAGCCAGCCCTGGCCGGCGCCATGACCATCTCCCGCAAGGCCGCCGCCGCCGGGTTCGAGTGGGACACCATCGAGGGGGTGTGGGCCAAGGTGCAGGAGGAGCTGGACGAACTGCGGGAGGCCGTGGCCAGCGGCGACCGGGCCCATGCCCAGGAGGAACTGGGCGACGTGCTCTTCACCTTGGTGAACGTGGCCCGCTGGTGCGGCCTCGACCCGGAGGGGGGCCTGGCGGGTACCAACCGCCGCTTCCTCGACCGCTTCTCCCGGGTGGAGGCTGCCCTGGGCGGCGATCTCGGCGGCCGTGGCCTCGCGGAGCTGGAGGGCCACTGGCAGGCGGCCAAGGCCCAGATCCGCGCCGAGCAGGATCCCGGCCCTACCCCTCCTCCGGCGGACCCTGCCGCCGGCGGTGGTTCTTGATCGATCCCCGCTGCCGTTTGGCCTTCAGCCGCCGCTCCACGGACCCCCGGCTGGGCTTGGTGGGCCGGCGGGGTGGCGGCGGCGGTGCGATCGCCGCCTGGATCAGCTCCACCAGGCGCTTCTGGGCCGCCTGACGGTTCTGCCACTGGGAGCGCTGTTCCGCCGCCACGATCACCAGGCCCGCCGGGGTGAGCCGGGCCGCCAGCCGCCGCAGGGCCCGCTCCCGCAGGGTCGGCGGCAGGGCGCCGCTGGCGGCCAGGTCGAACACCAGCTCCACCCGGGAGTCGGTGGTGTTCACCCCCTGGCCGCCGGGGCCGGAGGCGCGTGAGAACCGCCAGCCCAGCTCGGCCGCCGGGATCACCAGGCCGTTGCCCAGGGGCAGATCGCCGCTCACACCAGGCTCACTTCACCGCTGCCGATGTCGAAGTACGCGGCCTGGATGGTCAGCCGCCCCTCCGCCAGGGCCTGGCGCAGCAGGGCACTGCGTTGGGGCAGGGCGGTGGCGGCGGCGGCGGCGTTGCGGCGCACCGACTGGGCCAGGTCGGCCCCCGGCTTCAGGCTGGCCCGGATCGGCGCCACCAGTTCCTCCAGCAGGGGTGTGAGCGGGTTGCTGGCCATGGCGGCGGTCACCGCGCCGCAGCCGCTGTGGCCCATCACCAGGATCAGGGGCACCGCCAGCTCCGCCACGGCGTACTCCAGGGAGGCGACACCCTCGTTGAAGGCCGTGTTGCCGGCGCTGCGCACCTCAAACAGCTCTCCGGCGCCGCAGGCGAAGATCCACTCGGGCGCCACCCGCGAATCGGCGCAGCAGAGCACCGACGCCCAGGGCCGCTGGCCCGCGGCCAGGTCGTCGGGGCGCACCTGGCAGCGCAGCGGCCAGCTCTCGTGCAGCAGGGTGGCCCGGCCCTGGGGATCGTCGCTGCGCTCGGCCGCCTGCCAGGTGCGGGAGAAGTCGCGGTTGCGGCGCAGCAGTTCCTGGAGCGGGTCGCCGCTGGGGCGGCACACTGACAGCCGTTCCTTCAGGGTGCTGCCCGCGGGTGCGGCGGCCGCCGGCGCTGGCCGCAGGGTGTTCAGGGTCAGCCCGGTGCCCGCCAGGCCGAGGAGCCTCAGGAGTTGGCGTCTGGAATGTGCCATGGCGCCGTGACAAGGGGTCCTGCCGAAGGTTTAGCTGGAAAGCCACGAGCCAACCGCATGGGACCCCAACAGCCACCGGCCGACGCCTGCCCCCCGGGCGCCTGGGTGGACGAAGAGCTGGGCGGGGTGCGCTACGGGCTGGCCGCCACCGTGGTGGAGGAGCACACCAGCCCCTACCAGCGCATCACCATCATCGACAGCCAGACCTACGGCAAGGGGCTGCTGCTTGATGGCTGCTGGATGACGGCGGAACGGCAGGAGCGGCACTACCACGAACCGCTGGTCCATCCGGCCCTCTGCGCCGCCGCCGCCATCGAGCGGGTGCTGGTGATCGGCGGCGGTGACGGCGGCACCGCCCGGGAGTGCCTGCGCCACCCCGGCGTCGCCCACCTCGACATGGTGGAGATCGACGGGCTGGTGGTGGAGCTCTCCCGCAAGCACCTGCCCAGCCTGGGCGGCGACGCCTGGAGCGACCCCCGCTTCCACCTCACCGTCGGCGACGGCATCGCCTGGGCGGCCAACGCCCCCGACGCCAGCTACGACGTGGTGCTGGTGGACGGCTCCGATCCCGCCGGGCCGGCCGAGGGCCTGTTCAACCGCACGTTCTTCCAGAACTGCCGCCGCCTGCTGCGCCCCGGCGGCGTGTTCGCCACCCAGAGCGAATCCCCCGAGGCCTTCCGCCAGGTCCACATCGACACCGTGCGGCTGCTGCGCGAGGTGTTCGGCCACGCCGATCCGATGTACGGCTGGGTGCCGATGTACCCCAGCGGTTGGTGGAGCTGGACCTTCGCCTGCCCCAACGGCCCCCGCTACCGGGAGCCCCTGCCGGAGCGGGCCGCGGCGGTGGCGCCGGGCTGCAGCATCTGGTCGCCCCGCTGGCAGCGGGGGGCCTTTGAGGCGGTGCCGGCCTTCGTGGAGCGCGCCCTGGCCGACGCGGCGAGCCAGCCATGAACCCCGAGCTGTTCGACACCGAAGGGGCGATCTACATGGGCGCCCGCCGCGACCCCCTCGGCTGCGCCGTGGGCCTGTTCGGCGTGCCCTACGACGGCACCACCTCCTTCCGCCCCGGCGCCCGCTTCGGCCCGGCGGCGATCCGCGACGTGAGCAGTGGCCTGGAGAGCTACGACCCCCAGCTCGACCTTGATCTCGAGGACCTGGCCTTCGCCGACCTCGGGGCCGTGGCGATCCCCTTCGGCGCTCCCGAACCGGTGGTGGCGGCCGTGGGCCGGGCCACCGAGGCGGTGCTGGATCTGGGCCTGGCGCCGCTGATGCTGGGCGGCGAGCACTCGATCAGCAGCGGGGCGGTGGCGGCGGTGGCGCGGCGCTATCCCGATCTGGTGCTGGTGCAGCTCGATGCCCACGCCGACCTGCGCCAGGAGTGGCTCGGGGCCCGCCACAGCCACGCCTGCGCCATGCGCCGCTGCCTGGAGGTGCTGCCCAGCGGTGAGCTGCGCCAGATCGCCATCCGCAGCGGCACCCGCGAGGAGTTCCGGGAGCTGCACGCCACCGGCCGCCTGGTGCCGATCGACGCCATGGTGGCGGCGCTGGCCCCCCTGCGGGGCAGGCCCCTCTATCTCACCGTCGACCTCGACTGGTTCGATCCGGCGGTGCTGCCGGGCACGGGCACGCCCGAACCCGGTGGCTTCCACTGGCCCCAGTTCGCCGTGCTGGTGGAGGAGCTGCGCCAGCACCGGCTGGTGGCCGCCGACGTGGTGGAGCTGGCCCCCCAGCTCGACCCCAGCGGCGTCAGCGCCGTGCTGGCCGCCAAGGTGACCCGGAGCCTGCTGCTGCTGCTGGGCGCTCAGTAGCAGCAGGTGCCGCTGGCGCGCTGCTCCCGCAGCCGGGTGTGCTGCTGACCGATCAGCTGCACGGCCAGGGTGGGGTGGTTGTGCAGCAGGTTCAGGAAGCGGAGCCGATCGAGCCGCAGCACCTCCACCGGCGTTCGCGCGAAGGCGTCGCTGCGGTGGCTCAGTTCACGCCAGGTGATGTCCTGGTAGCTGAACAGCTCACCGGGGCGGTAGCAGGTTTTTTCGCCCTGCTCGCCCACCAGCTCGACGATGCCGCGCCGGACGGCGTAGATGGCGTTGGCGCTGGCGCCGCGGCTGAAGACGTGGGCCCCTGTGGGAAGGGTGAAGGTTTCACAATCCACATGAACGGCCATCAGGTCGATGGGTGATGGGGATGTGGCGGTTCTGATCAATTCCGGGGACCTCCGTGGTGTGGGTGGACGGGGTTCAGCCTTCCTAGGGCCAAACGGTGCGTTCCGCTAGGAGAAGCTGGGGTGAAACGGTGGAAGAAAGTCAAAACGGCATCAACCGTCACATTTTCGACCGTTCCGGCCCTGTCAGGTGAGTCCGGTGGCCAGACTCAGCTGGTGGCTGCCCACCGGGGTCCGGGCCTGGGCCAGCAGGCCGTCGGGGGACACCACCGGCAACCGGGGAGGGCGGGCCGTCCAGTGATGGCACCAGAGGTCGGCCACCAGCTCGGGATGGATGGGAAGCTGGCGCAGCTGGCACCAACCCATCTCCACCCCGGCGGGAGGGGTGCAGTGGCGGCAGCTGCGACAGTTGGGACGGTTGCCCATCCGATTGACCTGGTGGGCTAATCAAAGTACGCAGTTCTTCGCCAGTGTGATAGGGGTGAAAGCCGAATCACAGGCTTTCTTCCGTATTGGAGGCGACAGCGCTTCCCCTGGCCCCGGTCAGCCGCTCCATAGGATCGCGCCACCGGGCACCGGCGTCCCCATGGCCGGCCGGCCGCCACGATGGATTCCACCTCCCTGCGCCGCACACCCCTGGACGCCGCCGCCGCCGCCGCGGGCGCCCGCATGGTGCCCTTTGCCGGCTGGCGGATGGCGATCCAGTTCACCGGCCTGGTGCAGGAGCACAACGCCGTGCGGCAGCACTGCGGCGTCTTCGACATCTCCCACATGGGGGTGCTGACCCTGCGCGGACAGGGCACCAAGGATGCCCTGCAGCGGCTGGTGCCCACCGACCTGTTCCGCATCGGCCCCGGCGAGGCCTGCTACACCGTCCTGCTCAACGAGGCCGGCGGCATCCTTGACGACCTGATCGTCTACGACCGCGGCCGCGTCGCTGGTCCCGAGGGGGAGCGCGATGAAGTGGTGCTGGTGATCAATGCCGCCTGCGCCGAAGCCGACACCGCCTGGATCACCAGCCAGCTGGAGCCCGCGGGCATCACCATCACCGACCGCAAGGGCGACGGGGTGCTGCTCGCCCTGCAGGGGCCGGAGGCGCCCGCCCGGCTCGAGGCCCTGGTGGGCACGAGCCTGGCGGGACTGCCCCGCTTCGGCCACCGGGAGCTGGCCATCGACGGGGCGCCGGTGTTCGTGGGCCGGACCGGTTACACCGGCGAGGACGGCTTCGAGTTGCTGCTGGGCCGCGAGGCCGGCGTGGCGCTGTGGCAGCGGCTGCTGGCCGAGGGCGTCACCCCCTGTGGTCTCGGAGCCCGCGACACCCTGCGGCTGGAGGCGGCGATGCACCTCTACGGCAACGAGATGGACGCGGCCACCACCCCACTGGAGGCGGGACTGGGCTGGCTGGTGCACCTGGAGATGCCGGCGGACTTCATCGGCCGGGCCGCTCTCGAGCGCCAGACCGCCGAGGGGGTGGGCCGCAGGCTGGTGGGCCTGAAACTGCAGGGCCGCGCCATCGCCCGCCACGGCTATCCCGTGCTCCGCGATGGGGAGCCGGTGGGCGAGGTCACCAGCGGCACCTGGTCCCCAACGCTTGGGGAAGCGGTGGCCCTGGCCTATGTGCCGGCGGCGGCGGCGAAGCCCGGCACCGCTTTGGCGGTGGAGATCCGCGGGCGCGCCGAGCCGGCCGTGGTGGTCAAGCGGCCGTTCTACCGGCGCGGCTGAGGACGCCAGGGCCGTGGGCGCCCTGTGGGAAACTCGCTGATTCGTTTTGCTTGCCACCATGCGCAGCCACGGGTGCGGCGATCTGCGCGATGACGCCATCGGCGAGGCCGTTCAGCTGTGCGGCTGGGTCGACCGGCGCCGTGACCACGGCGGGGTGATCTTCATCGACCTGCGCGACCGCAGCGGCACCGTGCAGATCACGGTGGATCCCGACCTGGCCCCCGCCGCCTTCGCCGTGGCCGAGCGGCTGCGCAACGAGACCGTGCTGCGGGTGGAGGGCAAGGTGCGGGCCCGGCCGGCCGAATCCCTCAACGAACGGCTGGCCACCGGCGCCATCGAGGTGCTGGCGAGCGCCATCACGGTGCTCAACGAGGTGCGCGGCAACCTGCCCTTCCCCGTGTCGGTGCACGACGAGGAGAACACCCGCGAGGAGCTGCGCCTGCGCCACCGTTACCTCGACCTGCGCCGCGAGCGCATGGCCCGCAACCTGCGGCTGCGCCACGCCACCGTGAAGGCCGCCCGCGGTTATCTGGAGGGGGAGGGCTTCATTGAGGTGGAGACCCCGGTGCTCACCCGCTCCACCCCCGAGGGCGCCCGCGATTACCTGGTGCCCAGCCGCGTCTGCGGCGGTGAGTGGTTCGCCCTGCCCCAGTCGCCCCAGCTGTTCAAGCAGCTGCTGATGGTGGGCGGGCTGGAGCGTTACTACCAGCTGGCCCGCTGCTTCCGCGACGAGGACCTGCGGGCCGACCGCCAGCCGGAGTTCACCCAGCTGGACATGGAGATGAGCTTCATGGACCAGGAGGAGATCCTGGCGCTCAACGAGGGGCTGATCGCGGCCATCTGGAAACAGGTGAAAGGCATCGAGCTGCCGCGGCCGTTCCCCCGCCTCACCTGGCACGAGGCGATGGCCCGCTACGGCACCGACCGGCCCGACACCCGCTACGGCATGGAGCTCACCGACGCCTCGGACATCGTCCGGGACATGGGCTTCAAGGTGTTCTCCGGTGCCGTGGCGGCCGGAGGCTCGGTGAAGTGCATCGCCGTGGCCGGCGGCAACGAGGCCGTCAGCAACGTGCGCATCAAGCCCGGTGGGGATGTGTTCAGCGAAGCCCAGAAGGCGGGAGCCGGCGGCCTGGCCTTCATCCGGGTGCGGGCCGGCGGCGAGATCGACAGCATCGGCGCCATCAAGGACAACCTCACCGCCGCGATGAAGGCGGAGCTGCTGGAGCGCACGGGCGCCACGGAAGGCACCCTGCTGCTGTTCGGCGCCGGTGACACCGCCACCGTCAACAAGGCCCTCGACCGGGTGCGCCAGTACCTGGCCCGGGAGCTCGGCCTGGTGCCGGCCGACCGGGACAACGACCAGTGGAACTTCCTCTGGGTGGTGGAGTTCCCGATGTTCGAGTTCAACGCCGGCGAGAACCGGCTCGAAGCCCTGCACCACCCCTTCTGCGCCCCCAACCCCTGCGATCTGGGTGATGACCCCAGTGCCTGGTCCGAGACGCTGCCCACGGCCCGCGCCCAGGCCTACGACCTGGTGCTCAACGGCCTGGAGCTGGGCGGCGGCTCGCTGCGCATCCACGATTCGGCCCTTCAGCGCCAGGTGCTGCAGACCATCGGCCTGCCCCTTGAGGAAGCCCAGCGCCAGTTCGGCTTCCTGATGGAGGCCCTCGACATGGGCGCCCCGCCCCACGGCGGCATCGCCTTCGGCATGGACCGGCTGGTGATGCTGCTGGCGGGCGAGGAATCGATCCGCGACACGATCGCCTTCCCGAAAACCCAGCAGGCCCGCTGCCTGATGACCCAGGCTCCGGCCGATGTGGCGCCGAAGCAGCTGGAGGAGCTGCACGTGGCCAGCACCTGGGTGGACGAGGAGGCCTGAGCGCCAGCTCCAGGCGCCCCCGATGACACGTACGCGGCCTCCTTGGCCAGGAGGTCGACCACGCTGCAGTAGCGCTGGATTTGCCGAATCAACCGTCCACGAGGGGTGATGTTCCGGACTTAGCCACCCTGCCCGTTGGGAAGCGGCCCATGCAATAATCCGTTAATCAACAGCCTAAGAAATCTGCTCATCTCAGTGCACCTTCTGGTGCAACCTCGTCCGCAGCCCTGAACCATCCATTTGATTGCCTTGCATCAGTCCCATCGATCAGCTGGGGCTGATGCGAGGGCTTGAGCACTTATACGAACAAGGATTCTGGCACTTGTCTCCCATGGCTACGGACACATTGGCATCACAGAGGGACACTGATCGGGCCACCCATGGCGCAGATTGCTCTTGATACAGGCCTGTTGCTCCCGGATTGGCTACAGAGCCCCAGGTTCGGACCATGGTGGAAGTCACCAGGCAGTGGTAGCCGCTGGAGGGGGGATGTGGTCGCCCCATGGTGAATGGCCTGACTAAGCACACACGGGGAGAAAAAGCTGACTCTGCGTGGTACACTAGTACCAAAATCAAGGCAGGCTAGCTAGCCTGCCTGTTTTTAGGCATGAGTTCTCTTGCCCAGGCAGCCAAATGATCAAGTATCTGGGCTCTAAAAGGGTCCTGATCCCATACATTGTCGCGTGCATTTCATCGCTACCCAAAGTCGCAACTGTTGCCGACCTTTTTTCTGGAACCGCCAGAGTTGGACATGCGCTCAAGCGCGAGGGCTATGTCCTGCACTCTAATGACCTCAATAAATATGCCTATGTTCTGGCAAAGTGCTATGTTGAGGCTGATGCTGGTGAACTGCAAGACGAAGCTGTTAAGCTGATTTCTTATCTTAATGGCATTGAAGGCAAGGCTGGCTTTGTCACGGAGAACTACTGTATCAACAGCCGCTTCTTCCAGCCTCACAATGGCGAAAGGATTGACGCCATAAGAGATGAGATAGAAAGGTTGAATCTGGATGAGTTGCTCAAATCCATATGCCTTACTTCGCTGATGGAAGCCGCTGACAGAGTTGATTCAACCACTGGGGTTCAGATGGCCTATCTGAAGTCTTGGGCCGCGCGATCGTTTAACAATCTCCAGTTAAGAGTTCCTTCGCTCACGGATAGGGGAGAAAATCAGCCATCCGTCGCCTACAACAATGAAGCTCTCGAGATTGCATCTGATCTTAATGTGGACTGTGTCTATCTCGACCCTCCTTACAACCAGCACTCTTACCTTGGGAACTATCATATATGGGAGACCATAGTGGAATGGGATAGGCCCTCTCTGTATGGGATTGCGATGAAGAGAATTGACTGTAAAGAGCGAAAAAGTGTTTTCAATAGTAAGAGACTGGCTCAGCAGGCCTTTTCAGATTTGGTCGCCGATATCAGAAGCCCAAACATTGTGATCTCTTTCAATAACGAAGGCTATATTGACCGAGTAAACATGGAAGAGATGTTGGCCAAAAAGGGCAATGTTCTCGTCGTTGAAGTCCCGTACAAAAGATATGTAGGCGCTCAAATAGGAATCTATAATCCCAGCGGCAACCTAGTCGGGGAGGTTGGTCACTTGAGGAATGTTGAATATATCTATGTTGTGAGCAAGGATGAGGTTGGTATTGGTGAGATTCGTGACAGAATGAATGGATATGTCGAGCAGCTCAACCTTTTGGAGGCGGCTTGACCATTCCAAGTAAGGATATCCATGAAGCTTCTCCGACCCATTCGGGCCGTCTGATGGTTGGATCTTTCTCGACGCAATAGTGAATCAGAGTTTAGAGTTGTCTTGTCCGGAGTTGGAAATGACTCTCGACGACTTGTTGACCACTCAAGTCTGCATCTTCTGGGTTCCCACTCGGGCCTCACATACACACAGGGGTGTGACTGGAGTCTGCCCGAGACAAAGGCCACAATGAAGGGATTCAACAATGTCATTGAGAGCATTCTTCTCGGCTACAACAAATAGACTGGTCGTTGGTTTGGCAGCCAGTTGTGTAGGCAAACAATGCACAGGCTTTGGCTCTTTTCCTGCAAGGTTGAATACTGCTTGCCTAGCCCCTGTGCTAGAAACAATATGAGGTTGCTAAACTTGAGATGGATAGTGCCAGGCTTTCTGCACGGGCTAGGCAGCCTGGGCACGACCGTACTTTCACACATTCAGAGACTTCTTTCGTCAATTGCCTCCACATGCTTCTTCCCCAGAGTCAATGGGAAATTGCAGATCACCCCAGAGACTTATCCAAGATCATTGCAAAAACCTATGGCGTTATACCAGAAGCCTCGATTAAATACAGGGAGACCGGTAGGATTATGTTTTTCGAGGTCAAGAAGCAGGGGCTAGCTGGCAATGCGGATGAGCGAGCATGCAAGCATCACACAATGCAGTTTTACCAGGAAATGAAAGCCATCTATGGATATGACTATCATCCGTTCTGCACAATTATGTGTGAAGCCTTGGCGGTTCACAGACGATACACGTTAAAGCATCCGTTTTTCTTTCAAGAAGACAACTATTTTTGCTGGGTGGATTATGACGTAACGTTATTGGACGATTTCTTGAAGCACATTGCCGCCAAGTGGCTTTGCCGCTAGCTATGGACGTCAATGTTGCAGAAGCGGTCTGCTGCCGTGTCTGGCACGGGGCATCGCCCGTGAGGTCGACGGAGTGGAGATTTTCAACTCAAGTCAACTCCTGTCGAAGCCCGCGGAAGGCTGGATGATTCAAGCCAGGTTTTGTTGACGTCATCATCGCGTTGGTCGTAACCAAGCGTTTGGATGCCGCTATGGCGATGCCGATAGTTGTTCCAGTCCATGAAAGGTGCCACCCATGGGCGGGCTTGCCAGTACAGGCCCACGACTGGATTGAATCGTCGGTCCGGCGGTCGGCTTTTCAGTATTGCAAATCTGAGCTGGGGCAGTTGTTTGAAACGTTTGCTTGTGGGAACCGCCGCCCCTCGCCCAGTTGCTCCAGCCGATGGGGGCGGGCCCTTGGGGATGGGCGCCATAGGGGGCGGCGGCATCGCCGGTCGGCAGGGGGGTGCGGACACCCCGGCGCCAAAACTAGTCGTTAGACCGTCAGGGTGGCCGCGCCAGCAGCGCGGCCTCAGCTAAGCGAAGTCACTTCGCTTAAGATCCCCCATTGCCTCCCCTCCATGGCCGTCACCGCACCCCCTATCGACATCGGCATTCCGGCGGATCAGCGCGAGCAGATCGCCGCCGGCCTCGGCCGCGTCCTGGCCGACAGCACCGTGCTCTATGCCAAGACCCACGGCTTTCACTGGAACGTGACCGGACCGATGTTCAACACGCTCCATCTGATGTTCATGGACCAGTACACCGAGCTCTGGACCGCCCTCGACCTGATCGCCGAGCGGATCCGGGCCCTCGGTTTCCCCGCCCCCTACGGCGGCACCCTCTATGCCGGCCTCTCCTCGATCCCCGAGGCCGAAGGTGTCCCCGCCGCCCTCGCCATGGTGCGGGAGCTGGTGGAGGGCCATGAGGCCGTGGCCCGCACGATCCGCTCGGTGTTCACCACCGCCGACGAAGCCAGCGACCAGCCCACTGCCGACCTGCTCACCCAGCGGCTGCAGATCCACGAGAAGACGGCCTGGATGCTGAGGAGCCTCCTGGAGGCGTGAGCGTCCTCGGTGCGGCCTGCGCCGGTCCGCGCCCGCGCTGCGGGCAACGGCCGGCTTCGGTCCGCGCCGAGGACACTCACGCCCACGAGGCTGGGAACGCACTTCCTGGAGGCTGGGAGCGCCTTGGCTGGATGGCGGGGGAGGGGGCTGGGCGGGTGACCCTGGGGGCGGCCGGACTGGAAGGGGCCGATAGATTGGGGAATCAGCGCAGCACCCAATGTCCGCACCGTCCGCCACGCGGGGCCACGCCGCGAAGTTCGTCTTCGTCACCGGCGGTGTGGTGTCCAGCATCGGCAAGGGCATCGTGGCGGCCAGCCTTGGGCGGCTGCTCAAGTCGCGGGGCTACAGCGTCTCGATCCTGAAGCTCGATCCCTACCTGAACGTGGATCCGGGCACGATGAGCCCGTACCAGCACGGGGAGGTGTTCGTCACCGAGGACGGCGCCGAGACCGACCTGGATCTGGGCCACTACGAGCGCTTCACCGACACGGCCATGTCGCGCCTCAACAGCGTGACCACCGGCTCTATCTACCAGGCGGTGATCAACAAGGAGCGCCGCGGTGACTACAACGGCGGCACCGTCCAGGTGATTCCCCACATCACCGGCGAGATCCGTGAGCGCATCCACCGGGTGGCGGCCAACAGCGGTGCCGACGTGGTGATCACCGAGATCGGCGGCACGGTGGGCGACATCGAGTCGTTGCCCTTCCTGGAGGCCATCCGCGAGTTCCGCGGTGACGTGGGCCGCCAGGACCTGGCCTATGTCCACGTCACCCTCCTGCCCTTCATCGGCACCTCCGGCGAGCTCAAGACCAAGCCCACCCAGCACTCGGTGAAGGAGCTGCGCTCGATCGGCATCCAGCCCGACGTGCTCGTCTGCCGCAGCGACCGGCCCATCAGCACCGACCTCAAGGCCAAGATCGGCGGCTTCTGCGGAGTGCCGGCGGGTGCCGTGATCCAGGCCCTCGACGCCGACAGCATCTATGCGGTGCCCCTGGCGATGGAGAGCGAGGGCCTCTGCCGCCAGGTGCTTGACGTCCTCTCCCTGGTCGACCACGACAGCGACATGGCGCGCTGGGCCGACCTGGTGGAGAAGCTGCGCCACCCCGGCCCCGCCGTGAAGGTGGCCCTGGTGGGCAAGTACGTCCAGCTCAACGATGCCTACCTCTCGGTGGTGGAGGCCCTGCGCCACGCCTGCCTGGAGCGGGACGCCTCCCTCGATCTGCACTGGATCTGCGCCGAGCAGATCGAGAGCCAGGGGGCCGATGCCCTGCTGCGGGGCATGGATGCGGTGGTGGTGCCCGGCGGCTTCGGCAACCGCGGTGTCGACGGCAAGGTGGCGGCGATCCGCTGGGCCCGGGAGCAGCGGGTGCCGTTCCTGGGGCTCTGCCTGGGCATGCAGTGCGCCGTGATCGAGTGGGCCCGCCACCAGGCCGGCCTGGAGGGGGCCACCAGCGCCGAGCTGGATCCGGCCTCGCCGCACCCGGTGATCCACCTGCTCCCTGAGCAGCAGGACGTGGTGGATCTGGGCGGCACCATGCGCCTGGGCGTCTATCCCTGCCGGCTCACGGCGGGCACCATGGCCCAGCGGCTCTACGGCGAGGAGGTGGTCTACGAGCGCCACCGCCACCGCTACGAGTTCAACAACGCCTACCGCTCCCTGTTCCTGGAATCGGGCTACGAGATCAGCGGCACCTCCCCCGACGGCCGCCTGGTGGAACTGATCGAACTGAAGGATCACCCCTTCTTCACCGCCTGCCAGTACCACCCGGAATTCCTCTCCCGCCCCGGCAAGCCCCATCCCCTCTTCCGCGGCCTGATCGAGGCCGCCCAGCAACGGCTGCCCGGCTCCCCCAGCGAGGCCGTGGACCGTGTCGCCAGCCCCGTCTACGGCTGACACCCTCGCGGTGGTGGAAACCTTCCACTCCCTGCAGGGGGAGGGGCTCCATGCCGGCCGCAGCGCCTTCTTCATCCGCCTGGCGGGCTGCGATGTGGGCTGCCCCTGGTGCGACACCAAGCACTCCTGGCCGGAGGCGGCCCATCCCCAGCGCCCGCTGGCGCAATTGGCGACGGAGGCCAGCGCCGCCGCCGCCGCCGGCGCCGCCTTCGCGGTCATCACCGGTGGCGAGCCCCTGCAACAGCCCCTGGACGCCCTCTGCATAGTCCTGGCGGCGGCGGGCCTGCCGCTGCACCTGGAAACCAGCGGCGTGGGGACCTTCAGCGGCCGCTTCGACTGGATCACCCTCTCCCCCAAGCCCCACCGCCCCCCGGCGGCCGCGCTCCTGGCCCGCTGCGACGAGCTGAAGGTGGTGGTGACCTCCCCGGCCGACCTGGCCTTCGCCGAAGCCATGGCTGCCGAGGCCCTGCGCCGGCGTCCGCCTGCCGCTCCCGGCCCCGTGCTCCTGCTTCAGCCCGTCTGGGACGAGCCGGCTGCCCGGGAGCTGGCGGTGGCCTACGTGCGTGCCCACCCCGACTGGCGCCTCAGCCTGCAGAGCCACAAATGGCTGGGGGTGCGCTGAGGCCCCGGGGCTGGGCCCCAGGGCTGAAGCCTCAGAGGGCCTGGGCCGGCTGCTGCACCTTCTCTGCCTTCCAGAGCCGCCAGCGCAGCTGCAGATCCTTGGGGGTGTAAACCACAATCGGCCGGCTGGCGTCGTAGGGCACCACGAAGGGCTTGCTGCCCATGGGCACGAACACCGTGCGTTTCGCCTGGCCGGGGGGGCAGGCCATCCGGGTCGTCACCGTCGGGCCCACATCGCTCACCGTGTAGACGCTGACGCCCGGGCCCTTCAGCTTGCTGGCGCGGAAGCGGCCGCGGAAGGCCTGCTGGTTGCAGTCGGCCTCCACCTCCCGGCCGGCGATCAGCTGCACCCGCCAGTCGCTCGGGTGGGGGGAGAGGCGGGGATCGGCCGTGGGAGGGAGCACGCCGGGCAGCTGGATGACCCAGCGGGTCTGGCCGGCGCTGGGCTTGGGGTAAGGCGTCAGATCCAGCCGGGGGATGGCCATGGCCGGAGCGCCCCATCCCGCGAGCAGGGACGGCAGGGTGACGATGAAGCTGGCGGTGGTCACCGCCAGGCTGGCGCGGCGCAGGGCTGGGGCCATGGGGATCCTCATCTGATCACGATGGCATCCTCCGGCCCCTGCGGCCGCTTCCACAATGGGGACACCCTGCTCCCGCCAGCCCCATCACGCGCCCTCCAGCCACGCCGCCCCCAGCCACGTCCCTGGCCATCGCCCTGCTCTCGGGCGGGCTGGATTCGGCCACCGCCGCCGCCCTGGCGATCGAGGCGGGGCACCGGGTGATCGGCCTGTCCTTCGATTACGGCCAGCGCCACCGGCGTGAGCTGGCCGCCGCCGCCACCGTGGCCCGCGCCCTGGCGCTGGAGGAGCACCACGTGATCGCGGTGAACCTGGCGGCCTGGGGGGGCTCGGCCCTCACCGATCCGGCCATCCCCGTGCCGGACGAAGGGGTGCGCGAGGGGGTGATTCCCACCACCTACGTTCCTGGACGCAACACGGTCTTCATCGCCCTCGGGCTGAGCCTGGCCGAAGCCCGTGGCGCCGGCAGCCTGGTGCTGGGGGTCAATGCGGTGGATTACTCCGGCTATCCCGACTGCCGCCCCGACTACCTGGCCGCCTTCCAGACCCTGGCCGACCTGGCCAGCAAGGCGGGGCGCCAGGGCCAGGGCGCCCGCCTCTGGGCCCCCCTGGTGGCCTGGGACAAGGCCACCATCGTGCGCGAGGCCCTGCGGCTGGGGGTGCCGATCGCGGACACCTGGAGCTGCTACAGCGGCGAGGATCTTCCCTGCGGCCGCTGTGACAGCTGCCGCATCCGCGATGCCGCCCTGGTCGCCGCCGGTCGGGCCGACCTGACAAGCGCCGCCATCCGCGCCGGAGCCGCCATCCGTGCCGGAGCCGACCATTGAGGAGCGACCCGCTTCCCTGGCTGGAGCCCCGGGCCCTGGCCCGGGTCCTGGCGCAGCGCTTCGGCCGGGACGGGCTGGTGCTGCTCGACGGCGACGGCAGCCCCCTCGGCCAGCGCGGCGTACTCGGGGTGGATCCGGTGGCCACCGTCTCCTGTCGGGGGCTGCCTGGCAGCCCGGGGGCGCTCGACCCCTTTGAGGTCCTGGCGGACCTGGAGCGCCAGGGGGGACCGTGGCTGGGCTGGCTGGGCTACGAGGCCGGGGCCTGGGTGGAGCCCGCCCAGCACTGGCAGGCCTCCGACATGGCCACCCTGTGGGCGGCCCGCCACGACCCCCTGATCCATTTCGACCGGGGCGAGCAGCGGCTCTGGCTCGAGGGCGACGACCCCGTCCGGATGGCGGCCATGGTCCGGTGGCTGCAGGACCCGGCCACGGCGGCAGCGGTGGCTGGGGCCGAGACGGTGGCTGGGGCCGAGGCGGTGGCCGGGGACCATCCGGCCGATGGGGCCGGCATCGCCCAGGACGCGTGGCACTGGCACACCTCCCCGGAGGACTACGCCGGCCAGGTGCGGATTCTGCGGGAGTGGATCGCCGCCGGGGATCTGTTCCAGGCCAACCTCACCGCCTGCTGCGAGAGCCTGCGGCTGGAGCCGCCCGACCCCCTGACGCTCTACCGCCGCCTGGCCCGGCACGGGCCGGCCCCTTTTGCGGGCCTGGCGGTCGCCGGCGAGGAGGCGGTGATCTCGGCCTCCCCCGAGCGCTTCCTGCGCCTGCACCCCGATGGGCGGGTGGAGACACGGCCGATCAAGGGCACCCGGCCGCGCCATGGCGACCCCGACGCCGATGCGGCCAGCGCCGCCGAGCTGATCTGCGACCCCAAGGACCGGGCCGAGAACGTGATGATCGTCGACCTGCTGCGCAACGACCTGGGCCGGGTCTGCGAGCCGGGGTCGGTGCATGTGCCCCAGCTGCTGGGGCTGGAGAGCTATTCCCATGTGCACCACCTCACCTCGGTGGTGATGGGCCGGCTCGCCGCCGGCCGTGGCCTGGTCGACCTGCTGCGGGCCTGCTGGCCGGGGGGCTCGATCACGGGTGCCCCCAAGGTGCGGGCCTGCCGGCGCCTCAACCAGCTCGAGCCGGTGCCGCGGGGGCCCTACTGCGGCTCCCTGTTCCACCTCGGGGCCGATGGCGGCTTCGACAGCAGCATCCTGATCCGCACCCTGCTCCAGAAGGGATCCCGCCTGCGGCTGCACGCCGGTGGCGGCATCGTCGCCGATTCCGACCCGGCGGGGGAGGCCCGGGAGATGGGCTGGAAGATCGAACCCCTGCTGGAGGCCCTGGCATGAGCGGCGGCGGCACGCACCCGGCCGGCACGGCCATCGCCTGGATCGACGGGCCGTCGCCCGAGGGGACCTGGGGCGCTCCGGATGGGCTCTGCCTGCCCCTGAGCGATCGGGGCCTGCTGCTGGCCGATGGCCTGTTCGAAACGGTGCTGGTTCAGGCGGGGCGCCCCCGGCTGCTGGCGGAGCACCTGGCGCGCTGGCAGGCTTCGGCCGCCAGCCTGGGCCTGGCGCCTCCCCCCGGGGCCGACCGGGTGCTGCCGCTGCTGGCGGAGGCCGTGGCCCGCAGTGGCCTTGGCGGCGATGGCGCCCTGCGGCTCAACTGGAGCCGGGGCAGCGGCGCCGGCCGGGGCCTGGCGGTGCCGGGGCCGGATGAACCCCAGGGCCGGCCGCGCTTCTGGTTGCAGCTGAGTCCCTGGACGGGCCCCGGCACGCCGGTGACGGTGATCGTCAGCCGCCTAGAGCGGCGCAACCCCGACAGCCTGGTCAGCCGCTGCAAGACCTTCGCCTATGGCGGCGCCATCCAGGCCCTGCGGGAGGCCCGGGCCGCCGGCGCCGACGACGCCCTGCTGCTGGGGGGCGGCGGTGACCTCTGCTGCGGCACCAGCGCCAACCTGCTCGCGTGCCTCAAGGGCGAGTGGATCACGCCTCCCCTGGCCAGCGGCTGCCTGCCGGGGGTGATGCGGGGTCGCGGCCTGGCCCTGGGCCTGGTGCGGGAGGGCCGCCTGGGCGTGGCGGACCTGCTGGCCAGCGAGGGGGCCCTGCTGATCAACAGCCTGGGGCACCGGCCCATCCGCCGCTGCGAGGACCAGGATCTGCCCCTGCCGGACGGGGCCGAGGGCCTGTGGGAGCAGTTGCTGGCGTCGGCTTAAGTTGGCCGCAGAGTCGATCGATCACCTTGTCCGACGCTGTGGGGGGCCTGGGGTCCCGGAAGCACCTGGCCGGACTGCTGGCCTGTCTGGGGGTCGCCCTGGCCGGCTGCGGTGCCACCTCCAAGGAGGTGGCCATTCAGAACGCCAAGCCTGGCGACCTGCTGGTGGAGGTGGACGGCAGCCGGGTGGAGCTGGTCAGGGCGTTCACGCCGGGCATTGCCAATGGGCTCCACAAGGGTGTCGTGAAGGTCACCTCAGGCGCCGGAGATGGCAAGGGGCAGATGTACGAAACCACGGCCATCTGCAGCGTCAAGGGGGAGCCGGGCTGGCAAACCTATGACAATGTCTTCGGGGATCCGATCAGTGATCTCAATGCCAAACGAACATTTCCGGTGAAGAATCGCTGGCAGTACCTGTTTCATTTTGACGGCCGGACAGAGAAGATCGGAACGCTTGAATCCAGCGGCTGGGTGGCTCGGTTGAAGGATAATCTGTGCCGGAAAGGCGATTTCGACGACACCTGATCCTGCGGGCGATCGGAGCGCAAGGATCCCCGTCCTCGACTTGATAATGATTCTTACTTCGATCCCGTGAAGCTGGCGTTAATCCGCCAGTATCCGGTAGCAACAGATACTTTCGAGCCGCAGGCGTTCCCTTTGGATGGAAAGGAAATTGCGCCTCGGTTTCTCGATGCCAAAAACACTCTTCTCCGTCGATCTCACCAAGCCGATGGATCAGCAGGACATGCCCGGTCACAACCGATGGCACCCTGATATCCCGGCCGTGGCCTCGGTGAATCCTGGTGACGTGTTCAGGATCGAATGCAAGGACTGGACCGACGGCCAGATCAAGAACAACGACGACCCCAAAGACATCGAGGATGTCAATCTTGAGGTGGTTCACGTTCTGAGTGGACCCATCTGGGTCAATGGCGCCCAGCCCGGCGACATCCTTGTGGTCGACATCCTCGATGTGGGTGCCCTGCAGGGGGACGAGTGGGGATTCACGGGCATCTTCGCCAAGGAGAACGGCGGTGGCTTCCTCACCGATCACTACCCCAAGGCCGCCAAGGCCATCTGGGATCTGGAAGGGATCTACACCTCCTCCCGTCACATTCCCGGTGTTCGCTTCGCCGGCATCACCCACCCGGGCCTGATCGGATGCGCCCCTTCCCAGGAACTGCTGAATGAATGGAACCGTCGCGAGACGGAACTGGTGAAGACCGCCCCCGACCGCCGCACCTACGGCGCCGGCCTCTCCGGTAGCGAGCCGGTGCTGGCAGCCCTGCCCAACCCCAACAGCGCCATTCTCGGCACCCTCCCCTCCAGCGAGTTCGAACGGGTGGCCAACGAAGCCGCCCGCACCGTGCCGCCCCGGGAGCATGGCGGCAACTGCGACATCAAGAACCTCACCAAGGGCACGCGGATTTATTTCCCGGTCTATGTCGAAGGCGCCAAGCTCTCGATGGGCGACATCCACTTCTCCCAGGGGGATGGGGAAATCTCCTTCTGCGGTGCCATCGAGATGTCCGGCTATCTCGACCTCCACGTCGAGATCATCAAAGGCGGCATGGCCAAGTATGGGATGGTCAACCCCATGTTCAAGACCAGCCCGGTGGAACCCCACTACACCGACTACCTGGTGTTCGAAGGTATCTCCGTGGACGAGTTCGAAGGCAAGCAGTACTACATGGATGTGCACATCGCCTACCGGCGTGCCTGCCTCAACGCCATCGAGTACCTCAAGAAGTTCGGCTACACCGGCGAGCAGGCCTACCTGCTGCTGAGTTGCGCCCCGGTGGAAGGCCGGATCAGTGGCATCGTTGACATCCCCAACGCCTGCTGCACCCTGGCGATCCCCACCGGAATCTTCGACAAGGACATCCTCCCCTGCTGATGCACCGGCTGGATGGGGGCCTGGTCACCAGGCCCCTTTTTCTTGCCTGTCCAATCCTTCGTTCCCGTTGTTTCCCTCGTCTTGCGATGCCTGTCTACGAATACAGTTGCACCAACGGTTGCGATAACTATGAGGTCTGGCGCAGCATTGATGAGCGCCACAAGGAAACCAACTGCCCCACCTGCACCGGGGAAGGGATCCGTGTGTTCACGCCGGTGATGTCACTGAGCGGTCCGTTCCGCCTGAAGCAGGAGCAATCCGAACCCCGTCTGGTCCGCAAGGAAACCACCGAGCCCACCGGCAAGCCACGGCTCAAGGAGAGTGGCACCCGTCCCTGGATGCTCAATCGCGGCTGCTGATCGCGGCTCCACCGGCCCGCGTCGATCCTCACCGCCAACACAACAGTCCCGGGCCGGGCCACCGCAGGTGGCATCGGTCCGGGACTTGCTGTTGCACCGGAGTGCTCAGACCGTGAGGAATTCCTTGATCACGTCATCGGAGAGCTGGTCGGTCTGGCCGCTGGAGACGATGCCGCCACGCTGCATGGCGTAGTAGAAGTCGGACTGGCGCACGAAGTGGAGGTGCTGCTCCACCAGCAGCACGCTGATGCCGGTTTCCTTCATGATCCGCTGCACCGCATGCTCAATGTCGAGAATGATCGAGGGCTGAATCCCTTCGGTGGGTTCATCCAGGAGCAGCAGCTTGGGCTTGCCCAGCAGGGCTCGGGCGATGGCGAGCTGCTGCTGCTGGCCGCCACTGAGGTCGCCGCCTTTGCGCTTGAGAAACTTCTCGAGAATCGGAAACAGATCGAAGATCAGCGGATCGATGTGGCGGTTTTTCTCGAGGCCCCCAGGCAGGGCCTCCATGCCCAGCAGCAGGTTCTCCTTCACGGTCACCTGGGGAATGATGTCCCGACCCTGGGACACATAGCCGATACCAGCCCGGGCCCGTTTGTAGGGGGGCTGGTTGGTGAGCTGGCCATCCTGATAGTTGATCGTGCCTGATCGCTGCTGCAGCAGGCCGATGACGGTCTTGAGGAAGGTGGTCTTGCCGACGCCATTGCGGCCGATCAGGCAGACCATCTTGCCTTCGTGGATGGTCAGGTCAACGTTGCGGAGAATGTGGCTTTCCCCGTAATAGACATTGAGGTCGGAGACCTGGAGCAGGGGTTGGGCGCTGGTGGTGGACATGGGGTCGGTGGGTGATGGTCGGGAAGCGATTACTGTTCGGGCGGCCCCAGGTAGACCTCGATCACCCGCGGGTCAGACTTGACCTTCTCCAGCGGACCTTGGGTGAGCACCTGTCCCTGATGCAGCACGGTGACATCGAAGCCGAGGTCGCGGATGAACTCCATGTCGTGCTCGATCACCACCACGGTGTGATCGCCGGCCAGGGACTTGATCAGCTCCGCCGTGCGCAGCGTCTCCTCATCGGTGAGGCCCGCGACGGGCTCATCGAGCAGCAGCACTTCGGGGGCCTGGGCCACCAGGGAGGCAATCGCCAGCCATTGCTTCTGGCCGTGGGAGAGGGAGCCTGCCTTGACGGTGGCGAATGGTGTCAGGCCCACGTAATTCATGATCCGATGCACCTCGTCCTTCGAGGACTGGGGCAGACCGGAGCCCAGCAGGCTGAAGGCGTTCTTCTCGGGCGAGGCGGAGAGCTCCAGATTCCGCAGCACGGTGAGATTCTCGAACACCCGCGGCGTCTGAAACTTGCGGCCGATGCCATCGCGGGAGATCTGCTGCTCGGAGACGCCGAGCAGGGACTTCCCTTTGAAGGTCACCGTCCCTTTCGTTGGCCGGACCTTGCCGGTGATCACATCCAGGAAGGTGGTCTTGCCAGCGCCGTTGGGGCCGATGATGGACTTCAGCTCACCCTTGTAGAGCTTCAGGCTGAGGTCCGTGAGGGCATAGAAGCCGTCGAAACTCACGCTGACGTCATTGAGCTCGAGTAGAGGTTCTGACATGGACTTCGGAAGGGTGCGGAATCAAAAGAGCGGTCACAGCAGACAAACCAGGACGGGTCCCCTGGAGGACTAATCCACCGGAACGGCCTCCTTGTCGAGCTGGGGGTAGGTCTTGGCTTTCTTGGCGATACCGAAGGCGGCCAGAAAGGTACGGAAACCACCTTTGGTGATCCAGCCGTAGATGCCATCCGGCATCAGAACCACCACGAAGATGAACAGGGCCCCCTGCACGAACAGCCAGGCCTCCGGGAGCGCTTCGCTCACCAGGCTGCGCAGGTAGTTCACCAGGGTGGCCCCGATGATGGGGCCCACCAGGGTGCCCCGTCCGCCCACGGCCACCCAGATCACCATCTCGATCGAGAAGGAGATCGACATGTACTGGGGCGACACGATGCCTGACTGGACCGTGTAGAGAGCTCCCGAGATGCCGCAGAGGGCCCCAGCCACCAGGAAGACGATGGTCTTGAAGGGGACGGGGTTGAAGCCGGCGAAGCGCAGGCGGCTCTCGTCATCGCGGATGGCGATCAGGGCATCACCGAAGCGACCACTGGTGAAGTAGCGGCAGACCAGGAACGCCAGGGGTAGCAGCACCACTGTCAGGCGGTAGAACCACACCTGCATGTCGGGAGAGCCCACCAGCTGGCCGAACAGTTCACTGGTACTGGTCTTGAGGCCGTTGGTGCCGTCGAAGAGTTTCTGCTGGCCGTTGAAGAAGTGGAAGAAGACCATCAGCGCCGCCTGGGTGATGATCGAGAAGTACACCCCCTTGATGCGGTTTCTGAAGATCAGCCAGCCGACCAATCCCGCCACCACCGCCGGAATCACCCAGAGGGCGATCAGGGTGAACACCGGTGACCAGAAGGGCTGCCAGAAGAACGGCAGCTGGTCGACACCGTAGTTCTCGAAGAACTTGGGAATCCCATTGCCACCGGCGAGGCTCTTGGTGTTGAGCATCAGGTACATGGCCACCGCGTAGCCCCCCAGGGCAAAGAAGATGCCCTGTCCCAGACTCAACAGGCCCGTGTAACCCCAGATCAGGTCGATCGCCAGTGCCGTGATCGCCAGCGAGAAATAGCGGCCGAAGAGGTTGAGACGGAAGTCGTCGAGCGCTGCCGGAAGGATGAACAGGGCAATCGCCAGCAGAATCCAGGGGACGAGTCGTTGGAAGAGTTTCACAGGTAGGGCCTCCTGGTGGGGAGATGGAACGGGAATCTGCAGAGGGGGGGAGTGACGGGGTCAGGCATCGACCGAGCGACCCTTCTGGGGGAACATTCCGTTGGGACGGAACTGGAGGAAGACGATGATGAAGATGAACACCAGCACCAGGGACATGCTGGTGGTGGCAAAGAACTCGATCACCCCTTTCGCCGCCAGTGGCATGTCAGGGAAGATCGTCAGCAGGGTGCCCGAACCGATCACCGACTGGATGATGCCCAGCAGCAGGGAGGCCAGCACGGTACCCAGCAGATTGCCGACGCCTCCGAGGACGATCACCATGAAGCAGGACACGATGTAGGCGGCGCCGAGGTTCGGGCCCACCGACCCCAGCAGGGTGATGGCGCAGCCGGCCACCCCGGCCAGACCGGAGCCGATGCCGAAGGTGATGCTGTCGACCCGATCGGTGGGAATGCCGAGGCAGTTGCTCATCTGCCGGTTCTGGGTGACGGCCCGGATGCGCAGACCCCAGACGCTTTTGTTCAGGAACCAGTAGGTGGCCAGCAGCAACAGGGCCGACAGCAGGATGATGAAGATGCGCAGACCTGGCAGCTCGATGGTGCCGATCATTCCCCAGCTTCCCTGCAGCCACTTGGGGGCGGTCACATCAATGTTGCGGGGGCCGAACCAGGGCTTGTCGAGGGGCCGGATCTGGTCGAACAGGTTGACGGCGATCAGGCCGATGCCGATGGCGACCGCCCAGCCAAGTCCGTTGAGATAGGTGAAGAAGGGCTTCTCGGAGAACTTGGCTCCGAGTAGCTTGGACAGAAGGAATCCAACGACGACACCAACAATGATGCCCAGCATCATGGCGGTGGACACACTGCGGATCAGCTGGATGAGAATCAGGCTGACGCCCCACGTGGCTAGCAGGGTTTCCAGGGGACGACCATAGAGCTGCCGGATCAACGTTCTCTCCAGCAGCACCCCGACGAGCGCCGTCACGATGAAGGCGAGTACCAGGGAGATCGGAAAGTAGAGCTCGAAGATCACACCACCCATCGGTTTGAAGGCCGACTGCACCACGTAGGTGACGTAGGCCCCCAGCATCATGAATTCGCCGTGGGCGAGATTGATGACGCCCATCAACCCGAAAACGATCGCCAGGCCCGTGGCTGCAAGCAGCAGGACTGACCCGATGCTCAGGCCATCGAGTATCTGAGAAAAGAAAAGTTCCAACGGAATGAATGTTGAACGTTAGATCGAACGCCGCATGGGCGACGCCCGATCGGGTCGAACGTGGCGGTGTGCTGAGCCGGAAAGGGGTGGCCCCCGAAGGAGCCACCTGTCTTTCATGGATTCACGGACTGGGCCGTGATCACATCTTGAACTTGCCAGCGTCAGGACGATCCTGGGTCCAGTCGCAGGTGAAGCCCTTGGTCTCAGGAACGAACTGGTTCCAGGGCAGCGGGGGGATGGCCTTGACGCTGTCGTACAGGATCTTGAACTGGCCGGTGGGCTCCGCCTCGCCGATGAGCACCCGCTCGGAGGTGTGGTGGTTGGGGAACATCTTGATTTCGCCCTGGGGAGCGGCGAACGTGATCCCGATCATGTCCTTGCGGACTTTGTCGAGGTCTTCGAAGGTTCCCGCCTTCTCAACGGCGTTCTTCCACAGGTAGACCATGTTGTAGGCGGATTCCGCAGGGTCACCCGTGACCCGGTCGGCGCCGTACATGGCCTGGAAGTCGGCGGTGAACTTCTTGGAGGCCGGGGTGTCCAGGCTCATGAAGAAGTTCCACGCGGCGTAGGTGCCGGTGGTGTACTCAGGGCCGATCTGACGGATCTCCTCCTCGGCGATGGAGAAGGACATGATCGGGTACTTGGCCGGATCGATGCCCGAGGCCTTGAACTGCTTGAACAGGGCGACGTTGGAGTCACCGTTCAGGGTGTTGATGATGATCCCACCATCGGGGAACGCCTTCTTGATCTTGGCGATGATCGGAGCGACCTCGGTGTTGCCGAGGGGGATGTAATCCTCGCCGACGGTCTCACCGCCAAGGGCCTTCATCTGCTCCTTGATGATGGTGTTGGCCGTACGCGGATACACGTAATCAGAGCCAACCAGGTAGACCTTCTTGCCGAGTTTCCCGGAGAACTTGTCCATCAGCCACTGAACAGCGGGCTCAGCCTGCTGGTTCGGAACGGCGCCGGTGTAGAAGATGTTCCTGGAGCATTCCTGACCCTCGTACTGAATCGGGTAGAAGAGCATGTGGTTCTTCGACTCGAAGACCGGCAGCATCGCCTTGCGGCTGGCGGAGGTCCAGCCACCGAAGACGACGGCCACCTTGTCGGAGTCGATCAGCTTCTGGGCCTTCTCGGCGAAGGTGGGCCAGTCGGAGGCGCCATCTTCAGAGACGGCGACGATCTTGTACGACTTGCCACCAACCTTGACGCCGCCGGCGTCATTGATTTCCTTGATGGCCATTTCCTCGACTTCTTTCAAAGTCGTCTCGGAAATGGCCATGGTGCCACTGAGAGAATGAAGGATGCCAACCTTCACTTCCCCATCAAAATTGCCGCCGGACCCGGACTCGCCCCCACAGGAGACGAGGGTTACGCTCACGGCAGATGCGGCGATTGCAGCTGCCAGTCGCCTTGAAAGATGCAGAGACATTGAAGCCTGTTCAAGATGAATTGTAGTCGCCGTAACCGACGGCAAAGGGAAAGGTACGGAAGGTCGTGGTTACACCCGGTATCCAATGAGACAGAAAGACGCCCAAGGCCCGTCGGAGTGAGGATTTGCACGTCGCCTGCCTGTCGATATGTTGCATTACCTACGGTTTTGGTGATCAACGGCTGAAAGGCGAATACCAGAATTCTGGATCGCTCAGGCGACTCGAGCGGCCACCGGTTCGGGCAACTGCCGCAGCAGGAAGCTCTCGACCCGATCCAGCCCCTCGCCGCTGCGCAGATTCGTGAAGCACCAGGGGCGACCACCGCGCATGCGCTCGGTGTCGGCTTCCATCACCGCCAGGCTGGCTCCCACCATGGGCGCCAGGTCGATCTTGTTGATCACCAGCAGATCGGAGCGGGTGATGCCGGGCCCCCCCTTGCGGGGGATCTTGTCGCCGGCAGCCACGTCGATCACGTAGATGCAGAGATCCACCAACTCCGGGCTGAAGCTGGCCGCCAGGTTGTCGCCACCGCTTTCCACCAGCACCAGGTCCAGGTCCGGGAAGGCCTCCTCCAGCTCCTGCACCGCCGCCCGGTTGATCGAGCAGTCCTCCCGGATGGCGGTGTGGGGGCAGCCTCCGGTCTCGACCCCCCGGATCCGCTCGGGGGCAAGGGAGCCGGCCCTGGTGAGGAACTGGGCGTCCTCCTGGGTGTAGATGTCGTTGGTGACCACCGCCAGCTCCAGTCGCTCCCGCAGTCGGCGGCAGAGGGCGTCCACCAGGGCCGTCTTGCCCGATCCCACCGGCCCGGCCACACCGACCCTGAGTTTGCTGCCCATCGCCCCGATCCAGGATGGGTGCCATCCTGACGCCAGCGCCCATGGCCGCGGTGAGTGATGAGCCGATCCCCAGGTTGATCCGCCGCTTCGAGCGTCTGGACGGGCGGCTCGTCGCCAGCGTGGCGGGCATGGGTGTGGTGGTCTGCCTCGGGTTCATCGAGCTGCTGCGCAGTCCCCTGCAGCAGCTCTCCCGGGTCACCGTCGAACTGCTGGCGGTGCGGGCCCTGCTGTTCCTGGGGCCGCTGCTGGTCAGCCTGCTGCTGTTGCTGCGGGATGGCCCGCTGCTGCTGGGGGAACGGCGCTCCCCCGGCACCTGGGGGCCCGAGCTGATGGCGAGCGCCCTGCTCAGCGTGGTGCTGCTGCTCTATTTCATGGCGGCGGTGATCATCACCGCCAGCCTCACCCTCAGCCAGGGCGATGTGGTGGCGGAGGTGGGGTTCCTGATCGGCCAGCTGGAGCCGGCCCGCTTTGCCGCGGCCCTGGCCAGGGCGGCCGTGTACGGCGCCATCACCGCGGCCATCTGTCTGCACCACGCCCGACGCTCCTCCTCCGGCGCCATGGCGATGGCCTCCCGCATGTCCCGCTCCTTCCTGCTGGGTCTGGGGATGCTGGTGGGCCTCGACCTGCTCTGGACCATCACCGTCGATCCCTTGCGCATGGGAGGGGGCTGACCGTGACGGCCACCGCCCCCGCTCGGCCCCGTCGCCCCGGCCCCCAGAGCCTGGTCTTCCTGGCGGGGGCGGTGGCCCTGCTGGGGGGGTTCGTGCTGGGGATCGCCCGGGCCGGCAACTGGCTCGCGCCCAGCGTGCGGCTGCAGTTCCGCACCCTGGATGCCGCCGGTCTGCAGACGGGCATGGCGGTGCGGATCTCGGGGTTCGCCGTCGGCCAGGTGCGCCGGATCGTGCTGCAGCCCGATGCCCAGGTGCTGGTGGAACTGGAGCTGCGCGACCCCTACCGCTCCATGGTGGGCCGCCGCAGCCGGGCGGAACTGGCCCAGATGGGGCTCCTGGGTGACAGCTACATCGCCATCACCCCCGATCCGGCCGCGGTGGGCCAGCCGCCGATCGGTGATGGCGAGACGCTCGTGTTCACCAGCCGCCCCGACCTCGACGATCTGATCACCGAGGTGGCCAGCAGCCGCATCCCCCTGCAGCGGGCCGTCAGCAGCGGCCTGAGCCTGGCCGAAACCCGCCTGCCCCGCAGCCTCGACGAGCTCGATCGCACCCTGGTGGCGAGCCGCCGCCTGGCGACGCGCCTGGAGGCCGATACCCGGCGCAGCAGCAGCGAACTCAACCGCACCCTGGGGGCCACCCGCGCCCTGGCCGAGCGCCTCGAGGGCCGTGCCGACGGCACCGCCGCCGACCTGTCCGCCCTGATCCGGCGGCTGGAGAGCACCGAAACCCAGACGCGGCCGCTGCTGCTCCAGACCCTGCGCGAGCTCTCCACCATGGCCACCGCCACCAACCGCCTGGTGAAGACCCTCAACGAAAGCTGGCTGATCGAGCTGATCGAGCGGACCGGAGAACCCCGCGGTGAGCGCGGCCGCTGATCGCCGGGATGGCCTTCGGGCTGGCCGCCGGTGGGGTCACCCCTCCAGCCGGTCGGCCTGACGCAGCACCTCCGGCGGGAACGTCACCCCGATGGCCCGGGCCGTGCGGCGATTCAGCAGCACGAGCTTCCGGGTCGCCGGCTCGAAGGCCATCGTGGCGGGGGAGCGGCCGCGCAGCACCTGCACCGCCAGTGCTCCGGCCTGGGCCCCATCGGCTTCCGGATCCCAGCCCACCACCGCCAGGCACCCCGGCGTGGCGATGTCGGAGGGATCGACGGAATAGACCGGCAGACGAAGGCGCAGGCCCGCCGCCGCCAGGGCGGGAAAACCCACGCTGGTGGCGTAGTCGCCCACCCGCACCAGGGCCCCCACCCGGTGGGTGGCCAGGGCGTCGGCGGCCCGGGTCACCTCCGCCGGCCCTGCCACCGGCTCGACCACGACCGCGAGGGAGCGCTGGGCTGCGTCCCGGCGCAGCAGCTCCGCCTCGAAGCTGGCATTGGCCTCGGAGGGGTTGAAGACGAGCCCCACACTGGCCAGGCCGGGCGTGATCCGGCGGGCGAGATCGAGCTGCTCGGCCAGGGGGCTGGTGCTGACCGTGCCCACCACGTTGGGCCGGTGGCGGGTGTAGCTGGTGCCGGCCCCGGCCCCCCAGGGGTTGGAGCAGTAGACGAACACCACCGGCACCCGGGCGGGGGCGATGGCCAGGATCGCCGCCAGGGGCGGGGTGCCGATGGCCACGAGCATGTCGACCCCGTCCTCCAGCAGCTCTTCCACCTGGGCACGGCAGGTGGCCATGCTGCCCCCGGCGAAGCGCTCCAGCAGGATCACGCCGGCCGGCGCCCGGAACCCGCCCCTGGCCAGGGCCTGCACGAAGCCACGGCGGGCGGCATCGGGGGCCGCCCCCCGGACGTACTGGATGAGGCCCAGCCGCGGCGGGCCCGGCGGCCGGCGGCGGGCGTTGCATCCGGCCGCCAGCAGGGCGGCGGCGGCGGCCCCGCCCAGCAGGCGCAGCGCCTGCCGCCGGCTGGCCCCTGCGGGTCTGGCCATCAGCTGCGGAACAACCGGGAATAGAGCTCCGCGTGGCCGAGCTGGGCCAGGCCCGCCCCCACCCCCCCGTTCCAGAGGGCCTCGGGATCGGCCGCCACCAGCTCCGCCGCCCGGGCGGCGATGGCGGGCGCCAGGGCCAGCTGCAGCCGCTGGGCCTCGGTGGGGCCCAGCGGCACGAGCCGCACGGCGGCGCTGAGCTGGGTGGCGATCCAGCCGTAGAGATAGGCCTCGACCACCTCCTCGGGCGCGATGGCCAGGGCCACCCCGGCCCAGGCCCAGGCCCCGGGCCAGGCCAGACGCCGGGACCCATCCCCGGGCAGCGGCAGATCCAGGTCGGCCAGCAGCTCCAGCAGGGAGCGGCCCATCTGGCGCTGCTGGGCCCGCACCTCGGCCGCCTCCCGCTGGGCCAGCAGCCAGCCGTCCAGCTCCAGCACCTCCTGGCGAGCCGGCCCCTCCGGGAACTCACGCCATCGGGTGAGCGCCTGCATCAACCGGGTCAGGCTGGCGGCCTCGATCGCCAGGGCCCCCCGGTCCAGCTCCGCCTCCAGCCAGTGGGCCACGCCCTCGGCATCGCCCAGCTCCCCCGCCTGCACCAGCACCTCCAGGCCTTCGGAATAGCTGAACGCCCCCACCGGCAGGGCGGGACTGACGAGTTGAAACAGCCGCAGCCGGGCGAGGCTCATGGGTGGGGATGGCCATGGTGGTGGCCATGGTCGGGGTGGTGGTCGTGGTGGTGGCCGTGACCGGAGCCCTCGTAGGCCCCGGGTTCGGGCAGAAACGGCCCCATCATCCGCTCGACACTCAGCCCCCGGTGCCGCAGCAGATCCTCGAGCACGTTGTCGACCCCCAGGCGCAGCTCGTCGTGGTGCAGTTCCATGGCCACGTGGCGGTTGCCCAGGTGATAGGCCGCCTGGAGCAGGGCCAGGGGGTCGGCGGCCCGCACCACCATCAGCGGCTCAGCGGCGGCCTCCACCACCACCACGGGCCCACCGGCCTCCGGTGCCAGGCGGTCACCGGGCTCCAGGGCGGCGCCGCGGGGCAGCTGCAACAGCAGGTCCCGTCCACAGGCGCTGCGCCGATGGCCCCGCAGGCTCGTGCGCTCGTCGGCCTGGAGAGGCAACCGCAGCGGCGGTTCCGCCGCCGCCGCAGGATCGGGCCCCGGGAGCTCCCCGTGACGCAGGTGCCGCACCAGCACCAGAGGCACGGTGGCGTCGGGAGCCGTGGCATCGGAAACCGTGGGGCCGTGCATCGAGAGGGCCAGCGGGCGAGGGTGGTTCCTGCAGCCTGGCCAGCCGTTGGCCGGCGGCCCTGTGTCGGGCGCTACCAAATCCAGGCCCCCGGGGCCCCACCATCACCGCCATGCAGCTCACCGCTCCCGCCCCCTGGAGAGCCCAGGCCCGGCTTCGTTTCGAGACCACCGGCGGCGCCGACGGTGCCACCCGGCACCAGGGCGGAGCGACGGCGCCGCTGAAGATCCAGCGGGCCTTCGCCGCCGCCGATGGCCGCTGTCAACTGCCCCTGCTGCACACCGGCGGCGGCCTGGTGGGGGGAGATGAGCTGGCCATCGAGG
This sequence comes from Rhizobium sp. Q54, assembly GCA_943367585.1. Classification (GTDB taxonomy): domain Bacteria; phylum Cyanobacteriota; class Cyanobacteriia; order PCC-6307; family Cyanobiaceae; genus Cyanobium. The sequence goes on from CALRJP020000005.1 coordinate 164,279, forward strand.
CCGACCTCGGCGCCGGCAGCCGGGCCCTGATCACCAGCGTGGCGGCCCAGAAGGTCTACGGGACCGTGGGCCGCTCCCGGCGGGTCCCCGCCGGCAGCTGGACCCTTCAGACCCTCGACTTCCGCCTGGCCGCGGGGGCCGATCTGGAGTGGCTGCCCCAGGAGCTGGTGGTCTTCCGGGATGGCCTGTTCCAGCAGACCTGCCGGGTGCAGCTGGCCGAAGGGGCGAGCTGGCTGGGGGCGGAGGTGGTGCGGCTGGGGCGCAGTGCCGATGGCGAAACGCTCGGATCCGGCCGCTGGCGCTCGTTGCTGGAGATCCGGCGGCAGGGGCACTGGGAGCTGGTGGACCGGCTCGAGCTGGGCGGCGCCAGCCTGGAGAGCCCCCATGGCCTGGGGGGGCAGCCGGTGTTCGCCAGCCTGGTGTGGGCCGCCCCCGGGCCGGTGGGCGAGCCCCTGTTGGAGGCCTGCCGCGCCGAGCGGCATGGGCTGGAGGGGGCGATGGCCTGCGGCCGGCTGGAACGGGGCCTGGTGGCCCGTTACCGGGGCCGCTCCACCCAGGCGGCCCGCTTCTGGTTCACGCGGATCTGGGCCCGGATCCGGGCGGAGCGGGGGCTGGCGGCTCCGGTGCTGCCCCGTGTCTGGCCGTTCCAGGAGCAGCCGCTCGATCTGGAACCGCCGCTGCCGGTCTCCGCCCGCAGCTGGTGACCCCCGGCCAGGCGCAACGGCGGGCCTAGGTTCGCCCCAGGCGCAGCCCCCCGATGCATCGCTTCCAGCTCTCCCTGCAGGCCCTGGGCCAGGCGCGCCACCTGATCGCCGTGGGCCGCAGCCAGGGGGACCTCGCCCGGATCGCCGATCTGGTGGACAGCTTCCTGGACACGCCCCAGATGGACGCCTGCATCGCCCGCTTCCGGGCCCTGCCGGGCGGGGCGGCGATGATGGACGAGCGCTATCCGCCCCTGCAGCCGGATCTGGAGCGGCTCGAGGCGCTGCCGGAGGGGAGCCTGGGCCGCACCTACGCCGCCCTGATCCGCCGCTTCAACTACGACCCCGAATTCTTCCGCCCCCGCCCCGTCGACACCGAGGGCCGCTGGCTCACCCAGCGGATCGCCACCACCCACGACATTCACCATGTGGTCAGCGGTTTCGGCACCACGCCGGTGGGGGAGAACGGCGTGCTGGCCATCACCGCCACCCAGATCGGCTTTCCCGCCTACGTGAGCCTCACCCATGCGGCCCAGATCGCCGGCTTCCGCTTCAAGCTCGACGACTACGCAAGCCTCAGCCGGTCGATCAGCCACGGCACCACGATCGGCTTCACCGCCCGTCCCTTCGCCACCGTCCGCTGGGAGGAGGGCTGGGAGCTGCCGGTGGCGGAGTGGCGGCAGCGGCTGGGGGTGACCCTGCCGGCGGATGGGGAGCCCTATGGGATCGACCAGCCCTGAGCGGCCGCGGGTCCGTCCACCCTCCCAGCAGTGATGACGGACCCCCTGCCCTTCGGGATCCAGGCGACCGTGGCGGGCCTGGCGGCGATCGCCGCCGGCCTGATCAACGCCCTGGCCGGTGGTGGTTCGCTGATCAGCTTTCCCGCCCTCACGGCCATCGGTCTGCCGGCGGTGATGGCCAACATCACCAACACCGTGGCCGTGGCACCCGGCTATCTGGGCGCCACCGTGGCCCAGCGCCGGGACCTGCAGGGCCAGCGGCGACGGCTGTGGCTGCTGCTGCCCACCGGTGCCGCCGGGGGCCTTCTTGGCGGCCTGCTGCTGCTCCAGACCGGCGAGCGGCTGTTCACCCAGCTGGTGCCGTTCCTGATCCTGTTCGCCTCGGGGCTGCTGGCGGTGCAGGAACCCGTGCGCCGCTGGGTGCAGCGCCGTTCCGAGCGCCGCGGCGGCCCCCCTTCGGAGCTCTGGGCCGTGCCGCCGGTCTTCCTGGCGGCCATCTACGGGGGCTTCTTCGGCGGCGGGCTGAGCGTGATCGTGCTGGCGGTGCTGGCCCTCACGCTCGAGGACAGCCTCACCCGCCTCAACGGGCTCAAGCAGGCGGTGGCCTTCACCACCAACCTCACCGCCGCCGCCTTTTTCCTGTTCTCCGGCCAGGTGGCCTGGGCTCTTGCGGCGGTGATGGCCATCGGCGCCATCCTCGGCGGGGCGCTGGGGGGCCGGCTGGCGTCCCGGATCCAGCCCGCCACCCTGCGCACCCTCGTCGTGGTGGTGGGCGTGGTGGTGGCGCTGATCTATTTCCTCAGGACATGAGCTTTCCTCAGGACGTGAGCTGCCGCAAGCCCTGAACGCAGTCCCGTGGATCGCCCCTTCGGACCCCGCCCCTAGGCTTGAAACCCACCCCAATCCCTGGGCCGATGCCGCTGCTGCTGATCCTGGTGGCGGTCGCCGCCGTCGGGTTGATCCTGATCTACAACCGCCTGGCCCAGCTGCAGGTGCTGGCGGACAACGCCTGGGCCGACATCGACGTGCAGCTCAAACGGCGCCACGACCTGATCCCCAACCTGGTGGAGACGGTGCGGGGCTATGCCAGCCATGAAAAGGAGAGCTTCCGGACCGTGATCGAAGCCCGCAACGCCGCCGTGGCCGCCCGGGGGCCCCGGGAGCAGCAGCAGGCGGAGCAGGCCCTGGGGGCGTCGCTCGGCCAGTTGTTCGCCCTGGCGGAGGCCTACCCGGCCCTGCGGGCGGAGGAGAGCTTCCAGACCCTGCAGGCCAACCTCAGCCAGATCGAGGAGACGCTCCAGAGCGCCCGGCGCTATTACAACGCCGTGGTCCGGGATCTCAACACGGCGATCGTGCAGTTCCCCTCCAACCTGGTGGCCGGCAGCTTCGGGTTCCGATCACGCACCTTCTTTGAACTGGAGAACCCGGCCGAAGCGGCGGTTCCCGCCGTCCGCTTCGATGGCTGAGGGCACACCGGTCGCCCGGCGGCTGCGGCGCCGCTGGCGCTGGGGGCTGGGTGGGCTGCTCGGCCTGGCCCTGACGCTGCTGCTCCTGGCCCCCTGGGGGGCCGGCGCGGCACCCAACGCCACCGAGCGCCAGCTCACGCTCACCGATTTCCAGATGCAGGCCGAGGTGGCACCCACCGGCAGCGTCCAGGTGCGCGAAACCCTCACGGCCCGCTTCGATGGCTCCTGGAACGGCCTGGTGCGCCAGATCCCCCTGCTGGCCAGGCGGCCCGGCGGACTCGAACCCCTTGGGCTGCAGGTGCTGGCGGTCACCGACCCCGAGGGCCGGTCCTACCGCTACGAGAGCAGCCACCCCGGCTCCGACCTGAAACTGAAGATCTGGATTCCGGGCGCCGAGAACGCCAGCCGCACGGCCGTGATCACCTACCGGCTGAAGCGGGGCCTGCGCTTCTATCCGGACCACGACGAGTTCAACTGGAACGTCACCGGCAACGCCTGGGAGGTGCCGATCGAGCGGGCCTCGGCCCTGGTGCAACTGCCGCCAGCTGTTTCCGGACTCCACGCTTCGGTCTACACCGGGCCCCGCGGCGCCCGGGACCAGAACGCCACCCTGACGATCGGGGCCGACACGGTGGCAAGCACCACGACCCGGCGGCTGGAGCCGGGCGAGGGCTTCACCCTGGCGGTGGGCTTCGCCAAGGGGCTGGTGCCGCCGCCCTCGGCTATGGCCCAGCTGATCGGCTGGTGGCAGGGGCGACTGGCCCTGCTGCTGCCCCTGCTGAGCGCCGCCGTGCTGGGCCCGCTCTGGTGGCGCATCGGACGGGATCCGGCCGTCGGCGCGGTGCCCGTGGCCTACGAACCGCCCGAAGGCCTGCCGCCGGCGGTGCTGGGCAGCCTGGTGGCGGAGCAGGTGAGCGGATCCGCCCTTTCGGCCACCCTGGTGGCGCTGGCGGTGCAGGGCCAGCTGCGCATCGAACAGGACCAGCGGAAGCTGCTGTTCCTGAACCTGGGCAAGCGCTACGAGTTCACTCTCCTGGGCGAGCCGGACCAGCGGAGGGCGCTGCTGCCCCATGAGGCCTACCTGATCGATACGCTCTTCCCCTTTGGCACGGCGGGAGACACAGTCAGCACCGATCAGCTCCGCGACCATTACTACGTGCATCTGCCCGGCTTCGAGCGGCTGGTGAAGCAGGCGGTGCTGGCGGAGAAGTTCTTCCGGCGCTGGCCTGGCACCGTGCGGGCCCTCACCTTCTTCGGCGGCCTGGGACTGGCCGGCGCGGCGGTGCTGGCGGCTCTGATGCTGCTGCCCCACGACATCGTGATGCTGCAGGGGGAGGCTCACCCGTGGCTGACCTTCGGCTCCCTGGCGCTGACGGTGGTGCTGGTGGGCGTGTTCGCCTGGATCATGCCCAGCCGCACCACCCGCGGCACGGCGGTGCTGCGCCAGACCCTCGGCTTCCAGGAGTTCCTGCGTCGGGTGGAGGCGCCGCGGCTGGAGCGGGTGGTGCTGACGCCGGAGCTGTTCGAGCGCTTCCTGCCCTACGCGATGGTGGCGGGCCTGACCCGGCAGTGGACAGCCGCGTTCCAGGGGATCCTCGAAGCGGCCCCCAGCTGGTACATCGGCAGTGGCGACAGCTTCGACCCCTCCGATTTCGGCACCAGCCTCGAGGACTGCTTCAGCACCACCACCGGCGCCATGCAGTCGTCGCCGAGCAGCTCCAGCAGCTCCAGCAGCTCGAGCGGCAGCTCCGGCGGGGGCAGCTCCGGCGGCGGCGATGGCGGTGGCGGCGGCGGTGGCTTCTGACCCAGGGTCGGGGGCCCCCGCCAGGCCTAGCTTTCTCGAAGTCGCCGGCGTTGCCGTGGCCCCAAGCGTCCTGCGCCGCCCCGGGGCGGCCGCCCTGGTTCTGGGTCTGGCGCTCCAGCTCCCGGGGGCTGCCCGCAGCACCGAGGCGCCATCGGGCCCGCCGCCGCCGCCGCGCCAGGTGACGGCGGAAAGCGTGGCGGCGGCCCTGCCCCGGCTCGATGCCCTGGCCACGGAGCTGCAACGCAGCACCGGTGTCCCGGGGCTGGCGATCGTGGTGGTGCACGCCGACCGGGTGGTGTTTCTCAAGGGCTACGGCGTGCGGCGGGTGGGCGAACCCGGCGCGGTGGATGCCGACACCGTCTTCCAGTTGGCGTCGCTCTCGAAGCCGATCGCCGCCACGGTGGTGGCGGGCCTGGTGGGTGACGGGCGCGTGGGCTGGGACGACCCGGTGCTGCGCACCCTCCCCCAGGCCCGCATCAGTCCGCCGGCCATCGCCCCCTTGGTGACCATCCGCGACCTGCTGTCCCACCGC
>CALRJP020000006.1:0-150109 GCA_943367585.1 Rhizobium sp. Q54
CACCAGGCCGATGGTGCCCTCCTGGATCAGGTCGAGCAGCTCCATGTTCCGCTTGGTGTACTTCTTGGCCACGCTCACCACCAGGCGCAGGTTGGCGGCCACCATCCGCTCCTTGGCGCGGCGGCCGGCGTGCAGGCGCTTGCGCAGCACCTCGGGCCGCAGGCCCACCGCCGCCGCCAGTTCCTGCTGGCTCGGATCGGTGCCGCCGGAGCGCATCTTCAGCTCCTCGCGCATCTCCTCGAGGGCCATCAGCTCCTGCACCTGGCGGCCCAGGGTGATCTCCTGCTCATGGCTCAGCAGCGGCACCCGGCCGATGTCCCGCAGGTAGGAGCGGACCAGGTCGCCGTCGATCGGGGGCATGGACCGGCCCGGGGAGGCGCGGACCACCGTCTGGACCGTGTCGGCCTGGACCGTGTCGGACGTCGAGGGCTGGGCGAAGGCGAGGGCGACGACCATGGATCCGATCCATAACTGTCTGTAAAGCGTAACATCACGAAGTGTGAACTCCTCTCAGAAACCGCCGAACCCCCCGGATCACCCCATCCCCAGCCGGGGCAGCAGCAGCTGGGCGGTCTTGAGGTAGATGAAAACGCCGGCCACGTCGGTGGCCGTGGTGATGAACGGCGCCGACATCAGGGCCGGATCCAGGCCGAGGCGGGCGAACAGCAGGGGCAGGGCCGCGCCCGCGGTGGCGGCCAGGGTGGTGATCGCCACCAGGCTGATGCCGGCCGAGGTGGCCACCAGGGCACTGCCCCCCATGGTCCAGGCCCAGGGCACGACCACCACCGCCAGCAGGCCCCCCAGCAGCGCCCCGGCGACCAGCTCCCGGCCGATGGTGCGCCAGGGGCCCAGGGACTGGAGCCGCTGGGTGCTCAGGCCCCGGATGACCACGGTGGAACTCTGGGCACCGACGTTGCCGCCGGTGCCGATCAGCAACGGAATGAAGGCCGCCAGCAGCACCACCTGCTTGAGCACCAGCTGTTCGGAGGCGATCACGGCCGAGGTGCCCGTGTTCGCCACCAGCAGCACCAGCAGCCACACCACCCGGCGACGGGCCACGGTGAACAGGTTGCTGCGGAAGTAGTCGTCCTCGTCGCCGGCCTGCACGGCGCCGGCGGCGTAGAGGTCACGGGTGGCCTCCTGCTGGATGACGTCGATGACGTCGTCCACCGTGACGATGCCCACCAGGCGCTGCTCCCGGTCCACCACCGGTACCGCCAGGAAGTCGTAGCGCTGGATCACCCGGGCCACCTCCTCCTGGTCGGTGTCGGTGGCGACGCTCATCACCTCCCGCGTCATCACATCCCCCAGCCGGTCCTCCGGATCGGCGGTCACCAGATCCCGCAGCGAGAGCATGCCGCTGAGGTGGCGCGAGGCGTCGGTCACGTAAAGGCTGTAGATCGTCTCCGTGTCCCGGGCGCGGCGGCGGACGATGTCGAGGGCCTGCTGGGCGCTGTGGAACTCCTTGAGGTCGATGAACTCGGTCGTCATCAGGCGACCGGCGGTTTCCGCCTCGTAGCCCAGCATCTGGGCCGTGACCCGCCGCTCCGCCGGGCTGAGCTCCGCCAGCAGCCGCCGCACCACCTTGGCCGGCAGTTCGTCGAAGAGCCGCACCCGGTCATCCGGGGACATCTCCTCCACCAGCTCCAGCACCTCCCCGGAGCGCAGCCGCTCCAGCAGGCTCTGCTGCACCGAACCATCGAGGTACTCGTACACCTCGATCGCCTCGTTCTTGGGCAGCAGCCGGAAGGCAAGCGCCTGGAGCGTGCGCGGCAGCGTACCGATCGCCTCGGCGGAATCCACCGCCTGCACGGGCTGAAGCAGCAGTTTGGCGCCGTCGTAGTTGCCCGCCTGCAGCAGTCCCTCCAACTGGCGGGCCACCACCTCGGCGACGGCGGAGGCCTCAGCCATCGCTCCTCGCATGCCGGTGGGTACGAGTGTATGGGCTGAGCCGCTAGGGTCCGCAGCGAACATCCCTCCCCAGACATCCATGGCGCTGAACGTGAGTGACGTGGTGGTGCGCACCGCCAGCGGCGAGGAGCGCCGGCTCGGCGAATGGAATGGGACGGTGCTGCTGATCGTCAACGTCGCCAGCCGCTGCGGCTTCACGCGCCAGTACACCGGCCTGCAGGCCGTGCAGGACCGCTTCGGCCCCCAGGGGTTCGCCGTGCTCGGCTTCCCCTGCAATGACTTCGGCGCCCAGGAGCCCGGGACCCTCGAGGAGATCCAGCAGTTCTGCTCCACCACCTATGGCGTGGGCTTTGAACTGTTCGACAAGGTGCATGCCACCGGCTCCAAGACGGCGCCCTACGACACCCTCACCCAGGCCGAACCCGCCGGTGACGTGGCCTGGAACTTCGAGAAGTTTCTGATCGGCAAGGACGGCAGCGTGGTGGCCCGCTTCAAGAGCGCCGTGGAACCGGACGGGGCCGAACTGACTGCCGCGATCGAAAAGGCCCTGGCCGCCTGAGGCGTCGGCCGATCAGCCGGCCAGCCAGCCGCGGCTGGCCCGCCCGGGGGCGGTGGTGGTCTCCACCTGGAGCCAGCGGCGGCCACCCGGCTCCATCCACTCCCGCAGCACCCGCAGCGGGGCACCCGTTTCCAGGCGTGCCAGCACCGGCGCCTGGCACCGGGGAGCGCACTGGAGTCCGAGGGCACCGTTGCTGAGCAGGGGCTCGGCCTGGCGCTCGCGACGGCGGACCTCCGGCAGGCGCCGATCACCGCCACCGGCCGGCAGGGCCGCCGGGGCCAGCAGGGCAAAGCCGAGCAGGGCGGCCCAGCGCCAGGCCGGCACAGCCATCGGATGGCGGGGCGTCATCAGATGTCGAGCTGGGCGAAATCCAGCTCGGCGCTGTGGGTCTCGATGAATTCCCGCCTCGGCGCCACCTTGTCGCCCATCAGGATCGTGAAGATGCGGTCGGCCTCGAGGGCATCCTCGATTTCAACCCGCTTCATCATGCGGGTCTCCGGGTCCATGGTGGTTTCCCAGAGCTGCTTGGGCATCATTTCACCGAGGCCCTTGAAACGCTGGATATTGTAGTTGGCCTTCTCACCGAAGCCTTCGAGCACCTTCTTGAGCTCGCTTTCGTTGTAGCAGTAATTGTGGTTCTTGCCCCGCTCCACCTTGTAGAGGGGCGGACAGGCGATGTAGATGTAGCCCCCCTCCACCAGGGCCTTCTGGTAGCGATAGAAGAAGGTAAGCAGCAGGGTGCGGATGTGGGCGCCGTCCACGTCGGCGTCCGTCATGATGACGATGCGGTGATAGCGGAGATTCTTCTCCTCGAAGTCTTCGCCCTTGATGCCCAGTCCCAGGGCCGTGATCAGGGCCTGGATCTCGGTGTTCTTGTAGATCTTGGCGTCGTCGGTCTTCTCGATGTTGAGGATCTTGCCCCGCAGGGGAAGGATCGCCTGGAAGCGACGGTCGCGGCCCTGCTTGGCGGAGCCACCGGCCGAATCCCCCTCCACGATGTAGATCTCCGATTCGCTCGGGTCGCGGGAGCTGCAGTCGGCGAGCTTGCCGGGCAGGGTGGAGCTCTCCAGCACCGACTTGCGCCGGACCAGCTCCCGGGCCCGGCGGGCGGCCTCGGCGGCGTTGAAGGCCTGGATCGCCTTCTCGAGGATCAGGTCGATCACCTGGGGGTTGAACTCCAGGTATTCACCGAGGGCCTCACCCACCGTCGTGTCGACGATGCCGCGCACCTCGGTGTTGCCCAGCTTGGTCTTGGTCTGGCCCTCGAATTCCGGATCCGGCACCTTGACCGACAGCACGGCCGTGAGACCTTCGCGGATGTTCTCGCCGGCCAGGTTGGTGTCAGCGTCCTTGCGCTTGCCCCGCTTCTTGGCGAAGGTGTTCAGGGTGCGGGTGAGTACCGTCTTGAGGCCCTCGATGTGGGTGCCGCCATCCACGGTGCGGATGTTGTTGGCAAACCCCAGGATGCTGTCGGAATAGGCATCGACGCACCACTGCAGCGCCGCCTCCACCTGGACGCCGTCCTTGGTGGCATTCACATAGATGATCTCAGGATGCAGAGGATCCTTCTCCGCATTCATGTAGGCGACGTACTCCCTGATGCCGCCTTCGTAGTGATAGACCTCCTCGTGCGCCTCACCGGCGGCGTTGGTGGCCGTGGGCCGCTCGTCGCGGAAGACGATGCGGACCCCGCCGTTGAGGTAGGCGAGCTCGCGCAGCCGGGCGGAGAGGGTGTGGTAATCGAACTCGATCCCGCCACTGAAGATCTCGATGTCGGGCCGGAAGCGCACCGACGTGCCGGTGTGGGCGTCGGGGGCGTCCTCGGAGGCGAGGGTGCCGATGGGCAGGCCCCGCTCGAACCGCTGGCGGTGAACCTGGCCCTGGCGATGGACGGTGACCTCCACCCATTCGCTGAGGGCGTTGACCACGGAGATGCCGACGCCGTGCAGACCACCGGAGACCTTGTAACCGCCGCTGCCGAACTTGCCGCCGGCGTGCAGCACCGTGAGCACCGTCTCCAGGGCGCTGCGCCCGGTGCGGGGATGGATGTCGGTGGGGATGCCGCGACCGTTATCGGTGACGCTGGCGGAGCCATCCGAGTGCAGGGTGACCACGATCGCGTCGCAGTGGCCGGCCAGGGCCTCGTCCACCGAGTTGTCGACCACCTCGTAGACGAGATGGTGCAGACCCCGGGGGCCGGTGGTGCCGATGTACATGCCCGGCCGTTTGCGCACCGGCTCCAGGCCTTCCAGCACCTGAATCTGCTCGGCGCCGTAGGCCGCTTCGACTTTGATGGCGTCGCTCATTCAGAAAAGGGCTCCCCAGGGGGCTGACAAGGGCGGCGAATCCCAGGGGCGGTGGGGCGGCAATGGGGCGAAGCGGCTCCGAAAGGACGCTGCGCAAAGGTCAATCTACCACCGCCGTCCCGGAGGGCCCCAGAGGCGCCTCTGAGAACCGATTTGGATCGGGGGTGCAATCGCCGCCAGCGTCCCCCTCCGGCAGGATGGCCCGATTCCCCTGTCGCGCCCGGCCTGCGGCCGCCGCTCCCGACCCCCGTGGCGCCCCTTCCCGGAGCCGAACCCGGCGCCGCATCCGAAGCCGATCGGCCCCTGGTGATCGCCCTGCTCGGCCCGACGGCCAGCGGCAAGACCGCCCTGGCGATCGAGCTGGCCGAGGCCCTCGATCTGGCCGTGCTGTCGGTGGATTCCCGCCAGATGTACCGCCACATGGATGTGGGGACGGCCAAGCCCACCCCCGCCCAGCGGGCCCGGGTCCGCCACGAACTGCTGGATCTGAGCGACCCCGACCAGCCCCTCACCCTGCAGGAGTTCACGGCCCTGGCGGGCGCCGCGATCGCGGCGGAACACCGGCGCCGGGGTGTGGCCCTGCTGGTGGGGGGAAGCGGCCTCTATCTCAAGGCCCTGCTGGCGGGCCTGCAGCCGCCGGCGGTGCCGCCCCAGCCGGCCCTGCGGGCCCAGTTCGCCGCCCTGGGGCAGCCGGTGTGCCACCAGGTGCTGCGCCAGGCGGATCCGGTGGCGGCCGGTCGCATCGCCGCGGCGGATGCGGTGCGCACCATCCGGGCCCTGGAGGTGCTCTACGCCACCGGGCGGCCCCTGTCGGCCCAGCAGGGCCATTCCCCTCCCCCCTGGCGGGTTCTGGAGCTGGGCCTGGATCCCGCCGACCTGCCCCAGCGCATCCGGAGACGCACGGCCGCCCTCTACGAGGACGGGCTGGTGGAGGAAACCGCCCGGCTGATCGATCGCTTCGGCGCCGACTGCCCCTTGCTCGCCACGATCGGCTACGGCGAAGCCGCCCGGCTGCTGCGGGGCGAACTGGAGCGGGACGCCGCCATCGCCCTGACGGAGCGGCGGACCCGGCAGTACGCCAAACGGCAGCGGACCTGGTTCCGGCGCCAGCACCAGCCCCTCTGGCTGACGGAGGCCGCCACGGCCGGGGCTTCGGAGGCCGATGTGCTTCAACAGGCCATGGGAGCGGCCATGGGCGGTTTAGGGTGAACAGCTAACCGCCCCTGTGAATGCCTCCCCGTCCCCGTTTTGATCGCCGTGCTCCCGTGCGGGAGCTGCCCAACATCAACGACCGCATCAGCTACCCCAACCTTCGTGTGGTGGATGCGGACGGCAGTCAACTGGGAGTCATCACCCGAGAGGCGGCCCTCGAGGTCGCCCGCGACCGCGAGCTCGACCTGGTCCTGGTGAGCGAGAAGGCCGATCCGCCGGTCTGCCGGATCATGGATTACGGCAAGTACAAGTTCGAGCAGGAGAAGAAGGCCAAGGAGGCCAAGAAGAAATCGCACCAGACCGAGGTCAAGGAGGTGAAGATGCGCTACAAGATCGACTCGCACGACTACCAGGTGCGGATCGGTCAGGCGGTGCGCTTCCTCAAGTCCGGCGACAAGGTGAAGTGCACGGTGATCTTCCGGGGCCGGGAGATCCAGCACACGGCCCTGGCCGAACAGCTCCTGTACCGCATGGCCAAGGACCTCGAGGAGAACGCCGAGATCCAGCAGCCCCCCAAGCGGGAGGGCCGCAACATGATCATGTTCCTCAGCCCCCGCAAGCAGGCGGCCGGCAAGACGGCGGCCGCCGCGGCCGGCTAAGCCGCCATCAGGCCGAACCCCGGTCCCCCAGCACCTGCTCGAAGCTCTCGAGCAGCAGCGACCAGCCCGTCGCCGCCGCCTCGGGACGATGGTCGGGCCGGGCCGAGCACATGAAGCCGTGTCCCCCCTCCAGCCGCACCAGCCGGTGGGGCGGGGTCGGCACCGCGGCCAGAACCCGGGCGACGTTGGCGGCCGAAAGGGCCGTTTCGATCGCGGCCACATCCGCCGGGGGGATGAGGGGATCGTCATCGCCGCAGATGCACAGCAGCGTGCCGCCGATCGACGGCACCAGATCGAGGCTGGCGGGTCCACCGCCGGGACGCCCCGAGGCCACGCCGGCGCCGTAGAAGTCCACCGTGACGGCCACCGCGGGCAGGGTGGCCGCCAGCAGGGCGACATGGCCACCGAAACAGAACCCCACACAACCCAGGCCGGCGGCTGACGAGGGCAACTGCTCCTGCAGCCAGTCAGCGGCCAGGCCCACATCGGCGAGCAGCTGGTCGGTGCGGGTGCGCTCCTTGTGGCTGCGGCCCAGGGCCAGCTCCTCCGGGCCGTAACCCAGATCCAGCTCAGGGGCGGTGCGGGCGAACAGGGGCACCGCCAGCACCGCGTACCCCGCCGCCGCCAGCCGCTCCGTCACGCTCCGGATCCAGCCGTTGATGCCGAACACCTCCGGCAGCACCAGCACCCCTCCCCGGGGCGGTCCTTCGGCGGGTCGGGCCCACCAGCAGCGCAGCGGCACCTGGTCCGGGCGGCGGGGGTCGATCGACTGCCAGGAGGCGACGGAATCGGAGACGGACAAACCGGCACAGGGCAACCGGCACATGGTCGTATGACAACGAGGGAATTGTCACGGGGCCCAAAGCTCCTTAGGGTGGCGGCCAGAACCCCTGGCCACACTGGCGTGCGTTTTCACATCCAGCAGGAGAGCGACATCCCGGCGTCGACCCAGCTGTACAACCAGATCTGCTTCGCCATCGCCGCCCGGCATTACCCACCGGGCCACCGATTGCCGAGCACGCGCCAGCTGGCCATGCAGACCGGCCTGCACCGCAACACGATCAGCAAGGTCTACCGCCAGCTCGAAACCGACGGCGTGGTGGAGGCCATGGCCGGCTCGGGGATCTATGTGCGTGACCAGCAGAACCCGCGCGAGATCAAGCCGCCGCCGGGGCTGCGCAGCAAGGCCCTGCCGGACATCGACCGGGAGGTGCGCCAGAGCGTCGATGGGCTGCTGAATGCCGGCTGCACCCTGCAGCAGGCGCGGGAGCTGCTCACCCGCGAGATCGACTGGCGGCTGCGCTGCGGCGCCCGGGTGCTGGTGAGCACCTCCCGCGAGGACATCGGCGCCTCAATCCTGATCGCCGAGGAACTCAAGCCCAGCCTGGAGGTGCCGGTGGAAGTGGTGCCGATCGAGGAGCTGGAATCGGTGCTGGAGACCTCCAGCAAGGGCACGGTGGTCACCAGCCGCTACTTCCTCCAGGAGGTGGAGCAGATCGCCAAGGTGCACGGCGTGCGGGCCGTGCCGGTCGACCTCAACGACTTCGGCCACGAACTGGGCATGCTCAAGGAGCTGCGTCCCGGCAGCTGCGTGGGCCTGGTGAGCATCAGCCCCGGGATCCTGCGGGCCGCCGAGGTGATCCTGCACAGCATGCGGGGCAACGAACTGCTGGTGATGACGGCCAATCCCGACACCAGCAGCCGCCTGCTGGCCCTGCTGCGGGCCTCCAGCCACGTGATCTGCGACAAGCCCAGCCTGCCCCTGGTGGAGCAGACCCTGCGCCAGAACCGCGCCCAGCTGATGCGCCTGCCCATGGTGCACTGTGCCCAGAGCTACCTTGGCGCCGCCACCATCGACCAACTGCGCAAGGAGATCGGCCTCCTGGCGGTCTGAAGTCCGGAACCCATGCTCGATGCACTCAGGGCCGACCTGGCCATCATCCGGCAACGGGATCCGGCGGCCAGGGGCACCCTGGAGATCCTGCTCTGCTATCCGGGCTTCCATGCCATCGAGCTGCACCGCGTCAGCCACCGCCTCTGGCGGCTGGGCCTGCCCCTGATCCCCCGGCTGCTGAGCCAGCTGGGACGCCTGCTCACCGGCGTGGAGATCCACCCGGGCGCCCGGATCGGCCGCGGCGTGTTCATCGACCACGGCATGGGCGTCGTGATCGGCGAAACCAGCGTCATCGGCGACAACTGCCTCCTCTACCAGGGCGTGACCCTGGGGGGCACCGGCAAGGAGCACGGCAAGCGCCACCCCACCCTGATGGACAACGTGGTGGTGGGGGCGGGGGCCAAGGTGCTGGGGGCGATCACCGTGGGCCCCAACACCCGCATCGGCGCCGGCTCGGTGCTGCTGCGCAACGTGGGGGCCGACAGCACCGTTGTGGGCATTCCCGGCCGGGTGATCCACCAGGCGGGGGCCCGCATCGATCCCCTGGCCCACTCCGCCCTGCCGGATGCGGAGGCCTCGGTGATCCGCAACCTGATGGAGCGCATCGACAGCCTGGAGAACGACGTCAACCGGCTGCAGGCCTGCCTGCGGGAAGTGGCCGCCGGCAGGCCGTTGCAGGAACCCTGCAGCGGCAACGCCCAGAACCTGCGCGATCGGGAGATTCTCGAGTTCCTGGGCGAAACCGCGAGCGGCGAGGAGACCCCCCTCAGGCCGTGACCGCCTGGGGCACCTGGGGCTGGAACATGAACATCGAGTAGATCACGTTGCGCCGCATCTGGGTCATCATCTCCAGGAACATGTCGTAGCCCTCGTTCTTGTATTCGATCAGGGGATCCTTCTGGCCGTAGCCCCGCAGGCCCACCGATTCCCGCAGGGCTTCCATGGCCTGCAGGTGCTCACGCCAGAGGGTATCGATCTGCTGGAGGATGAAGAAACGCTCCGCTTCCCGCATCAGGCCCGGCCGCATCTGCTCGATCTGCCCCTCCTTGATGTCATAGGCATTGCGCATCTGCTCCTGCAGGAAGGCCTTGAGTTCCTCCATCGAGAGGCCACCCACCTGCTCGGGGGTGAGGTCCTCCAGCAGGTAGATGAACTCCTTGACCTTTTCCACCAGACGGGTGAGATCCCACTCCTCGGGCGGCAGGTCGGGGTTCACATAGGCCTCGACGATGTCGTCAATGGTGCGCTCGCCGTAGCCGATCACCTGCTGCTTGAGCTCCCTGCCCTCCAGCACCCGTCGCCGCTCGGTGTACACCGCCTTGCGCTGGTTGTTCATCACCTCGTCGTACTCGAACACCTGCTTGCGCATGTCGTAGTAGTAGGTTTCCACCTTCTTCTGGGCCCCCTCCAGGGAGCGGGTGAGCATGCCCGATTCGATCGGCATGTCCTCCTCCACCCGGAAGG
Source organism: Rhizobium sp. Q54 (assembly GCA_943367585.1). Lineage (GTDB taxonomy): Bacteria > Cyanobacteriota > Cyanobacteriia > PCC-6307 > Cyanobiaceae > Cyanobium. The sequence goes on from CALRJP020000006.1 coordinate 9,946, forward strand.
CGTTCATCAGACCCGCCACCCGGTCGCCGCCGAAGATGCGCAGGAGATTGTCTTCGAGGGACAGGAAGAAGCGGGTGCTGCCCGGGTCGCCTTGGCGGCCGGCCCGGCCCCGCAGCTGGTTGTCGACGCGGCGCGATTCGTGGCGTTCGGTGCCGATCACGTGCAGGCCCCCGGCGGTGCGGACCTGGGCCTCCTCCTGCTTGACCACGACGTCGTACTCGGCACGCACCTGGGCGATCAGTTCCCGCAGGCGCTGGATCTGGGCGTCGTCGGTGGGGGCCTTCTCCGCCGCCTGGGCGATGCGGTCCTCGAGTTCGAGCACGGTCAGGGTGCGGTCGCCCCAGGCCGCCACCAGCTCGCGGGCGAAGCTGGAGAGTGCCTTCTCCGTGTCTTCGGAGAGGCTGCAGGGGTAGAGGTTGCCGATGGCCCGGGCCTCGGTGGCGGGCCTGGAGCTGGGGGCCACGGCGCCGCCGAAGCCGGCCGGCGCTTCGGTGGAACGCTGCAGGGGCACCGGCGGACGGTGGCCCTCCTCGGGGCGCACCAGCCGCGGCAGCAGAACTTCCCGCAGCTTGAGGCGGGCCATGTAGTCGCTGTTGCCGCCCAGGATGATGTCGGTGCCCCGGCCGGCCATGTTGGTGGCGATGGTGACGGCGCCGGCCCGGCCCGCCTGGGCGACGATCTCGGCCTCCCGCTCCACGTTCTCCGGCTTGGCGTTGAGCAGGTTGTGGGGGATCGCCTGCTCCTGCAGCAGGGTGGAGAGCAGCTCCGATTTCTCCACGCTGGTGGTACCCACCAGCACAGGACGGCCGCTCTTGTGCACCTGGGCGGTCTCGGCGGCCACGGCCTGCCACTTCGCCGTTTCGGTCTTGTAGACCTGGTCGGGCCAGTCGGCGCGGGAGCGGGTGCGGTTGGTGGGCACCACGGCCACTTCCAGCTTGTAGGTCTTCTCGAACTCCACTTCCTCGGTCTTGGCGGTGCCGGTCATGCCGGCGAGGCGGGGGTAGAGCAGGAAGAAGTTCTGGTAGGTGATGCTGGCCAGGGTCTGGGTCTCGGGCTGGATCGGCAGGGCCTCCTTCGCCTCGATCGCCTGGTGCAGGCCGTCGCTCCAGCGGCGCCCCGGCATCACCCGGCCGGTGAACTCGTCCACGATCACCGCGTCGGAGTCGCGCACGATGTAGTTGACGTCCTTGACGAACAGCTCCTTGGCCTTGAGGGCGTTGTTGATGAAGTGGGCCCAGGGGTCCTGGGGGTTGAAGAGGTCCTGGACACCGAGCAGCTGCTCCGCCTTCTGGTAGCCCTCGTCGGTGAGGGTGACGTTGCGCTGCTTCTCATCGACCTCGTAATCGCCCTCGGGATCGATGCCGTCCTTGCCCATCTCGGCGGCACGCACGAGCTCGCCGGCGATCCGGGCCGCCTGCATGTACTTCTCCTGGGGCCGCTCGATCTGCCCGGAGATGATCAGGGGGGTGCGGGCCTCGTCAACGAGGATCGAGTCCACCTCGTCAATGATGCAGTACTGGAACTCGCGCTGCACCACCTCGGCGATGTCGCTCGCCATGTTGTCGCGCAGGTAGTCGAAGCCCAGTTCGGAGTTGGTCGCGTAGGTGATGTCGCAGGCGTAGTTGCGACGCCGCTCCGGCGGGCTCATGTCCTGCTGGATCAGGCCGACGCTCAGCCCCAGGAAGCGGTGGATCTGGCCCATCCACTCGGCGTCGCGGCGGGCCAGGTAGTCGTTCACCGTGACCACGTGGACCCCGCGGCCGGTGAGGGCGTTGAGGTAGGCCGGCAGGGTGGCCACCAGGGTCTTGCCCTCGCCGGTCTTCATCTCGGCGATCTGGGCGTTGTGCAGCACCATGCCGCCGATCAGCTGCACGTCGAAGTGGCGCATGCCCAGCACCCGCTTGCCGGCCTCCCGCACCACGGCGAAGGCCTGGGGCAGCAGCTCATCAAGCAGGGCCTTGCGGCGTGCCGCCGTCTCGGGCTTCTCCAGCTTCTGGCGGAACTCGGCCGTCAGGCCCCGCAGCTCCTCGTCACTGAGGGGCTCGATCTCCTCTTCCAGCAGGTTGATGTCGGACACCAGCGGCTGGTAGCGCTTCAGCTTGCGGGCATTGGGATCACCCAGCAGCAGCTTGAGCATGGAGTTGGCCTGTCCGTAGTTGCTTACCCTACCATCGCAAAACCGTGGCCGAGAGCGAAGAATCGTGCTGCTGCAAGGGTTCTCGGCGCCCCCGTCGCCGGGGATCCGCACCTGGGGAGCCCTCCGGCGCCGACCACCTAGCAGGATTCGCAGCTGATGCCCTTCACGCCGGCCCGTTGAGCACCGCCATCCCCAGGCCCCCCGACCCTGCCGCAGCCCCGGTGCGGCTGATCCGCCACAGCGGCCTCTGCCTGCGCCTGCGCTGGCGGTTGGCGGCCCTCGGCGCCCTGCTCGACGGCCACAGCTTCTGGGCCACCGGCCGGCGGCGCTCCCAGCTGGCACGGATGCTCAGCGGCAGCCAGGTGGTGGTGAGCGCCTGGCAGGGGAACCAGCTGGTGGGGTTCGGGCGCGCCACCAGTGACGGCGTGTTCCGCGCCGTGCTCTGGGACGTGGTGGTGGCGGCGGACCACCAGGGCCGGGGACTGGGACGGCGGATCGTGGAGGAACTGCTGGCCAGCCCACCCGTGGCCGCTGCTGAACGGGTGTATCTGATGACCACCACGGGCGAGGGCTTCTACGAGCGCCTGGGCTTCAGCCGGGTGGACAGCCAGCGCCTGATGCTGAAACAGACAAGCGGATGAAGAGATTCGAACTCTCGACCCTCTCCTTGGCAAGGAGATGCTCTACCACTGAGCTACATCCGCATTGATCGGACCCATGCTTGCGTGCCGATAACGGCGCCGGGCTCGGCCCTGCCGGTTCACACCGACTGGTCGAGCATGCCCCATGGGGGGTCCCTTGGTCAAATGGGGGCGGTGACGGCGAATCCGGGGATCGGGGGCGCCAGGCGGAAGCGCCCATAAAGTCCAGGGGTGGCGGTGGCGGCTAGGCATGTGGTGGCGGACTCCCTGGCTGAGACAGCGGCGGCTGCTGCTGGGGCTGGCCCTGTTCGACACCCTGCTGCTGCTCGGGACCTACAACAGCCTGTTCCTGCAGCGATTCGACCGCTGGGCCGGTGTCACCGGTGCCATCGCGGGCCTGATCGGCCTCTGGGTGGGCGTTTCGTACCTGCTGGGGCGCTACTCCAAGCCCGACCAGGGCCAGCGGGATTCCCAGCGCCGGCGGCTGGGCGCCACCGTCGTGGTCGCCCTGCTGGTGCTCGCCGTCGTCGTCGTGGTGCTCAACTGGGGCCTGAAGGTTGAAGATCCGCGAACGTTCCGCAACTTCATCCTTCCCCTGCTGGCGGCCGTCACCCTGGCCTCGGGAACGGCCCAGCTGGTTGTCACCCGCCTGCTGAGTCGGCGCCAGGCCTGGCTGCTGGTGGGGGAGGCCGCGGAACTGGATGTGGTTCAACGGGAGCTGGAGCGTGACGGAGGGCAGCCGCTGCTCGATCTCCACTACTGCGACTGCCGGGCGCTCGCACCTGACTTCGAGACGATCCTGCTGACGGTGGATGGCATCGCGGTGAGCGAGGCCGCCGAACTGAACGATGCCCTGCTGCAGAAGTTGCTGGCACGGCGCGAACGCGGCGCCAGCGTCTGCAGCCTCGTGATCTGGGCCGAGCACCATCTCCAGCGGGTCCCCCCGGAGCTGTTCTCGAGCCGCTGGCTGCTGCAGGCGGATGGCTTCGAACTGCAACCCAACCGCTGGGGATGGCGGCTCAAACGCCTGGGGGACGTGGTCGTCGCCAGCCTGTTGCTGGTGGTCACGGCGCCGATTCTGCTGATCGCCGCCATCGCCATCCGCCTCGAAGACGGGGGGGGCATCCTCTACCGCCAGCGGCGCACGGGCCTCTACGGCGAGGCCATCGAAGTGTGGAAGTTGAGAACCATGTGTCAGGAAGCGGAGGCACGCGGGGCCCGCTGGGCCAGCCGCAATGACCCGCGTGTCACCCTGGTGGGAAACACCTTGAGACGGCTGCGCATCGATGAACTGCCTCAGCTGATTGCCGTTCTCAAGGGTGAGATGAGCCTGATCGGCCCGAGGCCGGAAAGGCCCGAGATTGAGGACACCCTGGAACAACAGATCCAGCATTATCGCGTGCGCCACTGGGTACGGCCAGGCCTGAGCGGATGGGCGCAGGTCTGCTATCCCTACGGCGCCAGCATCGAAGACAGCAGGATGAAACTGAGCTACGACCTGTACTATCTGCGCAATGCCAGTCTGATGCTTGATACCCTCATCCTGATCAAGACAATACGACTGCTGGCAAGAGCACGAGGGGCCCAGCCTGTCAGCTGTCAACTGCCATCCAGAGCCGATTTCAAGGCCATGCATAGAGCCCCATGACCTCGTAGGATCAGACAGGAATGGCAACGGTCTTTGGCGACTGTCCTGATCACTGGAGGGGCCGGCTTCATCGGCAGCCACACCTGTCTCGTGCTGATCGGTGCGGGCTATCGCGTGGTTGTTGTCGACAACCTGCAGAACAGCAACCTTGAAGCCCTGCACCGGGTTGCGGAGCTCTGCAACCTCAGCCCAGGCCAGCCCAGCGACCGCCAGGAATGGACCTCGGCCACGGGCGAAAGCCAACTGATCTTCATCAACGGTGATATCAGAAGCTCGGCGGATCTGGATCGGGCGTTCCGATCCGCATACCCCGGTGACAGCCCCGGCATCACGGCCGTTCTTCACTTCGCCGGCCTCAAAGCGGTGGGCGACTCGATCCACCAACCGCTCAGCTACTGGCACGTCAATGTCGAGGGCACCCGCTGCCTGCTCGAGGCCATGCGCCGGCATGGCTGCCGCACCATCGTGTTCAGCAGCACCGCCGCGCTCTACGGCTTCCCCGAGGCGTTGCCGATCCCGGAAAGCGCCTGCATTCAACCGGCCAATCCCTACGGTCAGACCAAAGCGGCTGTCGAGCAGTTGCTGGCCGATGTGGCCCAGAGTGAGGCGGGCTGGCGCATGGCGCGATTGCGCTATTTCAACCCCGTCGGTGCCCACCCCAGCGGATGCATCGGCGAAGACCCCAATGGGGTGCCCTCAAATCTCTTTCCCCTGATCACCCAGGTGGCCATGGGGATCCGCCCCCACGTGCAGATCTTCGGCTCCGACTGGCCCACACCCGATGGCACCGGCATCCGTGACTTCATCCATGTGATGGATCTCGCCGAAGGCCATCGGCAGGCCCTGGAGGTGCTCCTGGCCTCAGACGAACAGATCCTGACCCTCAATCTGGGCAGTGGCCATGGCCATTCCGTGCTGGAAATGATCCAGGCGTTCGAGCGCATCAACGGCTGTCCCGTGGCCTACGAGTTTGCACCCCGCCGGCCGGGCGATGTGGCGGAGAGTGTGGCCGATTCCTCCGCCGCCAGGCATCTTCTGGGCTGGTCCACCACGCGCAGCCTCGAGGACATCTGTCGGGATGGGTGGGCCTGGAGGCAGCGGAACCGGAACGGCTACCGCAGTCGGCGATAGAGCCACTTCTGCAGACTCGCCGGCAGGAGGCGAAGGCCAAAGGCGGCAATGGCCCACAGAAGATTCATCGCTGAATACAGCTGAAGCTCCCGCATCGCCCTGAGCCGCACATGCAGATCGGCCCAGGCCTGCCGCCAGCCGCCACGGCGCCGGAAGAAGGCGGCGTCCCGCTGGAAGTTCAGCAGCGGTTCCGGCAGGTTGGCGAACACGAAGCCCGCCGTCGCCGCCGCGATCCAGAGGTGATAGTCCTCCGTGCGTTTCACATCTTCGCGGTAACGCAGACCGGATGTAAAAACCCGGCGACGCAGCATCACCGTGGGGTGATTAAGGGGATTGCTGCGCGGCAACGTGGCCACGATGGCGGCGTGGCTGATGGGCATCCGCTTGAGCTGAAGATAGGCGCCGTGCTCATCAACTTCGTGGCAGGCCGTGCCAAGAATGTCAACGTCGGTGTGCTCGATCATGTACTGGCGCTGGCACGCCATGCGCCCGGGGAGGGATTCATCATCGGCATCCATGCGCGCCAGGAAGGCCACACCTGGATCCCGCAGGGCCTCCTCCAGGAGCTGGTTGAGGCCGTGGGCGAGTCCTCGGGATTCCGCCACCTCCCGCAGCACGAGCGTGGCGGGCGCGGCGGCGGCTCGGAACCGGTCGGGGTCCGTGAGCCGGCCCCCATCGACGCGCAGGTACAGCAGGTCTCCGGGGGCCAGGCTGGAGGCCGTGCTGCGGATGGCCCGCAGGGCCAGGGCCTGCGGTGTGTCCCCCTTCATGCAGAGCAGGGTCGCGATGCGCGCCGTCACGGCGCCGGGGTGGCTTGCAGCGGCAGATCGATTTCCACATGGGCCGCCTGGGGAACGAAATCCCGCAGGCTCTCGACATCCACCCGCTGACCGTCCAGGAAGAGCCCCAGCAGGGCCTCACTGGAGTAGTCATCACTTTCACCGGCCCGGTTGTCGAGGATGGTCTGCACCTTGTTGATCGGCGCGCAGAAGGCCACCGACTGCTCGAAACAGAGCAGATCGGGCTTGCGGAAGGCGAACAGGGAACTGGAGGAGGACAGCACCTGCTCCAGGCGGTTGGGGTTGGTGTAAGGCAGGGTCCGCAGCAGGCCGATCAGATCGGCGAGGCGATAGACGGAACTGGACACCTCGATCGGATAGCCGAAGTCGCCGGTCTGTCCCACCCAGCGAAACCGCAGCCCCCCGTCCGCGGGCTGGAAATCCGGCAGCGGCTGCGCGCAGCTCATCGAATAGCACGTTGTGGTGTTGCGGCCGACGCGCAGGGAGAAGCCAAGGGCCGAGGGCTGCTGTTCGAGGGCGCCATGGACCGCCTGCAACGAAAAGGGCCGCACGAAGATGTTGTCGTCGACGAGAAACAGCAGCTGCTCACAGCTGGCGCGCCAGGAGCGCAGCCGCAGGCGATCCAGGATCCGGCGCCAGCGGGAGGCGGCGGGGGGTTGCCGCAGGCAGGCCAGCAGATCGTGGCGAAAGGAGCGCTCCTCCACCCAATCGATCAGGAGCCGGCCCCGGAACTCCTGCTGCAGCTGGGCGTATCCCTGGGCGAACGCCTCTGAGCTGGTCCGGTAGAGCACCGTGACCGGCGTCTGCGCCGCCTCGCGGCAATGCAGGGCGAATGACGCCAGGGTCGCCTGCAACTGCAGGGGCCGATCCTTGGAAAAGATCAGGGTGAGGGTGCGCATCAGAGCTGGGGCGGGGCCGGGAACTGGTCGGTGATCGCCTCCCCCTCCAGCAGGCAGCGGTACAGCCGTTCGTACTGGTCGGCGATGCGCTCCCAGGTGAAGTGGGCCTGCCAGGCCCGGTGGGCGGAGGCGGCCATCCGGGTGCGGGCGGGGGCATCGGCCACCAGGGCCTCCAGCCGCTGGGTCCCGGCGGCCACATCGGCCCGCACGCTGCCTTCCCGGTCGTCGCTGCGCTCACCGGGCAACAGCTCGCCCCCCCCGGTCCAGGCAATGATCTCGGCGGCATTGCCCACCGGTGTGACCAGGAAGGGCGTGTGGGACGCGGCGGCTTCGAACAGCACCAGGGGGGAACACTCGATCCAGGAGGGGAACAGCAGCAGGTCGGCCTCGAGGAAGGCACTCACCGTGTCGTGGCGGGAGAGGGCATGGCCGAGGACCTGCCGGTACGCAGCCCTGTTGCGGCGACGGTTGAGCCGCTTCATGACCTGCAGCTGGGTGGGGAAGGCCAGGGCCCGCAGCCCCTTGCCCCGCAGCAGGTGGTACAGGCCCCGGGCCAGCTGGCGCGGCGTCAGGGAGCGGGCCAGGGACTGGGCGAAATCCGGACTGACCAGCAGCAGGGTGGCCTGCCGCAGATCGGAATGGGAGAAGATCTCGAGGGCCTCGGCCTGCCCCTTGGCCACCGACAGGTAGCCGGAGACATGCAGGATCAGCAGGTCGTCCTCGGGAATCCCGAGCCGCGCCCGCAGTCCCGGGTCGCGGGGGCGCTCAAACTCCTCGGCGGCCGCCCCGTTGGGAATGATGGCGATGCGTTCGACGCCCTCCCGGCGGGCGAAGTCGATGTCGCGATAGGAGTCGGAAAGAAAGACGCAGGTGTCATAGCTGCGCATCCATTCGCCCATGGCGGCGAAGTAGGCGGCGAAGGTGGGATCCCCCAGGGCGGAGAAACCCGTGGGAACGAACACCTTGCGGGCCTTCAGCTGGGGTAGCAGCGGCAGCATCAGGTCGGTGGCCCACTGCTGCGCCGCGAAGTTGACGATCACATCGGCATCGGAGGCGAGCAGGTAACGCTGGTAGCCGGAGACATCCCCCCAGACCCCCACCGCACTCTTCCCCTGGACGTCGAATCCCCTGACCTTCACCCCTTCGATGCTGTCGCCGGTGCGCGCCGGGTCGGAGCGGGTGGCGACGGTGACGTCGTGGCCCCGGGCCACCAGCCGCTCAGAGATCTGCCGCACCACCTCCGACATGCCATGGCGGGCCGGCAGATAGGACTCGACCGTATGGAGGATCTTCATGGGTCGAGGGGGCTGGGGCGAACCTACGCCGCAGCCGGGGCACTGGAATAGAGCAGGGTCATGCCAGGCAGGCTGAGCCCGGAATGCACCGCCTGGAAGCGGCCGGGATGGGCGGCCAGGGACTCCTCGACGGCCTGGCGGGGGCCGATGTTGTAGCCGGATTCGGAAGACTGAAGAAAGGTGTCGTGGAGCAGCAGCACCGGATCGGGGATCGCCGCCAGGATCCCGTCGATCTCCCGCCTGACGCTGGCGTGGCTGTGGTCACCGTCGAGGAAGAACAGGGGGCACGGGGGACGCCCCGCCCGCTCCCACAGGCCGAGGGAGGTGGTCAGGCCGTCACCCTGGTGCAGCTGCACCCCCTCGAGGCCCCGCACCATGGCACCCCGCTGGGCATGGGGATGCTCCACATGGTCGACGTCGTCGGGAAGATCGCAGGAATGGATCGTGGTGGAGATTTTGAAGTACTGGGCGATTTCATAAAAGATCCTCGCCGACTTGCCGATGTTTGTGCCCCACTCGAAGATCAGTGAGGGCTCGAAGCGACAGACCGTCGCCGTCATCAGCATCAGTTCCTGGAGGGGGAAGGGATGGACACCGACCACGGGAACCAGGGTGCGGGCCACGAACGCGGAGGTGACCCAGCCGTCCACCTCAAACTCCCCGCAGGCGGGGTTGCGGGAGGGGTTGGCCGTGCTGAGGAAGGGGTCCAGGGATGGGGACTGGGCAACGGCAGATCCACGAAGTACCTGCAGCCGCGAAAGAATACCCATGGGTCAGGACCGGGAGAACGGAGGCGGTCCTCAGGGGGAGGAGGAGGCCTTCAGGGCATGATCCCACATCTGGGCGAGGCCCTTCTGGAGAGACACCTGGGCTCTCCAACCAGACACGGAAAAGAGCTTCTGGGCATCGAGCACGTTGGCCTCGACATCAAAGCGACGCGCAGGCAGGTGGTTCACCTGGATGGAATGGCCGGAAGCCTGGGCCAGGGGCCGCAGCAGGGTGATCACATCCAGATTGCTGGCGCCGATGCCGGTACCAAGGTTGTAGATCTCACCATCGCTGCCGAAGTCGAGTGCCGCGAGGATTCCATAGGCCACATCAGCCACATGGATGTAGTCACGGATCGTGCCCGCAGGGCCATAGATCTCAATGGCCCGGTTAGAAAGAATGGAATCAATCGCCGCTGCCAGAAAGCCCTGACCCGTGCGGGAACGCTGCTGCACGCCATAGGCATTGGCTGGTCGGACCACCACCACCGGCAGATCACGGGTGTGGTGAAACATCAGGGCATAGTGATCAATCGTCAGCTTGGTAATGCCATAGGGACTGATGGGAGCTGTCGGGTGGGTTTCAGCCATGGGCAGTTCACGGGGCGAGCCATACACCGTGCCACCGGAGGAGACGAGCAACAGACGCCGCACATTGGCCGCCATCGCCTCCTCAAGCAATCCGACGCTGCCTGGAAGATTGGCCAGCAGGTCAAAGGCGGGATCGCCATAGCTCGTCTTCGGGACCGTGGCATAGGCCAGATCAATCACCTCACAGCCTGGCTCAAGAATGTCCCGCATTTCGGAGCGGTTACCGAGATCAGCGCAGCGGTAGGTGCAAGCCAGAGAAGCCGTGTGGGCGCCGGGGGGACGCCGTCCCACGATGGTCACGTCGCGCCCGGAATCCATCAAAGCCTGGCTGACAAGGGATCCGATGAACCCGGCTCCGCCGATGACGATGGTCTTCATCGATTCCGCCCCAGACGCTTCGTCAGCTGCCAAAGACGCTTGGCGACAGCCCGGAAGGGACCAGGCTTGTGCAAGAGGCCGTAGGCCGGGGACTCACGCATCATCCAGCCGGCCTTCATGGCCTGGACACGGGCCACGGCATCCTGGCGGAGAGGGCGTGCGACGGACTCAGAGGCAGGGTGGTCAATGGAGCCAAGAAGAATGGATTCCATACGTGCAAAATCGGGGCTCTGCGGAATGGCATCGGCATCACCATGGGTGAGGGCGGCAATCGCATGGATGTCGGGGTCGTCCGCGGAGCGGCCAGAGGCGGCCGCGATGTTCTCCGAACAGATCTTGATGAGCCGGCTTCGGAAAGGGGATGGACCAACCCGGGACATGCTTCCGGGAATCTCCCTGTAGGACAGAAGAACCTCTCCGATGTTGGCAATCTGCCCAGCCCGGGAGAGGCGTGACCAGAGCTCGAAGTCCTCCGGTGGCTGGCGGTCCGGATCGGTCGTGTAACCACCGACCTGATCCAGAGCCGTCTTGCGAAGCATCACGGAGCTGTGGACAAAGGGATTGTTGAAGTACATCAGATACCTCAACTCATCACCACTGACAGGATGGCGATGAAAGCGATTGACCGCACGATCAACTTCAATGATCTGGGCCCAGGTGCCTAACAGAACACAATCAGTGTTGGCCTCCATAAAGTCCACCTGTCGGTCCAGTCGATCGGGGTACGACACATCATCCTGGTCCTGACGGGCAATGTACCTGCCTCTGGCCAGGGAGATACCACGATTCAGCGTAGCGGCCAAACCGCTGTTCTCTTGCTGCAGAAGCCTGATTCGCTCGTCCTTGAAGGCCGTGATCACCTGGGCAGATTGATCTGTCGACCCATCATCGATGATGAGAAACTCAAAGTTGGTGAAGGTCTGATCCAGAATGCTCTGGATAGCCTCGGCCAAGAAACGCTCACAATTGTAGACGGGGAGCAGGACAGTTACGACAGGGTTATCCAATGAAAGGCCTCACAAGACAATCCGGATAACATCATCACGAACAGAGAAAGAAGCCTTTGGCGACCTCTCCATGACAGACTGCTGAAGTGACACAAGCGACGGGTAGTCGTGAGAGCCGTCAAAGTTACGGGCATCATCAATCAGGATGACATGGCCCCTTACAGAATGGGTCAAGATGGCATCAATCTCGGCGGAGATGGGGGTCTCCATGGATCCCAGCGCCGTGTTGCCAGCAGAATAGTGGCCATCCAGCCAAAACAGTGTCGGCACGTGCAACGTCTCCAGCAAGGTCGGAAGCACGATGGAGCTGTCACCCTGAAGAATGGACACATTGGGAGTATCCGCGAAGCGAGCCTTTGCCCTTGTGCACAAGTCATGGCTCAACTCAATGGAAACAATACGCTTGAATCGCTTCCTCATCGCAAACACCATATCGCCAAGGTAGGTGCCTGTTTCCACCAGCGTCCGTAGACCGTATCGGCGGGAATACTGAAGGAGTAGCTTCTGCTTGAGGAGATGGGGTGGAGGGATCGGACTGCCGGAACGTCGCCAGGCCTGAAGCTGGGCCGATTCGTCCTGCTTGCGCTTCAGGAAAAAGACAACCCGCTCGCAGAAACGGTAGGGGGGAAGTGAAGTGATCAAGTTGGCCAACCAATCACTGACAAGAGAAGTCAGACTGGCGAGCCGACGGCTGACTCTCCCGAAGAGGGAGCGCCTTGGCAACATGGACTCCATCACGATGCTCACCGGAACGACCTGATCGGCAGGAAGAACGATGGCGGGCTGGTTCACAAAAAGATTATCCCTGAGACGTTCCCACCAATGTTCAAAGGAAGCTAACGGGAAAGGTCGGGAATAAATGGGATGCGAAGACAGAAATGTGCGGCCGTCATAGGCGTTGATCACATAACTGAGTTGGCTGCGGTCGAAGGAGGAATGAAGGTCAACTTCAGGCAGACCAAGGGAGGGGAAATCCTCATCGGCAACAAAGATGCAGTTTGTGGCCGTGCAAGCGGCAAGCCTGTACCCCTTCTGATGCGCGAGTCGCAAAAGGGAGCCAGCAGAAGCACCGAAGTACTCTCCGACCCTCTGGACAACATCCACCTCTGGCGGGATGGTTGGGTTGTACTCGATTACAACCACACGGGGCTTGAAGTGATCAAGGGCCGCCCATACGTGATAGTCATCGCCGTCAATATCAATGGAGAGGAGGTCGATTGGGCGATCGGCAAACAGACTGCCCGCCAATAGCCGATCCAAGGAAGACTCACCATCGACTCTCACGTAGGCGTGAAGGGCCGAAACAGCTGGGAAGTCTTTGGTCGCAAGTAGAAGCTCAGAGAATCGCAGTGAGTCCCCTTCAATCAACAAAGCTGACCAGCCAGCATCGTGCCAAAGTGCCCAGGTATTGCTGAGGTGCTTTCCATCCCATGCCCCGAACTCGACACAAGTTCGCGAAGCTGGTGTGATGCGCCGAAAAATCTCTGCAATGATACCATCTTCACCGTTCTGAGAAACGATATTGCTTGCATAGGTGGCAAGGCTAACCATGGATCATGCCAACCTCAGGGAATGAAAGGATGTTACCTCCTCCCGGGACCGTGCCTGCTCCGCGGTGGCAGCAGCCACGGATGGATGGGCCTACAGCAAGACATGAACGACTGTTCAACGACTGCCAGGCTCTCAAGGCCAGAGGTGACGATCACCCTCAGGAGCACGGGTGGCCGACCAACCGCGCCGGGTCAACCGCGGCTGACAGCAGGTCAAGACAAATCCGTCCACGGATAGGCGCTGCCTGGTCAATACGACGGACTATTTCAAGCCCACATCACGCACGCACCGGAAGATGGCCGGGGCTTGGTGTCAGAGCACGTCCTCAGAAAACCCAGTCCTGGTGAGCCCGGTGGTAGCGACGAGTACTGTGGAGCCTCCAGAATTCAGCTGACGTCGTTCGGTTTGTCACCCGGAGGAGGGCCACACACGTGTCAGGCAACGCAAAATCATGAACGGGCTTGCCGAAGATCCCATCATTCACATTGTCATTCCCACCGGTGGAAGGGTAGACACCATCGGCGCTACCCTGCTCTCCTGCCACCAGCAGACCTACGAGCGAATGGTGGTGTGGATCTGCGACAACTCCTTCGAGGAAGAAACAGCTTGCATCGTCAACAGCTTCTGTGATGAGAGATTCAGACTCATCCGGCCAGAGCGCAGACTCTGCATGGCTGAAAACTGGGAGTTTTCCATTGCCCATCTGACCGACGGCTTCGTGACCATCATTGGTGACGATGACGCCCTCATGCCGGACTGTCTAGCCGACCTGAGCGAGGTGATCAAAGCTTATCCTGACATTCCGATCATCAACCATCTTCCGGGTAACTACTTCTGGCCGAACTACCCCGACCCAAACCTGGCAGACAAGCTTCAGATCCGCCCCATGGACTTCGCCGTTGAAGTCGTGGAAGCCAAGCCAATCCTTGCCGAGGTTTGTGCCTTCACAGAATGGTATGGTCGCCTACCTTTTCTCTACCATGGCTTTGCGAGCGTCAAACATATCAATCAGATCAAAGCAAGGACAGACACACCCTTTTTCAGCTTCTGTGCGCCTGATATCTACTCAGACATCGTCTTAGCCCTGCACACCGATAGGTTCGTCGTCGTCAATACGGCCTTGACATTGGGGGGGCAATCCGCGAACAGCAACGGCGCCAACTACGCCAGTGGCAACAAGCTGGCCAAGCAGTTCATCAGTGAACTGCCTGAGCACCTAAGATTTACCTACGAAAGTAAAAGCATCTCCCTTGCCATTTTTAATGCCATTGAAATCGCGTTCAAGGCGTTTCCGGAGCAAAGCAGGGCGCTGACCATTGATTTTGACCGTTTACTGGCCAATGCGATCGAAGAAGCCAGTCCGTATGGTGAGGATGCGATGCAAGAACTGTGCAGCAAGCTCACACTCCTTTACCCACCGTCGGCGATACAGGCTGCCATCGATGGCCACCGGCATCCTGCCACCGAGGCCATTCCTGCACAGGTGCCGAAGAAAACCCTGACAAGACGAATCGCCTCGAGACTCCGCAAGACATTCAGCGGCTATCTCCCGAAGCCCAAGCCAGGTGTCCATCTGCCGGACAGAGATAACACAACTGCGGTATCCTTGCCCATCCATTCACAGGATCCACTCCAATGGGAGAATGGATCAATCACGGCCCATCAGTACATCGATCTGAAGAGTCATGGTGTGACCACCGTTCACCAGGCAGCCCAGTACCTAAGCAACCGCCTCAAGGATCTGCTGGCAAGGCGGTAACTGAAAAGTCCTCACTTCTGGACGACGGAAAGACATTGATAACACGATCAGTTCATCCGAAGAGAGGATGTCAGCGTGCTAAGGTTGAAATGAATGGGGAATCGAAACCAGGACATCATGGACATTCACTCCTATTTAGAATCGGTTCCGCCACATATTCCACTGCTGAAGTTCATCTTTTCTTCGTGCGCTCCGGAGGTGGTGCTGGACATCGGAGCCTGTGAAGGAGAAGACTCGATTCGCTACAAGCTCCTTTTCCCGACCGCAAGGATCATCGCCTTTGAGCCGATTCCCAGTAATCTCGAGAGAATTCGGCAAAATCTTCAGAGATTCGACATCAGCGGCATCGAGGTCATGCCTGTTGCACTGGCGGCCTCCGACGGCAACGCAGAACTGCACATCTCATCAGGTCAGCCCTCTGGGGTTCCAGGCAACACAGACTGGGACTATGGAAACAAGTCGAGCTCCTTACTGAAGCCGTCAGCGCTCATGGGCCGGTTCCACACTTGGTTGAAGTTTGAATCAACACTCACAGTCCCGACGCGACAGCTGGACTCCGTGCTTGCGGAACGGGGCATTGAATCGGTTGATTTCATCCATATGGACGTCCAGGGTGCAGAGATGCTGATCTTGACCGGCAGCACCAAGGCATTACCCTCTGTCGCCTGCCTGTGGCTGGAAGTGGGAACCAATGAGATCTATGAAGGCCAACCTCCCGCAGCAGAAACGCAGGCATTTCTGGAATCGTTGGGCTTCATCCGAATCATGGAGTGCCTGAACGAAGGATCAGGAGACCATTTCTACATCAATCCCAACCGCCTTCGCTGCCTGAAAGTCCATGAAATGAACACTGACGAGGCAAGAGCCTGATCCGCCATAGGATCTGTTCAGTCGCTTACGGTGGTATCACCGACAGGCGCCAGGCATCCACCCAAACCACCAGACAAGATAAAAACTTGGTGCGTGATCGGGAGCCGTTCCGTGGAATACCGCTTGACGGCTGCCAATGATGAACAACCGACCGATCAGGCTGCACAAGTCTGACGACTCAGCTCCCAGCAGTGACCCGCTGAAACCAGCAGGACCCTGAGAGAAGACTCGCTGGTGGCAGGACAACCGGGACGGTCGACTTCACAGCTCCAAGGCCCCATCCGCAACTGCAACCCAGGACCGCCGTGGGTAAGACGGCGAGAGACGACTGTGGCGGCAACCGCTAGAGCCTGCGGAGGAACCCCGATCTGGCAACCGTGATCTGGAGCTTCTGGTCGATGGAACGGTCAATCTGCCAGGAAGGATGGTCGGCAAGGAACTTCTGAACTGCCGTCAAAGGACTATTCCCCGGCCCCCACGTGCGATTGGTTCGAAACTCAGGCCGCATATACTCGACCACCGTATCGTAAACAATGCAGTAGCTCTGGCTGGTCACCAAAGGTGCATAGGCAAGAAGCTCAGAATAGACATGGTCAAAGGTATGGTTGGAGTCGAGACAGACAAGAATCCGTGAATAGCCAGATGCGACCTGCGTGACCTGATCAATAACATCCTGACTGATACTTGACCCCTCAATCATCTGAATATATGACGAGAACGGATGATCAAGGATCGCGCTACGGTTGTGGGGGCGGATCTCAATGTCAATTCCAAGAACCTTTCTCGCCGGTCCATGGGATCGATCTTGGGCCTGGAGCTCATCACCCCGATCAAGCAGGGCAAGCAGAGACGCACTCAGCATCAGAGAGCCACCGTGGGCCACCCCCGTCTCAATGATCAGATCGGGGCGAGTGCGCCAGACAATCTCCTGCAGGGCAACCATGTCCTGAGGGTATTGAATGATGGGGCGACCCATCCATTCAAAGTTGTAAGTATACTTATGCAGGCCAGAGTGATGCATCCACTCCAGAGACTCTTCCCAAAGAGAGTTATCAGCGCCAAGACCTTCAATGTTCTTCGCGACTTCCTGCTGGAAAAGTTCAAGCTGATTCATTGAAAGCTCTCGAAGTGGATCCGGTCGATACGTCCTCCAATCTGAGCTCCCTTCCGGAGATTGAGGAAGTAATGGTCAGGGAAACCAGCCGTCTTCATGGACTTCTCTGTCGCCGCGATATCATACTCCA
The DNA here is from genome assembly GCA_943367585.1 of Rhizobium sp. Q54. Classification (GTDB taxonomy): domain Bacteria; phylum Cyanobacteriota; class Cyanobacteriia; order PCC-6307; family Cyanobiaceae; genus Cyanobium. The sequence goes on from CALRJP020000006.1 coordinate 26,664, forward strand.
CACGCCTCAACACAACCTCATCGCGATCAAGAATCGCATAGGCAGCTCGCGAATTTCCATCGCGCGGCTGCCCCACTGACCCCGGATTGCAAAACAGCAGGCCGCCATTCCGATGGAGGGATTGCACGTGGGTATGGCCGCAGAACAGGCGATTGACGTGACCTTGGAAAAGTTCAGGAGACACCCTGTAGACATACTGCTCAAGCACATCATCGGGGCCGCCATGAACGAAGAGATCATGTCCGCAGCTGAGGTAAGGCAGACTCGTCGACAACCACTGGAGGTTCTCTGAAGTGATGATGGACTCCTGGAATCGGAGGACATGGGAGACAATCTCCGAACGGGGACAACCAGAACCGCTCAACAGGTAGGCATCGTGATTCCCGCGAATCAGACGAAGGCCGGGCAGTGACCTGAGAAGCGACAGGCATTCATTGATGTCAGCGTGATAGCCGGCTACATCACCCAGACAGATGAATTGATCGCAGCCCTGCTTGAAGGCATCATCAACAACGGCCTGAAGTGCAGCGTGGTTCGCATGAATATCACTGATCAGAGCCTTCATGGACGATGACATCACTGATGATTCGCCAGGCGTGACCCTTGCGGATGATGGGAGGGTTCGGAGAGCTTCCCTGCAAAAAGAACTGGATACACATCTCAGCCTCATTGTACCCAAAGGCCGTCTTGATGGATGTGGAGCTCGAAAACCGGGGATTGATCTCCAGGAGGTAGTAAGTGCCCTGGTGCAGTCGAAACTGATAGTTGGTTGGACCGATCGGCTGGAAGAATGCGGACAGCACGCCGATGGCTGCTTCGATATCGGCACATGGCATCACTTCAGCGTAGTTCGTATACCCGGCACGGGCAAGGGTGCGACGAAAGATGATGGGCGTCAGGCTTGCGCCACCCGACAGGCCAAAAGCACTGGCTGTGAACTCATGCTCCGGATCACCAAGATAGGGTTGCACAATATAGTGACCGCTGCAATGCCTCTCGAGGGTGTCGATGAAGTCCTGAGGATTATCGACAACGTGAATCCCCCTCGACCCGTTACCGCTACAGGGTTTCAAAACGTAGGGACCAGGACCAAGGCTGGGAAGATCTGATTGCATTGTGGCGACAAGCGTCGGGATGCGTGCAACATCCAACCCATCTAGCTTTGTATACGTGGTCAGCTTGTTGCTGCACACGGCCAGGACGTCAGGAGCATTGATCGCCAGCGCTGCCAGGGATCCAAGCTCCTCACGATGAAGATCCAGAAAGACGACATCCGACTCAATACCTGGCAAAACCAGATCCACGTTGAATGAGATCAACAGTTGACGCCAGAAGTCAAGATAGCCCTCGCTGGATTCATCAGCATCAGGTTTACGGATGAATTGATCACACAGATAGGCGCCGACTGAATTGGCCAGCCGATCAATGCCGATGATGAAGACTGGCGGTTGGCATCGTCGCAAGGACTCAATAATTCCCTGGCCGATGATGGCGCCAACACCCGTAACGAGAACAGTGGGGCCCATCAGATCAGATACCGCTGGGGCCCCAGGGTGCGGCGACGAATGTCCTTAAACAGACTGGAACTCCTGGGAGGGAAGGGGAACAAAACAAAGCGCAACGGCTCAGACCATCAGAGAAGAAACGAAAGGCTGAGCTTCATGGACAGGCCTCACTTCAGCTCCGCCTCTACCAGCAGACCCACGCAGAGCTCGGGAAAGTCGACGCCCACATGCAACAGGGCCTGGAAGTTCTCCGCGGCGTCACTCATCCCCTGAAGCACTGGCAATGGTAGTGGCTTCAAGTAGATCCCTTCCAGATGCGTCAGTCGGTATCCGCTGGACTCGAGATCAGCGGTCAGTGTGTCAACGCAGTACTGACGCTGGTGGCCCATCGCTATATCATTGGCATTGAGATCATAGAGATCGTCTATCTTGCCCATCGCGTGACCAATGCGTCGGTTGAGTGACTTACCATTTGGAACGGCGACAAAAAGCTTTCCAGACGGGGACAGGAACTTGGAATACTTTTGCAGCACCAGACGTGGATCGTCCACATGCTCAAGGATAAATCCCATAACGATATAATCAAACAACTCCTGACTTTGGAACTCCTCGAAGTAGCAGTGATGGATATCACAGTCAATATCAGGGTGCTCCAAGCGGAACTGATCAATCACAACTGATGCGCCTTCGATGAGCACATGGCGGCTGGCGACCGCATGGAAGATCTGCGCCGTAAATCCATGACCGATTCCAAGTTCAAGAATCGATCGATGGGGAGTCAGCCTCTGAAGGATTCTCTTGGGGTACCAATGAAGAACCAGATCGTTCTCGAAGATGGTTGGAGCGTTGGCGTTGTATTGGGAAGCTTCGGCGTTGAGATCTCGTTGCATGCCTTTCTAAAGCCGGTTCAACGCGTAATGAATTGCTGCCATTTTACCACGGAACCACCGATGACAGAGCGACCTTCCTTGCCAAGCATCGCCACAAGATCCAAGCTGGAGACATAGGGAATGAACGTCTCGCTGAACTGGCGATACGGAGCAAGCCCGTAGTCGATGTAGTGAACATCAACTCCGGCTGCTTCAAAAGAAAGATGGTCCAGGTAGTTCCTGGCGCCATGACCGGTGATGTAGTCGCTGGCATGGAGATGGCTACAGATCGCGAGAACCCGCTCACTGCCGGAGCCGCCAACAGCCAGATCTGAGGACTTGAGGAACTGCGTTGACTCAGCGAGTCCAAAATAGCTCGCCAGGCATTGCACGGAGTCCATGGCAATCGAACAGAGACTTGAGGTCTCCGAAGAAAAGACAGATTCCAGCAACTTCACCGCGTCGGCAAGATAGGGTGCATCCCGATAAGCCGAATGAAACTTTCGCAAGTGGTAAAGCCTCCAGTCCTGATGACCGTTGACCAACACATCCTGAATCAAGATGGACGCTCCTGGCAAACGCACAGGCACTGTGAGCCAATGCTGAACACCGCCGATCAACAGCTGGACACGATTCGTGAAGCTGCCCTTTGAGAACTGAACGTCGTCATAGAACACGTAGGTATCTGCAGCCAGAAGCTGCTCCAAGTGGCCGTACCATGGAAAGTACATGGGCTGGGAGATGACAAGACGCACAGTCCCTATTCCAGATAAATACAATCCAAGGTCCTTTCCTGCCAAGCCTCAATGCCCTGAATGATGCCCTTGGCACTCTTTGGATTGAGGCCAACAAGAATGGTGTCAACATCCTCGGGCAGCTGCGAAGGAGCCACCACAGGAAGACCGTCCACGCGTGTTCCTTGCAGAAATGGATTCTGGTCAACAATGACAACGGCCATACGGCCAGTCGCCTGCAGGAGACCCCTGAGGTAAGAACCGTAGAAGCCCGCGCCATAGATGCCAAGGCAGGCATGGAGTGGCAGAGAAGTCAGCCGGGCCATGAGCCTCTGCTCCTGCGAAGCCCAGAAGCTGGAGATGCTTTGCAGTTCGCGCCTCTCCTCTTCATCAACCTGATAGGGCCGTTCCGTCCGGGTTTGAACGGAAGGAGCCGACGCCTGGCCGTCAACTGGGCCAGCCTTTATGGCCGTGACCACATAGGCTGCAAAATGGAGAGAATCACGGACCTCGACATCCATGAAGCCATTGCTCAACAACAATGCTTGCAGGGATGACGGCAGGAAGTGATTGACATGATCGGCGACAATAAAGTCGGCAACATTAACCAGGACGTTGGGAACAAGGAAATAGAACGTTCCGCCTGGCTTGAGGCAATCACGAATCGAGGCCAGAGCATCAGAAAGATCGGAAATATGCTCTAGGGCATAGAATGAAGTGACAATGTCAAAACTCCCCTGCGCACTGACAGGGATGGACCTGACAAAACAGTGATCGTGCGAGGTAAATGATGTCCAGATCGGCAGATACTTATCACTCACATCATAGAGAAACGGCTGAAGACCCGGCAGTTCCTCGGTGATTCGCATCATCGTCAAACTTTTGCCACAGCCATAGTCCAGGATCCGCGTTGACTCATCGATAGCAAGCAACTGGCGAGCAATGCGTGCCTGGTGTTGCGCACGATAAATGGGCTGATCGCCATCGATCGCATAAAGCTGGTCGTCATTCTCGTTGAGACGTCCAACCTCATAGGTCTCTTCGTAGTACGACTTCAAGTCAAACAGAGGATCAGTCTGAACATGGCCACAGACGGAACAGTAGGAGACGACGGTGGGGCCATGGAGGGTCGTGTTCATTGTCGTGAGCGAAGCCGCCGTCGAGCCCCTGTACAGCTCAACAAGCGACTCACTGTGGCAACAATTACAGGTTTTCACGCTAATCATGGTGATGGGTTGAATGGGGCTACTTCTTGCTTTCGATAGCGTAGCCAAAGAACTCTGTCGGGCTAGATGGCCAGCCATCAGCCACGGCTTCTGGGTTGGCGAAATTGAAGTAGCGAACCTGCATCGTCACCCTGAGACGTCGTGAGCGATTGTAGCCACTTTGATGAATCGTGCGAAAATCCATCAACAGAAGATCCCCCGGCCTGCTTAACGGAGACACATGCCTGTAGCGCGCGACCACCGAATCTTCGTCAGGTATCCCAGTCTGGTAGAGACCAGATTTGAAGGCATACTTAGCCAGGGGCTGGTGCGGAACGAATCCATCCAGGTTTGATGCCTCACAGATCACGACAGATCCCATGTCATCCGTCATTGGCACCAACGGAATCCAATAAACAAGACCATCCTGGCTTTGCGGATTAGAGGCATACTCCTGATGCCAATGGGAACGAAAGAGATCCTCATCAGGCAAGTCGTAGCGAATTCCGTAGCTTCTTTCGCCGATACCAACCAAGTCTGTCTGACGGGCAAGACCATACAGGTCTTCAAACTCGGTAGAACTGGCCAGTCTCAGAAACGCAGGGATCTGCTTGGAGGCATCGTAGAGATCCGAGAGAAACGCCCGGTCAAGCAGCGTCAGTCTCAGCAGCTCATCAGACGTCTCCTCTTCACTTCGAAACTCATCCAGATGGAAATCCAGCCCCCGGCGCTGGCAAATCAGCCTGGCCAGCTGATGAATGGACCTCCAGATCGGGGCAATGTACTTCTGAACATCAATGAATCCCTCAAGCTTGAGGTAACCCAAGCTGTTGAGCCCTTGGCGAATCAACAGCTGATTCATGCTTTACCAAGAATCTGTGATATTGAGTTTACCACATGGAGCTGATCCTCTTCGTCCATGTCATGAAAAGACGGGAGGTTGAGTGCATGCCTGGAGAAGCTGAGCGCTTCCGTGTTAATCTCATTTCCGGCCAATAATGGTTTGGCGACATTACATTGAGGCCAGCCGCTACAGACCATACTCAAGGGATGAAAGACCACCCGCGCATCAATACCTCGTTCCACCAGTCCCGTCTTCAATGGTTCGATCGAATCAAGCCAATCCTCAGAGAAAACAATGGTCGGCATCCAGGCGCCAATCTGTGTACCTTCAGCCCCATCAGGGTTCAGCCATACAGAATCACCAAAGACGCCAGAAAACGCCTGCTTATAAAACCAGAGGATGGCTCGCTTACGCGTGATCAATTCCTCAATGCGTTCCAGTTGTCCACAGCCGATAGCGGCCTGAACATTGCTCATTTTGAACTTGTAGCCGAGCGTATCGGGCCAGAACTGTCTGGTCTGCTGCCTGTCCCGACCGTGATTGGACAGCGTCAGGACAGAGTCATAGAGGCCGGGGTCATTCGTGACAAAGATCCCCCCCTCACCGGTGGTCATCGTCTTGGTGCCGTGGAAGGAAAAGGCCCCAAACCGACCCAGGCTGCCGGCTCTCTTGCCCTTCCAGATGGAGCCGATCGCTTCTGCCGCATCTTCGATGACAGGGATGCCGTGGGCAGACCCAATGGCCAACAAGGACTCCATGTCGCAGAGATTGCCATAGAGGTGAACAGCCACGATCGCCTTGGTCCTCGGCGTGACTGCCGCCTCCACCTGCCTGGGATCCAGACACCACGTGTCGGGAAGAATATCCACAAACACCGGCGTCGCCCCGAGATGAAGGATCGGAGCCAAGGTTGCCACCCAGTTGGTTTCCGCCAGGATCACCTCATCTCCGGGGCCAATGCCAAGTGCATGCATGCCCAGTTGAAGCGCGCCCGTGCAACTGCTTGTAGCGATGGCATAGGACACACCAAGGTGCTGCTTGAATGCCTCTTCAAAGCGGTGAATATAATCGTAACAGTGTTCACCCCATCCGAATCGGGTGGCATCGGTGGCATAGCCAACCTCCAGATCAGTGATGGAGGGTCTGGTATAGGGAACCTTGCGGAACATCTGCTGCGTCACGGTTCAGATCTCCTTCAAGAAAGGGATGGCCACCTTGATGGGGATAGCGATTCTCTTGCTGAGTTGTGACTTCACTTCCTTCGCCAGATTCCAAGGCAGAACGAGCAACTCGTCGGGTCCTCGGGCCAGGAGATCCTCCACACTGACGACAGGGATGTGGCTTCCTGGGAGCCACTTGCCAATCTTGCTTGGAGCCCGATCGGCCACCGCCGGAAGAAGATCGCTGCGGACCCCAGCAAAGTTGATCAGGGTGTTTCCCTTGGCAGCCGCACCATAGGCCAGCACGCACTGACCGGAACGTCGTGCCGCCAGAAGATACTCCATCAAGGCAAACTTCGCATCCAGGGCTCGTGCCTGGCAATGGGCATAGGCTTCCAGGGTCTCCAGACCAGCCATGGTCTCCTCACGCAGAACCACCGAAACAGCGTCCCGTTCCTTGATGCCTTGAGAGCAAGCGGCCACTTCACCCGATCGCGCCAGCCAGACCCTGAGGCTGCCACCATGGGTGGTGAGTTGCTCCGCATCGAACACCATCAGACCAGCCGCTTCAGCCATGCGAACCAGCGTTGTCAGGCTGAGGTAGCTGTAGTGTTCGTGGTAAATCGTGTCAAACTGATTTCCATCCAAAAGGCGCAACAGGTGGGGGAACTCGATCGACGCCAAGCCGCTGGGGCTGAGCAGAACCGCGATCGCGCCCAGGAAGTCATTAATGTCAGGGACATGCGCCAAGACGTTGTTCGCCACGAGCAAATCAGCCCTCAGACCCTGGGATACGAGGTCCTCTGCAAGCTGGCCGCCAAAAAACTGCTCAATGGTCTCAATTCCTTTCGCACGAGCGGCCTCGGCCGTGGCATGGGTGGGCTCGATGCCAAGGCAGGGGATTCCCAAAGCCTTCACATACTGCAAGAGATAGCCGTCGTTACTGGCAACTTCCACCACCAGACTCTCTGGACCCAGCGATAAACGGTCAACCGCGCCCCGCACGAAACGCTCCGCATGCTGACACCAGGTCACGGATGTGCTGGAGAAGTAGGCGTAGTCAGCCGTGAACAGTTCATCCGCCGGCGCATGCATCGGCAGCTGGACCAGCCAGCAGGTCGTGCAGACATAGACACGGAGAGGAAAGGTGACCTCGGGAAGGCTGAGCTTCTCTTCGGTCAGATAGGCATTGCTCGGAGGCTGATGGCCGAGATCGATGACGTCGCACTGCAGGGAAGCGCCACAGTGCCGGCAGGCGTGACTCATGGAACCCACTCAAGCAGAGGAAGCAACCTGTCGCGCTCGCTCAGATCCACCGCCTCCAGGGGCCAGCTGACCCCGAGCCGTGAATCATTCCAGCGCACCCCAGTTTCCTCACCGGGCCGATAGGGGGCCGCATGCAGGTACAGCAGGGTGCTGTCCGGCTCCAGGACCTGGAAGCCATGGGCACATCCTGTGGGGATCAGCAGAGAGTTGCCCGCCTCGGCGCTGAGCTCCACCCCATGCCACTGGCCACGGGTTGACGACGCCTCCCGAAGATCGGCGGCCACATCCCAGACCCGACCCTTCACGCAGGTGACCAGACGCACTTCCGGAGGTTGGCCCCGTTGCAGGTGCAGACCACGGATGGTTCCCCGTCGGATGTTGTGGCTGAGATTGACCTGCTCGATCGGCCGATCCCCCCAGAGCTCCGACCATTCGTTCCGTCGAAACAGATTGAGAAAGTGCCCCCGCTGATCCGTGAAAGGGATCCGCTTGATCTCCAGCACACCCTCGATGGCACTGGCATGGATGCTGGGCCCTGCCATCTCAACGGCCGTCGGGACGCCGCAGCACACTGAAGGCATCGAGATCCTCCAGGCCCCAGCCATCGGCCAGACCGCTTAGTCTCTGGAACGTCACCTCCAGCCCCGCCTCGGAGGCGAACGCCCGCATCCGCTCGGCTGTCATGTCGCTTCGGTTCCCGGGGTTGTGCGCCCAATCGCTGTTGGGAGCCACTGTTCCGTAGTTGGAATGGTGAAGAAATGCACTTCCGCCGGGGCGCAACACGCGCGCAATCTCGTGCAGATAGGCCTTGACGACGGACGAGTCGAAATGAACCATCGAATCAAAGGAATACACCAGGGTCTGAGATTCGGAGTCGATCATGGCCAGGGAATCACCGTCGGTCACGAAGTACCGGAACTGGCATCCGTCGACACGCTCACCAAAACGCTCCCGGCAGGCCTGGATGCAATTGGGATTCACATCGACCAGGGTGATGGATGTGGCCAGACGACGAAGAAACTCTGTGTTTCGACCATGGCCTGGCGCCAGCTCAAGCACATGCTGAAAATCGAGGTTCTGAATGATGGGCCAGATCACCCCATCCCATTGCTTCTGCATGTAGGGCTCAGCATCCCTGTAATAGTTCCCTTCCGCATGGGCATCCCGGCACTGGGCAATCGTCTTGAGACGAATCATCTCCGCCATCACATCGGCACAGACCGAGGCCGCGGACTCTGCCTCCAGTCGTTTGTAGGCAGCATCAAGGTCAGCGCCCATGCGACTCTCCAGTTCATCCTTGAAACCAAGGATGACCCCCGTTCGTGTCAGGTCATGGGATCGAATCTGATCACGGAGGGCCTCCGGCATTCCGGGGGCGCTCAGACCGATTAAATCCAGCCAGAGCACCAGGCTGCGAGGTTGATCTCTGAGGCGGCGAATGGCCTGTTTCTCCGTCGTCGATGGCGGGCTGGTGATCTGGGTACGGACCCTTGAGAGCTTTCTCCTGATTCTGCCGAGAAGGGAGCGCATCATGTCATCTCCAGATCCAAGCCTGATTTTCCCACGAAGCCACCCCGATCGCCAGTGGCATCGTTCACTCCAGATTCCAGCTGAGTTGTGGCCTTACGGCCCCGGGCACCTGATGGACATAACCATGCCGCGCCTCATCGTGCAGATCCTCAATCACCTGAAAGCAGAAGCTGTCCTGAACGTGGAAGTGAACGCACTGAGGCGCCATCGACGTGGCTGCAAAGTTCACGGAATAGGTCCCTTCATTGAGCAACCCAGCAGGCACCCAGACCGTCGCCACATGACGTCCAGTGGACACCGGAGACGGCTGGCGTGGGCCCGTGATGAAGGCACATTGCCCTCCGATGAAGAAATGGAAGTTTGGAATCACTGGCGAGGCCAGTACCTCAAGGATCTCATAGGTCATTTCCAAGCCAAATTCATGGTCGATGGAGGCATAGCTGAGGCTCTCGCCGGACCGATCGACCAGCCGGGCCCCGAGCATGCGACAGGAGGAATCCCCGGGCGGCTCCTCCGTAAGATCGAGCAGCGAACCGGCCGTCTCCTCGCTGCTGGCGAAATAGGAGGCCGTGACGGATTCCGTGGGGCCGATCTGCGTGACCCTGCCATTCTCCAGCAGCATGCATGAATCGCAGAGGCTGTTGACCGTGCTGAGGCTGTGGCTGACAAAGAGAACCGTTCGACCCTGCCCGGTGACATCCTTCATCTTGCCGAGGCACTTCTTCTGAAACTGAAGATCGCCCACTGCCAGCACTTCATCGATGATCAGGATGTCAGGCTCCAGGTGGGCGGCGACGGCAAAAGCCAATCGGACGTACATGCCGCTGGAATAGCGCTTCACCGGGGTATCGATGAAACGGTGCACCTCGGCAAAATCAACGATCGCATCAAAGACCCGGTCGATCTGCCGGCGTCGCATTCCCAGCAGCGTGCCATTGAGGTAGATGTTCTCCCGGCCGCTCAGCTCGGGGTGGAAACCGGTACCCACCTCCAGCAACGACCCCACCCGGCCGCGAATCTCGGCCATGCCGGTGGTGGGCTCCGTGATCCGGGACAGGATCTTCAGCAGGGTGCTCTTGCCCGCCCCATTCCTGCCGATCACCCCAAACACCTTGCCGCGGGGGACTTCGAAATCAATGTCCCGCAGGGCCCAGAAGATCTCACTGCTCATCTGCTGGCGCTGCCCCCTGCCCTGCCAAGGCCAGCGATTCCGGGAGCCACCCTCGGCCGCCTCGGCGGCGGGCTCCGCCGTGCCCAGATGATCAATCCTGTAGGACTTACCCAGGGAGCGAACCGTGACAGCAATCTCTGAAGTTGAAGTCATACGATATCGGCGAAGCCCCTTTCAATCTTCTGGAACACGGCCATGCCGATCACCAGGGAGGCGACCAACCCAGACACCATGCTGGCCATCATGGTGAAGGTGATCGGCACACCACCCAGCACGGACCAGCGGAATCCCTCAATCAACCCCACCGTAGGGTTGAGGGAATACAAGAACTGCCATCGTTCAGGAATCAAAGAAGATGAATAGACGATCGGGGTCAGATAGTTCCAGGCCTGCAGCACGAACGGCACCGCATAGCCGAAGTCGCGATGGTAGACATTCAGCGAGGCCACGATCAGCGTCAGGCCCAGGCCCATCAGGAACGCCGCCAGCAGAAAGAACGGCGCGGCCAGCAGATGCCAGCCCAGGCCGATTCCGAAGATGGCCAGCAGCACCACCAGGACCGCAAGGCTGACCAGGCCATCGACGGCCACCGATCCCATCGAGGCCAGGGGGATGATCAGGCGGGGAAAGTAGATCTTCGACAGCAGCCCCGCGTTGCCCACCAGGCTGCCGCCGGCCCTGCCGATCGTGTTGCTGAACAGACCCCAGGGAATCAGGCCCGTGAACACCATCAGCAGGTAGGGCTGTCCGTTGCTGGGCAGACGGGCGAAGTTGCCGAACAGCACCGCAAAGATCACGGCCGGCACCAGCGGCTGCAGGATCACCCAGACGGCTCCGAGGCTCGTCTGCTTGTAGCGCAGCTTGATGTCGCGAAGCGACAGGTAATACAGGAGATCGCGGTATTCAACGATCTCCTTCCACTCGAAGAATGAAAAGCGACGCCTGGGCTGAATGCGTGTGACGCTCATACGGCGGGGCTGGGGTGGTCCGGGCAGGCTGTCACGCCGTCACCCTGTCGACCTCAGACCACCAGCAGGCTCATGCCCCAGTTCACCAGCACCAGGGCCACCCAGGCGGCACCGCCGATCAGGATCAGGCGGTTGGAGCGGCCGCTGTCCTCGGTGCTCGCATAGAGCACCGGCACTGCCACGATCAGGGCGAAGGACATCACCACCAGGGCCAGAACGGTGAGGGTGTTGAGGATCTGCATGGGGCAGGAAGGCTCGAGGCCGGATCAGGCAGCGTTGGGGATCCTGCCATGCAGAGCGGGGCCCTGCCCGCCGCCGGAGCCATCCTTCACACGTTGTCGGCAGCGCTGGACTGGGAACCGAACAGATCACCGGCCGCCGTCAGGGCCCCGAGACCGGGGGCTGCGGCGTCCTTGGGGGCCAGCAGGGGCTGGTGCGGATCCGGCAGCTCCCCCAGGGGCCAGTCGATGCCGATCGCCGGGTCGTTCCAGGCCAGGGAGCGCTCGCACTCCCGGCTCCAGTAGCCGGCGGTCTTGTACTGCACCTCGGCCACCGGGCTCAGGGTCAGGAAGCCATGGGCGAAACCCACCGGCACCCACAGCTGGCGCTGGTTCTCGGCGCTGAGCCGCTCGCCCACCCACTGCCCCAGGGTGGGGGAGTCCAGGCGCAGGTCGACGGCCACATCGAAGACCTCCCCGACGGTGCAGCGCACGAGCTTGCCCTGGGGGTGCGGCGCCCGCTGAAAATGCAGGCCCCGCAGCACCCCTTGCACGGAGCGGGAGTGGTTGTCCTGCACGAACTCCGGGGCGTCGGCATCCTCCCGGCCGAGGGCATCGGCGAAGCGGCGCCGGTTCCAGCTCTCGCTGAACCAGCCCCGCTCATCGGCGTAGACCGCCGGGGTGAGCAGCAGGGGGCCGTCGATGGCCAGGAACTGAACGTTCATCGTTGGGGCTCCAGGGCCTGGTGGTCGCTGGCGGCCTCCTGCAGCAGGCGCAGCAGGTAGTCGCCGTAGCCGGATTTCTTCAGGGGCAGGGCCAGCCGCTCCAGCTGGCCGTGGTCGATCCAGCCCAGGCGCCAGGCCACCTCCTCGGGGCAGCCCACCTTGAGGCCCTGGCGCTTCTCGAGGGTGCGGATGTAGCTGGCGGCCTCGTGCAGGGAGTCGGGGGTGCCGGTGTCCAGCCAGGCCATGCCGCGGCCCATCAGCTCCACCCGCAGCAGGCCCTCATCGAGATAGAGCTGGTTGAGGTCGGTGATCTCCAGCTCGCCCCGCGGCGAGGGACGCACCTGGCGGGCCCGCTCCACCACGGTGTGGTCGTAGAAGTACAGGCCCGTGACCGCATAGCGGCTGCGCGGCTGGGCCGGCTTCTCCTCGATGCTCAGCACCCGGCCATCTCCGCTGAACTCCACCACCCCGTAGCGCTCCGGATCGCTCACCGGGTAGGCGAACACCGTGGCCCCGGGCCGCTCGCCGTTGGCCCCCTGCAGCTGGGGGATCAGGTCGTGGCCGTGGAAGAGGTTGTCCCCGAGCACCAGGGCCGCCGGTGCGCCGTCGAGGAACTCGGCGCCGATCAGGAACGCCTGGGCCAGGCCGTCGGGGCTGGGCTGCACGGCGTAGCGGATCGTCATGCCCCAGGCCGTGCCGTCCCCCAGCAGCCGCGCAAAGGCGGGCTGGTCGGTGGGGGTGGTGATCACCAGCACCTCGCGGATGCCCGCCAGCATCAGGGTGCTGAGCGGGTAGTAGATCATCGGTTTGTCGTACACCGGCACCAGCTGCTTGCTGACGGCGGTGGTGAGGGGCGCCAGGCGCGTGCCGCTGCCCCCCGCCAGGATGAGTCCCTTGCGGTTCATGGCTGGGCGGGCAGAGCGGCCATCAGGCTGCCCATCTCCAGGGCCTGGAGGCCGTAGCTCCAGCCCAGGTTGCTCTTGATGCCGGCCCGCTCCAGGGCCTGCTGCAGGGTGTCGGTGGTGAGCACCCCGAAGATCACCGGCACCCCGGTGTCGCGGGCCACGGCGGCCACGCCCTTGCTCACCTCGGCCACCACCACGTCGAAGTGGGGCGTGTCGCCGCGGATCACCGCCCCCAGGGTGATCACCACCTGGTAGCGGCCGCTGGCGGCCAGCCGCTGGGCCACCAGGGGGATCTCGAAGCTGCCCGGCACCCAGGCCACGTCGAGCTGCGTGCTCCCGGGGCTGACGTCGATGCCGTGGCGGGAGAGGGAATCGAGGCAGCCGCTCAGCAGCTTGCCGGTCACCAGATCGTTGAAGCGGGCGATCACCAGGCCGATCCGCAGATCGGCGACATCGGTGAAGCGACCTTCGAAAACCGTCAAGGGATCAGACCACGCAGAAGCTCATGACCCAGTTGAGCAGCATCCGGGCCTCCACCGCCAGGGTCGTGAGGATCTCCCGAGAGGGCCTCCTACGATCGGGGCGCTCCAGGCGGCGGGCCCATGGCCAGGGAAGTGCAGCAGCAGCTCCCGCTCGCGAACGACGCCAGCCTCCAGGGCGACCTGTTCGGAGGCGACCCCTCCCCGCCGCTCCCGGCACCAGAGCTTCGGCAGGACGGCGACGGCGGCCTGGATGACCAGACCCTCCTGGCGGATGCGAGCGCCCGTCCCCGGGCCCGCCGGCGGCCCTCCGTGCCGAAGCCCGCCGACCCTGACGGCGGCGGGGAGACCCCGGAGCCGGCGCGGAGCGAGGAGCCGGAGCCCGATGGCGACCTGCCCCGCTGGCACCACCATTCCCTGGTGGACCCGGCGGCGCTCACCCCGGTGCTGCGCCACTACGTGGAGCTGAAGGCGGCCCATCCGGACCGGGTGCTGCTCTACCGCCTCGGCGACTTCTTCGAGTTCTTCTTCGAGGACGCGATCCTGCTCTCGCGTCTGCTGGAGCTCACCCTCACCGGCAAGGACGCCGGCAAGGCCCTGGGCCGGGTGCCGATGGCGGGCATCCCCCACCACGCCGCCGAGCGCTACTGCGCCGACCTGGTGCGCCGCGGCCTCAGCGTGGCGCTCTGCGACCAGCTGGAGGCCACCCCCGCCAAGGGGGCCCTGCTGCGCCGCGGCATCACCCGGGTTCTGACCCCCGGCACGGTGCTGGAGGAGGGCATGCTGGCGGCCCGCCGCAACAACTGGCTCTGCGCCGTCGTCCTCGACGGGGACGACAGCCACGCCGGCCGCTGGGGTCTGGCCGTCGCTGACGTGAGCACGGGCGAGTTCCGGGTGACCGAGCGCACGGGCAGCGGCAGCCTGCACCAGGAGCTGCTGCAGCTGGAGCCCGCCGAGGTGGTGTGGCCCGGCCCGGCGGAGGCGCCCGCCTGGTGCCCCGAGGGTCTGCGGCTCACCGCCCTGGCCCGCACCCCCTTCGACGCCACCGAAGCCGCCGCCCTGCTGCGCCGCCGCTTCCGCCTGGCCAGCCTCGATGGCCTCGGGCTGGGGGAGGCGCCCCTGGCACTGCGGGCCGCCGGGGGCCTGCTGGCCTACCTGGACACCACCCAGGCCGAACCTGCGGCCATCCCCCTGGAGATGCCCCGCCTCTGGCACGCCGGCGACCAGCTGGTGCTCGACGCCCAGACCCGCCGCAACCTGGAGCTCACCCGCACCCAGCTGGGCGGCGCCCTGCAGGGCTCCCTGCTCTGGGCCCTCGACCGCACCGCCACCGCCATGGGCGGCCGCTGCCTGCGCCGCTGGATCGAGGCCCCCCTGGTGGACCGGGCCGCGATCCTGGAGCGGCAGGAGGCGGTGAGCGAGCTGGTGGAGCAGCGGCCCCTGCGGCTGGGTCTGCGCCGGCTGCTGCGGCCCATGGGGGATCTGGAGCGCCTGGCGGGCCGGGCCGGCGCCGGCAGCGCCTCCGCCCGCGACCTGGTGGCCCTGGCCGATGGCCTCGAGCGACTGCCCCGCCTGGCGGCCCTGGTGGCCCACAGCCGCAGCGGCCCCTTGGCGGCCCTCAAGGGTCCCTGGCCCGAGCTGGCCGCCCTGGCCGAGCAGGTGCGCCACCACCTGGTCGACACCCCGCCCCTGTCGCTGAGTGAAGGCGGGCTGCTCCATGACGGCGTCGATCCGGTGCTCGACGGCCTGCGCAACCAGCTCGATGACCAGGAGGCCTGGCTCTCCCGGCAGGAGGCGATCGAGCGGCGGGCCAGCGGCAACCCCAACCTGCGCCTGCAGTACCACCGCACCTTCGGCTATTTCCTGGGGGTGAGTCGCGCCCGGGCCGCCGCCGTCCCGGACCACTGGATCCGCCGCCAGACCCTGGCCAACGAGGAACGCTTCGTCACCCCGGAGCTCAAGGGCCGCGAAGGCCGGATCCTGCAGCTGCGGGCACGGGCCTGCCAGCGGGAATACGACCTCTTCTGCGAGCTGCGCCGCAGCGTGGGGGAAGCGGCCGGGCCCGTGCGGGCGGCCGCCCGGCGGGTGGCGGAGCTCGATGCCCTGGCCTCCCTGGCGGAGGTGGCGGCCACCGGCGGCTACTGCCGGCCCGAACTCAGTGAGGGCCGCGAGCTGGTGATCGAGGCGGGGCGCCATCCGGTGGTGGAACAGCTGCTGGTCGACACCGCCTTCACCCCCAACGACCTGGAGCTGGCGGCTCCGGCACCGGACCTGATCGTGCTCACGGGCCCCAATGCCAGCGGCAAGAGCTGCTATCTGCGCCAGAGCGGCCTGCTGCAGCTGATGGCCCAGATCGGCAGCTGGATCCCCGCCCGCTCCGCCCGCCTCGGCATCGCCGATCGCATCTTCACCCGGGTGGGGGCGGTGGACGACCTGGCCAGCGGCCAGTCCACCTTCATGGTGGAGATGGCTGAAACGGCCAACATCCTTCACCACGCCAGCCCCCGGTCCCTGGTGCTGCTCGACGAGATCGGCCGGGGCACCGCCACCTTCGACGGCCTCTCCATCGCCTGGGCCGTGGCGGAACACCTGGCCGACGGCATCGGCGCCCGCACCATCTTCGCCACCCACTACCACGAGCTCAACGAGCTCGCCGAGTTGCTGCCCAACGTCGGCAACGCCCAGGTGCTGGTGGAGGAGACCGGCAACGACCTGGTGTTCCTGCACCGGGTCTGCCGGGGGGGCGCCAGCCGCAGCTACGGCATCGAGGCGGCCCGGCTGGCGGGTGTCCCCGCCTCGGTGGTGCTGCGGGCCCGCCAGGTGCTGGGCCGCATCGAGGCCAACAGCCATGTGGCGGTGGGTCTTCAGGGGGGACCGAGAGCCGCCTGATCCTGGGCTACCTGAACCTGGGCCGGCTGATCCAGCCAGGCCCGCCGCAGCAGGGCATTGGCGGCGGCCGCCACCAGTCCGGCGCCGCCCTTGCTGCCCTCCAGCCGGATCTGGGGGAGGGCGCTGGCGGCGAGATGGCGCTTGCTCTCGGCCACCCCCACGAACCCCACCGGCATGCCGATCACCAGGGCCGGGGCGGCGATGGTGCCGGCCTCGACCAGCTCCAGCAGCCGCTCCAGGGCCGTGGGCGCACTGCCCACCAGCACCACCGCCCCCGGGTGCTCCAGCAGGGCCCGCTCCATGCCCGCCGCCGCCCGGGTGCCGCCGGCGGGAGCGACGGCGGGAGCCCAGGCCAGCACCGAATGGACCGGATTGGCGAAGGTGCGCCTGGCCATGGGGGCGACGGCCGCCGCGGCCATGGCCGTGTCGGTGAGAATCGGCGCGCCGGCCGCCAGGGCTTTGAGGCCGGCGGCGCAGGCCCCCGGACCGAGGCGCAGATCCGGCGCCAGGGTCAGGTCGCCGCTGCTGTGCACCAACCGCTCCAGCAGCTCCTGCTCCACCCCCTCCAACCCCGTGGACCCCAGCCAGGCCCGGATGCGTCGCACGCTCTCCTGGAAGATCGGGTGGTCGAGGGAGGCCGCGGAGCCGGAAGAATCGATGCTGTCCATCGCCTGCGGCGCCCCGCTCACTGAGCCACCCCCCGGCGGCCGGCGCGGCCTGCTGCCCGGAAGGGGAAACGGCGAGGTTACGGGAGCCGTCGGCCGGGGCGGTGGTGCGGTGTGGGCGTGGGCGAGCCGAGCGGGGCGGAGCTGGACCTGGCCAGCAGCAAAGCGACTGGGCGGGCTCCAACGGGACGGGAGGAACAGAAACAGAAATAGAGGCTGCGGCAGAGGCAGCTGCAGAGGAGGAAAAAGACGCAGAGGAGGGGGAGGAAGGAGCCGTCTTCAGGCGAAGACGAAACCTGTACATTGTGTACAGATCCTGATTCAGGCGCCGCGAACCATGCCCACCCTCGGCGTGCTCGAAGCCAGGAAGCGCTTCCCTGAACTGCTCGATCGGGCCCGGGAGGGCGAGGAGACCCTGATCGCGCGCCATGGGCACCCGGTGGCCGCCCTGGTCCCCCTGTGGCGCCGCCACCGGGCCCAGAGGCAGGCCCTGCTCGCCCTCAAGGGCAGCGGCCGGGACTGCTGGCCCGATCCCCTGCCGCCACCCGCCGGCGGAAGCGGGCCAGTGGAGCCTTTGGACGGCGGCGCCACCCTGGCCCTCGGCTCTGCGGTGGCCATCGACGCCACGGTGCTCATTCCCTGGCTGCGCGGCGATGCAGGCGGCCGCCGGCACGAGCCCCTGATCGCCGCGATCGCTGCCGGCCACTGGCGCGGGGTCCTGAGCATGGCCACCCTGAGGACGCTGGTGGAGGGTCCGCTGCTCCGGGGGGACGAGGCCCTGGCGGCCCGTTACGAAGCCGTGTTCAGCGATCCGGCGGCCTGGACCCTGGTGAGCCTCACGCCCCAGGTCGCCCTGGCGGCGGCACGCCTGCAACGACCCGGCACAGGGCCAGCGCTGGGCCCCGATGGCGCCCTGGAGCTGGCCTCGGCCCTGCATGGCGGGGCCACGGCGATGATCAGCCGGGACCCCCGCCTGGTGGCCGCCCTGCCCCTGCCGGCGCGGCCACCCCTGCCCTGATGCCGATCCACCTCTACTGGGGCGACGACGAAGCCGCCCGTCAGCGGGCCCTGGCGGCCCAGCTCGAGAGCCTGGTGGATCCCGCCTGGGCCGCGATCAACCTCAGCCGCCTGGATGGGGCCGATCCCGTCCAGGCGGCCCGGGCCCTCGAGGAGGCCCGCACCCCCCCCTTCGGCGCCGGCGCCCGGGTGGTGGTGCTGCAGCGCAGTCCCTTCTGCCAGGCCTGTCCGGCGGAGCTCGCCACCCAGCTGGAGGCCGCCCTTGAGCTGATCCCCGCCGATGGCCACCTGTTCCTGGTCAGTGAGGGCAAGCCCGACGCCCGGCTGCGCACCACCAAGCGGCTGCGGGCCGTGGCGGAGGAGCGGTCCTTCACCCTGCCGCCGGTCTGGGACGGGGCCGGCCAGATCGAACGGGTGGAGAGCGCCGCCCGGGAGCGGGGGCTGGCCCTGGCACCGGAGGCGGCCGAAGCGCTGGCCGAGGCGATCGGCAGCGACGGCCTGCGGCTCGCCAGCGAGCTGGAGAAGCTGGCGCTCCACGCCGGCAGCGCCACGGGCCCGATCACGGCTCAGGCGGTGGCCGCCCTGATCGGCGGCCAGGTCACCAGCAGCCTGGCGGTGGGGGATGCCCTGCTAGACCAGCGCCCCGCCGAGGCGATCGCCCTGGTGGAGGCCCTGCTGGCGGCCAACGAACCGGCCCTGCGCATCGTGGCGGCCCTGGCCAGCCAGATCCGGGGCTGGCTCTGGGTGTGCCTGCTGGAGCGCAGCGGCGAGCAGGACGTGGCCGTGATCGCCAAAGCCGCGGGGATCGGCAACCCCAAGCGGATCTACGTGATGCGCAAGCAGATCCGCGGCCGCACACCCGAGCAGTTGCTGGCCCTGCTGCGCCGCCTGCTCGACGTGGAGGCCGCCCTCAAGCGCGGCGCCGACGCCGGTGACGCCTTCCGGGACGGCTTCCTGCTCGCCGCCCTGGCGCAGCCCGTGAGCGCCCCGCGTCGATAATCGGGCCGGATGCGCCGGCGACGAGCCCATGGGCCTGCTGATACAGAAGTTCGGGGGGACGTCGGTGGCCGACACCGAGCGGATCCGGGCGGTGGCCCGCCGCATCGCCGCCAGCCGCGAGGAGGGCCACGAGCTGGTGATCGTGGTGTCCGCCATGGGCCACACCACCGACCAGCTGACCGGCATGGCCGCCAGCCTCTGCAGCGATCCCCCCCGCCGGGAGATGGACATGCTGCTGGCCACGGGCGAGCAGGTGTCGATCGCCCTGCTGTCGATGGCCCTGCATGCCGAAGGCGTGCCCGCCGTCTCGATGACCGGCACCCAGGCCGGGATCATCACCGAATCGGCCCATGGCCGGGCCCGGATCCTGGAGGTGCGGACCGAACGGCTGCGCCGCCTGCTGGAGGACGGCCACGTGGTGGTGGTGGCCGGCTTCCAGGGCACCAGCAGCGGCCATGCGGGCACCCCGGAGATCACCACGCTTGGCCGGGGCGGCTCCGACACCTCGGCGGTGGCGCTGGCGGCGGCCCTCGGCGCCGACGGCTGCGAGATCTACACCGACGTGCCCGGGGTGCTGACCACCGATCCCCGCAAGGTGAGCGACGCCCAGCTGATGGCGAGTGTCAGCTGCGACGAGATGCTGGAACTGGCGAGCCTCGGGGCCGCGGTGCTCCACCCCCGGGCCGTGGAGATCGCCCGCAACTACGGGGTGCCCCTGACGGTGCGCTCCAGCTGGAGCCAGGCCCCCGGCACCCTGCTCACCAGCGGTCCTGCCCGGCCGATCGGCAGTGAGGGGCTGGAGCTGGGCCGGCCCGTGGACGGGGCGGAACTGGAGGCCGACCAGGCGGTGCTGGCCCTGTCCCATGTGCCCGATCAGCCCGGCGTGGCCGCCACCCTGTTCGAGGCCCTCGGCGCCGCCGGCCTGAACGTGGACCTGATCGTGCAGGCGATCCACGAGGGCACCAGCAACGACATCGCCTTCACCCTGGCGTCATCGGAAATGGAAGCGGCCCGACGGGTGTGCCAGGAGGTGCTGGCGGCCATGGGGGCCGATGGGGCCCAGCTCTCGGCCGAGGCGGGCATGGCCAAGCTGAGCATCGCCGGCGCCGGCATCCTGGGCCGCCCCGGGGTGGCGGCCCGCCTGTTCGACACCATGGCCCGCCTCGGCATCAACCTGCGCCTGATCGCCACCAGCGAAGTGAAGGTGAGCTGCGTGGTGGACGGCCAGCTGGGGGCCCGGGCCCTGCGGGCCGCGGGGGAGGCCTTCGAGCTGACCGACCAGCAGCTGCGCCACGATCCACCCCCCTGCCACCTGGGGGATCCGGCGGTGCGGGGCGTGGCCCTTGACCGCGACCAGGTGCAGGTGTCGGTGCGGCGGGTGCCCGACCGGCCCGGGGCGGCCGCGGCCATCTGCCGGGCCCTGGCCGATGCGGGCATCAGCCTCGACGCCATCGTGCAGTCGGAGCGCACCCACGGCGGCCCCGAGGACCGGCGGCGGGACATGAGCTTCACCCTGCGGCGCGACGACAGGCCGGGGGCCGAGCGGGCCCTGGCCCCGATCCTGCGCCAGTGGGACGGCGCCTGCTTCGAGGAGGGCCCGGCCATCGCCAGGGTCAGCGCCGTCGGCGCCGGGATGGCCTGCACCGCCGGCACGGCGGCGCGGATGTTCCGTTCCCTTGCCGATGCGGGCATCAACATCGCCCTGATCGCCACCAGCGAGATCCGCACCAGCTGCGTGGTGGCGGAGGCCGATGGCGTGCGCGCCCTGCAGGCGGTGCACCAGGCCTTCGGCCTCGGCGGCACGACCCGCCACGCTGCCGAGGGAACGGAAGCACCCGCAGCTGGAAGCGCCTGCCCTTCCTAGGGTTGGGCCGGCGACAGGGTGGCGGCATGCTGGTCCGGTTCTGGGGAACCCGCGGTTCGATCGCCAAGCCCGGCCCGGACACCTTCCGCTTCGGCGGCAACACCTCCTGCGTCGAGGTCCGCTCCGACGCCGGCACCCTGCTGGTGATCGACTGCGGCACCGGCGCCCACGGGCTGGGGCAGGCCCTGATGCAGGAGCGCCCCGACGGCATGGAGGGGTCCCTGCTGATCAGCCACACCCACTGGGATCACATCCAGGGCTTTCCCTTCTTCGCCCCCTTCTTCGCCCCTGGCCACACCTGGGACGTCTTCGGCCCCAGCGGCCTCTCGGGAAGCCTGCGCAGCGTGCTCTCCGGGCAGATGCAGCATGCCTACTTCCCCGTCACCCTCGAGCAGTTCGCGGCCACGATCCGCTACCACGACCTGCACGAGGGCACCTTCCGGGTCGGGGACGTGACGATCACGACCCACCACCTCAACCATCCCGCCCTCACCCTGGCCTACCGGCTCCAGGCGGATGGGGCCACGGTCGTCTACTGCTGCGACCACGAGCCCCACGCCGCCGAGCTGGCCAGCGGCCTCGGCCCGGTGTCCGGGCTCGACCTGCATTACGCGGAGTTCATCGAGGGGGCCGACCTGGTGATCCACGACGCCCAGTACACGGCCGTGGAGTTCCCGGCCAAGCTCGGCTGGGGCCACAGCTCGGTGGAGTACGCCGTGCGCCTCTGCGAGGAGGCCGGGGTGGCCCGGCTGGTGCTCACCCACCACGATCCCCTGCGCAACGATGCGGCCATCGACCTGATCCTGGCCCGGGTACGGGCCGATCTGGCCGACCGGGGCTCCCCCCTGGAGGTGATGGCGGCCTCGGAGGGGCTGGTGCTGCGCACCTCCCCTGCCCCGGACACCGGTGCTGACCCGGCGGCTGACGCCACTGGCGGGGCCAGGGGCCAGGCGGAGACGCCCGGCGGCCCTCCGGCCCTGGTCTGGGTGGCGGACAGGGACCTGGAGGCGGCCCTCACCACCGCCCTGCGGCTGGAGGGCCTCCCCTTCGGGGTCGTCCACGCTGAAGCGGACCTGGTCGCTGCCCTCGAGCAGCAGGGGGCCTCGGTGCTGCTGCTGGAGCCGGCGGCCCAACCGGAGGGCCCCGGACTGACCCGCCGCCTGCGGGACTCCCTGGGCCACGGCGTGGCCGAGACCCCTGTCCTGATGCTGGCCGCCGAAGAGAGCCTGGCCCGGCTGGACGACCCCCTGGTGAGCGAGTGGCTGGTGCGACCCGTCTCCGAACGTTTCCTGCGGGCCAGGCTGCGGGCCTGGAGCCTGCGCACCCCCTGCCGCTGGCAGCGGGCCCGGCCGCCCGGGGACGAGGAGCGGCGGCTGCGACGCCTGGGCGAGCTCGGCCTGCTGGACTCGGAGCGGGAGGAACGGTTCGACCGCCTCACCCGGATCGCCGCCGCCGCCTTCGACGTGCCGATCGCCCTGATCAGCCTGATCGATGCGGAGCGGCAGTGGTTCAAGTCGTGCCATGGCCTGGCCACCTGCCAGACCTCCCGTGATCTGGCCTTCTGCGCCCATGCGGTCGGCCAGAGATCGGACCTGCTGGTGGCCGACACCTGGCTCGATGACCGCTTCGCCGACAACCCGCTGGTGCTGGGGGAGCCCCGCATCCGCTTCTACGCGGGCTCGCCCCTGATCCTCGACGACGGCACCTGCCTGGGCACCTTGTGTCTGATCGACACCCGGCCGCGCCAGCTCAGCAGCACCGAACTGGCCCTGCTCCATGACCTGCGCGACCTGGTGCTGCTGGAGATCTCGTCCACGCCATGGCCCGTCGCCGTTCCCCGATCCTGAGCCGGCTGGCGGCCGCCCTGCTGGTGCCTGTCCTGGGGGGCTGCCAGCCGCCGTCCAGTGCGGCTGCGGTACGCCCTGTGCCGGTGGTGGGCGGCCTGGAGCACCCCTGGGCCGTGGCCTGGCTGCCGGGCGGCGACCTGCTGATCACGGAGCGGCCCGGCCGGCTGCGCCTGGTGCGGGGCGGGGTGCTGCAGCGGGAGCCGATCCGCGGCGTGCCGGAGGTGCTGGCCGCCGGCCAGGGGGGCCTGCTGGACGTGGCCGTCCATCCCGACTTCAGCACCAACCGCTGGATCTATCTCACCTACGCGGCCGGCAGCGCCGAAGCCAACCAAACCCGGCTGGCCCGGGCCCGCTTCGACGGGCGTGCCCTCACCAACCTCCAGGTGCTGTACGCGGTGCCCCAGCGCAAGGCGGGCACGCAGCACTTCGGCTCCCGCCTGCTCTGGCTGCCCGATCGCACCCTGCTGCTGGCCATCGGCGACGGGGGCAATCCTCCGCTCGAACTGGACGGGCAGCTGATCCGCACCCAGGCCCAGAACCCGGGCAGCGCCCTGGGCAAGGTGCTCCGCCTCAACGACGACGGCACCCCCGCCAGGGGCACCGCCTTCGCCGGCAAGCCCGGCGCCCTGCCGGGGGTCTGGAGCCTCGGGCACCGCAACATCCAGGGGCTGGCCCTCGATCGCCGCGACGGCCGGGTGTGGGCCAGCGAACACGGCGCCAGGGATGGCGACGAGCTGAACCGGATCGAGGCCGGTGTGAACTACGGCTGGCCGACGGTGACCCACAGCCGCGAATACTTCGGCCCCGCCATCGCGCCGGCCACCAGCGCCCCGGGCCTGCGGGATCCGGCGCTGGTCTGGACGCCCGCCATCGCCCCTTCCGGCCTGGCGCTCTACGACGGTGATCGCTATCCGGGCTGGCGCGGCGATCTCTTCGCCGGCGGACTGGTGTCGCAGCAGGTGCATCGACTGCGCCCCAACCCGATGGGATCGGTGACACCCCAGCAGGAGATTCCGATCGGCAACCGGGTGCGCGACGTGCGCCAGGGACCGGACGGATTCCTGTATGTGCTCACCGACGGGGCCGGCGATGGCCAGCTGCTCCGCCTGCAACCCATTGGAGCGCCCTGATATCTGGATTAGGGTTCAATCCCTTTCGAACCATCACCTTTCCCATGGGACGGCGATTCTCATGATCCGACCCGAGGAGATCGCGGAGGGCCTGGCGAAGGGTGAGTTTTTTCTCGAGTATCTGCCCATCCTGTCCCTCCAGGATCTCCGCTGCATCGGAGCCGAAGCCCTGATCCGCTGGCGACGGGCCGATGGCTCTCTGGTGATGCCCGGGGAGTTCATCCCGACCCTGGAGTCCACCCCCGCCTCGGGTGTGCTCACCTACTGGGTGGTCGAGACCGCGGCGGCGGAACTCAGGGACTGGTTGCGGCGTCATCCCGACGTGCATCTCAGTCTCAACGTTCCACCGGAGATCACCGGACGGGGCGGGGTGTACTACGCCGCGATGAAATCCGGCCTGGCCGACATGATTCCCCAGCTGATCCTGGAGGTCACCGAGCGGGGGCTTCCCGATGCCCTGGGCCTGGCAGGCATGTTCCAGGCCCAGCAACTCGGCATCAAGATGGCCCTCGATGACGTCAGCCTGCTGCGGGGCGCCAATCTCGCCATCCTCAGCCGTTGCCCCTTCGACATCATCAAGGTGGATCGCGAGATGCTGGCCATGATCACCCCGGAGACGCCCGGTCCTGAGTGGCTGGAGGGACTCACCGCCCTGATCCGCACGTCCCGGCTGATGGTGATCGCCGAAGGGGTCGAGACGGCCCAGCAACTCCAGGTGCTGAGGCAGGCGGGGGTCCAGGCCGCCCAGGGCTTCCACCTGTCCCCACCCATTGCCGCCGCCGACCTGATCGCCTTCCATCAGCGAACCAATGGTCCGGAGGACGCCGGTGGGGACCTGCAGTCGTGAAGTAGGAATGGGAGACATTCACGGAACAGTCCCATGGCCCGGCGCGCCGCCACCTCTTTTCTGAGCGACTTCAAGGCGTTCATCAACAAGGGCAATGTGGTCGATCTGGCGGTGGCCGTCGTCATCGGCGGTGCCTTCGGCAAGGTGGTGGATGCCATCGTCAGCCTGGTGATGACCAACCTGCTGGAGCCGGCCCTGAAGGCGGCGCAGGTGGATTCGATCAGTGCCTGGCCCGCCGGCACGGTGATCGTGGCCCTGATCAACTTCCTGGTGATCGCCTTCGTGGTGTTCCTGATCGTGCGGGCCATCGAGGCGATGAAACGCCAGGAGGAGATCAAGGCCGCCGATGCCGGGCCCGATCCCCAGGTCGAACTGGCGGCCGCCGCCAACCGCCTGGCCGAAGCCCTTGATCGGCGCGCCCTCTAGGCCGCCGGCCGGCCCACCAGCTTCTGGCGCAGATTCTTGATGCGATCGCGCAGGTTGGCGGCCTCCTCGAACTCCAGGCTCTTGGCCGCCAGCTTCATCTTCTCCTCCAGCTGCCTGATCAGTTCGGGCAGCGCATCGAGGGACACGGCGTTGTGCTCGGCCTGGTCGGCCGCCTCCTCGAGCTGGTCGTCGCTGAGGCGGCGTGACAGCTCGAGGAAGCTGAGGATCGCGTTGCCCGCCCGCTTGCCGGCGGGGGTGGGGGTGATGCCATGGCGCTCGTTGTAGGCGTGCTGAATCACCCGGCGCCGTTCCGTCTCGGAGATCGCCTTGGCCATCGAGTCGGTGAGATTGTCGGCATAGAGGAGGGCCACCCCGTCAATGTGGCGCGCCGCCCGGCCAATGGTCTGGATGAGGGAGCGCTCTGCCCGCAGGAAGCCCTCCTTGTCGGCGTCGAGGATCGCCACCAGGGACACCTCGGGCAGGTCGAGACCCTCCCGCAGCAGGTTGACCCCCACCAGCACGTCGTAGGCGCCATTGCGCAGGTCCTGGATGATCTCGATCCGTTCGATCGAGTGGATCTCCGAGTGCAGGTACCGCACCCGCACCCCGTTCTCGGCCAGGTAATCGGTGAGGTCCTCCGCCATCCGCTTGGTGAGGGTGGTGACCAGCACCCGCTCCTGGCGATCGGCCCGCACCCGGATCTCGCCAAGCAGATCATCGATCTGGCCCTCGGACGGGCGCACCTCCACGATCGGGTCGAGCACGCCGGTGGGGCGGATCACCTGCTCCACCACCTGGCCCTTGCTCTGGGCCAGCTCCCAGGCCCCGGGGGTGGCCGAGACGAAGATGGTCTGCCGTGCCTTCTCCCAGAACTCGTCCCCCTTGAGGGGCCGGTTGTCGGCGGCGCTGGGCAGGCGGAAGCCGTGCTCGATCAGCACCTGCTTGCGGCTCTGGTCACCGTTGTACATGGCCTGCAGCTGGGAGCAGGTGACGTGGCTCTCATCCACCACCAGCAGCCAGTCGTCGGGGAAATAATCGATCAGGCATTCGGGCGGGGTGCCGGCCTCCCGGCCCGCCAGGTGCCGGGCGTAGTTCTCCACCCCGTTGCAGTAACCCACCTGCTCCAGCATCTCCAGGTCGTAGGTGGTGCGTTGCTCGAGGCGCTGGGCCTCCAGCAGCCGCCCCTGGCCATTGAGCACATCGAGCCGTTCGCGCAGCTCGGCGCGGATCGCCTGGATCGCCCCCTGCAGCCGCTCCTTCGGGGTCACGAAGTGCTTGGCCGGGTAGATGTTGATGGTCTCCAGGCTCTGGAGGATCTCGCCGGTGGTGGGGTCCACGTAGCGGATCGCCTCCACCTCATCGCCGAACAGCTCGATCCGGACCAGCCGGTCTTCGTAGGCGGGTCCGATCTCCAGCACATCGCCCCGCACCCGGAAGCGGCCGCGGCTGATCTCGATGTCGTTGCGGGAGTACTGGTTGTTGACCAGATCCCGGAGCGAACCGCGCAGATCGAGCTTGTCGCCCACCTCGAACTTCACCGCGGCCTTGAGGTATTCCGAGGGGATCCCCAGGCCGTAGATGCAGCTGATCGAGGCCACCACGATCACATCCCGCCGTTCGAACAGCGACCGGGTGGCCGAGTGCCGCAGCATGTCGATCTCCTCGTTGATCGAGGCGGTCTTGGCGATGTAGGTGTCCGAGACGGGGACGTAGGCCTCCGGCTGGTAGTAGTCGTAGTAGGAGATGAAATATTCGACGGCGTTGTTCGGGAAGAATTCCCGCAACTCGTTGCAGAGCTGGGCCGCCAGGGTCTTGTTGTGGGCCAGCACCAGGGTGGGTCGCCCCGTGCGGGCGATCACATTGGCGATCGAGAAGGTCTTGCCGGTGCCGGTGGCGCCAAGGAGGGTCTGGAAGCGTTCGCCACCGTCCACCCCCTTGACCATCGCTTCGATGGCGGTGGGCTGGTCACCCTTGGGGACGTAGGGGGCGTGAAGCTGGAATGGCATCGGGCCATTCTGGCGTTCACCCCCGGGGAACGGCTCGGCGGGGAAAACCGATCAACCCAGACCGGTGGTGGCCGCCATCGCCCGGGTGAGGGGCACCTCCAGACCGAGCCAGCCCAGCACCAGGCTGCTCAGCACGCTGTAGGCCAGGGCGCCGAGGATGGCGCTGATCAGACCGTTGTGGAGGCGGAAACCCTTGATCAACCAGGCGGCCAGGCCGAACAGAATGATCGTGATCAGCCAGTTGAACAGGAACGACACCGGGCTGATCAGACCCCCGAGGGAGGTCACGGCCCATGGCAGCGCCAGCAGCAGCTTCAGCGGCCAGATCAGCAGCGTGCCCAGCAGACCGATGACGACGGCCGACAGCAGGGCCACCGGGAAGCTCGCCATCTCCACCCCCAGGGGCAAACGGGCCACCAGGAGCAGAATGAGGGCCCGTATCGGCCATTGCAGAAGCCAGGCAAGCGAGCCCATGGGAGGTGGAGCAGAGGCGCAACCAGTTTACTGAGGCCGTTCGCCGTGAACCACCACCGCCGCCGGCAGCGCTTCCCGCAGGGCACGCACCACCGCCACCATGGCGAGTTGGTCGTCAAGGCGATTGACGGCGGAGCCGACCCCGACGCCGGCGGCACCGGCGGCCAGGGCCATCGGCACCGTGACGGCCGACAGTCCGGAGGCGCAGAGCACCGGCACGTCCACCGCCCGGCTGATGGCATGGGCGGCCGCCAGGGTCGGCGCGGCCTTCTCGATCAGCCCCAGGGCGCCGGCACTGAGGGGGCGGGAGCTGGTCCCCCCCTCGGTCTGGATCAGATCGGCGCCCGCGGCCACGAGCTCCACCGCCAGCCGTTCCTGCGCATCCAGGGGCAGGGTGTGGGGCACGGTGACCGAGAGCACCGTCTCCGGCAGCAGAGCGCGGGTGCGGCGGGTGAGCGCCAGCACCTCCTCGGCGCCGAAGACGCGCCCCTGGGGGTAGAAGCTGTCGTAGTTGCCGATCTCCACCATGGCGGCACCGGCAGCGACGGCGGGGGGGAACAGGGCCGGATCCACCGCCGAGACGCAGATCGGCATCTGGGGTGCCAGGCCGCGGGCCAGGCGCACCAGGCCAGGGTCACAGGCCAGATCCACCAGATCGGCACCGCCGGCGGCGGCGGCCCTCACCACCTGCTGCACGCGGTCCGCGTCGAAGTTATCCAGTCCGGCGATGACCTTCAGCGCGCGCCCCTGGCGGATCGCCTGCTGCAGGGCGGTGGGCAGGCTGGAGAGGCGGGACATCGGCGGGCGAACGGAAGCGTGACGTGATTCTCCCACCCGACCCAAGCCAGCCGCAGCGGCCCTGGGGTAGGGACCAGACACGCCTGCACCGCCATCTGCTGCGGCACCCCGACCTGCTGCCGGCGGGGGGCTCCCTGCTGCTGGCCGTGTCCGGGGGGCAGGATTCGATGGCCCTCACCACCCTGCTGCTCGACCTCCACCATGTGCACGGCTGGCGGCTGCAGCTGTGGCACGGGGACCACGGCTGGCGCCCCGACGCCGCCGGCCAGGCCAGGGAACTGCTCAGCTGGGCCCGGAGGCAGGGACTGGGCCTGCAGCTCGATCGGGCCGAGCCGGTGCCGCGCAGCGAAGCCGAAGCCCGGGACTGGCGTTACGACCGCCTGACCGCGGCGGCGCTCCGCGGGCACTGCACCCATGTGGTGACGGGTCACACCGCCAGCGACCGGGCCGAAACGGTGCTGCTCAACCTGGCCCGCGGCAGCCACCTGCGGGGCCTCGCCAGCCTGGGGGCCAGCCGCCCCCTCGGCCCGGAGGCCGGCGGCCTGCGGCTGGCCCGTCCCCTGCTGGTGTTCGATCGCGCCGACACCGGCCGCCTCTGCCGGGACCGCGGCCTGCCGGTCTGGGAGGACAGCAGCAACGCGGATCTGCGCTTCGCCCGCAACCGGCTGCGCGCCGAGGTGATGCCGGTGCTGGAGTCCCTTCACCCCGGAGCCAGCCGGCGGATCAGCGCCCAGGCGGAGCGGCTGGAGCGGCAGTTCGAGGCGGAGACGGAGCTGCTGGAGCTGGCCCTGGGGGCCCTGGAAGCCGAAGGGGCTCCAGGGGGACTGCAACGCCGGCGCCTGGCCAGCCTGGCCCCGGCCAGCCAGCGCCGCCTGCTGCAGCACTGGCTGCGCCGGCACCTGGGGAGGGACCCGGGCGCGACCACCCTGGAAACACTGGTGACCCGGCTGTCCCGGGGCGGGGATCCGGGGCGTATGGATCTGGCCGGAGGATGGCAACTGCACTGGGATCGCAGCACACTGTGGGTCCGAACGCCCGACGTGCTCCATGGCTGAGATCACCGCCAACGAAGCCGCCCAGCGCTACGCGGTGATCGAACAGGCCTACTCGAAGGAAAACTGGACCGCCGTGGTGCAGGACGGGGAGACCCTGCTGGGACTGCTGAAGGCCTCGGACAACCCCCAGCTGGTGGGACTGAAGATGCGGCTGCAGCTGCTGCTGGGCCACACCCAGCTCTACGGCTATGCCGACAAGACCGCGGCCTCCGCGTACTACGGGGCCGTGGCGGAGCAGAGCAGTGAAGCCGCCCTGACCAGGATCGCTGCCCAGGGCCTGAAGCAGTGCGCGATCGAAGAGGCGCCCGCCACGGCCGAGGCCATCACGCCAGCCTCCGGTGCCTCCGCCCCGGCGAGCAGCGGCCCGGCGGCCCCCTGGCTGACCCAGACACCGGCCGTGCCGACAACGGTCGTCGCAGTCGCCGCAGGGGTTCTGGAGGTGTCGCCCCCGGAGCCGGAGCCGGCGCCGGCCGCCTCAACGGCCTCCACACCAGCGGCCCCCTGGAGTGAGCCCTCCTTGATTCCGGATGTGGTCGAAGAGCCGGAACTGATCGAACTGCACCAGGCCGACCCATCCCTGGCCGAGGACGTGGAGCTCGCCTGGAAGGAACCGGCCCCCGCCAAGGACGCCCTGGATACGGCGGATGCCGACCTGGTCAGCGGCCTGATGCTGGTCAGGATCAGCTGAGGCCCCGGAAGACCTTCGGCCGGGGCTCCGGAAGGGCCCCCGCCGAAGGGATCACGGCGATCAGCCCGCGGAGGCGGCGGAGCGACGGCGGCGGATGCGGCCGGTGGGTTCCGGCTCCTCGGCGGGGGCCTTGCTAATGGCCGCAGCGGCCGGGGCCGGAGCCGGTGCCGCGATCGTGGCCGCCGGCGCCGCGGAGGTGGCGGTCACCAGCTGGCGCTGGGGAACGGCGGCCGCAGCCTGGCGCCCGCCCCCATCCCTGCGGCCGCCGCGGGGCGCCGGCCGGGTGTCGGGCTCAGCATCGGCCCGGCCCTTGTAGGCCGGGGTGCCGGCCGGGGCGGGCTGCACCAGGCAGATGATCAGCGGGTCCACCTGCAGTTCGCGGCGCAGGCGGCGCTGCAGGCCCACCTCCACCTCCCGTTGCACACCCACCCAATCCACATCCGGGGCCTTGCCACCGGTGTTGCGGGCCAGCTGGTTCCAGCGGTTCTCCAGCACCCAGGTGATCTCCCGCTCGGCCCAGACCGAGAGCTTGCGGGCATCGGCAGCCGTGACCACTCCGCGCAGGTTCACCCGCGGCGGGGCCGCCATCACGCCGTCGGTGGTGATCACCGCCAGCAGGGTGATGACGCCGTCCTCGGCGAGCTGCTGGCGCTCCTTGAGCACCCGGGCATCGACGATGCCGTTGCGGGAAGCATCCAGCAGTTCGATGCCGGCCTTCACCGGCTCACCCTTGTTGATGGTGTCGGGGGTGAGTTCGACCACGTCGCCGTTGTCGATGATCAGGATGTGGTCGGCCGGCACCCCCATCGACTGGGCCGTCTTGGAGTGGCAGACGAGCATGCGGTGCTCGCCGTGCACGGGCACGAAGAATTTCGGCTTGGCCAGCGCCAGCATCAGCTTGTGGTCCTCCTGGCAGCCATGGCCGGAGACGTGGATGCCCTCGCCCTTGCCGTAGACGACCTTGGCGCCCATCATCATCAGCCGGTCGATGGTGTTCACCACCGAGATGGTGTTGCCGGGGATCGGGCTGGCCGAGAAGATGATCGTGTCGGTGGACTTCACCTGCACCTGGGGATGTTCGCCGCGGGAGATGCGGCTGAGGGCCGCCAGCGGTTCGCCCTGGCTGCCGGTCATCAGAAGGAGGGTTTCGCGGTCGGGCAGGTCGCGGATCTGCTTGATGGGAACGAACAGATCATCTGGGGCACGCATGTAGCCGAGCTCCCGGGCCTTGGCGATCACGTTGAGCATCGAGCGGCCCAGCAGACCCACCTTGCGCCCGTTCTTCATCGCCAGTTCCAGAATCATCGACACACGATG
Organism: Rhizobium sp. Q54; assembly: GCA_943367585.1. GTDB lineage: Bacteria > Cyanobacteriota > Cyanobacteriia > PCC-6307 > Cyanobiaceae > Cyanobium. The sequence continues at coordinate 58,265 of CALRJP020000006.1, forward strand.
AATCGAGCTGGCGAAGGTGGTGATGATCACCCGGCCGTCCGCCTGGCTGATGTGGCGATCCAGATTCGGGAACACGGACCGCTCCGGCGGCGTGAAACCGGGGATCTCGGCATTGGTGGAATCGCTGAACAGGCACAGCACACCCTGCTCGCCGTAGTGGGCCAGGCGCTGGATGTCGAACGTCTCCCCGTCCACGGGGGTGTGGTCGAACTTGAAGTCGCCGGTGAAGATGATCACGCCGACGGGCGTGGTGATGGCCAGCGTGAAGCTGTCGGCCATCGAGTGGGTGTTACGGATGAACTCCACCTTGAAGTGCTGACCGACATGCACCACATCCCGCGGACCGACCGTCTGGATGGTGGTGCGGTCGGTGACGCCGGCCTCCTCCATCTTCCCCTGCAGCATCGACATGGCCAGCCGGGGGCCATAGATGATCGGGATGTTGAAGTTCTTGAGGTGGTGGGGAATGCCGCCGATGTGATCTTCATGGCCATGGGTGACCACCATGCCGCGGATGCGCTTCTGGTTCTCGCGCAGGTAGCTGGTGTCGGGCATCACCACGTTGACGCCGTGCATCCCATCGCTGGGAAACGCGAGGCCGGCATCGACGAGCATCAGCTCATCGCCGTATTCGAAGACGCAGGTGTTCTTGCCGATCTCGTGCAGGCCGCCCAGGGGGATGACGCGCAGGCCCTGGTGCTTGGCTTTGGCGCCGTTGCCGGAGCGGACGATGGGGTTGACGTTCTGACTGGACATGTAGGAAACGAAAGGGTTGGCAGTGGGAAGGAACGGAAGCGGAAGCGGATGTGACTCTGGAAATCAGCCTTGGCGTCAGGTGGGACGCAGGGCGGCCAGGATCGAGGAAAGGCGTTGGCGCACGTCGGTATCGGCGGAAAGAAGGGGAAGTCGGGGGGCACCCACCGGCCAGCCGCTGATCTCCATTGCGGCTTTGACGGGGATGGGGTTGGTGGTGCAGAACAGGGCCCGGCACAGGGGCAGCAGCTGCTGGTGCACGTCGAGGGCGGCGGTGACGTCGCCGCTCAGGTGGGCCAGGAGCATGGCCCGGATCCTGGGGCCCACCAGATGGCTGGCCACGCTCACCACACCGACGGCGCCCACGGCCAGCATCGGCAGGGTGAGGGCGTCATCGCCGCTGTAAATGGCCAGGCGGTCGCCGCAGAGCTCCCGCAGCCGGCTGACCTCCTCGGTGGTGCCGCTGGCGGCCTTGAAACCCACCACGTTGGCCTGATCCAGCAGGCGGGCGGTGGTGTCCGGCGCCAGGCTGCAGCCGGTGCGGCCCGGGATGTTGTAAAGCATCAGCGGCAGCTCAGGGGCGGCCTGGGCCACGGCCCGGAAATGGGCTTCCAGCCCCTCCTGGGGTGGTTTGTTGTAGTAGGGCACCACCACCAGGGCGCCGTCGGCCCCGAGGGCGGCCGCCTCGCCGGTGGCTTCCACCGCTTCGGCGGTGCAGTTGCTGCCGCTGCCCGCCAGCAGGGTGGCGCGGGTGCCCACGGCTCCCTTCACGGCGGCGAACAACTCGTGCTGCTCCTGCCAGGTGAGGGTGGGGGATTCCCCGGTGGTGCCGCAGAGCACCAGCCCATCGGATCCCTCGCTGACCAGGTGGTCCGCCAGCCGGGCGGCCAGCTCCAGATCGACGGCACCGTCGGGCTGGAAGGGGGTCACCATGGCGGTGAGCAGCCGACCGAAGGGGGCCTCGGGCGAAGGGGCCGTGCTCGGCGCCCGCAGGGTGGCCGTGCTCAAGCGGCACCTCCTGGACCCGGAGACGCCGCGGCGGGTTCGCGCAGCAGTTCGGCGATCTGGATGGCGTTGAGGGCCGCCCCCTTGCGGATCTGGTCGCCGCAGAGCCACAGCTCCAGGGCCTGGGGATCGCTGAGGTCCTGGCGGATGCGGCCCACGGCCACCTCATCCCGGCCGGTGACGTCGGTGGGCATGGGGAAGCGGTTGGTCTCGAAGTTCTCGATCAGCTCGACCCCGGGGGCCGCCGCCAGCAGGGCGCGGGCCTCGTCCACGGGAAAGGGCTCCTCGAACTCGATGTTGACGGCTTCGGAATGGGCCCGCAGGACCGGCACCCTCACGCAGGTGGCCGTCAGGCGCAGCTGCGGCAGCCCCATGATCTTGCGGGTTTCATGGAGCATCTTGAGCTCCTCCTCGCAGTAGCCGCTGGGCTCCAGGGGAGAGTTGTGCAGGAAGAGGTTGAAGGCCAGCGAATGGGGCAGCACTTCGCTCACCGGCTCGCCGCCATCCAGCACGGTGCGGCTCAGCTGGCGCAGTTCCTCCATGGCCCTGGCGCCGGCCCCGCTGGCGGACTGGTAGGTGCTGATGACCACCCGGCGGATGGGCCGCCGGGCCGCCAGGGGGGCCAGGGCCAGGGTCAGCAGGATCGTGGTGCAGTTGGGGTTGGCGATGATCCCGCCATGGGTGAAGGCGGCCTGGGGATTCACTTCGGGCACCACCAGGGGCACGGCCGGATCCATGCGGAAGGCGCTGGAGTTGTCGATCACCACCGCGCCGGCCGCCACCGCCACCGGGGCCCACTGCCTGGAGACGGAACCGCCGGCGGACGCCAGCACCAGATCGACACCCTCGAAGGCCCCAGGGCCCACCGGTTGCACCCGGATCCGCTCACCCCGCCACTGGAGTTCCTGGCCGGCGGAACGGGGCGAGGCCAGGGGCACCAGGTCCGCCACGGGGAAACCGCGCTCCTGCAGCAGGGCCAGGAGCTCCTGGCCCACGGCTCCCGTGGCGCCGAGGATGGCGATGCGCAGCGGGCGGGAGGGCAGCTGGCGCGGAGGGGAGGACAGGGTCGCTGAGACGGTCAACGGGGGGAAAGGAACAGGTGGCGGGAGGGGTCGGGAAGGGGACTGCGGAAACGGGACCCTGAAACAAAACCTCCGACCAGGGGCCGGAAAGCAGTGTTCAGTTGGGGATATGGGCGCGCCGTTGCGTCGATCGCACAATACGTGGCTGGGGCCCGTAACGGCCAGTTTCTAGGATGGGGGGCTGCCCCGAGCGAACCCGTTTCATGAGTCCTGCCGCCAGCACCGAAGCCAACCTCCGGGTGACCACCTCCCCGCGTCCCGGAAGCCGCCTGGCCGTGGAGGTCGCCGTGCCTGCGGGGCGCAGCCAGAAGAGCTACGACGCCGCCCTGGAGAAGCTGAGCCGCAGCGTCAAACTTCCCGGTTTCCGCAAGGGTCGGGTGCCCCGGCCGGTGCTGCTGCAGCAGATCGGACCGCTGCGGATCCGCGCCACCGCGCTGGAGGACCTGGTGGATGCGGTCGTGCGGGAAGCGATGCAACAGGAATCCATCGAAGCCATTGGCCGGCCCGAGCTCAACGAGGCCTTCGAGCTGGTCCTGCAGCGCTTCACCCCGGGCGAGGAGCTCACCATCACCCTGGAGATGGACGTGGAGCCCATCCCCACCCTGCGGAGCACCAAGGGCTTCAAGGCCGAAGCCGAACCGGTGGCCTTCGACCCCGCCCGGGTGGACGAGCTGATCGAGCAGTCGCGCCGCCAGCTGGCCACCCTGGTGCCGGTGGAGGACCGGGCCGCCGCCGAGGGTGACGTGGCCCAGATCGCCTTCAGCGGCACCTTCGTCGACAGCGGCGAGGCCATCGAGGGCGGCAGCAGCGAAGGGATGGAGGTGGAGCTGGAGGAGGGCCGCATGATCCCTGGCTTCGTGGCCGGCATCATCGGCATGGCCGTCGGCGACAGCCGTGACGTGACCTGCCGCTTCCCCGACAGCTACCCCCAGGAGCAGGCCGCCGGGCGGGAGGCCCTGTTTGCCATCACGCTGCTGGAGCTGAAGACCCGGGAGCTCCCCGCCCTCGACGACGCCTTTGCCCAGCAGGCCAGCGACAAGCCCACCCTGGCGGAACTGCGCGCTGACCTCGAGACGCGCCTGCGGGAGGACGCCGAGCGCCGCCATCGGGCCAACCGCCACGAAGCCCTGCTCACGGTGCTGGTGGAGGAGCTGGAGGTGGAGCTGCCCGAGACCCTGATCCAGCAGGAGGTGCGCAACCTGATCGAACAGACGGCCGGTCAGATCTCCCAGCAGGGCATGGACGTCAAGAAACTGTTCACCCCCGATCTGGTGCGCAGCCTGATGGACACCTCCCGGCCCGAGGCCGAGCAGCGGCTGCGGCGCAGCCTGGCGCTCAAGGCCCTGGCCGCGGCCGAGACGATCGAGGTGGCCGCCGCCGATCTGGAGGCCAAGCTCACGGAGATCCGCCAGGGCCTCAGCGACAGCGCCGCCATCGACCCGGAGCGGCTGCGGCTGGCGGTGGCCGAGGACCTGCTGAAGGAGAAACTGCTGGAGTGGCTCGAGGCCAACAGCACGATCACCGACAAGGCCCCGGTGGCGGAAGAGGCCCAGGGCGCCGGCGACACCGCCACAGAAAGCGACACCGAAGCGCAGCCCAAAGCGACGAAGGCCACGGCCAAAACGAAGAAGGGAGCCGCCGGTGCCGGGGCCAGCAAGGCTCAGGGGGACGGTGCCCAGCCATAGATTGAACCCACTCCCCCCGTCCGCCAGCGAATCCGCGTGATCGACGCCCCCTCGCCCCTGATCCCCGACTGGCTGCCTGCCGCCCTGGCGGGCCCGTCGGGGGCGCGGCCCCACCCCGTGAACAACCTCTGGCAGGGGCCGATGCCCTGGAATGGGATGGTCGCTCCGAGCCCCACCGCCGCACCGGGGGTGCTGCCCACGGTGGTGGAGCAGTCCGGCCGCGGCGACCGGGCCTTCGACATCTATTCCCGGCTGCTGAGGGAGCGCATCATCTTTCTCGGCACCGGCATCGACGACCAGGTGGCTGATTCCCTGGTGGCGCAGCTCCTGTTCCTCGAAGCCGAGGATCCGGAGAAGGACATCCAGATCTACATCAACTCCCCGGGCGGTTCGGTGACCTCGGGCCTGGCCATCTACGACACCATGCAGCAGGTGGCTCCGGATGTGGTGACCATCTGTTATGGCCTTGCCGCCAGCATGGGGGCCTTCCTGCTCACCGGCGGGGCCCCCGGCAAGCGGATGGCCCTGCCCAATGCCCGGATCATGATCCACCAGCCCCTCGGGGGTGCCCAGGGACAGGCCGTCGACATCGAGATCCAGGCCCGGGAAATCCTGTTCCTCAAGGACACCCTCAACGGGCTCATGGCCGAGCACACCGGTCAGCCGCTCGACAAGATCGCTGAAGATACCGACCGGGACTACTTCCTTTCCCCAGCGGAAGCGGTTGAATACGGACTCATCGACCGGGTGGTCGATGATGCCCCAGCCCCTGTCGTCCCCTAGGTCGTCGCCCCTCAATCGCCCTTCCGCCACCGGTCCGCACCTCAGGAACGACTGACAAAACGACGGCTGGGGTCGATCCTGGGGGCCGGGCTTCTCCAAACCCCTCCCCCGGGCGACCAACGCCGCTCCCGCCGCCTCCTCGCCGATGGCCAAGTTCGACGCCCATCTGAAGTGCTCCTTCTGCGGCAAGTCCCAGGAACAGGTGCGCAAGTTGATCGCCGGACCGGGCGTCTACATCTGCGACGAGTGCATTGATCTCTGCAACGAGATCCTCGATGAGGAACTCGTCGAGCACCACGGCCCGGGCCCCCAGGGCAGGCCCTCCGCCGATGGTGGCCGCAAGGCCCCGGCCAAGAAGGCACCGAAACCCGCCCCCACCCTGGCCACCATCCCCAGGCCCCAGGACATCAAGGCCTTCCTCGACCAGCAGGTCGTGGGCCAGGAGGAGGCCAAGAAGGTGCTGGCCGTCGCCGTTTACAACCACTACAAACGCCTGGCCTGGCAGGGGGACGGCAAGGGCGAGACCGACCAGACCGCCACCCGCCTGCACAAGTCGAACATCCTGCTGATCGGACCCACGGGCTGCGGCAAGACCCTCCTGGCCCAGTCCCTGGCGGAGATGCTTGACGTGCCCTTCGCGGTGGCCGATGCCACCACCCTCACCGAAGCCGGCTACGTGGGCGAGGACGTGGAGAACATCCTGCTGCGGCTGCTCCAGAAGGCCGACCTCGATGTCGAACAGGCCCAGCGGGGCATCATCTACATCGACGAGATCGACAAGATCGCCCGCAAGAGCGAAAACCCCTCGATCACTCGCGACGTGTCCGGTGAGGGGGTGCAGCAGGCCCTGCTCAAGATGCTGGAGGGCACCGTCGCCAACGTGCCCCCCCAGGGGGGCCGCAAGCACCCCTACCAGGACTGCATCCAGATCGACACCAGCCAGGTGCTGTTCATCTGCGGGGGCGCCTTCGTGGGTCTGGACGACCTGGTCCAGAAACGGATGGGCCGCAACGCCATCGGTTTCCTGCCCGCCGATGGCCGCACCCGGGTGCGATCCGGCAAGGACAAGCAGTCCAGCGAAGTGATGCGCCACCTCGAACCGGAGGACCTGGTGCGCTACGGCCTGATTCCCGAGTTCATCGGCCGCCTGCCGGTGAGCGCGGTGCTCGAACCCCTCGACACCAGTGCCCTGGAGGCGATCCTCACCGAACCGCGGGACGCCCTGGTCAAGCAGTTCCAGACCCTGCTCAGCATGGACAACGTGCGCCTCGAGTTCGAGCCGGGCGCCGTCGAGGCCATCGCCGCCGAAGCCCATCGCCGCAAGACCGGCGCCCGGGCCCTGCGGGGCATCGTCGAGGAGCTGATGCTCGACGTCATGTACGACCTGCCCTCCCGCCGCGATGTGCAGACCTTCACTATCACCCGGGAGCTGGTGGAGCAGCGCAGCAAGGCCAAGGTGCTGCCCATCAGCGCCGCCGCCGACCTCGATGGGCACCGGGGCGAACAGGCCACGGCCTGAGGGTCCACCGGCTGGGTTGCCCCGGAGCGGCCATCCGTACCCGGAGGTCTCCCGATCCGGCACCCCGACGGCGCGAAGCTGAACCATTCCTCGTTGCCTCGCCTTGGCCGCCGCCGATCACCTGCAGGCCCCCCGCCAGCACGGCCTGTTTCTGCACCATGGCATCGACCTGGGGGACGGCACGGTGGCCCACTATCTGGAGGGAAGGGAGATCCTGCGCAGCCCGCGGACTGACTTCAGCCGGGGCGAGCCGATCAGCACCGTCGCGTACCCCGAGGGGAGTTGTTCCGCGGTGGGCGTCACCCTGCGGCGGGCCATGGGCCGCATCGGCGAGCAGCGCTACAACCTGTTGTTCAACAACTGTGAGCATTTCGCCCACTGGTGCAAGACCGGCCGGCACCGCAGCGCCCAGGTGGAGGACTGGCTGCACACGGGCAGCCTCGGCGCCCTCGCCCTCGGCCAGTTCGTGCCCGCCGCCGTGCTGACCGGGGCACGGGTGCTGCTGCGCCAGGGCCAGTCCCTGGCGGAGACCCTGGCCACCGGGCTGGATCCCGAGCAGCTGGCCCGGGGCCGGGACCTGGCCCGGCGCAGCCTGGAGCAGCTCGACGGGGTGCGGCAGTGGCTGCAGGAGCGCCTGGAGGAGGAGCTCACCAAGGCCGAACGGCGCTGGGGAGACGGCCATGGGGCGATCACGACGGGCGCCGAGGGCTTCGAGCAACTGCGCCTCGCCGGGCAGAGCCTGGCCGACCAGCTGGCCGCGGTGGAGGAGATGGAAGCCAGGCTGCAGCGCCTGCTGGAGCCTGGCGACACCGAACGGGCCGCGGATCAGTCGTAACCCAGCGTCGCGAAATCAACGGCCCAGAGCTCCCGGATCCGCGCTTCCGCCTCCGGTTCGAAAGCCTCGCTGGGCGGGAGGTGGTCGGTCCGGTTCAGATGGGGCAGGGTCATGGCCAGGCCGAGGCGGCAGCTGACGCTGTTGACATCGGCCGCGAGGTTCTCGAACCGGCCGATGAAATCGACGATCACCTTGCCATCGGCATCGCAGACATAGGAGGTCTGCAGCAGGGTCGGGGCCATCGCCAGGCCCCGATACCGGCGCAGATAATCGTGAAGATGGTTCACGTCCTCCACCGTGTAGCGCCGCCTGGCCACAGGCGCTCCGGAACGGATCAGCGCCGGCAGCCGCGGAGCCGTCACCACGGCCCGCCCCCGCTCGAGCCTGTGGAGCAGCCTGCGGAACCGCCTCGGTCGCTCAGCCGCCTGGGAAAGACGGGCCCGATGGCTCAGGTTGTAGGCGTACTGGGACGTGAACCAATCCAGGGGATGGCGCACGAAGACGAACTTGAAGCAGGTGTCCCAGATCTCCCTGGGCAGGAGCGAGCGGAGGATGGCCGGCGGCATGTGCTTGTTGGCCCAGAGGCCTGGCAAACCACCATTGAGACCATGGAGATCGGCGAATGGACCGAACTGATCTTCGATGGAGGTCGTTCCCGTTTTGCCGTTGGAGATAAAAATGAACCGCTTGCTACGGGAGATGATCGCCACTGGGAGTTGTGTTCTTAGCCGAACCAGCGACTCACCCTACATCCTGAAAAGGGCAAATGCGACCATTCTTTTCCTGGATCCTGACGCCGCATTCCACCATGGGGCCGGGGACAGCGTCCCATGGGATCGCCCACCCAGAAGACGCCACAGCGGCCTCGGACATCACTGAAGATCAGGCATGAAGCAGAAACCTGATGTAGGGTGAAAGCACGTTCATCCTCAAGGATGCGTGAAGAATCTCATCATCACATCTTCCTTCAACTATCACCCAGCCCAGCTTCTCCCGTTTCTTGAGTCAGCTCACCGTGCCTGCAGAGACGCCGATGTGGTCATCATCACCACCGCGGCGGATGCGGCTCGCTACAGCGGCCTCACAGAGCGTTATGGCAATCTGAGATTTTTCCTGATTCCTGAACGGAAGCCATCTCACCAGGCCGACGAGGGCACGGCTGTCGGCCAGGCCCAACGGCACCTCAAGACGTACAAGCACATCGCGATGTTGCTGCTCAAGAGCAAACTGGGGTTGAAGCCGATCATTCGCCACCAGAGACCGTCGCTGCTTGGTCTCAGCCTCATCAATGTCCATGTGTGCATCCGAAGGTACTTCGCCGCTCGAGATCTGCTGGCCGCCAGTGTCAACGAAGAGATCGGCTCGGTTCTGCTGGCTGATGTGCGGGATGTGGTCTTTCAATCCGATCCCTTTGTTCACATCACGTCCGGACGGTATACGGGCGACGAGATTCTCAAGGTCAAGGACTGCCCCTCCAATGCCATCTGGATCAAGGCGGCCTACGGGGAAGACATCTACGCCAGGCTCGCTGACAAGGTCTCCGTCTGCTCGGGGGTTTCGCTCGGAACGCTGGCCCCCATGCAGGACTATCTCGAGGCCTTCTGCCAGGAAACCCTTCGGGTGATGCAGGACAAGTGCCTGGACACCCTGCCGGTCTGGGACCAGGCCTTTCACATCAAAATGCTGCTGCTGGACGGTTTTCCCTTCCAGACGGTGCCCTGGAATGGGTTTGTGGCCACCGTCGCCCAGGCGGGAGCTGAGCATCTGCGCCTGAATGCCGAAGGGCTCGTCGAGGTGGATGGCCGGGTCCCGGCGATCCTGCATCAGTACGACCGCCATCCGCCGATCCAGGAGCACATCAACGCCACCTACCGCTGATCCGCCCCGCTGATCCAGCCGAAGGCGACCCGCCTTAGGCTCTCCATCCGGTCAGGGCAGGGTGCATGGTCCAGGCCTACGAGCCCCTTCATCACAAGTACCGGCCCCAGCGCTTCGACCAGCTGGTGGGCCAGAAGGCCGTGGCCGACACCCTCAGCCAGGCCCTGCTCCAGAACCGCATCGCCCCGGCCTATCTGTTCAGTGGGCCCCGGGGGACGGGCAAGACCTCCAGCGCCCGGATCCTGGCCCGTTCGCTCAACTGCCTGGCCAGCCCGGGCCCAACGCCGGAGCCCTGCGGGCGCTGCCAGCTGTGCACGGACATCGCCAGCGGCAACGCCCTCGATGTGATCGAGATCGATGCCGCCTCCAACACCGGCGTCGACAACATCCGCGAACTGATCGAACGCTCCCGGTTCGCCCCGGTCCAGGCCCGCTGGAAGGTCTACGTGGTGGACGAGTGCCACATGCTCTCCACCGCCGCCTTCAACGCCCTGCTCAAGACCCTGGAGGAACCGCCCCCACGGGTGGTGTTCGTGCTCGCCACCACCGATCCCCAGCGGGTGCTGCCCACGATCCTGAGCCGCTGCCAGCGCTTCGATTTCCGCCGTATCCCCCTGGAGGCGCTGGAGGGGCATCTGGGCTGGATCGCCGCCGAGGAATCCATCGGCATCACCCCCGAGGCCCTGCACCTGGTGGCCCAGCGGTCCCAGGGAGGCCTGCGGGACGCCGAAAGCCTGCTCGACCAGCTGAGCCTGCTTCCGCCGCCCATCGCCGCCGACGCGGTGTGGGACCTGCTGGGGGCGGTGCCGGACCAGGAGCTGCTGCGGCTCGCCGGTGCCATGGCCGCGGCCGATCCCCTGCAGGTGGTGGAGGGTTGCCGCGAGCTGCTGGACCGGGGAAGGGAACCGGCCGCCGTGCTCCAGGGCCTGGTCAGCCTGCTGCGGGACCTGCTGCTGGCGGGGGTGGCCCCGGACCGGCTGGAGCTCACCGGCGTGTCCCCGGAGCTGCGGCCACAGCTGCCGGAGGTGGCCCGCCTGATCGGCAAGGCCCGCCTGCTGCGGTGGCAGTCCCAGCTCAAGGGCAGCGAGCAGCAGCTGCGCCACAGCGTCCAGCCACGGCTGTGGCTGGAGGTGCTGCTGCTGGGCCTCCTCGCCGAGCCGGCCCCCGTCGCCCCCGCTGCGGCAGGAACGGTTCCAGCCAGCGCCGAGGTCCCGCGGCCCGCCCGCAGCGTCGCTCCCGTGCCGGCGGAGGTGGAGCCACCGGCCGCCCCAGCCATCGCCACGGCGACAGCCCCGGATGGGGCCCCCGAAGCGGCCCCGGTGGCGGCCCCAGTGGCGGCGGCGCCCTCCAGCGACAACCTGGCGGAGCTGTGGCAGCAGATCCTGGCCGGCCTGGAGCTGCCGTCCACGCGGATGCTGCTCTCCCAGCAGGCCCAGCTCCTGCGGCTGGACGATCGCCGCGCGGTGGTGCGGGTGGCCGGCACCTGGATGGCCATGGTTCAGAGCCGGCTGCCCCTGCTGGAGAAAGCCGTGGCCAGCGCGCTGGGAAGCCCGCGCCAGCTGACGCTGGAGGCGGGAGGGGATGGGCCCCCCAGCGTGGCGCCGGGTCCAGCCCCGAGGCCATCCCCGTCGGCACCGGCCCAGCCACCGGCAGCCCAGCCAGCCCCCGCCAGGCCTCCGGCAGCCCGCCCTCCCGAAGCCACGTCTGCGCCGGAGTTGATGGCGGCAACACCACCCGGCCGTTCGGCGGCGGAACCCGCCGCCCGGCCGGTTCCGGTCGCTCCGGCGACAACCCCGGGGCCAACCCATTCCGGACCGCCGCAGAACCAGCGAATTGACGAGCAGGCCCAACGGCTTGCCGACTTCTTCAACGGTGAGGTCATCACCCAGGACGGCCCAGCCCTCCGCTGACCCACAACCTTCTGCCGGGCAACGCTATGGAGTGGTCGACCGGCTTCGCACTTCGGGCCCACGGGGCCGCAGGCCGGCGAAGGCCCTGGCCATGCGTCGCTTCAGGCCGTTGAATCCCGCGACGATCGCTCGCCGGGCGCCCCTTCCCGTGGGGCGGACGTCCCTGGGGGCGTGCGAGGCATCGGGCGTGGCGAGGAGCTGCAGCGTGGTTGCGTAGACCATCGCGGCAAGCTGGGCCATCGGACCATCGGGGATCGTCTGCTGCCAGCACTCCGCTGGAATGCTGGAGCTCCACAGCGTGTCCCGGCCGGGGAAAAAGTGATCGGCCACCCACTGATCAGAGGCCTTGAAGGCCTCGTCGTAGTGCAACCAAACCTCCGTTGGCATGACAAACTTTGGAGAGTTCAGGAATTCTTCAATCACTGAAAAGCAGCGTAGCCTCAAGGCCCTGGGATCACAACCTTGCCGCGTCAGCTCGGCTGTTCTTGCATCAATCAGTCGGTTGACATGCTGCATCAGATAGATGCCGTCTGCCGAGATCTGGGAATTGACAACCTGGGCGTGATCGTCCGCAATCGGCTTCATGATTCCCGCCGCCGACTGAAAATCCATGATCAGGGATCCGCCCTCAAAACAGTCCCTTGAAAACAAACGGATGGTGGCCTTGTCAGCCCCAAACACCCCCGACCAGCGTTGGATGGTCTGGGCATGGTGGCAAATCGTGTCCAGCCGCTCCGAGCGGTGGGTCAACGGAGCCGATGCTCCGTACTGCACGGGCGTGGAGGCCATCGAGTTGGCCGTTTCCGCTGGTCGTCTGATGTACAGAAGATAGTCGATTCCATCCACCCCATCCAACGAGGTCAGAGCGTCGTGAAGACGCCTGATTTTCGGCAGACTGTCGAGACGCGACTGAAACAATTCACTGGAGATGATGAGCCGGGCCTCTGGATGCTGTACAGCCACTGTCTGGAGGCCCTGAAGATAGGAGGCCCACTCCCCCTTCCATTCGTCGAGTCCCAGTCGGTAGGTCTTCCATTGCCATGGGTAAAAGTGAACGCCCTGGGCCTGAAGCGCCTGGCCATGCTGACCAAGAAAGGTCTGAATGGACGTCGTACCTGTTTTTTCAGTTCCGATGTGCAGGAGGATCTTCATGGTGATGGGCGAACAACCAGACCGCCTATCGCTGGTTCCGCAGCACATCAAGCCTACCCGGGCAGCCAGGCGGGACGGCGGCCATGGCCACCCTGTCAGCGATAGCTGGATCGGCCATGGGCACCGAAGAGCCTGACCCTGATCAAGGCCATCCCGACCAGAAACCAGAACCAGGCATTGGCTGGATGGCGTCGGTAAAGCTCATAGATCGCCTTGTAGAAGCGCCCCTTGATGAACCCAAAGGACAGATACCTGGGATCAACGAACCAGGCCACACATTCCCATTCCTTGATCCTCTTTTCGAGACTCATCTGCTTCGGGTTGTGGTTCTGCATGGCGGTGCCGACCAAGTGGGCCAGTTCCATCCCGCGGGACTGCAGCAGCCACCTGGACCATTCCTGATCCTCCGCCGAGTAGACCTCCGGGTTGAACGGCCGTTCCCTCAGCAGGCTGGAACGATAGAGGGAGCAGGAATTCCAGAGACCATTCAAACCGTTGAAACTGGTGGCCGTCACTACGTGCGATCGAATCTCCCCATGGGCATGGGAGGAGAAGCAGACACCTCCGAGTCGAGGATGGGCGTCAAGAATGTCGATCGCTTTACGCAGCGCCATGGGATTTTCAATCACGACATGGGAGCTGATCACGAGAACATATTCGGCAACAAGATAGGGGATGGCGATATTGATGGCCATCGCATAATTGAATCGGGGCAGAGAGTAATCGATCACAACGGCACCCTCGGGGAAAATCCCCCTGGTGTTGTCGCTGGAACCGTTGTCGACAAAGAGATAGCGGGGATGAACTCCCTCACTCCCCCCGATGGCCCTGAGGACAGCGGGCAAGGTGCCTTCGCAGTTGAAGGTCCTGCAAATCACGTCAACCGGCCTTGGGCCCAATGCAGGATCGCAATGCATTGATGCCTCTGAAGAATCAGGCCTGACTGACTTCCGTCGTCAGATCGCCCGTCTCCTCCGCCTCTGCCGTGCAGGCCTCTTCGGGGGCTTCGCCAGGCTCCTGGCCCAGGTGCAGCGTCTTGACCCAGACCAGCTTCTTGGGCAGCAGGGCCATCTTCAGCGTCACCCAGGGAATCACCACGAACCAGTGGACCAGGTAGAGGATGCCCAGCCCGGCACTGAAGGGGTTCATCGCCGGCAGGGGCGGCCCCTCCGACGGGCGCCGGCAACCGGTGGCGATCGCCAGGCCCGAGAGGGCCAGGGCCACGATCGAGAAGGGCCACATGGTGGGGGCCGTGCGGGTGACCACCGTGCCGATCAGGTCGGCACTGGCCACCACCGGCAGCACGTATTGCAGCAGGAAGAAGCAGGTGAGATCCAGCTTCTGGGTGAACGTGAGCCGGTCGGAGACCAGGCCCGGGCCGTAGTCGAAGAAACGCTGCAGGCCCCCCTCGGCCCAGCGCTGGCGCTGGCGCCACAGGGCCGGCAGCGTCAGCACCGCCTCCTCCTGCACCGGGGGATCCCAGAGCACGCCGATCGGCAGGCCCTCGAGCAGGAAGCGGAAGCTGAGGTCGAGGTCGTCGGTGACGGTGTCCTCGTTGAAGCCCCCGACCTTGAGGAGGGCCTCCCGGGAGAGCAACTGGCCATTGCCCCGCAGTTCGGCCACCCCGCCGTTGGCCAGGCGCCCCTCCTGGATCATGGCGTCGAAGGCCATCTCCATCGCCTGGGCGCTGGTGAGCAGGTTGGTCTGGGCATTGGCCACCGCCTTGCGCAGCTGCACCGCCGCCCAGCCCCCGGCCTCGGCCCAGGGGACGAGACGCTCGAGCACATCGGACTGCAGATCGGCATCCGCATCGAGCACCAGCATCCAGCGGCCGGCGAGCTGCTGCAGCACGAGGTTCAGGGCCCCCGACTTGCCGCCCCCCGCATCCCGGGGGCGGCGCAGCACCCGCAGGAAGGGATGGCGCCCCTGGAGCTCGGCCAGCAGCTCGGGGGTGCGGTCGTCACTGCCGTCATCCACCACCCACAGGGCCAGCTGGCCCTCGGGCCAGCGCAGGGCGGCGATGCGCTCCACCAGCCGGACAATCACCGCCTGCTCGTCGCGGGCGGCCACCACCACATCGACGGTCGCCGGGGTGACCGGGGCCGACGCCGGCGTGTCGATGGGGCTGCGGCGGAAGGCCTGCAGCAGAACGGTGCGCAGGCTGTAGCCCCCCAACAGGGTGGCCAGGGTGATCGCCGGCAGGAGGCTGCGACCGGGGGGCAGCCAGTGGGGGGCGATCCCTACCAGGCCACAGCAGGCGAGGAACAGGGCCGCCTTGGCGCGGCGGCCATCGCTCTCACTGCCGCCGGCAGCCATGGTGATCCTCATCCAGGCCGTGACTCTAAGGGGAATCGCCGCCGGCACCGAGGGGTTGCAACGTGGTGCCGGGGTAATAGTGCGCCAGGATCCGGCGTGTGCTCCAGCCGCGGCCGGCCAGGTCGATCGCTCCCGCCTGGGAGAGACCGGCCCCGTGGCCGAACCCCCCGCCGACCAGCTGCCACACCCCCGCTCCCGCCGACTGCAGCGTGAACAGGGTGCTGGGCAGGGTGCGCAGGGTGCGTCGGATCGCATCCAGCCGCAGCACGGTGCGGCCATCGGTTCCCTGCACCTCGAGGGCCAGCACCCGTCCGCTGGGGCCACGGGCCAGCACCTTCAGGGCCGTGGGCCGCCCCACCCCCCGCTCCCGCCCCAGGGCGGCGGCGATCTGGTCAGCCGTGAGCTGCCGCTGCCAGCGGAAGACGGGATGGTCGGCCCCCCAGGCCGCCCGTCCCTCCCGCAGCAGCGTCGGCAGGGCCGTGGCAGCCAGGGGCACCGGGAACCGGGCCTGGAACGGGGCGGGCCCGTCGGGGAAGGGGGTCAGGTAGGGGACCGGCGCGCCGTTCCAGGCCTCCTGGAAAGCGGCGCTGATGCCGCCGTTGCTGGCGTGATACACGGCGTGGATGGGTCCATCGGCACCCATCAGCACGGCCAGCCGGGTGGCGGCGATGGCCTGGCGCACGGCGGCTCCGGCGTCGCGCGGGTCGCTGTACACCTGGCACTGGGTGTCGGCGCAGAGGTGGTACCCATCCACCACGAAGCGGTGCTGGTTGCGCACCGCCCAGGTGCGGGCCAGCACGGCCTGGGCCTCGAGGGCCGCCGCCGGCACCCCGGCACCGATCTCATGGGGAACCACCCCCTCCAGGTAGCGCTCCAGGGGCACCTGCTCCACCAGGCTCCAGCTCCCGTGGGCATCGGCCAGCAGCTGGAAGGGGCCGGCGTAGACCCCCTGCTTCCAGAGCAGGCCCCCGGGGGCCTCGATGCGGATCGGGGACGCCAGGGGCACCACCCCCTGGGCCCGGCGCAGCTCCAGCCCGACCCGCTCGCTGGCCGTCCGCTCAAAGCCCGTCAGTCGCACGCCATCGGGAAGGGGGGTGGGATCCGGCGCCCCGGCCGGGGCCCACACCTCCCAGTCCCGGGGCTTGGCGATGGCGGCTTCCACCCCCATGGCACGCCAGAGGCCGGCTGCCTGCTCGGCGCTTTCGAAGCTGGCGAACGGCCCCAGCACGCGGCGCCGCAGCGTCTTGGGTTGGGGCAGGACCTCGCGGCGCCAGTGCAGCACCAGCTCAGGGGACTGGAAGCGCTGCCCACTGGCATCGACCAGGGTCAGCAGGCCGTTGCGGCTGCGCAGCCGCAGGGGCTGGGCCGCCTGGACATCCGCCGGCGCCGGGCCCAGTCGTGCCGCCAGGGCCACCCACAGCACCGGGTTCGCCGCCGTCAACCGGGCGGGGGCTGGCACGGGCCAGTGCATCAGGGTGGTGGTCGCCGCAGGGGCGTCCGGGCCGGCGGCGCCGGGAGCGGGCGGGGGTGGCGGGGCGGGCGGTCCCGGCTCGGCCCGGCAGCCGGCCGGGAACAGGAGCGCCGTCACCAGCAGCAGCCTGGGCAGAACAGGGGGACGCAGCGACATCGGCACGGCAGGGGTTGGAGGAGGGTGCACCCGCGTCGTAGTGTGCTTGTTTGTGCCTGCGCTTACCGAGATGCCGAAGCTCAAGACCCGCAAAGCGGCCGCCAAGCGGTTCAAGGCCACCGGCACCGGCAAATTCATGCGCCGGCGCGCCTTCCTCAACCACCTGCTCGACCACAAGAGCCCCAAGCGCAAGCGCTACCTGGGGACGATGGCGGTGGTCGATGAGCGCGACCACGACAACGTGGCCCGGATGCTGCCCTACGCCGGCTGAGTCCGGCCTGGCTCCTTCCGGAGCTTCCGCCTTCCTGTTTTTCCACCCAGAGATCACCTCCCATGGCCCGCGTCAAGAGGGGCAACGTCGCCCGCAAACGCCGCAACAAGATCCTTCGCCTCGCCCGCGGCTTCCAGGGGAGCAACGGCAGCCTGTTCCGCACCGCTAATCAGCGGGTCATGAAGGCCCTCTGCAACGCCTACCGCGACCGTCGCCGCCGCAAGCGTGATTTCCGCCGGCTGTGGATCGCCCGGATCAACGCCGCCGCCCGCATGAACGGCCTCAGCTACAGCAAGCTGATCGGTGGCCTGAAGCGCGCCGACGTGCGCCTGAACCGCAAGATGCTGGCCCAGCTGGCCGTCGCCGATCCCACCAGCTTCACCGCCGTGGCCACCGCGGCAGGCCACTGACGCCGTCCCCCCCGTTCCGACCGTCCGGCCGGCCCCGATGAACGACCTGCTGCCCCAGGCCTACCTGCTGGGACTGATCGCCCTGCTCGGCGTGGCGGCGGCCGTTGTCGGCCGCCAGATCCTCCGGGTTCGCCGTGACGAACTCGCCATGGCGCGGCTCGGGGGCAACGACAAGGCCGGCGCCACGCCGCGGGATGTCTCCACGCTTTACGAGCTGGCGTCGGTTCAGCTGCGCAAGCGCCTCTACGGCGAAGCGCAGGTCAACCTCAAGCAGGCCCTGAAGCTGGCCGACGCCGAGAACGCCCCCGCCGAGGCCAGGGCCCTGATGGAGAACGCCCTCGGCTTCACCCTGGCGGCCCAGAACAACTACGCCGCCGCCGTCCGTCATTACCGGGCCGCCCTGCGGGCCAAGGCCGACTATCCCGTGGCCATCAACAACCTGGCCTTCGCCCTCGAGAAGCAGTCGAAGCCCGACGAAGCGCGGACCCTCTACGAGCGGGTGCTGCAGCTGGAGGCCACCAACAAGACCGCCAGAAAACGGCTCTCCCTCCTGGAACGTCGCAGTGGTCAGAAGGCCGGCGGCAAGGCCTCCTGACGTTCAGGTCCGGGGCTCACCAGAGGCCGCGCACCGGTGGTTCACCCCCCACCGGGGCGGTGGGCCGCGCAGCGGTCGTTTCCGGGATCAACTGCAGGCGCCCCCCCGGGGTCGTGAGGCGGGGAGCGCGCCAGCCGCTCAGGGAGAGGCCCTGCACGCTCTGAAAGGCGCCACCGGGCTCCAGGGCGCCGCCGAGGGAATCCCCCAGCACCAGCAGATCCAGCTGGTCGGACTTGGCGTTGAGGTTCCCCTGCACCGCTGATTCGATCCCGCCGATGGCCATCGCACCGCGCAGATCCACCATCTGACCCATCGCCGTGGCCCCATCGATGCGCAGCTGGACCGGAACGGCCGGACCGCCACTGAAGGACTGGTAGCGGCCGCTCCAGCGACGGGGCATCTGCTCGGCGATCAGCCGGGCCCGGGCGATCGGATCGAACGTCTCGACCTCACCACCACTTTCACCGCCCTCCTGGTCGATCGCCTGCATCGATGGAGGCGTGAAGGGCACAAACCCATCGGCCGGCAGGGGGCTGGCGGCAAGCACCGGGCTGGCGGCGAGCAGCAGGGGCAGGGCGGCCAGAGGCACCGGCATGACGTGGTTCTCGTAGGCAAGGGGCAGACTAATCGGGATGCGCCCGTCCGCCGCAGGCCTCCGACCTTGACCGCCATCGCCCCCTCCAGCTCCACCTCCTCCGCCCACGACGATCTGGTGATCGCCGGCCGCCGCTTCCGCAGCCGCCTGATGACCGGCACCGGCAAGTACCCGAGCCTGGAGGCCATGCAGGCCAGCCTGGAGGCCAGCGGCTGCGAGATCGTCACCGTGGCGGTGCGGCGGGTGCAGAGCGGTGCCCCGGGCCACGGCGGCCTGATGGAGGCGATCGACTGGAGCCGCATCTGGATGCTGCCCAACACGGCCGGCTGCGCCACCGCCGAGGAGGCGGTGCGGGTGGCCCGGCTGGGCCGGGAGCTGGCGCGCCTGGCGGGCCAGGAGGACAACAACTTCGTGAAGCTGGAGGTGATCCCCGATTCCCGCCACCTGCTCCCCGATCCCTTCGGCACGCTCGAGGCCGCCGAACAGCTGGTCAAGGAGGGCTTTGTCGTGCTGCCCTACATCAACGCCGATCCCCTGCTGGCGCGGCGGCTGGAGGAGGCCGGCTGCGCCACGGTGATGCCCCTGGGATCCCCGATCGGCTCGGGCCAGGGCATCCGCAACGCCGCCAACATCGCCCTGATCATCGAGGGCGCCGGCATCCCGGTGGTGGTGGATGCGGGCCTCGGGGTGCCCAGCGAAGCCGCCCAGGCGATGGAGATGGGCGCCGACGCCCTGCTGATCAACAGCGCCATCGCCCTGGCGGGGGATCCGCCGGCGATGGCGCGGGCGATGGCCCTGGCCACCGAAGCCGGCCGCACCGCCCTGCTGGCGGGCCGGCTGCCCCTGCGGGCGGAAGCCCGGGCCAGTTCACCGCTGGAGGGCCGTGTGACGAACCATTGACGATCAAACCGATCCCGGCGGCCCTCCATAGGGTTTGGCGCACACCGACTCCCCCTCCATGCAGGTCACCGAAGAAGACGGCGGCAAACTGAACGCCTTCGCCAAGGAGCCCCGCATGGTGCTCCAGGAGGAGGGCGAGACCAACGGCGCCAACCGGATCCTGCTGATCGGCGGCCTCGTGCTGGTGGCCGTGATGGTGGCGGTGGCGGCCGGGATCAGCTGAGACACGGGGGCCATCTGAGGCCTGTAGTAGCTTGCCCGTCTGAGCAACCGCTCGTTCAGGAGTCTCGGGTGAAGGTTCTCGTTCTCGGCGGCGACGGCTTCTGTGGTTGGCCCTGTGCCGTGAACCTGGCCGAAGCCGGACATGACGTCGTCATCGTCGACAACCTCAGTCGGCGCAAGATCGACATCGACCTGGGCGTCGAGTCACTCACGCCGATCGCCACCATCCAGGACCGCCTGCGGGCCTGGGAGCAGGTGGGCGGCCGCGCGATGACCTTCGTGCACCTCGACATCGCCCGGGAGTACGACCGGCTGCTGGAGTTGCTGCGCAGCGAGCGCCCCTCGGCCATCGTCCACTTCGCCGAGCAGCGGGCCGCCCCCTACTCGATGAAGAGCAGCGCCACCAAGCGCTACACCGTCGACAACAACGTCAACGGCACCCACAACCTGCTGGCGGCGATCGTTGACAGCGGCCTCGACGTCCACATCGTGCACCTGGGCACCATGGGCGTCTACGGCTACGGGTCCCACCGCGGCGCCACGATCCCGGAGGGGTACCTCACGGTGGAGGTGCCCCAGCCCGACGGCACCTGCTTCACCGAGAAGATCCTGCACCCCACGGATCCGGGCAGCGTCTATCACATGACCAAGACGCTGGATCAGCTGCTGTTCTTCTACTACAACAAGAACGACGCGATCCGGGTCACCGACCTGCACCAGGGCATCGTCTGGGGCACCAACACCGACCTCACCCAGCGGGATCCCCGGCTCACCAACCGCTTCGACTACGACGGCGACTACGGCACGGTGCTGAACCGCTTCCTCATGCAGGCGGCGATCGGCTACCCCCTCACCGTCCACGGCACCGGCGGCCAGACCCGCGCCTTCATCCACATCCGCGACTCCGTCCGCTGCGTCCAGCTGGCCCTGGAGCACCCCCCCGAGCCCGGCGAGAAGGTGAAGATCTTCAACCAGATGACCGAGAGCCACCAGGTGGGCGAACTGGCCCGAAAGGTGGCGGCGCTCACCGACGCCGAGATCAACTACCTGCCCAACCCCCGCAAGGAGGCGATCGAGAACGATCTGATCGTCGACAACCGCTGCTTCATCGAGCTGGGCCTCAAGCCCACCACCCTCGATGACGGCCTCCTGGCGGAGGTGGTGGACGTGGCCCGCCGCTGGGCCGACCGCTGCGACCGCTCCAAGATCCCCTGCCTCTCGGCCTGGACCCAGCGCCAGGCAGAAGCGATCAAGGCCTTCGCCTGATCACCCGCCAGTGAAAATCGCCTTTTTCACCGAAACCTTCCTTCCGAAGGTGGATGGCATCGTCACGCGGCTCACCAAGACGGTGCAGCAGCTGGTGGCGGCCGGCGATGAGGTGCTGATCTTCTGCCCCGAGGGGGCCCCCGACACCTACATGGGCGCCAGGGTGGTGGGGGTGCCGGCGATGCCGCTGCCCCTCTACCCCGAGCTGAAGCTGGCCCTGCCGCGGCCGGCGGTCTCCGAGGCCCTGGACCGCTTCGGCCCCGACCTCGTCCATGTGGTCAACCCGGCCGTGCTCGGCCTGGGGGGCATCTGGCTGGCCCGCAGCCGCGGCCTGCCGCTGGTGGCCAGCTACCACACCCACCTGCCCAAGTACCTGGAGCACTACGGCATGGGGATGCTGGAGCCCCTGCTGTGGGAACTGCTCAAGGCCGCCCACAACCAGGCCCAGCTGAATCTCTGCACCTCCACCGCCATGGTGGAGGAACTGGCCTCCAGGGGCATCCAGCACACCGCCCTGTGGCAGCGCGGCGTCGACACCGACCTGTTCCGCCCCGAACTGGCCTCCGCCGCCATGCGCCAGCGGCTCCACGGCGGCCACGACGACACCGGCCATCTGCTGCTCTACATCGGCCGGCTCTCGGCGGAGAAGCAGATCGACCGGATCCGGCCGGTGCTCGAAGCCATGCCCCAGACCCGCCTGGCCCTGGTGGGGGACGGCCCGCACCGGCAGCAGCTGGAGCGCCATTTCGAGGGCACCGCCACCACCTTCGTGGGCTACCTGGCCGGCGAGGAGCTGGCCTCGGCCTATGCCAGCGGTGATGCCTTCCTGTTTCCCTCCAGCACCGAAACCCTCGGGCTGGTGCTGCTGGAGGCCATGGCCGCCGGTTGTCCGGTGGTGGGGGCCAACCGGGGCGGCATCCCCGACATCGTCAGCGATGGCATCAACGGCTGCCTGTACGACCCCGACCAGCCCGCCAGCCTGCCCACGGCCGTCGGACGGCTGCTGGGGGACCCGGCGGCCCGCCGCCAGCTGCGTCTGGCCGCCCGCGAAGAGGCCGAACGCTGGGGCTGGCCCAGCGCCACCGCCCAGCTGCAGGGCTACTACCGCCAGGTGCTGAACCGGGGCCGACTGCCGCAGGTCGCCTGAGGCTCTCCCGGACGGTGCTCAGCCGGCCTTGAGCGCCGCCGGTGGCTTCGCGCCCCGGAACCAGACGGTCATCAGGGCCTTCACCATCGGCGCCGCCACCGTGCCGCCGTACCCGCCGGAGTTCTCGCCGAAGGCGACGATCACCAGGGTGGGCTTGCCGGTGGCCGGGGCATAGCCGCCGAACCAGGCGTGGTCGGGACGGGGGGGATCTTCGGCGGTGCCGGTCTTGCCGGCCACCGGCGGCAGGCTGGGGTCGTTGAGGATCGTGGCGGTGCCGGTGGTGACCGCCTGGCGCAGGCCGTCATGGAGCACCCGCAGGGTGGCCGGCTTCAGCCCCAGCCACTTCCGGGGATAGTCCCGCTCCACCAGGTGGGGGGTCACCAGCCAGCCGCCATTGGCCACGGCCGCATAGAGGCGGGCCATCTGCAACGGCGTCACCGTCACCGCCCCCTGGCCGATGGAGGAGGTGATCGTGTCGACCGGGGTCCAGGGTTCCCCGAGCACCTCCTTCTTCCAGGCCGGATCCCCCAGCAGCCCGGGGGATTCCTCGGCCGCCAGCTCACTGCCGGTGCGGCTGCCATAGCCCATGCGGCGGGCGGCCTTGAACAGCTCGTCGGGACCGACCATCAGCCCCACCTTGTAGAAGAAGCTGTTGCTGCTCACCCCGAGGGCGAAGGGGAAGCCGATGCTGCCGAAGGAGCCGTGGTCGGCGTAGCACTGGCCGTAGTAGCAGAAGGAGCCCACCGTCGGCACGGTGGAGTTCTCATTGAGCTTGCCGGACTCGATGCCGGCGATCGTGGTGACGATCTTGAAGGTGCTGGCCGGCGGAAACCCCTGGAAGGCCCGGTTCAACATCGGCGCCTCCGGCCGGTTGAGGCTGTTCCACTGGGCGGTGGTGGGACCGTCGGAGAAGATGTTGGGATCGAAGTTGGGCCGGCTGGCCATCGCCCGCACGGCCCCGGTCTGGGGGTCCATCGCCACGATCGCCCCCTTGCGCACCCCGTCGAGGGCCTTCTCCGCGGCCCGCTGCAGGTCGAGATCGAGGGTGAGGCGCAGGTCCTTGCCGGCCTTGGCGGGCTTGTCCCCCAGCACGCGCTGCACCTGGCCCTCGGCATTCACCTCCAGCTGCTGGCCGCCCCACTCGCCGCGCAGGTGGGTTTCGTAGACCTTCTCCAGCCCGCTGCGGCCGATGCGGTCGCTGATGCGGTAGCCGTGGTCCTTGAGGGCGGCGTACTCCTCCTCGGTGATGCTGCTGGTGTAGCCCATCACATGGGCCCCCAGGCTGCCGTCGGGGTAGGCCCGCAGCACGTCCTCGGACACCTCCGCCCCCTGCAGGGATCCGGCCTGCTCCCGGAAGCGCAGCACCTGCACGGGCGTGAGCGAGAGCGCCAGGGGGATGCGGAAGCCCTCCGCGTTGGCGCCGCTGCGGCGCTGGGCCTCGAGCCGGTCGGCGGGAATCCCCAGCAGGCTGGCAAGCCGATCGCGCAGCTCGGGCCAGCGGCGGTCGTCGACCTGGAGGGGCTGAAGGTACAGGTTGTAGGTGAGGCGATTGGTGGCCAGCACCCGGCCCTTGCGATCCAGCAGGCGCCCCCGCACCGGGTTGCGCGGCAGCAGCCGGATCCGGTTCTCGTCGGCCATGGCCCGGTTCTCGGCCCCATGCAGCAGCTGCAGCCAGGCCAGCCGGCCGAGGATCGCCGCCAGGATCAGCAGCATGAAGGTGAGCAGCAGGGCGGCCTGGTGGCCCGTCCCGGTGTGGCGGGTGGTGGAGGGGCCGACCCCGCCGCCGACAGCGCGGACCATCAGGCGATCCGGCTCTGGAGCAGGGCCAGCCGCTCCTCGATGCGTCCCAGGGCCTCCAGCAGTTCGGCCGGATCCGCGGGGTTGGGCGGAGGTGGGGTGTCCCAGGCGGGAGTGCCGGCCTCGGGCCCGGCCACGGCCTGGGCCTCCTCGGCGGCGACATCGCGCACCTCGACCTTCATGACCGGGTTGCCCAGGCCGGGCTGGAAGCGGTCGAGGTTCTCCCGCACCTGGCTGGCCGCGGGTTCACCTTCCTGGCGCAGCTGGCCGAGGGGGTCGGCACTGGTGCCGTCGAAGGCGGCCAGCACTTCGGCCGGCCCCCCCTTGCGGGCCCGCTCCACCACGGCCAGTCCCAGCGGCAGCACCTCCTGCATCAGGGCCAGGCGCAGGGAATCAAGAGGATCGGCAGCCATGACGTCGCCAACGGGTCCAGGCCTGTCAGTCTGACGTGCGGAACGGCCCGCTTCAGGGTGCGGGACGCTGCACCCCGGGATCGACGATCACCTGGCCGCAGAAGCGGGTGCTGCCGAGCCACCAGCCGGCGCCGACGGCCAGCACCAGCAGGACGCTGAACGGCAGCAACGCCTGCCGGGTGCCTTCGAGGGAGAGCCACTCCATCCAGCCCCGCAGCAGGCGATCACGGTCGAAGCGGCGCCGCTCCCGCAGGCTTTCCTTGCCGCGCCGGTCGAGGGCGCGGGCCACCCAGCGCTCGAAGGCCTTCTTCTTGGTGACGGCCATCTTGCGCTCCACCTCCAGCAGGTGGCCGGCGCTGAGGTCGGGGTTGAAGGTGCTGATCAGCTCCAGGCTCTTGAGGAACATCTCCACCGCCCCCTCCTTCACCGCCAGGTCAGCCGGCTCCAGGCCATCCCAGTCGAGTTCGGGATAGAAGCGCAGGCGGTTGCTGCGGATCTGCTCCTCCGGCAGCTGGCCGGGCTCCCGCAGCCAGCGGTCGGTGTTGGCATCGAAACGACGCCAGTAGAGGAAGGGGTTCAGGAAGACGGTCTTGCCGGCCAGCAGGATGCTGTCCTGCTGCAGGCGGCGGTGCAGCTGGGGGTCGTGCTCAGCCCCGGCAGGGCTGCCAGCGACGACGGGGGAGACGGAAGGCACGGGGCAAACGGCCGGGCGCCGAGGTTATCGAAGTTGGCCCCCGGGGGCCAGCCTGGGGACCCGCCTACTCCCACTCGATCGTGCCGGGGGGCTTGCTGGTGATGTCGAGCACCACCCGGTTAACCCCCCGCACCTCGTTGACGATGCGGTTGGAGATCAGCTCCAGCAGGTCGTAGGGCAGCCGCGACCAGTCGGCGGTCATGCCGTCCTCCGACGAAACGCAGCGCAGCACGATCGGATAGGCGTAGGTGCGCTTGTCGCCCATCACCCCGACGCTGCGGACGGGCAGCAGCACGGCGAAGGCCTGCCAGATCTCGTTGTAGAGGCCGGCATCGCGCACCTCCTCCCGCACGATCAGGTCGGCGTCCCGCAGGATGTCGAGCTTGTCGTCGGTGACCTCCCCCAGGATGCGGATCGCCAGGCCGGGGCCCGGGAAGGGGTGGCGCCCCACGATCTCCTGGGGCAGACCCAGGCTGCGGCCCACCTTGCGCACCTCGTCCTTGAACAGGCGGCGCAGCGGTTCCACCAGCTTGAACTGCAGGTCCTTCGGCAGGCCGCCCACGTTGTGGTGGCTCTTGATCTTCACCGCCACCCGCTCGCCGGTCTTGGGGTCGACGTTGGTGCCGGCCGACTCGATCACGTCCGGATAGAGCGTGCCCTGGGCCAGGTAGTCGAAGGGGCCGAGGCGGCGGCTCTCCTCCTCGAACACCCGGATGAACTCGGTGCCGATGATCTTGCGCTTCTCCTCGGGGTCGGTGATGCCGGAGAGCTTGGAGATGAAGCGTTCACGGGCATTGATGTACTCCACGTTGATGTGGAACTGGTGATCGAAGAACTCCATCAGGAACTCCGGCTCACCTTTGCGCATGAAGCCCTGGTCGATGAACATGCAGGTGAGGCGATCGCCGATCGCCTGGTGCAGCAGGAAGGCCAGGGTGGAGGAATCGACCCCGCCCGAGAGGGCCAGCAGCACTCGCTTCTCACCCACCTGGGCGCGCACTTCGCTGATGGCCTCGTCGATGAAGGCGGCCGTTGTCCAGTCGGGAATGCAGCCGCAGATGTGATAAACGAAGTTGCGGATCATCACCATGCCGCAGGTGGAATGCACCACCTCGGGATGGAACTGCACCCCGTAGAGACGGCGGGCATGGTCGGCCACCGCGGCCTCGGGGGTGTTGTCGGTGTGGGCGAGGCGCACGAAGCCCTCCGGCAGCGACTCCACCGAATCGCCGTGGCTCATCCACATCGTCGAGCCCTCCTCGACGTTGGTGAGCAGGTCGACCGGGTCGTCGACATGGAGCGGCGCCTTGCCGTACTCGGCCCGGCCGGCGGCCACCACCGATCCGCCCAGCTGCTGCACCATCAGCTGCATGCCGTAGCAGACCCCCAGCACCGGGATGCCAAGCTCCCAGAGGCCGGGGTCGCAGGAAGGGGCCCCCTCCTCGTAGACGGAGCTGGGGCCGCCGCTGAGGATGATCCCCTTCGGATTGAGGGCCTTCAGTTCCGCGGCGGTGGTGGTGTAGCCCATCACCAGCGAGAACACCTCCGTCTCCCGCACCCGACGGGCGATCAGCTCGGAGTACTGGGAGCCGAAATCCAGGATGACGATGGCCGGAGGTCGGCGGGAACCGCTGGCATGGTCCCGTTCCGAACCCGATGGAGCGGTCTGCGGCGTTTGGGACATCGGCTCGAAGGCGGCCAGGGCCAGGGCCCGGTAATCGGTCCCAGCACCCTAGGTCGCGCCCCCGAACCGTTCCATCAGCGCCGCCCCCACCGGCCCGCAGACCCGCAGGCGGCGCTGGCGGTCGAACAGGGCCGCCCCCACGGCGACCGGCGGGACACCATGGCTGGCCAGGTAGGCCCGGCAACGGCTTTCGATGCCGGCGGCGATCCGCCCCCGCAGGCGACCGGCGAGCTCCGGATCGGCCTGCTCCAGCCCCGCCAGGGCCGCCTCCACCGTGGCGGCCCCATGCAGGGCTTCAAGGGTGGCTCCGGTGGCCCCCTCCAGGGCGGCCAGGGCGGTGAGCACCTCGGCGCGGCCATCGGCCAGGTGGTGGTGGGTGTGGAAGATGCCGCCGGCCAGCTTGATCAGCTTGCCCTGGTAGCCGAACAGCAGCAGCCGCTCCACCCCCGCTTCAGCGGCCGCCACCAGCACCGGCCCGAGCCAGTTGCCCGCCTTGAGCAGCAGCTCCGGCGGCAGTCCCAGCCGCGGAGCCAGGTCGAGGCCGTTCTCGCCGATCACCAGCACCAGATCGGCGCCGGCCCCCGGCACGGCCACCCGTTCGGCCAGCGCCGCCAGGGTGCGGGCCAGCTGGTCCGGGTCGGCGCCGGCCTGCACCTCGGCCTGGGTGCCGATCAGGGCCAGCCCGTCCACCACCCCGAAGGCGGCGTTGCTGGTGCGCTCCGCCAGGCGGCGGCCGTCCGGGAGCACCAGGGTGAGCCCCAGGCGGCGGCCGGCCGGCACCAGGGGCCGCAGGTTGGCCTCCAGCAGCTGCCGGGCATAGGCCGACAGGCAGGCCTCCCCGGTCGCCGCGTGGATTCCCACCCCCTCGCCGGGCTCCAGCCCCAGCCAGGGCCCGTCGCCGGGGAGCCAGCGGGCCACCACCCACACCACCAGGCCGCGGGTGAGATCGAGGCCCTCGCCCGGATCACAGCAGCTTTCCCCCAGGGCCAGCCCCTCCCCCAGCCGGGCGGCGGCCCGCACCGGAATCGGCACCACCCCAGGTGGCTGCAGGAGCTCCAGGGCCACCGAGGCGCTGAACGGCTCCCCCTGCAGGGCCCCGAGGGCGGCGCGGGCCGCCGCCGCCAGCCACACCGGCAGGGTGAAGCCCCGCGGTGGCGCGGAGGGGGGGCGCAGGGAATCGATGGCCGGCGGGAACGCTGTTTTTTATGGTGGTCGATCGCCTTGCCTTCGCCGGGCCCGCGCTCCTTCGTTCCCCACGCTCATGCAGGACAAGCTCACTCTGATGATCCCCGGCCCCACCCCGGTGCCGGAGACCGTCCTGCAGGCCATGGCCCGCCATCCGATCGGCCACCGCAGCGGCGATTTCCAGAAGATCGTGCGACGCACCACCGAGCAACTGCAGTGGCTGCACCAGACCAAGGGCCACGTGCTGGTGATCACCGGCAGCGGCACCGCGGCGATGGAGGCGGCGATCGTCAACACCCTCAGCCGCGGCGACAAGGTGCTCTGCGGCGACAACGGCAAGTTCGGCGAACGCTGGGTGAAGGTGGCGAAGGCCTACGGGCTGAACGTGGAGGTGGTCAAGGCGGAGTGGGGCCAGCCCCTCGATCCGGAGGCTTTCCGCGCCGCCCTCGAGGCCGACAGCGCCAAGGAGATCCGGGGCGTGATCCTCACCCACTCGGAAACCTCCACCGGGGTGATCAACGACCTGCAGGCCATCGCCGGCCATGTGAAGGCCCACGGCACGGCCCTCACCATCGCCGACTGCGTCACCAGCCTCGGGGCCTGTGACGTGCCCATGGACGCCTGGGGCGTGGACGTGGTGGGCTCCGGCTCCCAGAAGGGCTACATGATGCCGCCGGGCCTGAGCTTTGTGGCCATGAGCGAGCGGGCCTGGACGGCCTACGAACGCTCCGATCTGCCCAAGTTCTATCTGGATCTGGGCAAGTACCGCAAAGCGGCCGACGACGACAGCAACCCCTTCACCCCGGCGATCAACCTCTACTTCGCCCTCGAGGCCGCCCTGGGGATGATGCAGGCGGAGGGCCTGGAGGCGATCTTCGCCCGCCACGACCGCCATCGCCGGGCCACCCAGGCGGCGATGAAGGCCATCGGCCTGCCCCTGTATGCGGCCGAGGGCCACGGCAGCCCGGCGATCACGGCCGTGGCACCGGAGGGCATCGATGCCGAGACCCTGCGCAAGCAGGTGAAGGAGCGGTTCGACATCCTGCTGGCGGGCGGCCAGGACCACCTCAAGGGCAAGGTGTTCCGCATCGGCCACCTGGGCTTCGTCTGCGACCGCGACGTGCTCACCGCCGTGGCGGCCATCGAGGCCACCCTGCAGGCCCTGGGCCTGGCCAAGGCGCCGATCGGCGCCGGCGTGGCGGCGGCGGCGGTGGAGCTGGCCGCCTGAACGGCGGCGTGGCCAGCTAGCGGGGCCGTGATTAGGTTCATGGTGAACGGTTTTGACGCCATGACCCTTGCTGCCATGCGACGCCTTCCCCTTGCCGCCGTGCTCTGCCTGGGCCTGGCGGCCTCCGGCTGCCAGCGCACCGACCTCACCCAGCAGACCCAGAAGACCGAGGCCCGGATCTGCACCGAGCTGGCCACGGTGAACCAGGCCCTGGAACAGGTGGCCGCCCTGACACCCACCTCCACCGTGGGCGAGGCGCGGGCGGCCCAGCAGAAGCTGGAGCAGTCGATCGCCGCCCTGCAGACCTCAGAGAACCAGCTGCAGAAGCTGCGGGTGGAGGCGTTCCGCAAGGTGCTCGAAGGCTTCCGTGGGGAGGTCGCCAGAGCCTCCGCCAACAAGACCCAGACGCTTGAACAGGCCGCCAATGAGCTGAAGCCCAAGGCCGAGGCGGTGATCGCCGCCCGCAGGGCGCTCTCCGCCGCCGTGCAGTGCGAGGAGCCCGCCGCCGCGGCCCCCGCCAAGCCCTGACAGGCGCAGCGCTGGCTCCGGGCGATCAAAAGGCGCCCGGAGCCTTGCTAGTGTGTTTCAGCGCGGGTGTAATTCAGTGGTAGAATGTCAGCTTCCCAAGCTGAACGTCGCCGGTTCGAATCCGGTCACCCGCTTTTTTGAAGGCTGTAAAGATAACCAGCGTTGACGAGAAGGCAACGGCGGAGAAATGATCAACGGGTTGGGCACATCGCCATGGATCGGCCCACGGGCCTGGGCCCCACTTCCGGTCAGCTCGTGGCGCGTTGTGGCGCCTTGGCAGTGGTCCGTTGCTCGCCGCTTCAGACCCCAACCTTGAACGGCGGGGGGCTGAAGCGATACCGGCACGCACCAATCAGGCCCGGGGTTTGATGAGCTGCAGCACCTGCAGACCAAGGCCACCGGCGCGCCGCTCACAATCCAGGGCCCCCAGGATGGCCCGGGCCGAGGCTTCAAGATCACCCTCCGAAGCCGCCGTCCGTGCCTGTTCGTTGAGGGTGGCCGCCTGGAGCAGCAGTCGCTGGCGAGCGCTGGGATCGGACAGCGGCGAAACGCTGGACCTTGCACGTAGGGGCGCGTCCAACGTCAAGGCGACAGGGGCAGATGGGCTTGAGACACTCATGGCCGGCGAGGATTTCGCACTATTGAAAACATTTACAACGGGTCAGTTGGTGTCCAACTGTCCCCTTCGTTGTGCCATCTTACTCCACAACATATGGTCGATCACCTGAAGGTGAAGCACAGGCCACCCAACCGATGGGTGGCCTGTGTTCCGAGGTCTGATCCAGCCGCATGGGCCGGACAGGATCAGGTGCCGGGTTCCTCCTGATTGCCACCCAGGGCCGCGATCTGGGAGCGCAGCTGGTCGGAGCGCTGCTGGTCGCCGCGGGTAAGGGCAACGGCGAGGGCGAACTCCAGCTTCTCGAGCTGGTGGTCGCCTTCCTCCTGGGAGTGGCGGCGTAGCTGGCAGTGGGGGGCAGGAGTGGCCGCGCGAGGGGCGGCGTTCTGACCGTGCAGGGGGCTGGAGGAGGACTGGTAAGGGGAAGTGGGGAAGGCCATGACCCGCTTTCTTTTCATTTTGACACCCTTGACCAGGGGGGTGCGCGGCCTCAGGCCGCGGAAGGGTAGGGAACGTCGTCGTGGCTGGCGAAGACAGGGGGTGCCTCGGAGCTGGCGCCGATGTCCAGCAGATGGCGGCAGTCCTGCAGCAGCCGCTCGACATTGTCGAGGCTGGCCAGCTCTTCCGGCTCCGGGCGGGCCTGATTCGACACCTGCAGCTCCATCGCCGCCAGACGCTGCTCCAGGGTCACCAGGCGCTGGGAAAGGGCATGGATGGTTTCGGCCAGATCTTCGGCATTGCGGCTGATGCGGAACGACACCGAGGCGGGAGCCATGGTCGGGGAAAGCAACGGGGCTGTGCCGCATGACAACACACCTGGGCGTCCCCCTCAACCATCAGCGGCCGCGATCTCCCAGAGTGGGCCCTGTTGATCGGGCGCCATGGCGATGCACCAGCCGTTGCATCTCGTGCTGTATCTGATGGCGGGACTCGCCGGCGGCCTCCTGGCCCTGCGTACCGGCATCCCAGCGGCTCCACTGGCCGGGGCCCTGCTGGGGGCCGCCATGGTCAGCGTGACCGGCCGGCTCGAGGTGGCGCAGTGGCCGGTCGGCACCCGCACGCTGCTGGAGATCGGCATCGGCACGGTGATCGGCACCGGCCTCACCGCCACGGCCTTGCTGGAGCTGCGTCAGCTGTGGCGGCCTGCCCTGCTGATCACGGTCACCCTGGTGGTCACCGGCCTGGTGGTGGGCTTCGGCTGCAGCCGGCTGATGGGCGTTGACCCGGTGGTGGCCCTGCTGGGGGCGGCCCCGGGGGGCATCAGTGGGATGAGCCTGGTCGGGGCGGAATTCGGTGTGGGGGCGGCCGTGGCCACCCTGCACGCCGTGCGCCTGATCACCGTGCTGGTGATCCTGCCGCTGGTGGTGAAGCTGGTGCTTCCCGCCACTGCCGCCCCACCAGGCGGCTGACCACCCTGGACAGGAGCGCAGGGGTCGATACGTTGGGCCACCTCGTTCTTCCGTTCCGGTCCGATGGCCACTCGCCACTTTCTCCTTCGCCGACTGGGCCCCCTCGTCCTGGCGGCGGCAGCCGGCCTGCTGACCACCGCCGGCTCCGCCCAGAGCGCCCGCGCGGGCAACGACATCGATGGCCCCGGAGGCAAGGGCGCCCAGGTGTACTGCTTCATGCGCAACAACGGCAACGTCCACGAAGTCAGCTGGACCGCCGCCTATGCCCTGATCAAGCGTCAGAGCGCCGGTCTGTTCAAGACGTCCCCTGAACATGCCGCCGTGATGATCACCGAGGCCGTGGTTCAGAACCCCGGCACCTTCCCCGATTGCGGCCGGTTCCTGGGCGATCTGTATGCCCCGCGCTCCTCGGGCAGCACCGCGACCAGCCCCGAACCCAGCCCCACCGCCATCTCAGTCGTCGGCGGTGGTAAGGCTGGTGGCAGCGGCATGACCAGGAGTGAGCGTTACAACTGAGCGGGCCGGCCTGCACGCCCCCGCCCCACCCCGGCAACGCCGGCGGCCCCTCCTGGTGCTGCTGCCGGCCCTGCTGCTTGGCGGCTGCGTCGAGCAGCCCCTGCCCGAGCGGCCGATCACCCGGGAGGACTGCCTGCGCACCGTGAAGCTGGAGGATCTTCCCAGTGCGCTGCGGCAGTGCGACAAGGTGGTGGCGGCCTTCCCCAAGGATCCCGGCCCCCTGAACGAGCGGTTCCTGCTGCACACCCTGGCCGGTAACACCCTCGCCGCCTGCCGGGACATCGCCCGGGCCACCACCCTGGCCGCCGGGGTGCCCAAGGACAAGCTGGATCCGATCCTGCGCCAGGACCTGGAGGTGCGGCAACGCAGCTGCACCGAGGACGAGCCCGCCAGAACGGGGACCTAGTCACGCCGCCCTAGCCGCTCTCCAGCCACTGGCGCACCAGCTCCGGCAGGGCCCGTTGGCGCCGCAGGGCCTCCCGGCCCTGCAGCAGCAGGGAAATCCGCTCGGCCTTGCTGGCGATCAGGTCGTCCACCAGCCGGTCGGCGACGCCCAGCTGCAGCCAGTGGCTGGTGAGCGCGGCGCCCATGCCGATCCGGTGGCAGCGGTCTTCGGCCTGCTCGGCATCGCCCGGGGTCCAGGGCCGTTCGACCAGGACCACGTGCCGGGCCCGGTGCAGGGTGAAGCCCAGGCCCCCGGTGCCGTAGGTGGCGATCAGCACGGGGCTGCGGCCCGACTGAAAGGCATCCACCAGCCTCTGCCGCCGGGCCGGGGGCACGGCCCCGACCAGGGGCCCGCCATCGTGGGCCTGGCCGAGCTGCCGGTGCAGGGCCAGGGCGGTGGCCACGAAGGCCGTGAACACCACCACCGCTTCGCCGCGGTCCCGCAGGTCGGCCACCAGATCGGTGGTGGCGGCCAGCTTGTGGCGCGAGGCGATCTGTCGCAGGGCCGTGAACACGGCCAGGGCTTCGGCATCGCGGCGCACCTCGCCGGCCCAGGCCCGCCGGCGGTAGTCATCGATCCGCTCCTGCAGGGCCCGCTCGAAGGCCTCGGCCTCGGCGGCGTCAAGAATCACGGGGCGCTCCTGCCGCTGCTTGGGCGGCAGGTCGAGGCACTGCCCCTTGCGACGGTGCAGCACCAGGGGCCGCACCAGCCGCTGCAGCTCCTCCAGCTGGCTGGCGCCGCTGGCCTGCCAGATCCGCCGCCCCCCCTGCTCCCGCCAGTGGCCCTGGCAATAGCGCTCCTCGAAGTGGCGCTGGTCGGCCCCCAGGGGATGGCCGATGGCCGCCAGCAGGGGAAACAGCTGGACCGGCCGGCCGTTCTTCATCGGCGTGCCGGAGAGCAGCCAGATCGCCCGCAGGCGCGGGTGGCGGGCCAGCCGCAGGAACGCCTGGGTGCGGGCGGCGTGGATCGTCTGGGCGAAGTGGGCCTCATCGGCGATCAGCACCGTGCCGGCCTCCGGCAGTTCGGCGGGAAGCCGGGCCCAGCTGTGCAGCTCCAGCCGCAGGCCCAGCCCCGCCGCCTCCTGTCGCCAATGGTGATGCAGCCCCGCCGGGGCCACCACCACCAGCCGGCAGTCGGCCAGGCGCACCAGGGCGCGACCGGCCACCAGGGCACTAAGGGTCTTGCCGAGGCCCATCGCATCGGCCAGCACGGCCCCGCGCCTGGCCAGCAGCCAGCGCACCGCCTGCCGCTGGTGGCGGAACAGGCTTCGGCCATCGGGGAGTT
This sequence comes from Rhizobium sp. Q54, assembly GCA_943367585.1. GTDB lineage: Bacteria > Cyanobacteriota > Cyanobacteriia > PCC-6307 > Cyanobiaceae > Cyanobium. The sequence goes on from CALRJP020000006.1 coordinate 92,015, forward strand.
CCGCCTCGGCGGCGGCCGCCGCCACCAGGGCCCGGTGCGGGGGCAGGGGGGGCAGGGGCTGCCTCAGCCAGGAGAACCACTGCTCCAGCTCGGGGGTGACCGGGAAGCGGCCGGCGCACTGCAGCTGCAGGGCCGCGGCCGCCTCGAGGGGAAACTGCCAGCAGCCCCGACGGCTGAGCCACTGCCCCCGGGGGCGGATGGCCCGCAGGTGCGCCTGGGTCACCGCGTCGAAGGGGCTGACGACTTCGATCAGACCCGAGGCGCCCAGGCGCATCTGCACCAGGGGGGTGGCCAATGCGGCAAAAAGCAATCAAGAACACATTGACACCCGGGGCGCTGAGGGCAAACTTCCGCCAACCGAGGCGCGCTGATGCAGGCCAGGGATGGAGTCTTTCTTGAAGATCTCTGCCCCAAGCTGCGAGCGCGACGATGGCGACAGTCGCTGCACCGGATGACCGGTCGGCGGTGCCTCTATTGCGGCGAAGCCTCCGAATCCATCGACCACGTGCATCCGCTCAGCCGCGGCGGCCAGAGCATCACCGAAAACTGCGTGCCGGCCTGCCTGGGCTGCAACGGCCGCAAGGGTGACAGCGATGCCTTCACCTGGTACCGGAGCCAGTCCTTCTACGACCCACGCCGGGCGATGGCCCTGCGGGCCTGGACCGATGGCGACCTGCGCCTGGCACTGCGGCTGCTGCAGTGGGTGGCGCCCGTTGAGCCGGAAACGGCCACGGCGGCCGAAGCCGAGGTGACTCACCAGACCCGGCAGGCCTCCACACCGTTGTGGCGGTGGCAGATGGCCTCCTGATCGCGGGGCTGCTCCGGCGCCAGCAAAACGGCGCCCAGCACCAGCCCGACGGCCAGCAGCAGGGGGGTGGTGGCCCGCGTCCTGGGCGTCGTGGGCTGGAGGCTGCGGCCACCGCTGGAGAGCAGACGGCCGGTGGAGAGCGGGCGGCCGACGGGGAGAAGCCGACCGGTGGGGGTCAACGGCACCAGGCCGCCAGGGAGACTGGAGTGGAACGACGAGGTGGTCACGGGATGGGGATCGGACAGTGATACAGATGTACTGATGTCGACGGAATCTGTCAACCCGGTGGCCGCTGACGGTGGGATCGATCACCCGGCGCTGGTCGCCGCCGCCGCCACCATCGGCCGGCTGCTGGTGCTGGGCGGGGGGTACACCGGCCGGCGCGTGGCCCAGGCCCTGGAGGGGGCCGGCGTGCCGGTGCTGCTCAGCCACCGCCAGCCCGACCCCAGCGGCAACGACCCGGGCTGGCTCCACTTCGATCCCGACCAGGGGGCCCTGCCCACCCCGGCGGACCTGGCCGGGGTCAGCCATGTGCTGGTGACGATCCCTCCCGACGCCGGCGGCCGCGATCCGGTGCTGGAGTCGCTGGAGGCGCCGTTGCGGCGCCTTGATCCCGCCTGGGTGGGCTACCTCTCCACCACGGGGGTCTACGGCGACACCGGCGGCGCCTGGGTGGATGAGACGAGCCCCACCCAGCCGCTGCTGGAGCGCAGCAAGGCCCGGCTGGCCTGTGAGCAGGCCTGGCGCCGCAGCGGCCTGCCGGTGCAGCTGCTGCGGCTGCCCGCCATCTACGGCCCCGGCCGCAATCCGATGCTGAACCTGCGCAACGGCACGGCACGGCTGATCCACAAGCCGGGCCAGGTGTTCTCCAGGGTCCACGTCGACGACATCGTCGGGGCCGTGCTGCACTGCATCGCCCTGCCGCCCCAGGCCCGGCCGGACACCCTGATCCTGGCGGACACCTGCCCGTGCCCCTCCAGCGAGATCCTGGGCCTGGCGGCCCACCTGCTGGGCTGCCGGCTGCCCGAGATGCGGCGCTACGCGGATGTGGCGCCCAGCCTGGGGCCCATGGCCCTCAGCTTCTGGAGCGAGAATCGACGGGCCAGCAGCCGGCGGCTCCGCGAGGACCTCGGCTACCGCCTGCTCTACCCCACCTACCGGGAGGGGTTGGCGTCCTGCAGCGGGGACTTTTTCTGAGCGCCGAAGATCGATGGATCGATCAGGGACGAGAGCCCCGTGTCCTTGCCCATCTTGTCCCAGTTGACCACGACCCATTCGTTGCGGAAGGCGAGCCCACCCCCCAGCAGCAGCACACCCAGCAGGAGCAAGCGGACCATGAACCGACCCCGACGACGCCCGATGGCATGAAAACTACAGCGGATCGGCTTGTGATCGCCCTGGGGGATCCCGCCGGCATCGGTGCCGAGGTGACCCTCAAGGCCCTCGCCCAGCCGCGCCCCGCCGGCCAGGAGGTGGTGCTGGTGGGCTGTGGTCGCTGGCTGCGGGACTGCCACCGGCAGCTGCTCAGCTGCAGCGACGCGCCCCTGGCCGACCCCGACGACTTCGTCCTGGAGGACGTGCCCCTGGCGCAGCCGGTCGTCCCCGGGGTCAGCAGTGCCGCCGCCGGCGCCGCGAGCTTCGCCTGGTTGACACGGGCCGTGGCGCTGGTGGGGGCCGGGGGCGGCCGGGCCCTGGTGACCGCGCCGATCGCCAAGGCCAGCTGGCAGGCGGCCGGCCATGCCTACCCCGGCCAGACGGAGCGGCTGGCGGAACTCACCGGCAGCGGCGACGCCGGCATGCTGTTCACCGCCCTGGCCCCCGGCGGCGGCTGGCGACTCAACACCCTGCTGGCCACCACCCACATCCCCCTGGCCGCGGTGAGCGGCCAGCTGACGGCGGAGCTGGTGCGCCGGCGCCTGGACGCCCTGCTGGCCTTCTGCCGGCGGTTCGAGGACCGGCCGCGACTGGTGGTGGCGGGCCTCAACCCCCATGCCGGGGAAGGGGGCCACCTGGGCCGGGAGGAGCAGGACTGGCTGATCGCCACCCTGCAGGAGTGGCAGGAGCGGCATCCGGAGGTGCGGCTGGAGGGGCCCATGCCGCCGGACACCTGCTGGCTGGAGGCCGCCGCGGCCTGGAAGGGGCAGGGCGGCGGGGCGGACGGGTATCTGGCCCTGTATCACGACCAGGGGCTGATTCCGGTGAAGCTGCTGGCCTTCGACGCCGCCGTCAACACCACCCTGGGGCTGCCCTTCCTGCGCACCTCCCCCGACCACGGCACCGCCTTCGGGATCGCTGGCCGGGGCATGGCCCGGGCCGACAGCATGGCGGCGGCGATCCGCACCGCCTGGGACCTGGGTTAGCCCGCCTTGATCCGCATCAGCACCTGACCGAATTCCACCGGGGTGCCGTTCTCCACCAGGATCTCCACCACCTCGCCGCTGAACTCGCACTCCAGCTCGTTCATCAGCTTCATCGCCTCGAGAATGCACACGGGCTGGCCGGCGCTGATGCGGCTGCCCACCTCCACGAAGGGGGCCTCGCCCGGCGCGGAGGAGCGGTAGAAGGTGCCCACCATCGGGGCGGTGACGGCCTGCAGGTCGCTGCGGACCGAGGCGGCCGGCGGCGGTGGCGCCGAGGGGCCCGGAGGGGCACCGACCGGGGCGGCCGGGGCGGGGGCCAGCGGTGGCGGCCCGGCGGGCGCCTGCACCATGGTGACCGTGGCCGGTGCGGGCGACGGCAGGTTGCGGCGCACCTCCAGGCGGAAGTCGTCGCCTTCGAGCTTCAGCTCCTGGATGTCGCTGTCCCCGAGCAGGGCCAGCAACTGGCGCAGTTGGTCGTGATCGAGCTGCATGGCGATCAGGACTCCCGGCCGAGATAGCTGTCGGTGCGGGTGTCGACCTTGATCTTCTCGCCGATGGTGATGAACAGGGGCACCATCACCTGGGCGCCGGTCTCGACGATGGCGGGCTTGGTGCCGCCGGTGGCGGTGTCGCCCTTGACGCCGGGGTCGGTCTGGGTGACTTCGAGCACCACGGAGTTGGGCAGCTCCACCTCCAGGGGCTTGCCGTTCCAGGAGACCACGCTCACCTCCATGCCTTCCTTGAGGTACTTGCGGCCGTCGCCGATCTGCTTGGCGGTCAGTCGGGTCTCCTCGTAGGAGGCCATGTCCATGAAGACGTAATCGTCACCCTCCATGTACGTGTGCTGCAGCGTGGCCTTCTCCAGCTGGGCCTGGGGCATGGTCTCCCCGGCGCGGAAGGTCTTCTCCACCACGTTGCCGCTCTGCACGCCCTTGAGCTTGGTGCGGACGAAGGCCGAGCCCTTGCCGGGCTTGACGTGCAGGAACTCGACGACGCGCCAGACCTGGCCATCCAGTTCGATCGTTGTGCCGGTACGAAAGTCGTTGCTGGAGATCATTCCGGCGGATCGGATCGGGGGATTGTACGTCTGGCTACCGGCCCACCCTTGAGCCGAGGCAGGGGAAGCCAGGGCCGGTTGTGCCAAAGTCCAGGCAGCCACAAGGGAAGCATGGACCGGCGACGCGGGCCCATCGGGTTCACCACCACGCTGGGGGCCAGCCTGGCCCTCCTGCTCACCCTGCTGCTCGCGGTCCCCGCCGCCTGGGCCTACCTGCCCCAGGGCAACGCGGTCAGCGATCCCACCGCCCTGCTGCGCAATGCCCTGCCCATCGAGCAGGGCGATCTTCAGAAGCTGCAGCACCGGCTGGAGGACACCAGTGACGACCTGCGGGCCAAGCGCTGGACCAGCCTGACCGGCTCCGTCCGCCGGGCCGAGTCCCAGCTGGGCAGCAGCCGGGAGCGGATCCTGGCCAGCTTCGAACCCGCCGACAGGGCCACCGCCGAGGCCCTGCTGGCCGACACGGACGTGCATCTGCAGGAGCTGGCGGCGGCTGGCGAGGCCCAGGACCGCGACCGCTTCCTGGCGGCCCGTCGGGAGGCCCTCGCCGACATCGGCCAGGCCGAAGGGCTGCTGGTGGGACCCTTCCCCTTCGCGATCCCGGCGGAGTTCGACGCGCTGCCGCGGCTGCTCGGCCGGGCCACCGTGCGGCTGACCACCACCAAAGGCGACCTGATCACGGTCGTGGACGGCTACAACGCGCCCCTCACCGCCGGCGCCTTCGTGGATCTCACCCAGCGTGGCTTCTACGACGGCCTGCCCTTCAACCGCGCCGAGGACTTCTACGTGCTGCAGACCGGTGATCCCGCCGGCCCGCTGACGGGCTATGTGGATCCGGCCACCAAGCAGGAGCGCCAGGTGCCCCTGGAAATCATGGTGCCCGGCCAGGAGGCCCCCTTCTACAACCAGACCTTCGAGGATCTGGGCATGTTCAAGGCCGAACCGGTGCTGCCCTTCGCCAGCAAGGGCACCCTTGGCTGGGCCCACTCTGACGAGGCCCTGGGCGACGGCTCCTCCCAGTTCTTCCTGTTCCTGTTCGAGCCGGAACTCACCCCCGCCGGCCTGAACCTGATCGATGGGCGCTATGCCGCCTTCGGTTATGTGGTGGACGGCTTCGACGTGCTCGAGGAGCTCACCGCCGATGACGGCATCGTCAAGGCGACGGTGATCGAAGGGGCCGACAACCTCCGCCCCCATGCCTGAGGGCCCCACCCTGGCGGAGCTGGGGGAAACGGAGCTGATCCGGCGCCTTGGTGCCTTCGCCCCCCGGGGCCAGTTCGACGATGACGCCGCCCTGCTGGGTCCGGCCCTGCTCGGCCCGACCGGCGGGGGCGATCACCAGCTGGTGGTCAACACCGACGTGCTGGTGGAGGACGTCCATTTCAGCGCCGCCACGATGGGCGCCGGGGACGTGGGCTGGCGGGCCGCCGCCGCCAACCTCTCCGACCTGGCGGCCATGGGCTGCCGCGACGCCGTGGGGCTCACCGTGGGCCTGGTGGCCCCGGGGCACACCCCCTGGGCATGGGTGGAGGGGGCCTACGCCGGTCTGACGGCGTTGCTGGGCGCCCATGGGGGCGTGCTGCTGGGCGGGGACTGCAGCGGCGGCCGCCAGCGGCTGCTGGCCATCACCGCGATCGGAAGGCTCCGGGGCTGCCATGGCGGGCCGATCCGCCGCGGGGACGCCCAGCCGGGCGACCGGCTGGTGTGCACCGGCCCCCATGGCCTGAGCCGCCTGGGCCTGGCGCTGCTGCGGGGTGAGCCGCTCCCGGGCCTGGCGCCGGCCGTGCAGCAACGGGCGATCAGCGCCCACCGGCGCCCCGTGCCCCGCTTCGATGCCGTGGCCGCCCTGGAGGCCAGCCGGCCTGGGGCCCTGCCCTGGCGCGTGGCCGGCTGCGACAGCAGCGACGGTCTGGCGGCGGCGGCCACCTGCCTGGCGCTGGCCAGCGACTGCACGGCCCTGATCGAGCGCCAGGCCCTGCCCCTGGCCCCGGAACTGCAGGGACTGTCCCTCGCCGAGGAGTGGTGCCTCTGGGGAGGGGAGGATTTCGAGCTGGTGCTGGCCCTGGAGGCCACCTGGGCGGCAGCCCTGATCGAGCAGCTGCCGGGCAGCCGCTGCATCGGCCATGTCGAGGCCCCCCACGCGGAGGGTCCCCTGGTCTGGTCGGACGGGGGCGAACGGATCGCCCCCGGTTCAGCCGGCTTCCAGCATTTCGGCTGAGGCCGGCCGGTGGTTCACTTCCAGTTGCGGGCCACGACTTCGGCCAGGTCGACGACGCGCTGGCTGTAGCCCCACTCGTTGTCGTACCAGGCAATCACCTTGACCATGTTCTCGCCCATCACCAGGGTGAGGTCGGCATCGACGATCGTCGATTCATCGGTGCCGGCATGGTCGGTGGAGACCAGGGGCAGATCGCAGTACTTGATGATCCCCTTCATCCCATTCTTGGAAGCTTCCTGCAGAACGGAATTGACCTCCTCCTTGGTGGTGCCCCGGCTGACTTCGAGCACGAGGTCGACCACGGAAACGTTCGGCGTGGGAACCCGCAGGGCGATACCGTTGAGCTTGCCCTTCATCGGCGGGTAGACGAGCGCCACGGCCGTGGCGGCACCGGTGGAGGTGGGAACGATGTTGACCGCAGCGGCCCGGGCACGGCGCAGATCACGGTGGCTGGCATCGAGGATGCGCTGGTCACCCGTGTAGCTGTGGGTGGTGGTCATCATGCCCTTGACGATCCCGAAGCTCTGGTCGAGCACCTTGACGATCGGCGCCATGCAGTTGGTGGTGCAGCTGGCGTTGCTGATGATGTCGTAGTCCTCGTGGCGGTACTGGTCGGCGTTCACGCCCACCACGAAGGTGCCCACCCCTTCGCCCTTGCCCGGCGCCGTGATCAGCACCTTGCTGGCTCCGGCCTCCAGGTGCTTGCCGGCCCCCTTCTGGTCAATGAAAACGCCGGTGGCTTCGATCACCAGATCCACCCCCCACTCCTTCCAGGGGAGGTTGAGGGGGTTGCGGTCGGAGAAGCATTTGATGTGCTTGCCGTTGACGACGATGGTGTCGTCGGTGTGGCTCACTTCCGCATTGCGGATGTGGCCGAGCATGGTGTCGTACTGGAGCAGGTGCGCGTTGGTCTTCGGATCGGACGTGTCGTTCAGACCGACCACTTCGATGCCGGTGTTCTCACCGCGGCTGAGCCAGCAGCGCATGAAATTCCGACCGATTCGGCCAAATCCATTGATCGCAACGCGCAAGGTCATGGCAGAAAGCGGTGGAACCCGCTAGCAAGGGGGGATTTTGGCTGCCGATCATACAGAAATGGGGTCCTGCTCTTTCCCGCAGCCACAGGCCCCGGATCGGACGGTCGGCAAAGCGCAGTATCCCGCAAAGGGGGGAGGGGGGACCTGCCGTTATTTTCGGCAAGGCCTGGAGTCCCCCTTGATCCCGAAGCTTGACCGCCGACAGCCGCTCCATTTCATCGGGGCCGGTGGGATCGGCATGTCCGCCCTGGCGGGGATCCTGGCGGAACGGGGCTTCCTGGTGAGCGGCTCCGATCCCCGTCCCAGCCCGGTGCTGGAGCGGCTGCGCACCGCCGGGGTGCGGGTCTTCCAGGAGCAGACCGCCGCCACCATCACCGCGGTGATGGCGTCCGACGGCGCCCCCATGGTGGTCATCAGCTCGGCGGTGCCCGCCGCGAACGCGGAGCTGGCCGAGGCCAGGCGGTGCGGCCTGGAGGTGGTGCACCGCTCCGACGTGCTGGCGGCCCTGATCAATGACCAGCCCTCGATCGCCGTGGCCGGCAGCCACGGCAAAACCACCACCAGCACCCTGATCGCCACCCTGCTGGAGGCCGTCGGTGAAGATCCCACCGCCGTGATCGGCGGCATCGTGCCGGCCTTCGGCAGCAACGGCCGCCATGGCCAGGGGCGGTTGCTGGTGGCGGAAGCCGACGAATCGGACGGCTCCCTGGTGAAGTTCCGGGCCCACCTCGGGGTGCTCACCAACGTCGAACTCGACCACACCGACCACTACCCGGACCTGGCCTCCCTGGTGGCCACCCTGCAGCGCTTCGCGACCGGCTGCACGACCCTGCTGGCCAACCGGGACTGCCCGGTGCTGCGGGAGCACTTCCAGGCTGCGAGCTGGTGGTCGACCCAGAGCAGCGAGGCGGCGGACTTCGCCGCCATCCCCCTGGAGGAGCGGGGTGACGGCACCCTGGCCACCTGGTATGAGCAGGGGGTGGCGCTGGGCACCCTGGAGGTGCCCCTGCCCGGCCGCCACAACCTGAGCAACACCGTGGCGGCGATGGCCGCCTGCCGGCTGGAGGGCGTGCCCTTCGAGGACCTGCGCCGGGCGGTGGCGGGCCTGCGCCCCCCCGGGCGTCGCTTCGACTGCCGCGGCCTCTGGCAGGACAGGGCCATCGTCGATGACTACGCCCATCACCCCAGCGAAGTGGCGGCCACCCTGGCCATGGCCCGGCTGATGGTGGAGAGCGGCCGCAGCCCGCTGCCGCTGGTGCCCCGCCGGCTGGTGGCGGTGTTCCAGCCCCATCGCTACACCCGGACCGCCCAGTTCCTGGACGACTTCGCCGCGGCCCTCACCCACGCCGATGCGGTGCTGCTGGCGCCGCTCTACGCCGCCGGCGAGGCCCCGATGGCGGGGATCTCCAGCCAGGCCCTGGCCGAGGCGGTGCGGGCCCTTGCCCCCGACCTGCCGGTGGCGGTGGCGGCCAGCATGGAGGCCCTGGCGGAGCTGGTGGCCGCCGGCACCGGCCCCGGCGACCTGGTGCTGGCCATGGGGGCCGGCGACGTCAACAGCCTCTGGGACCGCCTGGGGGCCCTCGACGGACACGAGCGCCCCTCGGCACTGGTGGCCTGAGGGGATGGTCGCGGCCCCCTCCAGCCAACGCCGCCCGTCGGTCTGCCTGCGGGAGTTCACCACCTGGAAGGTGGGCGGACCCGCCGCCTGGTTCGCCGAACCCGCCGACCAGGAGGCCCTGATCGCCCACGCCGCCTGGGCGGCGGCCGCGGGCCTGCCCTTCCGCTGCATCGGCGCCGGCTCCAACCTGCTGATCGCCGACGGCGGCCTCGAGGGGCTCACCCTCTGCAACCGCCGCCTGCAGGGCAGCCGCCTGGACCTGGGCGAGGGCTGGGTGGAGGCCCAGGCGGGTGAACCGATCCCCACCCTGGCCCGCAAGGCCGCCCGCAGCGGCCTGCGGGGGCTGGAGTGGGCCGTGGGCATCCCCGGCACGGTGGGCGGGGCCGTGGTGATGAACGCCGGCGCCCAGGGGGGCTGCACGGCGGAGTGGCTCGAGTCGGTGTGGGTGCTGGATCCGCGCCGCCCCGAGGCCCCGTTCCGCCTGGAGGCCGCGGACCTGGCCTTCGCTTACCGCCACAGCCGCCTGCAGGACGAGCCGCTGCTGGTGCTCTCGGCCCGGTTCCGGCTGGAGCCCGGCCACGACCCGGCCACCCTGACGGCCCGCACCAGCGCCAACCTGCACAGCCGCACCAGCACCCAGCCCTACCAGCAACCCAGCTGCGGCAGCGTGTTCCGCAACCCCGAGCCACTCAAGGCGGGCCAGCTGATCGAATCCCTCGGCCTCAAGGGGCTGAGCATCGGCGATGCCCAGGTGTCGCCGATCCACGCCAACTTCATCGTCAACACCGGCTCCGCCACCGCCGCCGACATCGACGCCCTGATCCGGCTGGTGCAGCAACGGGTGCTGGAGGGCCGCGGCGTGCGGCTGCATCCGGAGGTCAAACGGTTGGGGTTCTAGCCTGATCGCCTACGTCGACTCCCTGGCATGGCCGGCTTCGGACTTCCCAATTTCGGACAGCTGACCGAGGCCTTCCGCAAGGCCCAGCAGATTCAGCAGGACGCCCAGAAGCTCCAGGAGGAGCTCGATTCGATGGAGCTGCAGGGCAGCGATCCGGAGGGCCGTGCCAGCGTCTGGCTCACCGGCAACCAGCAGCCCCTGCGGGTCGAGCTCAGCCCCGAACTGCTGAGCGAGACGGCCGAAACCGTGGAGGCGGCCGTGCTGGCGGCCCTCTGCAAGGCCTACGAGGTCTCCACCACCACCATGCGCGAGCGGATGGAAACCCTCACCGGTGGTCTGGATCTGAATCTTCCGGGTCTGGGGAACTGAGCTCCCCGTCCAGGACCTGACGCCGGGTGCTGCGGGAGGAGCGGCGCAGCTGGGGGTCGAGCAGGGGCTCGAGGCGGTCGCCCCGCTGACGCACCCCCCCCTGCCCCTGGCGGCCCTGACCCCCGCGGGACCGTCCCGCCGCCAGGGCCTCCACCTCCTCCAGACAGCGTCCGTACAGGCCATGGCGGTCCCAGCTGTCCCCCATGGCACAGCCCGGATCCCCCTGGTGCCGGCAGTTGGCGAACCGGCAGGGGGAGGCCCTGAGCCGGGCCAGGAGCTCCGGGAAGGCGGCGGCGAGGGCCTGGGGATCGCCTGGCAGGGCGGGGGTGTTGAAGCCCGGTGAATCGGCCACCAGGGCCCCCGGAGCCAGCGGGAACAGTTCCACGTGCCGGGTCGTGTGGCGTCCCCGGCGCAACCGTCCGGAGACGGCGGCGACGCGTAGCTCCAGGGCCGGGGCCAGGGCATTGAGCAGGCTGCTCTTGCCCACCCCGGAGGGGCCGCAGAGCACGGCGATGCCCGGCTGCTCCAGGTGGCTCCGCAGGGACGCCAGGCCCGCCCCGGTGCGGGTGGAGACCGCCACCGCGACGTAGCCCCAGCCCTGCAGCCGCCGGCACCAGGCCTCCACCTCGGCCGCCGGCAGCAGGTCCGCCTTGCTCAGCACCACCTGCACCGGCTGGCCGGTGGCCTCCGCGGTGATCAGGAACCGGGTGAGCTGCAGGGGATCGAGGCCGGGTTCGGCCAGGGCCACCACCACCACCACCCGGCTCACGTTGGCGACCGCCGGCCGCTGCAGCAGGTTGTGGCGGGGTTCGAGGCCCACCACCGACCCCCGCCGGGCCCGCCAGTCGACGGACGCCACCGTCACCCGGTCACCGACACACACCTGCAGGCCGCTCTTGTCGAGCCGGCTGCGACGGGTGCAGAGCAGGCGGCCGTCCAGGCCGTGATCCCAGGGTGCATCGAGCTCCACCAGGCAGAAGTTGGCCTGCAGGGCCACCACCCGGCCCGGCAGCGGCTCAGCCCCCATCCCGTCGCACCAGCAGCCGCACCCCCTCGCCGTCCGGGAACGGTGGGGGATCGACCCGCTGCACCAGGTGGCCCTCGGAGCGCAGGCCCTCGGCCACCATCAGCTCCGGCTCGCCCCCGTCCAGGTCGATCCGGAGCCAGCCCCCCGATGGCAGCGTTTCCAGGGCCAGGCGAGCCCGGATGAAGTTCACCGGGCAGGCGGTGCCCCGCAGATCGAGGGCCACCGGATCGTTCAACCGAACAGGCCGCCGAACAGGCCGCTCTTGTGGTGGTGGCGCTGGCCCTTGCTGGTGTGGTGGCCGGCCAGCTGCTCAAGCAGCTGCCGCTCCTCCCCGTTCAGCTTGGTGGGCAGCTGCACCTTGATGGTGAACTGGTGGTTGCCCCGGGCCACCGGATTGCCCAGGCGCGGAATCCCCTTGCCCTGCAGGGTGATCACGGCCCCGGGCTGGGTGCCGGGGGGGATCTCCAGGGGCTCCTGGCCGTCGACCGTCTCCACCTCGATCGTGTCGCCCAGGATCGCCTGGAGGTAGTTGAGCGACACCTCGGAGTGGATCGTGACCCCGTCCCGACGCAGGTGGGGGTGGGGCTGGACCGTGAGGAACACGTACAGATCGCCCGCCGGCCCGCCCCGCTGGCCGGCGTTTCCCTCCTGGCCGACCCGCAGGCGGGTGCCCGAGTCGACACCGGCGGGAATGTTGATCCGCAGCTTCTTGCGCACCTGCTGCAGGCCCTGGCCGCCGCAGGCGGAGCAGGGATCGGCGATCACCTGGCCGGTGCCTTCGCAGGTGGGGCAGGGGGCCACCTGGGTGAAGTTGCCGAAGGGGGTGCGGGTGGCCCGCCGCACCTGGCCGGCGCCGCCGCAGGTGCCGCAGGTGGTGGGGCCGCTGCCCGCCTTGGCCCCCGAGCCGTTGCAGGTGGTGCAGGTTTCGAGGTGGCGGATCTGCACATCCTTCTCGGTGCCGAACACCGCCTCGCTGAAGCTGATCGTGAGATCGAGGCGCAGATCGTCGCCCTGGCGCGGTCCCCGGCGGCGTGCGCCTCCGGCGGCGGGGCCGCCGGCCCCACCGAAACCGCTGAAGAAGGTCTCGAACAGGTCGGCGAAGCCACCCATGTCGCCCATGTCGGGCATGCCGCCACCACCGCCCAGGCCGGCCTCACCGAACTGGTCGTAACGGGCCCGGGCCTGGGGATCACTGAGCACTTCGTAGGCCCTGCCGATCTCCTTGAACCGATCCTCCGCCGCCGGATCCTTGTTGACGTCAGGGTGGTACTGGCGGGCCAGACGCCGGTAGGCCTTCTTGAGGCTGTCGGCATCCACATCCCGGCCGACACCGAGCAGCTCGTAGAAATCGGCCATCAGTCGGATTGCCCCTCGCTGGGGGGGGACGCCGCGTCAGCGGGGCTGGCCCCGCCGGCCGGACCGGGGCCCATGGAGACCTTGACCAGGGCGTGCCTGAGCACGCGGCCATCGAGGTGGTAGCCCCGTTGCAGCTCTTCGATCACCACATCCTCCGGGTGTTCCTGACTGGGCTCGCGCAGCACGGCTTCATGGAGGCTGGGATCGAAGGGTTCCCCTTCCACCCGCATCGGCGAAACCCCCAGCTGCTTGAACACATCAACCAGCTGTTTATAGAGGTTCTGGTAGCTGCGATGCAGGGTCTGGGCCTCTTCGCTCTGGGGATTGAGCTGCTGGCGGGCCCGGTCGAAGTTGTCGACCACCGGCAGGATCTCGGTGAGGGTCGTGCAGGTGATGTGCAGGCGCTGGTCCTCCTTGTCGCGGCTCTGGCGCTTGCGGAAGTTGTCGAAGTCGGCGGCGATGCGCATGTACTGGCCCCGCAGCGACTCGTTCTCGCTGCGCAGGGCGGCCAGTTCGGCCTCCAGCTGACCGACGCGATCGGCGCCCCCCCCATCGGGGGATGGGGAGGGCTCGGCACCCGGGTCGGCGGGCATGGCGCCGGCCTCGCCATCGGGCGTCGTCTGCAGGGTCTCGAGGAGGGCCTCCACCCGGGCCGCGTCGACCGCGCCCTCCCGGGGATCGTTCCGTTCCTCTTGGGGGGGAGTGATGTCGCCGGTCATGCGTTCTGGCAGGGATGTCAGATCCCGTTATGTTGAATGCCGAGGAGCCCCCTCCACAAGCGGTGGAAGCCCGCACCTCGGCCCCAGGCTTCGCTCCCGATTTTCCGTCGATGCCATCAGAAGGTCTCACCCAGCGCCCGCAGGTCACCGGAGCGGAGCACACATCGCTGTTCCGTGATCTCGACCTGGGCCAGGCCGCCACGCCGCAGGGCCAGATCGCACCGGAAACCGAGGACCTCGAAGCCAGCAGCTCCGGCGAGGGCATCTCCCCGGTGATGAGCCTGGTGGACCGGATCCTGATCGAGTCGCTCACCACCGGCGCCAGTGACATCCACGTCGAGCCCCAGGAGGACGGCCTGCTGGTCCGGTTCCGGCAGGACGGCGTGCTGCGCAGCATCGACAAGCTGCCCCGCACCCTGATCCCGGCGGTCACCTCCCGCTTCAAGATCATGGCCGACCTGGACATCGCCGAGCGGCGGATGCCCCAGGACGGCCGGATCCGCCGCAACTTCCGCGGCCGCACCATGGATTTCCGGGTCAGCACCCTGCCCGGCCGCTACGGCGAGAAGGTGGTGCTGCGACTGCTCGACAGCGGCGCCACCCAGCTGGGCCTGGACAGCCTGATCACCGACGATGAAGCCAGGGCCACCCTGCGGGACATCGGCTCCAAGCCCTTCGGGATGATCCTGGTCACCGGACCGACGGGGTCCGGCAAGTCGACCACCCTGTACGCCCTGCTGTCGGAGCGCAACGACCCCACGATCAACATCTCCACCGTGGAGGATCCGATCGAGTACACCCTCCAGGGCATCACCCAGACCCAGGTGAACCGGGAGAAGGGTTACGACTTCAGCTCCGCCCTGCGGGCCTTCATGCGGCAGGACCCGGACGTGCTGCTGGTGGGGGAGACCCGCGACCTGGAAACCGCCCGCACCGCCATTGAGGCCGCCCTCACCGGCCACCTGGTGCTCACCACCCTGCACTGCAACGACGCCGCCAGCGCCTTCGCCCGGCTCGATGAGATGGGGATGGAACCCTTCCTGGTGAGTGCCTCGCTGCTGGGGGTGGTCTCCCAGCGCCTGCTGCGCCGCCTGTGCAGCGATTGCCGCATTCCCTATCACCCGCACCACGGCGAACTGGCCCGGTTCGGCCTGGTGGCCTCCGATGAGAGCGAAATCTCCTTCTACCGCGCCAACACGGTGCTGCCGGGCTCGGAGGGCTGCTGCAGCACCTGCCAGGGGCGGGGCTACAAGGGCCGGGTGGGGGTCTACGAGATCCTGCGCATGAACGAGACCCTCTCCGCCGCCGTGGCCAAGCGGGCGACCACCGAGGAACTCAGGCGTCTGGCCCTGGAGAGCGGCATGAAGACGCTCCTGGGCTACGGCCTCGACCTGGTGCGGCAGGGGCTGACCACCCTCGAGGAGGTGGAGCGCATGCTGCTCACCGACACGGGCCTGGAATCGGAGCGGCGGGCCCGGGCCCTGAGCACCCTCACCTGCCGCAGCTGCGGGGCCGGGCTGGAGGACGAATGGTTGGAATGTCCCTACTGTCTGTGCGTTCGGAGCTGACGGCATGGACCTGCTGATCGAGGACCTGATGCAGGAGCTGGTCAAGGCCGGCGGCAGCGACCTGCACCTGTCCGCAGGGAATCCGCCCTACGGCCGTTTCAGCGGTCAGCTGAGGCCCATCATTCAGGACGCAAAGCTCACCGAGGAGAGCTGCAACCGTCTCATCTTCTCCCTGCTCAACAACGCCCAGCGAAAGAATCTCGAGCAGAACTGGGAACTGGACTGCTCCTACGGCCTCAAGGGCGTCGCCCGTTTCCGCATCAATGTCTACCGCCAGAGGGGCACCTACGCGGCCTGCCTGCGGGCGCTCGGCAACACCATCCCCAGCATGGAAAAGCTCGGGCTGCCGCCCATCGTCGAGGAGATCAGCAGCAAGCCCAAGGGTCTGGTGCTGGTCACCGGCCCCACCGGTTCCGGCAAGACCACCACCCTGGCCGCGTTGATCGAACACATCAATGCCACCCGTTCGGAGCACATCCTCACGATCGAGGATCCAATCGAGTTCACCTACAAGAACGTCAAGTCGATCATTCACCAGAGGGAGCTCAACGAAGACACCCGCAGCTTCTCCAATGCCCTGCGTGCAGCCCTGCGGGAAGATCCCGATGTGATCCTGGTGGGGGAACTCCGCGACCTGGAAACGATCCAGCTGGCGATCACCGCCGCCGAGACCGGCCACCTCGTCTTCGGCACCCTGCACACCAGTTCCGCCTCCCAGACCGTCGACCGGATGGTGGACGTGTTCCCCGCCGGCCAGCAGACCCAGATCCGGGTGCAGCTGAGCGGCAGTCTGCTGGCGGTCTTCTCCCAGACCCTCTGCAAGAGCGCGGAACCCACCGCCAACGGGGCCTTCGGCCGGGTGATGGCCCAGGAGATCATGATCAACACCCCCGCCATCGCCAACCTGATCCGGGAAGGCAAGAGTTCCCAGCTCTATTCCCAGATCCAGACCGGTGCCAGCCAGGGCATGCAGACCCTGGAGCGCGCCCTGGCGAACCTGGTGGAGGACGGCCGGGTGACCCGCGACGAAGCCCTGCTGAAAACCACCAAACCCGAGGAGCTTGTGCGGCTTCTCGACCGCTGAGCAACGCCATGACTGCCTTCGTCGTCACCTACACCACCCGGTCCGGCCAGCGCCGGGAGATGACACTGACGGCGGACAATCCTTCCGTCGCCCGGCGGGAACTGCGCCGCCGCGGCATCCTTCCCAACACCCTGGTGCGCAAGGAGGCGCCGAAGGTTCCCCAGGGGGGTGTGAAGAAAACCAGCTCCTCCTTCAGTGGCCTGGCCGATCTGCTCGAGGGCCCGGTGACGATCCGGGACAAGGCCCTGTTCGCCAACAAGCTCTCCGCCCTGGTGGACGCGGGCGTCCCCATCCTGCGCAGCCTCGACCTGATGCGGATGCAGCAGCGCTCGAAGAAGATGCGCCTGGCCCTGGCCGGCATGACCCAGGACGTGAACCAGGGCGACAGCCTGGGCAACTCCATGCGCCGCTGGCCGAAGGTGTTCGACAACCTCAGCATCGCCCTGGTGGAGGCGGGGGAAGCCGGCGGCGTCCTCGACGACACCCTCAAGCGTCTGGCCAAGCTGCTGGAGGACAACGCCAAGCTCCAGAACCAGATCAAGGGGGCCATGAGCTATCCGGTCACCGTGCTGGTGATCGCGATCGCGGTGTTCCTGGGCATGACCATCTTCCTGATCCCCACCTTTTCCAACGTCTTCGACCAGCTGGGGGCGGAGTTGCCCCTGTTCACCCAGCTGATGCTCAATCTGAGTGAGTTCCTGCGCTCCTGGAAGGCCCTGATCCTGCTTGGCGGCCTCGTGGGCTTCGCCTTCTGGGTGGTCTCCACCTACAACACGCCGATCGGCCGGCGCCAGATCGACGGCCTGCTGCTGAAGCTTCCCCTGTTCGGCGAACTGCTGCAGAAAACAGCGAGCGCCCAGTTCTGCCGCACCTTGAGTTCCCTTTCCAAGGCGGGGGTGCCGATCCTTCTTTCCCTGGAGATCGTGAGGGAAACGGCCACCAATTCCGTGATTTCCGATGCCATCATCTCCTGCAAGAATGAAGTGAGTGAGGGCATGCCGCTGAGTGCCGCCCTGCGGATGAAGAATGTGTTTCCCGAGATGTGCGTCAACATGCTCGCCATCGGGGAAGAAACCGGCGAGATGGACGCCATGCTCTCCAAGGTGGCCGACTTCTACGAAGACGAGGTGTCCACCATGGTGAAGGCCATGACCTCCATGCTCGAGCCAGCCATGATCGTGCTGGTGGGCATCATCGTGGGCTCGGTGCTGCTGGCCATGTACCTGCCGATGTTCTCGATCTACGAGCACGTGCGCTGAGCCGCCAGCGCCTGTCCCGCCAGCCAGCCCGAACTCCAGCAGTGCTGGAAGTTGAAGCCTCCGGTGACGCCGTCCACATCCAGCAGTTCCCCCACCAGGAACAGCCCCGGCTGCAGCCGGCTCTCCATCGTGGCCAGGTTGACCTCCGCCAGGGGGATGCCCCCGGCGGTGACGAACTCCTCGCCGAAGGGCCCCCGGCCTGAAATCGCATAGCGGCTGTCCCGCAGGGCGGTGATCAGGGCCTGCTCTTTGCGGCGGGGCAGATCGGCCCAGCGCAGGCTGGGGTCGATCGAGCCCCGGGCCAGCAGGTGCAGCCAGAGGCGGCGGCTGAGGTCGGGCCAGGGGCGCCAGTTGCCGAGCTGACGACGGGCCTGGTCGCGGCGGGCGTCGGCGAACCACTCCTCCAGGACCGCCGGCTTGCGGCCGCCGGTCCAGTCGACCCGGAGCTCGGCCCGGTAGCGGCGCTCCCGCAGGGCGCGGGCGGCAAAGGCCGTGAGCCGCAGGGTGGCCGGACCGCTGAGGCCCCAGTGGGTGATCAGCACCGGCCCCCGTTGCCGCTGGGGCTTGGAGGAGGCGCCGGCGGCGATGGCCGGCAGGGGCGTGAGCAGGAGCTCCAGCTGCACGGGGTCCATCGCCACCCCGGCCAGGTCCACCAGGGGGTGGTCGGCCAGGGTGAGGGTGAACAGGGAGGGCACTGGCGCCACCAGGCCATGGCCCAGGGAGGCGGCGATCCGGTGGCCGCTGGGGTGGCTGCCCGTGGCCAGCACCAGGTGGTCGGCCACCAGCTCGGCCCCGGAGCGCAACCGCAGCCGGAACCCCCCGCCGGGCAGGGCCTGGGCCGTCTGGCCCGCCTGGGCCGTGTGCAGCCCCACCCCGGCGGCGATCGCCGCCCGGCGCAGGGTCTCGACCACCGAACTGGAGCGGTTGGAGCGGGGAAACAGGCGGCCGTCGGGCTCTTCCACCAGCTGGAGGCCGTGGGCCTGGAACCAGGCCACCGTGTCGCCAGTGGCGAAGCGCGAGAAGGGCCCCCGCAGGGCCTTGCCGCCGCGGGGGTAGTGATCCACCAGCACCCGCGGATCCCAGCAGGCATGGGTGACGTTGCAGCGGCCGCCGCCGCTGATCAGCACCTTGTGCAGCGGTTCGGGGGTGGACTCCAGCAGCAGCACGCCCCCGGGGAAGCGGCCACCGGCGGCTTCCGCCGCCGCGATGGCCGCCATGAAGCCCGCCGGACCACCTCCCACCACCACCACGGAGGCACGGCTGGGCAGCATGGGGCGATGGAGCACAACTACCGCTTCAGTGTGGCGCCCATGCTGGACTGCACCGATCGGCACTTCCGGGTGCTGATGCGGCAGGTCAGCCGGCATTGCCTGCTGTATTCCGAGATGGTGGTGGCCCGGGCGCTGCACCACATCGCCCTGGACGGCTCCGCCTCCCGGATGGGGGAGCGGCAACAGCGGCTGGAGCGGCTGCTGGGGTTCGATCCGATCGAGCACCCGCTGGCCCTGCAGCTGGGGGGCGACGACCCAGAGCTGCTGGCGGAGGCCGCCCGGATGGGGGCCGCCTGGGGCTACGACGAGATCAACCTCAACCTGGGCTGCCCCAGTGAGAAGGTGCAGCAGGGGCGCTTCGGGGCCTGCCTGATGGCGGAGCCGGAGCAGGTGGCCCGCTGCGTGGCGGCGATGGCGGCGGCCACGCCCCTGCCGGTGACGGTGAAGCACCGCATCGGCATCGACGAGAGGGACTCCTACGGGGAACTGCTGGCCTTCGTGGACACCCTGGCCGCGGCCGGCGCCGCCCGCTTCGCCGTCCATGCCCGCAAGGCCTGGTTGAACGGCCTCGATCCGAAGCAGAACCGCACCGTGCCGCCCCTCCGTTGGGATCTGGTGCACCGCCTCAAGCGGGAGCGCCCGGCGCTGCGGATCGAGCTGAACGGGGGCCTCGAGGAGCTGGCCCCCTGCCGGGAACAGCTGGCCTGGGTGGACGGGGTGATGGTGGGCAGGGCCGCCTACGCCCATCCCCTGCGCTGGGCGGGGGTGGACGGGCAGATCTTCGGGGATGGGGCCGCCGTCGAGGCGCGGGCCTCAACGGTGCTCCGGGGGGTGCTGCCCCACGCAGAGCGCTGGTGCGCGGCGGGGGGTCGGCTGTGGCCGATCGCCCGGCACCTGGTGCAGGTGGTGGAAGGGGTCAGCGGGGCCCGCGGCTGGCGGGGCTGGCTGACCCGGGAGGCCGGCCAGGCCGGCGCCGGCCCGGAGGTGCTGGAGGCCGCCGCCCGCCAGCTGGAGGAACGGGGCCTTTGACGCGGATCAGAGCGGGGGCGCGGCCGCTTCAGCCCTCGGCGCCGCCGTAATCGCCGCCGCCGTACTCACCACCGCCGCCACCGGAACGACGCCGGCGGGAACGACCCGCCTCGAAGGCATCGGGGGCGGCACCGCCACCGCTGGCCGCACCGCCGCCACCGCCGTAGCTGCGGTCTTCCCAGCCCTTGGCACCGGAGCCCCGGTCGCCACCGCCACCGCCACCGCCACCGCCGCCGTAACCACCACCACCGCCATAGCCGCCACCGCCGCCGCCGCGGCGGGGGCCGCCACCACCGCCGCCACCGCCACTGCGGGGTTCGGCCTTGTTGATGCGCAGGGGACGGCCCATCAGCTCGGCGCCCTGCAGGGCATCGATCGCCCGGGTCTCGGTGTCAGCGTCGGCCATCTCGACGAAGGCGAAGCCGCGCTTGCGGCCGGTGTCACGCTCCAGCGGCAGGGAGCAGTTGACCACGTCGCCGAAGGGAGCGAACAACTCAGCCACGTCCTCCTGCTCAGCGCGGAAGGGAAGATTGCCGACGAAAATACTCACTGACCGATGAGGGGGAACCAATGGCGCGCGCAGGCGCCTGAGACCCGCCAAGGTTAGACGGAGACGCGCGATTCCAACGGCTGGTGGCCCCAGCCCGCGCCGGGGGGCCGGGGGCCGATGCTGACGCGGCTCAGGCGGTCTGATCCAGGCGCTCCCGGGCCCTTCGCAGCTGCTCAGCCACCCGATCGAAGCCCGTGCCGCCCTCACTGCGGCGGGCCGCCACCACCTGCCGCGGGGCGATCGCCGCGTGGATGTCCGCCTCGAAGGCGGGATGGAGCTGCTGCCAGCGCTCCAGGGGCAGATCGGCCAGCAGCCGCTGCTCCAGCAGGCAGGCCTTCACCAGGCCACCGACCAGCTGGTAGGCCTCCCGAAAGGGCACCCCCCGGGCCACCAGATAGTCGGCCACATCGGTGGCGTTGGAATAATCGGCGGCCACCGCGGCCTCCAGCCGGGCGGGGCGGAAGTCGAGCCCCTCCTCGAACAGCACGGCCATCGCCTCGAGACAGTCGAGACAGGTGCGCACTCCGTCGAACAGGGCTTCCTTGTCCTCCTGGAAGTCCTTGTTGTAGGCGAGGGGCAGACCCTTGATCATCGTCAGAAGCCCCATCAGGTGGCCGAAGACGCGGCCGCTCTTGCCGCGCACCAGTTCGGGCACGTCGGGGTTCTTCTTCTGGGGCATCAGGCTGCTGCCGGTGGCGCAGCGGTCGGTGAGCCCCACGAAGCCGAACTCCTCGCTGGCCCAGAGGATCACCTCCTCGGCCAGGCGGCTGAGGTGGGCCATCACCAACGACAGCGCCGCCATCGTCTCGACGGTGAAGTCGCGGTCGCTCACCGCATCGAGGCTGTTGGCGTAGATCGCCTCGAAGCCCAGCTCGGCGGCGGTCTGGCGGCGGTCGATCGGCACCGGCGTCCCCGCCAGGGCCGCCGCCCCGAGGGGGCAGATGTTGACACGCCGCCGCACGTCGGCCAGGCGCTGGCGGTCGCGTTCGGCCATCTCCACGTAGGCCAGCAGGTGGTGGGCCAGGCAGACCGGCTGGGCCCGCTGCAGGTGGGTGTAGCCGGGGATCAGGGTGTCGGCATGGGCCTCGGCCCGCACCAGCAGGGCCCGCTCGAAGCGCACCAGGGCGGCATCGATGGCATCGATCCGGCGCCGCAGCCACAGGCGCAGGTCAGTGCCCACCTGGTCGTTGCGGCTGCGACCGGTGTGCAGCTTCTTGCCGAGGGGGCCGAGCAGCTCGATCAAGCGCCGTTCCACGGCGAAATGGACGTCCTCCGCCTCCAGGCCCGGCGTGAACTGCCCGGCGGCCGCCTCGGAGCGGATGGCCTCGAGCCCCTCGATCAGGCGCTCCGCCTCCGGCTCGCCGATCACCCCGCAGCGGCCCAGCATGCGGGCATGGGCGATGGAGCCGTCGAGATCCTCCTGGAGCAGGGCGATGTCGAAACCGATCGAGGCGTTGAACCGCTCGATCGCCGGATGCAGACCCTGCTCGAAGCGATCGCTCCAGGTGGTGGGAGAGGGGTCAGCGGCCATCAGGGGGTTCCGGGCAGCCCTTCAGCTTGCCATTCGTCTCAGGGCGGGGGCAGGGAGGGCAGCACCACCCCGTCCCGCACCTTCAGCACCACCATCGAGGCGTCGTCCTCGAGGCGGCGGTCGCTGCCGACGAAACGGTCGAGGCGGTCGAACAGCCGGTCCAGGATCGTCTGGGCCTCGTGGGCCGCCCGGCAGGCGCCCTGGAAGGCCTTCACCAGCCGCTCCTCGTCGAAGCGCTCGCCGCTGAAGCCGCTGGCTTCGGTGACGCCATCGGTGTAATAGAGGATCACGTCGCCGGGCTCCAGCTGGAGCTCGCCACAGCCGTACTCCGCCTCGCTCTGCAGGCCGATCAGCAGGCCGGGGGTGTCGAGCCGCTCCACCCGGCCCGTCTGGCGCCGCCAGACCAGTGGGGGGTTGTGGGCCGCGTTGGCATAGCGCAGCAGGCGGGTGCGGGGGTCGTAATCGGAATAGAAGAGGGTGACAAAGCGGTGGGAATGGGCCAGGTCCTCCTGGGCCAGCTGGTTGAGGTCGTGGAGGATGCGGTCGGGGGGCAGTCCGCTGAGCACCTCGGCTCGGAGCATGCCCCGCAGCAGGGTCATCAGCAGGCCGGCCGGCACCCCCTTGCCCATCACATCGCCCATCACTAGGGCCCAGGGGGCCTGCTCGCGGCGGTGGCCGGTGAGCTGGGGCTGGGTGGGGATGAAGTCGTAGTAGTCGCCGCCCACCTGGAAGGCCGGACGGCAGAGGGCCGCCAGCTCGACGCCGTCGATCACGGGGCAGTGGTCGGGGAGCAGCTGGGACTGGACCTCGGCCCCGATGCTCAGCTGGCGGTCGAGCCGTTCATGGCGGCGCCGGTCCTGCTGCAGCACCTCGTTCTCCAGGGCCACACCGGTGAGGTCGGCCACCAGCTGGAGGTGGCGGCGACGCACGTCGCTCCAGCTGTAGCCGCGCCGGCCGCTGAACACGTACAGACGGCCCCGCTGGCGGCTGCGGGCCACCACGGAGGTGGCGAACACCTGGTGGGCCCCGAGCAGGCGCTGGATCAGGGGGTCGAGCAGCACCGCGACGGCCTCGTCGCCCTCCTGGTTCTGGAGCTGCCCATCGGGCAGGGCGGCCAGCTGGCGCAGCACCTCGGCGCTGCGCTCGCCGGGGGTGGCCTGGAGCTGCTCGCGCCAGAGGCGGCCATCGGCGTGGAACACCACGAGCAGGCTGCCCTCCCCCTCCACCAGGCGCGCGGCCACCAGGGGCACCAGCTCGAGGAAGCGCTTGAGGTTGGTGTAGCTGCGCAGGGCGAAGGAGAGGGACGCCAGCAGCTCCAGGTTGCGGCGCTGCTCACGGCCGAGGCTGTCGAGCAGCTGGCGCAGCGAAGCCGCGACGGACAGCCCCTGACCGGGACGGGACGCCGTGGTGGGGGTGGGATGGGGCTGCGGAGGCGGCTGGCTGCTCACCGAGCGGCCGCAAAGGACACGCAAGGTAGCAGCGGCAGGCTGGCCTCAGGAGGCCAGCAGCGCCTCGACGAACTCGAAGCTGTTGAAGGGCCGCAGGTCGCGGATGCCCTCGCCGGCCCCGATGAAGCGGATCGGCAACCCCGCCTCGGACGCCACCGCCAGGGCGACGCCGCCACGGGCGCTGCCGTCGAGCTTGGTGAGCACTACCCCCGTCAGACCAGCGGCACTGGCGAAGGCCATGGCCTGGCGCAGGCCGTTCTGGCCCTGGCTGGCATCGAGCACCAGCAGCGATTCCACCACCGCCTCCGGCGCCAGCTTGGTGATCGTGCGGCGCACCTTGCCCAGTTCCTCCATCAGGTTGTGCTTGGTCTGCAGCCGGCCGGCGGTGTCCACCAGCACCAGCTCGGTGCCCTTGGAACGGGCGGCGCCGATGGCGTCGTAGACGACGGCCGCCGGATCGGCGTTGGCGCTGGGGTTGGCCACCACGGCCACGCCGCTGCGCTCCCCCCAGACGCTCACCTGCTGCACCGCCGCGGCCCGGAAGGTGTCGGCGGCGGCGATCAGGCAGGTGTAGCCGCTGCGAACCGCCAGGTTGGCCAGCTTGCCGAGGGTGGTGGTCTTGCCGACCCCGTTCACCCCCACCAGCAACCAGACGTTGAGCCGGTCGCGCTGGGGGGCGAGCACGGCGGTGTCGCCGGCGCGGATGGGGGCGTCCAGCAGGCCGCGCAGCTGCTCCTTGAGAAAGCGCAGGCCTTCGGCCGGGTCAACCACCTCCTCGTTGAGGCGACGCCGCAGGGCTTCGAGCACCTGGTCGGTGGCCTTCACGCCCACATCGGCGCGCAGCAGGGTGGACTCGAGATCGTCGAGCACCGCAGGGGTAAGGGGATCGTCGCCGAGGTTCTCCAGCAGCTGGGTGACGAAGCCCTTGCGGGTCTTCTCCAGGCCGCGGCGCAGCCGGCCCAGCCAATCGATCTCCTCGAGGGAGACGTCCTCGGCGCGCCGCCCCTGGGCCGCCAGCACCTCCGCCGACCAGGTGAAGGTGGCATCGAAGGCCCCGAGGCTGGGGTCGGCGGCGTCGGCCCCTGGGGCCGTGGGGGCCGCGGCCGGGGCGGGCTCGGCGGGGGCGGTGATCTCCTGGAGCCGCTGCTGGCGCTGGGCGGCGGCCTGCTCCAGGAGGGACAGGCCCGACGCCACTGCAGGGGCGGCAGGGGGCGCAGGCTCGGGTTCGGGTTCGGGCGCCGGCGCCGGGGTGGCGGGCTCGATGGCGACCGGGGTGGCCGGCTCAGGCTCGGGCGCTGCCGGTGCGGGCCCAGGGGTGACGGGCGGGCTGGCCGCCTCCTGCTGGGCCTTGAGCCGGGCGTAGGCCTGGCGGGCCCAGGCCAGGGCGTCCTCGTCGACACCGGCGCCGGCCGGGGCGGCGGGGGCCGGCGCCGCCGCCGGCTCGGGTTCTGCCACCGGCTGCGGCACCGGCCCATCCGGCAGCACCGGCTCTTCCGGCGCCGCCGCCGCTTCAGGCTCCGGCTGCGGCTCGGCTGGAGGGGCGGGTTCGGGCGCCGGGGCGGGCTGGGCCAGGGCCCGTTTGAACCAATCGAAGACCATCGCGCTCCTGCCTACACCCGGGCGGCGGTGAAGCGCCGCAGCACACCGTTGATCATGCGTCGCCCCTGGTCGTCGCTGTAGCGGTTGGCCAGCTCCACCGCCTCGTTGCAGGCCACGGCGGCGGGGGTGGCGAAGTCCTCGAGGTCCACCACCGCCAGCCGCAGGATGTCGCGGTCGACCCGGGGCAGGCGGGTGAGGCGCCAGCCTTCCATCACCGCATCGAGGCGGCTGTCCAGGCCCTCCCGGTCGCGCAGCACCGCCCTGGTGCGGGCGATGGCATCAAGCCGCACGGCGTCCTGGTCGGCCAGGAGCAGTAGGCGGGGCAGCTCCAGGCTGGCCGAGAGGCGGTTGAGGCCCTGCTCGGCGTGGGTGAGGCCCTCCTGCAGGTGGCGCCGCACCGTGGGCAGCTGCTTCTCGCCCTGGTCCTGCAGCTCGCTGTCGAGCAGGCGCTGCTGGGCCTGCTGCAGATCCTCGGCCGACCGGTCGAGGGCCTCGCGCACGTGCTGGCTGAGGGTGGTGACGGCCTGCTGCAGCAGCTGGTCGAAGGAGCCGGTGGGGGCTTCAGCCCCGGTGCCGCGATCACTCACCTGACCCAGCATCAGCAGGGCCAGTTCACGGGCAAGGGTGCGACTCTGCATCAGGAGGTTTGGGGGGCGCGCAGCTGGGCCAGGAGGCTGGCGAAGCTGCGGTTGGAGTTGGGTTCCCGCTCGTCGGGGCTGACGATGCCGGCGGAGATGATCGTGCGGAAGGCATCCTCGACGCTCAGCTCCAGGTCCTTGACCAGGCGCTCCGGCACGACCGCGTACCAGCCGGTGGTGGGGTTGGGGGCGGTGGGAATGAAGACGCTGAGCATCTTCTCGCCGAAATCGGCCTGAATTGCGGTGCCGATCACCCCGGTGACGAAGCCCACGGCGTAGAGGCCCTCGCGGGGGTACTCCACCAGCACCACCCGCCGGAAGCGGCTGGAGTTGCCCTGCAGGAAGGTTTCCAGCAGCTGCTTGAGGGTTTTGTAGACGGACCCCGCCAGGGGGATGCGCAGCAGGGTGCCCTCACCGAACTCCAGCAGCCAGCGGCCGACGATGTTGCGGGCCATCAGACCGATCAACAGGATGCCCAGCAGGGGCACCAGCAGTCCCACCCCCAGGTTGATCAGGTCCTGGAGGAGGGGGTTGAGGGTGTTGAACGGGTTGAACTGCTTGGGGATCGACGTGAGGAACGCCAGAACGAAACGGCTCACCGTGGTGGCGAGCCAGATCGTGGTGGCCAGCGGAATGACCACCAGCAGGCCGGCGATCAGATCGTTCTTGAGATCCTGCTGCAGCCGGTTACCCAGGGGCTGGTCGGAACTGGGGCTACTGGATGGGACCAATGGAAGAAGGGGTCCTGGGGGGCGAAACCCTAACGGTAACGATCCACGGGGGTCTTACAGGACACTGCCGAGGCAAAGGATGGTGAAGGCGATGATCAGCACCACCGCGCCGAGCGATCCGCCGTAGCGGCGCTGGCTAAGGGTGACCTTGCCGGTCTGCTCGGTTTGCTTGAACTGGGTTTCGAGCTGGTCCAGCTGGCGGTCGATGAAGGCGCGGGCCGACTGGGTCTTCTGGGCCTCGGTGGCGCCGGGGGGCACCTGGCCGGTGGCTTCGGCCTGGCGGATCAGCTGCTGCAGCAGGGCGGGGTCCTTGCTCTGCTGGCGGGCCATCTCCAGCTGGCCGCGCTTGGCGGCGATCTGCTGGTCGTTCTGCTGCTGCATCTGCTGGTCACCGCCGAAGGTGATCGGCAGCGACGCCGTCAGCAGGACGGCCAGCAGACCACTGATGATGCAGACCGTCCAGAGGACGGGCGTGCGCCCCTCCGACGCGTCTTCCAGGCGGGAGGAGAGGTACATGAGCAGCAGACCGATCAGACCCATGGGGGCCTGGCTGATCAGACGCTCCACCACCAGCTGGCGGAACGCCTCCTCCTCCCAGTCCCAGAGACTGAGGACGGCGACCAGCTGCAGAACGAGCAGCACCACCAGGGTGAGGCCCATCCAGCGCAGCAGCGGGCTGAAACGGGAGGAGGAAACGGCAGCCACTCAGGGGGGGTCGGATTCGTGGGACTCTACCGGCAGCCCTTGAACGGCCCCTCCTCCCTTAGCGCCCTGGCGGCGGCCCTGCGGGCCCGGGCGGAGGCCCTGGGCTTCGCGCCGGTGGGTCTGGCGGCGGTGCCGGGGGGCCCCCGGCTGCCGCTGCGCACTGCCGCCCTGGAGCGCTGGCTGGCGGCGGGCCACCAGGCGGGGATGGGCTGGATGGAGGATCCCCGCCGCCGCCGGATCGAAGCGCTGCTGCCGGGGGTGCGCAGCGTGCTGGCCGTGGGCTGGAACTACCACGTGGGCCGGGAGCAGGCGCCGGGCAGCCTGCGGGTGGCCCGCTACGGCTGGGGGCGCGATTACCACCGGGTGATCGATGGGCGCCTGCGGCAGCTGGGGCGCTGGCTGGAGGAGGCCGCTCCGGGCACCACCTGGCGAGCCTGTGTCGACAGCGCCCCCCTGCTCGACAAGGCCTGGGCGGAGGAGGCGGGCCTGGGCTGGATCGGCAAGAACGGCAACCTGATCCATCGCCGCCGGGGCTCCTGGATGCTGCTGGGCCACCTGCTCACCAGCCTCGACCTGCCGCCCGACCGCCCGGCGGAACCCCTGTGCGGCGCCTGCACGGCCTGCATCGACGCCTGCCCCACCGGCGCCATCGACGAGCCCTTCGTGGTGGATGCCCGCCTCTGCCTGGCTTATCACACGATTGAGAATCGCGACGAGGCGCTGCCGGCGCCGATCGCCGGGCGGCTGGAGGGCTGGGTGGCCGGCTGCGACATCTGCCAGGAGGTCTGCCCCTGGAACCACCAGGCCCTGCCCGTCGCCGGCGACGCGGACGTGCAGCCGCGCCCGTGGCTGCTGGATCTGCGCGGCCCGGAGGCCCTGGGCTGGAGCGACGCAGACTGGGACGAACGGCTGCGGGCCTCGGCCCTGCGGCGGATCCGGCCGGCCATGTGGCGGCGCAACATCCGGGCGGCGCTGGCGGGCGGCTGGGGACAACGGGGGGCGGCTCCCTAGGCTGGGGCGATTCGGGGTGATTGCGTGGGCCGGCGGTTCTGGCGACTGATGTCCTCCCTGTGCCTGGCCTTGCCACTGACGGTGCTCCCCGCACCGGCCAAGGCACTGGTGCCGTTCGTGTACCTGCCCCAGGAGAAGGAACTGGAGGGGGCCGGGCTGGGCATCGCCCAGGCGGCGGCCAGGCTGCTGCGCCTCGGCCAGGCCGAGGACGCCGCCCGGCTGGCGGAGCTGACCGTGCGGCTGCTGCCGGATGACCCCCGCGGCTGGGTGCTGCTGGCGGAGGCGGAGCTGCGCAGCAACCAGATGGAGAAGGCGGTGGTGGCGCTGGCCCGGGCCAAGCAGCTGGATCCGAACAACGCCGGCATCTGGTTCGCCGAGGGCTCCCTGGCCCTGCGCAACGGCAAGCCCCAGGACGCCATCGGCCTGCTGCGGCGGGGGCTGGAACTGGACAGCAAGAACGCCGGGGCCTACTTCGATCTGGGCAATGCCCAGATCCTGCTGGGCAACACCCAGGAGGCCCTGGGGTCGTTTGAGCGGGCCTCCGGGCTGCGCAAGGACTTCTGGGAGGCGATCAACAACCAGGGGCTGGTGCTGTTCGAGAGCGGCCGCACCGCCGACGCCATCGGCCGCTGGCAGCGGGTGCTGAAGATCAAGCCGGACATCGCCGAAACCTCCCTGGCCCTGGCGGCGGCCCTGTTCGAGCGCGGACCGGCGGAGCGGGCCCAGGCCCTGAAGCTGGCCGAGTCCGCCCTGGCGGAGGAGCCCAACTATGTGAAGGACAGCTTCCAGAAGGAGCAGCTGTGGGGGCCGAAGCTGCGGGCGGTCACCGCCCAGCTGCTGGCCCTGCCGGAGCTGAAGGCGGCGGTGGAACGGGCCCAGGCCAATGCCACCGCCGGTGACGGCAACGGCGGCAGCAGCGACGACTCCTGAGCTGGTTGCCTCGGGCACCATCTGTAGGCTGAGCGCCCTGAGCCGCAGACCCCCAGGACCGGATGCCGGACGAGCGCGTCCAACCGATCGCCCTGCATCAGGAGATGCAGCGCTCCTACCTCGAGTACGCGATGAGCGTGATCGTGGGACGGGCCCTGCCGGATGTGCGCGACGGGCTCAAGCCGGTGCAGCGCCGCATCCTGTTCGCGATGCACGAGCTGGGGCTGACCCCGGACCGGCCGTACCGCAAGTGCGCCCGGGTGGTGGGCGACGTGCTGGGCAAGTACCACCCCCACGGGGACCAGGCCGTCTATGACGCCCTGGTGCGGCTGGTGCAGACCTTCGCCAGCCGCCACCCGCTGCTGGATGGCCACGGCAACTTCGGATCGGTGGACGACGATCCACCGGCCGCCATGCGGTACACGGAAACCCGGCTGGCACCGATCGCCAACGAGGCGATGCTGGATGAGATCGGCAGCGACACGGTCGATTTCGCCCCCAACTTCGATGGCTCCCAGCAGGAGCCGACGGTGCTGCCGGCCCAGCTGCCCTTCCTGCTGCTCAACGGCTGCACCGGCATCGCCGTGGGCATGGCCACCAGCATCCCCCCCCACAACCTGGGCGAGGTGGTGGATGCGCTGATCGCCCTGATCCGCAAGCCCGACCTGCCCGAGGAGAAGCTGCTGGCGATGGTGCCGGGCCCGGATTTCCCCACCGGCGGCGAGGTGCTGCTGGGCAGCGGCGTGCGGGACACCTACGCCACGGGGCGGGGCAGCATCCCGATGCGTGGGGTGGCCCACATCGAGGAGGTGCAGCCCGGCAAGGGGCGCCACCGCCGCGGTGCCGTGGTGGTGACGGAACTGCCCTACCAGCTGAGCAAGGCGGGCTGGATCGAGAAGCTGGCCGAGCAGGTGAACGACGGCAAGATCGGCGGCATCGCCGACATCCGCGACGAGAGCGACCGCGAGGGGATGCGGGTGGTGATCGAGCTACGGCGGGACGCCGAACCCCAGAAGGTGCTGGAGGAACTGCAGCGCCGCACGGCCCTGCAGAGCAACTTCGGCGCCATCCTGCTGACGCTGGTGAACGGCCAGCCCCAGCAGCTGAACCTGCGCCAGCTGCTGCTGCGGTTCCTGGAGTACCGGGAGCTGACGATCCTGCGGCGCACCAACCATGCGCTGAAGCGCTGCGAAGACCGGCTGGAGGTGGTGCAGGGGCTGATCAAGGCCCTCGACGACCTGCAGCGGGTGATCGCCATGATCAGCGAGGCCCGGGATGCGGCCACGGCCCGGGCCAGCCTGCAGGTGCACCTGGATCTGAGCGAGCGCCAGGCCGATGCGGTGCTGGCAATGCCGCTGCGGCGGCTCACGGGCCTGGAGCAGGAGGGACTGCGCAAGGAGGCGGCCGATCTGGAGCAGGAGCGCACCCGGCTGCTGCACCTGCGCGACGACCGCGGCACCCTGCTCGACACGATGGTGAGCGAGCTGAAGGGGCTCCGGAAGCGCTACGCCACCCCCCGCCGCACCCGGCTGGTGGAGGGAGGCGACGCCCTGGTGGCCCAGCGGGCGGCGGCGGTGCGGCCCAACACCGAACTGCAGCGGCAGCAGGCCTTCGAGGCCCTGGCCGGCGATGGCCGGCTGCTGATCCAGACCGACGGGGCGGTGCGGATCGTGACGCCCCAGATGCTGGGGCGGCTGCATCTGGATCAGGCGGCCGAGCTGGGGGACCTGCCACCGCCGGCGCGCCTGATCCTGCCGGTGGCCGAGCAGCCGGCCCTGCTGGCCTTCAGCGCCAGCGGCAAGGTGGCCCTGCTGCGCTGGGAATTCGCCGGCCAGCACCCCGGCAAGCTGGAGCGCTTCCTGCCCGACAGCCTGCAGGGGGAGACGGTGGTGCAGGTGCTGCCGTTGCCGCAGCCCGCCAGCGGCAGCCTGGGGCTGCTGAGCACCGACGGACGCTTCAAGCGGCTGCCGATCGAGGATTTCATGGAGATCTCGGGCCGGCCCGCCACGGTGCTGAAGCTGAAGGAGGGGGTGGCCCTGCAGCGGGTGGTGCCCTGCCGGGAGGGGGAGGATCTGGTGGTGGCCACCAGCACGGGGCGGGTGCTGCGGCTGGCGATCAACGACGCCAACCTGCCGGTGATGGGCCGCACGGCCCAGGGGCCGATGCTGCTGCGGCTGCTGCCCGGCGAACGGGTGGTGGGGGCAGCACGGGCCGCCGCCGGCGGCGACGTGCTGCTGGCCAGCCGCCGCGGCCAGGTGAAGCGGCTTCTGCTCGAGAGCCTGCGACCCTGCCAGCGGGGCGCCATGGGCCAGATCGGCCTGCGCTTCCTGGAGCGCGAGGATGGGCTGGTGGACCTGCAGGCGGGCGACGCCGGCGTCATCGGCGTGACCCTCGAGGGCAGCGATGGCCGCAACCTGCGGCTGGGCGCCGACCAGCTGCCACCGGAGGACTGCGGCGGATCGGGAACCCTGCTGGCGCTGAAGCCCGGCGATGCGGTGCAGCAGCTGGTGCCCTTGATCGGTGGGCCCTAGGCCGGCCGCCGGAAGATCAGCACGTACTCGGTGGCCGTGGCGGCGGGGTTCTCCACGAAGATCTGAACCAGATCCCAGCCCCGGGCGGCATGGTCATGGATGGCCTGTTCGTACGGGGATGGATCGATCTGGCCGGCGGTGTAGGCCACCTGAACCCGAAGGAAGGTGTAGGTGTTCATCGAGAAGGAATGGGCCAACGACGGATTCAGGCCATCGGCCTGGCAACGCCTCTGGAGCCGAGCGACCTGTTCGGCCATGGTGACGGTGCGGTCATCACCGCCGATGTCTGCGGCGATGCTGCTTTCAGCTCCCCAGTTCGATCCGCATCTCGACCATGGTCGGACGCAATCCGGCGCGCTCGAACAGTTGCCGGGCCGCGGCATTCTGCGACGCCGCACTGAGCATCAGGCTGCTGGAACCCAGGGCGAGGGCCGCCTCCTTGGCCGCCTCGAGGAGCCGGCGGCCGATCCCGCCGCTCCTGGCCTGGGGATCCACGTAGATGTCGTGAAGCCAGGCTCCGGCACGGCGCAGCTCCACCAGGCTCATCGGCTCCAGCCGCACGAAGGCGTAGCCCACGGCTTGGGGGCCCGCCTCGGCGATCAGCAGCACAACCTCCGGACGCTGGAGCTCCTCTAGGAAGAACGCGGCATAGGCGCCCTCCCCACCGGGCGGCACGGCAAAGCGTTCCCCATCAAAGCCGACATGCAGCTGGCCGAGGGCGAAGCCGAAGCGGGCCAGCACCGTCAGGTCGGCGGGGGTCGCTCGGCGCACCGTCAGGGGCAGTTCGTTCACGCAGGCTCACCAGAACGTCTGCCAACGTGGCACACGTCAGTTCCGGGTGGCTCCACCGGCTCCTTGCCTGCGCTCGAGCAGGGTGTGCATCAGCTCCGGCCCCTTCCCGGGTGTGCACCAGGGGCAGCGGCAGATCGGTCAACACGGTGGCCAGGCGAACATTCGAGCCGTATTCGGGGGTGATCAGCGAACCGTGCTTGCCCAGCTGGCCAAGCCCGGCCTGGATCGCGATGGCATGGAGGAATTCGGGCGAGGAATCGTGATAGCAGAACTCCGGCCGAAGCCAGGTGATTCCCACCAGGCCGGCGCCGTGGTGCGGCGGGCCACGGTTCCCACCCGTCCGTGGTCCTGCCAGAACATCCGCACGATCAGGCGGTGGATCGCGGTGGGCTCCATCACCTGGAAGTACCAGTCGAGCTTGCCCCAGGCATGCCTGTAGGAGTCACCGAAGAAGACGTGGTCGGGCCGGCGGGGCCGCGCCTCCCCCAGGCCATTGATCGTGTTGCCGGAGATGGGTGGGTGGCGATAGGCAAAGGGGTAGGTCGTCGGTGGATACTCCACCTTCATGAACCGCGCCCGCTTGCGGACCAGGCCGGGATTGGGCGTCGGGTCCGCGGCCACGACGTCGAGATGGTCGAAGCTCTGGCTCTGGGGCGGGCCGGGCATGTCCTCCAGCCAGATCAGCTCACCGTTGCGGATGCGGCGTTGCTGCCACCAGCGCAGCAGGGGAAACACCGTGTGGGTGGCCAGGGCCACGGCGATGGTGAAGGCCCTGAGCCTGGCCCCGAGGATCCAGAGCCGTCGGCGATCGGAAAGGGCGTCCGCCAGGCTTGCGGGAGGAAGGCATTTGTGGATGGCCATGGCGCTCTGACGGCGGCTCAGGTGTGGGTGGGTTCGTCGCTCCGCACCGGCGCGGATCCCTGGCCGGCCAGAAAGGTGTGCACACAGGCCTGGCTCCAGGCCCCGGGGTTGGGGAAGGGCCTCGCTGTCAGGCCGAGCAGGGCGCGGACGAAGCCGAAGCCCTCCCACAGGCCCAGGAGTTGCTCGGCCAGCTCCGCGGCCCCAAGGCTGGAGCGCAGATAGCCACGATCAAGGCCCTGCTGGATCAGCTGGGCCAGGTCGTTCTGGGTGCGCCCGTAGGCGGAGTCGTAGAAGTCGGCCGCCAGCCCCGTGCTGCCGCGGGCCTCCTCGAACATCAGCTGGGCAAACCGGATGATGTCGGCCTGGTTGAGAAAATCCAGCAGGTTGGCGCCGTACTGGACCAGCGCTGCCGATGGGGTGCCGACGGGCTAAGGGGCCAAAGGCGGGGCGAAGGAAGCTGCACTCGTAGCTGCTGACACTCCGGATCTTCGAGTGACGTGGCGCGATACATCTCGTCAGTGGCCAGACTTGGAAACGAACACAGGGCCAGAGCGACATTGCTGGCGCCCGCAGCCGGGAGAACGTAACGGCAATGCTCGTATTCCTTGAGCTTGTAGGACTCGATGATGGAGGGGAGGGAACAGCTGATCATCAAGGGTGCCGACCTGAACTCCTAGCCCATTCCTCCGAGGCAAACCTACTTGCCGTCCGCAGGATCGGGGTGGATGCTCAGTGGCTCTACCAGCTACCCACCAGTTCCTGCAGCCTTGATTGTGCGGCGTCCAACCCCCTTCTCTCGGCTTCGTCCCCAAGATCCAGGCCATTGGCATGGATGAATTGAAGATCCGTCACCCCCATGAATCGGAACGCATACCGCAGCGCAGGCTCAAGGCAATCCCACCCTTCAAATGGCGAGCCTGGGCCGTACGCAACACCGCGGGTCGTGATGAAGACGACCTTCTTGCCCTGGGCCAGTCCTCTGAACTGGCCTTGATCAAGGGTGAACGTGCGTCCCACGCGAACCACCTGGTCAATGTAGGCTTTGAAGTTGGATGGTATTCCAAAGTTGTACATAGGCACACTGAAAACACAAGGATCCGCCGCCAGAAACTCATTGACCAGCTCGTCGGAGAAGGTAAGCAGGCCAGCCATATCGGAGGTCAGCGCTTCTGGGGGTGTGAAGTCAGCTGCGATCCACTCTTCGGTGATATGGGGAACTGGCGTCATCCGTAAGTCCCGATACGTCACTGCATGATCAGGATGTCTGTCCAGCCAGGCATTCATAAAGTCCCGAGCCAGCAGGCGAGACCTGGAGCGTTCACCCCGTGGACTGGAATCAACATGCAAGATCTTTGCCATGGCTTCAGCAGGATTGCTGCTCAACAGCCAGACACTAAGCCAGTCACTCGCTAGCGTAAAGTAGCAACCAGAAAGTAACTAGTTACCGAAAGGAAACCAGTGCGCCCCCATGACTGAGCCCAAGTGTTGCCCGTTGGAAACCCTGCTGAAACAGATCTCCGGCCAATGGACGCTCTATATCCTCTGGATTCTTGACACCAATGGTGCCCTTCGCTTCGGGGAACTGAGGCGACGCGTGGACGGCATCTCCACCAAGGTGCTGACCGAGCGATTGCGGCTGTTGGAGTCGATCCAACTCGTCCACCGGCAACACCAACCCACCATTCCACCTCAGGTGACCTACACGCTGACAGAACGTGGCAAGGAGCTTTCAGGAACGCTCGATCACCTGTATGCACTGGCGGTGCGCTGGGATGACGGTGGGGCAACCGATGGGGCAGGCAAAACGTTGGCAGCCCTGTGATCACCCCACACACCCGATCACTGAGCAGCCTGTTGACCTCCCGTGGGAAGCGGTCAAGTGGCCTGGCTTCGTGGGCGTTGGGGGCTGACCGTGGATTCGAAGGTGGATGGCGACACGTCTCCATCCATCAGCCAGGTTGGCTGCTCCACCCTCTCCCGAACGGAGTGGGGTACCTGTTCCAGGACATCTCAAAGCCGAGTGGCGAGGATGATGCCACTCGCCCATGACATCTTTGTCACATGGAATCTGGAGTCGGAGACGAGCTGGGTGATTAGTTTTTCGACTTTCGAGGCATGGCCGTCAGGCCAGTTGGCCTGGGGAAGCATATCGTCAATGACATAGATACCACCTTTTCTGAGCAGCTGAAGGGTTTGGTCAAGCAATCGGTACTTTCCAGACCATGTATCCGCAAAGATGAAGTCGTATTGGCCATCCTTGAGCGATGGCAGGAACGCATCGCCATCAGCGCAGACAATCTCCAGCCGTGGATCCGAGCCTAGGTGTGTCTCGAGAATCCACAGGAAGGACGCGTCATTGTCCACAGTCGTCAACGACGAGGTCTGGTCCATTCCATCCAGAATCCATGCCGTCGAAAGACCGGTGCCGGAGCCAAGCTCAAGACAGCGAGCGGACGGCTTTGAGGCTACCAAGGTCCTCAAGAGAGAGCAGGTCAATGGGTCTGAGGCCATGGAAAACCCTGAGGCCAGCGTGTCATGCCACAGGCCCTGAATGGCCTTGGGCTGGTTCAGCCTGTCCTGGTCATTCATCGCCCATCCTGATGAACCGAGATGTCAGTGCGTTGGTCAAGCGTGAACCGGACTGCAGAGCTCAATGAGGCACCCGTCGGGAGCCCGAACGTAAGAGACGACCTGTCCCCATGGCTTGATCGACGGGGCAGAGAGTTCTGTCGCGCCACAGGACAGGGCCTTGGCATGCGCCGTGTGTACGTCGGAGGTGACCAGACCAATCTCCATGCCGAGGGGCTGCGCCGATTGGTCGGCGCGAACGTGGCCTTCAGGGAAATTGTCATCTCCGAGGCCATGGGAAGCGAAGGCGAAGGTTGTGGCCCCCGTTTCCAGTTCGCCATAGGTTCCAGATTCGTGCAGGAAGCGCCTCGAAAGGCCAAAGGCTGACGAAAAGAAGGTCAGAGATTCCTCGACATCGGGCACGTACAGGATGGTGTAGCCGAACTCCATGGCAACGCCGGAAGCATGCAGGCTTGCAAGTGTAGACATGGCCGAAACGGAGCTTTATCCATCTCGAGCAGTCAATGCCACATCGCTGCAGAGCGGTGTCGCTGGGCGTTGGCTGGTTGGCCCGGGGCGAAGCCACGACCAGAAGGGGAGAGGGCAGGTCACAGAGTCTGTCGGCGCCCGCGGATAGCCACGGTCCCCCTCGCTCCGACCTTGGGAAACTGCGAGAGCCGGCCTTCAAAGCAATCGCCTGACTCACACGTAACAGCCGTCAGCCATCAGTGATGCGGCAATCCTGCCCAGGAACGGGATGGTGATGGATCGGCGAGGTTGCTCAGTTGACGGGGAGAACGCCGAGTTGCTGAAGCATTCCATACGTATCGACGATGATCCAGTCCTCCTCGATCATCCCGTCGATAATCCGGTAGATCGCCTGCCCGGAGACACACACGCGTCTGTGGGTCGGCGCCATGCCATTGAGCTGTCCCTGGTGCGTTCCCTCCGCGCACCAGCGCAGGGAGACGCGATCGCCCTCTCCGAACAGGTCCTGAACCGTGATCTGAAGGTCGGGAAAGGCAGCCACCATCGAGGCGATATAGGCCTTTGCCGCCCCTGGCCCCGGCGCAAGATGGGGCGCCGAAGGGTCAACCATGGTGAAGCTGGCCGAGCAAAGCTCGTCGATCACGTCAAGGTTCCGCCCATTCCACGCCTCCTCCATCAGACGACGGACGAGGTGCTTGTTCGCCTCTGACATGGGGAGTTGCTCCGTTTCGCAGTGGTGAGTCGATCGGATATCGACGGAACAGACGCAGGGCCGAGGGCTGGAAAGAGATGCCTTTCGGAACTCGAAAACCCAGACAACCCTAAAGCCCCCGAGTGCGGACCACCTGCAGTCCAGCGGCGGGTTCCCTGGCCATCAGGCAGACCTGGAGCCCTGCTGGAGGGAACGGATGGCGTTCTGCAGCTGGTCCAGCCGTTGCTCAGCTGGCCCAACCAGTTCAATCAGCCGTGGGGCATGCTCTCGTGGCATGACATCAAAGCGACCGTCGCGATAGATCTGCTTGAAGATCGCGTCCACGTCGTCGCGGTAGGCATGATCCACGGGCCTGATGCCGTCTTCCTCCATGGCCACGGGCCAGGCCTCGGATTTCGGAACGAACGCCAAGATGTCGAGATGATCCAGCGACTCCCTCACGGCGGGCACCATCGAGGCCACGAAGGCGTCATCGATGTCGGTGGTGGCCTGATTGGCGGTGTATTGCGAATAGGCAAGATAATCAACAGGAGCTCGATCGAAGATCACATCATCGGCCGTGCTCGCGTAACGATGGATTCGAGAGATGTTGTAGTACAGCTGAATCCCGTTCTGGAGCCTGGTGGACGCGTCGCGGAACTTGATCTCATAAGGGCCGAAGAGGCCCAGGGCGCGATAAGGCTCTTCTTCCCTGAGAAAACCTGGTTGGGAGGCGACCCAATCGTTGACCACGGTGGATTTCCCCAGAGAGTGGGATCCAGAAATCGCGATACGCATGGGAAATGACGTGCTGCAGCATTCTATTCCCCTTCAAGGAGATTCCCGAGAAGAACCGAATGGGATGGCTGCTGCTGATCAGGTCGTTACCGTTACCGTGTGCTGCTGAATCGCCCAAATCTCAAGACCAGCGGCAAGTCATGGCTCTCAGCATTCCTGGGGCATTTCCCCTCGACCGCTCTGCCTTGATGCTTGAATGTTGAGGAGATGATTAGGCGTAACCTACATCTTCTGTGCAATATGATACGCCGATAGATACGACAGGCCGATTTGACCGCCCCCATTCCTGAAGATGCATTGACTTAGGCCTGCAAACAAGGCCTTCCTTGTGCGATGGTCCAGTTGGAGATAGGAGGAGTACGTGCTGAGGAGCGAAAGGTATTGATCAACCGTATAGGTCAAGGAGGTTTCAACTGTGGCCGTGACCAGATTGCAGAACCTACCAGAGTCAAGCACCATCTGGCCGAGTCCATCCAGAATGCCTTGCTCCGTTGCTCGGTCTTCGTATCGACCGAGTGATGGAGCCTCTCGCCCATAGACATCGAAAAGTGCATCTTGCATTGACGGACTGGGCTGCAGCTCCTTGTTCCACAGAAGAATGAGATGGCCATCCTTTTTCAGTGCACTGCTGGCTTTGGCATAGCCAATCTCTGCAGGAATCCAATGCATCGAGCTTGCCGCCAGAACGGCATCGAAGGATTCAGGCTCCCCATCCCATTCCTCGAAGGACTTGTTGATCACGTCTACCGATGGATAGGAGCTGCAATTCGCGGTGGCCATCCTATGGAAGTCTGGATTGGGCTCCAAGCAAACCATCTGGCAGCCAAGTTCTGCAAAGGAGACGGTTGCAGTTCCAGGCCCGCAACCAAGTTCCAGCAGCCTCGATGACTGCGATAACTGGGCAGACTTGACGGCCCCCGTGACCAATTCCGCAGGGTATCTGGGCCGGGTGGAGTGATAGGCCTCTGCGGCGGGTGAATACCAACGCTTTCTTTGCCCAAGATCCTTGCCGGATATCTCTTGAACTGCCTGCTTCAGGTGTTCATACTCCATGGATCAGGCCGGCGCCCATGGCACCCATCGCAGAACCAGTCTGGAGTCATGCTGCTCAACGACTTCTGCTCCCAGCCGGTGATAGAAAGCAAGCCCACGGGTGTTGCGGGCATCCGCATTCCAAGCAAGATGGGTGCAGTCATTGACCCTGGCTAGCTGAGCCAATTGAGCCATGAGTGCAGCTCCTGCACCTTGGCTTCTCTTCTCGGCATCAACATAGAGATCATCCAACCAGATGCTTGGCTGTCCAGCAAATGACGAATACCTGAATCCGTATAGAGCAAAACCGACGGCATGCCCTGAACACTCAGCGAACAAGACATAGGAGAAGGGGATGACTCCGAAAAGCGTCTGGCGGATCTTGTCTTCAGACACCTGCAGCACACCAGAGAAAGCGCCGATGAGTCGGTCGAACTCTGATTTCTTCTGGATGAACGAGAAGACAAGAGCTACATCATCAGGGTTGGCAGATCTGACTTTCATTGTCTCGCCCAAAGCACCACAGAAGGTCATGACGATGCCGCCGATGGGAAAAGCTCGGTGGCGATGTTTTGTTGTGCTGTCAGGCCTCTGTCAATACAGCATAGTGACTCTGAACGAATCCAGACGGAAATGCTTTGGATGACAACAGGCGCAGATGAATGTCCTTCCGCAGGTCTCCAAACAGCCTGATCCCTGAGCCCAACAGGACCGGGATCACCGTAATCGTAAGGTCGGTGATCAGCCCGGCGCTGAGGAAGGCTTGAATCGTTCGGCCTCCATCGATGTAGAGATGGTGGTGGCCTGCGTCAGCGGCTCGGCGCACGACATCGGGGGGCGCGGCCTTGAGCAAGTGGACGGAATTCGGGACTCCGGCAGGAAGACCGCTGATGGACGTACTCAGGACAAAGACCGGCATGCTGCCGTAGGGCCAATCGGGAAAGCTGAGCACCTTCTCAAAGGTGGCGCGACCCATGACGATCGCATCCACCGACGTCATGAAGTCAGCGTAGCCACAGTCTTCCCCAGCAGGCACGGCGGCGTTCGCATCCTCCAGCCAATCGATGGCGCCGTCATGGCGCGCGATGAATCCATCCAGGCTGGTGGCAATGAAGACAGAAAGTTTGGACATGCAGCTGGACAACGGCTCGAGCTGACGTGAGGACGCCCTGCCGTCCTTCCCTGGATCAAGAAGACATCCAGAGGCATACGCGGTGGGATCGGCAAGCTCTCGTTTCTTGCCTCCAAAGGACGCATACAGTTCGCGGTGCCTGGGCAGACCGTATTCATCGGAGCGCTCTGCATAGGCGCGAACCCACTGGATCAGATGGTCGAGATGCGCATCCTGCTCCTGGGGCGAGTCGAATTTTTCGGGCTCCCAGGGCCTTGAGCGGCAGTGGGCGATACAGGCATCGACCCCAGGATTGAGAAAGATGAGTTCATCGCAATGGGCCAGCAGGGGCTCAACAATGTCCGCGTAGCAGCCTTCGATGATCCAGCTTTGCTGCCCTGCGATCCAACGCAGGACGTCATCGATGCTGTCCTGAAGGGGACGTCGCTCCGTTCCACCCTGGAAGGCCACTTGAT
Organism: Rhizobium sp. Q54; assembly: GCA_943367585.1. Taxonomy (GTDB): domain Bacteria; phylum Cyanobacteriota; class Cyanobacteriia; order PCC-6307; family Cyanobiaceae; genus Cyanobium. The sequence goes on from CALRJP020000006.1 coordinate 132,185, forward strand.
CCAATGACAAGCGGGCGGCAGGCTGCTGGGCCATCAGGTGCCTGGCCAGGGTGCTCTTGCCAGCCCCGGCGTTGCCAAGAATGATGACTTTCATCGCGTCAATCGCCACATGGAGCAGATGTTTAGTCGTGACAGGGAAATGGGATATCTGTGTTGAAGTGGTTGACGCGCCACACATTCCCATCGGGGTCGGTGAAGCCATGGGTATAGATGAATCCCAGATCCTGAGCAGCATCGTAGGCGGCACCTCCATTTGCAAGAGCGGTGGCGACAAAGTCATCCACGCGCTGCCGACTGTCGCAGTCAAGGGATAGGACAACCCCGGTGACGGCGCTTGGATCTGCCACCTGCTTGGGCGTGAACGGCTGCAGGCTCGCTGCCAGATGCATCATGATATGAATATGGTCGGTAATGATCATGCATTGGCAATCAGGCCCACCAAACACAGGGTGTTTCTGAAAGCCAAACAGCTGATAGAAATGGATCGACCTGTCAAGATCAGCCACCGGAATGTTAATGCAGATTTTGTCGTGATTCATGGTCTTCTATGCAGTGAGATAAGCGCCATGAGACCAGCACATCTCCTCAGAGCATCATCTTATCGTGACCTCTGCATCCAATGTTCGATCAGGCGAACGGCCACTGACGTTCCATCCTCGGCGCTAATCTGCTCACCGAGAGCGGCCGACCTGGCGCGGATCTGGTCATCGCTGAGAGCCGATTCGATGGCCCCTGTGAGGCGATCCACCGTGAGCTTTCGGCGCGGTACCGACCTGGGACCGACTCCCAGGTCGCTGACACGCCTGGCCCAGAAGCTCTGGTCTCCCATCACGGGTGTGACGATGGAGGGGACCCCAGCCGACAACGCCGCGGCCGTGGTCCCGGCGCCGCCGTGGTGGACGATGGCCGCCATCCGGGGGAACAGCCAGGCGTGCGGGATCGAGCCCACCATGAACACGGAGTCAGGGAGATCGTTCGTCTTCAGCCCTCCCCAGCCTGTGGAGAGAACGCCGCGCTGGTTGGTCCGCCGCAGAGACTCCAGCACCACATCAGCCGTCGCCTCCGGGTTCTTGCTTCCCATGCTTCCGAAGCCGATGTAGACGGGTGGCGGGCCCGCCTCCAGAAACGCGACAAGCTCGGCCGGCGGACGCCACTCCGCAGAAGGCTCAAGGAACCAGTAGCCCGTGACATGGTTCTGCGGCGACCAATCGGGCGGCACTGCGATCACGTGCTGGCTGTATCCGTACAGGCTCAGGCGATCGGCACCGGCCATCGCGGCGAAGGGCCCCCAGAAGCCGATTGGCTCAAGGCCCAGGACCTGCTCCCGTGCGGCGACATCCGCCGATCGGCTCGGCTGCCACAGCAGCTGCTGGGTGAGGCGATGGGACGGGGCGTTCGCCCAGGTTGTGAGGGGTGTCTGGGGAACTGGCGTGAGCACACCGGGGAGCTCGCGGGTTGGCGAAAACGGATACAGGTAGGCCGGCACGAAGGGAACAGCAAGCTTCTCTGCGAGCGCGTAGCCGGCGAACAGTCCGCCCAGGCCACTCACGATCACGTCGGATCCTTCGCACGCGGCGAGACCGGTCGTCGCTGCCTGGACCGCCACCCGTTCGGCCGAAACACCCATCGCGGACATGATCTTCAGGACGTTGCCCGCTTCCAGGAGGTCATGCATCTCGTTGGCAATGGCCTCGGTGCTCACCCCCGTGTCGCAGAACTCCAACCCATGGGCACGGACGAGGTCACCGAAGTCGCTGGATGTGACAACACGAACGGAATGGCCTGCCCGCCTGAGACCCACACCTAGTGCAACGTGCGGCTGCACGTCACCACGACTACCCAGCGCAATGATGGCGATTCGCAAATGACCTCAACCCTCATGGAAGAACGGGTCCGGAAGTGCCGGATTTCTCAACTTGGCGGCGGCACCGGCACCAACAACGGGGAGACCCTTCGGATCGAGCAAACCCAACTGCACCAGAACACTCGCCTGATCCCAGTGGATGTGCTCATAGGCGACCTTGTCGTCTTCGAATCCAACGATCACGACAAACACGGCCTCGACCCTGCGACCCGTCGGTTCAACCCCGGGCAGGATATGGTCCATCTTGATGGTATGGGTGAATGAGATGATCAGTTCATCCACGAGTCGTTGCTCGCCATAGGTGCGCGACACCGTTTCAAAAACGACATCGGGCGGAAAGAACTGACCAATCAGCCGCTTGGCATAGAACCTGCGTACAGCCTGCGGACCCTGACCGCCCACCATGGTGGGAACATTCACGAGATGGGGGTTGGGCGACATGGTCGCCAATGTTTCGTCAAGGTCGCCAGCCAGTTCAGCCTGCAGATGCGCGTTGAAGATCGCATCCAGTTTCTCGTGCAAAGCCTGCGTGGTCATCGTGTCTCCTGTCGCGAGCTGAGGTGCGTTAACCGTTTGATCGCAGCCGCTGGCACCGCGGGCAGACTCAGTTTACCGATCGTTCGAGACGAATGTCCGCTGGTGTGCGTTGTCAGGCCAGCGACAGCAAAATCACCACCGAACAAGCTTGCTCAAGCTGTCGCCTGCCAGGTACAGGCCAACCAGAAAAATCACCCAGGCCATCGCCCCGTTTGTATGTCGGGACAGAAGCGACTCCAGTTTCTTCAAGACAGGAGCAACAGAATCATGCAGGCAAAGCCGCGCCACCAGCAGCAGTAACGCTGGCGTGATCATCACCAGGCAATAACCGAAAAGCACCACACTGCGCCCCAGCAGTGACAACTCCGAGGCGGTTAGAAGGCCGATCGCAGCCAGATACGGGATCATCGAAGCGGCCTCGATGATTGCCGCCGTCAACGCAAAAACGATGACCGCTCCGACGGGGGCTGACGGGTCGGTCGCATACCTCCGCATCCGCACGAAGAGACTCGGCCCGCTGCGGGCCTGCTTTGCCGCCCGGCGAGCGGCGCGACGCTCCTTGCCCGCCTTCGTCCAGGGCTCCATGCCTGCACCGAGCACCATCAGACCGATACCGACGACCAGCTGGGCGATCCTCAGCGGTTGTGAGTCTCCCGCCCCCTGCAACATCTCGAGCAGCATCGAGGCTCCAAGGAGCAACGCCATCCCCAACAGCAGATAGAACGCGGCGACGGTGCCCAGGAACAGCACAATCCTCCCCGGGCGCGGCCGCCCGGGCACCAACATCAGCCACAGGGGAATCAGCAACGTGCCGAAGCTCGTGCTGTCGATCAGTGCCAGGGCAACAAGCGGGGCCAACAGCTCGATGGTCATCGATGGCAGGCGCGGCTTCGATCAGACTCCTTCCAGTCCAGTGTCCTTCCCCCTTCTGGTTGAGCCATGCCTTTGGCGAAACACCACCAGGTCTGGCCCATGCTGTTCTCGGCCGCCATCGCCGTGGAGGCCGTCCAGGCGCGGGCGACAACCACCCTCAGCGAGGGATTCCTGCGCCCGGCACCCGGTCTGGAAGCGGTCGCGGCCGTGCCCGATCTCACGGCCAGCGATCTTGAGGCTCGCGCCGCGCTGGCGGCCAATCTGATCAACCTGGGCAACCAGCTCAGTGATCAGGGCCGCCAGGGGGAGGCCCTGGCAGCCACCGAGGAGGGGGTGGCCATGTTTCGGGCGCTGGCCGACAAGGGGCCTGCCTTCCGCGCCCAATTGGCCTGGTCGTTGCACAGCCTGGCCCGCCGCCACCTGGCCCTGGACCATCCCGGGGACGCCCTCGCCCCGGCCCAGGAAGCGGTGGCGATTCTCCGGGAGGAAGCCCAGACCAACCCGCTGTACCAGAGGGAGTGGGCCTCCTCCATCCACACCCTCAGCCGGGTGCGCGCTGGCCTCAATCAGACCCGGGAGGCCCTGGCCCTCTCCCGCGAAGAGGTGGACATCTGGCGCCCGCTGGTGAGGACGGAGCCCCTCCACCGCACTCGCCTGGCTGATGCCCTGAGCCACCAGTCCGATCTCCTGCTCAGCGATGGGCAACGGCAGGAGGCCCTGCCACCCATCGAGGAAGCGGTGGCCCTGTTTCGGGAGCTGGCCGGCAAGACGCCCTCCTTGCGCCCCCGATGGGCCTGGTCGCTGCACAGCCTGGCCCGCCGCCACCAGGAGCTAAACCATCCCGGCGACGCCCTCGCCCCTGCCCAGGAAGCGGTGGCGATCCTGCAGACGGAAGCCAAGGCCAACCCGCTGTACCAGGCGGATTGGGCCACCGCCCTGCACACCCTCAGCCGGGTGCGCGCTGGCCTGAACCAAACCCGGGAGGCCCTGGCCCTCTCCCGCGAGGCCGTGGCGATCTGGCGCCCGGTGGTGAAGACGCAGCCCCTCCACCGCACTGGACTGGCTGATGCCCTGAGCAACAAGTCTGTTCTCCTGCTCAGCGATGGGCAACGGCAGGAGGCCCTGGCTCCCGCCCTGGAGACGGAGCAGATCCTTCGCGAGCTGGTAAGAGGCAAGACGGAACTGCGGGGAGAACACGCCAACGCCCTGCTCCAGGTGGGGACGGTGCGCAGAGAGCTGGGTCAGGGGCCCCAGTCCCTGGCCCCGAACCAGGAGGCTGTGGCCCTGCTGCGGGAGCTGGCTGGCACCGACAAAGGCCAACGCCGCCATCTCGGCCGCGCCCTCACAGGCCTGGGGTTGAGCTACGGGGCCATGGGGCGCCTGGAGGAGTCGCTGGCCATCTCCCAGGAAGCGGCGGCGGTGGCGCGGGAGGTGGCCCAGACCAACCCCCAGCACCGCCCGGATCTGGCCATTGCGCTCAACAACCTCGGCCTGGCCTACGGGAATTTGGGCCGCCGACAGGAGGCCTTAGCCCCCACGCAGGAAGCGGTCAGCCTCGACCGCGAGCTGGTCAAGATGCAGCCGGCGCATCGCGCCAAGCTGTCGAGCAGCCTCAGCAACCTGGGCAAGGCCCATGGCGAACTGGGCCAGCTGCGTGAGGCCCTGCCGCCACTGGTGGAAACCGTGGGACTCCTGCGGGCGCTGGTGAAGGACAGCCCGGCCCATCGTGGGGATCTGGGCCGGGCGTTGAACAACCTGGGGTACCTGAAGTTGGTGATGGGGCAGAAGGATCAGGCACGAGCCCTGTTGGAGGAATCCCTGGCGTTGGTGCGCCCCCTGGCGGCCAGCAACCCTCACTACCAAGGGGACCTGCGGCGCACCATGGCCAATCTGGAACAACTGAAGCGCTAGGGACGCTTTGGGCAACACCTGGGTTAGCGATGGGTTGCGATTGCCATGTGTTGCGCGTGTCTCTGCGCGTCAGCATCCAACTTGGCGTCGATTGAGCGCAGCCCATTGACGTACGCCATCGGCAGGCCGTGCTCAACAGCGCCTGCGATCACAAGGGCTCTGTACCAGGTGAAGGGCAGGAGGCTTTCATCGACGTGGGTCGCGACGTAGGCCGTGGCCTTGAGCATTCCCGTCTTGCACTCGACCAGGACGTCCTTCTCCCCGTAGCCGAAGCCCAGACCCTCGGCACGGTCCAGATGCTGCTTCTCATGGGCCGGAATCTCGTACAGAACGCCATGGACGACGGAGTTTGGCTCGGCAGGGACGATGGTGCACTTACCCGATCCGTCCTTGGCGACCTTGTGCCACCGGAGCGCATGACCATGCAACGTTGCGATGCCAACGAGTCGCGCCCCAGGAACACGCTGGCGCAAGCGTGCGGAGAGCATGTTGGAGCCGTAGGCGAAGTTGAGGGGCAGGGAAGAAGGGCCTTGTGAGGATTTCATAAAGATGCTAGGGGCGAGGCCTTTAGTACTCCTTAACCGCTTCGGCCACCAGGTCTTCGCAGACCCGAAGCCGAGGCAGTTTGAGATCCAGGCTGCAAGCCAAACGGCACAAACTGCGCAGGTTACGAAAGACAACTGCAGGCCATCGAGGATGCATCGATGGAGACAAGAATGATAATGTCAATTTGCACGAAGTTTAAAAAGAATGGCTGGGGTCCTTGACTCAAATGCGATGCTCGGCAGGGTCCCCTACCAAGGGCTGACTACATTTTGGCGTGCAGAGTATACCCAGAATCTCACTGATGTGGATTTTGCGGTCTATGGCGTGCCCAACGATGTCGAGATCGTCAACCGTCCTGGCACGCGCTACGGCCCTCGAGCCATCCGAGAACAATCCCTGTATGTTGGCTTCCCTGGGATTCACTGGCCGAATGATTATAATCTTATGGAGAAGTACAAGGTTATCGACTACGGTGATATTCCATTTTATCCGGGCCAGGTTGAGCAGATGCTGGCCAACACTGAAGAACGCGTGGGGCTGATGGCAGCAGCCGGTGTTGGGACTCTTGGCCTGGGTGGCGACCACTTGGTGGCTTACCCAGCGATCAAAGCCCATGCCAAGCACCATGGCAAGATCTCTCTCATTCACTTCGACGCTCACACTGACACGTTTGAGGCCTCACATCTCAATCATGGCAGCATGTTTTGGTATGGCGTTAAAGAAGGGTTTATTGATCCAGACTCAAGCATCCAGATCGGCATCCGTACTGTTGTCCCGCCAAGCGGTGATCGCTTCACCATCCTGACGTCCCATCAGTGCATCGAAATGGGCTCCAAGGCAATTATCGAGAAAGTGAGGCAGGTTGTTGGAGATCGAAAATGCTATATCTCGATTGATGTGGATGGAATGGATCCCGCCCATGCCCCCGGTACGGGCACGCCAGTACCGGGTGGAATCACCTCGGCCATGCAACGTGAGATTCTTTGGGGTGTCCATGGTCTCAATGTTGTCGGTGGAGATGTCGTAGAAGTCTCGCCACCGTACGACCCTTCACACATCACAGCCATTCTGGGAGCAACCGTTGGCATGGATATCCTCTATGCCATGGCAAGCGCACCGTTTCGCCAGGCTGTTCCGGCTCACAGCAATCGCTCAGCAGCCTGATCCGGCAGCATCGCGGTGAAGGCAGAAGCCTGGCTCAACGGACTGGAGCGCTCCCGTTCTGGCGGGCCAACAAGCCTCTCATGCTCATCGGTATGGCCCAGGAAATGCATGGCATACGTTATCGCCCGATAAACATGGTTGCGATAGCCGGGAAGGTCTCCGCCAATCAGAGTCTCGTAGCGACCTAACAACTCATCGACAAAGGGCCTTTCCGTTTTGATCGGAATGTCTGGCATCGGTCGTGTCTGGCTTGGGGAATGGGACTGTGTCAGAGAACGAGAAGACAAGAGGGCTGACGCCTCCACTCAGGAGCGGATATATGTCAAGCGTGGCAGCTTCCACGTTCCCTTCAGGACTGGATCCTTAGGGCCATACAAACGCGCCACGAAGAAGAAGGGACCAGCTGGCGCAGGCAACCAATTCGAGACTTTGTCCGCTCCTGGATTCTCGCTCTGAATATAGATTTCCAGGGATCCATCAGGTCCCAACTTCAGGCCGGATGTGCGATCACCGATCGAATAGCGTTGAATGGGGTTCTCCACAAGCAAGCGTTCCGGCAGCTTGTACATCGTCACCGACCAGAACTCCGTCACCGGTGGCAGCTGGCCCGGTTCGAATCGCAGCACCCATCGCTTGCGCCCATCAAGCACCTGGCCGTCGGGCCCGGTCTGCTGGGTGGCATAGAAGGCCTCTTCACTGCTGTTGCCATAGATCCCCAGCATCGCTCCCATCGAGCGGAACGTGAGGTAATCAGGCCCCAGTTGCTGTCGGCTGCCGAAGAATCCCTGGGAGCTGGTCTGTTGTTGGGCCTTGGCCTTGAGCTCCTGGCTGGCCTCGGCCACCCCTTCCTCCAGGGCGGTGCGGAGCTTCGGATCCAGCCGGGCCGGATCAAAGGGCAGGCCGGGGCCGATGCCGATGCGGGCGAACCGGGCCCGCATCGCCCGCTCCGATGGCACGGCGGGCATGAACGGCAACAGGGCGTTGAGGTAGGTGATGAAGCCGATCCCCTCGGCCTTGGAGGCATTCCAGGCGGGCCAGGCCACCGCAGGGGCTGGCGGTGGCGCCGGTTGGCCTGTGAAGCGTGACAGGGGCGTGAGGACGTATTGGCCCTGGATCGCCTTCAGGGCTGGGATGTCATCGGGCCCGTTCAACTGGGTGCGGGTGAGGGTGCCGACGAAGTCGGTTTCCGCCCGGAACACCTTGGTGATGCCCTTCGGCACCGTGCCCTTCCAGTGGGGTCCGGCGAACAGATAGGTGCCGGCACCGCGGCCGGTGGAACGCACGCCGGTGTAGGCGAAGTTGTGGGTGTAGAGGTCAAACCACTGGTTGACGTAGTAGCGGGGTGCCGGCACCGCGGGCAGCGACAGCACGATCGGCTCAGTCCGCAGATCCAACCAGGCCCAGGAGTAGGGCGTGTCGTTGTTGGGGGTGACGATGTCCTTGTCGGCCGGGGTGGCGGAGCGGCTGTAGTGGCGGAAGCGGTCGAAGCCACCCACGTAGCCCGGGAACGCCTTGTTCTGGGTCTGGTTCCAGAGGGTCTGGTAGCCCTGCAGGGGGGCATAGGCGTAGAGCCAGGCCTCCTTGGCGATGGCGCGGGCTTCTGCGGGGCTGGGGGCTGTGGTCTGGCTCGGTGAGCTGGGGACTGGTGCTGAGGCCGGTGTCGCGGCCAGGGAACCCAGGGGACTCAGCGGCAGGGCGGCGATGAGGGCGGCGATCAAGGCGGCCGCTGGTCGGCTGGGGGTCGGAACCATCGTGTTGGCTGGGAACGTTGTGGGTACGGAGGGCGGCCGTCAGGTGACTGGTTGCCTCAGGGCTTGAGCGCTTCGATGTCGTTCAGCTGCCAGGCCTTGCTGAAGTAGGCCTCGGTGGGGCCGTAGAAGCGGAAGTAGGCGAACCAGCCCTTGCCCGGGGTGGTCTTGATCCAGTTGGCGACGCCGGCGGGCCGCACCGGGCCAAAGGTCACATCCACCGAGCCATCGGCGTTGGTGACCAGATCCGGCTTGCGGGAGCTGAGGTCAGCGGCACCCTGATCGGTGATGAGCGGGCCGCGGCTGAGGTTGTCGTAGAGGGTGATCGACCAGAACTGCTTCACCGGCGCGCCCGCCGGCACGCGCATCCGGTAGGTGCGGCCGCCATCCAGCCAACGGCCCTTGGCATCTTTGGAGGCCTCCAGGTACACCTGGCCAAAGCCCACGATCCGCCCCTGCATCCCCGCCGACATGCCGATCGCCTCGTAGAACCAGGAGCTGCGCTCGTCGAGCTGCACCCGGCGTCGGTCGGGGGTTTCCTGGTCGAGGTCGAACAGCACCGCGTACTCCCAGTGCTTGCCGGGATACACCGTTGCGCCGGGGATTCGCTTGTCGTAGGCGATGGTGCGGGCCATCAGATCGCCCACCTGGGCGGCCTCCGTGAGCACCTTGGCCTGGCGGGCATCCGGTTGGAAGGGCTGGCCAGGGGTGATCCCCAGAGGAGCCAGCATCCCGAACAGCATGCGGTCGCGGGGGGCCACCGGCTCGTTGGCATAGAGCTCGCTCAGCAGGCGCCAGTAATTCAGGTCGGCGGGCTGGGCCGACTGCCAGGGGCGACCCGCCACCGGGACATAGGCGTTCGTGGGCGGGTTGTCCCGCTGGTTCCAGCCGTAGAGCCGGTGGCGGCGCACGGTGGCTTCGGCCACGGCCTTGTCGGGATCAAGGCCCCGGGTGCCGAACCAGATCTGGTTGCTGGGGGAACGCACCAGTCGGTAACCGGGGGCCACAGGCTCGGGGCTGCCGGGGGGCAGGATCAGATACTTGCCACCGGCACCCTTGTCGGGTCCCGTCTGGCCCATGTCGGTGATCGGCTGTTGCCAGATGTCCATCACCCCGCCGGCGGTGAGCCCGGCGGGCACCTCGATCACCAACGGGCCCTGCTTGGCCAGGTCCCAGAAGCTGAAGGCGTAGAGGGTGGTGATGTTGGGGGTGAGCATCCCCGCCTTGTCCTTCAGGGTCTGGTAGAGCACCACATCGCCGTTGCGGGCGCCGAAGGTTTTGGCCTGGGCGTCGTAGAGCGCCTTGAAGCCCACGGCCGGCAGGGCCCAGAGATAGGCCTGGGTGGCGCGCTGGAAGTCGAGCTCGTCGTAGAGCCTGGCAGAAGTGGCCTTGGTGGGGTAGCCGTTCTCCAGTTGGAGAGCGCCAAGCCTTGTCTGTTGGACATCAGAGGCTGCGGGCTGCTTGGCTTGCACGGCACTGAAGAAGCTGATACCGGCCAGGGAGGCGATCAGCGACTTGTGAAAGAGGTTGGGCTTCAAGGATTTAAGTCAGCGATCGACTTTAGCTGCTGGATCAGCTACGGCCGAGCGAACGCCGCCCATCAGCAGCGGGCAAAGAAACCGGAATCTACTTAGAAGCCTTGTGGTGGCCCGAATGCTGGATGGGTTTGTTAGCAGGGCTATTTTGGAGGATCATGCATAATTCTAATGAGAGGTCCTGTTCCAGCTGCTTTACGGAGTTTTCTGTAGAGACTCCAGTATTCATAGAGATGGCCGCTAAACTCTGGCACTGATACCCTCACATTGTAATTAGCATATTGGACATATCCTTTCAGGCATCGATAAAAAAAACAGTCGCGGAGTCTCGGCAGTAAGTCAACCAAATCATCGTCTTCATCTGATACGTGGGGAAGCGAGAGTATTTCGTCTACAAGTCTTTCTACAAGCACCCTCTCACTCTCGAAATATGCTATGTCGGATACCCCTCCAGTACTAAATGGCGTCCAAGCTCCCTTTGAAAACTCTATCTCATACTTGAAGTTCATCGGCAAGCCCGTTAAGCCAGAGCGTGCATCAAAACTATTTCTCTCTAGGCGGCTTAAGTCGGTCCCCCTTGACCCATCTGCGTGCATTAGATAGTGAAGGGAAATCTCTATGTGATTGGCGATAATAAGCAATTTCGGCTGAATAAGAGTCTTGACTCGCCTTGCTTTTTGCTTTTCGGGAAGCCTGACAAGCAAAAGATAAAAGAACGTGCTAACAAGAATGCCTTGACTTAGATCCGAGGTTAGCGCATTAATCTTCTCTGCTCTGTCTTTTGATAAAGTGGAAGGAAATAGGGGGATGGCGCCAACATTGATCTGAAGCAGAAGCAGGATGGCAACTGCATTTAATGCCGCCAAAGCAATTGTGATTTGATTTTTCAACAGAATGTCTGCTCCTGCTAACGTAGCGTTTAGCCGTGGGTACGCTTGCCGGCCCGGACTAGCCTTTCATTTCGCCTGAGCATCTGCTTCTGAGGGCCGATGTGCAAGCGTGATCAGTCGGCTACAATGGCTTGTTAGCCAGATTTCTCAGTTCTTCCAATCTGTCCTCGACGAAGCCTCGAACAGCCTCAGGCAGAAGGTCGTCCTTGTCGGCGAATTGGCTCAACAGCGCCTCTGCGTCTGGAACGCCATCACTAACTAAGATCGGAGTCATCTTTGGTCCGCCTGGTCGGCTTTCGCCATCGTCAACGCGGTGGTAGGAATACCCCTTCCCCTGAAACCAGGTCAATGCGTGTTCGTCTTGGCCTTTGTTTGCACACAATTGGAACCCAATGATTCGTTGCTCACCCGAAAACCAGACAATGAGGTCCATCTGGTCATCGATGAACCAGACGCGCCGCGGTTCCCCGTGGATCTGCCGAGTTGGGATGCTCTCTTTCAACATTTCATTTTATGGCTAACTCTGCCCCTGAGTGGCAGGCGGGGAGCTATTGCTATGACACATGACTCATCGGCGGCCTGCCCACTCCAGGGGCTTGTTCGAAGGTGTCACATATCCACAGGTATCGTTTGCGGATCTACACCTCGCTAACAGAGCTCAAGATACCTCCTCTTCACCTCTCACACTGGCGGACAACTTCAGACCAAGGGCCGAAACGACCTTGAGGATGGTGTCAAAGCTCGGGCTGCGCTCTCCAGATAGGGCCTTGCAAAGACTCTCCCTGGAAAGCCCTGAGTCTCTGGCCACCTGCGTCATGCCATGCAGCCGTGCGATGTCCCCTAGGGCCTTGGCAATGAAGGCGGCTTCTCCAACCGCCTCCTCGATGCAGGCTTCCAGGTAGGCCGCCATCTCCACCGGTGTTCGTAGATGCTCGGCTACGTAGTGGGGCGTGGTCGTGGTTTGCATCAGATCTCCTCCATCAAGTTGCCTGCCACCAGAAGGGCCTCGTCAATGTCCTTGGCTTGCAAGCTTTTGTCTCCGCCAGCCAAAAGGATGATCATGGAGGTTCCTCTCTGCAGGTATTACACCCTGTATCCAAGGCCGTAGCTGATCTGCAACTCCGACACGCCAGCCCCAACGGGTTTGACTTCACCAGGATTGCAGCCGATTAGGCGCTCAATCCTGGCCAGAATCTTCGCCTTGGCTCTGAGATTGCTGAGACCTTAAGCCATCGAACGAACCGCTCTGCCTAGTGGGCTTCGACAATGGAACAACTGTAGCCTGTTGGCTACGGCCGCATAACGCTGCCAACTTGATTCGTCATTTCGTTTTGCCTCATCCGGCTTCCGCATTTCTGTTTCGCTTCAGGCCATGCATGCTTCTGATTGCCTTGCCGGATTGCTGATTAATGACTACAGGGCAAGACGGACCTTTTTGGAGTGCAGGGCGAAGCATTCGCGAAGCCTTTTACATGTTGATGACAAGTGAACCGCTTGAGCGGGAACCCTCAATTCCATCTATTCCAAAGGATAGTTTACGGTGCGCACGCGAGACCGGGAAATGGCCTAAGATTATAGATTGTCTATATGCACTATGCGGGTAGCCACTTGGGTCATTCGAGCCAATACCATAGTCTGCATCTTCATTTCTTTCTCTCTTACTCCATTTCCATCTCTCGCCTCCCAGCCTTCACAGCAGTACTGGCGCGCGATGAATCAGTTTGACGATACTCCTTTACCACCTTGGCACTTTTCCAATAGCGGCATAAAGAAGTTTGAAGCTGGTGACTACGTGGGCGCCATTGAGGATTTGAATCGCGCCATCGAAGTGAATCGAAATACGTATAGACTGTATATCTTCAGGGGAACGTCCAAGCTGTTTCTTAACGATAGTGCCGGAGCATTAGACGATTATAGCAAAGCTATCGCGCTTGAGCCGCTAAATGATCCTCACGCCTATGTGAATAGAAGCCACATCAAGATGCTTCAAGGTGACTTTAGGGGAGCGATTGCTGATTGCACTGTCGCCCTCCTGATCGAGCCAAAGTACGCATTGGCTCTGATGAAGCGGGGTATCGCTAGACTGAAAATGAATAATCTGGAAGGTGCAAGCAGAGACTTCAGTCAAGTCAAATCAATTAATCCAATGCTGTATCAAGCGTATTTCAGCCGTGGCCTCAAACTGAGCAACGAAGTAGACTGGAGTATTGTCGAGGACTTTAATCAAGAGAGCGCGCGAAACCCTAAACTGGCACAGGCCTTCTTTGGTAAAGGTATAGCTAAAGTTAAACAGAAGGACAGAAAAGGTGCAATTGAAGAGTTTAGCAAGGCGATTGGAATTGATCTTGATTTCGCCGATGCATATGCCAGACGAGGGCAAGCAAGGTATGCTTTAGGTGATCACGACGGCGCTTGTAGTGATTTCACGAAGGCTGCACTTCTGGGATCTTGGCAGGAAGTTAAGTATCTAAACTCGGCCGACGGAGCATGGTGTAACTAGGGCTTCCTGAAAAAGCGAGCCCTAGGGCAGAGGCAGCAAAACTGCATGCGCTGAGTAGCCCCTGAATGATCCTTGCAGGCTCCCATCAAGGACAACACACCCTTCGAACGTTGGAATTAACGGGCTTGCGGAGGCAGGCTACCCTGGCCGCTTGGCGTAACGTGAACCACGTTGCCACGCGGCCAGGGTTGACTGCCGTAGCAAGTCCCGTTGAATGACGTGTTAGGCGTCACTCCAAGTTGGAGGTGCCTTGGACGCAGCACACTGCTGTTGCACTGTGGAGGCCTACGCATAGGTTGCCGTTGTGAAGCCTGCAAATGCCAAACCTAGGCACGTGCCAAAAAACAAGGCGATTTGCAATGTTTTAGCCGGCAGTATGAGTTCCTTCGTGAGTGCCGTGTACGAAGCGAAGAAGCACAAGAGCAATATACCCAACAGTACACCCGCTAGCGCGCTGAGTGATGCTAAGAACTGGAGCCCTAAAGTACAACCAGATTTAGGATCACAGATTCCAAAGGCAAGCTCCGAGAATAAGCTAACCAGCCCAGACCCTACAGCGGCTGATGCAGACGCAAGAGAAGGAATGGCCAAGACTTGGACTGCGAGGTGCATGCCAGGGCTTTAGTTGTGACGCCTAACGCTGCCCCTGAGTGGCAGGCAGAGAGATTCGTCCGAACATAACGAGACAGTGGTGGCCTGTCCACTCGAGGGGCTTGTTAGCCCTGTCCGCCTGCCTGACCGACCCCCTTAAGGAGAGCCTCAAGATTGGGATAGTTCCCTTCAGCTGGCGGTTCCCGATTCGTCGGGAGGGTCATCCAGGGCAAAAAAATGACCATTGGTCCTTGGGAATTGTCACTGAATATCTTTGTATTGATCGACCTAATGACCTCTTGTTGATGTGATTGCCACAACTTGCGGAGGAAGTTAAGTATGATTTTCATGATGTCATCTCCGTACTTCACGCAATCCGCGCGAGTCGGGATCTTCCCCTTGTGGATGACGTTGTTGCGGAGGGACACTTGCTTATCAGATAGCAACAAGGGAGACTCTTGGTAAGTAAGGAGAAAGACGAACGTAAAGGCTCCCAGCTGCCGCTCTGATTGGTTACGTATATGCTTCCACGCCTTGTCGTATTCTTCAGCGCTTGTCCCCGATGCCGTGACCACGATGCGGGTAAAGAACTCTAGGAATCGTTCGTAGCTTGCCGTGAATGAAGCGATTGCTTCGCGGTAGTATCCGTCGTGAATAGCATTTATACCAATTTCGAAGAGAATCTGAAAATCGTGATACCCAACAGACATTTCAAAATGATGCCCAGCATCGCAGGTTGCTTCAAACCGTCCCTCATTTGTCGGTTCGACTTGGACAACTGTGGCTTTGCCTGTTTGAGAACACTCGGGACAGTCAAGACGAAGTTTCATTTTCTAGGGCTAACGTTCGAGCTAAGCTGCCCGCGGAGGCAGACTTTGTAAGCCCGGACTGAGAAAATGTACAGAGTACCTCAGGCCGGGCTTACAAAGCCTGCCGTAGCGGGTCAGCTTGAGCGAGGGGTTAGGCAGCACCGAGGGTTTACCCGAGAGGTTCCGGGTTAGGTAAAGGCACTTCTTCTTGCTGACAAGCAGCGGTGCCTCCCGCTCCGCGCAGAAGAAGGTGGTGTGTCGGGATCTCAAGCCGGCGCACCAGCTGCGGACGAGCGCAGCCACAACTGGCTGGAGAGCGGCGGCCCGAAAAGCTGACTGAGCTATGGCTGTTTGATCAGAGCGCTTCGCATGCTTGTAGCGGCTGAGAAAGCGCTCTACTCTTGGCCAATTCGTTGACATGACGGAGTAGGGTTGTTCGATTCGGTGATGTGCTTGCTGACTGAGCAAGTGGGCGCCGAAGAAGACGCTTTGGTGCTCTTTCATGGCTGTTCAGTACACGCCGACAGGCGCTGACTCTGCTGGCGCACCACGGACTTCGTTTGTGCTGCCTAACGTTCGAGCTAAGCTGCCCGCGGAGGCAGGCTTTGTAAGCCCGGTTCGCGACGATAGTACGACTGGCGCGGACCGGGCTTACAAAGCCTGCCGTAGCGGGTCAGCTTGAGCGAGGGGTTAGGCAGCACCGAGGGTTTACCCGCGAAGCTCCGGGTTAGGTAAAGGCACTTCCTCTTGCTGACCCGCAGCGGTGCATCCCGGTCCGCGCAGAAGAAGGTGGTGTGTCGGGTCTTCAAGCCGCCGCACCAGCTGCGGACGAGCGCAGCCGCAAGTGGCTGGAGAGCGGCGGCCCGACCAACTGACTGAGCTCTGGCTGTTTGATCAGAGCGCTTCGCCTGCGTGAAGCGGCTGAGAAAGCGCTGCACTCTTGGCCGAGTCATTGGCATTGGCGAGTAGGTTGGTTCGATTCGATCATGTGCTTGCGGCCTGAACAGGTTGACGCCGAAGATGACACGTCGCTGCTCTTTCGTGGCTGTTCAGTACACGCCGATAGGCGCTGACTCTGCTGGCGCACCACGGACTTCGTTTGTGCTGCCTAACGATTAGTTCAGCGGCGCAGCGAAGCGGAGTCCGCTGGAATGACCTGTTAGGTCTTGATTTACAAGAAAGCTAAATCATTAGTGCTAAGTCGGTGCGGGATCTTCAGTTAGCGGTTTCAGCTCGCTGACGAATTCTTCGTACTTTTCCATGTCAATAAATTCTTCAATTATTTGGGTGATACGTTCAGCATTGGCACCCACTGGTCCGCGCTTTATGACAGCCAATTCAACCTCATGCATAAATTTGGGATCCTTGGTAGATCCTAAATTCTCTGGCAGCCCAGGAAATCGATCTCGATTCATAAATATCTTTTCGAGATCAAGCATGGCGACAAACGTGGGTTTTAAGCGAAGAATTTTTACTTCAGTCAGCGTCTCCAGCCTGCTTGATGCTTTCCGAGCACTCTCGTCATCATCTAGTACAAATATCGCGTGCTTCCGGGAGCTTCTTAGAAGTTCAAGGAGCCTCTCCGACTGATATAGGCCACCAAGAGCAATTGCATTGACTTCTTTCACGCCAAGTCGCGAGACAAGCTCAAATCTTAATCGCATACAGTCAATAAAGATTTCGTCAATCTTTCCTTCTACGAATAGCGTGAGCGCTACTTCAGTTTTGGGTGGTACATTACTATCAGGATCTCCTGCGGTTGTGGTCTGAGATCGTTCATCCTCCGCGCTCTTTAGAACTTTGGCTGCACCGGGAATCCTGGTTGCGCGAGGGAAAAGAGGCAACCATCCTTTACCACTGTGCCAAATAATTGGTAGCGTAGTATTCGGTGTGTTGTGATCAAAAACAAGAAGGCCGCCAACACCACCAAATCCGAGTTCTGATCTTGAAATGCTTCGGCAATATCTCTTGATTCTTTCTAGACTTACCCCCCTATCCGAGACAGGCATTTCTTTGTAGAACTCTGCGTCTAAATTGCTGACCGTGTCCTTGGCCGTGTATTCAAGAGCGCAAACAACAGAGGCACCGGTTTCATTTGTGATGTATTGAATACCTTCTTCATAACCTGTAACAGTCAAAACAAAAACATTTCTTGTTTTCGATAGTGTGTAGATTTCTTCAGCAATTCTGGTTACCTCTTTCGTGATAGTCTTGCCAGTGCCAATTACGTCATCCACTAAAACGATATTCTCAATTTTTGATAAATCCAAGCTTTTTTCTTCCTCATTTGAAAAGAAATCACTTTCAGGAATATCTACTGCAACCCTATAGTGATACGCAATTAGTCCACCACTTTTTGCTGCATTTCCTATTCCCGCAAATAGAGTGTTATGTCCCTTAATAGGGGCTCCCTTCTCCGATACCATTCTCTCAAGTTTCGCGTGGGCCACCTCTAGTGCATCTCGAACTTCCTTAGACCCAAGGACCTGGATCTGCTCAAGAATTCTTACTGCAAGCTGTTGGTCTTCAGCGTCAAATTGCATTACCCACTTGATTGCATGCTCAACCGAAATCTTAATAGGCCATTTTAAAACAGCTGCTTCAATCTTTGGTAATAGTGCTTTCAGAGTGGCTGGTAATGCGTTGATCATTCTTCGGGCTCAAATTTTGTAAGGCCTAACGGCTCTTCCGGATCTGTGGTTAAAACTGTATTGGCTAATACGTTTTGATTTTCCTGCATTCGCTTAAAGCCTTGCTGTGCCTAGATATCAGCTGGGCTTATCACCCTGATCCCGGAAGAGCCGACCTAACGCCTAGTTAACCTGTAATTTCGGTACGAAGTTATCAGGTTGAACTAGATGTTAGATTGCTCCTAATCATCAATTTCGATTTCTCCTGTCTTGTATGTTACTGCATATCCAGCAACACTTACGCAGTCGCCGCAGTCTTCACAATAG
>CALRJP020000007.1:0-143717 GCA_943367585.1 Rhizobium sp. Q54
AGCACGATGGCCTTCAACCTGAACGGCTTCAACTTCAACCAGTCCATCCTTGATGGCCAGGGCCGGGTGATCAACACCTGGGCCGACGTGCTCAACCGTGCCGGCCTCGGCATGGAAGTGATGCACGAGCGCAATGCGCACAACTTCCCCCTCGACCTGGCCGCCGCCAGCGCCACCCCTGTGGCCCTGACCGCCCCGGCGATCGGCTGATCCGGCTCCTGCCGGTTCCCTGGAATCCCCCTGATCTCCTGAACCCCCTGCTTCGGCAGGGGGTTTTTTCATGGCCAGGGCAGCGGACCGGAAGGGGTCTGGCAAGCTCGAGACCCGTGAACGCCAACCCGCCTGACCGCGCCGGATCGCCAGGCCCCAGCCACCAGCACCGACACCTACGTGCTGGGAAACAGTGCCTTGGAACTGGAGCGGCTGCGGCTGCAGCACGACCTCTGGGGCCCCACCCTGCGGGCGGCCCTCGGGCGGGCGGATCTCAGCCCGGGACAACGGGTGCTCGACCTGGGGGCGGGGCCGGGGTTCGTGGCCATGGATCTGGCCAGGATCGTGGGCCCCGACGGGCAGGTGCTGGGCCTGGAGCAGAACCCGTCCTATGTGGCGCATGGCCAGCGGCTGGCGCTGGAGGCTGGCCTGGGCCAGCTGGCGATGCGCTGCCATGACCTGCTCCGCGACCCCCTGCCCGCCGCCAGCTTCGACCTGATCTGGTGCCGCTGGGTGGCGATGTTCCTGCCGCAGGTCGAACCCCTGCTCGATCCGCTGCCGCAGGCCCTGGCCAGGGGCGGTCAGGTGCTGTTCCACGAATATGTCCACTGGGACACCTTTGGCCTCCATCCCCACGGCCAGGCCATCGCCAGCTTCAGCCGGGCCGTGCAACGCAGCTTCCGCCAGGCCTCCGGTGACCCCGACATCAGCCGCCGGCTGCCCTCCCTGCTGGCGGCCAGGGGATTGGCGATCGAGGATCTGCGGCCGTTGCCGGTGGTGGGGCGGGCGGGGTCCTGGCAGGCCCGCTGGCTGGAGATGTTCGTGACCCTGTACGGCCCCAGGCTCCAGACCCTGGGGCTCTGGAGCCTGGAAGACGGCGAGACCGCCAGGCTCGAGATGGAAGCGGGCAGGTGTGATCCCGGCAGTTTCTGGGTGGGCCCCACCATCCTGGAGGTCAGGGCCCGACGGTCCTGAGCGGTGCAGCGTCACCGCTTCGTAGTCTCGCGCCAGTCAAAGGACGCCATGGGCAGCAGCTTCGGCCACCTCTTCCGCATCAGCACCTTCGGTGAATCCCACGGTGGTGGCGTGGGTGTGATCGTCGATGGCTGCCCGCCGCGGCTGGCCCTCGATCTGGAGGCCATCCAGGCGGAGCTCGACCGCCGCAAACCCGGCCAGAGCAAGATCACCACCCCCCGCAAGGAAGACGATCGGGTCGAGGTCCTCAGCGGCCTGCTTGATGGCGTCACCCTCGGCACACCGATCGCCATGGTGGTGCGCAACAGGGACCAGCGCCCCCAGGACTACCGGGAGATGGAGGTGGCCTTCCGCCCCTCCCATGCCGACGCCACCTACCAGGCCAAATACGGCATCCAGGCCCGCAGCGGCGGCGGACGCGCCTCGGCCCGGGAAACCATCGGCCGGGTGGCCGCCGGCGCCATCGCCAAGCAGTTGCTGGCCCGGGCCGCCGGCACCGAAGTGATCGCCTGGGTGCGCCGGATCCACGACATCGAAGCCGCGGTGGATCCGGCCACGGTGAGCCTGGAGGCGGTGGAGAGCACCATCGTGCGCTGTCCGGATCCGGCCGTGGCTGCCCGGATGATCGAGCGCATCGAGGCCATCGGCCGTGAGGGGGATTCCTGCGGCGGAGTGATCGAGTGCCTGGTGCGGCGGCCGCCGGTGGGTCTGGGCATGCCGGTGTTCGACAAGCTGGAGGCGGATCTGGCCAAGGCGGTGATGTCCCTGCCCGCCACCAAGGGCTTCGAAGTCGGCTCCGGCTTCGGCGGCACCCTGCTGCGCGGCAGTGAGCACAACGATGCCTTCCTGCCCAGCGAGGACGGCCGCCTGCGCACCGCCACCAACAACTCGGGCGGCATCCAGGGGGGCATCAGCAACGGCGAGGAGATCCGGCTGCGGGTGGCCTTCAAGCCAACCGCCACGATCCGCAAGGAGCAGCAGACCATCGACGCCTCCGGCGCCGCCACCACCCTGGCGGCGAAGGGTCGCCACGATCCCTGCGTGCTGCCGCGGGCTGTGCCGATGGTGGAGGCGATGGTGGCCCTGGTGCTGGCCGACCACCTGCTGCGCCAGCAGGGCCAGTGCAGCCTCTGGTGAAGGACTGATCAGGGCCGCCCTGGCAGCGCGGCCAGGAGCTGGCGCAGCGGTTCCGCACTGAAGGGCCCCAGGGGCCCCGGGGAGGGCCCGAGGGAAGCTCCCAGGGCGACCGCATCGACCCCGCCCTCCAGCCAGGGGAGCACATCCCCCGGTGTCAGCCCACCGGCGGCGATGCAGAAGGGCAGTGGCGGCCCCAGGGGATCCCGCAGGCGCCGCCAGTGGCCGATCCCCACCGTGGTGGCGGGGAACAGCTTGACGATGGCGCAGCCCAGGGCCCGGGCCCGGTTCACCTCCGTGGGTGTCATCACGCCAGGGACCAGGGTGAAGCCGGCCGCGGCCGAGCTCTCCAGCAGGGCCCCATCAAGGATGGGCGAGACGCCGTAGGAAAAGCCGGCCTCCAGCACGGACGCCAGGGCCGCCTCGGTGCAGATCGAGGACGCCCCCAGACGCATTTCCGGGAAGGCGGCGATCAGCTGGCGGCACTGGGCGCTCCAGTCGGCAGCGGGGCCCCAGGCGATCTCCACGTGCTGCAGCCCCAGATCGCGCAACTGCTCGAGCTGGGGAGCCAACAGGGACGGCTGGCTGCTGCGAAGCACCACCAGCAGGGGCTGGTGGTGCAGCGAGTGGATCAGGGAGGCGGAGGGGTGCCTAGACGTAGGCCGCCACCGTGACGTTGCGGGAGATCAGCAGCTCCTGGAGCTCCTCGGCATCCACCGTCTCCTTCTCCACCAGGATCTCGGCCAGCTCATCGAGCACCGCCCGGTTGGCGAGCAGCACGTCGGTGGCACGGCGGTAGGCGTCGGCCACCAGCTGGGAGACCTCCTCATCGATGGCGGCGGCGGTGTCCTCGGAGAAGTCGCGCTCGGCGGCGATGTCGCGGCCGAGGAACATGCCGCCCTGGGCGCGGCCGAGGGCGACAGGGCCGAGGCGGTCGCTCATGCCGAAGCGGGTGACCATCTGGCGGGCGACGCGGGCCACCTGCTGGAGGTCGTTGGAGGCCCCGGTGGTGACTTCGTCCTCGCCGTAGACGATCTCCTCGGCGACCCGGCCACCGAGGGCGACGGCCATCTGGTTCTGGAGGTAGGAGCGGGAGTACAGGCCCGACTCCATCCGCTCTTCGCTGGGGGTGAAGAAGGTGAGGCCGCCGGCCTGGCCCCGGGGAATGATGCTGATCTTCTGGACGGGGTCGTAATCGGGCATCAGGGCCCCCACCAGGGCGTGGCCAGACTCGTGGTAGGCCACCAGGCGCTTGCGGCGCTCGCTCATCACCCGATCCTTCTTCTCGGGGCCGGCCATGACGCGCTCGATCGCGTCATTGACCTCATCCATCGACACCTCGGCCAGCTGGCGCCGGGCCGCCAGGATCGCCGCTTCGTTGAGCAGGTTGGCCAGGTCGGCACCGGTGAAACCGGGGGTGCGGCGCGCCACCTTGTCGAGGTCGACGTCCTTGGCGAGGGTCTTGCCGCGGGCGTGGACGCCGAGGATCTGGAGGCGGCCGGCGTAGTCGGGACGGTCGACCACCACCTGGCGGTCGAAGCGACCCGGCCGCATCAGGGCCGAATCAAGCACGTCGGGGCGGTTGGTGGCCGCCACGATGATGATGCCGGTGTTGCCCTCGAAGCCGTCCATCTCGGTGAGCAGCTGGTTGAGGGTCTGCTCCCGCTCGTCGTTGCCGCCGCCGAGGCCGGCGCCGCGCTGGCGACCCACGGCGTCGATCTCATCGATGAAGACGATGCAGGGGGCGTTCTTCTTGGCCTGCTCGAACAGGTCGCGCACCCGGCTGGCGCCGACGCCCACGAACATCTCGACGAACTCCGAACCGGAGATCGAGAAGAACGGCACGCCCGCCTCACCGGCCACGGCCTTGGCCAGCAGGGTCTTGCCGGTGCCCGGAGGACCCACCAGGAGCACACCCTTGGGGATCTTGGCGCCGACGGCGGTGAAGCGGTCGGGGTTCTTGAGGAAGTCGACCACCTCGGTGAGTTCGAGCTTGGCGCCCTCGATGCCGGCCACATCGCCGAAAGTGACCTGGGTCTGGGGTTCCATCTGGACCCGGGCCTTGCTCTTGCCGAAGTTCATGGCCGGGTTGCCGCCGCCGCCCTGGGCGCGCCGCAGCAGGAAGAACAGGCCGCCGAGCAGGAGCAGCGGGAAGATCAGGCTGCCGATGGCCTGCTGCCAGGCCGCCGGCTCCCGGTTGGGCTGCACGGCGATGTCGACGTTGTGGTCGGTGAGCAGCTTGAGCAGGTCCTTGTCGGGGGCCAGGTTCACCACGGCGCGCTGGCCGTCGTTCTCCACCACCTGGGCGGTGCCGCGGTCGGGGGAGATCAGCACACGGGAGATCTCGTTGGCCTGCACGGCCTCGACGAAATCGCTATAGCGCAGGGTGCGGGGGGCGCGGGCCGGGTCAGGGCGCTCCAGGAAGGCGGTGCCCACCGCGATCATCACGATCACCAGGAGCACGTAGAGCCCCGCATTGCGCCAGCGTTTCTTCACGACCCTGTCTCCTGTGTGAGAGTGAAAGTAACAGAATGTTAAACGGCGTCCGGGGGCGGACGGGGCTCAGGCTGCGGCCCTGAGCACCTCCACCACGCTACGGAAGGCGAACCATTCCGGGATCTCCTCACCGCCGCGCAGCATCTGGCGGAACTGGGTGCCGCTGAGCTTGCGGATGTGCAGCCCCCGGGCCTGGGCGTGCTCGGCGGTGACATAGCCCTCCTCCTCGGTGTAAACGAGGTTCAGGGACGGCACCGTCTCCATGCCCAGTTCGGTGGCCTGGTCGCGGGCGAAATCCTGGGCCTCGTAGGGGCCGTAGAAGTCGTCCCCGCTCAGGGACGATTTGCAGCCCGCCATGTCGCGGCCGATGATGAAGTGGGTGCAGCCGTAGTTCTTGCGGATGATCATGTGCTGCAGGGCCTCCCGGGGGCCGGCCATGTGCATCGCGTAGGGGAGGTAGGCCCAGCGGATGCGGGGGTTGGCCACTTCGGCCGCCAGGCGTTCATAGGTGGCGAAGCGCACCTCGCCGGCGATGTCGTCCTCCTGGGTGGGTCCGCAGGTGGGGTGCACCAGCACCACCGCGCCCTTGCTCACGTTGGGCGCCTCGAGGGCGCGGGTGAACAGCTCGTAGTGGGCCCGGTGGATGGGGTTGCGGCACTGGAAGGCCACCACGTCCTCGCCCGCCGGCAGGGTGGCGCGCACCTCGGCCGGGGTGCTGCAGGGGAACACCCGCTGGGGGAGGGCCAGGCCCTGGAGGCGCCCGCCCAGGTAGAAGCGGCCGCGCTCGGTGGCGATCATGCGCACCGCCGGATGCTCCAGGGAGGTGGTGCCGTAGCAGCCCTTGGCCTCGACCACCTTGTCCGGCTCCCAGCGGCTCTCCACGGTGAGCACGGCCAGGTCCTGCCCCTGGTAGGTGAGCAGCAGCCGCTCGCCCACGGCGATGGAGGCGTCGTCGGTGTCGAAGACGATCGGCAGGCCGAACAGCAGGCCGCTGGTGGTGCGGTGGCCGGCCACCACCGCCTCGTAATCCTCCTGGTGCATGAAGCCGCGCAGGGGCGAGAAGCCGCCCACGATCAGCAGTTCCACGTCGCAGGCGTTGCGGTGGCTGCAATCCACCACCCTGTCCACCGCAGCGCGCACACCGTCCTGCTGGTCGGCGGGCACCATCAGATCGACGAGGCTGCCGCCATGGGGGGCGATCAGGTCGGAGGGGGGGGCGGTATGGGCGAGCGTCATGGCGACGGGCCGGGGCGTCACGGGGGTTGGGGCCCATCCTCCCAGACCAACCCGCGGCCATGAAAAAGGGGCCCGCGGGCCCCTGAACGGAACGGTGATGGCGCCCGGCGCGGGAGGTCAGACCTGCTCGAGGCGGCCGTAGAGCTCGCCGGTGATCTTGACGTCGACGACGGGCTTGGTGCCCATGTCGGTGTCGGAGGGCTGGATGGCGGTGAACACCCCGGCGAACTCCCCGGTGCTGGGATCCACCTTGGTGATGGAAAGATCCATGGTGCCGGAGCCATCCACGTAGCGCTTGACGGTTTCGCCGGTGAACTCATCACCGGCGGGCACCAGACCCACGGCGCTGCTGTAGCCGGTGGTGAGGCCCCGGCCCTTGGGATCGAGGAAGTTGCTGGTGCGGTAGCTGGGGGCGCGGTACTGGCCCTTCAGATCGGTGCTGGTGGAGAACGCCGTGCCATCGGAGGAGGCGGAGAGCTCCTTGCTGGAGAAGGTGAAGGGCACTTCCTCACCGCCAGGCAGCAGCACGGTGATCGGCTGGAAGTCGATGCCACCCAGTTCCTTGAAGGTGAGCTTGTCACCGCTGACCTTGAGGTCGCCGTAGACCTGATCCAGGCTGGACGTGAAGCGGGTGAGGATCTTGCCGGCGACGAACTGGGCTTCCTGGCGCTTGTTGGTGGGCTCCCCCTTCACGAAGACCTCGGAGGGGTGCATGCAGATCTCCTTGAGCTGGTAGCTCGCCGAGGGATCCAGGGAGATCGTGCCGCGGGCGGAGTCGGGCAGGGTCGGGCAGTCGTTGGCCAGACCGGTGTTGTGGATGTCTTCGTAGGTGAGATTGGCCCGATCAACGGCCTTGGCCCCGCCGCTGCATGCGGACACCAGGGTCAGGCACAGAGCCAGCACGAGGGCCAGCAGGGGACGGAAACGCATGGGGAGAAGCCGCAGAGACGGAACGGGGACTGGGCTGGCCGGGATCCTACCGGTGCAAAACCCCCATTCCAGGCGGCTTGCGCGGGCTCTCAACAACCTGTATGAGAGGACGATGTCCCTGAGCCGTACCCACCCGATCGACGACTCCACACCCTTGTCGCCGCCCTCCCCAGCACCGGCCGCCCCCGACCTCCAGGAGCCCCTCGACGCCCTGCTCCGGATCGCCGAAGCGCGGGCCCAGGAACCCGAAGCCCTGCTCGACCTGCTGCGTCGCATCGAACACCTGCACCGCAGCATCCAGGACGGCCCCTTCCGCAGCAGCCTGCCCAGCGACCGCAACGGCCTGTTCACCCTGCTCTCGGAGATGGAAAGCAGCGGCGGCTGGCCCTACATCCCCCGGCTGCAGCTGCGCACCTTCATGGATTTGCTGACACCGGAACCGGAGCCGGAAGCGGAGACCTGAGCGCCAGCACCTCGGCCAGCGCCGTCAGCAGCTCATGGGCGAGGGCCAGCTTCCCGGTGGGGGCGACACGGCGTTCCCGCTCCCCCGGGCCGAGCAGCCAGCCCTCGTTGCCCGTGGCCGCGAACCCCGCTCCGGCGCGGTCGATCGGGTTGGCGAACAGCAGGTCGCAGCCCTTGCGGGCGAACTTGGCCCGCGCCTCCTGGAGCACCTCGCCGCTCTGGGCCGCGAACCCCAGGATCGCCTGGGCCGGCGGACGGCGTTGCACCAGGCCCGCCAGCAGGTCGGGCACCGGCTCCCAGCCAGCGGTGAGGGAGGCCTCCAGCGCCTGCTTGGCAAGCTTGCGGCCTTCCGGGCTGCGGCGGCGGTGGTCGGCGACGGCGGCGGCCATGGCGATAGCATCGGCGCCGCCCTGCAGCCGCAGCAGCACCGCCTCCATCTCGGCCGCGGTGCCGACGGGGTGGCCGTGCAGCCCCTCCAGCCACGCCGGAGCGACGCTCAGGGGGCCGTGCACCAGGTCGACCGTGGCGCCGCGCAGGCGGGCCGCCTGGGCCAGCAGCACCCCCATGCGGCCTGTGCTGGGGTTGGTGAGGCAGCGGGCCGGATCGAGGAACTCCCGGGTGGGGCCGGCACTCACCAGCAGGCGGCGCCCGGCCCAGTCGCGGCGGCAGCCGGCCAGCAGCAGGGACTCCAGCGCCAGCAGCAGCAGGTCAGGGTCGGCCATGCGCCCATCGCCCACCCGGTCGCAGGCCAGCAGGCCGCTGCCGGGTTCCAGGGGCAGCACCCGCTCCCAGCCCTGCAGCTCCCGCCAGTTGCGGCGCACCGCCGGGGCGGCCCACATGGCGCTGTTCATGGCGGGGGCGGCCAGCACGGGGGCCTCGCAGGCGATCAGGGTGCTGGCCAGCAGGGTGTCGGCCAGGCCATGCACCCAGCGGGCCAGGCTGGTGGCGCTGAGGGGGGCCAGCAGCACCACCTCGGCCCACTCGGCCAGCTCGATGTGCAGGGGCCTGGCCTCCCGGTGGCTCCACTGATCGGCGTCGATGTGGCAGGGGGCGCGGCTGAGGCTGGCCAGGGCCACCGCGCCCACCAGCCGCTCGGCACTGGGGCTGAGGACGCAGCGCACCAGGGCCCCCCGCTGCACGAGGGCGCTGACCACCAGGGGCAGCTTGACGGCCGCGATGCTGCCGCTGATGAGCACCAGCACCCGGCGCCCGGCCAGGGGATCGCTCGGGGCCGCCGGGGAGACCGCCGGGGCCTCACTCCTCATCGAAGGGTTCCTGGTCCACCAGATGGACGTAGGGCCGGATCAGGTCGGGGCGGTGGATGGCCAGGGCCCGCAGCAGGTGCCAGTCGGCGAGGCCCGCGAACGGTGTGGGGTAGTCGTCCTCCTCGAGGCGCCGGGCGAGCTCGGCGATGGACGCGTCGTCAAAGGCCGCGAGCTGCTCGGGGGTGATGGACAGGCTGGAATCAACCAAGGTGGCGGCCGGGAAGGGGGACGGGATGGTGATAATGGCGATCGGCGGGGAATTAGCTCAGCTGGTAGAGCGCTGCGATCGCACCGCAGAGGTCAGGGGTTCGAGTCCCCTATTCTCCATCCACCATTCTCCCCGGCCGGGCTCCCCACGGCCCCGGCCCGTCCCGATCACCTGCCGATGAACTGGAGCAGCGACGCGGAAACCAGCCTCAGGGAGATTCCGTTCGTGGTGCGGCCGATCATTCGCCGGCGGATCGAATCCCTGGCCCGCGAAGCCGGGCTCGACGGTGTGGATCTGGCCTTCTACGAGCAGGCCAAGGAGCGTTTCGGACGGAAGTGAGACGGCGATGGGGTAAAAGAGGGGGTTGATCAGGGGCCCGCTCGATGTCGCAGTCCAAACGAGAACAGGTTGTCAGTCATCTGCGCTACATCCGCCAGGAGCTGCGGGAGATGCACCAGGGCGTCATGGAGGACGGATTGCTGCCGGAGGCCGGCGAGGTGCGGGGTGTGATGGCCCAGATGGAAGCCCTGCTGGAACTGCTGGAGGGCAAGGGCTCCCGCAAGAAGGACGGGGACGGTTGAGGCGCGACGTCTGAGATCGACAACGCCCGCCGTCAAGCCCCTGCAGGGACGCTCCGGTCAGCGGCTGCCCCCCCTTGCCCCAGCCGGAAGAGCTTGGTTTGCTGGTGTCGTCCCCATCACCCCGCCCGGGCCCCGGCCTCGGGCTTTTTTATTGGTATCCCCTATCGGTGGGGGGAAAGTGCTGTCAAGACGCCAGAGATGGTGTAGACCAGAGGTCGCAGGGTCTGGGCCGGGTGATGGGGATCACCGCCAGTGGCTTTCCACCTTTGGGTGTTGAGCCCCCTGCTCCCCTTCCTGAAGAGCGGCAGGTTCCCACCCTTGGCACCCCCGTTGGCTCCCCGCTTCCAGCAGACCCGATTTCAGCAACGGATCACCCAGTCCGGCAACCTGCTGGAGGCCTGGGCCCAGAACCCCTGGCGTCGCCTTTCCCTGCTGCTGATCGTGCTGCTGGGGGGATTCGTGGTCGGCGGCAGCATCGGATCGATCACCGGCGCCCTGTCCCTGTTTGACCCCCTCGGGGCCCTGGTCTGTGTGGTGGGCATCGAGCTGGCGGCCCGC
This sequence comes from Rhizobium sp. Q54, assembly GCA_943367585.1. Lineage (GTDB taxonomy): Bacteria > Cyanobacteriota > Cyanobacteriia > PCC-6307 > Cyanobiaceae > Cyanobium. The sequence goes on from CALRJP020000007.1 coordinate 10,056, forward strand.
GTGCGGGGCAGGCTGCTGGCCCAGCCCCTGAAACTGCGGCTGCAGGTGCTCGACATGGCCCGCATGGGACTGCTCTACGGCCTGCTGCTAGACGGCTTCAAGCTGCTCTGAGGCGGGCAGCGCAACGCGCCCCTCAGGTGGCGGCGAGCAGATACAGCAGGGCCATGCGGGTGGGGATGCCGTTGCGGACCTGCTCCTCCACCAGGTTGCGGCCGGCATCATCGAGCAGCTCGCCGGCGATCTCCACCCCCCGGTTCACCGGGCCGGGGTGCAGCACCGGCACCCCGTCGCCGCAGAGGGCCAGGCGCCGGTGGCTGAGGCCGTACTGGCGGTGGTAGGTGTCGAGGCTGGTGAGCAGGTGCTGCTGCATCCGCTCCTTCTGCAGGCGCAGGGTCATCACCGCATCGGCCCCGGGCAGGGCCTCCTCCAGCCGGCGCTCCACCTGCACCCGACCCCGGGCGGCCACCGGATCGGCGGCCTGGCCGGGCGGTGGCGCCAGAACGAAATCGGCGAAGCAGTCCGGCAGCAGGGTCGGCGGACCGCAGAGCACCACATCGGCGCCGCAGGCGGTGAGCGCCCAGAGGTTGGAGCGGGCCACCCGGGAATGGAGCACGTCGCCGACGATGACGATGCGCCGGCCCCGCAGGCTTTCGGGGGTGGGGGCCTCGGGGGAGAAGTGCCGGGCCAGGGTGAAAAGGTCGAGCAGGCCCTGGCTCGGGTGGCTGTGCAGACCGTCGCCGGCGTTGAGCACGGAGACCCGTTCGCCGCAGCGGTCCAGGTCGCGGGCCAGGCTGTGGGGGACGCCGGTGCAGCGGTGGCGCACCACCAGGATGTCGGCCCCCATCGCCACGTAGGTGCGGGCGGTGTCCAGCAGGCTTTCCCCCTTGCTGAGGGAACTGGAGGACGGGGAAAAGCTCTGCACCTCGGCCGACAGCCGCTTGGCCGCCAGCTCGAAGCTGGTGCGCGTGCGGGTGCTGGGCTCGAAGAACAGGCTGGTCATCAGCCGGCCCTGCAGGGCGGGCAACCGGCGCGCCCCGGCCACGGGCAGGGCCCGGAAGCGCTGGGCCAGTTCGAGAACGGTGGCGAAGTCTTCGACCGAGAAGGACGCCAGGTCGAGCACGTGGCGGTGGCTCCAGCCGCTCAAGGCGTTCTGCTCCCGTCGAATGCCCCAACCGTAGAGGCCAGCACGGCGGCCAACCCATCGAGGCGGGGGGTGCGATCGCCCCGGGCCCGCCGGCTGACGCTGCGGCTGCCGCGCAGATACCAGCGCCAGGGCAGCTCCTGCCCCTGGGACAGGCCGATGCGCTGGGTCTGCAGCACGCCCGCCTCCCCACCCTCCGCTGGCGACTCCAACAGGGCCGCCACCGCGGCCGGCCGGGGCGCCAGCCAGAGGCCCGAGGCCGGAGAAGCCCGCAGGCCGTCGTGGCCACGGTCGAGGCCGAAACGGCGGGCCAGCAGGCCCGGCCCGGCGGCCGCCCGCTCCGGCTCCCCCGGCAGGGCGACCGCCCGCAGCAACACCCCATTGGCCCAGTCGCGCCGGCCGGTGACGACGTTGACGCAGTGATGCATCCCGTAGGTGAGATACACGTAGAAGCGACCGGGTTCGCCGAACAGCGTCTCGTTGCCGGGGGTGCGGCGGCGATGGCCATGGCAGCCAGGTTCGCTCTGGCAATAGGCCTCCGTCTCCACAATCACGCCCCAGAGCCACTCACCTGTGGGCAGACGTTTCACCAGCCGGCAACCGATGAGGTCGGGGGCAACCTGCTCGGCGGGTCGGGCGAAGAAGCGCGGGGGGAGGTGCTGGAGGGGCGCGGCGGCGATGGGAGTAGCCAAGAAACCGTGTTTCAGATTGATCATCGACGCGGCAGTCTCACGGATACCACGATCAGACTGGGCGCAGACATTGGGAGGGGCCTCTCAGGATGGCGTGCCGGCACGTGACCATCTGGTCCGGAACCGCCTGGGCGGCAGCACTTCTGCTGGCAACCCCAGCCGACGTCATGGCGCAGGTGAACAAAGGCTCCTGCAGTTTCAATGGCAGAAGGGAGCAATGCGTCGTCAATTGGAACTGGAACGGCAGCAGCGAGCGGGTTGCCCAGGTCACGTGGCTGTCTGATGGGAAGCAGACGTTTTATCGAACGGGTGGCGATGGCTATTGCCTGATCGTCGAAGACAACAACAGGAAAACCAGCTGCTCATGGAGCCGCCAGGGGACAACCATCCGCTACGTCTCTTCCCGCGGCAACGTGACGCTGATCCCGTCCTGGTGACCCCAGGCCATCGGCTGGCCGCTTGAGCCACGGGGCGGGACCACCCGGGCGACCCCGCCCCTGACGGCGAAAGGCAGCGGCGCCTGGGCCTGACGGCCCAGCGGGCGTCGTGGCGTCGCGGCAATTGTCAACATTTGCAACTCGGCGCCCTGGGGCACCACAGGGGAGACGGCGATCTCTTAAACAGCTCTTAAACAGCTCTTAACCGAGGCGCCGCCGGCCAGTCAAACGATGACCGATCGCTACTCAATTCTGGACCGGCTGCGGTTCAGGAGAACCGGCCATTACGCCCGACTCGACTACATCAAGTCCAACTACATCTTTGTGCATGTCCCCAGGTGTGGAGGCACCTACGCCTCCACCTTGATTCACGGAAGACCCCTTGGTCATCTGTATGCAGACTTCATCCGAAGTTCGCTGCTCGGTGATCAACTGTATGGCGCCAAGACATCCGTGGCCTTCGTTCGTTGTCCCATCGAGAGGCTGATTTCGGCCTACTGCTTCTCCGTCCGTGGCGGCACCCCATTGGTGTCTCAGTTTCCGCTGCACAAGCCCCCTCGCTGGGCACTGACTGATTTCAGGACGTTTTGCCATGACTGGCTCTTTCAACAACGCTTCCATCGCATCGACTTCATCTTCAGGCCTCAGAGTTGGTGGCTGTTCGATGATTCGGCTCGCCTGATCGTTGACGAAGTCAGCAACCTGACCAAGCTGAATGGCTGGCTTCGGGAGAAAGGGTTCATCTCAGCGGCAAGCCCCGTGAACGTGAATGCATCGGAGAAACGCCTGGTGGAGCAGGCGCGACGGGCGCTCTGCCCTTCCCTGCTGGCCGCGATTCGGACCTTCTATGCGCAGGACCTCGAGTTGCTCCACCGCTTTCTGTCCTGACGATCGTTCAAGGGACCGGGCGCAGCGGCCCGGTGCCAGCGACGGGCGCCCTGGAACGGTGCGAGGAACCGGACCGGAGGGCCCCTGGGGGGACGCTCGACGTCGATCCGGGCCACACTGGCACCAGCCCGGGCCTGACGTCGGGCACCCCGTGAACGCCTCCCGCATGGAAACCGCCAGCTTCAACCTCGGCACCGTCCTGCTGGCCGTCAGCGGCCTGTTCGTGCTGACCACCCTCTTCTTCGGCACCAAGGGTGGCTACTACGACACCGACGACTACGACGGCAACGGCACCGCCCACTGAGCTGGCGGCCGCGCCTCAGGAACTCCCCAGCCGCTCCGCCTCGGGACAGTCGCCGGTGGTGGGCAGATCGTCCGCATCGGCGGAACGGCTCACCGAGGCCAGGCGGGTGCTGACGGCACCGATCGAGGCGAGGCGCACGCTCTCCTCCCAGCTGTGGCGCTCGTCGCCGTCCTCGTCGTCGTAGCGGAGGGTGACCAGATCGCCCTCGATCTCCACCACTAGGGCCCTCTCGATCAGGCGCTGCTGATCGACCAGATAGACCCAGACCGGCCGTTGCTCCAGGCGAAACCGGTCGAGCTTGCGATGCAGCATCGTGACGCCGCGGATAGGGTCGATCCTAGGCAGCACGGCGCCGGCCGCCATGTTCACCATGACCCGATCGATGCCCAGCACCGCCCCAGGCCCCAGCACGGTTCCGGGCCCCGTGGCCACCACCGAGGAGATCCGGCTGCAGCTGCGCAGCTGGCCTGAGGTGGAGGACTACCTGAGCCGCTGCCGGGGGGTGATCGTGCCGCTGGGCTCCACCGAGCAGCACGGGCCCACCGGCGCCATCGGCACCGACGCCCTCACCGCCGAGGCGGTCGCCCTGGAGGTGGGACGCCGCACGGGGGTGCTGGTGACGCCCGCCCAAGCCTTCGGCATGGCCGAGCACCACCTGGGCTTCGCCGGCACCATCAGCCTGCAGCCCTCCACCCTGCTGGCGGTGCTCCACGACGTGGTGCTCTCCCTGGCGCGCCACGGCTTCGAGCGCATCTACGTGATCAACGGCCACGGCGGCAACATCGCCACCGCCCGGGCCGCCTTCGCCCAGGCCTACGGCACCGCCGCGGCCCGGGGACTGCCGGGGGCCGAGCGGCTGCGCTGCCGTCTGGCCAACTGGTTCACCGCCGGCCCGGTGATGCGGGAGGCCCGCGACCGCTACGGCGACCGGGAGGGGCACCATGCCACCCCCAGCGAGATCGCCCTCACCCTGCACCTGGAGCCCAGCCTCACGGCCAAGCAGCGGCCCCTGCCGGAGGCGGCCCCCGCCGGGCCGATCCATGGCCCCGAGGACTTCCGCCGCCGCCATCCCGATGGCCGCATGGGCTCCGACCCCTTCCTGGCCACCGCCGACGACGGCGCCCGCTTCCTGGAGCTGGCGGCCACGGCCCTGGCCGAGGATCTGGCCGCCTTCCTGGGGCCGGAAGGGGAGGCCGGCTAGGTTCGGGGTCGATCGCGTGGACGGACGATGGGGCGGATCTCGGAAGAGGACGTGCGCAAGGTGGCCCAGCTGGCCCGCCTGGCGCTGCCCGAGGAGCGCATCGCCACCTACACCGGCCAGCTGGAACGGATCCTGGATTACGTCGCCCACCTCGAGCAGGTGGACACCGAAGGGGTGCCCCCCACCACCCGGGCCGTGGAGGTGGTGAACGTCACCCGCCCCGATGCGGTGGACCCCACCCCGGTGCGGGAGGAGCTGCTCTCCCTGGCCCCCCAGCGCGAGGGGGATTTCTTCCGGGTGCCCAAGATCCTGGGGGACTGAGGCCAGGGCAACGGCCACTCAGCGCACCGGTGAAACGGCGGTGCGGTGCAGCAGCTCCAGCACCCGCCGACGGGCATGGCGGGTGGGCATCAGCCGGACGATGGGCCGCAGGCGGCTGCGACGCTTCTTGTGGGAGCGCACGCCCAGGAAAATGTCGTAGAGGAAGTTGAGGCTGTCGGTGCGGCTCTCGAACAATCCCAGCCGCTGGGGTGAACCCTTGGCATCGAGAATCGGCTTGGTGGCGTGATACGCCGGCTGGTATTCGAACCAGGGAATCGACGGCCAGAGGTGGTGAATCAGGTGATAGTTCTGGCCCATAATCAGCCAGTTCATCACCCTGCAGGGATAGACGCGGGCGTTGTGCCAGCGGTTGCGGGACTGAAACGGCCGATGGGGCAGATAGTCAAAGAACAGGCCGAGGGTGACGCCCACCATCAGGGCCGGGGCGAACCAGCAGTTGAACACGAACGGCAGGAAGTTGTGCTGGGCCGCCGCCACCACGATCAGCACGAAGATGGTGCGGGCCAGCACCCACTCGAACAGTTCGTTGTGGCGCCAGAGGCGATGGCGGAAGAAGAAGACTTCGTGATAGAAGAATCGCGGCGCGATCAGCCACAGGGGCCCGAAGGTACTGACGATGTGGTCCGGGTCGAGCTTGGGATCGTTGACGTGGGCGTGGTGCTGCAGATGCACCCGGGTGAACACCGGGAAACTGAAGCCCAGCAGCAGGGCGGCGCCGTGGCCCATCACCGCGTTCCAGAAGCGGTGGGGATGGGCGGCGTTGTGGCAGGCGTCGTGGATCACGGTGCCCTCCAGATGCAGGGCCAGGAAGCCCAGGGCCAGCAGGGGCGGCAGGGGCCAGCCGCCCACGAACCAGCCCCAGATCGTCAGAGCCGCCAGGCCGTAGCCGGCCAGGAACAGGCCCACCGTGGGGTTCCAGGCGGCGGGGGGATCCAGGTACTCCCTCGGAACGCTGAGCCTCGGCACGGCCGTGGTGGTGGCCGTGGTGGTGGACACGGCGGCGGCGGAGAAGGGTGCCGGCGACTCGTTCATGACCTGGGCCAGGTCCGGATCCCCAATGGAGGACCCAGATTACGGAAGACGGCCCTTCGGCGCGACAGGGGCCGGGCAGGGGCCGTCACGGCTTGTTGGGGCCGGTCGGCAGGGGGAAACCGATCGGCAGGGTGGGCAGGTTGGCGGTGACATCCACCAGGGGGAACTCCATGTCGCCCCAGCCATCGGGGGGCAGCAGCGACGGGGCGCTCGCGCCGGGGGCCGCGGCGGCTCCGGCGGCAAAGGCGCCGTCGGTCCAGGCCAGCAGCAGACCCCTCAGGGCGCCGCCCCCCTGCTCGTAGGAGGAGCGCAGGTTGAAGTGGTCGCCATCCCTGGCCAGCACCAGCCGGTGGCCGCCACCGGCGTTGCGGGCCTCCAGCGCCATGGGCGTGAGCGCCTCAGGGCCCGAGGGCACCACCCAGTCGCGGCTGCCGCTCACCAGCAGCACCCGGGCGCCCATGGCCCGGGCCGAGCCCTGGTCGAACAGCAGCGACATCGGCGGGCTGACCGCCACCACCGCCTTGACGCGGGGGTCGGCCAGGCCGGCCTGGTCGGCGGAGGGGAGGAAACTGCACTGCAGCACCCAGCTGACGTTGCGGGCAGGGTTGGTGACGTCCTTGCAGAAGCGGTTGAGCAGGGCCGCGCTGGGGCGGGCCCCGGCCAGCTGCAGCACCGTGGTGGCGCCGTAGGACTGGCCCATCGCCACGACGTTGTCGGTGCGAAGGCCCGCCGGCAGCGCCAGGCTGCCCGCCGCGGCCGCGTCGATCACCGCGCTCATGTCCATGGGCCGCAGCTTCAGGTCATCCGGGCTGGGGGGCGGCACCTGGCCGGAGAGCATGGCCTGCTGCTGCGACTTGTCGCTGCCGGGGTGGCGGGGCAGCAGCACGGTGTAGCCATGGCTGGCCAGGTGCCGGCCCCAGCCCTCGAAGCTTTCCGGGTCGTCCCAGAGCCCATGGGAGATCAGCACCAGGCGGCCGCTGGCGCCCGTTTCCGGCTGGATCGTGACCACCTGCAGGGGCTTGGGGCGGTGCTTGACGGGGATCGACAGCTCCTGGCGCTTCACGGCCAGCGGCCCCGTCTGGCTGAGGGCCGGGTTGATGGCGGCCGGGGGCTGGGAGGTCACCAGGGACTGGCCCAGGCGTTGCTGGTTGGTGACGCGATCGATGGCGAGGATCACCCGCTGCAGGTCGACCGAGGCGCTCTTGCCAGGCATGGCTTCGAGCACGTCCAGCAGGTTGAGGCTGCCCTTCGCCTGGCTGGTGGCCAGGGTGGCGGCCAGCTGCTTGGTGTCCATCGGCTGGCGAACCCCCTCCACCAGCACCACCGACGAGAGCAGCAGCAGCACCTGGTTGACCAGGGGCGAGCCCACCGACTGCTCGGCGATGGCCTTCACCGGCAGGGGGAGGGGGGACTGGAAGGCCTCGACCAGCCGGCGACCGATCGCCCCATCGGTGGCCCGGTCGAGCTCGGCGAGATCGCTGTCGCCGGAGAGCAGTTTGCGCTGATCCCGGAGCTCGCTGAGCTGGATCGTGAACGGGGTCTCGATCAGGGGAAGGATCATCTGGATCTGCTCCAGCGCCTGGGCAGGAGCCCCCGCCAGCAGTGACCCCGCGCCCAGGAGCAGCGCCGTGAGCTGGCGGAGAGGGCTCTTCATGCTTCGATTCCTGATGGTGGGCAGCGTAGGTGTGCCATCCCATCGCCACCCCTGGGCTGGACTGGATCACTGGGAGGGATGCCCACCGGGGGACTTGAACCCCCACGACCTGAGCCACTGGAACCTAAATCCAGCGCGTCTACCAATTCCGCCAGGTGGGCGCTGGTCAACGTTAAGCGGTTTCGCCAGGCTGTTTCGGAGTGGGCACCCTGGGGCGCCGTCCGCACGAAGCAGCCCCGGCGCCACCGCCCAGAATGGGCCCAGACGTCGCCCCGGCCATGCTTGCCACCCTCGGAGGCTTCCTGGCCCTGCTGCTCGGGCTGCTGCTGCTGCTGCTGCCCCTGCTGGCCTCCGAACTGAGTCGGGCCAGGGACTCGGTGTGGGGGGCGGTGGTGCTGCTGCTGGGCCTGGTGCTGGTCACCAGCGCCGACCGGCTCACGGGGGCGCCGATGCTGGCGGTGCTCTGCGGCGGCCTGCTGATCGGCCGGCTGGGGGTGGAGGTGGGCCAGGGGCGCTGGCGCCTGCTCAGCGACGAGGAACGCAAGCGGCTGTGGTCGTGGGAGCGCTGGCAGACCAGCCTGAACCAAATCGGGGCGTCCCTGGGCCGGCTGCTGCAACTGGCCAGCGGTGCGGTGGGCGGTCTGGGGTCGTGGCTGGCGGAACGGCGCGCGGCCCGGCCGGCCACGACCAAGAAGTGGGTGCGGCCCGAGGCTGAGGTGCCGGAAGCGACGGCAGAAGTGGCGGCGGCAGAGGTGGAGGAGCCGGTGGTGCCGGAGGCTGATCCCCCCGTGGTCAGTGGCTTCGAAGAGATCGATGCCCTGTTGGAGCAGGCGGTGCCGGAACCCCCGCCCGAGCCGGGGGAGCCGGAGCCTGGGGGGCCGGAGCCGGAGGAGGGTCTCGGCGAGGCGGGATAATCCAGCCTTCTCGCGCCCCGGCGACGTGACGGCAAGCCCGGCGTCCTACAAGGACACGCTCAACCTGCTGCAGACGCCCTTCGCGATGCGGGCCAACGCCAGGGTGCGGGAGCCGGAACTGCAGGCGTTCTGGAAGGCGCACGATCTCTATGGGCGGCTGAGCCGCGGCAACCCCGGCGAGACCTTCACCCTCCACGACGGACCGCCCTACGCCAACGGCGCCCTGCACGTGGGCCACGCGCTCAACAAGATCCTCAAGGACATCATCAACAAGCACGCCCTGCTGCAGGGGAAGCGGGCCCGGTTCGTGCCGGGCTGGGACTGCCACGGCCTGCCGATCGAGCTGAAGGTGCTGCAGGGGATGGGCAACGAGGAGCGGCGCGGCCTCACCCCCGTCGACCTGCGGCGCCGGGCCCATGCCTACGCCCTCGAGCAGGTGGAGGGCCAGATGGGCGGCTTCCGGCGCTGGGGCATCTGGGCCGACTGGGACGCGCCCTACCTGACGCTTCAGAAGTCGTATGAGGCGGCACAGATCGGCGTCTTCGGAAAGATGGTGCTGGCCGGCCACATCTACCGGGGCCTCAAGCCGGTGCACTGGAGCCCCAGCTCCCGCACGGCCCTGGCCGAGGCCGAGCTGGAATACCCCGACGGCCACACCTCCCCCAGCGTCTACGTGGCCTTTCCGGTGGTGGAGCTGCCGGTGGCGCTGGCCGCGAGCCTGGCGGCCGCCGGCATCGACGGACCCACCGACGCGTCCCACCGGGAGCAGCTGTTCGTGGCCATCTGGACCACCACCCCCTGGACCCTGCCGGCCAACCTGGCGGTGTCGGTGAATGGCCAGCTGGATTACGCCATCTGTCGCGACGGCACCACCAACGGCGGCACCCCCCGCTACCTGGTGGTGGCCGCCCAGCTGGTGGAGCAGCTGCGCACCAGCCTGGAGCGTCCGCTCGAACCGCTGCTCACCCTCAAGGGGGCCCAGCTGGAGGGCATCCTCTACCGCCATCCGCTGCTGGATCGCACCAGCCCGGTGGTGATCGGCGGCGACTACATCACCACCGAGACCGGCACCGGCCTGGTGCACACGGCGCCTGGCCACGGCGTCGACGACTTCCACACCGGCAACAAGTACGGGCTGCCGGTGCTCTGCCCGGTGGACGAGGCCGGCACCCTCACCGCCGAGGCCGGCCCCTTCGCCGGGCTCAACGTGCTCAAGGACGCCAACCCGGCGATCATCACCGCCCTGCGGGATGCCGGGCTGCTGCTGGCGGAGCAGCGCTACGAGCACCGCTACCCCTACGACTGGCGCACGAAGAAACCGACCATCTTCCGGGCCACCGAACAGTGGTTCGCCTCCGTCGACGGCTTCCGCGCCCAGGCCCTGGACGCGATCGCGGCGGTGGAGTGGCTGCCGGCCAGCGGCCGCAACCGCATCGAGGCGATGGTGCGGGACCGGGGCGACTGGTGCATCTCCCGCCAGCGTTCCTGGGGGGTGCCGATCCCCGTCTTCTATCACCGCGAGACGGGCGCCGTGCTGCTGAACGCCGACACCCTGGCCCACGCCGAGGCGCTGATCGCCGAGCACGGCGCCGATGTCTGGTGGGAGCGGGACGAGGCGGGGCTGCTGCCGCTGGCCTGGGCCGACCAGGCCGACCAGTGGCGCAAGGGCACCGACACCATGGATGTCTGGTTCGACTCGGGCTCCTCCTGGGCCGCCGTGCTGGAGGGACGGGGGCTGGGCTGTCCCGCCGACCTCTATCTGGAGGGTTCCGACCAGCACCGCGGCTGGTTCCAGAGCAGCCTGCTCACCTCGGTGGCGGTGAACGGGACGGCCCCCTACCGCCGGGTGCTCACCCACGGCTTCACCCTCGATGAGAAGGGCCGCAAGATGAGCAAGTCGCTCGGCAACGTGGTGGACCCGCTCGTGCTGGTGGAGGGCGGCAAGAACGAGAAGCAGGAGCCCGCCTACGGCGCCGACGTGCTGCGGCTGTGGGTGAGCTCGGTGGATTACTCGGCCGACGTGCCCCTGGGGCCGGGGATCGTCAAACAGCTGGCGGATGTGTACCGCAAGGTGCGCAACACGGCCCGCTACCTGCTGGGCAACCTGCATGATTTCGTGCCGGCGGAGCATGCCGTGCCGATCACGGATCTCCCCCTGCTGGATCGCTGGATGCTGCAGCGCACCGCCAGCCTGATCGAGGAGGTGAGCGCCGATTTCGAGCGCTATGAGTTTTATCGCTTCTTCCAGGCCCTGCAGAACTTCTGCGTGGTGGATCTCTCCAACGTCTACCTCGACATCGCCAAGGACCGCCTCTATGTGAGTGCGGCGGCGGACTTCCGGCGCCGCAGCTGCCAGACCGTGCTGCACCTGGTGGTGGAGCGGCTGGCGGGGCTGATCGCGCCGGTGCTCTGCCACATGGCCGAGGACATCTGGCAGAACCTGCCCTACCCGGTGGCCGAGGCGTCGGTGTTCGAGCGGGGCTGGCCCACGGTGCCGGCGGCCTGGGCGGCGCCGGAGCTGGTGGCGCCGATGCAGCGGATCCTGGAGCTGCGCGCCCAGGTGAACCGGACGCTGGAGGGCTGCCGGGGCCGCGGAGAACTGGGCGCCTCCCTCGAGGCCCAGGTGCAGCTGGAGCTGGCGGACTCGGCACCCCTGGAGGAGGCACTGGCCCTGGTGGCGGCCAGCCCCCATCCCGAGGTCGACAACCTGGCCGACTGGCTGCTGGTGTCGGCCCTGCGCCTCGGCGGCCCGCCGCTGGAGGCGCCGCTGGCGGAGATCGGCGAGGAGGGCGTCACGGTGCGGATCGCCCGGGCGGCGGGCCGCAAGTGCGAGCGCTGCTGGCACCACGAGGACGACATCGGCCAGCACCCGGACCATCCCACGATCTGTGGGCGCTGCGTGGGCGTGCTGGTGCGGCAGGGGCAGTCGGTGTCAGAGACCGAGGTCGGATAGGCCTGGGTGATCGTCGGGGCGGCGACCCAGCGGCCAGTGGTACTTCCGCTCGCTCTCCTTGATCGGCAGGTCGTTGATGCTGGCGATGCGGGTGTGCATGAAGCCCTGGGCATCAAACTCCCAGTTTTCGTTGCCGTAGGCACGGAACCACTGGCCGGAATCGTCGTGCCATTCGTAGGCGAAACGCACGGCGATGCGGTTGCCATGGAAGGCCCAGAGTTCCTTGATCAGGCGGTAGTCGAGCTCCTTGGCCCATTTACGGGTCAGAAACTGCTGGATCGCCTCCCGGCCGCTGACGAACTCGGCCCGGTTGCGCCAGACGCTGTCCGGGCTGTAGGCCAGCGCCACCCGTTCCGGATCACGGCCGTTCCAGGCATCCTCGGCCATTCGTACTTTCTTCGCCGCCGACTCGGCATCGAAGGGGGGAAAGGGGGGCCTGGGGGATTCCGGAGCGGTCACTGGAGCGGTCATCGAGGCGGCGATTCCACGGCGTGGACAGGCTAATTGAGAAGGGAATGGTGTAGGTGTGGCCCAGCCCACCGCACACCAGCCAGGCACCCGAGCTTAAGCCGGGAGGGGCAGGCGCACAGGGCCTCCACGGGGGAGCCTGGATTGGTGGATCTCGCGCCAACCCATTAAGACCTCGCGCCGCCCTGTCGGCGAACAAGCTGTCGAGACAGATCTGCCACTCGGCAAGGTGCGGACGCCATCGCTCGCTCAGCGAGAGCCCCAGGGGAAGTGGCCTAAAGAATGATAAAGAGTGCCGACATACAACTTGGCACCTGCCAAGGAAGAGAGATAATTGCTATATCGCAGCAACAGGCTCTCATTATCTAAGGCCAGGTTTTCTTCAGAGGTCAATCCCCATGGAACATAAACGCAGACTTTCACTATTCACCGCCCAACGCGTCTCGAACCACAAGGCAAGAAACTCTCCGCAGGCAGGTTCCCAGTGCAATGGAGCGGGCTGATTCATTGATCAGCCCACCAGGAGCTCTTGAGACCAATCGCGCATCCATTCGCTTGAGATAGGGGAGGCAAGGCCAACCGTTCCTTGACGTCTCTTGCCCATCGCTTATACCCGGAAGCAGGAAGCCAACCAGGCGACGCGGACACGCGTCATCAAGCCCTGCCCATTCCAGCTTCGTGAGCTGGTTCACCAGTCGGAACCAATGTAGTCCTTGATGAAATGAGGGCAGCATGACCCAACGCAATTCCTGTTGTCACCGTATGATCCAAAAGGTCCGAGCAGTCGCTCGTCCTTGGCTAGGCCCAGCATTTCGAAGAGCCATCAGAGAAGCACAGTGGTGGCAGGTTCGCGGAGAACTTGCAACAACCCGAGTCCCCGATACTCTCCCGTTTACCATCGCAAGTCATGAGACTCCTCTCATCAGGCCTTTGCTTCGCCTTGACGAGCAGTTGCAACGGAACAAGATCGTCAATCTACGCATTGCGGCAGATCAACTTCACGGCCTTGAGCTCAAGCCCGGCCAGCGCATGTCGTTTTGGCGTCTTGTGGGAAAACCCTCCTATCGGCGAGGGTTTCTGGATGGCCTTGTTCTTCATCAGGGACGCCTGGGGGCAGGAGTGGGAGGAGGTCTCTGCCAAATGACGAATCTCTTGTACTGGATGACTCTGCACACCCCGCTCCTTATTGCCGAGCGCTGGAGGCACAGCTTTGATGTCTTTCCTGATGCTGGACGCACACAACCCTTTGGCAGCGGGGCCACTTGCTCATGGCCTGCTTTGGATTTGCAGATTTTCAACCCAACAGCAGCGATCTACAGGCTCTCGATGGTGGTAGGTGCAACACACTTGCAAGGGGCATGGACAGCGACACGACCCTCAGACATGAGTTACAGGATCGAGGAGCGCGCACATCATTTTACGCATGATGGCCCTGGGGCCTACATGCGGCACAATGAGCTATGGCGAGTAGAAACAGAAGTGACAACAGGGGTCACAAGAGAGGTGTTCCTTGTGGCGAATGAGGCTCGACTCACCTATGAACCATTTCTTGCTGGTGCCGAGGAAGACTCCGGAAACGCCAATCCAGCCGACTAAATGTGCTTCTCGGTCAGGTTTTCATCCCTGCCGCTGGAAGAGCCTCTGCTGGTTTAGCGGCTGAAGCCGCCCTGGCCATGGCTCACCCGTGGCCGTTACGGATCTGCAGGTCGGCCGGCTCGGCACCAACAGCAGCCGGGGATCGTCCGGAGCGCGCAGCGCTGGTGCCTGAGGGCCACGGCCTGCTGGCAGAGCTGCGGATCCCGTGTCCTCCTTCCTGGCAGGCACCCGAGTGGCCGAATGGTTGGCTGGCGTCAAAAGGGAATGGTGTAGGTGTTGCCCCGCTCGCTGCGCACCAGGACGGTGGAGGCGGTCTGCCGGTAGGTGGCCAGGGTGGTGCGGCCATTGCTGGGCTCGGTGATGAGCAACTTGCCGCATTCCTCCTGATCCCCCTGGCCACAGGTCCAGGGCTCGCCCACCTTCTCCATCTCGATCTGCTTGCCGTCGGAGCGGAAGGTGACCGTGAACGAGGTGGAGCCGCCCGCGACCAGGCAGGCTTCGGCGCGGCCGTTGAAGCTGCAGGTCTGCCAGGCGGCCTGGGCGTGGGCCGCCGGGATGGGCGGGATCAGCAGGGCGACGCCGGCGGCGGCAAGGGCGCACAGTGCCGCGAGGGGGGAACGCATCAGGAATGGGCGCCGGGGATGTCCACTCTCGCCCCCGCCGCGCCTAGTGCCGCCCTCCACGCAGGATATCGACCAAGACAGCCAGGACTTCAGACATTTTGACAGGATTAAGCCGGCCGGCCACTCCAGAAACGATCGAAGAATTCGCAGTGAACAGCTTTCCGATGCGCACAAAGCTCTCAAGCTTGAGCCCACCTTCGGCAAAGTCACTTTCCGAAAGAGGTATTGCCAGCCGATCCGCGTAGGACTTGCTTGTGATCTGACACAGCACAAAGTCTCCCATTCCAACGTCTGCCCCTATTGCAGGTGGGCCCATGCAGCATCCTCTGCTGAGTTCAGCCAGTCGGCCGCCAGAGCCCCTTCACTCAAGACAACTCCGCTGATGACAGAGTCAGGGGCATCACTGGGGACAGAAACGAACACCTTGGACCCCGTCTTCAGATGGACAGGATGCTGGATTCGGATACGCCCATCTGTTTCAACAACAGCCTCAAAGATGTTTTCCATAGGAATGTGTCAGTGATCCTACGTCAGCGTTCATTCAGCATAGCTCCAATGCTGTCGGCGTGAAAACAAGCTCAAACGCGGCCTCTGAAATGGGTGGTCGATAGGCCGCTTCTACGCAGACAAGGTTGATCTCCGACAGGCGAATCAATGAAGATCCGCTGCGGAGGGTGGCGCTCCGTCTTCCCCCCCCCTCAACCCCCCAACCCCCGACAAGCCCGCAGCACCACATCGGCGCAGCGGCCGTAGATGGCGGCCCGCCAGGCGGGGCTGTCGATCAGGAAGGCGTCGCGCACCTGGCGGCGGATCGCCTCGCGGTGGGGGGTGGGGCGATCGGGCACGGCGTGCAGCCAGGCATCGGCGCGCAGGGCCGCCAGCACCTGATCGATCGGCCGGGTGCCGAACTCCAGGGCCAGGTAGGTGAGCTCCACCGCAGGGAGCATGCGGCGCAGAAACACCGGCACCGAGCCCGACACCACCGATGAGCTGGAGGGGCCCTGGCCGGGCCGGGTGACCTCCGGGCCATACCAGCGCTGCAGCCGCTCCCAGTCGGCGTCGCTGCTGCCGCTGCCGATCAGCTCCCCGTAGCCCCAGGGGCCCAGGCCGGTGTGCAGGTCGATCACCGCCAGGCGGCGGCAGGCCGGGCCCAGGTGCTCGGTGAGGATCTTCTCCAGGGTGGACAGCGACCAGCTGGGGCGGCTGCCGCCGTAGAAGAGGCCGGTGGGATGGGTGTACTGGCCGCGCTGCAGCGCCGCCTGGTAGGCGGCCATCCCCTGCCCCGTGATGAAGGCCTCCAGCAGGGCGTCGGCCCGTTGCCGCTCGGGCCCGTCCCAGTCGCCGGGCAGCAGGGCGTCGTGGAGGGCGTCGTAGGCCGGGTTCTCGGGCAGGGGGCCGCGGAAGTCGAGGCCGTTGCGGTTGAGATCGATGTTGTGTTCGTTGCCGCGGCGCAGCCAGGCGAAGCCATGGGGGTTGAGGGCATGGATCAGCAGCGCCCCGTCGCCGGCCGGCAGGGCGCCGTGGAGTTCATCCAGCAGCACGCCCACCTGGCAACCGGATCCGGCCAGGCCCTCCACGCCGTGGGTGCCTGAGATCAGCAGCAGCAGGGACTCGGGCTCGGCGGGGCCCAGGGCCGCCGCATCGATGGCGAGCGGCTCGCCGGTCGGGCCGCGGTGATCGGGCAGGACATGGCTGGTGATCCGGGCGCCGGCGCCACGGGCGGCGGCCAGGAACGCCTCACGGGCCGAGCGGTAATCGGGGCGGAAGAAGTCGCTGGTGGCCATGGGGGAGGTGGTGGGGCCGGGGGCGATCAGAAGGGGTGAGCGTTGTGGCGGGTCACTGCGGGGAGGATGGCGTCCAGATCGGACCAGAGGCAAAGCCCCAACGCGAACCTATTGCCTTCCGCCTGCAGCCACCAGCCAAAGTTGTGCTTGAAGAAGAACGGCCCCTGGACGTCGACCAGCGGGATATTCGATTGAAGATAGGCGCACAGAGCCCTTCCATAGATTGCTCACTTGAGGTGCGAGTATTCTTTCTCTCGGATAGATACACCCTCTTTGCCTTGATCTGGGGAAAGGATTGAAGGTCTCCTGCAATCTTTTCCCGACACCATCGATCAACAGCCCACGGGGAGAATAGGTGCAGGAATGACTACCGGATTGCAGCCCCAAAACATGACGAGGCCAATCAACTTGCCAATAAGCTCTTTAGACGTCATCAAGGTTTATACCATTTTTAGTCGGTTCAGTTTCGCCCTAGCCTAGAGCAAAGCGATACGAAGACGAGAGAGAAGTGACAACATCGCCAGCAATGGGAACCCTTCGAAATCAGCACATGGCATTTTGGCAACTCTTCAGGTACTGATCGCAGAGCACTGGCCAACCCAGAAGGAACTTCGCAAGAACAGTCGACTTACAGGCGCGACTCCATAGATTTTCACTGAACAGGCAGCTCGCAAAAGACGTTGGATACTCTTGGAGCCAAAGAAAGACTACTGGCTGTTGCTTATGCTCTTTAGATAAGCCACCAACTTTCTAGTTTCCGCCTCAGCATTCTCGAACCAATCAGTTGACCAGATCCGGTAGATCCGCCAACCAAGGTTCTCCAGAACAGACTGCCTGTACTTGTCCCTATCACGGGCGGCCCGCGCTGAGTGATAAGTAGCCCCATCGCACTCCACACCCAGGAGGTAGATATCGGGCTGCCTCGGATGAACAACGGCCAAATCAATGAAATAGTTGGCCACTCCCACTTGGCATTCGACCCGATAGCCATGGCGTTCAAGAGCCTCAGCGACAACAATCTCAAAATCACTGTCGGGAGGGCGACCGGTCTGGCGGCCCGTATCGAGGCTCTTGGTTTCAACGTACTTAAGGTAGTCCTTCAAAGCATGAACACCCAGACTTGAGGTTGCCGTAGGGTGGATCTGGCTTGACTCCATGGAGGTGACAAGTTCAATGCCGTGCTTGGCGCGGGTGAAAAGAACATTGAGGCGCCTGTGGCCTCCGCCTTGGTTAATTGGCCCAAAGCGCATCGCCAATGCCCCCCCGGGTTCTGCTGGACCATAGGTGGTAGAAATCACGATGGTGTCGCGCTCATCCCCCTGGACTTTTTCCAGAGATTTAACGAAAAGCGCTTCGCTGCTATCAGTGAGTTCAAGACGACGCCGCAGTTCTTCATGGTGAATGGACAAAGTCTCAAGTTGCTCGGCTATCTCATCAGCTTGAGACTCATTCATAGCAACCACCCCCAAGCTGCGTTCTGGATGATGCTCCAG
This sequence comes from Rhizobium sp. Q54, assembly GCA_943367585.1. GTDB lineage: Bacteria > Cyanobacteriota > Cyanobacteriia > PCC-6307 > Cyanobiaceae > Cyanobium. Next base: position 27,578 of record CALRJP020000007.1, read on the forward strand.
CTGCTCCAGCACCACATCACACAAAAGGGATACCTCCGGCAAGTTGATGCTCCTCACATAGCGGGGGGCTTCAACCAGGTGTCGGTTGATTGCAAAGTCCCTGTCACAGGAGGGGAAGACAACTAGCTGGTTGTTATAGAACTGGCGGTTTGAGAATGCAATCAGGCTGCCGTGGCGGGAACGGTAGTGCCACTTGAGTCTTCTCACCGGCTTGAAGCTCTTGGTGCAAAGGTCAAGAATTGATTCCTCATCCAGGGCTTCAGTGTCTACTTCTTCTGACTCTTCCATCTCCTCTGAGTAGGCGCTGCGCTGAAAAAAGCTGGTTGGTGGCAGCTGCTTGGGGTCTCCGACCACGACGCACTGTTTTGCGCGGCTGATCACTCCAAAGGCGCGTTCAGGTGGCATTTGAGAAGCCTCATCCACGATAACCAAGTCGAACTGTTCAATCGCTTCCCGCGGCACCAAAGAGGCTACGGTGGAAGGTGACATCATCCAGCACGGCTTCAAGCCACGCAGAGCATTTCCGGCATAGCAGAAGAGATGACGAAGAGGGCGATGCCGCTTCTGCTTATTGGTTTCATTGTCAATTAGCCCCAACTCTGTGAACTCACCGCGACGACCCTGATAGATACCACTCGGAAGCTCGTTGCGATCACGGTGAATCTTGGCAATGACTTCAGCGCGGTCGAGATGCATGAGCTGCTCTTCCGATTGGTGAAATCGCTTGCGGCGATTTACCTGATCAGCGGCTTGAAGGCTCCTAATGGCAGGGCTGGCTTCTGCGATGTCAACCAATTTGCTGCGCACCACGTTCCAGTGGTAGATAGGTTTCCAGAGTGGGGATGGGATATTCTTGCCCATCAGCATGTGAACTAGACTTCGATCTGCTTTGCCTGGTAAGGCTTCGATTAGCTGATTGAAGCGAACCCACTGCGGAAAGACTTCCCGTAGTGAAAGGGTCGATTCCAGCCAGAAAATAAACTCCGCATGAGGCAATACCTCCACCTCCTTCATCGAGTCGCTACCTAGATGCTGCGGCTTGAACGCCGCCACAGAGGCGAACTGCTCGGCTGCTTGCTCTTCGACCTCAACGGCGCTGATCAAGTCTGCCCCTAGGGCGAGTTGCGAACCGATGTACTGAGCAGAGCCTTGCCCTAGGCAGCGCTGCTCCATTGCCAAGGGAAGCCGTAACTCCCGGAGCCGGGCAATCCATGAAAATACAGTCTTCAGGGTTTCCTGCGGAGCTCCGGCAAGATCAGGGCCCAACTGCTGACGAAGATCAGAAGATGCACTGATCGCCGCAGTCTGTCGGCGTCTATGGAGTTCGAGATCCAGAGGTGCATCGAGCAAGGCGCTCCTCGATAAGCCATCCTGCAGACCAAGTGCTGTCCAATCTCTAAGCAATTGATTATAATCGCAAATGGCCTGTTGAACCGAGGCCAGCAACGAACCAATTGGCACTTGTTCCTCTTGTGGAGGGATGGACTCTTCATCTGCCATGAGTAAGTCCAGACGAGGCACCAGCTGGCTACCAACCAGCCCGCTAAGCCGCTCCAATTCAGGTTTCTCAAGGCTTAAAAACAGTGAGTCAAGATTCTCCAATCCGCCTTTGCTCAACAGTTCCTTGTAACTCATTGCTGCCGTAACTACCTCCTGAAGACGTTGAATATCAAGGGAGGGACCAACTAGGGCCTCAAGCTCAGAAAACGGGAAAGAGGACTCCAGTTCCTGGAGCCTCAACACCTTTTCAACCCAACCCACCATCTCGGCGCCCTGACTAATTCCTGCGGCCACGGCGTACGCCGCGTAAGGGGTCGCCGTTTCCAGCAATTCTTGATCCCGTTGACATGTTTCAAGCTCAAGTCGCAGCTCAGCCAGGGTCAAACCACTTAATGACCTGCCTGTAAACAACACATGGGTAGCTAGGGCAGTTAGATCCCCATTCAGGCCATCATCAAACTTCGCCAACAGCGCTTGGGCCTCAGCAAGGGGTGCCGTTCGCGCCAAAGAAAGAAAGATAGCTGTATCTACCTGACCACTGAGGTGCTCCTTAAAAGATGCCAGCTCTTGAACCACTGCAACGGCTTCGAAAAGGGTCAGACCTTCCGTACACCATTGCGACTCAAGCTCGGTTGGATACTTCGTCTGCTGATCAAGAAAGTCAGCAATCCGTCGCAAGCCAAGAGGCCTTTGCGCTTCTTGCCTTGCCCCTAATTTATCACCCAACTCAGACGCTCGTTTGTAGGAGCCAGCCAAGCTGCTGAGCACTTTATGTAGCCCTTTCCTCGTTTCTAGGACCTGAGCCTCCTCTCGCAGCTTCTGGGCATCGATATCAGCCGGGATGCTCAAGCCGTCACGTTCCAACGCACTGCGGGTTCGCTCCAAGTCATTCTTGGCTTGAAGGGTGGAAACCATGGCCTCTAAGGGTGCATTCCAAAACTGGCCACTCCGATGCTTGGCCGCATTAGGGCTAAGGGAGGCAACCGCGCGCAGCACGATTGGCAACGCCTGCAGTTGCTCAAGAGTGAAGCTGGACAGGCTGCAGCCGGCGATGCCCTGCTCAACAGCGCTGTGGATCCGCTGCAACAACGCCTGAACCCCAGAAATCATTAATCCCCATTCCTTGGCCACCGAGGAACTCGGAAGATGAGCAGCCATCCCTCGATCACAACATTGCTGGAGAAGGCCTGCCGCTTGTCGAAGTTGTTCCGTGGAAGTGGATTTGGGAAATGGCGACTTGTTCAGCCCTAAGGATTCCCGCTGCTTCTGCAGCGAGGCATAGCGAGTCAACAAATCCTGCATCCGTTGGGAATCGGCCTTCCAGATTGGCTGGACGCGCTGCTCCAATACCCAAGCAGGCAGGGCAATCAGCCGATCCAGAACTGAGGCAAGGGCCCGTATCGATAAGAGGGAATACTGATCAATCCGAAGGGCATCACCAGTGGCATCACAAGCCACTAAGATTCTTTCAACCTGTTCACCCAAAGATTCAAGGCGTTGTCTCAGTAGCTCCCTATCAGAGTCAGACTGCGGCATCTGCAACTTCCCCAAGGTCCACCCGTTCCACCGAGCCACAAAATCATTGATCTTGCCTGCTTCTGGCAGAGGATCTGGTATCCGAATGAAGCTGGAGAAGAGCTTTTCTGCGCTCGCTTGTTCTAACCTCAGAGCCTGAAATAAACCCTGCGCGATGGTTGAAACCTCAACGCTGGAGAGAAGGGGGAGCAGAGATTCTTGCTCAATCGGCAATGGCTCAGGAAGTTTGAAAACAGCTGCCGCACCGTCTCGGGCCCGTTTGCGTAAATCCTGGAGCGATAAGCCCGTTATCTCTTCTCCTTGCCCAGCCAGGCCCGCCATAATCTTGACGGCATCCACCCATCTCTGAGCCGAATCAAACAATTGGTCACGGCCAAGTGGATCTGCCGGCCGACCTCCGATGGCTATAAACGCATCATGCAGCTTATCAATATCTACCGATGTTACTAAAACCGCCAACTCGCCATAGATCTCAGACACCTGCTCAACTTGAGGACCGGAATAGGAAGTCAGTGCAGGCAAATCAACTTTGAAGTCTGCAAGTTCAAGACCAGCAACCTGCAACTCCTGCTTCAGCTTTACTTCAGCCCATAAAAGCTCTTGATGACTTTCCTCCTCGACACCATGGCTTTGGTTGAGTAGTTGGGAATAAAGATTCAGCTGGTCCCGCAGCTGGTTGAATTCTCCTAGGGCAGCATCCCGTCTCGGAGGCGTAGGTCGAGGCAGAAAAAGTCGTTCTCTCAACTCGTCATAGACTTCTCGCTTATTTGTCTTATCTGAAGCAATCCGAAGGCAATAAGGTTTGAGACCAGCCTCAGTCAAGCGGGTATAGACCACATCAAGAGCCACCTTCTTCTCTGCCACAAAAAGCACTCGCTTACCTGCGTAGAGGGCATTGGCAATGATGTTGGTGATGGTCTGGCTCTTGCCGGTACCAGGAGGACCCTCAATCACCATCGAACTTCCACTCATCACATCCGCAATGCTGGCGAATTGGCTGGCGTCAGCCTGGGTGATCAAGATCGGAACCTTTTGGGCAATCGAAGGCTGATCCACATGGACGTCCTCAGCCAAAACCTCCGACTCACTACCTTGCTCTTCATCCGACAACTCAGCCGCCAGTAATCTCTTCACCAGTACTGATGACTGCACGAGCTGGGGATCAAGATCCTCATGGAGACCAAGACCACTGAAATTCAGCAGGGCAAGGTTCAGGTTGGGGCGTACTGTCCAGCCTTCCACGTCGGCAACAGCCTCAGCGACCTGATCAAAATAACTCTTGAGATCTCCACCGTCCTCTGACAGGTTCGGCAGCGGAAAATCAATTGAAAAGTCACGACGCAAGCGTTCCTTCAAGGTGACGTTACCCACAGGAGCATCTTCCGTACTCCGCAAAGAGAAACTCTTTACCCCTCCGCGAGTGGTGGATTTGATCAGTTCGACGGGCAACAGAATCAATGGAGCGAAGAACGACTTGTTCTTCTCCGACCACTCCAAGCAACCAAATGCCAAGTAGAGGATGTTATTTCCAGTTTCTTCGATCGAACTACGTGCGCTCTTGCGCATGGCTTCTGCTAGGCGCTCCAAGCGTTGCAATAACAGCAACACTTGCAAAGCACCATTTCTATCAGGAGGGATCCATTCTGATAACGACAAGTCGTAACTTGGGTTGATTCCAAGCTCTTCTGCCCATTTGGCTAAGTTATGCGAAGCCCCGCTCTTGCCTCCTATTTCAAGTTCCTCCCTAAGCTTGGAACGCACACGGTCCTCGGCCTGCGCCAATGCTGGACTAAAACTCGTGTCACCTGAACTGTCGGCAAGAATCTGCTGATAAAGTGGATCCTGCTCTTGAGCCCGCAGAAGAGCAGTCTTAAACTCAACATCTTCCAGCTTTTTCTCTTCTTCTTTTGGTGGATCGGGAAGCGGCTTGATCTCGAGCGTGTAGCCAGCGCATAAAGTATTCAGGACGGCTTGAGGGTCACAAGCAACAAAGCGCATCAGCCTTGCTGTTCTTCTGCTTGAGAGTGCAAGATTGAGTAAGTTATTCCTAGACGTCAGATCTAGCAGTTTGTTGCGAAACCCCTCAAGGGTGGGCAAAAGGTAGCGATTAACATCTGCTGATGTGAACGCCATCTCCCAATGCTCCTGAGTTTACCGAGTGAGTGCTAAACCAATGTTAACACGGGCAAGCATGCATCGTTATTTGAAATGGCGATATCCCGCTCTTGATCATTCGTAGAACTCTCAAGATCAGCGGCCGGCAGCAGAGCAACTCTCTAGCTGAGTGATCATCTTAGCTGCCACCCGCTTAATTCTGATGTTCGATAGGGTCATGCCCATGCATACAATAAGTATCTGACTAACAGCTTTATCAAGCCTTGTCATCTTGGGCTTTCCATCCATTGCCTTATTAACTCTTGTCCCTTGTGAATCGTTGATATCAGGTGGTCAAAGTCCAGGACTGCATCTCTAGCCAAGGATTCTTCCGCGCTCTCGGAATACACTTCATCTTCCTCAGTCTCGCCATCTTCTTCTTCAATGCGAAAACGGAACATTTCTCCATTCCCTCCTTCAATGCAAAGATAGGCCATCTGCATGCTGCTTCCTTGAGCCTGATAGAAGCCGACGTGAATATCGTCTTTGGATGAATAATACACTTGCTTGCTTTCAGGGCTGGGCTCATGCATTTTCTTCATAGATGACTTTACAAGCTCAATGCCGCTTAGAAACTCGTCAATTTCATCAAAGTCTAAATAGCATTCACAATATCTGAAGTAGTCACGTAAGCCGTTTGAGTGAAGCCTGACGCCAAAGTATTTCGTGATCTCTTGCTCGCGCCCTACTGAGATTGATACAACTGAGACTATGATTCTACTATCATTCCAGAAACTTCCCATACCCGCCGAAACCGATCGGAATGTGGCCAATTCGTCAATCTTTTGCTCAATTCTGGCGACTGCCTTGCCGCGCTGAATCAATACACTTTTAATCTGGGGGCCTTCTTCAGTCATGTTGAAATGGGGGATGTAAGATTACTTTGTTAGCTCCACCATCGAGAATGATGTGGATATCTTCGCAATTCTTCAAGCCTTGATCTTCCATTTAACTGCCCCTTAAAGGCCTTCACTTGCAACCTAATGCCTCTTGGCTCCGTCCCCATTGGCTTCACTGTCGAATGCTCAGCATCAGCGTCGGCGCGCTGCGCCATCCGCTAAATGCTGTTGTTAGGCGAAAAATCGGTTATTCTCACGCAGGTGCATCCTCAACACAGGCATCCGCCATCATCATCTTGTAGTGTGCGCTGTGGCCCGACTTTTCGAAGATGGCCCTAAAAACTCTCAAATATGATTCCACCATCGAGTCATCAATCGAGACGTAGAGGTCATCATGCGCATAGTGCGATCCGTCATGCAGCCAAGAGCAAAGCGATTTGCAGATGAGTTTATCCTTCCCATCGAACATCGCGCAGAGATCGTCAAATTCGATGCCCCCAAGAATCTTGAAATAGTTTTCGAGGATGCGCCGCAAGGTATTTTGAATGGCGAGATTTGAACGCTCAGGTTTGCGAACTTCCGCCCACAGCAGTTCGTAGGACGTTTTGATTGGGTTGGTCAAGTGCTTATCTATCTTGGAGACCAACCCAGGCCTGCGGACAATCCAAAAGGTTTCCTCGTTCATCGCAACGTTCTTCCTTTTTGAATTATAGGTTACCTCCTTGTGGAAGTAGACGTTATGCGTCAGCACGAAGATCTGTTTGATGTGCCCAGTTCCAGCCCGCACTTCATCGAACAGGCCTTTGATAAGGCTGCCAACGATAAAGAGGATGTCACTGTCGAGGCTCGAAACCGGGTCGTCGAAAACAACGATTCGGTCTGTAGTCATCCCAGTCTCGGAATCGCTACCTTTGAGCAGGTGGTAAAAATACAAGAAGGTGACGAAGGTTTTCTCACCTTCGCTCAAAGTCGCTTTGGCGTCCGAACCATTCGGACGAACAAGCTTGTAGGCGTTCCCGCTTGCTGCTTTCGCGAGTTTGAATCCCTGGAAGCCAAATGACGAAAGGAGACTATTGATACCGTCAATCGACGGCTGGATGCTGGTGCTTTGTTTTTCTAGCGCGCGAATCTCGGCAGCCTTCATCGTCTTCTCCGTAGTCGCCGCTGTGATCTGAGTCGTCATCGCCGTGATGGCCTTGTCTACGCCATCTTTCGCGGTCTCGTACGTTGCGAGGTCGGTCTTCAGTTCTTCGAGAATGAACCTCCACACCTGCGCAGTTAGGATTGTGCGTTCAGTAGCGAGGTTTTCGACCATATTGTTGTGTGCAACGACCTGTGTGTTGGCCGTATCGATTAGGGTCTTGATCGCCGAAAAAATGTTGCTCAGCGATTCCAGCTCGAACACCTGGCTTGCTTCCTTCTTCTTTCCGGCGATGCGTTGGTTGTTCAGTGCGATTTTAACGTCGAGCAGCTCCTTCTCTGCTTTGAGCTTCTCGACATCAAGGAACTTGGATGGTGACGCGATTATTGAGGCAAGCTCCTGCTGAATCCGGGCCGACTCGGTGTCGTAGTTAGTAACGAGGTCATCAATCGCCTTGCTGTCCGCCACAAACGCCTCATCGAAGTATTCATCCAGACTTTTGGTGAATGCCTCGCTAGTGCTCTGCTGGCAAAACGGACAGGTGCCTTCGTTTACGTCGTAGAACGCCCTTCCTTCTCGAACCCAGTCGCTATTCCCGAGCTTCTTAATCATCGCAGCGATATCCACGTCTTCCTTGCCTATAACCCGCTTCTTTAGAATTGGACTCGCTTCTTCCGCGAGGAGTTTGATGGTATCGACCAAGGGAATTCCAGTCTCCGTAGTGGGTGTGGGCCCGAAGACACTTTCCGCCTTTTTCTCCAACTCGGCCATTGTGAGGAGAGACGCGTTATTTGACGCTTGTTCATGAATCACTTTGCCTTTGAACTTCTCAGAGCTGTTCCTATACCCCTCAAAGCCTCCTTGGAGTTTTGCGTCATGTTTCTGCTTTTGTGCCCAACACTTATCTTTCAATGCGGCTTCAAGCGCTATCAACTCCCCTTTTTTGCCTCCGTTGCCGTCTGCACCCTGTAGCCCATGAGTAAGTGTTTCGATTTTGGCCGTAAGTGCATCGAGTTCGCTTTTGGCAGTGGCAATTTTCGTTAGTGTGTCTACTTGCTTCTCGCCAAGCGTGAAGACGCCTTTCAGCTCTGCTGATTGGTTGAAGTTGCGGTCGATGAAATCGTGATTGTAGACAAGTGGTTGCTGCTTGGTGCCCGCCTTCCAGTTGACACTGCACGTTTGGAACTTTGTTTCCTCCGCGATCACTCGGCTGAGAGTTGTTTTCCCAGTGCCGTTTGATCCGAAAAAAAAGTTGAACAGAGAAAGCGCGTTGACTTGCTCGGGCGTATTTCCGAAGGTCCCAACACTGGAGATGGTGATTGATTCGATCATGCCTATGTGCCCATCACGCCATGAATCTGCTTCGCCTAACAAGTCATTGGACGGCTCGGGGAACCACTCCCCCGATTTGCTTCCTGTCCGTGAGCCACTCGGAAAGCCACTGGGGAGATGGCCTGAAACCCTGATGCTGCATAGCCTTTCGAACGCAACTTCCGCTTTCTAGCAGTGGTTCACGGGTCCGATAACCACCTGTAGCCGGGGATACCCAACTCTTGCCATCCTGCCCACCGTGAGCCGTTCAAGTCCCGCAAAGAGATCCCGCCCGCTCACCCCCGCGCACTACGCAGAGCAAACGGCACGGTGAGCAGCAGGCTCCCCCCAGCGACCACGAACAGCCCCGGCAAGGAGATGTCGATCAGCACCCCCGAGAGGGCCTGGGACAGGGGATCGAAGGCGACGCCGGCCAGCATGGCCAGGGCCATCACCCGGCCCTGCAGCGGTGCCGGCGTCTCCCGCTGCAACCAGGCGGTGGCCAGCACCCCCACCAGGCCGCCGCCGATCCCCATCGCCGCCAGCAGGGTGGCCGCCGTCCACCACTGGCCGGCCACCGCCAGCCCCAGCAGGCCCGCCCCCAGCCCGGCCGACAGCCAGCCCAGCGCGCCCCCCGGATGGGCGATGGCGCCGAACCGGCCGGCCCACCAGACCCCCGCCAGGGCGCCCACGCCGTAGGCGGCCTGGAGCCAGCCGTAGCTGGCGGCGCCACCGCCGAAGCGCAGTGTCACCAGCTCCACCACGCCGATCACCACCGGGCCCAGCACGGCCAGGTTGATCATGGCGATCAGTGTCAGGCCCGTGCGGATCGCCCCGTGGCCCAAGGCGAAGGCGATCCCCTCCCGCAGGCCCTGCCCCAGGCCCCCCGTCGGGGCCGTGTCCGCCGCGGCCAAGCGGGGCCGCACCTGCACGAAGCAGCCCACGGCGAGCAGCAGCAGAACGGTGTCGAAGGCCAGGGCCGCCGTCGCCCCGGCCACGGCCAGGGACAACCCCGCCAGGGCGGGGCCGGCCACGTTGCTGATCTGCTCGCTGCCCTGGAGCCAGGCGTGGGCCCGCCCGAGATGGCGATCCTCCAGCAGGCGGGGCAGCAGGGCCAGGGCGGCGGGGTAGAGGCAGGCCTCCGCCGCCCCGAACACGGCCGCCAGCACCAGCACCGGGCCCAGGTCGAGGGCGTCACGGCTGGCCAGCAGGGTGAGCACCCCGGTGGCCGTCGCCAGGATCCAGCCGGCCCGCACCGCCATCGGCCGGGGCGGATGGCGATCACTCAGGACGCCGCCCAGCAGCAGCAGCAGCCCCCGGGGCAGGGCCGCCGCCATCAGCACCAGGGCCAGGGAGGTGCCCGAGCCCGTGCGCTGCAGCATCAGCCAGGTGACGGCGACGAACCAGAACTGGACGCCGGCGAACAGGAGGGTCTGCCCCAGCCAGAGCCAGCGGAAGCCCGGCCGCCGTAGCAGGGATGCGCCCACGGCCTTGGCGCTAACAGCCTTGCCGCTCACAGCTGCCCCACCCGCTCAGCGAAGGGATGCAGCTGCAGCGCCTCGCGCCACTCCACCAGCGGCCGCTCCCAGCCCTCCTCCCAGCGCTGGGCGAACAGGGGCCTGGCCTCCAGGCCCATCTGCAGCCCGGTGCGGATCGTCTCCACCAGCTCCGGCAGCAGCTCGGGGGCCCCGAGGGTGGCCGACACCAGCGCCTGGGCCGTGAGCACCGCCCCCAGGGGGTAGGGGAACTGGGTGAGATGGAAGGCCTGCAGGCCGATCTCGCCCGTCACCGTGGTGTCGAAGCCGGTGATCACGTGCCAGAGGTCGTGGGTCTGGCTGAGCCGCAGCTCCACATAGGCCGCGTCGCTATCGGGCGCCATGCCGGCGTGCAGGTTGGGGTCGTAGCCCAGCAGTGCCAGCGATGCCGCGTAGGCCTGGCCGAGGCTGCCCTCGGGCAGCGTTGCCAGCTGCTCCAGGTCGTGGGCCGGTGGGATCCAGCGCGCCTCGATCAACGCGGCGCAGGCCGGGTCGCGGCGCAGCTGCTCGGCCATCAGGGCATAGGAGGGCGTCTCCAGCAGGGCGTCGGCCAGGGCCCCCACCAGCTCGAGGTCGGTGTCGCCGCCGCTCATGGCCACGAAGGTGCCGAGGACGCGGAACAGCTGGGGTGGCAGCTCCGGGGCCTCGAACGACGCAGCGGTGGGCGCGGGATTGGGGCGGAAAACGGTGGTGGTCATCGGGATGAACGCGAAGGAACGTGAGCAGTCCTCACGTCATAGAAAAATATGAGCGTCCCTCGCCTTTGTCAATGGGATGCGAGGATCGCTCGGGTTTTCAGGCTGCGCCGCACCGCCCATGGCCGACGCCACCGCCACTCCCGGCGAGCCCTCGCCCCTGCGCCGCCAGCCCCGCCAGGCCCGCAGCCAGGAACGGGTGCGGCGGATCCTGGCGGCGGCCGAGGAGCTGTTCGTGGCCGGCGGCGTCGGCGGCACCACCACCAACGCCATCGCCGCCAGAGCCGGGGTGCCGATCGGCTCCCTCTACCAGTTCTTCCCCGACAAGGGGGCGATCCTGCGCAGCCTCGCCCAGCTCTACGCCGAGCAGCTGCACGAGCTGCTCACGGCCTTCTTCGACCGGGGGGACGGCCGCAGCCTCTCCCTGGAGGCCTCGATCACCGCCGCGGTAGCCCTCACCGATCGCTTCTTCCGCGACCACCCCGGCTACCCGGCCATCTTCCTGGACGTGCAGAGCGCCACCCCCGAGCTGCTGGCCATCGAGGAGGAGGCCGACGTCCGGCTGATCAACGACTGGAGCGGCCTGATCGTCGAAAAGGCCGCCGCCGAGGGCAGCCAGCTCAGCGCGGAGGAGGGCCACCTGATCGCCTACGTGCTGGTCAAGACCGTCGGCCATCTCCTGTGGCTGGCGGCCACCCAGGAGCAGGGCCGCCGCGACCGACTGGTGGCCGAATGCGGCGACCTGGCCATCGCCTACCTGCGCCGGCGGCTTGATCCCCGGATGGCATAACCAACAGGACAGGATCGTGTCATCAAGATCACAGCCTTGGGCTTTCAATCAGGCGATGGTCCTGGACGTATTCGCCTGGTCTTTCTCACCTCAGATTCTAGACGGATACTGCCCTTACATCGAAGAGAGCTACGGCCATGTCCCTCGTCTCCACCTTTGAAGTCCTGCTCACGCCCCAGCTGCCTGCGACCCTGCCACCCGGCTTCAATGATGTCAAAAACCTGGGTCGCAACGTCCTTCAGGGCTACTTTCTGACCATCGCCAATATCAATCCGTATGATCTCGTCCTGTCCCTGGTCTTCACGACTCGGCTCCCCTCGGGAGTGACCTTGGATGAAGTCATTACCTTTGTCGATACGTCCGGGCTTAACAATGCTGCGCCTTTGTCAGGTGTGGGAAATAAGTATCGGTTTTCCCCACTGTTCCTTCCTGCGGACGCAACGGCCCTGTTCATCCTGCAGCCCAGCCCCACGGACGCGGCTCTCGCCGCTTTGGACATTGAAGCCCGCGGCTTTGTGGATCTTCAGCTCTCGTCCTTGGCAGGAACGCCACCAGCGGGGACCCAAGTCCTGGTGACCGCAGAGCAACGAGGCACGTTCTTCGATAACACCACAGCTCCCAATATCGCCGACAGGGGACTTGATCAGATTGCCTATGGGCTGACGGTTCAAAATGGTGGCCTGCTCACCCTGAACTAGGGCTTGACCATCCAGGCCCAGGGGGATGGAGACACACCATCCCCCCAGAAGGCCTACGAAGCAACTGCCATTCATTCAGGCATCACTGCCGCCAACACGTCCTTCACGGTGAACGACCATGGCACCAGCCTTTCGGTTCAGACCGATCAGCCATAGCTGGATTGCGATCCATCCTGAACCCAAAGGGGTGATCCAGTTCATCGGTGGCGCTTTCTTTGGCACCTTCCCAACCGTCTTCTATCGCTATTTTTTGAGGTGCCTATTTAACGAGGGATACACCATCATCGCCTTGCCCTTCCGATTCAGTTTTCGCCATTGGGACATTGCGGTTGAATTATTGAGAGAGCAGGCCGTCCTGCGCAAAGAACTTTCAACGATCACGGGCAATGCCTTCTATCAAGAGCAGGCCAACTACTGCTGGCTGGGGCATAGCCTCGGGTGCAAGTACATTGCGTTACTGGAGTGTTTGAGTGGCGACCTGGGGAAACAGGCGGTGGCCCTCGACCATGCAGGCCTGAAAGAGGCATCGATTCTGTCCCAACCGTCGTTGCTGGTGGCTCCCGACATCAGCGACACGGAAAGTGCCATTCCCGTGAAAGCCATCGCTCGTTTCCTTGATCGGGCAGGCTTGGGTGTGCAACCCACGCGGCGCCAGACACAAGACCTCATCGAAGGAAGCCGGCTGTTCAACCTCACCGCGGTCATCTCCTTTGACAAAGACACGATCGCGGGCAGTGCCGTGGAGCCGAAACCAGGTGAGAAGCCCCAGGAAGAGAGTGATGTTTTCTGGTTGCTTCAGCTCTTGAGAGGTCGTCACTATCCGCTTATGACGGTCGAACTGCCGGGCAAGCACCTGGAGCCCCTGGGCGTCAGGGTTGGCGACTACATTGTCGACCTCAATCCCTTTGACAAGTTCATCAAACCGCTCACCGGCCGGCGGCTGGAGGAGTATGCCGCGAAGTTTCTGATGCAGCTCTGGCTGCGTCAGAACGGCTTGGCGGAGCCAACAAAAACCCATCCGTCACCGCTTGCCAGGAAATCTCCAGGCAGCCTGACGTCCTCCTCGAAGCTCGCTGCGCTTCCTGATCAGGCCCAGAGCGACTCCAGGGTGTAGGGGCCACCCTCCTTCACCCACAGGGAGCCGTCGATGAAGCGATGGCTCCGGTCGAGGGCCTCGATCGCCTCCATGTCTTCGGCGGCCAGCTCCCCTTCGGCGGCGGCGAGGTTCTCGGCCAGGCGCGCCGGGGTCACCGACTTGGGGATCACGGCGGTGCCGCGCTGCAGGGCCCAGCGCAGCAACACCTGGGCCGGCGTACAGCCCCGCTGCTTGGCGATCGCCGTGATCGTGGCGTCCTCCAACAACACCGGCCTGGGCCCGGACGTCAGCGGCAGGGTGAGGCCAGGGGCCCCCAGCGGTGAGAAGCCCGTCATGTGCACGCCGTGGGCCTCGCAGAAGGCGAACAGCTGGCTCTGCTGCAGATAGGGATGGAGCTCCACCTGGTTCATGGCCGGCCGGATCCGCGCCTGCCCCAGCAGGCCGTAGAGGGTGGCCATGCCGAAGTTGCTGACACCGATGTGGCGGCACAGGCCCCGCTCCGCGGCCGCTTCCATCGCCGCCCAGGTGGCCGCGATCGGCTGGGTCTCGAGGGAGATCAGATCGCTGGCCACCTCCGGCAACAGCACGCCGGGCCGCGTCGCCACGGGCCAGTGGATCAGGTAAAGGTCGAGGTGGTCGAGCTGCAGATCGGCGAGGGTGCGCTCCAGGGCCGGGGCCACGTCCTCGGGCGCATGGGCGTTGTTCCACAGCTTGGAGGTGATCCAGAGCTCGTCGCGCCGCACCTGGCCCGAGCGGATCGCCCCCGCCAGCGCCTCGCCGATCTCCGCCTCGTTGCCGTAGATGGCGGCACAGTCGATGTGGCGGTAGCCCAGCTGCAGGGCCTCCGTCACCGCCGCGCCCACCTCCCCCGGCGGCGAATTCCAGGTGCCCAGGCCGAGCATCGGCATCTCAGCGCCGTCGACGAAGCGGAGGGTCTTCAAGGCGGTGAACCCCAAACGAGCGTCACTCCACCCTGGCGCGGGCCGTGAATGACTGCAGGACGAAGCTGCGGGCCTGCGGCTTCTGCGATTCGATCACGAGCTGCAGCCGTTCCCCCTGCCGGCCGTTTTTGGTTTCGACCACCCTGTCAATCTCCTTGCCCTGGCCGTCGAGCACAGCGAACGTCACCTGGATGTCCCCGCAGGGACGCTCCAGGCAGGCGACCTCCATCACGTCGATGATGCCGCCGCCATAGAGCCGGGGCTTGCGGCAGATCCCCTGGCAGCGGCGGGTGAACACCCCCTGATCCGATTCCACCCAGCCATCGGCGAGCAGGTCCTGGCGGCTTTCGCCCCTGCCGCCGGCGGCCGGCTTCTCGGCCAGGGACGCCCGCAGGCCGGCCGCCATCCAGCCGGCGCCGAAGCCCACCAGCACCAGCCCCAGCACCAGCAGCCGCTGCAGGATCGGGAACCGGGAGGGTCCGGATGCAGGGGGAAGGGCCGGCGGAGACGGGGGCCGTCCCCCGGGGGGCACCGGCTCCATGTCGACGATCAGGTCTTCAACGGTCTTCGGGCTCGCCGCGGTCCTGTCGCTCTTGCCGGTCCTTGCCATCGTCGTACGCCATCAGTGAACGGAACATCAGCCCGCCGCCACTGCCGATCAGGGCAAACATGGTCAGCAGGTTCCAGAGCGAGGTGGGCTGGAAGCTCATGATCAGGGTCTGGAGCACGCCCACCGCCAGGGCGGCCACCGACGCCAGCACCAGGAACCAGCCCCAGCGCTGGTTGCGCAGGGCGAACAGCAGGCACACCCCGATCGTCAGCGGGATCAGCAGCAGGCCGAAGCCGCCGCCCAGGCCCTGGGACATCCCGAAGCCGCCGCCCCAGCCGCCACCCCAGGCCGCACCGGCACCACCCCAGGCACCTGCGGCGCGCCGGCCGAAGCGGAACCCCATGCCCATGGGCACGGAACTGACCATCACCTGGTTGAAGAACAGGAACGCCCCCATCGAAAAGAGCACACCCCCCAGCAGGAAGCTGAAGAAGTCCCGGATCGGATCCCTGGCGGCCATGGCGCTCCTGCCGGCCCCGTCATGATGGCCGGCCCGCCTGGCTTTGTCCGCCGCCGCTGGCGGCCCGGGGCGGCGATGGCGTCTGTTGACAGCAGCCGGTCGTCCAACGACCATCGGCATGTGCCTGACGCCGGATGGGAAGCATGGATTCAGGCTCCACCTGCAGCCTGGTGCTTCACGCCACCGAAACCGGCGACGGCGAGGAGCCACGGCAGGCCAACCGGCGCTACAAGGATCCCCGCATCGCCCTGGAGCAGCGGACGCTCCAACCGCTCCATCCCGGCTCGCTGCGGTTGCAGATCCTGCGGGTCGGCCTCTGCGGCACCGACCTCCACATGACCCAGCGGGATCCGCTGGGGTTCGTGCGCAGTTCCGCCCCCGCCTCAATCCCCGCGCAGGGCCGGGTGCTGGGCCATGAGGGGATCGGCCGGGTGATCGCCATCGGAGCCGATGTCACCCGATTCCGGGTGGGCGACATCGTGGCGCCGGAGTCCGTGCTGAGCTGCGGGGCCTGCCGGTGCTGCCGCTCCGGTGCCTTCAACCAGTGCCTCGACGCCCGGCTGCTGGGCATGGAAAAGGATGGGCTGTTCGCCGCGATCGCCGACGTGCCCGCCCGTTCGGCCGTGGGCATCGGCCGGCTGGCCGAGAGCGAGCGGGGCCTGCAGATGGCCGCCTGTCTGGAGCCCGCCGGGGTGGCCCTGCTGGCCTGCCGGAAAACCCAGATGGCCCCGGGCGAGCGGGTGCTGGTGTTTGGGGCCGGACCGATCGGATTGCTCAGCGCGATGATGGCCCGCCGACTCCACGGCGCCGCCCAGGTGTGCGTCGTCGAGCCCTCCGCCTACCGCAGGGAGTTCGCGGCGGCCTGGGCCGATCAGGTGGCGGCATCGGCCGAAGCGCTGGAGATCCCGGACGGCGGCTGGGACGTGGTGGTGGAAGCCTCCGGTGCGCTGGCCAACGTCGATGCCGTGTTCCGCCAGATCGCCCCGGGCGGCCGGGTGGCCCTGCTGGGCAGGGGCGGCCAGCCGCTGCGGATCGGGGCGGTCGACCACATGATCACCAACGCCATCAGCGTCATGGGGCTGCGCGGGCACCTCGGCGGGGTCTACGAGCGGCTGATCGACCTGTGCCTCTCCGGGGTCCTGCCGCTGGATCGGATCGTCAGCACCACCATCGAAGGGCTGGAGCGGCTGCGGTCCGTGCTTGAGCATCCGGACGACATCGCCGGCGGCGACTGCAAGATCGTCGTCAAGCTCGCCGATTGACACCTCGCCGATTCACCGCCCCACCAACCCGTTCCCCACCCGCATGGCCAACCCCTTTCCCCTGGACGGCGAAGGATTCCTCAAGATCCGCATCTCCGTGCGGATGCTGAAGTGCAACTTCAGCTGCAGCTACTGCGTGGCGGCGGCGGGGCAGAGCCAGGTGAGCGGCATCGACTACAGCCGGGGCACCAAACGCAACATGTGGGGTACCGAGCAGGGCCGGGGCATGGCGCGCAAAGCCATCGAATGGGCCGCCGCCCTGCCCTATCGCATCGGCGTTCGCTACGACGTGCACGGGGAGCCCTTCCTCAACGCCGACGTGATCGAGGATCTGACCTGGCTCACGGCCCAGCCCAATGTGGCCTTCGTGGAGGTGCAGACCAACGCCTCGCTGTTCAAGAAGCGGCTGCCGGAGCTAGCCGGCCCCATCGAGCCCTCCAAACTCAAGCTCTTCTGCACCTTCCATCACACCGAGATCGCCCTCGACGACTTCCTGGCCAACGTGACCCTGGCCGCCGACCTGGGCTTCGACGTGGTGGTGAACACCCTGCTCTCCACCGACAACGTGGCGGTCATCCGCGACGCCCTGGCGCGCTGCGCCGACCTGGCCATCCCCACCTCGGCGGACCTGAAGTTCCCCGGCTTCGATGTGCCCGCCACCGAAGCGGTGAGCGACGCCGTCGATGTGGACAAGCGGGCCAGGCATTTCCTCAGCAAGGACCCGATCGAGGAGCTGCTGGCGGCCGGTGAACCCGGCCTGGAGGTGTTCCGCACCATGGCCGACAGCGGACCCCTGGGCCGGGAGATCCGCTTCCTGGCCGCCCTGCTGGTGGGCCTCTACGGCGGCAAGGGGCGCCTCTGTTCCGCCGGCCACGACTACCTGATCGTGGACAACTGGGGCGATGTCTTCCCCTGCACCAGCTACGCCGACACCCGCACGGGCCGCCTGGGCTCCGTGCTGGATCCCGGCTTCGTTCCGGCCCTGCGGGAGGAGGTCTATGCCCCCTGCCTGTACGCCGAAACCTGCCACCAGAAGGAGGAATACGGCAACCTGCGCCTGCTTCGCGAGCACCGCGACCTGCAGACGAAGAGCCTCAACTGTGTGTGCGGTGAAGGCAAGGCGGTGGACCCCCAGACCCTCTTCGACAGCCGCATGGCCCTGCTGGAGACCGCCCGCCACAACCCCCAGACCGGCCGCGTCGGCCGGCCCGCCGCCCCTGCCGTCGCCACGGTCGCCTGAGCGGTGATACCCAGGGTCTGGATCGTTGCGCTGGTGGCCTCCCTGGGGGGCCTGCTGTTCGGTTTCAACGCCACGACCCTCGGGCTGGTGGCCGCCACGGCGGCCAACGACTGGTCGTTGACCCTCAGCTCCCAGGTGCTGCTCAGCGGCGCCTTCTTCCTCGGCGCCATCCTCGGCGGCGTCTTCATGGGCCGCTTCGGGGATGGCCTGAGCCGCCGGGATGTGATCACCACCAGTGCCGCCTGCTACGCCTTCTTCGGCTTTGCCTGCGCCATCTCCGAACGCTTCGAGGAGCTGGTGGTGGCCCGCTTCTTTCTGGGGCTGATCGTCGGGGTCACCTCCCTGGCCATCCCGCTCTACATCGCCGAAATCTCCCAGGCCAGAAACAGGGGAGCCCTGGTGTCCCTCAACCAGCTGAGCATCACCCTGGGGATCGTTCTCGCCTTCTCCATCGAGACCCGGCTGGTGGACGAACTGGACATTTCCCAGCTGTACACGATCAGCGGGATCCTGGCCGTGGTCGTCAGCATCGGGGCGATCATCCTGCCGGATTCCCCCGCCTGGCTGATCAAACAGGGCGACGAGGACGCCGCACGCGCGGTGTTGAAGGCGATCCACGGCCCCAACGTGGAGCCGGAGGTGGCCGCCATCGAGGAGAGCCTGGCGGACAGCCATCCGAACGTGTGGGTGGAACTGCTGGAGCCGGCGAACCGCCGGCTCCTGGGGATCGGCATCCTCCTGTTCGCCATCCAGCAGCTGAGCGGCATCAATTTCGTGCTGCAGATGGCGGGGGACGGTTCCCTGTTCCAGGGCCTCGATCTGGGCTGGGATCTGGTGATCGTGGTCGGGCTGGTCAATCTGTTCAGCACCCTGCTGTTCGTGCTGCTCGTCGATCGCCTCGGCCGCCGGCCCCTGCTGCTGGCGGGCCTGGTGGGCCTGGTCCTCTGCCTGGCCGCCTTGATTCTCGACGCCACCACCGGCATCTTCCCGCCGCTGCCGGTGGCCCTCAGCCCCTTGCTGATCCTCGGCTACGTGTTCTTCTTCGCCATCAGCCTCGGGCCCCTGCCCTGGCTGTTCGTGGCCGAGATGTATCCGCTGCCCGTGCGGGGCCTCTCGATGAGCATTCCGATCACCGTCAACTGGCTGATCAATGCCGTGATGGTGTTCGCCGCCCTTTCGGTCGACTCCCCGGACGACACCCTGGCGATCTACTGGATTTCGTTAGCCACCACCGTGATCGCGATTCCGTTGTGCGTTCTCCTCTATCCGGAGACCCGGCGGCTGCGTTTCTCCCAGATCCGCAGCACCTGGCACCGATCGGGAACGGCCAGCGAGCGCAACGAAATCGCCGCCACCCTGGCCACCACCGTCGTGACCATCGGCGGGATCTTCTTCGGCTACAACCTGACCGTGATCGCCGGTGCCCTGCTGCAGATCCGCACGGCGTTCGCCCTCACCCCCTTCAGCAGCGGGCTGGTGGTGAGCGCGGTGCTGGTCGGGGCGATCCTGGGGTCGTTCGTCAGCGGCCATCTGGCGGCCGCCTTCGGCCGTCGCTACATGCTGCTGACGACAACCGTGGTGCTCATCGTCGGCACCGCCGTCTCCGGCCTGGCCGACTCGGTGCAGATCCTGGTGCTCGGTCGCCTCGTCACGGGCCTGGCCACCGGGGTGACCGCCAGCATCGTGCCGCTGTACATCACCGAAATCGCCCCGGCCTCGATCCGGGGCCGGCTGAACGCGATTCAGAATCTGGCGGTGGGCATCGGTGCCCTGATCGCCTACGGGACCAACACCCTGCTGATGGCCGTGCCGCAGGGATGGCGGGCGATGCTCTACCTGGGCTCCGTACCGGCCCTGCTGCTGGGGATCGGCGCTTTGTTCCTGCCGGAATCGCCGCGCTGGCTCATTTCCCAGGCCCGTTTCAGCACGGCGGAACGGATGCTGCAGAAACTCTGCGTCGCCAACCCCAAGCAGGAGGTGGCCCTGCTCAAGGCCAGCGCCGACCAAACCCCATCGGGGACACGGACGACACCCCTGTTCTCGAAAACCATCCGGCCGCCCTTGCTGATCGGCCTGGCCCTGGTGTTCTTCCAGGAGTGCACGGGCATCATCATCGTCACCTATTACAGCCCGACGATCTTTCAGGCCTGCGGGGTGAGCGATCCCACCACCGCCAGCCTGCTGACCACGATCGGGGTCGGTGGCTTCGGCCTGGCCATGACGTCCCTGTCCTTTCTGCTTGTCGATCGGCTGGGGCGCCGCACCCAGTTCCTGATGGGAATTCTCGGCGTCCTCACCAGCTCGATCGGCTTCGGATTGATCTTCAGTGTGCTGCCCCACGGAACCCCTGCCGTTCAATATCTCGTCCTGCTCTGTTTCATCCTGTTTGTTTCGTCCTTTTCCCTGTGCCTGGCCTCCGTCTGCGGCATGGTGGTGTCGGAGATCTATCCCCAGGCGGTGAGAGATCGGGCCATCGGCTTCGTCATCGCCTTCCAGTTGCTCTGCGGCATGGTGGCGTCCTTTGTGTTCCCCATGCTCGCCGATACCCTCGGACTGGCTGTGGTGTTTTTCCTCAATGCCGGTATCGCCGCCCTGGCCCTGCCCTTCTGGTGCTTCGTGATGCCGGAAACCCGGGGCCGGAGTCTGGAGGCCATCGAACAGCACTGGCTGGCGGGGAAGAGCCCCGCGACCCTGCGATGACCGTGATTCCGTCCCCCCCGACGCCCCCGCTGGCCCAGCGGATCGCCCTGGTCACCGGGGCCTCGCGGGGCATCGGCGCCGCCATCGCCGTGGCGCTCGCCGAGGCGGGGGCGTCGGTCGTGGTCAACTACGCGGCCAACGCGGCCGGGGCCGAGGGGGTGGTTCGCGCCATCACCGATCGGGGGGGAAGGGCCGTGGCGGTGCAGGCCGATGTGGGCAAGGACGGCGATGTGGAGCGGCTGTTTCTGGAAGCCGACCGGGCCTTCGGCGGCCGACTGGATGTGCTCGTCAACAACGCCGGGGTGTACTACCCCACGGATCTCCAGGACGTGACCCAGGAGGTGTTCGACCACCTGTTCCACATCAATGTGCTCGGGGTGATGCTCTGCTGCCGGGCCGCGGCCAGCCGCTTCCCCAGCGAGGGCGGCTCGATCATCAACATCAGCAGCCTGGCCGCCACCAAGGGGGCCTGCGGCAGCCTCGTCTACAGCGCCACCAAGGGGGCCATCGATGCCCTCACCCGCACGCTCTCGGAAGATCTGGCCCCCTGCAACATCCGTGTGAACGCCATCAATCCAGGGCTGGTGATCACCGAGGGAACCCAGGCGGCCGGTTTCGCCAGCGCCGAACTGGAGCGCCTCTGGACGGCCAAGACCGCCCTGGGGCGGGTGGCGACGCCGGAGGACATCGCCCCTGTGGTGGTGTTTCTGGCCTCAGGCGCCAGCCGCTGGCTGACGGGGGAAACGATCCATACCACCGGAGGCGTCCGATGATCGGCAGGGCGCAACACGGCGGCACGCCATCGTCATGAAGCGATCTCCATGAAAGGTTCTGATCTGTTCGCGAGCTATCTCGAGAGCCGGGGGATCACCCATGTGTTCGAACTGATCGGCGGCACGATCACCTACATGCTGGATTCCATCCAGCAGCGCACATCGATCCGCATCGTCAGCATGCACCACGAGCAGGGGGCCGGCTTTGCCGCCGAGGCCCACGCCCGCCTCACCGGGCTGCCGGGCATTGCCCTCGCCACCAGTGGGCCGGGGGCCACCAATCTGCTCACCGCGATCGGCAGCTGCTACTTCGATTCCACCCCCGCCATCTTCGTCACCGGCCAGATCAACCGGGAGGAGCGGAAGGGGGACCTGCCCCTGCGCCAGCTCGGCTTCCAGGAAACCGACATCGTCGCCATGGCCAGGCCCATCACCAAGGGGGCCTTTCTCGTCGACCATCCGGCCGATCTACCCGGCACGCTCGAGCAGGCCTTCGCCCTGGCCCTCAGTGGCCGGCCCGGCCCGGTGCTGCTCGACATCCCCATGGAGGTGCAGACGGCGGACATCCCCTGGGAGCTCCAGCCGGCGTCACTTGATCCGGGCCCGCCGGGCCCGCTGGGGCCGCCGGCCGGCCCCGGCGCGGACGGCCTGGAGGCGTTCTGGACGGCGGCCCTGGCGGATCTGGCCGCCGCGAAGCGTCCGCTGATCCTGGCGGGGGGCGGCATCCGCACCTCGGGGGCGGCCGAGCCGTTCCGGCAGTTCGCCGCGGCCCTGAATCTGCCGGTGGTCCATTCCCTGATGGGGGTGGATGTGCTCCCCTTCGATGATCCGCTGCGGGTTGGCCTGATCGGCCTCTACGGCAACCGCTGGGCCAACGTCGCCCTCTGCGAGAGCGACTTCCTGCTGGTGCTCGGGAGCCGGCTGGACAGCCGCCAGACCGGAAGCGACACCGATCTGTTCCGGGGATCCCGCCCGCTGTATCACGTCGACTGCGACCGCCATGAACTCAACAACCGCATCAAGGGCTGCCGGACGCTGACGCTGGAGCTCGACACCTTCCTGCACCATGGCCTGCGCCATCGGCCGCCCGCGGGGGATCACCGGCCCTGGAAAGACTTCATCGAGGCCGAGCGAGCCCGCTGGCCGGATACGGCCGAAGTCGGTGCCGTGGAGGGGATCAACCCCAACGGGCTGATGCATCGCCTCTCCGAGGCCTCGCGCCCAGCGGCCGCCTTCGTGGCCGATGTGGGGCAGCACCAGATGTGGGCCGCCCAGTCACTGCGGCTGCACGGATCCCAGCGGTTTCTGACCTCCGGCGGCATGGGGGCGATGGGTTTCGCCCTGCCGGCGGCGATCGGGGCCTCCCTGGCGACGGGGCAGCAACCGGTGGTGGTGATCGCCGGCGACGGCGGGTTCCAGATCAACATCCAGGAACTGCAGACGATCCGGCGCAACCAGCTGCCCATCAAGATGCTGGTCATCAACAACCACTGCCACGGCATGGTGCGGCAGATCCAGGACGTGGCCTTCGGCGCCCGCTACCAGTCCACCCTCTGGGGCTACGACGCCCCCGCCTTCACCGCCGTCGCCGCCGCCTACGGCATCCCCTCCGCCCTCGTCGCCGAGGAGGCCGGCCTGGAGGAGGCCCTGGGGCTGATGTGGGCGGAGCCCGGTGCCCCCTTCCTGCTGGAGGTGGTCATCGACACGATGCTCAACGCCTATCCCAAGGCGATGGCGGGACGGCCGCTCTCGGAGATGGAGTCCCGGCGGGACCCCGCTCAGGCCGCCGCGACGGCGTCGGAGCAGACCTTGCCCAGGTAGGCCGCCGGGAAGCCGGCCTTCAGATCCACGCCGCTGTGGCTGGCGAGGAAACGCACGAAGGCCTCGGCCCCCGGCTCCGCCGCCTCCGGGGCCCGGACGGGGCGGTAGGCCTCCAGCACATCGAGCAGCGAGCGCGATCGCTGGGCCGCGGGCACCCGGCGCAGGGCCGGCGCGATCCGCTCCAGCCACTCCCCATAGCTGGCCGTCCGCTCCAGGGGGAAGCCGGCCGCCTCGATCCGCTCCACCAGGGCCTCGAGCGGAAAGCAGCCGTCGGCCGGGCCACCGAGGGTGAGCCGGTGGAAACCCTCGGGGGCGAAGTCCCCCAGGGCCACGATCGCCTGCGCCAGCTCATCCACCGGCAGGCCGCTGGCCCGGAAACCCGCCTCCTGGCCGGTTGCATCGGTGACGCAGAAGGCCGGGGGGGCCAGGCCCGTGAGCAGGAGGCTGTGGATCAGCCGCGAGAGAATGTCGTCCGGGTTGCGTTCCCCGGCCAGGTGGCGATCGGGCAGCACCAGCCCCGATCGCAGGATGCGGATCGGCAGGCCCGTGGCGGCGTGGGTGGAGCGCAGCAGCTGCTCGCAGGCCCACTTGCTGGCGATGTAGCCGTTGGCATAGGAGCCATCGAGACGGAGGCGCTCCCCCAGGGGGGCCACGCCGATGGTGGAGACCATGTCGATCGACTTGCGCCGGTGCGTCAGCGCCAGGCGCACCACCTCCGCGGTACCGATGACATTGGGGCGGCGCAGGTGGCGGTAGTCCAGCCGGTGATTGACCAGGGCGGCGCAGTGGACGATGGCCTCGATGCCGTGGGCCAGCCGGTCGTAGGTGCCGGCCTCCAGCCCCAGCCGCGGCTCGACGATGTCGCCCGCCACCACCTCCAGGTGCTGCGCCGCCAGCGTGCGCCAGCGCGCCGCCGTAGCCGGGTCGAGGTGGGCGAAGCGGGCCTCAAAGCGCTCCCGGGCCGACTGGGTGTGGCTGGGCCGGACCAGGCAGACCAGCCGGCCGCCGCTGCTGGCCAGGCGCTCCAGCCAGGCCAGGGCGACCCGGCCGCCCAGAAACCCGTTCGCCCCTGTCAGCAGCACCGAGCGAACCGGCCCTGAAGCCGGTGGCCGCTGCGCCGCGGCCTGGAGCGTGGCCGCATCGATGAACGCCTCCACGCGGAAGTCTTCGGTGGCGAGGTCGGAGGTGGCGAGGTCGGAGGTGGCGAGGTCGGCGGCCGGGCCGGAGCCGTCGGCCCGGAGGATCCGCGCCCAGGCGGCGACCGTGCCGCCGGGGCCGAGGATCTGGCTGGCCTCGATGGCGACGCCGAATTCCGCTTCGATCCGCACCGACAGCTGAACGGCCGCCAGGGAGTCGCCGCCCAGCTCGCGGAAGCAGCGGTCCTGGAGGGACGCCTGGTCGTGGACGCCGAGGGTGCTGCCCAGCAGCAGCCGCAGCCGCTCCTCCAGGCTGCGTTCGGCGCCGGACTGCCGCAGGGAGGCCAGGGCCGCATCACCGAGACGGTCGTGGGCCTCGTAGAGCTCGGCAAGGGCAGGCGCATACCGCTGGCGGATGGCCGGCCGGAGCGGCTTGCCCAGGGAGGACAGCAGGCCATTGGCATGGGAGAAGGGTTCCTCCGCCAGGAGAAAATCCCGGGGAATCTCGAAGCTCTGCAGCCCCTTCTCGCCGGCCAGCTGCACCACCTCCTGGCGCACCAGGGCGATCAGCTCGGCGTCGCCTGTCGGGGGCCGGGGCCGCAGCGCCAGGGCCTCCCCATCCGGCACCACGACCGCCAGCAGGTAGGAACGGCTGCTCTCGCCATGGACATGGATCTGGGCCACCGAGGCACAGCCATCGGCAAACAGTTGCTCCAGCACCCCGACGGCGACGTACTCGCCCTGCGACAGCTTGATGACGTTCCGGCGGCGGTCAATGAGGGCGATCTGGCCGGGGCCGCGCTCCTCGACCACATCCCCCGTGCAGCAGAAACCGTCGGCATCGAACAGGGCCGCCGTCGCCTCCGGGTTCCTGAAGTACCCCCGGATGCCGAACCGCGTCTTCACGCACAACTCGCCCCGCGGATAGGGGCGGTCGGTGAGGAAGTAGCCCGACTCCGGCACATCCCGCAGCCGGTACGCAAGGACGTTGGGGCGGTTGAGCCGGCCGTTCATCGCCAGGCCACCGCTGGCCGTCTCGGTGCTGCTGTAGCCCTCATGCACCGGCACCCCGAAGGTGGCCTCCATCAGGGCCCTGACGCGGGGCGCGATCGGCGCCGAGGCCACGACGATGGACTGCAGCCGGTCGCCAAGGAAATCACGCAGGTCGCCTGACGGGGTCGATCGCACGTGCTGGTCGATCCACTCACAGAGGCGCGGGAACAGCACCAGCCCCGTCGGGCGCGCCAGGCGGATGTCCTCGAAGACGGTGGAGAGATCCGGCTTCAGGGTGAAGCAGGCCAGGCCCCCGCAGTTCAGGGCGGTGACCATCGAATCCCTGCCCATCATGTGGTGGAAGGGGGCGAGCACCACCGCCACCTTCGGCTCCGGCCCAGAGGCCTGGCGCCAGGTGTTGATCAGGGCCGCGGCGGAAATGCAGGCCCCCTTGGGTTGGCCGGTGCTGCCCGAGGTGTGGATCAGCAGGGCCATCGCTTCCGGGTCGACGGCGGCCGGCGGCGGGACCTCGACATCGTCGCCCTGGCCGCAGACGATGAGATCCGACAGGAGCACCATGGGAACGGTCGATCCGGCCGTCCGGAGGCTGCTTTCTGCGTCCGCCAGGAGGGTGCGCTCGGCCGTGATCCGGGTGTCGGCGTCGAAGACGATCAGCTGACGGATGCAGGCGTGGCGCCGCACCAGATCCACCATCGCGGGCAGCTGGGCAACGGAAACGGCCAGCGCCGCTGGGGTGGTCCGCTCGAGGATGGCGTCGAACTCGGCGGCCGAATGGTGCCCCGACAGGGGCATCGGCACGGCCCCGGTGTAGGCCAGGGCCAGGTCGATGACCGCGTAATCGATGCTCGCAAAGCCGATGATCGCCACCCGCTTGCCGCGGCGGATGACGCCATCGGGATCGCGATGCCAGGCCGCGGCCAGGCCGCGGACCCGATCGCGCAGGGTGCGGTAGGTGATGGGGCGGAACTCGGCCAGGGTCTGCCGGTGGGTGACTCCCGTGGCGGGGTCGGCCGCAACGACATAGGCGCGCTCCGCGAGGGCGGGGCGCTCGGGATGGGCCGCCAGAACGCTGTCGATGAGGGCCCCGTAGGCCAGGGACGGCGGCAGGGCAACGGTGGAATCGCTCACGACGGCGCTGGCCTCAGGCCGGTGCCTTGTCGAACGCGAAGACCGGAAAGTTCGCTGGCAGCTTGATGGCGTAGACGCACGTCTTGCAGAGGTCGTAACCGGGGATTGGGCTGGGGAGGACTTCGGCGAAGGATTGCTCGAAGATGTTCCCGAGCACATGATCCATGTGGTAGTCCTGGCAGCAGAGAACAACGTCGCCGTTGGGAAGCATCACGTTGTTGTAGATGTATTCATCCCGTCCGCAGATCACCGGCCCCTCATGGGACGTGGCCACGAAGTCCTCGGTGACCCCTTCATGCTCCAGGTTGCCCGAGCGGGAGTTCATCGTCGGCAGCGGCACACTGGAGGGCGGGAAGATGGCGGCGACATCCGGGTGGATGGCGTCCATCGCCATGACGGAGAAGTTCTGGATGTGGGCCGCCTTCAGGGCCTCGAGCACCCGCAGATACTCCGGCGTGACATCGATCTTGGCCAGCCGCCTGGCATCGGGGAGATGGATGGTGAACCCCCCGTGGGGAAAGGCACTGAAGGGGATCGCCTTGATCTGCTCGACGTCTTCCAGCGTCATGCCGACCGCCGTGGTAAAGACACACAGGGGGTGACCCTTGCGGTGGGCATGGAGGATCATCCGCGTGCAGTCCTCGTTGAGGAAAGGCTCGGAAAACCCGGCGAAGATGATGATGACATCCTCCGGCATCTTGTCGAGCGCCAGCTTGAAGTCGTCGAAGGCGAGCCTGCGCTTCGGGCTTCTGTACTGACTCAGAAGACTTTTCTGGGGGCAATAGGTGCAGTTGACCTTGCAACCCACCACCGTGGTGATCTCCATCATGTACGTGGGAACACGCACATCGCGCAGCCTGTGATGTGTCAGCGGGTGGGCGGCCATGACTGACACCTAAGGAAGCCTGATTGAAGTTAGCACGACATCACGAAGCGACAGAATCATTTAAGGCCCTTCGTTGTTGCCACCTGGCGTGAAGCCTTCGATGAACGCCACCGCCTGCGGCAGGCCACGCTCGTGTTCGATCTGTTCCTTCATGCGCCTGAGGCCCGCCTTCAATGCCGCATCGCCCATGGCCTCGCCAATCCGCTGCCGCAGCCGGTCGGCCGTGATCGAACGGGCCTCCGCCGTCAGGGCCAGCTGGTGATGGGCCGCCCGGATGGCATTGCCCGGCTGGTCCCTGGCGCAGGGAAGGATCACCATGGGGACTTCACCCTGCACACATTCCATGATCGAATTGAGCCCGCCATGGTGAACCATGACGGCCGCATGGCGCAGCAGGGTGAGCTGGGGAATCCAGGGCACCACCAGCAGATTGGCGGATGACCCGAACGCGCCGATGAGGGCTGGATCGCTGATGTGGAGCACGAAGAACCACTCCGGGGCCAGGGCGCTGGCTTCGGCCACGGCCGCAAAGAACCGCCTGGCCTGCCGGTAGGCCCCGGCGCTCGTGCCCAGCGAGCAGAAGATGATCGTCCGGCCGGAGGGATCGAACGGCAGCGGCGGCTCCTGCCGCTGAAAATCAATGAAATCGCCGCAATGGCGCCGCTCCTTCGCCCGCGGGCCCGGCAGCTGGAAAGCGGCCGGACACAGCACCAGCTCGGGCAGGATCAGGTGCGGGCCGATCTCATCGAGGCGGTAGGTGACGTTGCGCCGCATGCGGATGCCGGACTGGCGGGCCACCCACCGAAAGGTGTCGGTGAGGTGGTGCATGCGCAGGGGGGCCCGGTAGGCACCCACAAGCCGGGAGGCCAGGCGCTTGGTGACCAGATGCCTGAGGTGCATCAGCTTCCAGGCCAGGGAGATCCGCAGGGCCGAGAGCGCCCCGCGGCCCGGCTTGACGCAGGTCACCGCCGGGGGGACGCGGGCGTTGTCGAAAAGGAACAGCGAGGTGGAGATCTGGATGGTGGGGAGGCCCAGCCGCAGGGCCCGGAGGGCCACGTACCAGAGAAACGAATCGCAGAGCAGTAGGTCCGGTTCGGCCGAGAGCAGGCAGGCATCGAGGCTGCCGTCGACGATGGCGTTGGTGTAGCGGCGAAAGAGGGCGTCCGCCGCCGCCGGGGGCTCCTGCGCGGCGGCAGGCGTCGCGAAGAGATCCTCCGCGAAGGCGATGAACGCAAAGCCCTGATCTTCGACGAGTGGCCTCACCCGGGGGAGCCCGAGATAGGCCACCCGGTGCCCACGGGACTCCAGGGCCCTGGCCAGCCGGAACGTTCCCAGGTGATGGCCCGCCTCGCCATGCATCGAGAACAGGATGTTCATGCCGTTGTCACGGCCTCACTCCGCCGGCCGGCAACCCTCGAACCACATGACGTGCCGGGCATGGTCGTAATCCTTGTACTGGCCCGTGAGCTGGATCCCCTGGCCGGTCCTCAGGGAGAGGGCATAGGCACCCTGGCCCTTGGCGGCCAGGCAGCTGATCTGGGTGAGGAAGCGGAACTTGCCGAACCTGATGGCCAGATCGTTAGTGGAATTGGGAATCTCGTAGGCGATGCGATAGGCGCCACCGTCCTTGGCGACGTGGGCCACCCGACCCTTGATGGTGAAGGTCTTCCCCTGGTAACGGGAGGGAATCGACGCGGCGTTGGTGTCGGCTTCCTGGGAGATCTGCTGCGACAGCACCAGGGCATCAATGACCACCGGGCCCGCCGTTGACACCGCCCCCGCGCTCCGCTCAGCCGCCGCGATGCCTTCAGCGCCACCCTTGATGGAATTGAGCATGGCGCAGAGTTCGTTGCGCGCCCCACCGGCCCCCGCCAGCATGCCGGCTGGCAACTTCGCCTCCAGCTTCACCCGGGCGGCGGCCTGCTCGGCCTGGGCGGTGGCGATGATCGGGAACGGCCGGGCGGCACCCGATCGGGGCTGCTCCAGCAGCATGCTGCCGTCGTCAGCCTCCTCGCTGAGGATGTCGTAGCCCCGGGTGGCCGCGATGCCGCGCAGCTGGCGGATCGCCACCGGCACCGACAACGCATCGACCGTGACTTCGGCCGTGAAACGCGTCCCGGAGAGGGGGTTCCCCTTCTGCGCGAAGCTGTCTTCACAGCTGCCGGCCCGGGCCGCCGAAGGCAGGGCCAGGGCCAGCGCCAGACCGCCCAGGGGAAGCACGAATCGAAGGGCTGGAAGGAACAAACGAGTCGTGGGCTCACTGGCGGCGACTCTACCGAGACCCTCCATCAAGCCCTCGATCGCCGCCGTCGCCACGGCTCACCCATCCCAGGCTGCGCCCTGCAGCACGATCCGATAGCCGTCGTGATCTGCAAAGGTGCGCCCATCCCGCTCCCACCAGGGATTCAGGGAGGCCACGGCCATGAATCCCGCCGCCTGCATGGCTTCACAGCGCCTCAGCCAGTCCTGCCTGTCTGGCATAAAGAACACAAGCAAGTCTTCCGGGGTGGGTGATGGAGCGACGGGATGGGTTCGGCAGTAGGTGAACTCAAAGTGATACGGTCCGCCCGGTTCTCCCAGCATCACCCCGTCAAAGCCGTCGTGATCATCGAAATGGTCAAGACGCGTGAGGCCCAGGCCCTCGCAGTACAGCAGCTCCGTACGGCGTAGATCCGTCACGGGACGGGCCAATCGGAGGTGGGGGATCATCATGACGACCGTGGACAACTGATTAGAAGCGTCGCCGAATCAGCCCCCTGCCGTTCCGTCCCAGGCCCCCGGATCCAGGTAGGTCGCCGCCGGCAGCGGTGCCGCCAGGAGCCGCTCGTCGCTGGGGTTGAGGGGGCCGGCCAGCAGTTCGGCCGCCGCGATGCGGGCCGACGCCGGCAGGGCCGGCTGGTCGGGGTCGAAGGCGGTGGGGTGGGTGACGCTGCTGGAGAAGCCGCGGAAGATCATCAGCTCGAAGGGTTCGTCTTCCCCCGGCGCCGGCAGGAGGCCTACCAGGCGCAGCACCCGGTCGGGGCGCTCGCGGCTGATCGCCTCCAGCGCGGCCAGCAGGGCCGCAACGGAGGGGGAGGCAGCGTCGGTCATGGGGGACAGCACCGAAAAACAGCTCAGAACTCGCCGGCCACCCGGCCCAGCCGCGGCAGGCGCACCACCAGCCACTGCAGCAGCCCCACCGCGTAGGCCACCAACGCGGCGTAGCCGACGAAGGCGGCCACCCCCGTCGTCCACTCCCCGCCGAACACGAAGGCGAACACCTTGGCCACCACGCCATGCAGCCCCTGGGGCGCCTCCAGCCAGGCCCGGCAGAGGCGGAGGCCAGCATCGGCGCCGCCCATGCAGGGCAGGGCGGTGACGGCCAGGCCCGCCCCGCCCAGCGACAGCAGGGTCAGGCTCCAGCGCCAGATGCGCAGGGTGAGGGGCAGGGCCCGCCAGGGGGGCATGTCGGCCAGTTCCTCGTTGAGGTCCACCCAGAACCACAGGGTGGCGACCACCA
The DNA here is from genome assembly GCA_943367585.1 of Rhizobium sp. Q54. Classification (GTDB taxonomy): domain Bacteria; phylum Cyanobacteriota; class Cyanobacteriia; order PCC-6307; family Cyanobiaceae; genus Cyanobium. The sequence continues at coordinate 58,343 of CALRJP020000007.1, forward strand.
TCAGCGGCGCCAGCACCAGCAGCAGGAAGCCGGCAGGGCGGCTGCCCGTGAGCAGCAGCAGCGCGATCAGCTGCAGACTCGCCACCTTCCAGTAGAGGCCCATCAGCCGCACCAGCGCCTGCTCCTTGCGGAGGGCCGCCCAGAGGAGCAGCACCAGCGGCAACCCCACGGCGAACAGCATTCCCAGCCGCACGTCGAGCCAGACCAGGGAGCGATAGAGCTGTTCCGGCACGTCCGCTCGGTTCGGTAAGGCGCCATTATCCGTGTGCCCCCCAGGCGATAGGGTCCGTCCATGGGTTCCCTCCCCTCCTTTCCCTGGTTGCAACGCCGTCCCGGTGGCCCCTGGTGCCGCACAGCCCTCGGCCGGGACGCCTCGCTCCAGGGAGCGGTCAACCAGGTGTTCGAGCAGCTCCGGGGCGCCCCCGAGGCCGACCTGGCCCTGGTGTTCGCCTCCGCCAGCTACGCCAGCGACCTGCCCCGCCTGCTGCCCCTGCTGCAGCAGAAGCTCAGTGCCGCCCACTGGCTGGGCTGTGTCGGCGGCGGCGTGGTGGGCACGGATCCGGCGGGGGTCCCCCACGAGATCGAGCACCAGCCGGCCCTGGCGGTCACCCTGCTGCGGCTTCCCGGCGCCCGCCTGCGCCCCTTTGCCATCGACACCACCTCCCTGCCCGACCTCGATGGTCCGGCCGAGCCCTGGCGCGAGCGGGTGGGGGCCGAGCTGGAGGAGGGCCAGTCGATGCTGCTGCTGCTGGATCCCACCGGCACCGCCATCAACGACCTGATCAGCGGCCTGGATTACGCCTACCCCAACACCACCAAGGTGGGCGGCATCGCCGGCCCCCACAGCGCCGCCCACGGCTCCCTGCTCTTCGGCAGCGGTGGCGGCGCCAGCGGCGACAGCGACCCCGCCGACACCGTCCGCACCGGTGCGGTGGGCTGTCTGATCGAGGGTGCCTGGCGGCTCGATCCGCTGGTGGCCCAGGGCTGCCGCCCCATCGGTCCGGTGCTGGAGGTGGAGCAGGCCCAGCGCAATGTGGTGATCGAGGTGAGCTGCGGCAGCACCCGCAACAGCCCCGTGGCCGCCCTGCAGTCGATCCTCACCGACCTCACCCCGGCCGAGCGGGAGCAGGTGAAGCATTCCCTGTTCCTGGGCGTCGGCCGCAGCGACTTCAGCCTCCCCAGCGCCGACCTCTCCCCCGTGGCGGAGGTTCCCGGCTCCTTCCTGGTGCGCAACCTGATCGGGGTCGATCCCCGCAACGGGGCGGTGGCGGTGGGGGAACGCATGCGCGTCGGCCAGAAGGTGCAGTTCCAGCTGCGCGATGCCGATGCCTCCCGGGACGAATCCCGCCAGCTGCTGGCCGGCCAGTCGCGCCGCCGCAGCGAGCCCCTGGCCGCCTTCCTGTTCGCCTGCCTGGGGCGGGGAGAAGGCCTCTATGGCGAGGTCGACGGCGATGTGAGCCTCTGCCGCGAGGTGTTCGGCACCGTGCCCATCGCCGGGCTGTTCTGCAACGGCGAGATCGGCCCGGTGGGCGGCACCACACACCTGCACGGCTACACCGCCAGCTGGGGGTTCCTGGTGCCGAACGAGCCGCCCGGGGGCAGCACCGCGCCGCTCTGATGGTGCGCCAGCACGTCAATCCCCTCAGCCGGATCCACCAGCTGGCACGGCCCCTGCCGCCGCTGATCGAGCTGTTCGCCGATCCCTCCCTGCCCCTCCACCTCGACATCGGCTCGGCCCGGGGCCGCTTCCTGCTGGCCATGGCCCCCCTGGCGCCCCAGCGCAACCACCTGGGCCTGGAGATCCGCCGGCCCCTGGTGGAGGCCGCCGAGGCCGACCGCCGCCGGGACGGGCTGACCAACCTGCGTTTCCTCTACGGCAACGCCAACGTGAACCTGCCGGAGTGGCTGGCCCAGCTGAGCGCCGGGCAGCTGGAGCTGGTCACCCTGCAGTTCCCCGACCCCTGGTTCAAGCTGCGCCACCGCAAGCGCCGGGTGCTGCAGCCCGCCCTGCTGCTGGCGATCGCCGCGGCCCTCGCCCCCGGCCGGACCCTGTTCCTGCAGAGCGATGTGGAAGCGCTGATCCAGCCGATGCGACAGCTGGTGGAGGCCAGCGGCGCCTTCGAAGCGGCCGGGCCCGAGGAGTGCGGCCCCGCGGTGAATCCCCTGCCGGTGGCCACCGAACGGGAAGGCCAGGTGCTGGCCGGGGGCCTGCCGGTGCACCGCAGCCTCTACCGCCGCAGCACCGCCCCTCTGCCGCCACTGGCCGAGCTGGAAGCCCACCTGGAGCCCACCGCCAACGGCGTCGATAATCGCCTCGACGCCGCAGCGGATTGATGGTGCCTGCCCCAGCTCCCGTGCCCCTGCTGCTGCGCTGGCAGGGGCTCCTGGCCGGCCGGCCCCCCGGCCTCCTCGGCGCCCATCTGCCCCTGATGGCGGGCTGGATCCTCTGCGCTCTGATGGCCGGTCTGCCCCTGGTGACCCGGGAGGGCCTGAGCCTGCTGATCGCCGCCTCCGCCCTGCTCTGGGTGCTCTGGGCGCTGCGCACCCCGCCCGGCCGCCTCGGTGCCATCAACACCTGGCTGCTGCTGGTGATCGCGGTGGCCGTGGTGGCGACCGGCTTCTCGCCCGTGCCGAAGGCCGCCCTGGTGGGGCTGTTCAAGCTGCTCAGCTACCTGAGCGTCTACGCGCTGATGCGCCAGCTGCTGGCGGCCGCCCCGGTGTGGTGGGACCGGCTCGTCGGCGCCCTGCTGGCCGGTGAGCTGGTCACCAGCGTGATCGGCATCCGCCAGCTGTATGAGGCCCCCGGGGCCCTGGCCCGCTGGTCGGACAGCAACTCGGTGGCCGAGGGCACGGTGCGCATCTACAGCACCCTGGAGAACCCCAACCTGCTGGGGGGCTACCTGCTGCCGATCCTGCCCCTGGCCGTGGTGGCCCTGCTGCGCTGGCAGGGGCGGGGCCGGCGCCTGTTCGCCCTGGCCAGCCTGGTGCTGGGCCTGGTGGCCCTGGTGCTCACCTACAGCCGCGGCGCCTGGATGGGCATGGTGGCCTCCCTGGGCCTGCTGGCCCTGCTGCTGGTGCTGCGCCAGACCCGCGACTGGCCGCCCCTGTGGCGGCGCCTGTTCCCCCTGCTGCTGCTGGCCGGCGCCGCCGTGGTGCTGGTGCTGCTGGTCACCCAGGTGGAGCCCCTGCGGGTGCGGGTGATGAGCCTGGTGGCAGGCCGGGAGGACAGCTCCAACAACTTCCGCATGAACGTCTGGACCTCGGCCCTGGCGATGATCCAGGACCGCCCCTGGATCGGCATCGGCCCCGGCAACAGCGCCTTCAACCTCATCTATCCGCTGTACCAGCAGCCCAAGTTCAACGCCCTCAGCGCCTATTCGATCCCCCTGGAGCTGCTGGTGGAGGCCGGCATTCCGGGGCTGCTGGCGGGGCTGGGTCTGCTGCTGAGCGCCGTGAAGGTGGGCCTGGGCCAGTGGCGCAGCAGCGCCCCCCTGGCCCTGCCGTGCCTGGCGGCGGTGGCCGTGTTCGCCGGCCTGGGGGTGCAGGGCCTCACCGACACGATCTTCTTCCGGCCGGAGGTGCAGCTGATCGCCCTGTTCAGCCTGGCCACCCTGGCGGCCGCCGCCCGGCCGGCGGATTCCCTGCCATGAGGCTGATCGCCGGCTTCGACGCCGGCCAGACCCACACCACCTGCCGCCTGGCGCTGGCAAGTGATGGCGGGTCGGGGCCTGGCCGGGTGATCGGCGAGGGCGACGGCCCCGGCGTCTGCCACCTGGCCGCCCCGGAGGGGCCGGAACGCTTCGGGGCCGCCCTGCGGGAAAGCCTGCGCCAGGCCATGGCGCCCCTGGCCACTGCCGGCGAGCCCGCCGGCGGGGCCGTGCTGGTGGCCGCCGCGGTGGGGGCGAGCGGCATCGAGCAGGGAACGGCGGTGCAGGGCCAGGGACAGGCCCTGGCCGCCGCCGCCCTGGGGCTGGCGCCGGAGCGGGTGGTGGTCACCGGCGACGAGCGCACCGCCCTGCGCGGGGCCTTCCCTTCCGGCCCCGGCATCGTGGTGATCAGCGGCACCGGCACCATCGCCGTCGGCCGCGACGGCAGCGGGCGCGAGCACCGCTGCGCGGGCTGGGGTTGGCTGCTGGATGGGGCCGGCTCGGCCATGGACATCGGCCGGGACGGCCTGGCCCTGAGCCTGCAGATGGCCGACGGCCGCCTCGCCGACGGCCCCCTGCGGCGGGCCCTGTGGCAGGCCCTGGACCTGGACCCGGACGACCCGGGGTCGCCGCAGCGGCTCAAGGCGCTGGTGGTGGCCGACGGGTTCGGCCCGGCCGGCTTCGCCCGCCTGGCCCCGGTGCTCGACCGGCTGGCGGCTGGGGGTGAGCCCCAGGCCGTCGCCGTGATGGAGAGAAACGCCGCAGCGCTGGCGGCGATGGCGACGGGCGTGGCCCGGGGCCTGGATCTGGTGGGGCCGGCGGTGTGCCCGATGGGCGGGGCGCTGGGCCACCTTGAGCAGCTGCGGGGCCCGTTCGGCCGGAGCCTGTCCCTGGCCCTGCCGGGCAGCCGGCTGGTGGAGGCCGCCGGCGACGCCTGCCAGGGGGCCCTGGCGCTGGCGGCGGCCCTGCTGAGTGAACCTCAGCCGGCCTGAGCGGCCAGGGGAACCAGGGCCAGGGCGCCGCCGAGCACCGCCAGCAGCAGGGCCAGGCGGGGGGTCCAGACCAGGGGAAGGCGGCGCATCGCCAGGAACGAACCACCGCTGACCAGCACGGAGGCCACCAGGGCGCCCGCCCACCAGCCGAAGGCCGAGCCATCGACGGGGGCCTCCCCGCCGTGCAGCAGGGCGTGGAGGGCGACCGCACCGGCCACCAGGCTGCCGGCGACCGCCAGCCCGGGGCTGCGGCCATCCCGGTGGGAGCGCAGGATCAGCAGCGCCACCGCCGAGATCGCCAGGGCGGCCAGCACCTCGGCGAAGGGCAGGGCGAAGCCCGTGGCACCGGCCAGGCCCCCGAGCACCGCGCCGGCCAGGCCCCAGAGCAGCAGCTCGGCGGACATGTAGGACGCCGCCGCACCCACGCCGATCAGCAGCAGCAGGTGATCGACGCCGGTGATGGGGTGGAGGAAGCCGTGGCCGAGGCCGCCGTGGGCCAGGCCATGGGCCTGGGCCGGCTGGCCGATCAGCACGAAACCGAGGGCCGCCGCGGCCCCCAGGAGGGACCAGGAGCGCAGGCCGGAGGGACTTGTCATGGAGGAGCCCGGTCCGCGCCGGGATGGAAGGAACGGTTCACGGCGAGCGTTCTGGCTGAGGGTGACCCCATCACAGCTGCGGGACAGCGCCGGAATGATGGAAGGGAGAACCCTGCCGTGCACCGGACTTTCCTCGTTTCCTCCCGGAGGTGAACCCCGGGAACCGTCCACCCATTGTGCCGTCAGCCAGTGACGTTGCCGCCCGATGACCGCAGCTTCTGACCAGGAAGGGGGGAGGATGGCGCCCAGGAGGTTCCTCCCCTTCACGGGGAGGACGCAAGGAGGAAAGGCGGTGAGGGGTGACCCGAGTCCGCCGCTGTCCCGCAGCTGTGATGGAACCCTGGCTTCCCGGCCGGTGTCCTCAGTCAGAACGCTCACCTCCCCTCGACACTTTTCCTGCCGGCGAGGACCGGAGACCTTCCATGAACCTGCCTTCCCTGGCTGAGCGACGCGGCGTCCGGCCCATCGCGCTGATTGCCTTGGGCGCCCTGCCCCTGCTGCTGGCCGCCCCGGCCTCGGCGCACCACCTGATGGATCTGACCGGCATGAAGCCCGGCGTCCTCACCGGCCTCCTCAGCGGCCTTGCCCACCCGATCCTGGGCCCCGACCACCTGCTGTTCCTGCTGGCCATCGGCCTGGTGGGCATCGTCCAGCCCTTCCGCTGGGTGCTGGCCCTGCTGGGCTGCGGTCTGGTGGGCAACGCCCTGGGGCTGGCCCTGCCGGGCTTCCCCTGGATCGAGCCGCTGGTGGCCCTCTCGGTGGCCCTCACCGGCCTGGTGCTGGCGCGGCGCCTGCCCCCGGCCGTGCTGGTGCCCGCCTTCCTGCTGCACGGCTACGCCCTCAGCGGCGCCGTCCTCGGCTGGGAACCGACCCCGATCGGCTTCTATCTGGCGGGTCTGCTGGTCAGCCAGTCCCTGCTGCTGCTGGTGGCCCTGACGGCCGTGCGCCGCTGGCGCCAGAACGCCTCCAGCGCTGCGGTGAGCCTCACGGCCGGCCTGCTGATGGGCATCGGCCTGGCCTTCACCTGGTCGGCCCTGGTGGCCTGAGGGCTCAGGTGCCCAGCAGGGCGGTGCACTCCAGCCGCTCCTGGCTGGCGGCCCGCCGGGAGGCCCGCAGCCGGATCGCCTCCGCCAGGTATTCGGCATCCTCGGCCACCCCGCAGAAGCGGGCCGAGCCCCAGGTGTGCAGCCAGGGCAGGCCCAGCACGTAGAGGCCAGGCACCTGGGTGAGGCCCCGCTCGTGGGCCGGATGGCCGGCGCCATCGAAGACCGGCACCTCCACCCAGCTGAAATCGGGCTTGTAGCCCGTGCACCAGATCACCGCCGCCAGGGGCTCGGTGGCCAGGTCGAGGGGCTCCGGCGGACCGGGGGGCGGCGTCCAACAGGGGACGTACGGGGGTTCCTCGGGGGCGCTGAGGCCCTGGGCGGTGATGTGGTCGTCGATGCTGCGGCAGATGCGGCTGTAGACCGCGTCGGCCCCGTCCAGGTTGGCGGCCAGATCGCCGGCGAACAGGAGGCGGTCGTGGCCAAGTTCGGCCAGCCGGCCGTGCAGCACCATCCCCTCGAGGGCGCGGCGGCGCAGGTCGATCTCCCGGCCCCCGTCCCGGCCGGTGAGGTAGTGGTTGGTCTTGCCCCGCACCGCCTTCGGATCGGCGTGCTGGTCGATCGGCATGGCGTAGTAGCCCATGCGATCGAGCCAGTCGACCACGTCGCGGCCGCGGTAGCGGCGGGGGGAGCGGGGGGCGCCGCCGACGCTCAGGTGCACCCGGCGGCCCGCCAGGTGGAGGTCTTCGGCGATCTGGCAGCCCGACTGGCCACTGCCCACCACCAGCACCGGGCCGACGGGCAGCGATTCGGGGCTGCCGTAGTCGCGGGCATCGATCTGCAGGATCCGCTCTGGCAGGCGGGCGGCGAGGGGATGGCGCTGCGGGCGGTGGTAGCCGCCGGTGGCGAGCACCACCTGGTCGGCCTCGATGGCACCCTCATCGGTGCTCAGCAGGAAGCCGGAACCGCTCGCCTGCAGGCGTTTCACCCCTACGCCCTCGCGCACGGGCACCTGGATGTGGTCGGCGAAGCGCTGCACGTAGCGGACGATCTCCTCCCGGCCCATGAAGCCCTCGGGGTCGTCGCCGTCGTAAGGGAAGTCGGGCAGGCGGCACTGCCAGTTGGGGGTGACCAGGCAGAAGGACTCCCAGCGCTGGCGCGCCCAGGCATGGCCGATGCGGTGGCGCTCCAGCACCAGGGGACGCAGTCCCCGCTTCTGCAGGCAATGGGCGACCGAGAGGCCCGCCTGCCCGCCGCCCACCACCACCACCGCGTGCCGCTGCACCGCGTCCGAACCCCTTGCCACAGCCACCCCAGCTCCAGAGGAAAGCCGATGCTGGCCGCCCCTGGCGATACCTCCTGTAACGACCGGCACGGATCAGCCGGGCGTCCTCCGTAGCGGTGAGCGGCGACGGGATTCGGTGGCATCGGCGACACAGAACAAAAGTTCATCCGTGGCACGGTCCCCCATGCCGATTCCACCGACCGCACTTCCCCATGCCCCAGGTCAGCCGTCCCGCCAACCAGACGGGTGAATTCCTCGTTGACTACGAGGAGAAGGTCTTTCCCGACGTCAAGGCCGAACCCGGTGAGAAGGCCCTGGTCACCTTCCACACCGTGGCCTTCGAAGGCTCCATCGGCCTGGTGAACCTGCTGCAGGCCAGCCGCCTGATCAACAAGGGCTTCGAGACCTCGATCCTGCTCTACGGCCCAGGTGTGACCCTGGGGCTGCAGCGGGGCTTCCCCAAGCTGGGCGACGCCGCCTTCGACGGCCACCTCAACTTCGGCGCCCGCATCCAGAAGTTCATGGACCAGGGCGGCAAGGTCTACGCCTGCCGCTTCGCCCTGCAGGCCCTCTACGGCCACGGCGAAGGCGCCCTGATCCCCGGGATCATCCCGGTCAACCCCCTCGACGTGCTCGACATCGTGCTGCTGCACCGCAAGGAAGGCGCCTTCATCCTCGACACCTGGACCCTCTGAATGCCCGCCACGGTCACCGTCGCCGCCGCCCAGATCCGTCCGGTGCTCTACAGCCTGGAGGGATCGGTGGCGCGGGTGGTCGCGGCCATGGAGGAGGCCGCCGCGGCCGGGGTGCAGCTGATCGTCTTCCCCGAGACGTTCCTCCCCTACTACCCCTACTTCTCCTTCGTGGAGCCGCCGGTGCTGATGGGCAAGTCGCACCTGAAGCTCTACGAGCAGGCGGTGACGGTGCCCGGCCCGGCCCTGGGCCGCATCGCCGCCGCCGCCCGCCAGCTCGGCCTGCACGTGCTGCTGGGCATCAACGAGCGCGACGGGGGCAGCCTCTACAACGCCCAGCTGCTGATCGATGCGGCCGGTGAGTTGGTGCTCAAACGCCGCAAGCTCACCCCCACGTATCACGAACGGATGGTGTGGGGCCAGGGGGATGGGGCCGGCCTGCAGGTGGTGCCCACCAGCCTCGGGCGCATCGGCGCCCTGGCCTGCTGGGAGCACTACAACCCCCTGGCCCGCTTCAGCCTGATGGCCCAGGGCGAGGAGATCCACTGCGCCCAGTTCCCCGGCTCGCTGGTGGGGCCGATCTTCGCCGAGCAGACCGCCGTCACCCTGCGCCACCACGCCCTCGAGGCCGGCTGCTTCGTGGTGTCCTCCACCGCCTGGCTGGAGCCGGAGGACATCGAGAGCATCACCCCGGACCCGGTGCTGCAGAAGGCCTGCCAGGGGGGCTGCCACACGGCGGTGATCAGCCCGGAGGGCCGCTACCTGGCCGGGCCGCTGCCCGATGGCGAGGGACTGGCCATCGCCGAACTCGACCTGACCCTGATCACCAAACGCAAACGCATGATGGACAGCGTCGGCCACTACAGCCGCCCGGACCTGCTGGGGCTGCTGATCGACCGCAGCCCCGCCCGCCAGCTGCATGAGCGACCCCCGGAGCCCGCCGGCGAGGCGGCTCCGGGCCTGCCGCTGCTGGAGGAGCTGCACCATGGCTGAGCACGATCGCCGCGCCCTGGGCCGGCGGCTCACCGAACTGCAGGTGCACGGGGTGGTCGATCCGGCGGTGCCCGGCAACCCCGGCCGCCGCGGCGGCGCCGGCCCGTCGGATCACCGCGCCCTCAGCATCGATGGCACCACGGTGATGGTGCCCGTCTACAACACCCTGGCCGGCACGTCGCCCTACCGGCTGGACACCGCCGCCGGCGGCGGACTGGAGGTGAGCGGCACCACCCCGACCCTCGCAGCCGACGACGCCGGGCCCCTGACGGTGGAGACCCCGCCCGAGCCGCGCTTCTACGGCCTGGCCACCGCCGAGGGCATCCCCTACCGCTCGATCGCCCTGCTGCACGGCCGGGACGTGCTGGCCACCACCCTCCTGCAGACCTGCATCCGCTTCCGCGACCGCACCCAGTCGTGCCAGTTCTGCGCCATCGAGCAGTCGCTGGAGGATGGCCGCACCCTCGTGCGAAAGACGCCGGCCCAGGTGGCGGAGGTGGCCGAGGCGGCGGTTCGGCTTGATGGCGTGCGCCAGCTGGTGCTCACCACCGGCACCCCCAACAGCGACGACCGGGGCGCCCGGCTGATGGCCGAGACCGCCGCCGCCGTGAAGGCCCGGGTGGACCTGCCGATCCAGGCCCAGTGCGAGCCCCCCGAAGACCCGGCCTGGTACCGGCGCATGAAGGACGCCGGCGTCGACAGCCTCGGCATGCACCTGGAGGTGGTGGAGGAGGCGGTGCGGCGGCAGATCCTGCCGGGCAAATCGGAGTTGGGGCTGGAGCGCTACATGGAGGCCTTCGCCGAGGCGGTGGCGGTGTTCGGCCGCGGCCAGGTGTCCACCTACCTGCTGGCCGGGCTGGGGGACAGCGCCGCCTCGATCATCGCGGTGAGCGAGCGGCTGATCGCCCTGGGGGTCTACCCCTTCGTGGTGCCCTTCGTGCCGATCGCCGGCACCCCCCTGGAGGCCCATCCCGCCCCCTCCACCGACTTCATGGTGTCGGTGTACACGGCGGTGGGCGACCGGTTGCGGGCCTCCGACCTGCGCTCCGAGGCCATGGCGGCCGGCTGCGCCAAGTGCGGCGCCTGCTCGGCCCTGTCCCTGTTCGAAGCCGGTCCGGAGCCGGCAACCCCCTGAGCGCGGCCATGTTCTTCATCGACCCCTCCAGCCACGACATCGGCCGCAGCGCCAGCTCGGCACCGGCCGCCTTCACCCCGTCGGTGCGGCGGGGGGTGGCGATCGAAGCCGAGGACTTCCGCCTCTCGCCCACGGCCAGCTCCCAGCGCTTCTCCTTCCACCTGCTGCGGCGCGGCACACCCCTGGAGGAGGGCTATTGGCAGCTGCGCAGCGCCATCTTCTGCCAGGAGCAGCACCTGTTCGAAGACTCCGACAGGGACGACAAGGATGGCCACGCCTATCCCATCGCCGCCCTCGACCACGGCGCCGGCAGCGGCAGCGGCGTGGTGGGGGTGGTGCGGATCCTGGAGGAGCGGCCCCGACTCTGGTACGGCGGCCGGCTCGGGGTGCACGGCGACCACCGCCGCCACAACCAGATCGGCAAGGGCTTGATCTGGAAGGCGGTGACGACGGCCAATGGTTGGGGCTGCGACCGCTTCCTGGCCACGGTGCAGCTCCAGAACGTGCGCTTCTTCCAGCGCCTGCACTGGACATCGATCGACACCCTGGAGATCCGCGGCCTGCCTCACCACCTGATGGAGGCCGACCTCGCCTACTACCAGCCCGGCCACGAACGGCGCCCCCTGGCGGTGGGCGAAGCGGCAGCGGCGGCGGCGTGAGTCGCCCCGGGGCGCAGGATCCAGATCTGGCGGCCCTGGCCGCCCGGCTGCGCCAGCTCAGCGGCCTCACCGGCAAGACCGACATCCAGTCCCCGGCCGCCACCTTCCCCCACCAGCCCTTTCCCGCCCTGGGCCCCGCCGCCGCCCTCGGCGACGATGCCGCCCTGCTGCCGGCGGTGGCCGCGCCGCTGCTGCTGGCCTGCGAGGGCCTGCACCCGGCCCTGGTGGCGGACGACCCCTGGTTCGCCGGCTGGTGCGGCGTGCTGGTGAACCTCAGCGACATCGCGGCCATGGGCGGCACGCCGATCGCGGTGGTGAACAGCCTGTGGAGCCGCAGCGCCGCCCATGGGGAGCAGGTGCTGGCGGGCCTGCGCCGGGCTTCGGAGGTGTTCGGGGTGCCGGTGGTGGGGGGCCACACCAACCTGCAGAGCCCCTACGACGCCCTGGCGGTGGCGGTGCTCGGCACGGCCGCCGGCCCGGTGCTCTCGGCCCGCGCCGCCAGGGCCGGCGACAACTGCCACCTGCTGATCGACCCGAACGGCCGCTTCCGCGGCACTTCCCTCTGCTGGGATGCGGCCACCGACGCCGAGCCCGCCCGGCTGCGGCGCCAGCTGGCCCTGATGGCGGCTCTGGCGGCCGACGGCAGCGTCCATGCCGCCAAGGACATCAGCATGGGCGGCCTGGTGGGCACCGCCGCCATGTTCTGCGAGGCGGCCGGCTGCGGCCTGAGCCTGGATCTGGCGGCGATCCAGCCCCCCGCGGGGGTGGCGCTGGAGCCCTGGCTCACCGGCTTCCCCAGCTTCGGCTTCCTGCTGGCCGTCCGACCCGAACAGGGGAGCCGGCTGGCGGAGAGGGTCGCCGCCTGCGGCGGCCTGCTGCTGGCGCGGATCGGCACGTTCACGGAGGAACGCCGGCTGGTGCTGGAGGCGGGGGGCCAGCGGGAGGAGATCTGGCGCGGCGAGGCTCCGCTCACGGGTTTTGGAGCGCTGTCTTGATCGCCACCACAGCCGGGGCGGACCTGACGCACAATCCAGCCGATGGGTACAGGGGGGCGCCATGCCGGAAGTGGAGCTGACGCTGGAATGGCCGGATGGCGGCAGGAGCCGCCTCTATTCCCCGTCCACGGTGATCCTGGAGCACCTCGCCCCTGGCCAGACCGTGACGGTGGCGGAGCTGCGGGCCAAGGGCACCCTGGCGCTGCGGCAGGCCTCCGAGCGGGTGCGGGCCCGCTACGGCTTCGCCTGCACCCGGGCCGATGAGGAGGAGAGGCGGCTGCTGGAGCAGGCCGGCCAGTTCACGGCCGAGGAGCTGGTGAGCATCCAGGCCGCCTAGTTGGCCGGACCGCCTAGTCGGACAGCACCCGCTCGATGCGGCGATCGGGGATCAGCCACATCAGGGCCACCAGCGCATAGATCACCTGGGCAAGGGCCGGGGAGCGCAGGCTCGCCAGCATCGCCACCAGATAGAGGCTCAAGGAGGTGTGCCCCTTCCAGTCGCGGCCCACGGCCCGGCGCAGCAGGGAGTCGGGGCCCTGGCTGGCGATGATCCGACCCTGAAGGATGAAGTAGGCCACGGCCGCCATCACCATCACCGCCCCGTAGAGGGCGGCCGGCGCGATCGCCCGGTGGTTCTGGCCCATCCAGCCGGTGGCGAACGGCACCAGCGACAACCAGAACAGCAGATGGAGGTTGGCCAGCAGCACCGGGCCGCTGACGCGCTGCAGGGTGTGCAGCATGTGGTGGTGGTTGTTCCAGTAGATGCCGATATAGACGAAGCTCAGCAGATAGCTGAGAAAGACAGGAATCAGCGGCACCAGGGCCGCCGGTTCGGTGTCGTGGGGCACCTTGATCTCCAGCACCATGATCGTGATGACGATGGCCAGGACACCATCACTGAAGGCCTCCAGGCGGGTGGTGTTCATGGTGGCCTGCCGGTGGATCTGGCTGCTTATGGCAGAAGCGACGCAGAGTGCAGCAAAAAAGAAATGAATCGCTACAGAGCCCAGACAGCCTGACACCACTGAACCAGCGCCGGACGCCGCCTCCTGCGGGCCCCCATGGCGGCTGCAGACGTCTTCGCGGAGCTCGAAGCTCGGTAAAGAAAGGAGGCACCCCCTTAAAGGAAGCCCCGATGAGACTTCACATCCGCAGACGCCTGCTCTCGCTGGCCTCCGTGGCCGCCCTGGTTGTCACCCTGATGCTCCAATGGCCAGCCACCGCGATGGCCAGCCAGGCACACTCCATCACCCCCATCACCATCGCCGCCATGACAGACAAGATGTCCGCCAAAGCCAAGGAAGCCGAAGGCAAGATGCAATCCGCCTATGGCGAAGTCACCGGCGATACAGGCCAACAGATGAAGGGCAAGGCCAAGCAGGTGCAAGCCTCCGCCATGAACGCCAAGGAAGCCGTGAAGGACGGCACCAGGTCCGCAGCCCGCAAGGCCAGTGACGCCTCCGACAAGCTGGCCAACAAGATCAAGTAAGTCCTGATTCGATCCATCCATCCCATTGAAAGGAGGCCCCAATGCTGGAATCACTCGCCGTCATTCTGGTGATTCTCTGGCTGCTTGGACTGGTGACGTCCTACACCATGGGCGGCTTCATCCATCTCCTGCTGGTCATCGCCCTGATCGTGATCGTGTCCCGGCTGCTCAGCGGCCGGGCCGTATGAGATCGGGGCGAGGCCAGGGATCAGAGGTCACTGGCGAGGCGCTGCCGCAACTTGAGCAGCGCCTTGCGCTCCACATGCTGCACCTTGTGCTTGGTCATCCCGATGCACGTGCCGATCTGGGCCAACGACGGGGAACCGTCTTCGGCGTAGCGAAGCCGCAACACCTGGCGTTCCGTGGGGTTCAGCTGGCTGAGCTCACCATGGAGCCAGAGGTAGTCGTCCTGCAGACCGGGCTCCCTGGGATCACCGATCAGATCGGTGAGAGACACGTCGCCATCGGCATGGCCGAGGGTCTGATCCAGGGAGAGGGTCTGCAGGTCGTGGGACGCCTGAAGCACGGTCTCCAGCCGCTTGACGCTCTCGCCCAGCTCGACACCGATCGCTGCCAGCGACAGCTGATGGGGCGAAGCCATGCGCAGCGCCTGAACCTTGCGGGCCAAGGCCGCCATCTGGGGCGGCACCCGGATCAGCCCCGTCGTCTCCTGGAGATGGCGGTGCACCGACTGACGGATCCACCAGGAGCCATAGGTGGAAAACCTGCAGCCCCGCTCGGGCAGGAAACGCTCCACCGCGCGGATCAGGCCGAGGTTGCCGGCCTGCACCACATCCATCGGATCCAGATGCATCAGACGGATGCGGTTGTGCTGCTGCTTGCAGAGCGACACCACCAGGCGCAGGTTGCCCGTCACCATGCGCGCGAAGGCCCGCCGACCCCGCCGTTCCAGGCCCGGAGACGGCGCCGGATGGGAACGCCAGTCCTGAACAAGGGCACCAAGGTGCAGTTCCTCTGACGGCGTCAGCAGGGGAATGCGACCGATGGTGCGCAAGTAGTCCCCGAAGCAATCGGACATCGGACCAACAAATAGGGGGCCACGTTCATCGTGGGGCCACCTTGATAACGGGCGCGAGTGAAAGGCAGATCTGCGGCAGATGGGCTGCAACAGGCCTTTTCAGGCTTCGCAGGACACAGTCTTCCACTGGCATCCGCCCATTCACCGTTCATCCTGAGGAGAAGGTTTCATGTCCCTGATTTCACTGATCATCACCCTGATTGTCGTCGGCGTGCTGCTGTGGCTCGTCAACAACTACATCCCCATGGATGGCCAAATCAAACGCATCCTCAACATTGTCGTCGTCGTGGCGGTGGTGCTCTGGTTACTGAATGCGGTGGGCCTGATGGATTCGCTTCGCAACATCCGCCTAGGCCGATAGCGGCCGACAGACGAGCAGAAGCCCCACCACCGGTGGGGCTTCCCGTTGAGGACTCCTGCCAGCTGGTGCTTCCATGGCGCATCTTTCCATCCCCATCTGGGAGTTCGTCTTCCGTGGCGCCGTTGTCTATCTCTTTCTCCTGGTGCTGCTGCGGCTGACGGGCAAGCGCCAGGTGGGCCAGCTCGCCACCTTCGATCTGGTGCTGCTGCTGATCCTGTCGAACGCCGTTCAGAACTCCATGAATGGCGGCGACAACTCACTGATCGGTGGCTTGATCTCCGCCCTGACGCTGATCGCCCTGAATCACCTCGTCGGGGCGGCCACCAGCTCCAGCAGAGCCATCGAGATGTTCGTGGAGGGCCGGCCCCAGGTGCTGGTCCACAACGGCAGGATCTACGGCGACGTGCTGCGGCGTTCGCAGCTGACGCGGAATGAGCTGGATGCGGCGATTCGGTCGGCGGGCTGCACCGCCGTCGACAACGTGCACGTGGCCATTCTGGAGAACAACGGCTCCATCACGGTGCTGCCCCGACCTCACCCCTCCTGAACCATGGCCCCGGGGTCGTGGAAAGCGTGCAGGGCTTCCGTTTCTTCGGGTCCGAGCACCAGCACCACCGACGCCTCTGGGCTCAGGGGCAGGGTGAGGACCAGGGGCAGGGCCCCACTGGGGCGGGGCCGCAGGTCGGCCATGTCGAACTGGGCCGAGCCCTCCGGCAGGGCACCGCCATCGGGGGGCACCAGCTCCTCGCTGCGGTTGGCCAGGGTCCAGGCGCCGCCCATGCCATCGCTGATCAGCAGGGGGCTGGCGTGATCGACGGCCACCCCCGGCGTGAGGGCGCTGAAGCGCAGGCGATCGCCGCTGGGATAGGCGGGATCGGGCTGGACGAAGATCCGCAGCGACCAGCGGTTGTCGTCCTGGTCCCGCAGGCTCCAGCGCTGGCCTTCATCGGCGCGCGCCAGGCCGGGGGCCAGGGTCAGCACCAGCAGCAGCCCCAGGAACAGGGGCACCAGCCTTGAAGCCCAGGGGCGCCGGCGGCGCACGGGAGAGGCCCCGACAGGTTGAGCAGAAGCACGCATGGCAGCAGCCCCGGTCCCAGGGGATTCAACGTTATCGTTTTATCGTCCGGCAGTGGAAGTGGCCAACCGCAAGGCGGTGTCGCCACCCCTGCCGGTCTGTCCATCTTCGGATGTCCTGCCATGACCATCACCACCCTGTCGCGTTCCGGGGTCCATCCCTGGGATCGCTTCAAGACCTGGGTCACCAGCACCGAGAACCGCCTCTACGTGGGCTGGTTCGGCGTGCTGATGATCCCCACCCTGCTCACGGCCACCGCCTGCTTCGTCATCGCCTTCATCGGCGCCCCGCCCGTCGACATCGACGGGATCCGCGAGCCCGTCTCCGGCGGCCTGCTCTACGGCAACAACATCATCACCGCCGCCGTCGTGCCCTCGAGCAACGCCGTCGGCCTGCACTTCTACCCCATCTGGGAAGCCGCCAGCCTCGACGAGTGGCTCTACAACGGTGGCCCCTACCAGCTGATCATCTTCCACTTCCTGATCGGCATCTTCTGCTGGATGGGCCGGGAGTGGGAGCTCAGCTACCGCCTGGGGATGCGCCCCTGGATCGCCGTGGCCTACTCCGCCCCGGTGGCCGCCGCCACCGCCGTGCTGCTGATCTACGCCATCGGCCAGGGGTCCTTCTCCGATGCCATGCCCCTGGGCATCTCCGGCACCTTCAACTTCATGCTGGTGCTGCAGGCCGAGCACAACGTGCTGATGCACCCCTTCCACATGCTCGGCGTGGCGGGCATCTTCGGCGGTGCCCTGTTCTCCGCCATGCACGGCTCGCTCGTCACCAGCTCCCTGGTGCGGGAGACCACCGAAACCGAATCCCAGAACCGGGGCTACAAGTTCGGCCAGGAGGAGGAGACCTACAACATCGTGGCCGCCCACGGCTACTTCGGCCGGCTGATCTTCCAGTACGCCTCGTTCAACAACAGCCGCAGCCTCCACTTCCTCCTGGCGGCGTGGCCGGTGGTGGGTATCTGGTTCGCGGCTCTGGCGGTGGTGAGCTTCTCGTTCAACCTCAACGGGCTGAACTTCAACCACTCGGTCCTCGATCACCGGGGGCGGGTGGTGGACACCTGGGCCGACATCCTCAACCGCGGCGGCCTGGGCATCGAGGCGATGCACGAGCGCAACGTGCACAACTTCCCCCTCGATCTGGCGGCCGCCGCCAGCACCCCCGTGGCCCTCACGGCGCCGCCGATCGGTTAGTGGGGCTTTGAACCCCGCCCAGCCATCGGCGCCCTGAGCCCCTGCCGGGCCCGGAGAGATCCGGGCCCTTTTGCCGTGACACGCTATTGATCTTCGCCGGCTGACTCGATGGCGCGCCCCCCCTACCAACCCTCCCTGCTGCGGCTGACCCATGGCGTCACGGCGTTACTGGTGCTGGCCGCCTGGCTGAGCGGTCTGTTCGTCTACAGCCGCTACGACGGCCGCTGGGGGCGGTTGCCGTTGACGCCGCCCGGCAGCTGGATCGACCTGCACGGCCAGGCGGGCTTTCTGCTGTTGCCCCTGGGCCTGGTCTTCGCCGCCTACGCCCTCACCCTGGGCCGGGCGCGCCTGCGGCGAGCCACCAACGCCATGGCCCTGGGGGCCCTGGCTCTGGCGGTGGCCACCGGCAAGTTGATGCAGGAGGACTGGCTGCGGGACGGCCAGCTGCACCACCTGGCCTACAGCCTGCACCTGGTGGCCTGGCTGCTGATCGGCCTGGCCGTGGTGCTGCACGTGGGCGAGAGTCTGCGGCTGGGGGGCACGCCGCTGCTGGCCTCGATGGCCAGCACGACCCTGCGGCCGGGCGATCTGCCGGGCGACTGGCCGGGCCAGGTGCGGCGGTTTCTGAAGAGGGGGGGCTGAGGGGAGGGAACGTTCCAGCGCACCACTTGAGCGCAACCATTTTGGTTGCAGAATGGTTGCCGCTGCCCCGGCAACGGCCATGGCCAGGAGCCTCACCCTCAAGAATCTCCCCGACGACCTCTACGGCCGCCTGAAGCAAGCGGCCAGGCAGCATCGCCGCAGCCTCAATAACGAAGCGATCGTGTGCCTGGAAGCGGCCCTGCCGCCCCAGGCCATCACGGCCGCCGAGCGACTGGAGAAGATCCGGGCCCTGCGCCACAGCCTGCCGACGGAAACGGCGTTCACGCCTGACCAGATCGATGCCTTCAAGCGCGAGGGCCGCCTGTGATCGTGGTGGACACCAACGTGGTGGCCACTCTGTTGCTGCCAGGCCCCCAGACCGAGAAGGCTGAGGCGCTGCTGCTTCACGACCCTGAATGGGCCGCTCCGGTGCTCTGGCGCAGCGAGCTGCGCAACGTGCTCAGCGGCTACCTGAGACGCGGGCAGCTGGATCACCAGCAGGTGCTGAGGCTCCAGGGCCAGGCGGAAGCGTTGTTGCAAGGCTCGGAAGTAGCGGTGGATTCCGCCGACGTGTTCCGGCTGGTGGAGGCGAGCGACTGCAGCGCGTACGACTGTGAGTTCGTGGCGGCCGCCCTGGCACTCCAGACCCGCCTGATCACCTCCGATCGCCAACTGCTGCGGGCCTTCCCCACGCTTGCGAGCCCGTTGGAGCACGCCGTGCCCTGACACGAGCTCAACAACGGCTCACGGTGGATCCCCCGGCAGGAAGCGCCGGATGAACAGCTCCAGGGCCATGGGCCCGCAGCGGGGCTGCCAGGTGGTGACGCCCGGCAGCCGCCGCCAGCAGGCCACCTGCAGCGCGCCGCCGCCGGCCAGCAGCTGCACCTGGTAGCGGTACTCGGCATCGGCGGCCTGGGCGGGGGCGGCCAGGGGTTCGGCGCCGGGCTGGCTGGCCAGGAACGCCGCCGCGAAGGCCTCCGGCTCCGGCCGCTGGCGCAGGGCCGTGGCGAAACGCCAGGCGGCTCCGGTGGGGTAGCCGTCGTGGTGGAGGTAGAGGTGGCGCTCCGGAACGCCGGGAAAACCGGTGAACGAGTAGACGGCGCGGGTGGCCAAGGGGCTGGGGCGGCTGCACAGGGAAGTGCCACCGGTGTCTCACAACCATGAGCTGGAACCGTTCTGCAGGTTCAGACCATCAGGGAGCGCACGAACGCCAGCACCGCCTTCCCCGTGGAGATCGCTGCTTCGGCATCCACCCGGTCAAACAGGTCACTGGGCGCCTGATCCCCATCCGGGTAGCGGGTGGCGCTGTTCATCCGGCTCAGGGCATTGAGGCGCAGGGCCACCATCCACGGCGTAACCGGCCATCGCCAGGTCGTTGTCGGCTTGCCGCAGCCAGGCCTCCACCCGTGGTGTCATCGCCCTTCCTGCGGCGTCAACCGGATCGCATCACGGGCGATGCCGCGCCAATGGGGATCCTGGGAGTGGCGGCGCTCCTGCCACTGGGCGGCGTCGAGGGCAATCACGTCATCCCCCAGACACGCCGAGAGGAGGCCATCGGCGAACGTATTTGCTTCTTCGCTGGTCGGCGCCACGGCGATCAGATCCACGTCGGAACGGCTGTCCCAGTCACCCCGGGCCCAGGAACCGAACAGCCACACCTCCCAACCCAGCCGCCCGGCCACCAGCGCGTCGGCCCCGTGCTGCATGGCCTGTAGCCGTTCGCGGCGGCGCTCGGCGCGGAGCTGCTGGAGGGTGGCCATGGCCATAGCTTCGCTCGGGCCGCGTCTGCCTCCAGCCATTCCCTTACCTAGTTTGAAGCCATCCAGGCAGCCATCCGATGGGCACCAATCCGCCCACCGATCCCGCCCAGCTGCGCCGCGACTACCGGCGCCAGGACCTGCGGCGGGGGGATCTGGCCGACAATCCGGTGGCGCAGTTCCGGCGCTGGTTCGATCAGGCGGTGGCCGCCGCTCTGGACGAGCCCAACGCCATGGTGCTGGGCACCAGCGATGGTGTGCGCCCCAGCGCCCGCACCGTGCTGCTCAAGGCCTTTGATGAACGGGGATTCGTCTTCTTCACCCACTACGAGAGCCGCAAGGCCAGCGAGATCGCCGCCCACCCGGAGGTGAGCCTGCTGTTTCCCTGGTACGGGCTGGAGCGGCAGGTGGCGATCCTGGGCCGGGCCGAGCGGATCAGCGCCGCCGAATCGCTGGCCTACTTCCTGTCGCGCCCCGTCGGCAGCCGGCTGGGGGCCTGGGTGTCGCAGCAGAGCACCGTGATCAGCTCCCGCTCGATCCTGGAGATGCAGTGGGACGCCATGAAGCGCCGCTTCGCCGATGGCGAGGTGCCGCTGCCGCCGGCCTGGGGCGGCCTGCGGGTGGTGCCGTTCGAGTTCGAGTTCTGGCAGGGCCGCACCAACCGCCTGCACGATCGCTTTCGCTACCGGCCTGACGGCGGGGCCTGGACCATCGAGCGGCTGGCGCCCTGAGGCATTATGCGGCTATGCTCATAGCACTTGATGCCTGAGCACCCATGGCCGTTGCGCCTGCGCCCTCCCTCTGCCTCGCCGCCGCCGCAGGGGGCAGCCCGCTGCTGTTCCGCCAGCTGTTCGACGCCGACACCGGCACCTTCACCTACCTGCTGGTGGATGTGGCCAGCCGCAAGGCCCTGCTGATCGATTCGGTCTTCGAGCAGCACGACCGCGACCTCTCCCTGATCCGCGAGCTGGGGGTCGAGCTGGTGGCCGCGATCGACACCCATGCCCATGCCGACCACGTGACGGGCAGCTGGCTGATGCACGAGGCCACCGGCTGCGCCATCGGCCTGGCCGCCTGCGTCGGCGCCGAGAACGTCACCCGTCCCCTGAAGCACGGCGATCGCGTCCTCTTCGGCGGCCGCCATGTGGAGGTGCTCGCCACCCCCGGCCACACCGACGGCTGCCTCACCTTCGTCCTCGACGACCACACGATGGCCTTCACCGGCGATGCGCTGCTGGTGCGCGGCTGCGGCCGCTGCGACTTCCAGCAGGGCAATGCCCACACCCTCTGGGCCTCGATCACCGGGCAGATCCTTACCCTCCCCGACCACTGCCTGCTCTATCCCGGCCACGACTACACCGGCCGCCACGTCACCTCCGTCACCGAGGAAAAGGCCTTCAACGCCCGCCTCGGCGGCAACGCCACCGAGCGGGACTTCGTGGGCCACATGGAGAACATGCGGCTGCCCCATCCCCACCGGATCGCCCAGGCCCTGCCGGGCAACATGCGCTCCGGCAAGCCCCGCGACGTCAGCGCCGCACCCGCCTGGGCGCCCATGGCCCGCAGCTACGCCGGACTGCCCGAACTCAGCCCCGCCTGGGTGGCCGCCCACCGCGGCGATGTCACCGTGCTGGATGTGCGCTCCGCCGAGGAGTTCGACGGTCCCGACGGGCACGTGGCCGGCAGCCTGCTGATCCCCCTGCCGGAGCTGGAGAGCCGCTCCGGCGAGATCCCCTCCGATCGCCCGCTGGTCGTGGTCTGCCATTCGGGCAGCCGCTCGGCCCTGGCCACCCAGCAGCTCCTCAAGGCCGGCCGCCAGCAGGTTGCCAACCTCCACGGCGGTCTGAGCCGCTGGGCCGCCGAGGGCTTCCCCCTGGACGGGGTCGTCCAGGCCTGAAGCGCTTGCCATGTGAATTCCATCCCACACCTTCCTCCCTCCATGACCACCACGACCATGACCAGCACACCCATGACCACCCCCAGCCGCCTGGGCGCCCACGACCTCGCCGAACGGCTGGCGGCCGGTGAGGTCACCGTGATCGATGTGCGCGAGCCGATGGAGTTCGCCACCGGCCACATCGCCGGCAGCCTCAACGTGCCCCTCTCCCGCCTGGCCCAGGCCGACCTGCCCCGCGGTCCGCTGGTGCTGGTCTGCCAGAGCGGCAACCGCAGCAGCAAGGGCCTGTCCCAGCTGCTGCAGCTGGGCCATCCCCACCCCGTCACCGACCTGCTCGGCGGCGTGCCCGCCTGGCAGCAGGCGGGCTTTCCGGTGCGCAAACTCAAGGGGGCGCCGCTGCCACTGATGCGCCAGGTGCAGATCGTCGCCGGCAGCCTGGTGCTGCTGGGGGTGATACTCAGCCAGGTGGTGGCCCCGGGCTGGATCTGGTTGAGTGGCTTCGTGGGCGCCGGACTCACCTTCGCCGGTGTCTCCGGCTTCTGCGGCATGGCCCGGCTGCTGGCCGTGATGCCCTGGAACCGGGTGTCTATCTGATCAGGACGGGGGGGAGCTGAGACGCCATAGGCCGATCCATTCGTCTTGGCGCTGGTCCACCGAATCGGCGGCCGGCTCCCAGAGCTCAGCCACCAGCCCCGCCCGGCCCAGCTGGGCGGCCACCGCCTGCGGGTCACTGCCCCAGGGGGGGCCACCTGGCCTGGGGTGACACCAGAACAGTCCCAGCAGCCAGCCGCCTGGAGCCAGCAATCGGCACACGGTGGCGATGTAATCGGCGCGCCGGGCCGGATCGATGGCGCAGAAGCAGGTGTGCTCCACGACCCCGCTGAGGCTGCCGGGCGCCAGACCCGCCGCCTCCAGGGCGGGCCCGTCGAACAGGTCGGCCTGCAGCCAGCGCAGACCGGCCCGCTCCGGGCCGTGGAGGCCGCGGGCTTCCGCCAGGGCCTCGCCGCTGAAATCCAGGCCGACGGCGATGAAGCCGAGCTGCTCGAGCAGGGCGGCCTCATGGCCGCGGCCGCAGCCCGGCACCAGCACCTGGCCCGGGGGCCGGGGGGCCAGCGGATGGCTGCGCAGGAACCGCTCCAGCGGCGGAGCCGGCCGGCCCAGTTCCCAGCCGTCCGTGCCCTGCCGGTAGCGCTGGTCCCAGTGGCCTGGCTCGGCGGTGGAGGCCGGCGTGGAGGGGTTCATGGCTCCAGCATGCAGCAGGCGACAGAGAAAGCCTTCCTGCGCATGGAGTCATTTCCGGTGTCAGGTGAGCCCTGGAGCGTGGGCATGGCTGTGAGCTCCAGGATTGCTCGTTCACGCCAAAATCCTCGTCACCACACACCCCTTTGTCACCAGAAGAACCCGGTGGGACTGCACACCTAGCCGGCAAGGGCTTCCGGAGCATCGGGCTGTGTCACGGCAAGACACTGAGTAGATGAGGACGGGTACATGCTCATCAGTTGTCATGATCGGGTTGATGGCAGAAGATGCTGCTGCCGTACTGCAGCGTTGAAGCTGCAGCATTGCATCTGTAGTCTCCATCCAGCGATAACGAGCTACAAACGGAGCGCCATGATTCCGTCTGACCGGCAGGACTTCAAACCAGATCTTGCCCAACTCATCAACTCTGACCAGCCGAGAGAGGTGGATGTTGCCAGCCATCGACGCCATATGCACATTGAAGGAAAGGTGCCACCACGCCGGTGAAGATGCGAACCGCCTATCGGGCCAGGCAGGCCTATCAGGGCTACTGGCGGCTTCTCACATACCCAGGGCGCTGGTCCCTGATCCTCCAGGCGGTTTTGTTGATCGCTCCGCTACTCACGGTGCACACCCCACTGCTCACGGAGGACGCTCGGTGGCTCATTGAGCAGAGCCTTAAATCACTGGGAGTGGTCGATGCCATCCAGCGCGAGCACCTGAGCGACCAGCTGCGCGAGCTGGCAGACCTGGCGAAGTTCCAGCTGATCTGGTGCGCATGGTGCGAGCAGCTGTATTGCCTGCGCAGAAGCTTTCAGCCCTCGCACACCATAAGCGGCTCACCGGCTCGGAGGCTGGTGCTCGATCTCTACGGGGGCTTCCTGTTCATGACGGTGCTGAGCCTGCTCACCTCCGTGAACCCCCTGCTGGGCGTTGGAGCCATGTTCCTGCTGTTCACAAGCGTCGAGGCCCTGGATGTGTCTCTGAAAAACCGTTCCACCCTGGGCGCTCTGGCCGGTGGCCTGGAGCGAAGTTTTCGCATGATCAGCGCCGAACCCTGGCGTTTCCTCGGGCGGCTCCTGCTTCCGGGACTGGTGCTCTACGCCAGCGGCGTGGTGGTCGTGACCCTGCGGCAGTGGGCCGAACAAGAGGGCAACGTCGCGCTGCGCTCATTCGGCTGGCTGCTCACCGGCACTGCGCTGCTGCTCTGGCTGGCGTTCTTCGCCCTCGCCCAGCTGAGAATCCAGATGCGGGCAATGGCGATCGATCTCGATGACGTTCCCGCCGGCGCGGGCCTTGCCGTCGGTTCAGCCCAGACCCAGCCCAGGCCCAGGCCCAGAATCCTGAAGCGGTTGCGCCAACTGGTGACCGGTGGGGGCATGACCGCCGTCTCCGCCCAGACCAAGCCCACGCCCCAGGTCAGGAACCTGAAGCGGCTGCGCCAACTGGTGACCGACTTCGAAGGCGTGTGTAGCGGGATGGCTACCGCCATCGGAATCCTGATAACCCTCTGGACGGTTTACCAGCTTGGCCGTAATGGCTTGTTCACCCTCCCTGCACTCGTACTGGCATTCCAGGCGGCGGTGACTCTGGTCACCTCCACCGTCCAGGTCTTTCTCGATCTGCTGATGAAAGTTGGCTTCCTGACCCTTGTGCTGGGGGCAGTCATCTGTGGGGTCGTGGTGGTGATCGGGATAGGTCGGCGACGGCTGCGAATCCTGCTACAGGAGATGGCCAAGACACTGCGTTCAGGTATAGGCAGTTTTGGGGATTTCCTGGCCAAGGACCTCAAGCTGTCCAGCGCCACCCTGGGGATCGGGACCCTTCTCACGGCGTTGGGCACTGTTGCGATGCAGACCTATGCCCGAGTGCAGGAGGGTC
The DNA here is from genome assembly GCA_943367585.1 of Rhizobium sp. Q54. GTDB lineage: Bacteria > Cyanobacteriota > Cyanobacteriia > PCC-6307 > Cyanobiaceae > Cyanobium. The sequence goes on from CALRJP020000007.1 coordinate 82,962, forward strand.
AGCTCCAGCAGCGCCAGCAGGAACAGGCCCAGGAAGTGCGCCGACAGGAAGAACAGGTGGTGAGCCAGGAACACAACGCGCGCCTTGACGGGCTGGAGAAGGCACTCAACGCGCGGCTAGCCAGCTACATGTCCGACTACAGCGGGAATCATACCCGCGATGACGATCAACGCGCATTGGATAAACGTGCACTGATAGTGTCAGAACTGCGAGAATTACTGAACCAATTACGCCGTCCTGACGGAGCTGAGGATGCCGATCGCAAGGGCAAGCTGCTGCGCAGTCTTTACGAATCAGGTTTGCTTCTGAGTGTAGAAGAGACGTGCAATATCCAAGCCTCCAAACAAGCCAAATTACTCAAGAACGCGCTGAACTCAGGCCTAAGCAGCATGGCGCAAAGAGATGCTGAGAAACTAATCAGGCCCACTAGATGTCTTCCGAGGATTTTTCTAGACAGCATGGACTTCACTGGCGCCAACTTGGCGGGTGCTTATCTCGCGAAAGCTTTCCTACCCTATATCACCCTGCGCAATGCCAATCTCAGTGGCGCAAACCTTGCAGAAGCGAATTTGAGCCATGCACAACTGGAAAACGCAGACCTCAGCGGCGCGGATCTGAATGGCTCCATTCTGAATGGAGCCAATGTAGTGGGTGCCAACCTCAAGGGAGTCTCCATCAGTTGCGACACCAAGGTCGATAACTTGGTGGCATTTTTCGCCCACTTCTCCCCGGTACCGATGGAAGGCGTCAATCCCACTAGCCAGTCAACAAAATGTTTGCCCTCGAGGGGTCTGGTCATCTCCTGGGAGAGGGTGATAAAGGGGAAGACAAGAGATGACCTCCGCTCAGACGCCTGGTCTTTCTGCCCGCTAGATCAGGAACCAGAGCAGGCCATGCGGAATTCCCCTCCCAAGGTTCAGGCGGGAGCAAAGTGCGAGAACCGGCGGTTCATCGGAGGGGAGGCCCTTGGGAACGGCACACGAACACATCCTCGCGAATACAGCCACCAAAACTGGTCAGGAGGTTTGTTCAACAAATCACGCTTTGAGAGCCTCACCATCAAGAACGTGCAACTTGTAGGTGCGCATCTAGGGGAAACTCAGTTCGTCAATGTGCGTCTACGAAATGTCACGTTGTGGGGGGCTGACCTCAAGCGGGCGGTCATCACTGATAGTTCCTTGGAAAATGTCGACTTCACAGGTGCCGATCTGAGCGGTCTGCGATTCGAGCGGGTCCGGGCCAGGAACGTTCAGTTCCGTGGCGTTCTGCTGGACAAGTCGCTCAACCTGGGTTCCTTCAATGAGGCCCAGCTGCACCGGGTTGCATTGACCCGCGAAGAGTTCGAGAAACGGATCCAGGATCAGCCGGCAACCTTTCTGCAGGATCTGATCGCTCCCGTCCTGTTCGCGCCTCTACCGCTCAGACCCCTACATCTTCTCTACTGGATGGTGACAGGATGAAGGGATTCCGAGGCGTGGGCCACGCCATTCTGCTGACACTGATCGGCACCTTGGCCATCTTCATCAATGCCAGCTCAGAGGAGCGACCGCTGGGGCGCCACAGAAACGCTCTGTTGCCGCTGCTTCGGGACAACCATCCCTATCTGCTCAAGGGTCTGGACCTGAATCCGGAGGGGATCGGTCTTGACGCCAAGCTGCTCCCGATCAGCCTGCAGGGGCAGGATCTCTCGGGCATGGATCTGCGGGAAGCCCGGTTCACGCCCAGTCGACTGAAGGGCATCGAACTGCAGGGAGCCCATCTCGCCCGGGCCGACTTCAGCTGTGTCGCTCTTGAGGAGGTTGATTTCGCCGGTGCCGATCTGAGCGAAGCCCGCTTCGATTTCAGCGAGTGCAACAAGCAGAAACCAAATGACAGATGCCGGGAAATCGACACGCTACAGGGATCTCCCTGCTCGATCATCTGGATCAATCTGAAGGGCGCGAACCTCTCGAGGTCTCTGCTGCAAGGAAAGCCTCTGACGCAAGGAGAGGTTAAATTCGAAAATGTTCAGCCCACAGAATCCACGCGGTTCTGTGACCACTGGCTGGTGATCCAAGGAAATCTTGAAGGCGCAAGTTTTTCCGATGCAACGCTCCGCTGCGTCGTGCTCATCAACGAGATTCCCGAGCCATCCTCGAAGCCCACTGGAGCGGTTCAGCACGCCGATAACGTGCTAACCCCGCCAGAGTATGCGGGCATCAAGTTCGTCAAAAGCAACCTGGAGAACGTGATTCTCCTTAGTGGCAATTTCGTGTTCTCCGACTTCTGGGAGGCCCGGGTGGTGCGGATGTGGGTCAATCTGACTTCGGCAGATCTTCGTTTCACCTCTCTGGGAAAACTAAACTGCCCGAAGAACGGCTGCGAGTTGTGGAACACACCCCAAAAAAGCAAGTTTCTTCGTGGCAATTTCGTGTTCTCCGACTTCTGGAAGGCCGGGATAGTGCGGATGTGGGTCAGCATGCCTTCAGTAGCTCTTCACTCCACCTTCCAGGCAAAAATTCTCTGCCCACCTAACGGGTGCGAGTTGTGGCTCCCCCCACTCCAAAGCAGCCATTCACGCCTTTCGCTCAATGTCAGGGGGAGCCACATCGGCTCCGACATAAGGCCCAGAACCTCCGACGAGGAGCGGCCGGCTCTTCTCTGCGACGGAGAATCGGAATGGACGTTGAAATTGACCAGCGAGTCTAAAGAGAATGTGAATGTCCCTTGCAAAAAACCTATGGGAATGGAGCTTATAGCACCCTCAAACAATGGTGGCGCCCCTGCCACAGAGCAGGCCGCCATCAACAACGAAGACAATCGGCCCTGAATCTGTACCTGCGGATTCATCCACACCACCTCGGGCTGGCGCCAGCTGTGGATCGATCGTCTCCGGCGCCGTGGTTGTCGCTGGCGCGCTGGCTTATAGACAGGGGCCCTATGCCGTCAGATCTCGTGGGCCTGGTCCTGGCTGAGGGAAGGGTGCCGCGGATGCGTTCGGTCGGTCATCAAGCGGGCGGCAGTGAATCAGCGGCTGGCAACACTTCAGGCTGATCCTCGTCCGCAGGCTGGCCAGGCCGACAAGATCAGCGGAGAGGTTGGGATCTTCGCAACGGGCCACATCCCATGCCGAGAGCTTCCGGATCCAGAGAGTGCAGCTGGGCAGGAACCGCTGGCGCTTCTCGTCCGTGAGGCGGTGACACACCGGGCGGCGCCTGCCCTGACGGCCATCCATTCCCTCCCCGTCACCTGGAAACTGACGCCGCCAACGCTGCAGGGTGGTGGGGCTCACACCCCGGGGGCCAGGGAGCCAGCGGGTGCGTGCGAGGGAACCGCTCCAGGGGCGGAGCCGGCCGGCCCAGTTCCCAGCCGTCCGTGCCCTGCCGGTAGCGCTGGTCCCAGTGGTCCGGCTCAGCGGTGGAGGCCGGCGTGGAGGGGTTCATGGCTCCAGCATGGCCCATTGCCTCGCGGCCTTCCAATGACGCCCTCCAATGGAATCGGCGCTACATGGCTGCTGCAGAAGGGACCAACTCTGCTGCAGACGATGGATCTGGCCAGGAGCAAAGAGACCCTTGGCAAGAAGCAGGCGTTCAGCCCAGCACTGGCCAGGGGCGGGATTTTTTGCGCTGGCCCAGGATAACGAGGACGCCAAAATTCTCACACGTTGGATATCCGTCTGCGCTGCATCAGGCGATCTGATTAGGTTGAGAATGTCCCTGCAGAACACGCATGACATTGAAAAGAATTCTTGCTTTCTTCGGCTCCATGGTGATGACGCCCTGGCATCACCTCGCCGGCATCGGCCGTGCCGGGATCGTGGCGGTCGGTTTGTTCCTCCTGACCTCGCTCCTGTCGCCACCCGCGGCCACGGCCGCCGAAACCGATGGCAACTGGAATCTGGATGACGGCGCGGGGCACCGCCTCGGCGTCATGCTCTACGAGCGCTCCGACATCAACGCGGCCTCGGGCCTGCGTCTACGCCTGAATGCCGAGTCTCCCAAGCTGACCCTGGACCACGCCCGCCCCCTCCTGCTCAGCGATGGCAAGGACCAGGACTGGAGTCTCGCCAACCTCAGCAAAGAGCTCACGGCCTCCGCCGGTGGCGCGGTCCCTGCAACGTCCTCCCAGTTCGACGCCGGCTGCCTCGAACCGACCCCTGCCGATGGCCTGCCCCTGAAGATCACCGTGCCGAGTTCCGCCGGAGATCTGAGCTTTGCCCTCTCCCCGGGCCAGGTCCAGACCTTCCACTCCCTGACGGCCGCCTGCACCAACTGACGACCGCCTGGGAACCGCAGGCCTCGGTACCTTGTTCCGATGCGCCTGCTGCACACCTCCGACTGGCACTTGGGCCGCAGTTTTCACGGGGCCTCCCTGCTGGAGGAGCAGGAGGCGGCGATCGATCGGATCGCCGAACTGGCGCGGGAGCAGGCCGTTGATGCGGTGCTGATCGCCGGTGACCTCTACGACCGGGCCATCCCGCCGGCCGAGGCGGTGGCCCTGTTCAACCGGGCCCTGGCCAAGCTCAGCGCCGGTGGCACCGCCGTGGTGGCCATCGCCGGCAACCACGATTCCCATGTGCGGGTGTCGGTGTACGACCCGCTGCTGTCGGCCTTCGGGGTCACGGTGCGGGGCGATGTGGGCCGGGCCAGCGAGCCGGTGCTGGTGACACCCCGGGCCGGGGGGACGCCGGTGGCCATCTATCCCCTGCCCTACCTGGAGCCGGCGGTGGTCGGGCCGGCCCTGGCCGGCGTGCCGGTGCGCCTGCGCCACGAGGAAGTGACCCGGCTGGCCATCGAGCGCATCCACGCCGATCGGCGCGAACGGCCGCCCCACCGATCGGTGCTGGTGGCCCACACCTTCGTGGCCGGCGGCGAAACCTCGGAATCGGAGCGGGAGCTCACCATCGGCAACGTCGACCGGGTGGGCGTGGCGGCCTTCGCGGGCTTCGATTACGTGGCCCTGGGCCACCTGCACGCCTCCCAGCAGCTGGACGGCCCCCGGGTTGCCTATTCGGGCACCCCCCTGGCCTACTCCTTCTCCGAGGAGCACCACGTCAAGTCGGTGCGGATCGTGGAGCTGGCCGCCGACGGGACGCCCAGCGTGGAGGTGGTGCCCCTGGGGGTGGGCCGGCGCCTGTGCACCCTGCGGGGCCCCATCGACGAGCTCTGCTCAGACCCTGCCCACGCCGCCGCCAGCGAGGCGCGGGTGCGGGCGATCCTCACCGACGGCACCCTGCCCCTGCAGGCCATGGCCCGGCTGCGGTCCCGCTTTCCCCACATCGCCGAGCTGCGCCACGAGCCCCCGGAGCTGGCCCGCGCCGGCGGCGCCGAGCGCCACCGCCAGGTGCGCCAGGCCCGTTCGCCGCTGGAGCTGGCCAGCGCCTTCTTCACCGACCAGCAGGGCCAGCCCCCCGGCGAGCCGGAGGCCGAGCTGCTGCGGGCAGCGCTGGCGGCGGCGGAACGGGGAGGGGAGCGGTGAAGCCGCACCGGCTGGCGATCGAGGCCTTCGGGCCCTATGCCGATCCGGTGGCGATCGACTTCGACGCCCTGGCCGCCGAGGGGCTGTTCCTGATCCACGGCACCACCGGCGCCGGCAAGACCTTCCTGCTCGATGCCCTCTGCTTCGCCCTCTACGGCGAGGTGTCGGGCGACCGCAGCGTCAAGGGGCTGCGCTCCGACCACGCCCCCCCCGGCGCCGTGCCCCGGGTGAGCCTGGAGTTCTCCTGCGGCACCGCCCGCTACCGGGTGGAGCGCGTGCCGGCCCATACGGCGCCGAAGATTCGGGGCCAGGGCTTTACCGACAAACCGTCCCAGGCGTTCCTGTTCCGGCTAGCCGCCGGTGGGGACGAGCAGCCGGTGGCGGCCAAGACCACCGAGGTGGACAAGGAGGTTGTGGCCCTAGTGGGGCTCAATGCTGCCCAGTTCCGCCAGGTGATCCTGCTGCCCCAGGGGCGCTTCGCCGAGGTCCTGCGGGCCAAGGCCGAGGAGCGCGAAGCCCTGCTCAAAACGCTGTTCGACACGGTGATCTACGAGCGGGCCGGGGAGTGGCTGGATAAAAGGGCCAAGGCGGCGCAGATCTTGGCCCTGGAGCAGGCCCGGGAGCAGGAGGTGCTGCGGCGCCGGGCGGCCGACGCCTGGGCCCCCCACGCCCCCGAGCCGCCGGAGGGGGCCGAACCCCCGCCGCCACCCGCCAACCAGGCCGGCCTGGAGGCGCTGGTGGTGGCGATCGATGGGGTGGTGCAGGGCACTGAGGCCGCCCTGGGGGAGGCCGTCACCAGCCTGACGGCGGCCCAGACAGCCCAGGCGGCTCTCACGGCGCAGGCGGAGCGCTGGGACCGACGCGCCGCCGCCAGCGCCCGGCTGGGTGATCTGGAGGCCAAACGGGAGACGGTGGCGGAGTACCGCCAGAAGCTGGAGCTGGCGGAGCGGGCCGAGGTGTTGCGTCCGAGCCTGGTGGCCGAACAGGGAGCCCGTCAGTCCCTCGCTTTGGTGGAGCAGGGGCTGCAGGAGCAGCTGCGCGCCGCACGCCAGGCCAGGGCCGGGGCGCGGGCGCTGCCGCCGTCGGTGCAGGGGCTGGATCTGGTGGCCCTGCCCTCCGCCGAAGCCCTCGCCGCGGCCGGCGCCGACCTGGCCGCCCGCGGTGCCGAGGTGCGGGAGCTGGTCCGCAAGGCCGAAGAAGCCGCCCAGGCCGGGGGGGCCGCGGCCGCCGCCAGCCAGCGGGCCGGCGAGGCCGAGGCCGGGCGGGCCACCGCCCTCGCCCAGCAGGAGCTCCTGGCGGCGGAGCAGGAGCGGGAACTGGCCCTGCTCGCCCAGGCGCGCAGCGCCCGCGACCAGCTCGAGGGCCTGCAGCGGGCCGCCCGGGAGGCCGAAGGCCGTGCCGTGGCCGCCGAAGCGATCGCCCCGGCCCGGGAGCGACAGCACGCGGCCGAGGGCGCCAGGAACGGGGCCGATCGCCAGGTCAACACGGCGGCCGCCGACCTCAACGAGCTGCGGCGGCGCCAGATCGAGGGCATGGCCGCCCGGCTGGCCGGGAAGCTGGCCGCCGGAGCCCCCTGCCCGGTCTGCGGCTCCGCCGACCATCCGGCGCCGGCCCGGCCCTCGGCCGATGCCGTGGACGACGGGGCGATCGCCGCCGCGGAACGGACCCTGGCCGCGGCCACCCAGGCGGCGCAGGCGGCGGCGGTGGCCCTGGCCAACGCCCAGGCCGCCCTCGCTGCCGTGCTGGAGAAGGCGGGGGACGGCCCCGATCCGCTCGCCGCCCGCCAGGCCGCCGGCAGCGCCGCTGCGGCCCAGCTGGCGGCCCAGGCCCTGGCCGACGGTCTGCCGGCGCTGGAGCAGCGCACCGCCGATCGGGAGCAGCAACGCCAGCAGCTGGCCAAGGCCATCGAGGCGGCCGCCACGGCGATCGCCCTGGAGCGCCGGGCCGCCGCCGAGGCCAGCCAGCGGCATCGGACCCTGGCGGAGCAGGTGGCGCGGGAGCTGGGGGAGGGGCTGGAGCCGGGTGCGGTGCTGCGGGCCTTCGGGCCCCTGGAGGCCGCCCTCAAGGCCCTGGTGGCCGGGGCCGGTGCCCACACCCGCGCCACCAGCGAGCTGGAGCAGGCGGCCCGGCGGCTGGGCCAGGAACTGGCCGTCTCACCGTTCGCCACGGCGGCGGACGCCGCGGCGGCCCTGCAGGAGGAGAGCTGGCGCCTGAAGCTGGTGGAGCGGATCGCGGCCTACGAGGCGGCGGTGATCGAGCAGCGCAACCTCCTGGCCGCCCCCGATCTGGCCGATCTGCCGGAGCAGCGTCCCGACACCACCGCCGCCGGCGAGGCCGTGACCCGCGCCGATGCGGCCCGCACCCGGGCCGTGGAGCGCCACAGCGAAGCCCGGGGCGCCCAGCGGGAGATCACCCGGCTCACGGCGGAACACCGGGCCGGCGCCGCCGCCCTGGCCGAGAAACAGGAGCGGGCCGAACGGCTCAGCGCCGTGGCCAACCGCTGCCAGGGCAAGGCGGCCCCCTACATCTCCCTGCAGCGCTGGGTGCTCTCGGCCTACCTCGCCGACATCTGCGGCTACGCCAACCAGCGGCTCACCCTGATGACCTCCGGCCGCTACCAGCTACAGCTCACCGATGAGGGGGGGCGCGGCGGCCGAAACGCCGGTCTGGGCTTGGAAGTGCTGGATGCCTACACCGGCGAGAAACGGGAGGTGAGCAGCCTCTCGGGCGGCGAAACCTTCCAGGCCTCCCTGGCCCTGGCCCTGGGCGTGGCCGACACGGTGCAGGCCCACGCCGGCGGCGTGCCCCTGGAGGCCCTGTTCATCGACGAGGGCTTCGGCAGCCTCGATCCCGACAACCTCCAGCTGGCCATGGACGAACTCGACCGCCTGCGGGAAGGGGGCCGGCTGATCGGCCTGATCAGCCACGTCGGCGCCCTGCGCGAGCGCATCCGCGGCGGCATCGAGGTGATCGCGGGCGACCGTGGCTCGAGCCTGCGGGTGGGAGTCACGGCCTGACGCGACCTCCCTAGAGCAACCCCCGATGGCGCACGAACAGCTGCACCATCGCCCAGGAGCCCAGGGTCACCTTGACGGCCACCAGCACGTTGAGCAGGGGGATCCAGCCCCCCGAGGCCAGGGTGCCGAAGGTTCCGGCCGGCAGGGGGACCCCACAAAGGGCGAAGGCGGAGAGGACCACGAAGGCGATCACGGCGGCCTTCTCCCAGAGGTCGGCGCGCCAGCGGCGGTAGAGGCGGTCGGAGAGCCGGGCCGAGCCGCTGATCAGCACCAGGCCGATGGCCGTGCCGCCGGCCACGCCCGCCGCGAACCCGCCCCCCGGGGACAGGTGGCCGCGCAGGGCCAGCTCCACACCGATCAGGGCGGCCATGGTGGCGCCCAGCTGGCAGAGCACCACCGAGGGTGCGTCCTCGATGGCCCGGATGCTCGTCTTGGTGGGCTCCCCCGCCAGCAGGAAGCGCACCCCGATCGAGGCCAGGGTGAACACCACCACCTCGGCGATGGTGTCGTAGAGGCGGGTGTGCAGGATCACCCCCGACACCAGATTGGGCACGTCGGTCATCGCGGCCAGGGAGGCGATCACCGGGCCGATGGGGGGAGGCGGCGGCAGGGCCGCGGCCAGCGGAGCCAGACAGAGGGCGGTGGCGGCCAGCAGGTAGAGCCAGGTCATGGCTCCTCCCGCAGCAGCAGTTCACCGCCGCTGCTCTGCCAGCGACGGAAGCCCTCGAGAGCCTGGAGTCGCTCCGCAAGGCGGGGGTTGGTGAGCTCCAGCCGCAGGCCCGGGCCAAGCTGGCCGTGGCTCGCGTCGGCCTCGCCGGGCTCCTCCGGATCCGGCGGCACCAATCGCAGCCGCAGCGACAGGGGCTCCAGCCAGGCACGCAGCAGCGCCTGACTGGCCTCGCTGGGGGGGGCGTCGGCCGGGTAGGACAACCGCAGCGCCATCGAGGACCGCAGCGCCACCGCATAAAGGGTGGTGGAGAGCAGGGTGCCCACCAGGGCCTCGGTGATCGCCACGTCCGGGGCGCCCAGCAGGGCATAGAGCAGGGTGGAGACCGACCCCAGAATGCCCCGCAGCACCAGGGTCTGGTACGGATTCGCCTGGCTCACCAGCAGCACGGCGGTGAGGGGCACCAGGGCGGTGATCGGCAGGAGCAGATCCAGCTCCCCCACCAGGGACACGGTGCCGCTCATGGCTCCGGCTCCCGGCGGGAGCCGAGCGAGCAGTTGGCCAGCACGTAGCCGAAGATCGTGTTCCACAGGATCAATGCCACCAGGGCCAGCACCAGCAGGGGCCACTGGCCGGGGATCCGCAGCAGCAGGCCCAGCAGCATCAGCGCCGAGCCGAGGGTGTCGGCCACCGAGAGGGCATGGAGCTTGCTCAGGTAGCTGCGGCTCTCCAGCAGGGGCCAGGTGCCCCAGAACCAGAACACCAGCCCGGCCCCGAGCAGCAGCAGGCTGGCGTGATCGGCCAGGACGGCGAGGGTCATCGCTCCGTCCCCCGCAGCAGGTTGGCCAGCAGCAGCAGGCCGGCGTTGCCGGCGCACAGGACGATGACGCCGGCCAGGCCCAGCATCCGGTCGCCCCGCACCGCCGACACCACCAGGATGATCAGGGCCACCTTGCTGGCGACGCTGGAGAAGGCCGCCAGTCGGTGCCAGACATCGGAGGGCCGGCAGGCCACGGCGATCGGGATCAGCAGGGCCAGCACCATCCCCCAGAGCAGCACCGTCATGGGGTCGGCCCTCCGGTGCGGCGGGGTGTGAGGGCGTGGATGCGGTAGCGACGGCCGCCGTCCTCCAGGCCGAGGACAATCGTGAAGGGGGTGAGGGTGATGCGGAACACGTCCAGGAACACGAGCAGGGGGATGGTGCCGTCGGTGGTGGCCTCGCTGGTCTCCCCCTCAACCGGCTCGCGGCCGACGATCAGCCGCAGGGCCTCCAGGTAGGCCTGGGGCACGGCCAGCAGGCTGCGCCCAAGGGCCCGCAGCAGGGCACGCAGGGGCAGGGGCCTGGAGTGGGCCCGGGGCAGCAGCAGGGCCACCACCAGCCCGATCAGCAGGTTGAGGCGGCTCAGGTCGGCGGTCAGCAGGCACCAGACCGCCAGGCGCAAGCCGGTGGTGAGCAGCAGGGGCAGCAGGCGTCTCATCGGATCCACACCAGCAGGCCGGCCCCCACCACACCGATGCCACCCACCAGATCGGGGAAACCCTCCAGGTCGGGCAGCCGGAACCAGGGGCTGCGCCGGAGGGGCTGCAGCAACCGGTGCAGTCCCATCCCAGCCGCCAGCACCAACCCCGCCTTGGCGGCCGCCGGCAGCAGTTGTGGGCTCCAGGTGCGGGTGGCCTCGGCGGCACCGAGCAGCACCAGCGCCAACAGCAGCAGCAGCACCCCCGGCGACCAGGCCGGCTCCGGCGGGGTCATGGCTGGAGGCGGCGATGACGGGGCCGCGGCCAGCAGGGGGGCGCCCCAGAGACGCGCGTAGACCGCCGCGGTGCCCACGGTGAGCAGGCTGAGCAGCAGGCCGGTGGGCTCCGGCAGGGCGCGATCCAGCCCCGCCTTGGCGAAGAAACCCAGCAGCGGCGGCACCCCCACGATCGACAGGGAAGCGATCCACACTGGGACCAGGACGCCGACGGGCAGGGGCCGGCCGGCCCAACCGGCCAGGTCGCGGCCGGGGAAGCGGCGGGCCACCAGGAACAGGGCGGCCTTCGCCAGCCCGTGGCCAAGGGCGTACAGCCCTCCGGCGGCGGGTGCCAGCACCACCAGCCCCATCTGGGAGAGGGTGCTCCAGGCCAACAGCCGCTTGGCATCCGCCTCCACCAAGGCGAACAGCAGGCCCAGGCCGGCACTGGCCACCCCGATCACCGGCAGCACCGCCGCCAGGGCAGGCACGGCGCCAGCGAGCCGCAGCAGGGGAACGACCCCGGCGGCGACCACCACCCCGGAGAGCAGGGCCGAGACCTCCGCCGGCGCCTCGGCGTGGGTGCGGGGCAGCCACAGCCCGGAGAGGAACAGACCGGCCTTGGTGAGCAGACCCACCAGCAACAGGGCCAGGGCGGCGGCACCGGCTCCGGCGACGGCCTCGAGCCGGAAACTGCCCTGGGTCAGATAGACGACGGCGGCACCGACCAGATAGAGCGTCATCACCGTGTTGCCGATGAGCAGATAGCGCAGCGAGAGCCAGAGGCAACGCTCCGATCGCGTGATCAGGATCAGCAGGAAGGCGCTGATCCCCACCACCTCCAGGGTCACGTAGAGGCTGACCAGATCCACCGCCACGAAGGCGGAGGCCAGACCTCCGTGCAACACCATCAGCAGCAGCAGGAACGGACCCGGCAGGGGCCGGCGCCAGCCGTCGAGGACCACGGCGCCGCCCACCAGGGCATTGAGGAGCAGGAAGGGGGCTGCCAGGGCGTCGGGCTGCAGCGCCACGCCGTAGGGCCCCAGCAGCTGGAGGCTCGCTGGCAGGGCACCGGCCTGGATCGCGGCGGCCACGGCGGCGGTGGCCAGGCAGCAGGCCAGGGCCAGCCAGCGGGCCAGGGGGGGCAGCAGGGCAGCCAGGAACGCCGCCGTGAATGGCAGCAGCAACCAGCCGATCAGCAGGCTCTCGCCGGAAAGGGGGGCCATCAGCGGCGCCCTCCGGCTTCCAGGCGACCCTTTTCGAAGCTGGCCAGATCAAGGCTGGGGTCGACGCGGGCCAGGCGGGTGATCACCACCAGCAGCAGGGCCTGGATCGAAAGACCGATCACGATCGCCGTGAGGATCACGGCCTGGGGGATCGGGTCGGCCATGGGCACAGGGGCCGCGACAGCCCCGGGGGCGAGGGGCGCCGTCAGGATCGGGCTCTGCAGGCCGGAGCGAGCGGCGACGAGCACGAACAGGGCCACCACCGCGGACCCCATCACGTCCATGGCCAGCACCTTGAGGAACAGGTTGCGGCGCAGCAGCAGCCCCACAAACCCCACCAGCACCGCCATCAGGATGAGGAGCTCGAGCAGCCGGAAGGCGTCCATGGGACACGGCAACCCGGAGGACGGCCGGGTCGCGGAGCGGGATGGTAGCCGTTGCTTCCGGACGCCGACGACCGCCGTTCGCCGCCGGCCTCAGACGGACGGGTGGAACTGATCCGCCAGCAGGCGGCGCTGGTACTCCAGCGACAGGGCCTCCAGGTGGGAGCGGGCCTGCTCCTGCAGCCCTGGATCCAGCTGGTCGAGCACCAGACCCCGGGGCACCCCCATCCGCATCACCAGCGCCAGGGCATCGAAGATCCGCACCTGGTCGCCCTGCCAGCCCTGGTACTCGGCGGCGAGCGCCATCAGGGCCTCCCCCGACGCCTGGCCTTCGATCACCCGGGGCCGCAGCTCCTGCACCTGGGCCAGCCGGGCGGAGCTGATCAGGGCATGGGCGGCGCCCAGGGCCGCCAGGGAATCGGCGGCTTCGCGCTTGAGCACGGTCATGTCCCGGCTGAGTACGGCGGCCTCCACCGAGAGGGGCTCCCGCACCCCGGGGCAGAGGGCGGCGACCCGATCGACCGGCGGCGCCGGAGGAGCCGGCGGTCGGACCGGCGCCGGCGCCAGGGGCGGGGTGCTGACGGCCGCCGGGGGCCGCGGCGGCGGCTCCTGCCACAGGGCGGCGGCCGCCGCCCGCAGGCGCCGTGCCAGCCATTGCCTGACGTTGGTTGCGAGGCGTGCCATGGACGTGGACCGCTGAGTGGTTTCAATCTGCCCCTCACGCACCGGCGGGGATGACGGCAAACTCACCCGCGCAGCGACGGATTGCCGGCCCAGCCGGGGATCAGCGCGGCAGCAGCTGGGCCTTCACGATCCATCGCACCGGATTTTGAAGGTACTGCTTGCCAAAGTCTGGGGGGATTGCAGCCGACGCCCCCCCGATGACCCGAGCTCTGCATCCCCTGCGCGCCGCACGCCAGGGCCCTTCGGCGGCGCTGGGGGGACTGGCACGGAGAACCCTGGCCCTGCTTCTGGCCCTGGGCCTGGCTCTGACCATCGCCCTCGCGGTGCTCCAGCCCCACCCCACGGCCGCAGCGACAGCCGCCGCGGAGGCCCCCGCCCTGGGCGGCCACGGCCCCGCCCCGGTGGACACCGGCAACGCCGGCAGCTTCCGCCTCGGCACGGTGCGGATCCTGGGGGTGCCCGTCATCACCGTGGCCTCATCGGCGGTGGGCTCCGGCAGCGACACCGGGCCGGAGGCCGCCGAACGGGCCCGGGTGATCGAGGGCAACCTGAGCCAGCTCTACGAACCCCGCAATCCCTGCACGCCGGGGGAACGGCTCGGTGAGGCGCTGCTGGATCACCTCAGCGTCGAGGGGACGAAGGCCGCCTGTGATCCCAACCATCTGGGGCTGCAGGGGCCACCGGAGGCCCTGCGGGTGGTGGTGGTGCGGGAGCCCGGTGGCGGGCAGCGGCTTGAGGCGCTGGTGCCGGGCCGCGCCAGGCCCTTCCCCCTGCTGACGGTCACCGAGCAGGACGCCGCGTTCAACGGCCTGCCTGCTGATGCGCTGGCCAAACAGTGGCGCGGTCTGCTGGAACGCCGCCTGCGCAGCGCCCGGGGCGTGTTCGGGAAGGAGCAGCTCGACGGGCGCCTGCGGACCGCCCTGGTGTCCCTGGCCGGACTGGCCCTGCTGATGGCCCTGGCGGTGGCGCTGTGGCACTTCAGCCAGCGCTCGCTGCCCCGCCTGCAACGGCGACTCGCCGAGCGGTCGGGACGCTTCGATCGCCTGCTGCTCCAGCTCACCCACACCTTCAGCCGGCTGCTGACGGCGTTGGTGCTGCTGCTGGGGGTGGCGATGGGCGCCGTGCTGCTGCTGGCCTGGCCCGGCCAGATCCCGGCCGCCATCGATGTGCTGCTGCAGCCGCTGGTGGTGCTGATGAAAGCGCTGTCGCTGGCGGCCGTGGCCGTGGTGGTGCGGGGCCTGGTGGGGCTGCTGCTGACCCAGTGGGCCAGCCATCTGGCCGTGAACGCCGACCACCGGGCCCGACGCCGGCAGCGCTACCTGAGCCTGCTGCGGGTGCTGGGCCGGCTGGTGAACCTGGTCTGCCTGCTGCTGTTCGCGATCTGGACGGTGCTCGGGATCCCCGTGTTGCGGGATCTCTCCAGCAATGCCGTCCTGGCCAGTGGGGCTGTGCTCGGCGCCCTGGCATTGGTGTTCCAGGGGTTGCTGCGGGATTTCGTCGCCGGGCTGGTGCTGCTGCTCGACGACCGCTACGCCATCGGCGATGTGGTCGAGATCGGTGGTCGCTCCGGCGAGGTGGTGGATGTGGGGGTGCTGAGCACGGAACTGCGCTGCGCCGATCAGCGGGTGGTGGTGGTGCCCAACAGCCACTGCGAGCAGGTGGTGAACCACACCAAGCTGCGCTCAGGGGCGGAGGTGACCGTGCTGCTGTCGCGCAGCCTCACCGATCTGGCGGGCGCCATGGCCCTGATCGCCGAGGAACTGGCCGCCTTCGGCGCCGATCCGCGCTGGGCCCCGAAGCTGCTGGAGCCACCCCGCCTGCTGGGCATCGACGCGATGACGGAGGACGACCTGCAGGTGAAGGCCCTGCTGATCACCGAGGCGGGCCAGCAGGGCGAAGCACGGCGGGCCCTGCTGGGGCGCCTTGTGCAGCGGCTGCAGGGCTGGCCCTGAGGGATCCCGTTTCTAGGCTGAGGGACCCCCACAGGCCCATGGACCCGTTCCCCTCCCGTTCCGGCCCGGATCTCCGCCTCGGCCGACGGGACCTGCTGCTGGGAGGCGCGGCCGCCGGCTTCGCCCTGGCGGTGCGGCCCGTGGCCGCCTCCACCATCACCACCCCCGATCGGGGGCTGACGGCCGGCTGGGTGTCGGTGCCGGCGGCCGGTGGCGCCGTGCGGGCCTACCGGGCCCGCCCCGCCAAGGGCGTGGGCCTGCCGGTGGTGCTGGTGGTGCAGGAGATCTTCGGGGTCCACACCTACATCCAGGACGTCTGCCGCCGCCTCGCCCGGCTGGGGTATCTGGCCATCGCCCCGAGCCTTTTCGATCGCCAGGGTGATGTGACCCGACTGCCCGACATCCCCGCAATCCTGCCGCTGGTGGCGACGGTGCCCGATGCCCAGGTGATGGCCGATCTGGATGCCACCGCCGCCTGGGCGGCCGCCAGCGGCGGCGGCGACGGGTCGCGGCTCGGCATCACCGGCTTCTGCTGGGGCGGGCGGATCACCTGGCTCTATGCCGCCCACAACCCGAAGCTGAAGGCCGGGGTGGCCTGGTACGGGCGGCTGGTGGGCACGGCCAACGATCTCCAGCCCCTCTATCCGATCGACGTGATTCCCCGGCTCAAGGCGCCGGTGCTGGGGCTCTATGCCGGCCAGGACGATGGCATTCCGATGGCGTCGGTGCAACGGATGCAGGCGGCCCTGAAGGCGGCCGGCAGCCCCAGCCGCATCGAGGTGTTCCCCGGCGTCCCCCACGGCTTCCACGCCGACTACCGCCCCACCTACCGCGAGGCCGCCGCCGCCGCCGGCTGGACGCGGATGCGGGCCTGGTTCCGCGCCAACGGGGTGGTCTGAGGATGGGCGGGCCGGGTTTCAGGCCCGGTTGAGCCGCCTCAGGCCTGGTTGAGGTGCCGCTCCGCCTCGGCCGCCAGGCGGTCGGTCCAGTGGTCGACCTGGCTCTGCTCGGCCGCCTCCACCATCACCCGCAGCAGGGGTTCGGTGCCGCTGGCCCGCACCAGCACCCGGCCGTGGCCCGCCATGGCCGCCTCCGCCTCGGCCACCGCCAGCCGGAGGGGTTCGCAGTCCTGCCATTGCTGGCGCCGCTGCCGGTTGGGCACGGTCACGTTCACCAGCCGCTGGGGGTAGGGCTGGAAGCTGCCGTCCATCCATTCGTCCAGCTTCAGGCCGGCGCCATGGATCAGGGTGGCCACCTGCAGGGCGCTGAGCAGGCCGTCGCCGCTCATGCCATGGCGGGCCGAGAGGATGTGCCCCGACTGCTCGCCCCCAAGGCCGGCCCCCAGGGCCTCCATGGCGGCGTGGACGTGCTGGTCGCCCACGTCGGTGCGCTCCAGCACGCCGCCGCTGGCCTGCCAGGCCCGCTCGAAGCCCAGGTTCGACATCACCGTGGCCACCAGGCGGTCGTCCGGGAGTTGGCCCGCGCGGCGCAGGGCGGAGCCCCACAGATACAGCGTGTGGTCGCCGTCCACCACCCGGCCGCGGCCGTCCACCGCCAGCATCCGGTCGGCGTCGCCGTCGAAGGCGAAGCCCATGTCGGCGCCGCTCTCCAGCACCGCCCGCTTCAGGGGCTCCAGGTGGGTGCTGCCGCAGCCCTGGTTGATGCGCTCACCGTCCGGTTCGCCGTGCAGCACCAACACCTCGGCCCCCAGGGAGCGGAACAGCTCCTCGCCGCAGGCGGTGGCCGATCCCCAGCAGAGGTCGAGCACCACCCGACAGCCATCGAGGCGCTGGCCGCCGGTGCTGGCCCGCAGCGAATCGACATAGGCCGCCAGCAGGTCGGGCCGCGGCACCTCCCGGCCGTTGCCCGCCAGCGGCGGCGGGGCGGTGCGGCCCTGGAGTCCCGCCTCGATCGCCCGCTGGCGGGCGGCCACGAGCTTGGCGCCGCTGGCGCCGAACACCTTGATGCCGTTGTCGTGGGGTGGGTTGTGGCTGGCCGACACCATCAGTCCGCCGGCGGCCCCCTGGCGCCGGATCGTGCCCGGCACCGCCGGCGTGGGGCACAGCCCCAGCTGCCACACCTCCCGGCCGGCGGCCATCAGGCCGGCGCTGAGGGCCGCCACCAGCATCGGCCCGCTGCGGCGCGAGTCGGTGCCGATCACCACCGGCCCGTCGGCCTGGAGCACCACGCCGGTCCAGTAGCCCACCTGCAGGGCCAGGGCGGGGGTGACGCTGGTGCCGACACGGCCGCGGATGCCGTCGGTGCCGAAGCGGGCCACGCCCTCGGCCAGGGGCACCCCGAGGGGAAAGACCTCCGGATGCGAAGCCGCTTCACCCATGCCGCTGCCATCACTGGGAAGCAGGCTACGTGCCGTGCCAGGAGGGGCTCAGCGCCAGCGGGGCGGCCACCAGCGCCAGCGCAGCAGCTCCAGGGTGGCCCAGAGCAACAGCAGGCCCACGCACCAGCCCGGCAGCAGCCGCAGGGGCCAGAGCGGCCGCAGCAGCAGGGTGAGCACGGCCACCGCGCTCACCACCACGGCGCGGCGGCGCTGGGACGCCCCGGGCAGGCGGTCGAACAGCGGCGGCAGGGCGGGAAGGGAGGGCAGTCGCACCGGGGGCGGCGCAGGCGGATGCCCAGAATGCCCCGGACGCCGTCCCCCGGCCATTGGCCCGACTCCCACTGCTGCTGTCCCTCTCCTGTCTGGGCACGGGCCTGGCGCTGGTGGGGGGCAGGGCCCTGCTGGCGCGCCAGCCGGCGCTCACCCCCGCCACCGCCACCGACCGGCTCGAGTGGCTGCAGCACTGGGATGCCGATCCCTGGCGGCGCCGGGAGGCGAGCCTGCTGCTGGCGGCCCGCAGCAAGGATCCCCAGGCGCAGCGCCAGTGGCTGCGGGGCCAGGGCTGGGGGCCCGATCCCCTGGCCGCCCTGGTGCTGAAGCAGGACGCCCTGGCCGCCGCGGCCCTCGGACGCCCTGAAACAGCCCAGGCCCTGTGGCGCCAGCTGCAGCGGCGCTTCCCCGGCGATCCGGCCAGCGCCGATGCCCTTTACGCCCTCGGCGGCGACAATCCGGCCAAGCGAAATCAGTTGCTGCAGCGCTTCCCGGCCCACCCCGCAGCTCTTGCCGCCGCCCTTGCCGCGGGCCCGGAGGCGGCCGAACGGCGACGCGGCGCCCTGCACCTGGCCCGCTGGGGCGCCCGCTGGCCCGGCGCCGAAGCCCGCCTGCGGCAGGTCTGCCGGGAGGACGGCCCGGACCTGAGCGCCCAGCAGCGGGGGCAGCTGGCCGAGGGCCTGGCCGAGCTGGGCGATGCCGAAGGGGCCCTGCGCTGCCTGGGCTCCACCCTCAACGGCCTGGGGGCCAGCGGCCGGCTGAGCCTGGGCCGGGCCCTGCTGGCGGGAAACGAACAGCAGCAGGGCCAGGCGGAGCGGCTGCTGCTGGATCTGGTGCGCAGCGCCCCCACCACGCCGGAGGCCGAGGCGGCCGTGCGCCTGCTGGCCCAGCAGGGCAGCCCCGCCGCCGCCGCGGCCCTGGCC
Source organism: Rhizobium sp. Q54 (assembly GCA_943367585.1). Lineage (GTDB taxonomy): Bacteria > Cyanobacteriota > Cyanobacteriia > PCC-6307 > Cyanobiaceae > Cyanobium. The sequence goes on from CALRJP020000007.1 coordinate 101,612, forward strand.
CGGCTGCCGCCCCGCTGGCGCGACAGCGCCCCGGTGCTGGCCCGGCGGATCCTGGAGGCCGAACCCAAGGGGGACGGCCCCCATCCGGCCAGCGACGCCGCCGCCCTCAAGCTGCTGCGCCGCTGGCCCCTCGACCCCGCCAGCCGCACGCTGCAGTGGGATCTCGTGCGGGAGCGGCTGCTGGCCGGCCGCTGGCGGGCGGCCATGGCCCTGCTCGAGGCCATCCCGACAGACCAACTGCCGCCGCCGCTGGCTGCCCGCCAGAGCTTCTGGATCGGCTTCATTCAGCAGCAGCTCGGTGAAGGGGCCGCCGCCCGGGCCACCTGGGAGGCGCTGCTGCGGCGCCATCCCGGCGGCTACTACGGCTGGCGCGCCGCCGTGCGCCTGGGCCAGGGGGATCTGCAGCTGGACGCCGGCCCCCACACGCCGGACGGGCGCAGCGACTGGCGGCCCCTGGCCAGCGGCGACGGGACCCTGGATCGGCTCTGGCGGCTGGACCAGCGCACCGAGGCCTGGGAGACCTGGCGCCACCGCCGCGGGCGCCGCGCGCCGGAAGGGGGCCGGGAGCTGCTGCTGGAGGGGCGGCTGCGCCAGGGGGTCGGCGACGACTGGACCGGCTTCGGCCTGCTGGAGCAGGCCAGCCTGAAACTCGACGGCAACCAGTGCGCCCTGGAGCGGGAGCTGGAGCGCAGCCTGCATCCGTTGCGCTTCGAGGCGGCCTTCCGGGCGGCCGCCACCCAGGGCGGGCTGCCGATGGAGCTGCTGCTGGGGGTGGCCAAGCAGGAATCGCGCTTCACCCCCGCGGTGCGCTCGCCGGTGGGGGCCACGGGCCTGATGCAGCTGATGCCGGCCACCGCCGCCGAACTGGCCGGCGGGCCGGTGCCGGAGACGGTGCTGGAGGACCCGGCTGGCAACGTCAGCCTCGGCGCCCGCTACCTGGCCAAAATGCTGCGCCAGTGGAACGGGGACCCGCTGCTGGCGGTGGCCAGCTACAACGCCGGGCCCGGTGCGGTGGCCGGCTGGGTGAACCCCCAGCTGCGCAGCGATCCGGAGCTGTGGGTGGAGGCGATCCCCTACCCCGAAACACGGCTCTACGTGAAGAAGGTGCTGGGCAACGTCTGGAGCTACCAGCAGGGCAGCGAACCGGGCTGCTGATCAGCGCACCAGCAGGCGGCCGAAGTTGGCCCCGCCCAGCACCAGCAGGGTGAGCACCCCGGCCAGCACCAGGGGCGGCGGCACCACCCGCACCCGCAGCAGATCCAGCCGGGCCAGCAGCACCGCCGAGCCCATGATCAGCACGTTGGCCAGCACGTTGAGGTGGAGCAGATAGAGGCCACCGACGGTGACCAGCAGCAGGGTCACCACCAGGCTCACCACGCGGCTGGCGGCCATCACGATCGACACCTGGCGAATCACCAGATCGGGCATGGTGCAGACGAACACGATCAACATCGCCTGCAGGCACTCGGCCGACCAGATCAAGGTGGTGAGTTCCTGCATCTTGGAGCCGTCGGTCTCCAGGGCATGGCTCCAGTGCATGCCCTGGTAGGTGCTCACCCCCATCAGCACCAGCAGCATCGGCGCCTGCAGCGGCAGCAGCATGAGCCGGAAGATGTCCTTCATGGCTGCAGCACCAGGGTGATGGCCTCCAGCGGGCAGCTGGGGATGCACTGCTCGCACACCAGGCAGCGGGAGGCCTCGAACTGCAGCCGCTGGGTGGCCGGTGTGTAGTGGAGGGCGCCGCTGGGGCAGACGCTGGAGCAGATGCCGCAGTCGACGCAGAGCAGCGGATCGATGCGGATTTCGCCGGGGGCACGGTTGAGTCCGAGCCCCTGGCCCTCCAGCCAGTCTTCGGCGGCATCCAGCTCGTCGATGTCGCCGGAGAGCTCCACCACCATGGTGCCGCTCTGGTTGGGGGCGATCTGGGCCCGCAGGATCTTGGCGGCGATGTCGAAGTCGACGGCGAGGCGATAGGTGATCGGCTGGTGCACCGCCTCCGAGGGGAAATGGAGAGTGAGGCGCCGTTTCACCGCTCCTGCCCGGGAAGCCTGACGCTAGCAACGATGTCCGGAGCCAGCCCCCGTCCGCAGGTTCCCGGCTCGAGGGTTGACGCTGCCAGAGTGGGCGCCTGTTCATCTCGTTCCCGTCCATGGCCCCGTCGGGCAGTTCTCCCCCCTCCGGCCTCGGCCGCACCGAGCGCATGGTGCTGGCGGCTGTGGCCGCCGTGCTGGTGGTGCTGATGCTCTGGCTGCGGGGCGGCCTGCATCCGGAAGCCCCCCTGGAGCGCCTCGCCCGCCAGTCGCCCGAGTTCAGCGTGGCCTTGGCCGATGGCCGGCCCACGGTGGTGGAGTTCTACGCCGACTGGTGCGAGGCCTGCCGTTCGATGGCGCCGGCGATGGAGCGGATCGAGCGCCAGCAGCGCGGCCGGATGGATGTGGTGCTGCTCAATGTCGACAACCCCCGCTGGCAGCCGGAACTGGAGCGCTACGACGTCAACGGCATCCCCCAGCTGGAGTTCTTCGATGCCACCGGCGCCGCCGTGGGGCGCTCCATCGGCGCCCGCAGCGGGCCCGAACTGGACGCCCTCAGCAGCGCCCTGGTGGACGGCACCCCCCTGCCCCGGCTCGCGGGGGTGGGGGCCGTGAGTGCCCTGCCCGACAGCGACGCCGCCGCTGCGGACGAGGGCGCCGGCCCCCAAGCCCTGGCCACCCCCCAGGCCGGCCCCCGCAGCCACGGCTGATCCTCCGCCGCCCCGTTCCCTTCCCCCGCACCCCCGCCCATGGATCCCCGCTTCCGGGTCGAGCTGATCGCCGCCACGCCGAACCCGCAGCAGTGCGTCTACGCCGGGATGCACCAGGACTACAGCGAGGGGTTCGTGGCCGCCGACCGGGCCGAGTGGCCTGAGGAGACCAAGGCCGGGGAGATCTGCGTCAAGCGGCTGCTGGCCGGCGAGCGCGGCCACTACGGCCCCCTGGAGCACGCCCAGATCGTGCTCAACGTCGGCTGGTTCCCCCATTCGGTGATGCAGCAGGCCCGCACCCACCGGGTGGGGGTGAGTTTCGATGTGCAGTCGATGCGGTACACGGGCGACCGCATCCGCCGGGCCGCCAACGGCGAACTCGACCTCGAGGAGGTGTTCTACCTGCGGCCGGTGGGGCCCTACAGCGACCGCCAGGGCAAGAAGTACCTCTACGACGAAGGCCAGCGGGCCATCGATCTGAAGCTCTGCCGGACGGCGGCCGAGCGCTACCGCGACCTGCTCGATGCGGGCTTCGCCGAGGAGCATGCCCGCGGCATCCTGCCGTTCGACTACCGCCAGCACTTCGTGGTGAGCTTCACCCTGCGGGCCTTCCTGCACTTCCTCGACCTGCGGGCCAAGCTCGATGCCCAGCAGGAGATCCGGGAGCTGTGCGACCTGATGTGGCCCCACCTGCAGCAGTGGGTGCCGGAATTCGCCGACTGGTACGAGAAGAGCCGCCTGCACCGGGCGCGGCTGGCGCCCTGATGAAACGCCTCAGCTGGGCCCTCGCCCCCGGCCTGGCCCTAGTGCTGGCCCTGGGCCTGCCGGGAGCGGCGGCGGCGGCACCGGTGCTGCGGGTGGGCCTGGTGGATGGCTCGCAGCCCTGCAGCTACCGCGAGGCGGGGGTCTGGCGGGGGCTGGGCGTCGACCTGTGGAACCGGGTGGCCACGCTCGAGGAGATCCCGTACGTCGTCTCCCAGTGGCCGTCGGTGCGGCAGATGCTGGAGGCCAGCCGCGAGGGCAAGGTGGATGTGGCGGTGGGCTGCATCAACGTCTCGCCCGACCGGCTGAAGCGCTACCGCTTCAGCCTCCCCTTCCAGGAGGACGGCCTGGCGGTGATGGTGGTCAAGAGCCGGCTGGATCTGGGTCGCTCCTTCCTGAGCGCCCTGCTGACGCCGACGCTGCTGCAGCTGCTGGGCGGCTACCTGCTGGCGATCGCCCTGCTCACCGGGCTCACCCTGCGCCTGGAGGCCAGCACCCATCCCGCTCCGGTCAGCCGGAAGAGCGGCCTGCGCCATGCCAGCAAGGTGTTCCAGGTGCTGGCCACCGGGCCGGGCAGCAACATGATCGTGACCACCATCCGCGGCAACGGGGTCGTGATCCTGGCCTACCTGGTGCGGATCGTCTCGGCGTCGCTGCTGGTGGGCTATCTCACCGTGAACGTGGCCGGGGAGATCCAGGACAAGGCCAGCGGCGCGATCCGGTCACCGGCGGACCTGCGCGGCCTGCGGGTGGGGGTTCGCAGCGGCACCGTCAGCGAGTCGCTGCTGAAGGAACTGAACGCCTCCAGCCCCGGCCCCAAGGCCACGATCGTGCGGCTGGCCAGCATCAGCGAGGGGGCTGAACTCCTGGCCGAACGCCGGATCGACGCCCTGGTGGGGGACAACCTGCAGCTCAGCTATCTGCTGCTCCAGGAGGAGGCCAAAGGTTTTTTCCCCAGCCTGGCGCTGGAGGGAATCCGGCCCGAATCCCAGGCGTTCGCCTACGCGCCGACGCTGCCGGAGGCCACCACCAACCGCATCGACCAGGCGATCAGCGCCCTCAAGCGCAGCGGCGTGGTCAGTGAGCTGCGCCAGCAGGCGACGTCCCGGGGGAACCCCCGGGAGCGCTGAGGACAGCACTCCACCAGCGCTCCACCACCGCGGGGCTGCCGTACCAGGAGGGGCCGAAGGCGCCCCCATGGGCCACCCCCGGCAGCACCACGGGACTGGAGCCTTCCAGCAGGGCCGAGGCCACCGGCACCAGGCCGTCGCCCCGGTCGAGGGGATCACCGGTGCTGTTGCGGTAGGCGGTGGGGGCCAGGCGCTGGGCCATCGGGGAGGCCGCCTGCAGATCCAGGTCGCCGGCCACCGAGACGTACCGCACCCGGTCGGCGAAGGGGGAGCCCGGCAGCCGCTCCGCCACCATCCGGCGCAGCACCGTGGCCTTGAGGGCCGTGTGGGGGCTGCCCAGCATCACCAGGGTGTCGGTCAGGGCCTGGCCGTCGTAGCGGCGCCCCTGGAACGGGGCGTCATCGAGAAACAGCCGCAGCATGATGCCGCCGGAGCTGTGGCCGATCAGCGTCACCTTGCCGGTGGGGGAGCGGCGGGCCAGCTCTGCTGCGGTGGCCTGCACCCGATCCAGGATCCGGGCCCAGGCGAAGGCGAACACGGTGAGCAGCCACTCGGGCTTGCCCACCGGCACCAGCCGCACCGGCTGGCCGCTGAGCTGCTCCAGCCGCGCCACCATCGGCCCGTAGGCCTCGGGGCTGATCAGGAAACCCCCGAGGAGCACGATCGGCTGGCGGGTCATGGGTGAGGACTGGCGGCGCCGCCGGGGACCCTACCCGCGGCGGGCCGCCTCGATCGCCGCGATGTCGATCCTGGTCATCTGCATCATCGCCTCGAAGGCACGCCGGGCCGCGGCCCGGTCGGGGTCGGCGAGGGCCGCGGTGAGGGCGCGCGGGGTGATCTGCCACGACAGTCCCCACCGGTCCTTGCACCAGCCACAGGCACTTTCCTCGCCGCCGTTGGCCACAATCACGTTCCAGAGTCGATCGGTCTCGGCCTGGTCGTCGGTGGCGATCTGGAACGAGAACGCCTCGCTGTGCTTGAACGCCGGCCCCCCATTGAGGCCCAGGCAGGGAAGACCGGCCACGGTGAACAGCACCGTCAGGACATCACCCTGCTGGCCGGACGGATAATCGGCGGGAGCCCGAAAGATCTCTCCCACCGCACTGTCCGGGAAAGTTTCGGCGTAGAACGTGGCCGCCTCCAGGGCGGTGCCGTCGTACCAGAGGCAGATCGTGTTCCGGGGCACCATCCGCGCTCTCCATCGATCGGCGCCGCGATCCTAGGCGGCGGTTCCGGTGAGCCATCAACGAACGATTCCGGAGTGATGAAGTCCTTCCATGGGTGGGCTCTGGCCTGGCGCGAATCCAACGCCACCCGACACCAGCGCGCAGGGCATCCGAACAGTGCCATGGCTGAATCTGTACAGCCTGTACAGATCCATTCAGCTGCTCGTGGCCCCCTGCCCATCCATCTCTCCCACCTGCCGGGAATGGATGGCGTCGGCCAGGATTGAATCGTCCGCCGGTCCCGGCGTTACATCCGCCTGGCTGGATACAGCCAGCCCCTGAAGAGCTTCGTCATGCGGGGCATGGCCACATAGGTCATGACAACAACCACAACCCCCGTCACCACCAACGTCCGCAGAAAGACCGGGAGAGGGCCGATCAGTGGCACCAGGACGACATTGATCAGATTGATCAGCACATAGATCGTGATCCAAGTGACCACCATCATCTTGTGGCGCGGCGGGGCAGGCAGCCCGGGTCGGTTGGGCAGGGTGAACCAGGTTTCCAGTCCCGTGAGCATCGAATACTGGCCCGTGCCCTCCGTGAACTGACGGGCGCGGTTCAACAGGCGTTGGCGAACCGGAGACTCCTCCCATTGCTTGAGCCTGCTGATGCGATCGAACTTGAACACAATGCGGTATTCCGGATGGGCCGGATCGGATGGACGAAACACGTTGACGCCCAGGTGCCCCTCACAGGCCATGGCCGCTTCAATCAGCTCCGTGAGAACCGCTTCGAAGGCCGCTTCACATCCCGGCTTGATCCGTTGCAGCACATCCACCGTTGTGGGCGGATCAGAATCCAGGCGTTCAGGAGCGCTCATTGCGGCAGGATTGGGTGCCCGGCGATGCCGATGTCCAGGCGCACAACTCTGGCAGAGTCCAGTCCCGACGGCAGCGGATACGACAGGCCTCCATTGGTGACGACGTAAAGACTGGTGCGATCGCTGGCTCCGGCGCCAAAGGCCAGCGCCGTGCTCCCGGCCATCCCCTGCCCTGCCTCGGCCATGGTGGTGATCCGTCGATCGGGAGTGATCCTGACCACACTGTTGTAGATGTGGGTGGTGCCATAGAGGTTCCCCTCCCGGTCAAAGGCAAAGTCATCGAGATTGACGGGTTCGACAAAGATCTCTGGTTCACCAGGCTGCCCATTGGGCTGAATCGGTATCCTGATCAACTGCATCCTTTCCGTGTTGGAGGCGTAGAGCGCCTGCCCATAGATCTTGAGTCCGTTGACCGCCGGAAACGCCCTGTCCTCGGAACGGCGCGCCAGCAGAGGATGTTCCAGCCACACACCGACCGACTGATCCGCCAGATTCAGTTGCCAGATGGCACCGCGATAGGAGTCAGCAATCAGATAGGTGGATGGCGAGAGGGATGTCAATCCATTCAGGAAGATGGCCTCGGGCAGGGTCACGAGCAACGTCACAACGCCCTGGGGGGAAATCGTATAGATGACAGGAAGGCCGTCAGCATCCCAGGCTGTCAGCAACAGGTCTCCGGCAGGGGTGAGGGCCAGCCCCGTGGCTTTGCCAGCGATGGCCGCCTGCACCACAGGCACCCCATCGGCTCCAATCCGTAACACCTTGCCATCCAGATGGCTGCTGACGAACAACGTGCCATCGGAGCTGACCGCAATGCTTTCCAGGAATGTGCCGGGTGGAAACTCCGCAACCAGATGCGATGGAGCGATCGCCACAGGCACATCAGCGAAAATCGGCGGAAGTCCGGCTGGGGTAGACATTCAGGATCCTCGGAACGCGAGCCATTGGGATGCATTCGAGGGCAGGCTAGCCATTAACCCTGGAGGGATCTTTCCAAATCTTTGGAAAGATGGCACATTCTTTTGATCTGGAATGGAGGTGTGGGCTATGTCACGGACATTCGATAGGCCCTGGGGGTCGTGCCCAGGTGCTTTCGAAACACGCGCGTCAGATGGCTCTGGCTGGAGAAGCCACATTGAAGGGCAATCTCGGCGATGGCGGCATCCGAGCGCGCCAGCAGCCGCTGCGATCGCTGTAGCCGGCACTGCACAATGAACTGGTGGGGCGACGTTCCCGTGGATTGCTTGAATAAGGTGGCGAAGTAACAGGCACTCATTCCCACCAAGGTCGCCAGGTCCGCCAACGAAAGCGACTGGTCGAGATGGTCCTGGATGTAACCGGTCACCAGGCCAAGCGTGGACGAGGGCAACGGTCCCGCGGCAGGGAATCGGGGTGGTACCGTCGAGTGAGTCTTCAGCAGATGCACGGCCAGACAATTCACGAGCGTTTCCACGTACAGGTGATCGCGTCCTCCGTTCAGCTCCAACTCCGAGCGAAGGGCTAGCCCCAACTGGCGAACCAATGGATCTGCCCGGGGCAGATCCGGCACCAGGTCAACCCGGTCGGGGGCGATCGCCTCATAGGCAACCTGGCGGAGAACATCGGGCTTGAGGGTGAGGATCAGGAACTCCGAGTCCTGATCCCACTGAACCTGATGCGTCACCTCGGCAGGCACCACGATCACCTGCTCTGCAACAACCTGCTCAACCTGCACCCGTCCATTCAACTTCCGCTTGACCTGGAGATCTTCCGGGATGCGGGTATGGATGGCAATCTTGTGGTCGGGATAGGAATACTCCGGGGTTTCGAACGGAGGGCAGCGGAACTGCTCCAGTGTGATCCCCTGCCAGCCAGCCCCAGCACTCGAAAGCAAGGGAACGTTCGGCAGAAGGGGCGCCAGATTCTCGGTTCTGGTTGTGCGTGAATCAGCCATATCCAGACCTGAGCCGTCTGCCAATGTCACGGCTGCGAGTCTATGGACGGGGCCCATCCGTCACTGTGTCTGATCTCACCCGAGCGCCGTTGAGCCGTGCCGTTGCGGCCGAGCCCGCAGTTCGAGAGGGTCCACCGGCTAACGGTTGTGGAGGAATCCCAGGCTGGCCTCTTCCAACCTGATGGCCGGCAGGAACAGCTGATACTCCCAGCCGTCGCCAGCGGGACGGTCGCGCCGGGTGATGAAGTCCTGCCGTGGGGGCCCCTTCCCTTCCGGGCCGCCGTAACGCTCCACAGCGTGGAAGATGGACACCCGGGCCACGCCGTAGGCCAGCACATAGGCGCCCAGGAGGCCAGCCAGGAGGGGACGGAGATGCCTGACCAATTGGCCTAGCTCCCTGCGCAGAACTGGGGCCCATCCAACACCAAACCCATGGCTTCGGGCGAACAACCTTCCGGGACTTCCAGGGCTCCGGGCTTCCGGGGGGTGGCAGGGGCTCAACAGGGCAGCGCACAAAGCTGTACATCCTGTACAGATCTGCTCCGAGCTCCGAGAGAGACATCAAGGTCGCCGATCAAGCGCCAGAGCCCTTCAGCACAACGGCCCCTCGGCAACGGCCCTTCGCCGAGCCCCCCATCAACGGGCTGGGCCCGGCGCCGGCGCCGGCACGGTGATCGGCTGGCCCTTGACCCCCGCGTAGACCACCACGATCTCGGCGGGTTCGGTGCCGTTGTTGGTGCCGTAATGGGGCTGGTTCACCATCTCGATCAACCCCTGGCCCGCCCGGAGCTGCACGCTGGCGCCGGCCGCACTGGTCACCAGCAGCTGGCCGCGGATCAGCATGCCGGCGTTGATCACCGGGTGCTGGTGCATGGGCAGCGCCACCCCCGGGGGGATGGTGATGTGCAGCACGGTGACTTCCGGCTGGCCGCCGGGGTAGGCGGGCAGGGGGGTGCCGTTCCACGACTTGGTGGATTGCACCAGCGTCCGCACCGTGACGCCGGCCGGTTCCCCTTCGGCCAGGGCCGGCCGCACGGTCAGCAGCAGGCCGCCGGCGAGCAGCAACGGCGCCAGAGCGCGCCGCCGGCTCCGAAATGTCGCCCCGAATCGGTCCATCCCCATAGCCTGCCCCCAGAACCCGCCGGTCTCCGTGGATTTCACCGCCGATCTGCCCGTCGTCCAGGTCCGGCGGGCGGTGATGCGCCGGGCCCTGATCGCCACCGATGTGCCACCGCGGGTGGCGCTGGCGATGGGCGAGGAGCCGCTGCTGCTGCGCTACACGGTGGGGCTGTTCGGCTACGGCCTGATCGGCTGTGCCGTCACCGACGCTGAGAGCTGCCTGCGCCGTCTGGCGGAGCAGCCCCACGGGCTGCTGGTCTGCTCCGACAGCCTCGAGGGCGGCGACGTGCTCAGCCTCACGGCCACGGTGAAGGAGCGCCATCCCCAGCTGAAGGTGATCGTGATCGGCACCGCCCCGGTCCAGGACCCGGCGCTGGTGCGGGCGGCCTGGGTGGACGGGCTGGTGGCGGAGCGCGACATGACCTTCCACAGCGGCGCCCTGCAGGCGGCGGTGCTGGCGGCGCTGGGCGGGCACCACTTCCGCAGCGCCTCGATGCGCGGCCTGCCGGTACCGGCGCCGATCAGCGAACTCAGCCCGCGCGACTACGAGATCCTCGAGGGCCTGGCCGACGGTCTCACCGACCGGGAGATCGCCGAGCGGCTGATGATCAGCCCGAGCACGGCCAAGTCGTACACCAAGCGGCTGCTGCAGAACATGGGCGCCCGCAACCGGCTGCAGGCGCTGGTGATGGCACTGCGGCAGGGCCTGATCCGGCTGCGCTGAGCCGCGCGCCCCCGCGCCCCTGCGGCCGATCACCCTCCGGCGCGCCGCCAACCACCCTCCGAAGGGGGTCGCCCCGGCCAGGGGGGGCGCCGTAAACCGTTGGGGGTGATCTGTTCTGAGCGATGGCGTCCGTCGATCCGCTGACCGGGGTGGGGCTCAACTACGCCGAGGCCCTGCAGAAAAGCTTCCTCTTCTATGAGGCCCAACGCTCCGGCGACCTCGATGAGGCCCGCAAGCGGATCGACTGGCGCGGCGATTCCGGCCTGCGGGACGGGGCCGACGGGGTGTACTTCGGTGGGCGCACGGTGGCCAACCTGCAGAGCGGCCTGACGCTCAACCTCAGCGGCGGCTACCACGATGCCGGCGATCACGTGAAGTTCGGGCTGCCGCTGGCCTCCACCCTCGCCACCCTCGCCTGGGGCGGGATCGAGTTCTCCGATGGCTATGCCGTCACGGGGCAGACCGATGAGCTGCTCGATGCGGTCCGCTGGGGCACCGACTACCTGCTCAAGGCCCACGGCGTCGACGCCGCCGGCACCACCCTCTACTTCGTGGCCCAGGTGGGCGATGCCGGGGCCGACCACGCCCTCTGGAGCGCGCCCGAAAGCCAGACGATCGCCCGGCCGGCGATGGCGGTGACGCCCAGCAAGCCCGGCTCCGATGTGGCGGCGGGTTCGGCGGCGGCCCTGGCCTCGGCGTCGGTGCTGTTCCGCCAGAACGGCGATGCCGCCTACGCCGACCTGCTGCTCAACCGCGCCGTCTCGCTCTACGACTTCGCCGACCGCTACCGGGGCAGTTACGCCGATGCGATCCCCGAGGTCCGCTCCTTCTACAACTCCTGGAGCGGCTACAACGACGAGCTGGCCTACGGCGCCGCCTGGCTGTCGCGGGCGGTGGGCGCGGCGGGGGGCAACGGCACGGCCTACCGGGACAAGGCCCTCTCCATCTACACCGGCCGCATCGGCGGCCTCTCGCGCGGCTGGACGGGCAACTGGGACGACGCCTCCTATGCCACGGCAGTGATCCTGGCGGAGGACACCGGCTCGGCCCGCATCCAGCAGGACGTGGAGGGCTGGCTGAACAACTGGGTGAGCGGCGGCAACGGCGTGACGATCAGCGCCGGCGGCCTGCGCCACATCAGCCAGTGGGGTTCGCTGCGCTACGCCGCCAACACGGCCTTCCTGGCCGATGTGTACGCGGACAACGTGCGCGATCCCGGCGGCGCCTACGGCCGTCTTTCGCAGGGAACGGTGGACTACATCCTCGGGGCCAATCCGCGCCAGTCGAGCTACCTGGTGGGCTTCGGGGCCAACGCACCCCGGCAGCCCCACCACCGGGCGGCCTCGGGGGTGGGCTGGGACGGGTTCCGCAACGGCCAGCCCAACACCCACACCCTCTACGGCGCCCTGGTGGGCGGCCCCACCAGCGCCAACGACTTCGCCTACCAGGACCGCCGCGACGACTACGTCGCCAACGAGGTGGCCCTCGACTACAACGCCGCCCTCACCGGCGCCTTCGCCCGCAGCGTCGAACGCCGCGGCGGCGTGCCGCTCACCGACGCCCAGCTCGACGCCCTGCCGGGCATCACGGTGCGGTCGGGCGGCAGCGGAACTCCGGTGACCCCGGTCCCGACGCCGACGCCAACACCGACGCCCAAACCAATTCCCACCCCGACACCAACACCAACACCAACACCAACCCCCACTCCCACACCGCCGCCACCGATTCCCACCCCCGGCGCCCCGCTGCCGGCCAGCCTCAACGGCCTCCCGCTCACCTCCAGTCCGGATCTGGCGGTGGTGGTGGGCGGCTCGATCTGGACCGGGGGGATGACGGTGCAGCTCACCATCAGCAACACCGGTGCGGCGCCGCTGAACGGCTGGAGCTTCAGCTTTGAGAGCCCGCACCGTCCCAGCGGCACGCCCTGGGGGGTGCGGATCAGCAGCACGGCGCTGGCGGGAGGCCTGTTCCGCCACACCGTCAGCGGCGACGCCTGGGCCAGCGCGATCCAGCCCGGCCGCAGCGTGAGCGTGGGCTTCAACGCCAGCCAGGGCCGGGCCCTGGGCCACAGCGGCGCCCTCACGGCGGCGGCCCTGTTCGGCGGCGCCGGCCGGCTGGCCTTCAGCGCCGCCAACCCCCGCTTCCTCACGGGCAACGCCGCCGCCAACACCCTCGCCAGCGGCCCCGGCGCCGATGCGCTCACCGGGCTGGGGGGCGCCGACACCTTCCGCCTCGCCAGCCTGCGGGATTCCCTGCTGGGCGCCCCCGACCAGATCACCGATCTGGTGATCGGCAGCGACCGCATCGACGGCCCCCAGGCGGTGTCGGCCGCCGCCCTGCGCGAACTGGGGGCCGTGGCCGACCTCAGCCCCACCGCCCTGGCCGCCGTGCTGACCCCCGCGAGCTTCGCCGCCAACGGCGGGGCCACCTTCACCCTGGCCGCCGCGGGCGGCAGCCGCACCTTCCTGGCCCTCAACGACGGAACCGCCGGCTTCCAGGCCGCCAGCGACGCCCTCGTCGAGATCACCGGCTACAGCGGTTCACTCGCGGCGCTGGCGGTGGTGTGAGAGGGGCCAGGAATCACCACCGTGTCCCGGTCGCTTCTGTAGAGGCCCACGTAGACGAGCAGGCCAAGCACCACGAACACCGCCTGGGCTGCGACGGAGGCCATCGAGAGCCACGGGTAGGCATAGCCACCGGCCAGGAAGGTCGAGATGTCCCAGAGGCCATGGGCCACCATCGCCGGCCAGAGGAGGCCCGTGTAGCGGCGGAAGACGTACAGGAGGATGCCGCTCAGGGCCGCCAGGACCACCTGGATCGCGCCGATCCAGCCCATCCCCATGAACATGTTGGGGAGATGGAACAGCCCGAAGCAGATGCCCGTCCAGATCGCGGCGGTGGCTTCTGAGCGGCCCCCCTGGCGCAGGCAGCGCAGGAACAGGCCGCGGAACAGCAGCTCCTCGGCGAAGCCCACGCCCACGCCGGCCGCGAGGATGGCCAGCAGCAGGTCCGGCGGCACCGCGCTCCACTGGATGCCCACCAGGCGGAAGGCAATCATCGCCATCCAGGCCAGCATCGACAGCTTCATCAGGCCGGTGCAGCGCAACCGGACGGGATCCCGCCAGACATGGTCCCAGCGGCACCAGCGGGTGAAGGCCAGCAGCGCCAGGCCGCCGAGGGTGAGGGGAACAACCGCCGTGGCGAAGGCATTGCCGGCCGTCTTGAACCAGTCCGTGTAAGGAATGCCGGTGCGGAACTGCAGGACTCCGGCCAGGGCGCTGTAGGCGAGCCAGAGCGCGATCCCCAGGCGGATCGTCGGACGGACGCGCGGGGCGAGGGCGCCCGCCGATGCAGTGGTCTCCATCCCTTCGTGACTGCCCACAGGAGTCCCATAGCCACACCAGCGGGCCCTGTCACCCCGATCCGTCCGGCGCGGACGCCCAGCGCCGCGCTGGGTACATTCGAAGCAGTACCGACCCCGCCGATGCGACGTCTTCTGAGGCAACCGCTTCCGATCCTTGCCGCCTCCCTGCTGGGCCTGGCGTCCGTGGTGGTGGCGGCGCCGGCGCTGGCCGACACCGTGCAGGCCCGCTGCGATGTCTTCCCCGCCGGCGACGACAAGGCCACCTCCTCCGGGCTGTGCACCTTCTCGCAGCGGCAGGGATTCGTCAGCATCCAGCTCAAGGGCGGCCAGAGGATCGAGCTCAAGCCCAACGAGAGCACCCCCAACGCCTACTTCGATGGGCGCGGTGAACCGGCCAAGCGCGAGATCCTGGAGGCCAACCGCGGCCAGGTGTACCGGCTGGAGAACCAGTCGATCTTTGTCTTCTGGGATCCCGCCCCCTACGGCAAGGAAGCCAGCAGCACCACGCCCACCCCGCCCGCGGCGAAACCGCCGGAAATCGTGCAGCTGCTGCTGGGCATCCGCCAGGTGAAGTTCGAGGGCGCCTGTCGGGTCAACTTCAACAAGGCGGGCAAATATTTCAGCAAGACCTCTGCCTGCACCCCGGCCCAGGTGACCCAGGCGGAGGACGCCATGCAGCGCTTCTTCCGGGAACAGGGCCTCTGAGGCCCTGTCCGGAGGGCGCGGTTTACTGGCGACGGATGGGGCCCTTGGTCCGTGCGTCGGTATCGAACCAGCTGCTCTCGTTGGTGATCCGCGGGTCGCCCTGGATCGTGTAGGTGATGAAGCCGGACTTGAACACCAAGGCGCCATCGGAGAGCTTGCTCGCCACCGGCTTGCCGTTCACCAGCACCTTGTTCTTGGCATCGATCCGGATGGTGGAGACGGTGCGGCCGTCCCCATTCCTGGCGACCCACTGGCCGGCATAGGGGGACACGGAAGTGCCCGCGGTACCGAATCCGGCCTTGGCGTTCTGCTCTTTGGTCTTGTTGATGTCGCAGCCCTGCAGTTCGGTGACCTGGGTGCAGCCAGACTTCTCAAGCTTTTTGGCATAGGCCGGATCGATCGCATGGGCGGCAAGCGGCAAGGAGAGGCCAATCGCGGCAGCTGCGGCGCGGATCAGGCAAGGGCTCGCTGATAAACGCAGAACACCACATCACGCTCCCAGCCGGCCGAGGCATAGAGCGCCTGGGCGGCGGTGTTGGTGAGGGCGGTGGAGAGCGAGAGGCGGATGGCGCCGGCCTCGCGGCCATGGCACACGGCGGCCTCCAGCAGCCGGCGGGCCACCCCCGAGCGCCTGGCCTCGGGCAGCACGAACAGGTCGTTGAGGATGAAGATCCGCGCCATCGACACCGAGGAGAAGGACGGATAGAGCTGGGTGAAGCCCACCGCCCGGGCACCGGCTTCGGCGATGAACAGCACCGAATCCCCCTGCGTCAGCCGCTCGCTTAGAAACTCGCGGACACGATCCCGTTCAGACGGCTGGCCGTAGAACTGCCGGTAGCCGTCGAACAGCGGAACGAGGGTCTCGAGGTCGGCGGGGGTGGCTGGGCGAACGGATGCGGATTGCACAGGGCCGATGGGGGGGGAACGATCAGGAGGACGGTGGGGCCAGAGCCTGCACGCGGGTGGCCTGGCCGGCGGCGACCTGCCAGGCGCCACTGGCGTGGCGTTGCCACAGACGGGAGAACCGAAGATCCTCGTGAAAAGGGAAACTGTTGAACACTCCCCAGAGGTGAACCCGGACGCAGACAAAGGCCGCCTGCTCCAGCATCAGGATGCGTCGCTCGGATGGATCGATGCGATGGAATCTCAGAGTGCCGGAGCGATGCAGCGTCAAGTCCTCCTCCCTGGAGAGCACGGCCCCGAAATGGTTGACAAAGACAAGATCCGGGGAGATCAGGGCCTCAAGCGATGGCACATCGGAAGCCAGCATGGCCTCTCTGAGCTGCTCTTCGCGTGAGGCGATTTCTGGTTCCATGCGGAAGGCGTCAGCGCTGCTCGAACAGATCGGTGATCAACGGGTTGGCGCCATCGATCGACTCGGGCGCCACGAGCTGCCCGCGGGCCATGCCCAGCCGGTAGGGGCGCTCAGGGGCCTGCAGGCTTGTGAGCCGTGCGACGGACCGACCCTTGCTGGGTGTGTCCGCCCGACTGGGACGGGACATCGTGGCGGCGCGGGCTGCTAGCAGGACAGATTATGGCCGCTCAGGCAGGGAAGGCTGGGGGATCCAGGCGTTGATAAAGCAGCACGCCGGCACGTTGGATGTGGTCCAGAAGGGCGTGACCCGTCATCAAGAATCGCCCCCCCGGCGTGTCTCGGCGTCAGACGCGACATGCCACCACCGCGGCCTGCGCGAGAGGTAGGAGTGGGCCGTCGGAGCCAGATCCTTGAGGTGGGGCTTGTCGAAGGCGCCGGTGACGAGGGCGATGATCGGCTCGTCGTCGATGGCTCCGATCGTGGTGCCGCAGGTGCTGCAGAAGGCCCGGCTGGAGAAGGCGGAGGAACGCCAGGTGGCGGGCCTGCCGCCGGGGCCGATCCACTCGACGCTCGCTGCCGGGAACTCCACCCAGGTGAGCGTGAGCGCGCCTGAGTGCCTGCGACAGATGGCACAGGAGCAGGTGTGGGGCCTCTCCGGGACACCGGTGGCGCGGAACCGGATGGCGCCACAGAGGCAGCCACCTTCGAAGGTCCTGGGTTTCATCGACCGGTGCGCAGGGGCGCCGCCTCTGCCGACCTCATCTGCCGCAGGAACTCCCTGCCACAGGCCAGCTTGCCCGCCAGGTCGCTGTCGGGGTCAAGCGCGCGCCAGAACGGGGTGACCGAGTCCTCACCGGCCTGCAGGCGGAGGTAGGAGCGCTCGGCCACGACCCGCAGGGCGATCCCCGTCGTGACCGGACAGGCGTAGTCGGCCCCATGCCGCACGGCCAGCCGCTGACGCAGGGTCGCCGCCGCCATCACGGCCCCAGGCGCGATCTCGCACACCTCCGCATCGACGATCCGAGGGGTGACGACCAGCATCCGGGCACCGGCGGGGATGCCCGCGAACGCTTTCTCCAGCACCTTCACCTGGGGCTCCCGGCTGGCCTGGAACCTGGCCTCCCAATCGGTGGCAGGTCTATCGCCCATGGCTGGATGTCCCCGCCTGCGCCGCCTTCCAGTCGTCCGTGAGCATCCCGGCAAACCCCCAGTTCTCGTCGTCGATCTCCTGGATGACGACATGGGTGTGTTCGGGCTTCTTGCCGAGCACACGAACGAGTGAGTCCGTGATGTCCCTGACGATCTCGGCCTTCTGCTGCCGCGATGCACCTTTGGTGATCTGAACGTTCACGTAGGGCAATGTCTTGCTCCTGGAATGGGCGGTGCTTTGGCCTGATGTCTATTCAAGGCCCGAGCGCCCCCACCGGCACCACGGTGATGCCATCCGATCGCCGGTAGCCGTAGCCGCTGCCGCAGACCACCGCCAGGAAGGCAGGTTCGCCGGTGCGGGCCGTATCGATCTGTTGGGAAAAGCGCAGCAGGCCTGCGGCAGCGGCCTCCACCTGGCCCTGGCCCAACTTGATTTCCAGCGCACCCCAGCGGCCATCGCGCAGCTGGACGATGGCGTCCACCTCCACGCCGTAGTCGTCGCGGTAGTGGAACACCTCACCATCCAGCCCCTGGGCCAGCACGCGCAGGTCGCGGATGACCAGCGACTCGAACAGCAGACCCAGCCACTCCAGGTCGTTGAGCAGGCGATCGGGACTGCCGCCCAGGGCCGCCACCGCCAGGGAGGGGTCGCAGAAGTGGCGTCGGGGTGCCTGGCGCAGGGTGGCCTTGGAGCGCAGATGGGGGCCCCAGGCGGGCTGGTTTTCGAGCACCATCAGCCGCTCCAGGGCCTGCAGATGGTCGGCCACGGTGCGCGGGTCGAGCGGCCCATCGGCTCCACCGGCATCCGCCGCCAGGGTGGACAGGCGCACCTCGGTGGCCACGTTGCGGCCCAGGGAGCGCAGCAGGGCCCCCAGCCGCTGGGGATCCCGCCGCCGCCCATCCACCCGCTGCACGTCCACCTGCCGCACCTGCTCCAGGTAGTCGCGGGCGGCCCGGGAGGCCGCCGCCAGAGGTCGCTCCAGCTGGGCCGGCCAGCCACCGCGGCAGATGAGCTCGGCGAGATCCGCCACGCCCAACCCTGGATCGGCGCAGCTGGGCGGCAGGCCCTCCAGCAGGCCCGCCAGCGAAACACCTCCCTGGCCAGCGCCACTTTCCTGCAAGGTCATGGGGCGCAGGCGCAGAAAGGAAAAGCGACCGGCTCCGGTGTGGCGTTCGGCGTCATCGGCCGGCACCGCTGAACCGGTGAGCAGAAACTGCCCGGGCGCGTCGACGGCATCCACCGCCCGCCGCACGTGGTTCCAGAGCGCCGGCTCCACCTGCCACTCGTCCAGCAGGCGCGGCCGGGGACCCGCCAGCACCAGGGCCGGATCGACGGCCAGTGCCTGGCGAGCGCTGCTGTCCACATCCAGCAGCACCGTGGAAGCGGCCAGCTGCTGGGCCGTGCGGGTCTTGCCGCAGGCTTTCGGGCCCTCGACCACCACAGCCCCAGCGGCGGCCAGGCAGGCCCGCAGCTCGGCATCGGCGATGCGGGGGCGGTAGCCGGAGGCCATACGTCGGGAGCCAATGCATCAGATGCCGAGACTCTAATGCAGGAAAAGCGGAGCATTCGATGCAGGAAAAACCGGCCACCTGATGCCGGAAAAGCCGAGCCAACGCCGTGGCCACGGTCAGCCTGTCGTCCCCGATGCCTGGCGATGTTCTGGCAACCCACGCATCGGCGACGTCCCCTAGCTTTCTGCACCTGAGAGTTCAGCCTCAGGGCAGCACCGGCGATGGACCAGGTCAACGCAGCCGTCCAGCGTCCAGGGGAAGCGCCGCCGGCCAATCCCGACCGCTGGTGGACCCTGGCCGCCGTGGAATGCGGCAACTTCGTTGTCTACATGGACGGGTTCATCGTCACCCTCGCCCTGCCGGCGATGGCGCGACAGTTCGGCGTCGGGCTGCCGGTTCTCAAGTGGGTGATCGTCGCCTACCTGCTCACCGTGACGGTCACCCTGCTGCCGGCCGGGCGCCTGGCCGACATCTGGGGGCGCCGGCGCATCGTCGTCATCGGCATGGGCGTCCTCGTCGTCACGTCGGTCCTGTGCGCGCTGGCACCGACGGTGGAGATCCTGATCGGCTTCCGCGTTCTCCAGGGCGTGGGCGGCGGCCTGGTGCTGGCCAACGTGATGGCCGAGATCACCGCCGTCTTCCCGAAGCAGGAGCGGCGCAAGGCCATGGCCGTCAATGCCTCGATCCTGGCGCTGGCCCAGGTCACGGGGCTGGTGCTCGGTGGCCTGCTGATCGGCCAGTTCGGCTGGCGCTCCCTGTTTCTGGTGATCCTGGCGGTGAGCCTGGCCGGACTGATCCTCAGCCTCCGGATCCTCAAGGCCCGCCCCCGCAGCCAGGACCGCACCGCCATGGACTGGACGGGGGCCGTGCTGGCGGTGGTGGCCACCAGCGCTCCCTTCCTGGTGATCGAGCAGCTCTCCCAAGAGGGGCTGAGCCCGGCCAGCCTGGCGATCCTGATGGGCGGCGCGGCGGCTCTGGCCCTGTTCGTGGCGGTGGAGCAGCGCCTGGCGAAACCGCTGCTGACGCTGAGCCTGTTCCGATCGCGGGCCTTCACCTTCGGCTCGGTGGCCGCCGCCTTCTACTTCGTGGCCGCGGTGGCCTGCTATTTCCTGCTGCCGTTGTACGCCCAGCTGGTGCTGGGCCGCTCGCCGGTGATGTCGGGGGTGCTGATCGTGCCGCTCTCGCTGGTGCTCACCGCCACGAGCCTGACGGTGAGCAGCCTGGGGGATCGGGTGGGAGCGCGGACCCTCAGCACGGCCGGCATGCTCTGCGTCAGTGCGGGTCTGGTGGGCCTGTCCTGGCTGGGTCCGGACGCTGCCGTCGCCAGCATCATCTGGCCGCTGGTGCTGCTGGGCATGGGCGGCGGCCTGTTCCATCCCCCCAACAACAGCGCCACGCTCAACACGGTGCCGGCGCAGCACCTCAGCGTGGCCAACGGGTTCCTTTCGATGGCGCGCAACTTCGGCCAGGCGATCGGAGCGGCGCTGGCGGCTTCCCTGCTCGCCCACGGCCTCGGCGCCGCCGGTGCCGACGCCGCCCTGGCCGGGGAGGTGGGAGCACGGCTGGGCGGGTCCCAGCTGGAGGCCTTTCTTGGCGCCCAGCAGTTGGCCTTTCGCCTGGCGGCCGCCCTCGGCCTGGTGGGCGCGCTGATCTCCGTCACCCGCGGAGCCGAGGCCCCGGCGGTTTAGCGAGGCACCACGATCCAGCCGGTCTCCGGTTCGCCGTAGGGCACGCAGGCGCAACCGACGGCGGCATGGTGGGCGGTGAGGGAGCAGAGGGCGGCATCGATCCAATCGATGCTGGTGAGCGGCGCGAGGTCGATGCCCGCCTGCTGCAGCAACGCCCGGCGCTGCGTGCGCTTCTGGGAGGCCTGGGCCTGGCCGCCGCGCAGGTGCCAGGTGATGGCGTGGGGGAAGGTTTCGAAGCAGCCCGGCCCGTTGATGGGCAGGCAGTGGACGAGGGGATGGGACACCTCAAGAGCCTGATACAGCGCCTCCCCCTGCAGCATCCAGTCGTAGTAGCCGGTGGGGTGGGCCACGGCGGCCTGGCGGGTGGGGGAGGCGAAGCAGATGATCCCCCGCTGCCTCAGCTCCCGTTCGCAGGGTCGGGCGCGGCCATCGCGGCTCCAGCGGCAGGGGGCATCAATGGCGATCACGCTCGCCTGCACCTCGGAGCGGCACCAGTGGGCGAGCTCCCGCACATCGCTGGTGGCCAACTGGGCGGCGTAGGCGCCGCCGCTGAGGGCAACGGCATGGAAGCCCTTTCGGGGGCCGCCGACATCGATCCCGACGGTGGCGATGGCGGAGGTCTCGGTGGAGCGTGGGGCGGTAGTCACTGGGGCTGTCTCACAACGCTCAAGATCCGATGCAGCCTTGGCCCTCTTGGGTTCAGCAGCCACCGATGACTCCGTCCGCTGCAACCTGATGGTCGCCATCAGCGCTTTGAATCCTCAGCCCGTCGCAGGCTCCTCTCTGGAGTTGGCGATTCCGGGTTCACGCACCGACCCTCAGCCAGGCCAACTGGATAGTCATCAAAGAATGCGTTCATGGCATCCATGCGGAACTTGCCTAGCCGCTTTGCTGAGCGTGCAGATGGAATCGCAGGTGAAAGTCTTCGCCACCCTTTTGGTAGTTTCTGCATTGAAGCTTGCCGGTCCATCTCCACAACCCAGGACTCGGCCGTCCATCTCGGCCCCGGCGAGTAAGAACGTGGCACAGTACTCGTCGAATGCATGGCCCAGGGAACCACCCGCTCCAGCGAGAACATGATTGCGTTGATGCATGGCTAAAGCCTGCCATCACCTGGGCGCAGACCGGTGGAACGATTCATAAAGATCATGGGGAGGCGACTCGAGTCGGTGGTATACCCAGATCTCGTGGCTCCAGTGCTGGCTGATGTAGCGTTCCTTCAGCAAATACCTCCCCGATGGACATCCGCCCGTCTTCCTTTCTGGCGCTTGTCCTGATCGGGGGATGTGCTCAAGCACCGATCAGCACAACTCCAACCACAACAGCGGCGACGGAGCCAGCGTCGCAACAGCCAGCAGCTCCTGTCAAACCAGGCACCACCCTGTTCGAGAATGTGCGTGTCTTCGATGGCACCTCAGCCCAGCTTTCGCCACCCTCCAACGTGCTGGTGGTGGACAACACGATCCGTACCATTTCCCCAGGGCCCATCACCCCGCCAGCAGGGGAAGCGGTGACCCGGGTCGCTGGTGCGGGACGCGTACTGATGCCGGGGTTGATCGACAACCACATTCGTCGACTCGCGTTTCGCAGAGTTGAATCCATTGAGTGAGGTTGATAGGATTCTCATTTTTTTGGGGCCTCCGCCTCCAGGCAATGACGCAACAGCCAGACTGGGCTCTCCAGTTTTCCGGCGTTGGCCACCATCTCCCTTTCCACAGCGAAGCCCTGCCGCTCCCAGAATCGACGTGCCCGGGGATTCTGTTTCTGAACAATGAGTCGAACAGTGGCGGCCCCTTCCTGAGTCATCCATTGTCGCAGGATCTCCCAGATTCTTGTTCCTGCGCCGGCACCTCGCACATCAGGATGAAGGAGAAGAAGACCGACGTACCACTCATTCGGCCGTGGAAAGCCAGCCAAGAGCTCCACCACCCCGATCAGGTCACGACCGATCTCCAGTCCAACGATGCTTTTCTTGCCAATGCTCACGTTCGGCGCGAGTGGTCCGAGAAGCTCGGCCGCAGTCGAGCTCCCACCAGGTTGACCTTCGACGAGTTGAAAGAAGTCGGTGCATTCGATGCACAGGATCTCAAGGCGTTGGCGGTCGGCCGGCGTCAGTGGCCTGAAAGAAAGAGCTGAATCCATGGCATGCCCATCACCTGATGTCCGTCAGCCTGGCTCAGGGTGTTGTCGTCGTTGAATTGGCGTGGATTGGCTGTGGGCCCGCTTGGGTTGCTAGGGGGGGTCAGCCACCGGACTCCAAGGCGAGGAGCTGCCGGCGCAGCAGTCCTCCAAACAGATCACGCTCCTCCGAGGTCGTGAACTGTTCCAGCAGCTCCCGCTCTGGATCAAGGATCTGAGGCAGCACGGTCTCCACCCGCTGAACGCCCTTGGCTGTAAGCCGCACCAGGACGCTGCGTCGATCCACCGGCTCGCGGCGCCTCTCGACCAGTCCGTCGCTCTCAAGGCGGTCGATCCGGTTGGTCATCGCACCTGAGGACAGCATCAGTGCCCCGTAGAGCTCGGTGGGGGTGAGCTGGTAGGGCGGTGGCTGCCGCCTCAGCGTGGCCAGCACATCAAAGGACCAGACGCTGAGCCCATGGGGGGCCAGCAGCGTTTCGCGCTGACGCTCCAGCAGTCGGGCGATGCGCAGGATGCGCCCCACCACGGCCAGGGCGGAGACGTCGAGCGCCGGGGACGCTTGTTGCCACTGGCTCTGGATCTGGTCGATGCGGTCGGAGGCCATGGGCCGAGGATAGCTTGACGTAGAGACATCTTGCGCTTAGCTTCGGGTCGAGTCTCTTGATATCGAGATGTCTTGCTCCGGTCTGGCCCGCTCGACGGTGCCTGTCGTCCCCGTGTCCTCTGCCATGGCTATCGCCATGGCCCTGCTGGCCGGCGCCCTGCTGCCGGTGCAGGCGGCCATGAACGCCCAGCTGGCCCAGTCGCTCCAGTCCGTTCCACTCGCCGCCTTCCTCTCCTACCTGCTGGGCTCCGTCACCCTGATCGGGCTGCTGCTCAGTCGCCTGATGCCGGCACCCGACTGGCGGGCGATCGGCACAGCGCCGCGCTGGAGCCTGCTGGCCGGGTTGCTCGGTGTCTGGTACATCTGCTCGAGCACCCTGGTGATCTCCAGCCTCGGCGCCACCATGACGCTGGGACTGGTGGTGGCCGGTCAGGCGGTCGCCGGCCTCGTCATGGATCACCACGGCTGGCTGGGGATGCGCCGCCAGCGTCTCGGCACCCGGGGCTATACCGCCATGGCGCTGTTCCTGGCGGCCATGGCCCTGCTCACCCAGACAGGGGATGCGCGATGAGTCCCTTGTCGGCCGTGCTCTGTGCCTTCTCGGCAGGCAGTCTTCTCTCATTGGGTGGGGCTGCCAATGCGCGTCTCGGCGGCAGCCTGCGCTCCGCGGTAGCTGCCGCCACGATCAACTTCCTGGTGGGGGCCGCCACCCTCAGCCTGCTGCTGGCCCTGGGCGGTTTCCGTGCCGACACCCTCGCACGGCTCGCCGAGGTCCCGCCCTGGGCCCTTTGCAGCGGCATGCTCGGCGCCTTCTACGTCACCCTGTCCACCCTGGTGATACCCAGACTTGGGCTCACCGCCACCACCATGACGGTGGTCTTCAGCCAGTTGATCGGCTCGCTGATGATCGATCACTGGGGCTGGCTGGGGGTCCCCCAACGCCCCAACGGGCCGGGCCGCTGGCTGGCGGTGCTGCTGCTGCTGCTTGCCGTGGCGCTGCGCCGGAGTGAAACCTCCACCTCCTCCCCTTCCAACTCCGATGACTGACTCCCCGGGCAACCTGCGGGTGGGGATGGCCTTCTCCGCCTTTGTGGTCATCGGTGCTGTGGAGGCGACCTTCGGAGTTCTGGTTCCCTCGCTGCTGGACACCTTCGAACTGAACACGGCGTCGGTGATGCTGTTGCTGACCAGCCAGATCGGCGGCTACACCCTCGCTGCGTTGTTCAACGGGGTGGTGCGCAGCCGGCTGGGGTTGGGCCGGATGCTGGTGGTGGCGTTCTCGTTGCTGGCGTCGGCCCTGCTGCTGTACGCCATGACCCCCCGCTGGGACCTGATGGTGGCTGGTGGCGCTGTCTTGGGGCTGGGCATCGGGCTGATCGACGCCGGCCTCAATACGGCCGTGGGCCAGCATGAATCCGGGACCAGGCTGATCGGCCCGCTGCATGGCTTCTACGGACTCGGAGCCATCGCGGGCCCGGCGATCGCCACCACGCTTCTGGCCCTGGGGAGCGGTTGGCGCATGGTCTATGTGGTGCTGGCCGGCCTGGTCGGCCTGCTGCTGTTTGGGGTTTGGCACCAGCGCCGGTGCTGCCTGTGGCAACGTCCTCCAACGGCTGCAGGCGGCGACTGGCGAGTCCTGGGGCACGCGCTTCAGCTCCCGTCCGTGCGGTTGAGCGGGCTGGTGCTGCTCACTGCGGTGGGCATCGAGGCCTCGATCGGCACCTGGGCCTTCAGCGTTCAGCACCTCGGGCGCTCCCAGCCCGCCGTTACTGCCGGCATCGGCGTCAGCCTCTACTGGCTGGGGCTCACCATCGGCCGCTTCTGTTTCGCCGGGCTGATGGCGCGTCTGGGGGTGATCCGGCTGATCGCCTGCTCGCTCGCCCTGCTGCTGGCAGCCCAGATCGGCTGGTCCCATGGGGCCATGCCAATGGTTGTCCTGCCACTGATGGGATTCGCTCTCGCCGCGATCTTTCCCGCCACGATCCTGCTGATCCCGCAGCGCCTGCCTGCCCATCTGGTGCCAGCCGCCGTTGGCTTCGGCACCAGTGCCGGCAGTGCCGGTGCCGTTGTCCTGCCCTCGTCGCTCGGCTGGATCGCCGCTGGCATCGGCCTGCCTGCGGTGCCTGCCCTGCTGGTGCCGCAGGCGCTCGGCCTGGCTGTCCTCTACGGCCTGGTCCTCAAGGCTTCCGATCCCAGACCAACGTCTTCCCTTTCTCCTCTCTCCTCGTCATGGTTGACATCGGACTGACCCATGTGGCTCTCCCGGTCACGGATCTTGAGCGCAGCCTGGCCTTCTATGCCACCTACACCGGCCTGCGAGTGGTCCACCAGCGGGGAAGCGACCCGGGGTTGCGTGTCGCCTGGATCGGCGATGGCACCCGGGCCTTCGTGGTGGTGTTGATCGAGACCGCAGCGGTGGCGGCGCCATTGCGGCCCCTGGGCCATCTCGGGGTGGGTTGCTCCACGCCGCAACGGCTGCTGGAGCTTTGCGCGCTTGCCCAGGCTCAGGGAGTGCTGGTTTCAGACCCCAGGGACGACGGCCCGCCGGTGGGGATCTGGGCCTTCCTGCGTGATCCCGATGGCCACACCCTCGAGCTTTCCTACGGCCAGGAGATCGGCCTGACCTCCAACGCGGTGACACCATGAATCACAACCCATGGCTGGACATGGTCCGCGGGCCTGGATTGGACCCCCGCCTGCACTGGCTGGGCGAGGCACCCCGGTGGGACCTGGATGCCAACACCGGAAGCCTGAGGGTCTGGCCAGCCGGCCGCACCGACTTCTGGCAACGCACCCATTACGGCTTTGAGGCCGACAACGGCCATGCCCTGCTGATGGAGGTGACCGGTGATGTGGTGCTCACCACCCGAGTGACCGCCCACCCCTGCCATCGCTACGACCAGGCCGGGGTGCTGCTGCGGCTGTCGCCGGCCTGCTGGATCAAGACGTCGGTGGAGTTCGAACCCGGGGGACCCAACTGTTTAGGCGCGGTGGTGACCAACGCTCAGGCCTCCGACTGGTCGACCCAGCCCCTGGCCAGGGAGATCACGACGGTGTGGTTCCGGCTGCGTCGGGAAGGTCGTGATGTCATCGCCGACTCCAGCATGGATGGGGAGCATTGGGAGCAGCTCCGGATGGCACGGCTGCACGAACTGAGCGAGACGGGGCCGGTGCTGATCGGTCTCTATGCCTGCAGCCCCACGGCAGCGGGCTTCATGGCGGAGTTCGATCGCTTCGACTGCCGGCCGGGACGGGTTGGCTGAGGGGTCAGACCTCACGTGGAATGAAGATGGCATGGATGCCGCGCTGGTGCGCGATCACCTTGTTGGTCTCGATGAGCTCCATGGCGATGCCTTGGCGCCGGAAGCGCTTCGCGACCGCCAGATCGTGGATGTAGAACTCAATGCGCTCCTGCTCAAACTTGTGAAAGACATAGCCGGCAAGGCCGCCGACGACGTGTCCTTCCGCAAAGGCGGCGACGGCGATGAAGATGACGCTGAAGAGCCCCAGCATCATGCGGAGCGATGGTGCCTCTGGTACACCAAGGACTCGTATCGAACGGACGGCGTTCACAGGGCTCGTTGGTGGAAACGGCCAAATTGTGGGTCCAAACCCGCCAGATCAGCGGCGGACAGTAGCCAACGGCGCCGACATCCTGCTGCTGATGAACTAGGTCGGCTCGAAGCCCGATGCTGCGGGAGAGACAACTGAAACGAAGACAAGCGGATCTTCTCCTGTGTTAATCACACCGTGAACTTCTCCGCGATGGGCTACAAGCACGTCTCCCTTGGCGATGGCAATCGACTCCCCATCAGCACGAACGCGGTACGCGCCGCAACCGGAAAGGATGATCCACGTATCTTGGCCCTCAGGATGCACATGGGCCGAGATTGCTGGCCGGGCTTGACAGTCCAAGCAACGACCGCTGCGTCAGCCGACTTAGTGATGACAGAGCGAATGGGCTCACCGTCTGCTGGTTGGAGGAACTCCGTGACCTTGAACAAACGCTCCGGGCGCATGACGGACTCCATGGAACGGGTTTAGCGGGCTCTAGCAAGAATGGCGGACTAGCGGTTCTTGCAGGCCGAACGCTCGAGGCAACCTTGACCGCGGGGGCAGGTGCTGCAAGGGCTTACGGCGCCTGCCGTCTCAGACCGCGGTTGAACAAGGGGCTAGGTCACTCTCGCGACGATGCCATAGCGGCCCTTGTCCCGACCACAGGTAGGCTTGTTGATAAAAGTGGCGAATTCAATCGTCGCTCCCAATGACTCCAGAATCTCTGTAATCACGATTGGTGGGTGCGAGTCATAGAAGAAGGTCTGCCCATACATGGTGTCGGTAAAAGGCGGGTGATCCGACCCTCCAACAGTGACGAGGAGTTTTGAACCTCGCTTCATACTGCTGAGCACGCGTCCCAGTATGGGCTCGTGATGAACTCGCTCCACATGGAACAGCGAGTCCCAGACAACAGCCCCATCAAATTCTTCATCTGGCTCAAATGACTCCATGTCCGCTTGCAGCCAGCGGCCAGCAGGAAAGCGCTGCCTTGCCAGTGCGAGCAGGTCATCAGCTTGGTCAACGCCGGTCACAGCGAGGCCCTTCTCGAGCAAGAACTCTGCAATTGGTCGTCCTGTCCCGCAACCGAGGTCGAGGAGTCTGGCGGGCAGCGGAAGGCTGCTTGTCAGCATTTCAAGGAACGGGAGTTCGCAGGGAAGCAACTGCGTCCTGGCGGCGTCCCACGCGTGAGCGATCGTGTTATAGCTCCGTCGGTTCAATTGCATGGCCTACCGCTCCAGATCAGAAGCGGGCGAGTACTGCTGGTGATTGACTAAATCCACAACTCCCGACTTCCGCATCTGGATGTGAAGTGCGTGAAACAGTCCTCAACTGAGTTTCTTGGCCTCAACGTGACGAGCGAACCTGTCCAGAATAGCTTGCCAACCCTGCCGTTGCTGCTCGCCCGAATTTGCTGATTCGGCATCGAAGCTCTCACGAACAGTCACCGACTCATCATTCTCGGCGAACTCCACTGCCACTAGACGCTCGTCATCTAATGCGAATTCGATGAGTTCGTAGGGGACCAGTTTCGTGAAGGTGCCTTCGAAATCAAAGCCCATGCTGCCGTCTTTGGCCTCCATGCGGTAAGAGAACTTTCCACCTTGGTTCAGGTCGACCTCTGCACTTGGGCAATGCCAGTCATCCGAAGCCGCATTCCACTTCTGAATGTCAGCTGGTGATGTCCACGCTTCCCACACTGCTTCGATGGGAGCAGCAACGTTGACTTCAATCGTGATTCGCATGATTCTCCTTGGTTGTGCCTTGCATCAAACGCTGCCCCTGAGTGACAGGCATTGAGTGTACGGCGCTCGAAGTACTTCGCGTTGGTCTGGTCTGTGAAGGGGCTTGCTAGGCCTCACTCACAGTTCAATCAATGGAGTCCAGCTGGCAGACCCACCATTGGATTGCCTATCGAAGCACATCTCGATGATCCCTTGCCTCAAATGGCCTGGAGACAACCGTGTAGGGATAGAGAGGAGATAGGGGCGGGCCTGGGTCTGACCACTGTTTTCCGGTCCACATATTGAGAAACAACGTCGGTACTCGGGTAGAAACACCCTGCCCAGCACGACTACGGCACTGTTTAAGTACAGAGTTCCGTTCTTCGTCAATGAATTGCCAAAAGATAGAGAGCTCTGGCCTCGTCTGCTTCAACTTCACCCACCAAACATCAATGACAGATCGGTAATGTGGTGGCTGGCAACCATCCACCTTGGCCAGAACGTGTCCAACAGCGCGCAAAAGCACAATAGCCATTACCCATCTACGCCTCCATTCACTTCCTTGTACACCGTCGATTAGCATGTTAACCACCTCCCGGCAGTCATCGAGTGCTTGGCGAGCTGCGATGGTCATAGCCGTAGGCCTAATGCTCATCATCGCCAGCCGGCTGACGCGCCCGCAGATGATGATCGCCTCTGCGGGGTCGGGTGAATGATGTTGTTGGGTGGCCACCATTCAGGTTTATAAGGTGATTCACGTAATCCCTCTTACTTGCGCACTCCAATATCTCGACATGTTTTCTGCGCTGCTTTCACCACCGGAGCCAGGCCCGTGTCGGTGGGAATTGAATCCAGATCGATTTGGCGGCAGGCGGCGCGGGCGATCGGGGCAGAGGACAAGCGCCGCAGCGAACCGTCGGTGCCGCCACTGATCAGCTCGCCGTTCTTCAGCTCGATCAGGCTCAACACGCTCCCCTGGCCCGTGGCAATCGGCTTGCCATCTCCCACCGGCTTGCCATCCCGCCAGCGCCGCAGCGATCCGTCGTAGCCGCCACTGATCAGCTCGCCGTTCTTCAGCTCGATCAGGCTCCACACGGCCCCCTGGCCCGTGGCGATCGGCTTGCCATCTCCCACCGGCTTGCCACCACGCCAGCGCCGCAGCGAACCGTCTCGGCCGCCACTGATCAGCTCACCGTTCTTCAGCTCGAACAGGCTCAACACGCTCCCCTGGCCCGTGACAATCGGTTTGCCATCTCCCTCCGGCTTGCCATCCCGCCAGCGCCGCAGCGATCCGTCGGAGCCGCCACTGATCAGCTCACCGTTCTTCAGCTCGATCAGGCTGACCACGCTCCCCTGGCCCGTGGCGATCGGAGCCGAACGGGCCATGTTGGCCATCACTGCCTGCTGCAGGGTCTGGCTCAGCTGCGCCGCCTCCCACGGCGTCTCCCCATCCAGCAAAGGGCCCGCCGCAGCCAGGCCATACACCACGCTCAAGAAGGAATCACTCGTGATCAGTGCCCGATGGGTGGCTTCAAACTGCGCCGCCTGGGCTGCCTGTGCTCGCTGCAGCTGCAGGAACGCGAGGCCTGCCGCGCCGCTGATCACCGCGAAGGCAGCTGCCGCGGACCCCAAGAGAATGCGCCGCTGGCGCACGGCGCGCTGCTGGCTGGTTTGGATGAAGCTCCTCAGCTCAGGGCGGAGCTGGTGTCCCCGTTCGGCCAGCCAGGCCCGGCCTCTGGCCAACTTCAACCCGCTGAGGAGGGCTCGGGGTTTGTCGGCTGGGGAGGCCGCCTGCCACTGGGCCAGATCCTGCTCCAGCTGCTGGCTGCCGAGCAGGAAATCGCGGGACTCATCAAGCCAGCCGCGCAGCAGCGGCCACACCCGCAGAAGCGCTTCGTGGGCCACCTCCACCGTGCTCGGCTGCCCCTCGCCCTGGCGCCGCACCAACAGGCGGGCGGCCACCAGCGCCTCCAACAACGGCCGGGCCAGCGGCGGCAGCGAGTCCCAGGCGGCGGCCCGGCGGGCATAGCTGCCCTGCTCGCTCACCCGCACCATTGCCGGCACGAACGCGTCCCTCAGCGCCTTCAGGCTCGCCTCATCCGGCGGCTGGGCCTGCAACACATCGTCGGCGGCCTGCTTCACCGCGTTCTCCAATGGCGAAAGGCCAGCGGCCCGATCCCCCCAGGCCTGGTAATCGCTCAGGGAGAGCACGCCATCGGCGCCGTAGCGATCGTGCAGCTGCCGCAGGGCAAAGGCCAGCAGGGGCAGGGCGTCCTCTGTGGCGGTGTCGTGGATGGCCCGCTCCACGAACGCTGGCTCCACCTTCAGACCAGCCACCCGCGCTGGACCCTCGATGATCTCCCGGTAGCGCTCCAGCGACAGCGGTCCCAGAGGCAGGGTGTCCAGGCTTTTCACCAGCTCCGGCAGGGCCTGCAGGGAGCCCACGGCATCGGCGCGGATCGTCATCACCGCCTGCAGCGGCAGTGGCGGTTGCAGCGCCGCCGCCAGCACGGCCACAAACCTCTCCCGCTCCGCGGCCTCGGCCACCGTGAACAACTCCTCCCCCTGGTCGATCGGCAGAAGAAGCTGGGCTTCCGGCGCGGCGGCAGCCAGACGCAGATCCGCCGCCCAGCCGGCAATCTGGCCGGCCAGGACCGAGGCCTCCGTTGTGCTGAGCAGTTGCTGGTGAAGATCCCGCCAAGCCTCAGGCCGCTGCAGGGCCACCGCCAGAGACTGGGCCAGGCTCTCCAGGGGCCGCGACTGGGGCCGCAACACCGGCAGCACCAACCACTGGCGCCCTGCTCGCCGTAGCCGCGGAAGCACCCCTGCCCTTAGCAGCGACGACTTCCCCG
Organism: Rhizobium sp. Q54; assembly: GCA_943367585.1. Taxonomy (GTDB): domain Bacteria; phylum Cyanobacteriota; class Cyanobacteriia; order PCC-6307; family Cyanobiaceae; genus Cyanobium. The sequence continues at coordinate 132,676 of CALRJP020000007.1, forward strand.
ATCCCGACGCCCCCAGGAGAACCAGCAAGGGCGTCCCTCCCTGTACCCGGCGGGTGTTGAGCCGCTCTATCACCGTCCGCCAGTCGCTGTCGCGACCAAAGAACACGGGCGCATCCTCCACCTCGAACACCATCAAGCCCGGAAAGGGGGATCGGCCGGGATCATTCGGCGGTGGCCAGGCGAAGCCGCCCTGATCCTGTAGAGCGATGCGCTCAAGCTCCCGCCGCAGCTGCTCCAGGCCAGCCTGTCGGTCGTGGCGTAGGTCGAGCCGCTGCAGATCCGCCGCGATTGGTTCCTCGGCCGCAGCCTCGTCGCTCTGCACCACCTGGAAAATCGGTTTGCCCAGCGCCCGCGCCTGGGTGAATTCGGCAAAGCACCAGCGGGAAGCGCTCCAGTTCGGCGTCTGCAGGATCAGCAGGGCCTGGCAGCGCTGGATCTGCTCATACAGCGTCCGTTCCCAACTGGCACCGGCCGGGATGCCACTGTGCTTGTCGAAATCGAGAAAGGCCGGGGCGAATCCCTGCCCATCCAGCCAGGCCTTCAGCTCCGCAGCTGCGGCGAAATCGCGGCTGGAGTGGGAGAGGAAGACGCGGGCCATCGTTGAGGAGCGCTCAGGGCCAAGGGCACCTATGCCGAAAAACCTAGACCCGTCGAAAGCTACAGTTCATTAACGTCACAAATCATTTCTGGCGCAGATAATGGATGTGGGGTACGTCCTTTCGACGCCCTATCGCGACATCTTTTCAATCCACTCAACGTTCGCGTTGAGCGGCTGCCTAAGGCAGTCCGCAGAAAAGCGGGGTTAGCCGGCGACGATAAACCCTTCGAGTAAGACTTTCAATTGCTTGGCCGATTGGACGTACCTCTTGGCAGCAGCGAGGGAAGGCTCAAAACCGTGCTCATGAATGACTTGATTGCGAAGAGTCCGAAGAGACTGAAGTGTGTTGGCCGCTTCGGCCGAAAGAAGCTTGGCATCCAAGACATGGTTGACAACTTGTGTCGCGCGCATTGGCGCCGCGGGACCATTGGGCAAACGCTTGGCAAGTGCCTGGTTTGCAGCGATCTCTACCTCGCGCCAAGACTCTAGAATTGCCGACCGAGGATGGAACTTCGCAAGTTGAATCACAATATCGTCGTCGGGATCGCGCAATGCGGGCGCAACTGAAGGCGTGGGTAGCGAGGCTGCCTTTGTGCTCATTTCTGAAACGGCATGTTCGAAATCCGCTTCTACAGGACCAGCCTTGAACTTCTTCATATACGGCAGTAGCGACCGAATTTCAGCACGCATAAAGAGGATGATTGCGCACGCCGCAAGCGGCCAAGCCCCGTGCTCAAGCAACTTCGTGATGAAGGTGAGATGGTCCATACCCGCCATTGGCACCGCGGAAGACGGAGGTGCTGGCAGTTGTACGACTGGCGCGGGGGCGCTGTGTCTACCAGGAGGACTGGAAGCGGCAAGGGAAATCTGACTTGCTCTACTGCTAGGGGATGTTGTGTTTCCCAGCTGAGCCCAAGCAGCGTGAGAATTAATTGCGAGCACCACCGCTGCGACGCGGATCGTCCAACATGCCAGCTTAGGAAAGCAATTGTTCAAGGTCGAAAGGGCGGTGATATTCGGGGACATGGTTTGCTCCTGATCGCAGTTTGCCTCGCTGGGTGCAGTTTCCGATACGTGACTACTAACGCCAAGACCAGCGACGGACCCAGCCCTTAGCGACGACGACTTACTGAGCACCCGTCTTCTGTATCTTGTTGTTAGACGTTGTCCTTGTCACTCATTGAGTGCCACAGTTATAGCTTCGACAAGCTTAACCCAAATCCTGTCCCTGTCTCCTCTTTTCAAATCTACTAGCGGCTTTGAAGGGGAATTGACTGCTTGGAACCTTGCAAGGCTGCCTGTGTTGCAGGGGCTTATGATTACCGGCAATACAACTGTTCCCTCGTGCTCTGCGGCTGCCAAAAGGGGTGGCAACTCGCTCTCAGCCACAAACCTCGACGCCATGAAATAGGGACTGATTAGCAGAACGGCTACTTTTGCTGATCGGATGGCACTAGCAACTTCATTTTTCCAATTACTACCAGGAGATATCTCTGTGTCATCCCATCTTTCAACCATTCCAGTCCGCTCCAATGGAGCGATGTGCACTTGAAACATTTTTAGCCACTTTTCGTCAGCGTGACTATAGCTTACAAAAATCTTTGATCTTCTAGTCCTGGGAGAAGTTGGGGAGACTGGTCCTAGCGACAATGCATTGAATGTTTGCGGGCCAACGATACCATCAGAGATCAGCATTCGATCCCTTTGGAAAGAGGCAACGGCTTCAGCGGTAGAAGATCCAAAGATTCCGTCAATATCACCTGGATCAAAACCCAGTTTCTTCAACCTAGCTTGCAACTCATTGATGACAGGTCCTCTCGACCCTCTCCAAAGGATTCTCATTTGCCCTAGATGGCCTCTGGAGACACCAAGCTACCTGGAGATGCTACATGATATTAGGCTATTCAACTCTGGCCTTGGCTTATGGTTTACTTTCCGTCTAACGATACGGGTAACCGGCGCGCGACGCGAAGCGGAGCGCGTCCGCGTTGACCCGTGTGTTAGATAGCACCTTGGACATGAGTACAGATTGCCCTTGCGATTTGTGTAACTAGCTGGTCGTCTGTACTAAGCACCAATTCCCCTCTTGGCTGATACCTTCGAGCATATCTCTGAAATTGTTGTCGGACTACCTCTTGCGGGAGCACGCCATCCTTACGTTTTAGAGCAGTAACTTCTGTGCAATTCAGCCAGATGGGAATAACGTCGAGAGAATCTTCAGTTAGTTTGGTGCCTTGGAGCATCAACAAATAATGATTCCTCTCAACAAAAGGCTCAATAATAACAACGTCAATGTCTTGATCGAGGTATTCTTTCGCTTTTCTCCCAGCCTCGGGAAAATCAGTGGAAGGATCACATCGTGTTGTTGTTGCATATTTCATCATCTTGATATCATCAACTTCGACAATAGCGATAGATGGAATAAGACAACGTATCTCATCTGCGACGGTGGTCTTCCCTGAGCCGGTGGATCCGCGGAGTATGATTAATTTTGCCATGTCTTATTCTCTATCTAACTAGTTATTGGACGGTTCCGATATCCACCTGCAGACCAAGCCTGCAGCAGCATAAAAACCCGACCCATCCAGCCTCTTCAGGCAGAGACCTTTCGCCACAACCGATTAGCCCATGGGCCCCGCCCCGACCATCCGATTTAGACGGACCCGATAACCAACTGTCCGTCTGGCTACAAAACCCCCATCCCTCCCCAATCCCCCTCAAACCTTCGCCAGCGTCACCCGCTCCGGCTGGTGCTGGTACTTGCCCTGGCGGTCGTTGTAGGTGGTGGCGCAGGGGTCGCCCTCGAAGAACAGCAGCTGGCAGATGCCTTCGCCGGCGTAGATGCGGCAGTCGGCGCCGGAGGAATTGCTGAACTCCAGGGTGAGGTGGCCCTCCCAGCCGGCTTCGGCGGGGGTGGTGTTCACGATGATGCCCAGCCGCGCGTAGGTGCTCTTGCCCAGGCAGATCACGGTGATGTTCGACGGCACCTTCATCTTTTCCAGCGCCACCCCCAGCCCGTAGGAATGGGCCGGCAGGATGAAGTAATCGCCGTCCTCATCGCTGTGCATCGGCGCCGGCTCCAGGTTCGCCGGGTTGAACCGCTTCGGGTTCATCACCGTGCCGGGCACGTGGCGGAAGATCAGGAACTCCTTCGGCGACAGCCGCAGGTCGTACCCGTAGGACGAACACCCGAAGCTCAGCACCGGCCCGGTGCGGCCCTCCGGATCCAGGTGGCGCACCAGCGTCGGCTGGAACGGCTCCAGCATCCCGGCCGCGGCCTGTTCGTTGATCCAGTGGTCGTTCTTGAGCATGGCGTCAGCCGCCGCGGCGCAACTGGGTGACCTGATCGGCCATCGCCATCAGGCTGGCCGGCATCGAGGGGCCCGTCAGGATGACATCCAGATGGGCCGGCCGCTGTTCGAGCGCCTCGATCACCGCATCCGCACTCAGGTACCCCAGGGCGATCGCCAGCCCCAGCTCATCGAGCACCAGCAGATCCAGATCCCCCTTGAGCAGCCGCTCGCGGCTCACCTCCCACACCTCCGCCACCGCCTCGAGCGCCTCCTCGGCCGTGGCCCCCTCCTCCCCTTGGGACCCCGGCGGCCCATCGAGGCAGTGGGGCGTGCCCGGCCGCAGCCACTCCAGCCGGCCGCACAGCGTCAGGCTGCCGGCCGGCCCCTGCTCCACGCCCCCCTTGAGGAACTGGCTCACCAACACCCGACTGCCCAGCCCGGCGCTGCGCAGGGCCTGGCTGAACACCGCCGCGAAGCTGCCCCGGAACGGCGCCGTGTGGATCTGCAGCAACCCCTCCGGCTGGCTCACCAGCCGCAGCGGGGCCACCTTCGGCGGCACCAGGGCCACGGGCCGATGGGGGTGGGAGGTGTCAATGAGGCTGGCGGTCATGGACACCCCAGGGAAGCGTTGGTGCGAATGGGCCGGACGGATCGCTCCAGCCCCTCACCTCCCGAATGTAGCGGGCCTGGCCAGCGCGGCACACCATCGGTAGTGGCGCGGAACAGACGTACCACCGGCGCCGCCTACGCTGGCTCGGCTCCGCCAAAGGCCGCGTGACCACTCCCGCCGACGCCACCCGTAACGACGGCCGCCGCGCCGACGAGCTGCGTCCCGTGGGCCTCGACTGGGACCCGATGGGCTTCGCCCTCAGCTCGGTGCTGTTCGCCGCCGGCCGCACCCGCGTGCTCTGCAGCGTCTGCCTCGATCCCGAGGTGCCCCGCTGGCGGCGGGGCTCCGGCAGCGGCTGGCTCAGCGCCGAATACCGCCTGCTGCCGGCCTCCACCCCCAGCCGCCAGGGCCGTGAACTGATGAAGCTCTCCGGCCGCACCCAGGAGATCCAGCGCCTCATCGGCCGCAGCCTGCGGGCCGCCCTCGATCTGGAGGTCCTCGGCGAGCGCACCCTGCTGGTCGACTGCGACGTGCTCCAGGCCGACGCCGGCACCCGCACCGCCTCGATCACCGGCGCCTGGGTGGCCCTGGCCGCTGCCCTGGAACGCCTCCAGCGCCAGGGCGTGCTGGAGGCCTCGCCCCTGCGCCAGCAGGTGTCGGCCGTGTCGGTGGGCCTCGTGGACGGCCTGGCCCTGCTGGACCTGGACTACTCCGAGGATTCCCGCGCCGAGGTCGACCTCAACGTGGTGATGGACGAGCAGGGCCGGCTGCTGGAGATCCAGGGCACGGCCGAGGGCGCCCCCTTCCCCCGCTCCCGCCTCGACGCCCTGCTGGACCTGGCCGAACCGGGCCTGCGCGACCTCCAGGAGGCCCAGCGCCAGGCCCTGGCGACGGCGCCGGCCGGGCCCAACGTGGTTGCAGCCACACGGACGACCGGCTAAAGAGTGTCATTGGCTACATGGATCGGCCAGGCCGATCCATAGGTTCCTACCCATTCGCCACGCCTTAATGGTCGGCGCCACGCGTGGCTTCAGCCGCTACCCCAGCAGCCCATCCAGCGGATCCCCCGGCGCCGTGACGCCCATGGGCGCCCCCGGCGCCACCACCGTCACCCTGCTGGAGGTGATCCGCGGCCTGGCCGGCAGCAGCGTCGAAACCATCGAGCGTGGCAAGACGATCTTCTTCCCCGGCGATCCGGCCGAGCGCGTCTACCTGCTGCGGCGCGGCGCCGTGCGCCTCTCGCGCGTCTACGAGTCCGGCGAGGAGATCACCGTGGCCCTGCTGCGGGAGAACAGCCTGTTCGGGGTGCTGTCCCTGCTCACCGGCCAGCGTTCCGACCGCTTCTACCACGCCATCGCCTTCACCCGGGTCGAGATGGTCACGGCCCCGGCCACCTCGGTGCGGCGCGCCATCGAGCAGGACGCCAGCGTCGGCCTGCTGCTGCTGCAGGGCCTCTCCTCCCGCATCCTCCAGACCGAGACCATGATCGAGACCCTCACCCACCGGGACATGTCCTCCCGGCTGGTGAGCTTCCTGCTCGTGCTCTGCCGCGACTTCGGCGTTCCCGGCAGCGAGGGGATCACCATCGACCTGCGCCTCTCCCACCAGGCCATCGCCGAGGCGATCGGCTCCACCCGCGTCACCATCACCCGCCTGCTGGGCGACCTGCGCAACGACGGCCTGGTCCAGATCGACCGCAAGAAGATCACCGTCTTCGACCCCATCGCCCTGGCCAAGCGATTCAGCTGAACGGGCGGCCCCGTCCGGGTGCCAGGTGGCCACCGGCAGGGATACTTGGTGCAACGCAAAACCGAGGCGCAGACGGTGTCGGGTTGGCTGCTGATCCTGGCCCTTCTGGTCCTCGGCGGAGTGCTCTCCACCCTGGGCGACCGGCTTGGCAGCCGCGTCGGCAAGGCCCGCCTCAGCCTGTTCAACCTGCGGCCCCGCAAGACGGCCGTGGTGATCACGGTGCTCACCGGCAGCCTGATCAGCGCCGTGTCCCTGGCCCTGATGCTGCTGGTGAGCGAGCGCCTGCGGGTGGGGCTCTTCCAGCTCGACCAGATCGAGGATCGCCTGCGCGACAGCCGCGCCGCCCTGCAGCGCAACAAGGGTGAGCTGCAGCGCACCCGGGGCGAGCTGGAGCGCAGCCGCCTCGATCTCACCACCGCCGAACGCCGCCGCGACCAGGCCCTGGCCAGCCAGCGCCGCGCCCAGACCCAGCTGTTGGCCGCCGAACGCCGCGTCGACACCCTGCGCCGCGAGCTGCAGCCCCTGCAGGCCGAGCGCGTCCGGCTGGAGGCCGAACGGGCCCGGCTCAGCCGGGAGGTGCGCGGCCGGGACGCGGAGATCCGCCGCACCGAAGCCGAACTGGCCAGCGTGCGCCGCCGCATCGCCGCCGGCGCCAAGGAACTCAAGGACCTCGAAACCAACGTCATCGCCCTGCGCCGCGGTGATGTGGTGATCGCCAGCGGCCAGCCCCTGGCCACCGCCAAGGTGCAGCTGCAGCGCCCCGACCAGGCCAAGCAGGTGATCGATGCCCTGCTGCAGGAGTCCAACCGGGCGGCCTTCCAGCTGCTGCTCCCCGGCCAGCCGCCCAACCGCCAGATCCTGCTCGTGCCCCGCAGCGACATCACCCGGCTCGAGTCGCTCCTTGCCACCCCCGGCACCTGGGTGGTCAGCATCCGCTCGGCCGCCAACGTCCTGCGGGGCGAGGCCCAGGTGCTCGCTTTCCCCGACCTGCGCCCCAACCGCCAGGTGGTGGAGCAGGGGGAGGTGCTCTCCCGCACCGCCCTCGAACCCGACGTGCGCGAGCCCGATGCCGTGCGCAGCCGCCTCAACCTGCTGCTGGCCGCCGCCTTCGCCAAGGCCCAGCGCCAGGGCACCCTGGCCAACGGCCTCCAGTTCGATGTCGCCAGCCTCAACGCCCTCGCCCGCGAGCTCAGCGAACGCCCCGCCGGCGTCACCGCCAACCTCGAGGCGGTGGCCCTCCAGAACGCCGACACCCCCGACCCGATCAGCGTGGAGCTGCGCTGGCTCCGCAAGGACGCCGCCACCCGGCCCGGGCGGCCATGACGGTGGCGGGCCCCGGCCCCCTGGCGGGCCTCGATCCCGGCCGCAGCAAGTGCGGCCTGGTGCTCACCGACCCCGAGCGCCGCGAAATCCATGAAGCCCTGGTGCTGCCTCCGGAGGCGGCCTGGGAGCGGCTGGAGCACTGGCACCGCCACCAGGGCCTGGCGGCCGTGGTGATCGGCGACGGCACCGGCAGCGGCCCCTGGCGGCGGCGCCTGGAGCCCCTGCTGGCGGTGGAGCTGGTGGATGAGCGCGGCACCACCCTGGCGGCCCGGCGCCGCTACTGGGAGCTGTTCCCCCCCCGCGGCTGGCGGCGGCTCCTGCCCCTGGGCCTGCGCCAGCCCCCCCGCGACTACGACGACGTGGTGGCCCAGCTGCTGCTGGAGCGCCGGCTGGGGCGGGATCTGATCAGAACGACGCCCGCACCGTGAACACGTAGTCGCCGCCGGGTTCGAGCTGGTAGTCGGCCTTGAGCAGGAAGCGCAGCAGGGCGTCCTGGATGAGGGCACGCCCCAGGGACGGCTCCACCTGCAGCTCGCCCCGGTCGAAGGCCCAGCGGAAGCGCCACTGGAAGCCGCCGGCGCTGATCTCCCCCTCCAGCAGGCAGGGGCTGAAGCTCTGGCGCAGCACCCGCAGCTGCGCGGTGGTGGCGGGTAGGCGGCTCACGGGACGTTGTCGATGCTCTCAGGATGGCGGCGGATCGGCGCGAAAACTGTTCAACCGGTTGGCGGCCTTCTCCAGCCCCAGCCGCCGGATCAGGTCGATGCCCGCCTCCACCTCCTCCAGCACCGTCTCCAGCACCGGCCGGTCGGCGGCGGAGAACTTGCCCAGCACATGGGACACCGTGCGGGCCCGGCGCTCCTCGGGCGTCTCGCCGGGGGCGCCGATGCCGATCCGCAGCCGCGCGAAAGACTCACTCCCCAGGTGGGCGATCGTGCTGCGCAGGCCGTTGTGGCCGCCGGCGCCACCCGCCGCCCGCACCCGGAGTCGCCCCAGGGGCAGGTCCATGTCGTCCACCAGCACGAGCATCTGGGCGGGCTCGAGCCGGAACCAGTCGAGGGCGGCACGGATCGAGCGGCCGCTGTCGTTCATGAAGGTCTGGGGCATCAGCAGCCGCAGCCGCTTGTCCCCCTGACCCACCTCGGCCAGCAGCCCGTGCAGGCGGCCCTGGTTGCGGAAACTGGCGCCACCGGCGCGGGCCAGCCGCTCCAGCACCATGAAGCCGACGTTGTGGCGGGTGTCGGCGTAGCGGGGGCCGGGATTGCCCAGGCCCACCAGCAGTTGCAGATCCAACGGATGGCCGTCCTCAGCTGGCGGGGCCGTTGGAGGGTGCGGCGCTCTCCTCGACCACCGCCGCCGGTGCTGCCTCAGCCGCGGGCGGGATGGTGGCCGTGGTGTCGGCCGCCGGCGTGATGGCGGCGGGGGGTCCGGAGATGTCGATGGGCTGGTCGGTGCCCACGGCCGTGCGGAACTCCTTCTCGAACTCCTGCGAGGCCGACTGGAAGCCGCGCAGGGTGCGCCCCAGGGTCTTGCCGAGCTCCGGCAGGCGCTTGGGTCCGAAGACAAGCAGCCCGATGGCGGCGATCACCGCCATCTCGGGCAGACCGATGCCGAAGATGTTCATGGACAGGGGGCGAGAGGAATCAGCCGACGCCGTTCCAGTTGACGTTGATGCCCTCGAGCAGCAGGGACTTGTTGTACAGCTGCAGGATCACCAGCAGGAACACCAGGAACAGCAGCATGAACACGCCCATCACGGGGGTGGTACCCCAGCCGGGCACCACCTTTCCGTACTCGGAATTCAGGGGGCGCAGCAGGTTTCCCAGACGGGTGCGTTGGGCCATGGCAGCTCGGACCTCTCGGGCACGGGATCGCGGTGCTTACTGTAAGGGTCTTGCCGGCCGCACCGAGTTGGGCTGTCGAGAGTTGTGACGGAAGCCCGAGGCCCGAAGCCTCGCCACCCCGCCGCCCCCTCCCCCGCCTGAGAGCCCTCCATGGATCCCGCCGCCAGCACCTCCCCCGCCCTCTCCGTGGCCCTCGCGGTGCTTGCCGTGCTCCTGGCCCTCACCGGTTTCGGCGTTTACACCGCCTTCGGCCCGCCGTCCAAGGGCCTCACCGATCCCTTCGACGATCACGACGACTGAGCCGCCGCGACCCTCTGCAGCCGCCAGTGCCCCAGTTGCCACGGGTTCAGCCGCAGTGGATCCCCGCCGCCGTCGTCGGCCAGCCCCCGGCCCAGCCCATCGCAGCGCCCCAGCACCGCCCAGTCGGGCCCCGTGCGGAGGCGGCGGCGGCAGGGCCCCAGGTTCTGCACGCTGAGCAGCAGCTCCCCCGCATCCTCCCGGTCGCCGGGCAGCGCACGCAGGGCCACCAGCTGCAGATCCTCCCCAAGCGACGGCAAGAGCGTGGCGGCCGGCTCGCCTGAGGTGGGGGCCGCCACCGGCCGGCACCAGAGCGGCTCCCGCAGCCGGGTGGCCTGCTGGGGAGCGGCGGCCGCCCGCCAGCCCCCGGGGCAGGGCAGCAGGGCCAGGCGCTGGCGCTGCCAGCCGTTGTCGGCGCCCGGATCGGGCCAGGTGGGCGCCCGCAGCAACGACACCCCCAGGCCCTCGGCCGTCGCCGACACCCCCTGGGGGCCATCCAGCAGCACCGCCAGGCCATCGCCACGGCCCGGGCCCACCGACGCCAGCCAGCTGATGGCGCTCACCTCCCAGCGGGCCCGCTCCCGGGCGGTGCGGGCCGTGGCCGGCCGCTCGATCACCCCGCCGGAGGTGTCGGCCGCCCAGCGGCAGGCCGGTGCCGCCAGGGGAATCTCCAGCCGCAGAAGCTCATGGCGCTGCCGCCACTGGGTGCTCAGCACCAGCTCCAGCCAGGGGCTGCCCGCCAGCAGGCGGCCATCGAGGCGCACCGGGCTCTCGCCGCAGCGGCCGCGCCAGACAAAGCGGGCACACAGCGGCCCCGTCTCCAGCCATTGCGGCGCCCCCTGCCAGCTCCAGTCCAGCGGGTGCTCGCGGTAGTCGGCGGCCAGATCCCAGGCATCCCAGAACTCGCCCCGGTCGCGCCAGCGGCACCAGGTCAGCGGCCCCGCCAGCTGGGGCGTGCCCGCCCCATCGAACAGCTGCTCCACCCCCGCCGGGCCGATCAGGGCCGACACCAGACCGTTGCCCAGGAGCCAGCGCTCCTGCCCCTCGCCGGCCACCCGATCCAGCCGCACCGGGGCCGCCACGGGCCACGCCGCCCCGTCGCCGCTGCCCTGGCGCCGCAGGCGCCGCACCCCCACCCCGTCGATGCCGGGGATCTGCAACCACTGACCGCCCCCGGGGGCCGGCTGGCCGTCCAGGCGCCGGTCGCCGTCCGCCCCTGCCAGCCACCAGTCGCCCGCCGGCAGCCGCAGGGTGCGGGGCTGGGCCGGCAGCGGCTGGAGCTGCACGGCGCACCAGGGCCCGCCGGCGGTGGCGGGCGCCCCGGCCCCCAG
>CALRJP020000008.1:0-137370 GCA_943367585.1 Rhizobium sp. Q54
GGGCCGGCGGCTCGCTGGCCGCCGGGCGGGGCGGGGTGGCCGGGCTGGGCGCCGGGGTGGTGGGCGTCGTCCGGGGCGCCGTGGCCGGGGGGGTGGCTGGGGCAGCCGGGGCACCGGAAAAGCTGCGCGACAGGGCGTCGCCGAAGGGGGTGCCGCCGCAGGCCGAGAGCAGCAGGGGCAGCGTCAGCAGGGTTCCCGCCAGCGGAAGGCAGGGGCGGGGAGAGGCCATCAGCTGGCCGCGGGCTTGATCACCCGCACGGCGCTGGCCCGCAGGCGACCGGACTTGGTGGTGGCGGGGGGCTTCTTGGCGGCGGTGGCCTTGGTGGCTGGTTTCTTGGCGGCTGGCTTCTTGGTGGTGGTGGCCTTGGTGGCGGCCCGGGTGGCGCTGCGGGCCTTGGCGGCACTCTTGCTGGTGGCGGCCTTGGCGGCCAGCAGCTCCACCGCCTGCTCCAGGGAGAGGGTGTCGGCGGTGGTGCCCTCCGGCAGGGAAGCGTTCACCTTGCCCTGCTTGACGTAGAGGCCGTAGGGACCATCGAACAGCTGGATGGACTCCTCGGAGCCCTCCGGCGCCCCAAGATCCTTGAGGGCGGTCCGGCCACCACGGCCCTTCTTGGGCATGGCCAGCAGCTCCAGGGCCCGGTCGAGGCCCACGGCCAGCACGTCGTCCTCGGCCTTGAGCGAGCGGTAGTCCTTCTCGCCCTTGCCCTTGTCGTGGACCACGTAGGGGCCGAAGCGCCCCAGGCCGGCCTGCACCTTGCCGCCATCGGGGTGCTCACCCAGGAGGCGGGGCAGCCGCAGCAGCCCCAGGGCGTCCTCCAGGCTGAGGTCCTCGGGCTTGACCCCCTTGGGCAGGGAGGCGCGCTTGGGCTTGGGCACCTCCTCGCTCACCTGGCCGCGCTGCACATAGGGGCCGTACTGCCCGAACAGCAGATAGACCTGCTCGCCGCTCTCGGGGTCCTCCCCGAGGGACTCGGGACCTTCGGCCTTCTGACGCAGCAGCAGCTCGGCCTTCTCGGCATCGAGATCGGCCGGGGTGATCTCCTGGGGCAGGGTGGCCTTGAGCAGCTCCTCGCTGCCGTCCTCGGTCACCCGCTTGGTCTCCAGGTAGGCGCCAAAGCGGCCGATGCGCACCACGCAGGGCAGGCCCTCCAGCACCACCGTGCGGGAGATGCCGGGGTCGATGTCGCCCTCCCGCTGCTGCACCTGGGTCTCCAGGCCCTTCTCGCCCTTGTAGAAGCCCTCCAGGTAGGGCAGCCAGGACACCTTGCCCGTGGAGATCTCGTCGAGGGTGTGCTCCATCTTCGAGGTGAAGGCCGTGTCCACCAGGTCGGGGAAGTGCTCCTCCAGCAGGGCCGTCACGGCGAAGGCCGTGAAGCTGGGGGTGAGGGAGTTGTTCTGCAGGGTGGCGTAACCCCGGTCGACGATGGTGCCGATGATGCTGGCGTAGGTGGAGGGCCGGCCGATGCCCTCCTTCTCCAGGGTCTTGACCAGGGCCGCCTCGCTGTAGCGGGCGGGGGGCTGGGTCTGGTGGCCGAGGGCCTCGACGCCGCGGCAGAGGGGCGCATCACCCACAGCGAGCGAGGGCAGCAGCACCTCCTGGCCCTCCAGGGCCGCATCGGGGTCGTCGCTGCCCTCCACGTAGGCACGGAAGAAGCCGGCGAAGTCGATGCGCTTGCCGCTGGCCCGGAAGGTGGCGCCTGCCGCCTCGATGTCGACGGCCAGCAGGGTCAGGCGGGCATCGGCCATCTGGCTGGCCACGGTGCGTTTCCAGATCAGCTCGTAGAGCGCCAGGTCGCGGCCGTCGAGGCCGGTGTCCTTCGGCGTGCGGAAGCTCTCGCCGGCGGGCCGGATCGCCTCGTGGGCCTCCTGGGCGTTGCGGGCCTTGGTGCTGAACTGGCGCGGCGCCGGGCTGAGGAACTCCTGGCCGTACATCGCGCCGACGCAGTTGCGCGCCGCCGTCAGGGCCTGGTCGGAGAGGTGCACCGAGTCGGTGCGCATGTAGGTGATGAAGCCCCGCTCGTAGAGGGCCTGGGCCGTGCGCATGGTGTCGCGGGCCGAGAGCCGCAGCTTGCGGTTGGCCTCCTGCTGCAGGGTGCTGGTGGTGAAGGGGGGCACGGGCTTGCGCACCGTGGGCTTCTCCTCCACCGCCGCCACCCGCCAGGGGGAGGTTTCCACGGCCGCCTTCAGCGCCGCCGCCTCCGCTTCGCTGAGCAGCTTCACCTTGCTGCCGGCCTTGAGGCCGCCGGTGGTTTCATCGAAGTCGGAACCGCCGGCGATGCGTTCGGTCCCCACGTGGGTGAGCTTGGCCTCAAAGGGTGAGGCCGTCTGCTCCAGGCGGGCCTTGAGATCCCAGTAGCTGCCGCTGCGGAACGCCCGGCGGGCCCGCTCGCGCTGCACCAGCAGCCGCACCGCCACCGACTGCACCCGGCCGGCGGAGAGGCCCCAGGCCACCTTCTTCCAGAGCAGGGGCGACAGGGTGTAACCCACCAGGCGATCGAGGATGCGGCGGGTCTCCTGGGCATGGACCAGCTCCATGTCGAGGTCACGGGTCTGGTCAAGGGCCCGGCCGATGGCCTCCTTGGTGATCTCGTGGAACACCATCCGCTTCACCGGCACCTTCGGGCCCAGGAGCTGCAGCAGGTGCCAACTGATGCTTTCCCCTTCCCGGTCCTCATCCGTGGCCAGCAGCAGGCGGTCGGCATCCTTGAGGGCGTCCTTGAGCTCCTTCACCACCTTTTTCTTGTCCTTCGGCACCACGTAAAGGGGCTCGAAGGCGTTGGCCGTGTTGACCCCGAGGTTGGCCCACTTCTCCCCCTTGTGGGCCGCAGGAATCTCGCTGGCGTTGTTGGGCAGGTCGCGCACATGGCCCATCGACGCCTCCACCCGGAAGGTCTTGGGCAGGAACGCCCGGATGGTGCGGGCCTTGGTGGGGCTCTCGACGATGACCAGGGTGTGGGCCACGGGAAGGCGCGATACCGCTTCCTTCTTTATCGCATCGGCGGACCGGGCGGGTATCGGGGCACCAGACCGTCCTTCCAGATGGCGGCTACAGTCCGCCACATCGCGTGCCTCCCCGAACCCTGTGGCAGACCTGTTTCTGGCAGCAGCGAGCTCCGTCACCACCGCCGCTTCCGCTGCCGAAGCCATCGCCTCGGGCCTGGGAACCGGCGCCCTGGCCCTGCAGCTCAATGCCGGGGCGATCGCTCCGGAAGTGGCCGTCCTGCTGACCCTGGTGGTGTGTCTCGTCGTCGACCTGGCTGGTGAGAAGGCCGCCAGCCGCTGGGTGCCGCCCATCTGTTACGGCGGGCTGGGGGCCTCCCTGGTGCTGCTGGCCCTGCAGTGGAACAGCCCCCTGGAGCCCTCCTTCCTCGGCTCCTTCCTGGCCGACAACCTGGCGATCGCCTTCCGGGCAGTGGTGGCCGCTTCCACCCTGATTTCCCTGCTGCTGAGCTGGCGCTACGTGGAGCGCAGCGGCACACCGATGGGCGAATACGCCGCCATCCTGCTGGCCGCCACCCTCGGGGCCATGTTCCTGTGCGGCTCCACCGACCTGGTGAGCATCTTCATCTCCCTGGAAACCCTCTCGGTCGCCAGCTACCTGCTGGCGGGCTACATGAAGCGGGATGCCCGCAGTTCCGAGGCGGCCCTGAAGTACCTGCTGGTGGGATCGGCGGCCGCGGCGGTGTTCCTCTACGGCGCCTCGCTCCTCTACGGCCTCAGCGGCGGTGCCACCAACCTGGCCACTGTGGGCCTGGCCCTGCAGACCAGCGCCTCACCGATCACGGCCCTGGCGCTGGTGTTCGTGCTGGCCACCGTGGCCTTCAAGATCGCCGCCGTTCCTTTCCACCAGTGGACCCCCGACGTCTATGAGGGTTCCCCCACCCCGGTGGTCGCCTTCCTGTCGGTGGGTTCCAAGGCCGCCGGTTTCGCCCTGGCGGTGCGGCTGCTGGTGGGCTGTTTCGAAAGCTTCGATGCCCAGTGGAAGTTCCTGTTCACCGTGCTGGCGGTGCTGAGCATGGTGCTGGGCAACGTGGTGGCCCTGGCCCAGACCTCCATGAAGCGGATGCTCGCCTACAGCTCCATTGGCCAGGCCGGATTCGTGATGATCGGCCTGGTGTGCGGCACCGAGGACGGCTTCTCGGCGATGGTGCTCTATATGGCCGCCTATCTGTTCATGAACCTGGGGGCCTTTGCCTGCATCATCCTGTTCTCCCTGCGCACCGGCAGTGACCGCATCGCTGACTACGCCGGCCTTTATCAGAAGGATCCCCTGATCACCCTGGGTCTGAGTCTCTGCCTGCTTTCCCTCGGCGGCATTCCGCCGATGCTGGGTTTCTTCGGCAAGATCTACCTCTTCTTCGCCGGCTGGGCTGACCACCAGTACCTGCTGGTCGTGGTGGGCCTGGTCACCTCGGTGGTGTCGATCTACTACTACATCTCGGTGATCAAGATGATGGTGGTCAAGGAACCGCAGGAGGCCTCCGATGTGGTCAAGGCCTACCCCGCCATCACCTGGAATCTGGCCGGCATGCAGCCCCTGCGGGCGGCCCTGGTGGGCTGCGTGGTGATCACCGCCGTGGGGGGCGTCCTTTCCAGCCCCCTGTTCGACTGGGCCAGCTCCGCCGTGGCCGGCACCCCGATCCTGCAGCAGGCCATCGCCGCGGCGGCCATCGCCCCCCTGGGCTGAGTCGAGGGCTGGTTTCCCTAGCCTGGCGGCCATGGATCTCCCCAACCCCCCGGTGGCCGAACTGGTCCACGTCTCCAAGGTCTACGGCAGCGGCGATACGGAGGTCCGCGCCCTCGACGACCTCTCCCTGACCGTCCAGCAGGGCGACTATCTGGCGGTGATGGGGGCCAGCGGCTCCGGCAAGAGCACGGCCATGAACATCCTCGGCTGCCTGGACCGCCCCAGCTCCGGCAGCTACCGGCTCAACGGCACCGATGTGGACAGCCTCGACGACGACGCGCTGGCCGACCTGCGCAACCAGCAGCTGGGCTTCGTGTTCCAGCAGTTCCACCTGCTGCCCCAGCTGAGCGCGATCGACAACGTGATGCTGCCGATGATCTACGCCCGGGTCCCGAAGGACGAGCGGCGGCGGCGGGCCCTGGCCGCCCTCGACCGGGTGGGCCTCTCCCACCGGCTGGAGAACAAGCCCAACCAGCTCTCGGGGGGCCAGCAGCAGCGGGTGGCCCTCGCCCGGGCGATCATCAATGATCCGGCCATGCTCCTGGCCGACGAGCCCACCGGTGCCCTCGATTCCCACACCACCGAGGAGGTGCTGAGCCTCTTCGGTGATCTCAATGCCCAGGGCATCACGATCCTGCTGGTGACCCACGAAACCGAGGTGGGCGCCAGGGCCGACCGGGTGGTGCACTTCCGCGACGGCCGCATCAGCGGCTGAGGTGCCCTCAGCCCGGGGTGGAGCGTCCCGGCGCCGGCACTGGCAGACGCTCACCGGGCAACGGCAGGGGGGAACGGGGCCGTTCCAGGGTGGCGATGAGCTGGCCCATCAGCAGGGCCACCGCATCGCTGGGGCCGCGTCCATCGGGGCCGGTCCCGCCCGCGAACAAGCCGGCACCCGGATCGAAATCGCCGGGGTCGGTGGCGACCCAGCCACCATCCTGGGGCAGCCGCAACTCGAAATGGAGGTGGGGGCCCGTGCTCAGGCCCGTACTGCCGACCCGGCCGATCACCTCTCCCTGGCGCACCATCTCGCCGTCCTTGACGTAGAGCTCCGACAGGTGGCCGTAGAGGGTGCGGCGGCGGGGACGATCGTGCTCCAGCTCCACCGCCAGGCCGTAGCCGCCGGCCAGGCCGCTGCTGACGACCCGACCGGAGAGGGCCGCCACCACCGGGGTGCCTTCCGGGGCCGCCAGATCGCGGCCGGCGTGCATCAGCCAGCTGCCCAACACGGGGTGCAGGCGCCAGCCGAAACCGCTGGTGGTGACCGCTGAACCGATCAGGGGGAAGAGCAGCCGCAGGTTGCCGTTGCCACCGATCGGGGCGGGCCGGGGGGTGACCCGGAACACATCGGTGAGGCGGAAGCTGCCGCCGGCGCCGGTGAGCAGGGCGCTGACGGGGACGGTGATCGGTGGCAGGGGGGAGGCGTCGACGCCGAAACCGCCGAAGCCCATGCCGCGGCCCCCGGCCGCCAGATCCCCATCGCCCAGCCCGTCCGAAAGGCCGTCCTTGCGGCCGCGGCCGATGATGATCACCCCGGAGTTGCATTCCTGAACCGAGAGGGCGCCGGCGCGGCAGGCCCTGCTGCGGTTAGCCGCCTCCTGCGGCGAGAGCAGGGACCCACGCACCCGCACCCGCTCGCCGGGGGTCACCACCCCCTCCCGCACCAGGGCATCGAGGGAGGCGTCAAAGCGGCGGACCGGTTCCGGACGGCGTTCCGCCGTTCCGGGACGCAGGGTGGCCGGTGGGGCCTCATCGCTGACCGGTGGCGGCGGCGCCAGGGGTTGCACCGGCGCCTGAAACTCCGGACGGGTGACCGGCGCGGCGATCCTGACCGAAGGGCGCAGCACCGGTGTCGGGGCCGGCGTGTCCGTGGCCTCCGCACCGGGAACGGCCTGGGCCAGGACCAGGGGCATGGCCAGCCAGGAGACCGTGGCGCCGGCCGTGAGCGCCGTCAGGGCGGTGAAGGGCTTGGGGGCCATGTCAGGAAAAGGCGAAACACATTGTAAGGGGGGTGCTCAACCGGCGCCGAACCAGCGGTGCAGCACCCGTTGCCGGGGGCCGTGAACCAGCAACAGTCCGCCATCGCTCGCCAGCCCCACCGGCTGCCAGTCGTCGCCGTCGAGGCGGACGGGATTCGCGGGCAGCAGCAGGCGCCGTTCCGCCAGCTGGCGCACCTCCTCGGGCCGCCCGGCCCAGGCCATGGCCCACTCCAGGGCCGCCAGCACCTCCCCACACCAGCGCAAGGGATCGGAGCGCCCCAGGCCCAGCACCGACGCCACGGCCACCGCGCCGGCGGGCACCCGGTTGGCGGCATTGAGCCCCACCCCCACGCGGGCCCAGCGGCAGGCGCCCCCCCGCAGCCGCAGCCGGGGCAGCAGCCCCGCCAGCTTCAGCGGTGCGCCCCCATCGGCGCACCCGCCTGCGGCGACCAGCAGCAGATCGTTGGGCCACTTGAGCCGCACCGCCAGGCCCCGGGCCTCCAGCCGCAGGCACAGCCCCACCGCCGCCGCCAGACCTGGAGCGGCGGCCAGTTCCGCAGCCGCAGGCCAGGGCAGGGCCGCGCTCAACCAGACCCCCCCGCCCGGGGAGCACCAGGGGCGGCCCTGCTGGCCGCGGCCGTGGCGCTGGCGGCGGGCGACCACGGCCCTGGGGGCCCGCAGGGGCCCGGCCCCCGCCAGGCGCGGGTCAGCGGCCAGCCAGCGATCGAGCTCCGTCTCAGTGCTGGCGCACACCGGCAGGGCCCTCAGCTGCCAGGGGAGGGGCGACGGGGGAGCGTCCGGCACGGCCCGCCGATGGGCCCCGATCGCGCCGATCAAAACCGCCGCAGCCAGTCGCCGATGCGGGCCGCACCGGCCTCCAGTTCAGCGGCCGGGTGCACCAGGGCCAGCCGCTGCCAGCCCTCACCGCCGGGGCCGAAGCCGTTGCCGGGGGTGAGGCAGACACCGGTGCCCTCCAGCAGGGCAGCGCAGAAGCGTTCCGAATCCAGGCCCCGGGCCCGGGCCACCTCGGGGATCTGCAGCCACAGGTAGAGCGCCATCGATGGCAGGCGCACCGGCCAGCCCTGGGCCTCGAGGGCGGCGGCCATGCGGTCGCGGCGCTCGCGGTAGACGCCGCGCAGCTGCTCGGGCCAGTGGGGAGCCTGCTCCAGGGCGGCGATGGCACCGGCCTGCAGCGCCAGGGACTGGTTGAAATCCACCACCCCCTTGAGCTGGCGCAGGGCGGTGATCAGCTCCTCGGCGCCGATGGCGAAGGCCAGCCGGTACCCCCCCAGGCACCAGCTCTTGGAGAAGGAGAAGAACTCGATGCCGCAGCGGCGCCAGTCGGGGTGGCGCAGCAGGGCTGGGGCCTCCCCCTCCAGGGCCAGATCGACATAGGGGTTGTCGTGGGCCAGCACCACGTCGTGGCGCAGGGCCCGCTCCACCGCCGCATCCAGCCAGGCCTGGGTGCCGGTGGTGGCCGTGGGGTTGTGGGGGAAGCCCAGCACCATCAGCGAGAGGTCCTGCCACTGGCTGGGGGAGAGCTGGTCGAAATCGGGCCGCCAGCCGGCCTCGGCGTCGAGGGGCAGCAGCACCGGTTCGGCGCTGGCCAGGTGCAGGCCCCCCATGTGGGAGGGGTAGTAGGGATCGAGCAGCAGGGCCCGATCGCCGGGGTTCAGCACCGCCAGCGGCAGATGGGCCGTGCCCTCCTGGGAACCCACCAGCAGCAGCACCTCCGTTTCCGGATCCACCGCCACGTCGAAGCGGCGCCGCGCCCAGGCCGCCACGGCCTCCCGGAAGGGCAGGGTGGCCGCATGGAGGCAGTAGGAGGCGCTCTCCGGTCTGCCCAGACCAGCGGCGATGGCCTCCAGGGCCACGGCCGGCGGCTGCAGGTCGGTGGAGCCGAGGGAGAGATCCAGCAGCGCGGGCAGGGGAGCGCCACCCTGGCCCCGTCCAGCGGCGGCCCGGGCGCTGTAGGCGGCCTTGCGCTGGTCGTTGCGGGCGAAGACGCCGCTGCCGAGCCGCGACAGGCGCTCAGAGATGGGCATCAAGGAAAGCCTTGAGCTGGGACTGGGCCATGGCCCCTTCGTGGCGGGCCAGTTCGAGGCCGGCCCGGAACAGCACCAGGGTGGGCAGGCCCTGCACCTTCAGGCTGTCGCGGCTGATGGGGTTGGGGTCGGCCTCCAGCTTGCCCACGGTGAGGGGCCCGCCGGGGGCGTCGGCATAGGCCGTGGCGGCCCAGGTCATCAGAGGAGCCATCAGGCGGCAGGGGCCGCACCATGCCGCCCAGACGTCCACCAGCACCGGACCCGGAGCCTCCAGAACCGCGGCCTGGAAGTTGGCATCGGTGAGGGCAAGGACGGGGGAGTCGACGTCGGCGGGCACGGCGTTCGGGACAGCGGTGGCCCGATTGTATGAATTCAGAGCTTGTCGATGGACTGGCGCAGCTCCTCGAGCTCGGCATTCACCTCGGCCACCTTGACCGGCTCAAGCTGGGGGGCCGGGCCGCCCTCCATGGGCAGGGAGATGGGGGTCTTGCCCCCTTCCAGCCGGTTCTTGAGGGCCGCCAGCTCCTCGTCCACGTTGCTGCCCTCCAGGGCCGCGAACTGGCTTTCCAGATCGGCCCCGGCCAGCTCGGCGGCGGCCTGGCTGCGGGCCTCCATGTTGAGCACCTTCTCCTCCATCTGGTCGAAGGCGGCCATCGAACTGTTGGTGTTCAGGCTGCCCACGGCGTTCTGGAGCTGCTCCTGGGCCTGGGCCGCCTGGGCGCGGGCCTTGAGCATGTCCTTCTTGGTCTTGGCCTCAGCGATCTTGCCCTCGAGGGCGGTGAGGCTGCGCTTGAGGGTGTCGACCTGGCCGGCCTGGCCGCTGAGCTGGGCGTTGAGGGCGGCGGCGGTGTCGGTGTAGGTCTTGCGGCGGGAGAGGGACTCGCGGGCCAGGTCTTCCTCCCCCTTCTTGAGGGCCAGCTCGGCGCGCTCGTACCAAGTGCGGCTCTGGGCCTCGGCCTGCTCCGCCTGGTTCTGCAGCCGTTTCTGGCTGGCGATGGCCGTGGCCACCGCCTGGCGCAGCTTGACCAGGTCGGCCTGCATGTCGGCCACGGACTGATCGAGGATCTTGGCCGGATCCTCGGCCTTGCTCACCAGGTCATTGAGGTTGGCGCGCAGGAGGCGGCTCAGCCGATCGAAAAAACCCATGGAAGCGGGGCCATTGCAGAAACTGACAGTAGCCAGAACCTGCCGCCCGGTCTTGCCCGCCCCTCAGCGGATTGCCGCACCCACACCCGACGGGGCGGCGCTCAGGTGTTGCGGCGCCGGGCGTGGGCCTGCAGCTTGAGGGCGTAGTCGCCCATCGAATGGTCGGCGATCACCGCCTTGCCCCTGGTAAGGAGGAACCGACGCACCACGACGCAGAAGCGCCAGAACGCCTCCGGGCTCATCACCACCTTCAGATCCTGGAAGGGGATCTGCTGATCGTCCGGGATGTTGGCGGCGTCGGAGAGGAACACGACACTGCCGGCATGGGTGTAGCCGAAGAAGTTCCGCCGCAGGAACTCGGCGATCTGGAAGGTGCCGTTGATCGGAATCAGCCGGATCAGACTCAACAGGATCAGGAGGCTGTAGCCGAAGGGGATGCGCGTCACCCCGTCGGCGGCGTTCACGATCCGGTAGATGGGGGTCCGGATCGGGGCGAAGAAGGCGTCGTCGCCGGCCCGGGGGCAGCCGAAAATGTAGGTGGCACCGGTGCTGTCGGAGCCGAGGTAGCGGGTGGCCACCAGGGCCAGGGCGCCGCCGAGGGAATGGCCGGTGATGTACAGGGGGACACCCGGATGGCGGGCCAGGGCGGCCTCCAGGGGGGCGCGCACCTTGTCGAAGGCAGCGAGGAATCCGGCGTGGGCCCGGCCGCCGCCGGGGGCCGCCACCAGGTGGGCCCGCAGATCGGCACTGATGTCGTGGATGCTGGTGACCTGGGTTCCCCGGAAGGCCAGCACGAGCATGGCGTCGGGTCCCCGGCCGGAGGGGAGATTCAGGCGGACCAGGATCGCTTCGCTGCCCTGCACGGCGATGCCCTCAAGCAGTTCGAAGCCGGCCTTTTCCAGGGCCGAGACCACCACCCCGTCCACCGTCTGGCCGTTCTCGATGGCGGCCGCCACCAGGGCCCGCACCACCGACTCCCCCCGCTGGCTGCGGGCCGATTCGAGGATGCGGACCACCAGCTCGTCGACCCGGATCTCGGCGGGCAGCTTCTCGTAGACCAGCCGGGCGATCTCCGCCAGCAGCCAGGCGGTGCGGTCGGAATAGGCGGCGCGGAGGACCGGGACCTGGCGGATCAGGGTGGGATCGTCGAAGTAGCCGGCCATGGCGATGCCCCGGGGATGGAGGTTCTCCGGACCTCAGCCTTGCCCAGCGGCCCGCCCCGTCAACCCGGAAACCGGTTTCCATCACCGGCCGAAGCACGCCTTAGCGTGGCTTCATGGAGCCTTCCCGGTCCCGCCAGCGCCGCGCCTCCGAGACAAGCAGCTCCGGCAGCGGCTCCCGCCGCCAGCGCGTCGAGGCGGTGCAGACCCGGCAGGTGGGCAACGTCGCCCTGCTGATGCCGCCCCCCCGGCCGCCGGCCAGTGCCCTGGCGAGCTGCCTGGACAGCCTCCAGCAGGACTGGCGACGCGACGGCCACCTGGCGGGGCTGTGGCGGGAATGGCCCCGGATCGCCGGCCCCCAGCTCGCCCCCCATTGCCGACCCCTCCAGCTGCAGGGGGGCCTGCTGACGGTGGGCGCCGCACCCGGGCCCTGGCTGCAGGCCCTGCAGTACAACCGCCACCAGTTGCTGGGGTCACTGCGGGCGGCGGGCTTCAGCGTCCGGGACGTGCGGGTGCAGCAACACCACCCCGGCGCCCCCACCACGCCGGGCAGCCTCAGCGAGGCGGAGGTGTGGGCCGTCCATCCCAGCCGCTGCGACGTGCACGGTCTGGCCGACTGCCCCGCCTGCGGCCGCCCGGCCCCGGCCGGGGAGATGGCCCGCTGGGGCCACTGCAGCTTCTGTCGCCGCGCTGAC
Source organism: Rhizobium sp. Q54 (assembly GCA_943367585.1). Taxonomy (GTDB): domain Bacteria; phylum Cyanobacteriota; class Cyanobacteriia; order PCC-6307; family Cyanobiaceae; genus Cyanobium. The sequence continues at coordinate 11,710 of CALRJP020000008.1, forward strand.
CTGACCTGATGGCCCGCTCAGGGGCCGGCCGCCGGGGTGGGGTCGTCGAACAGGGCCCGCCAGGCCTTCTCCTGGGCGGCCGCGGCCTCGGTGCCTTCGAGGGGGAATCCGGCCAGGAAGTCCTTATCCGATGCGGGCTCGTAGGGGCCCTGCTTGATCTCCATCAGCACGGCGTCGGCACTCAGGGCCACCAGGGTATGGATCACCCCTTCGGCCAGCTCGATCCCGAACAGGGGCCCGCCGGCGCTGATCCGCTCCCGGCCCAGCACCCGGCCGCCGCCATCGAGCAGCAGCAGCCCCACCTCCCCCTGCAGCACCAGGAAGCACTCGAAACCGGCCCCGGGCGGCTGGCGCCGGTGCCGGTGGGGCCGCACATAGGTGCCGCTCTGCAGGACGTTGAGGAAGCGCTGCACCCGATCGGCGGGGGCATGGAAGTTGTGGTTGAGACGCCGGCGAGGCGAGCGGGCGGCGCCGGCTGCGACGGTGTCGAACAGCGCCTGATCGATGCGCTGCAGGGCGGTGGGGGCGACAGACTCCATGGGGGGCACGGTCGGCCATCGGCAACAGCCCATAGATTGGCCAACCCTCAGGCGGCAGTGACGGCATGGGTGAAGGTCAGCGGATGGTCCGGCAGACGGTGGGGGCCCTGATGGTGCTGATCGGCTCCGGCCTGGCCCTGCCGGCCCCGGCGGCAACGCCCAAGGCGGGCGCCCGGCCGCCGGCCCCGGTCGCCACCTACGCAATCGAGGCCATCACCAGCTCGGGAATGGGGGCGATGGCCCTGGGCGGCGCCGACATCGTGCGGATGATGATGGGCGGCCGCCCCTCGATGGACTCCACCAGCCGCCAGCTGGAGCTGCGGCTGCAGGCGCCCGGCAAGGCGGCCAGCCCCACGGCCGAGCACCGCATCCCCCCCGCCATGGCGATGGGCACGGCCCTGCCGTTGAAGAGCGGCAGCGACAGCCCGGGCCAGCCCGGCCAGTGGCAGGACAAGGACATCCCCGAGGCCAAGGGGCGGCTGCTGATCTTCCGCGGCTGCGCCGAAACCGCCGGCGCCGGCCAGCCGGAGATCATCACGCTGCAGGGGCTGCTGCCGGAGCAGCGTCGCCAGGTCCTGGAGGGCCTGAAGCGGCTGGGCACGGGGCCGGCAGTCACCGGCGTTCCCTTCACCACCGGCCGCTGGCCCTCAGGGGAGGAGTCACCGACGGTGCCGCCGCAGGCCTCCCTGGTGGGGAACCATGTCGTGGCCAGCAACTACGCCCCGGAGATCCGCTTCCAGGTGGGCAGCGGCCACGACTTCCTGGCCCCGGTGAAGCTGACGAGCACCCCGGCGGGCGGCGCCCAGCGGCTGAGCTGGCCGGCCATCCCCACCGCCCTCGGCTACCAGGCGATGGCCACGGGCATGGGTCGCGAGGAGGGCGACATCGTGATGTGGACCTCCAGCGAGCTGCCCATGGCCGACAGCGGCGTGCCGGGTGAGCTGCGGGCCCCGGAGGCGGCCCGGCTGGTGCAGCGCGGGGTGCTGCTGGCTCCGGAGCGCACCACCTGTTCGGTGAGCGCCCAGGCCATGGCGGCGATGCGGATGGCGATGGTGACCTTCACCGCCTACGGCGACACGCTGCTGCTGGCCAGCCCCCAGGGCAGCCCCGCCTGGCGGCTCAGCCTGGAGCGGCGTTCCACCGCCACCCGTCTGCTCGGGGAAGGCATGGAGCGGCTCGATCCGGGCTCCGGCGAAAGCCAGGAGGCGCCGGCCCCCAAAGGTGGGGGTCTGAACCTGTTCCGGCTGTTCTGATCCCACCCCCGCCGCAGGGCCTGTCGTCAGCGGCCCCGGCGCTGCTGGCGGAGCCGGATCGCACCGCCGGGACCGACGTCGATCCGCACCTCTTCCCCGTATTGGCCGTTGGTGACGTAGCCCTCGGCGGCCCGGAGGCGGGTGCCGTCCGCCAGGGCGCCCTCGATCGCGAAATGGGCGTCCGACACGATGCGGAAGGAGCGGCTGACCGACGCCCCAGCGGCGATCGGCTCGAAGCGCAGCGTCTCCCAGGGCAGGGACACCTGGAGTGAGCTGATCGTGCGGCCGCTCCTGTTGGTGACCGTGAGCACGTTGCGGGTGTACTCCCGGAACGCCACGCCGGCGCCGATGGCCGCCGCCAGGCCCGCGGCCGTCGCCAGCGCCAGGAAGGAGCGTCGGGAGAGTCGGGGCACAGACAGCACTCTGGCAGGAGCGGAATCGTCAGCCCGGAGCCCGGGGTCCGTAGCCTTGGCCCGCTCGGCACACTTCCGGCACCCGCAGGAGTCCGCCCTTGGCTGCAGCGCGCCACATCCTCCTGACCGGCGGCAATTCCGGCATCGGCTTCGAGGCGGCGGTGATCCTCTGCCGGGTCGGCCACCGGCTCACCCTGCCCTGCCGGGACCGGGCCAGCGCCGAGGCGGCCGCAGGCCGGGTGCTGGAACGGGCCGGCACCGGCACGCCCCCCGCCACCGCGGTCTGCGACCTGGCGGATCTGGAGAGCGTGCGGGCCTGTGCCGCCGCCCTGCTGGCCCAGGGGACCCCCATCGACACGCTGGTGCTCAATGCGGGCCTGCAGTACGCCGGCGCCAGCGAACCGCGCCGCACGGCCCAGGGCCATGAGCTCAGCTTCGGGGTGAACCATCTGGGCCATGTCCTGCTGGCCCATCAGCTCTGGCCCCTGCTGGCGGCGGGCCGATCCCCCCGGCTCGTGGTCACCGCCAGCGAGGTGCACGACCCCACCACCGCGGGGGGCAAGGTGGGAGCCCCGGCTGGCCTGGGCGAGCTGGCGGGCCTGGTGCCGGGCCAGGGCATCACGATGGTGGACGGCTCGGCTCCGTTCAGTGCCGACAAGGCCTACAAGGACAGCAAGCTCTGCAACGTGCTGTTCGCCCGGGAGTTCGCCCGGCGCCTGGAGGCGCGGGGCACGCCCGCTCCGGTGATCGCCTGGAGCCCGGGGCTGGTGATCCCGCCCACCAGCGAGGGCGGTTTCTGGCGCTACAGCCGCCAGTCGAACGAGCTGGGCCAGCGCCTGTTCGCCCTGGCGGCCCGCTCACTGCTGCGCCTCACCGAGAGCGTCGAGAACGCCGGGGCCCTGCTGGCCGCCCTGGCCGTCGATGACGCCTACGCCTCCAGCGGCTTCACCTACTACCCCAACCGCGTCACGGCTCCGGGCCGGCACCTGTTCGAGGCCAGCGCCACCAGCGCCGAAGGCCAGGACCCTGAACTGGCCCGGCGGCTCTGGGAGGTGAGTGCGGCCCTGGTGGGCGTGGGGGCGGATTGGCCGTGAGCGGCCTGCCGGAGCGGCTGCTGTTCCTTCCCGGCGCCGCGGGCGACACCTGCTTCTGGCGTCCCCTGGAGCTGCGGCTGGCCTGCCGCGCCGAGCGGCTGCACCTGGGCTGGCCCGGCTTCGGTGACACCCCGCCCCGGCCGGGGGTGGGGGGCTTCGACGACCTGCTGGCCCTGGTGCTGGAGCCGCTGGATCGCCCCTGCGCCCTGGTCGCCCAGTCGATGGGCGGGGTCCTGGCCCTGCGGGCCGCCCTGGCCCGGCCCCAGTGGGTGACGCACCTGGTGCTGGGCGCCACCTCCGGCGGCCTGCCGATGGCCGAGCTGGGTGCCGCCGACTGGAGGGCCAGCTTCCGCTCCAGCCTCTCCCACCTCCCCGACTGGTTCGCCACGGAAACGACGGACCTCTCGGAGCGCCTGCCAGAGGTTGCGGCACCCACCCTGCTGCTGTGGGGCGATGCCGACCCGTTCAGCCCGGTGGCCGTAGGGGAGCGTCTGGCCATGTTGTTGCCCGATGCCCGTCTGCACGTGATCAACGGTGGCGACCATGATCTCGGCCTTCATCACGCCGGGCAGCTGGCGCCGCTGGTCGACGCCCACCTCACACAACCATGAGCAAGACCACCAGCACGTACTGGAATCCGCTGGCGCCGGAGCAGGCCCATCGCTGGCGCTGGCTGGAGGGGCTGGAGGGCCAGGTGCAGGAGCTGGTGCTCAGTGAGGATCCGGCCACCGGGGAGATCACCCGCCTCACCCGCTTCCTGAGCGGGGCCGACACCGCCGCCTTCGGGGGCAAGGCCCACCCCTTCCCCGAGGAGATCTTCATCGTCAGCGGGCGCCTGTTCGATGCGGCCTTCGGGATCTGGCTGGAGAGCGGGCACTACGCCAGCCGGCCGCCGGGGGAGGTGCATGGCCCCTTCCGCACCGATGGGGCGGGCTGCCTGGTGCTGGATGTGTCCTTTCCCCAGCGGGGTGGGGAAGGATCGTCATGAGCGCAGCCGGCGCAGACCCTGGAGCTCCTCCTCGAGCGCAGTGATCCGCTCCTGCAACGGCCGCAGCTGGGCTTCCAGCTCCGCGGCTGTGAACCGGGGGGTGATGAACTGGGGGCAGTTCCAGTCGAAGGCCTCGACCCGGATGCGGAAGAGGCGCTCCACCTCCCCGGCAGCCTGCGGTGCCAGCTGCTCCGCCAGCTGGGGATCATCAGCAAGCGGCACCACCTCGGCTTCCCCGTCGATCTTGAGCCGGCGACGGGCCGCGTAATCCATCAGGAACAGCGCCACCCGCGGATCCCGGCGCAGGTGGCCGGCGGTGAGCAACTGGCGATTGCCGCCGTAATCGGCGAACCCCAGGGTGCGCTCGTCGAGCACCCGCAGGAAGCCCACCGGCCCGCCCCGGTGCTGCAGGTAGGGGGCACCCGCTTCGGTGAGGCTGGCCAGGTAGAAGCTGTCGCGGGCGCTGATGAAGGTGATCTCCCTGGCGCTGAGGCGATCGGATGCCGGAGCCGCGGGCACGCCCTGGCTCTGGCCATAGGCCTGGAGCTGGGCCTCGCCCACGGCGGGGGTCAGATGGCGGTGCAGGTAGTGCTGGCTCATGGGGATGGCTCCGTTCAGGCCTCCAGGCCCTTCATCGGCACGTAGCCCGGCAGGGCCTTGATCCTCCCGATCCAGGCGCAAACGCTGGGATAGGGGGCCAGATCGATGCCGCCGTCCGGGGCCAGGGCCACGTAGGGGAAGACCGCGATGTCGGCGATGGTGGGGCGCTCCAGCTCCAGCCACTGCCGGTGGGCCAGGTGCCGCTCCAGCTGGTCGAGGAGGAAGGTGGCCTTCTCCGTGGCCCGCTCGATCGGGATCGCCTTGACGCCGAACAGATGGTGCAGCCGGGCGCTTTCCGGCCCCTGGCGCACCTCACCGGCGGCGGTGGAGAGCCAGCGCACCACCCGGGCCTGGCCGAGGGGATCGGCGGGCAGCCACTGGCCGTCCCCCTGGCGGGCCGCCAGGAAACAGAGGATCGCCTGGGCGTCGGCGAGGGTGATGCCGTCCTCCTGGAGCACGGGCACCTGGCCGAAGGGATTGACGGCGAGAAACGCCTCCCCCTTGTGTTCGCCGGCCATCAGATCGACGCGGACCCAGTCGTAGTCGAGCCCGAGCAGTTCCAGGAGCAGGCGCACCTTGTAGCTGTTGCCGGAGAGTTCGTGGCCGTGGAGCTTGAGCATCGGGGCGAGGGGTGGGGGGCCGGGGACGCAGACAGCCTGAGTAGACAGACCGGTCTGCGCATCCAAAGGTAGCAGACCTTTCTGTCTACTCACTAGATTGGACAGACTGCAGCGGACTCCATGCCAGCGAGCGGCGCCACCACCAGGTCCTCCGCCAAGCGGGACGCGCTGCTGGACACGGCCGAAGGGCTCTTCGCGCGCCACGGCTACCGGGCCGTGGGCATCGACACGGTGCTGGCCGAGGCCGGGGTGGCCAAGATGACCCTCTACAAGCACTTCCGATCGAAGGAGGAGCTGATCGCCGCCGTGCTGGAGCGGCGCGCCAGCGCCATCGCCGCGGGGCTGGCCAAGCGGATCGCCGCGGCACCGGAGGACCCCGGAACGCGGCTGCTGGTGGTGTTCGAGTGGCTCGAGCAGGCGGTGTGCTCGCCGCAGTTCCACGGCTGCCTGTTCATCAAGGCCGCCAGCGAGTACCCCGCAGCTGAGGATCTGCCTCGGCAGGCGGCCGAGGCCTTCAAGGGGGGTTGCCGCGACCTGCTGGAGGGGCTCTGCCGCGATCTCGCTGTCGCCGACCCGGAGGGTCTGGCCCGCCAGCTGCAGTTGCTGTTCGAAGGCGCCCTGGTGGTGGCCTTCCTGCAGCGGACTCCCCTGGCCGGCGCCGATGCCCGCCGGGCCGCCGAGGCCCTGCTGGCCTCCGCCACGCGCGGGAACCAGGCCGCCGGGGGCCAGCGCTGACAAGCCGCGGCGGGCGCCCTACAACCGGGGGACCGCCCGGATCGTTGCGCTGATGGCCAGGAACCGCCACCGCTGGCCGGCCCTGCTGGCGGCCGCCCTGCTGCTGCCGGTCGCTCCCGGCGGCGCCGCCGCCGCGCCCCTGCCCCGCCGCCTCGGCGAGTGCCGGCCGACGTTCATCCGGGAGATCCACTACCGGCTGAGTGCCGCCGACGCCAACGGCGTCCAGATCCCCATCGCCGGCTCCGGCTCCGCCGTCAGCTTCACCAATGGGGGCTACCAGGTGTCTTACGACACGGTGCCGGCGATCCACAGCAGCCGGGAAGGGGATCCGGTGGAGCTTTGCCTGACGTTCCTGCCGGATTGCAGCGCGGCTCCCCGCGGCGACGTTCGCGGCCGTGTCTACCGGGCCCGCAATCTGCGCACCGGCGGCACCTGGACCCTGCCGGACAGCCAGCACAGCTGCGGCGGCGCCTGAAGCGGCCGCGACTGAGCGGGCTGGCCCCACCCCTGCCTTTCGTCAGTTGCGGCGGCCGCCCCGGTGGCAGGAGGGTGGCCGCGACCGCTGGACAGCCCGCCGATGCTCCCCTGGTTTCTGGCCGCCCTCACCCTGGCGGTGGCGGTGCTGACGGCCTTTCCCCTGGGCCGCCACCTCTGGCAGGTCTTCGACGACCGCCCCCAGCCCGCCTGGGACCCCTGGCTGCTGCCGCTGGAGACGGCGCTGCTGCGCTGGATCGGCGACCGGGGGCAGCCGGCGGCCACGGCCTGGGCCTATCTGCAGCCCTTCCTGGTCGCCAACGCCTGCTTCGGCGCCCTGGCCTTCCTGCTGCTGGCCTTCCAGCCCGCCTGGCTCAACCCCCTGGGCTGGCCCGGCCTGCGCTGGGACCTGGCCCTGCACACCGCCCTCTCCTTCCTCACCAACACCGACCAGCAGCACTACGTGCCCGAGCAGACCCTGGGCACCTTCGCCCAGCTGGGGGTGATCCAGTTCCTGATGTTCGTCTCGGCGGCCAGCGGCCTGGCGGTGGGCTTTGCGGTGATCCGCGGCCTGTGCGGCCTGCCCCTGGGCAACTTCCATCGCCAGCTGGTGCGCTCCCTCACCCGGGTGCTGATCCCCGGCAGCCTGCTGCTCGCCGTGTTGCTTCTGTTCTGCGGCGTGCCGATGACCCTGGCCGAGCCCCTGCGGGTCACCACCCTGGAGGGGGGCAGCCAGCTGCTGATCCGTGGCCCGGTGGCCCTGTTCGAGGCGATCAAGCAGCTGGGGGAGAACGGCGGCGGCTTCTACGGGGCCAACTCCGCCCACCCCTTCGAGAACCCCAACGGATTCACCAACCTGGTGAGCACCTGGGCGATGGTGGCCATCCCGGCCGCCAGCATCGACGCCTTCGGGCGTTTCCTCGGTAACCGGCGCCAGAGCACCCTGTTGCTGCTGCTGGTCACGGCGCTGATCGCCGTGGGAGCCGCCGTGGCGATGGCGGCCGAGCAGGGGGGCAACCCGGCCCTGGCGGCCTGGATCAGCGGCCCGAACCTGGAGGGCAAGGAGCTGCGCTTCGGGGCCGGTCTGACGGCGTTCTGGGCCGTGCTCACCACCGGCTCGATGACGGGGGCCGTCAACGGGGCCATGGATTCGCTGCTGCCGCTCTCCAACCTGGTGGCCCTGTTCAACCTGTTCCTGCAGGTGCTGTTCGGCGGCCAGGGCACCGGCATCGCCTACCTGCTGGTGTTCATGGTGCTGGCGGTGTTCCTCACCGGCCTGATGGTGGGCCGCACCCCGGAGTTCCTCGGCCGCAAGGTGGAAAAGGCGGAGGTGGTGTGGAGCAGCCTGATCCTGCTGATCCACCCGGTGTTCGTGCTGCTGCCCGCCGCTCTGACCATGGCCGGGGCCACGGACCTGGCGGGGATCAGCAACCCAGGGCCCCACGGCATCAGCCAGGTGGTCTACGAGTACGCCTCGGCGGCGGCCAACAACGGCAGCGGCATGGAAGGCCTGGGGGACGGCAGCCTCTGGTGGAACCTCAGCGCCAGCCTCAGCCTGGTGGGCGGCCGCTACCTGCCGATCGCCGCCCTGGTGCTGCTGGCCGACGGCTACGCCCGCAAGCCGGCGCTGCCGCCGGGTCCTGGCACCCTCGCCACCGACACCGGCCTGTTCACGATGGTGCTGGCCGTGGTGCTGCTGATCCTCGGCGCCCTCACCTTCTTCCCCGTGCTCGCCCTCGGGCCGATCGCCGACGGGCTGGTGCTCGCCGGCTGACCCCCCAAGGCCCCGCACCGCAACTCCCGCCCGCGCCCCATCGCCGACGCCTCCCCCGATGACCGCCTTCCCAGCCCGCACCCTTTTTCCCCGCATGCCGCGGGGCCGCCGCGACCAGCGGCGCTACACGCCCCGGCCCCGCCAGAAGGGCCTGGTGCGCCGCGCCGCCCTGCAGGCGTTCGTGAAGCTGGATCCCCGCACCGCCGCGGCCAATCCGGTCATGTTCGTGGTCTGGTGCGGCACGGTCGTCTGCCTGCTGGCCACCGTGAGTCCCGCCCTGTTCGGCGACGGCAAGGAGGCCAGCGGCCGGCTGTTCAACGGCCTGGTGAGCCTCACCCTGCTGGCCACCCTGCTGTTCGCCAACTTCGCCGAGGCGCTGGCGGAGGGCCGCGGCAAGGCCCAGGCCGATGCCCTGCGCCGCACCCAGGCCCGCACCCAGGCCCGCCTGGTCGATCCCGCCGGTGGTGAACGGCTGGTGGATTCCTCCAGCCTGCACAAGGGGGATGTGGTGCTGGTGAGTGCCGGCGACACGATTCCCGCCGATGGCGAGGTGATCGAGGGGGTGGCATCGGTGGATGAATCGGCGATCACCGGTGAATCGGCGCCGGTGCTCAAGGAGGCCGGCTCCGACGTGGCCAGCTCGGTGACAGGCGGCACCCGGATCCTCTCCGACCAGCTCACCATCCGCATCAGCGCCGATCCGGGCAAGGGCTTCATCGACCGCATGATCGCCCTGGTGGAGGGGGCCGAACGCACCAAGACCCCCAACGAGATCGCCCTGACGGTGCTGCTGGCGGTGCTCACCCAGGTGTTCCTGATCGCCGTGGCCACCCTGCCGCCCCTGGCCGCCTACCTCAAGGAACCCACCCCGGTGGTGACCCTGGTGGCGCTGCTGGTGGCCCTGATCCCCACCACCATCGGCGGCCTGCTGTCGGCCATCGGCATCGCCGGCATGGACCGGGTGGCCCAGTTCAACGTGATCGCCACCTCGGGGAGGGCCGTGGAAGCCTGCGGCGACATCAACACCCTGGTGCTCGACAAGACCGGCACCATCACCCTCGGCAACCGGCTGGCGGAGGAGTTCCTGCCGGTGGGAGGGCACCGGGAGGCGGAGCTGGCGGAGGTGGCCCTGGCGGCCAGCTGCTTCGACCAGACCCCCGAAGGCCGCTCGATCGTGCGGCTGGCGGAGCAGCGCGGCGCCGTGCTGCCCTTCGCGGCGGAGCGGGCCACGGGCCTCGACTTCTCAGCCCGCACCCGCATGAGCGGCAGCGACGACCCCACCGGGATCGAGTTCCGCAAGGGGGCCGTGGATGCCATCAAGGGGTTCGTGCGCTCCCGCGGCGGCACCGTGCCGGACGACCTCGACGGCGCCTACGAGCAGGTGTCACGGCTCGGGGGCACCCCGCTGGCGGCCTGCCGCGGCAACACCATCCTGGGGGTCATCTACCTGAAGGACATCATCAAGCCGGGAATCCGAGAGCGGTTCGACCAGCTCCGCCGCATGGGCATCCGCACCGTGATGCTCACCGGCGACAACCCGATCACCGCGGGCGTCATCGCCCGGGAGGCGGGCGTCGACGACTTCATCGCCGAGGCCACCCCCGAGGACAAGATCGCTGTGATCGACCGGGAGCAGAAGCTCGGAAAGCTGGTGGCGATGACCGGCGACGGCTCCAACGATGCCCCCGCCCTGGCCCAGGCCAACGTGGGCGTGGCGATGAACTCCGGCACCCAGGCCGCCAAGGAGGCGGCGAACATGGTGGATCTCGACAGCGATCCCACCAAGCTCATCGACATCGTGACGATCGGCAAGCAGCTGCTGATCACCCGCGGTGCCCTGACCACCTTCTCCCTGGCCAATGACGTGGCCAAGTACTTCGCGATCCTGCCGGCCCTGTTCGCCGGGGTGGGGCTGGGGCCGCTCAACCTGATGGGGCTGGCCAGTCCCCAGTCAGCGATTCTCTCGGCGATGGTGTTCAACGCCCTGGTCATCCCGGCCCTGGTGCCCCTGGCCCTGAAGGGGGTGGAGTTCCGGCCCCTCAACGCCGACCAGCTGCTGCGGCGCAACCTACTGCTCTACGGCCTCGGGGGTGTGATCACCCCCTTCGTGGGCATCAAGGCGATCGATCTGGCGATCGGCGCCCTGGGCATCCTCTGAGCCGCGGCCCGCGCCCTCCCCTCATCCGACCCGTCCCCTTCCCAGCCCTGCCTCCGTCCCCATGGATCTGCTCAAGCGTCCGCTGTTCTGGCTGCCCCTGCTGCTCGCCGCCGGCACCGTGCTGCTCGCCCCCCTGCAGCGGGGCCGGCTGGACAGCCTCCAGAGCCATGCCCTGGCCCTGCTGATCAGCGTCACCCTGGCCCTGTCGGCCTACCTGTTCACCGCCATGGTCCGCCCGGAGAAATTCTGATGAACGCCCTTTCCCGCCTTGGCCAGGGGCTGCGCCTCACCCTGGTGCTCTGGCTGCTCACCGTCGTGGTGATCACCCTGCCGATGCTGGGCCTGGCCCGCCTCGTCGCCCCCCAGCAGGCCGAGGGCAGCCTGGTGCGCGCCGGCGGCCGGGTGGTGGGATCGTCCCTGGTCGGGCAGGCCTTCACGGGCAATCGCTACCTGCAGGGCCGGCCGAGCGCCGTGGGCTACGGCGGCGGCGATCCGCCCAGTTCCGGCCCCAGCAACCTGGCCCCGGGCAACCCCGATCTGGCCCGGCGGGTCGCGGCGGACGCCGCCACCTGGGCCGACCGGGGTGTGGCAAAACCCGCGGCCGATCTGCTCACCAGCTCCGGTTCGGGCCTCGACCCCGACATCAGCCTCGAGGCGGCCCGGCAGCAGCTGCCGCGGATCGCCGTCGCCCGCCGGCTGCCGCCCGAGCGGCTGGAGGCCCTGCTGCAGCGGCAGACCCACCGGCCCCTGCTGGGCCTGGCGAGGCCGCCGCTGGTGAATGTGCTGGCCTTCAATCTCGCCCTCGACCAGCTGGCACCTTGATCCGCTCCAGCCGCGGCCGCGGCCGCCACAAGGTGTTCATCGGCATGGCCCCCGGCGTGGGCAAGACCTGCCGCATGCTCCAGGAGGGACGGGAGCTGCTCAAGCAGGGCGTCGACGTGGTGATCGGCCTGCTGGAAACCCACGGCCGGCAGGAAACCATCCGCCAGGCCGAGGACCTCGAGCAGGTGCCGCGGAAGACATTGCTGTATCAGGGCGTGGCCCTGGAGGAGCTGGACGTGGCCGCCGTGCTGCAGCGCCGGCCCCAGCTGGTGCTGGTGGACGAGCTGGCCCACACCAACATCCCGGGCAGCGAACGCCAGAAGCGCTGGCAGGACGTGGAGGCGCTGCTGCTTTCAGGCCTGGACGTTTACTCGACCCTGAACATCCAGCACCTGGAGAGCCTCAACGACCTGGTGGCCGAGCTCACCGGGGTGGTGGTGCGGGAGCGGATTCCCAACCGGGTGCTGGAGCAGGCCGACGAGGTGGTGCTGGTGGATGTCACCCCCGAGACCCTCCAGGAGCGCCTCCGGGAGGGGAAGGTCTATGGGCGGGAGAAGATCGACCAGGCCCTGGCCAACTTCTTCCAGCGCCGCCACCTGGTGGCCCTGCGGGAGCTGTCGCTGCGGGAGGTGGCCGACCGGGTGGAGGAGGAGGCGGCCCCGGCGTCGGCCCTGCGGGAGCGGGTGATGGTGTGCCTGTCCACCTACCCGAGTGCCCTGCGGCTGCTGCGGCGGGCCGCCCGCCTGGCCAGCACCATGGACGCGCCGCTGCTGGCCCTGACCATCCAGGATCCCGGCCGGTTCCTCAGCAAGGAGGACAGCCTGAGGCTCGAGGAATGCTCCACCCTCTGCCAGGACGTCGGCGGAACGTTCATGCGCATCGAAAGCGCCGACGTGCTCGGCACCATCGCCCGGGTGGCCCGGGAACGGCGCATCACCCAGATCGTGCTGGGGCAGACCCTGCGCTCCCGCTGGCAGGTGCTGCGGCGGCCCCTCTCCGAACGGCTGCAGCAGCAGCTGCGGGACCTCAGCATCGATCTGCATCTGATCTCCGACAGCACACCGCCGGGCCGCTCCGAGGCGCCATGAGACCGCCAGCCCCAGCGGAAGGCCGGAGCCGACTCGCCAGGGTGGTCCGCTCCCCTGGTGGCCTCTGGGCCCTCACCGGCCTGATCCTGCTGGTGGAGCTGGCCACGCCGCCGCACATCGTGTTCGGCTACCTCTACGTGATCCCCCTGGTGATCGGCGCGTCGCACCGCAGCAGGTCCCAGGCCCTCGGCTACCTGGGGCTCTGCTGCGCGCTCACCCTCCTGAATCTGGTGGCGCCCGTGCCGGACCCCAGCTGGAGGGCCGTGCTGGTGGATCGCCTGCTGGTGTGCCTGGCCCTGACCGTGACCACCTTCCTCTGCCTGCACAACCGCCACCTGCTGCGGCAGCAGGTGGATCTGGAGGTGCGGCTGGCCCAGGCGGACCTGCGCCGGGACATGATCGCCACCCTCGCCCACGACCTCAAGACCCCCGTGCTGGGCACGATCGCCACCGCCCGGATGCTGGCCCTCGAGGCCGATGCAACGGCGGGAAGCCTGCTGGAGCGGGGCGTGGCGGCCATCCTGGCCAGCCAGGAGCGGAGCCTGCGGCTGATCGAGGACCTGCTGCGCCTGTTCCGCGCCGACCAGGAGGGGCTGCAACTGCAGCCCGAGGCCTGCGATCTGGGCCGCCTCGCCGGCGAGGCGGTCGCGGCGGTGGGGGCGATCGCCCGGGAGCGGTCGGTGACGCTGATCCAGCGGCAGCCCACCGGACCACGGCCCCTCACCCTGCCGGGGGATGCCAGCGGGCTGCGCCGGCTGCTGGAGAACCTGCTGCTCAACGCCATCAGCCACAGCCTGCGGGGCGAGCGGGTCTGGATCGACCTGGAGCGGCAGCAGGGCCAGGTGGTGGTGACCGTGAGCGACCGGGGCCGGGGCTTCCCCGAAGCGAGCCTGCCCCACCTGTTCGAGCGCTTCTACCAGGGCGATCAGGACCAGCGGGGCAGTGGGCTGGGCCTTTACCTGGCCCGCCAGATCGCCGAAGCCCATGGCGGCACCATCCGGGCCTGCAACCTGCCTGCAGGGGGAGCCAGCCTGGAGGTGGTGTTGCCGCTGCCGGAGCAAGGACCCTGATGCGGGTGCTGCTGATCGAGGACGACGAGGCCTTCCGGGTGGGGATCGAAGCCTTCCTGCTGCGCCTGCCGGCGGTCACCGCCGTCCGGGCGGTGAGCGACGGCGAGCAGGGGCTCGAGGCCCTCGCCACTGCCGCCGCCGACGTGGTGATCCTCGACATCGGCCTCCCCGGCCTGGGGGGCCTGGAGACCTGCCGGCGCATCAGCGCCGACCACGCCCTGCCGGTGCTGGTCCTCACCAGCCAGGACGACGGTCGCTGGGTGCAGCGGCTCTGGGAGGCCGGCGCCAGCGGCTACCTGCACAAGGCGGAGGCCCTGGCGCGGCTGGAGACGGCCCTGGCCAGCCTGGGGCAGGGGGCCAGCTGGTGGGACCGCTCCGCCACCCGGGCCCTGCGCGCCGGTGGCAGGGGGACCGATGGGGCCTCCCCGGCGGGGAGCACGGCCGCAGGGCCATGCCTGGCCCTGCTGACCCCAAGGGAGCGGGAGGTGCTGGCGGCCATGGCGGGCGGTCTCAGCAACCGGGAGATCGCCACCAGCCTCGGCCTGGGCACCGGCACGGTGAGGGTCTACCTGCACACCATCTTTCAGAAGCTCCAGGTCAGCAACCGCACCCAGGCCGTGCTGACGTTTCTTCGCGAGGGCTGATCGCCACGGGCCCCATGCAACGCTTCGCACCGATGGGGTGCCCACCCCTTGGGCGCTGCCTAATCTCCCGGCAAACCGTCTGCCTGAGCGATGGCCGTGTCTCTGATGCAGGATCCACCCGGTGGGTCCTCCCTGAAGGTGATCGAGGCGGTGAAGGAGGGCTGGCAGGCCTTCGCCCGGTCCCCCTGGGTGTTCATCGGTTTCACCCTGCTGGCGGGGGTCCTGAGCAGCCTCTGCTCCCTCATCCAGGGCCAGGTGGACACCGACGAAGCCGCCGCGGTCTCCGCCCTTCAGCTGGTCCGGCTGGTGGTGGGTTCGATCCTCAGCATGCTGGTGAGCCTGTGGAGCACCACCGGTCTGGTCCGGGGTGCCTGGAGCGCCCTGGAGGGGGGAACACCCAGCCTTGGCACCGTCATCCGCTGGGATGGCCAGGCCAGCTGGCGGCTGTTCCGCAATGGCCTGGTGCTGGGGATCCTGTTCGCCGTGGTTCTGGTGGTGGCGGCCCTGGTGGGGGTCGCCGCCGCCCAGCTCAACCAGGTGCTGGCCGTGCTGCCCTTTCTGGTGGCGTTCGGCGTGCTGATCTACCTGGCGGTGAACCAGAAGTTCATGGCCCAGATCGCCCTGCTGGAGGGACTGGGACCGATCGACTCGATCACCCGGGGCCGCACCCTGCTCGATCCCCAGTGGGGCTCGGTGCTGCTGCTGGCCCTGGTGGAGTTCGCCATCCTGCTGGTGGGCCTGCTGGCCTGCTTCGTGGGGCTGCTGGTGGCGGTGCCGCTGATCCTCTGCACCAGCACGGCCGCCTACCGCCAGGTGTTCGGCAGCGAAGACCTGACCGGGCTGCTGGGCGAGCCGGCGCCCTGACCCCTGGGGAGGCGGCAACGGCCCTGCCGGCCTTCGCTGACCCGGGCCATGATCCTGATTCGGATTGACTACATTTTGCAAGACGGTTCCTGAACATAAGCAGCCTCGGCGATCTCTCCCTCGGAGATTCCCGTGTCTGCCTCCGTTCGATCCACCGCCCGTCGCCCCCGATCCGCCCCTTGCCCACGCGTCTTCCCCACGACACCACCGGTGAGGCCGCCCCCCATCCAGGGGCGTCCATGTCGGCCCTGGAGGAAGAGATCCTGCAGTCCTGGGTCATCAATGCCGCCGCCTGGAC
Organism: Rhizobium sp. Q54; assembly: GCA_943367585.1. Taxonomy (GTDB): domain Bacteria; phylum Cyanobacteriota; class Cyanobacteriia; order PCC-6307; family Cyanobiaceae; genus Cyanobium. The sequence goes on from CALRJP020000008.1 coordinate 27,144, forward strand.
CCGGGCCGTGCGCCGCGGCGAGATCCTCAGCCGCGAGAGGGTGACCAACGGAGCGATCCTGGAGGCGATCGCCAATTGCGCCCCGACCACCCTGCTGGACCTGGGCTGCGGCGAGGGTTGGCTGGCCCATCAGTGCGCCCACCAGGGCATCGCGGTGCTCGGCACCGACGCCGTGGCCGAACTCACCGCCATCGCCGCCCAGGGCGCCCCTCCAGGCACCCGCTTCCAGACGCTCAGCTACCAGCAGATCGGCGCCGGCGTTCTGAAGGACCGGTTCGACGTGGTGGTGGCCAACTTCTCCCTGCTGGGGGATCGCAGCCTCGACGAGCTGTTTCTGGCCATGCCGGAACTGCTCAGCCCCGGTGGCTGCCTTCTGGTGCAGACCCTGCACCCCCTGCTGGTCTGCGCCGACCACCCCTACGTGGACGGGTGGCGGGAGGGCTCCTGGGCGGGCTTCTCCCCGGCCTTCCGGACGCCGGCTCCCTGGTACTTCCGCACCCTGGAGTCCTGGATGCGGCTCTTCCGTCGCAACGAACTGGTCGTCAATGAGATCCGCGAACCGCTCGATCCCCTCAGCGGCCAGCCCGCCTCGTTGATCTTCCGAGCCAGCCCCTTGATCGCCGTCTGAGGGAGCGGCCGCCGACTCAGCGCAGGCAGGCCATCGGATGGCGGGGCGCCACCCCCAGGGCCTTGGCCACCCCGGGATGGCACACCGCCCCATCGACGGTGTTCAGGCCGGAGAGCAGTTCGGGCCGGTCGGTGACCGCCTCCAGCAGGCCCCGGCCCGCCATCACCAGGATGTAGGGGAGCGTGACGCTCACCAACGCTTCGGTGGAGGTGAAGGGCACCGCGCCTGGCATGTTGCCCACCGCGTAGTGCTGCACACCATGGATGGTCACCACCGGATCGGTGTGGGTGGTTTCCCGGCTGGTGGCGATGCAGCCCCCCTGGTCGATGGCCACATCCACGATCACCGAGCCCGGTCGCATGCGCTGCACCAGTTCTTCGCTCACCAGGGTGGGGGCCCGGCCGCCGGGCAGGAGCACGGCGCCGATCAGCAGGTCGGCCCCCGGCACCAGGCGTTCGATCAGGCTACGGCTGCTCACCAGGCCCGTCATCCGGCCGCGCCGGGCGGACTCCAGTCCCCGCAGGCGATGCGGCGAGCGATCCAGCAGGAACACTTCCGCATCCATCGCCGCGGCGATGCGGGCCGCGTTCCAGCCCACGGTGCCCGCCCCCAGCACCACCACCCGGGCCGGCCGCACGCCGGTGCAGCCACCGATCAGCACGCCACGCCCCCCGTGGGGCTTCTCCAGCAGGTGGGCGCCCACCTGGGCCGCCAGCCGGCCGGCGACCTCGCTCATCGGCGCCAGCAACGGCAGGCTGCCGTCTTCGAGCTGCACCGTCTCGTAGGCCATCGCCGTGGTGCCCGCCTCCAGCAGGGCCCGGCCCACCTCGGGGTAGGCCGCCAGGTGCAGGTAGGTGAACAGCACCAGATCGCTGCGCAGGAAGGCGAATTCCTGCGGCTGGGGCTCCTTCACCTTCACCACCAGGTGGGCGGCCCAGGCCTCCTCACAGCTGACGATGCGGGCGCCCGAGGCGCGGTAGTCGTCGTCGCTGATGCCGGCCCCCAGGCCCGCCCCCTCCTGGACACGCACCTCCATGCCCTGGGACACCAGCTCATGGACACCGTCGGGGGTGAGGGCCACCCGCTGCTCGTCACGCTTGATTTCCGTGGGCACCCCGATGCTCGCCATCGGGGAGGCCAGGGGTGCCGGGCCGGGAGCTGGCATGGGGCAGGAAGGATTGCCGCCCGTAGGCGAACGTGGCCAAACCCTAGGCCGAGGCGATGGGCATGCGCCAGCCGGTGCCGAAGGCCCGGTCGCTCACCTTGAGCACCGGCGCCGCCTGGCGCCGCTTGAACTCGGCCCGCCGCAGCAGGCCGGCCACCCGGGCCACCAGCGCCGGATCGGCCCCCTGGGCCACCAGCTCCTCCGGCGTGCGCAGCTCCTCGATGCAGGCCTTCAGCAGGGGATCGAGCACCCCGTAGTCGGGGAGGGAATCGCTGTCGCGCTGGTCGGGGCGCAGCTCGGCGCTGGGGGGCTTGGTGCGGATCGCCGCGCCGATCAGCTCCCCGACCGCGGGCAGGCCGAGGGAAGCGCGGCAGGGGCCGGAGGCCTCGCCATCCAGCCAGTCACAGAGGCCGGAAATGGTGGTCTTGTAAAGGTCGCCGATTACCGCCAGGCCACCGTTCATGTCGCCGTAGAGGGTGCAGTAGCCCACCGCCAGCTCCGACTTGTTGCCGGTGGAGAGCAGCAGGCCCCCCTTCTGGTTGGCCACCGCCATCAGCAGCGTGCCCCGGATCCGCGATTGCAGGTTCTCCTCGGTGACCCCGGCCGGGGGCGCCCCCAGGGCGGCGGGAAGGGCGGCGGCGAAGGCCTCCATCAGCGGCGCGATCGGCAGGGTGGCGGTGCGCAGGCCGAGCCGCCGGGCCAGGGCGTCGGCATCGTCGAGGGAGCCGGCCGAACTGAAGGGGGAGGGCATGCGCAGCCCCTCCACCCGGTCGGGCCCGAGGGCCGCGGCGGCGATCACCGCCACCAGGGCCGAATCGATGCCGCCGCTCAGTCCCAGCAGGGCCCGCTGGAAGCCGCACTTGGCCGCGTAATCCCGCACCCCCAGCACCAGCACCCGCAGCAGCTGCTCCCAGGGGTCCGGAGGTGCTGCGGCGTTGGTCGTGGCTGGGGTGGTCCCGCTGGCCGCCTCCCTGGCGGGGGTGGCGTCCCAGACGGCCAGATCCTCGTCGGCGCAGGCCAGCCGCAGCAGGGGCCGCCCCGATCCATCCACCACGAAGCTGGCGCCGTCGAAGACCAGCTCATCGTTGCCGCCCACCTGGTTGAGGTAGGCCACCGGCACCCCGAGCCGGGCCGCCGCCCGGGCCGCCAGGGCCTGGCGCACCTCCCCCTTGCCGCGGCCGAAGGGGGAGGCCGAGAGGTTGAGCAGCAGGTCGATCCGGCCCGGCACCAGGTCGGCGATGGGGTCCACCGCATCCGGCCAGCGGCTGCGCAGGTTCTCCTCCACCCAGAGGTCCTCGCAGATGGTCAGGCCCAAGCGCCAGGGGCGGCCGCCGACCTGCAGCTCCAGCACCGCCGGGGCGTCGCCGGGCAGGAAGTAGCGGCGCTCATCGAAGACGTCGTAGCTGGGCAGCAGGCGCTTGCGGCAGACAGGGCGCCAGCCGCCCCGCTGCACCAGGGCCAGGGCGTTGTACAACCCCGGCTGCCGCCGGCCCGCCGCCGGCTCGGCCACCCCCACCAGCAGCGCCAAACCGTCCGTGCAGGCCGCCGCCAGGGTGGCGAGCACCCGCTCCTGGCGCTGGATCAGGGCCGGCCGCAGCAGCAGGTCCCGGGGCGGGTAGCCCCATAGCGACAGTTCGGGGGTGAGCAGCAGGTCGGCACCGCCGGAGCGGGCCCGCTCGGCGGCCGCCAGGATCCGCTGGCCGTTGCCCTCCAGGTCGCCCACCAGGGGATTGAGCTGGGCCAGGGCGAGGCGCATCAGGGCTCGGAGAGGCCGTAGAGATTGTGCTGCAGCAGCACGGGCCAGAGTTCGGACGGTACCTGGGCCGGGTCGGGCCGCTCCCGGATGAGGGAGCTGGCGCTGGGCGGAATCGCTAGGGGCAGGAGGTCGAGCGTGGCCCCCAGGCCCCGCAGCCGCTCCAGATCCGCCGTCTCCAGCGGCCAGCCCTCGCGGCGGGCGATGCCGAGCCGGCAGCTCCGCAGCAGAACGTCGGCCCGCTTCCAGCGGGGAATCTGGCCGGCCAGGTCGCTGCCCACCACGAACACCAGCTCCCGCTCGGGCCAGCGGGTCCGGGCCCGCTCCACCGTCTCCACCGCCCAGGGGCTGCTGAGCTCGGGCTCCAGGCTGAGCCGGGGATCGTCGATGGCGCCCACCAGGGCGGCCAGCAGGGCGGTGCGCACCTCCAGGGGGGCGCCGTGCTGCTTGAGGGGGTTGTCACTGGCCCAGGTGACCACCGTTGGGAACAGGCCCAGCAACCCCTCCAGCAGGGCGCGGTGGCCGCGGGTGGGGGGATCGGCGCTGGTGCCGAACAGGGCCAGGCGGGTCAAGGCTGGAGACCGCCGCCGGCGGTCCGCTCCCCCCCGTCCTGCTGCCACTCGCCCAGCCAGCGGCGGGTTTCCGGATCCTGCCGCACCAGCCGGCGCAGCAGGGCCCCCGGCTGGCCGGCGGCGGTGGTGCTGCGCAGCAGCTCGGCGGCCGCCAGCCGGCCCGTGCGCCGGGTGGTGTGGACCGCCAGCGCCGCCTGGGCCAGGGCCACCGGGGCCGCCGGGGCCAGGCTCAGCCCGCCGCTCAGGGGTGCCGCCAGCAGCAGCAACTGGCGCAGGCCGCCCAGCAGCAGCTGCAGGCCCAGCTGGGCGCCCCCCAGCAGGGCGTTGTGGCCGCCCAGACGGGTGAGCAGGGAACGGGCACCGCTGCGGGTCATGGGCAGGCCGTAGAGCTGGCAGAGCTGGACCACCAGGGCACTGTCGCAGGCCAGACCGCCGGCCAGGTCGAGCAGCAGCAGGGGGTTGGCCGCCACCCCCGTGGCCTTGAGGGCGGCGAAGCGACCGATCAGCCCCTGGGCCTGGCGGCGGCCATGGCGCAGCCGGCAGCGGTGCAGGGCCTGGCTGAAGCGGTCGGCGGCACGCAGGGCATTGAGGGCCAGCAGCAGCTCCCCGTGGCGTTCCAGCAGGCCGGTGAGCTCCCGGCGCAGGGGCTCCACCCGGGGCGGGGCCGGCTCACTGCGCACCCGGCCGTCGGGGCGCAGGCGAGCCGCCCGGGGGGCGGCCGCCACCGCCAGGGGCCGCAGCTGGCGGGCCCCCGCCGGCAGGCGCCGGCCGATGCTGGCCAGCAGGGCGTCCCGCTCGGCCTCCGGCCAGCAGTCGCTGCGGTTGAGCACCAGCAGCAGGGGCTTGCCGGAGGCCAGCAGGTCGTCCAGGGCCTGGGCGTCCATCACGGTGAGATCGCTGTCGATCACCAGCAGCACCAGGTCGGCACCCACCGCCACGCGGGCCGCCAGGCGGGAGCGGGCGGCGGCGGCGATCTCGTCGATGCCCGGGGTGTCCACCAGGTCGACCCCCTCCAGGCCGGCGAGGGGCTGGTCCCAGGCCCGCTCCTGCTGGCGGCGGGTGCAGCCGTGGGCCACGTCGGTGGCGAAGTGCTCCTCCCCGAGCAGGGCATTGAGCAGGCTCGACTTGCCCACCCCCACCCGGCCGAACACCGCCACCCGCGGCCGGCGGCGCCGCAGCCGGTCCAGCTGGCGGTCGAGGCTGGCCAGTTCCGGCGCCAGGGCCGCCTGCTCCCGGCCGCTGAGCACGAGCCCCGAGCGCCAGCGGGCCAGCAGCTGCCGGCAGCGCTCGGCGGCGGGCGGGGCCTCCAGGGGGGCCGCGGCCACCGCCGTCACGGGGTGCTCTCGGCAGGGGCGGCCGGCCGGCGCCACCAGCCGGCCAGCACCGCCAGCACCGCCTCGGGGCCGATCACCCCGACGAAGCCGCCGAACTCGTCCACCACCACCCGCACCCCGGAGCCGTTGCGGCGGAAGCTGGTGAGCAGCCGGTCGGCCCGGATCATCTCCGGCACGAACTCCACCGGCTCACACAGATCGGCCGCCTGGCTGGCCCCCCTGCCCTCCACAAGGGCCGTGAGCAGCTGCTCGCGGCTGGCCACCCCCAGCACCTCATCGACCTCCTCGCCCAGCACCACCCACCAGGCGGTGGCGTGCCGCAGCAGGGTGGAGCGCTGCTCATCGAGGCTCTGGTGGCCCGCCAGGGTGGGGGCCGACACCCGGGGCAGCATCAGATCCCGGGCGGTGAGGTCGTTGAGCTGGAACACCTTGGCGATCATGGCGGCCTCGTCGGCCTCGATCTGGCCCTTCTGGGAACCCAGCCGCGCCAGCAGCCGGATCTCCTCCTCGTCGGTGCTGATCTCGTTCTCGGCCGTGATCGCCGGCAGGATCCGCTCCAGCAGCAGCACCAGGGGCAGCATCAGCCGGGTGATCACCCCCAGGGTGGGGGCCGTGGCGAGGGCCACCGGCAGGGCCAGCTTGCTGCCGATCGCCTTGGGCAGGATCTCCCCCAGCAGGATCACCAGCACCGTGAGGGCCACCGAAAACAGCGGCAGGGCCGGGCCGCTGACGCCATAGCGGGCAAAGACGACGCTGGCGAAGCCGCCCACCATCAGGCTGCCGAAGATGTTGAAGATGTTGTTGGCGATCACCAGCACCGCCAGGGTGCGGCCGAGGCGCTGACGCAGGGCCTCCAGCCGCCGGGCGCCCGCCACCGGCCGGGGGCGGCTCGCCAGTTCATGCACCTTCACCGGATTGACGGTGAGCAGGGCCGCCTCCACCCCCGAACACAGAAAGGACCCCATCAGCATCCCGACCACCGCCAGCACCAGGAGCAGAAGATCGTTCATCCGCGGGGGATCGAGACAGAGGAAAACGGCACGCGCAGGTTCGGGGGGATCACGTGTATTTAATCGGCTGTGCCATCTTCTCGCTGTACATCCCTTCACCTCGATGCCGCCGACCCCCCCGATCGACGCCGCCCTGCTGGCCCGCCGTCGCCAGCGGTTCCTGCAGCAGCTGGGCGGCGTGGCCGCGGTGATCCCGGGGGCGGCGCTGGTGACCCACCACGCCGACGTGGAGCATGGCTTCCGCCAGAACAGCGACTTCTGGTACCTCACCGGCTTCGATGAGCCCGGTGCCGTGGCGCTGTTCCTGCCCCACCGACCCGACAACCCCTTCGTGCTGTTCGTGGAGGCGAAGGATCCCGGTGCCGAGGTGTGGAACGGCTTCCGCTGGGGGTGCGAGGGGGCCGTCACCAGCTTCGGCGCCGACCTGGCCCACCCCCGCAGCGAACTGGCCGAACGGCTGCCGGAGTATCTCGACGGCGCCGAGGGGATCGCCTTCCGGGTGGGCCGCCATCCCCAGGTGGAGCCCCTGGTGCTGAACGCCTGGGGCCGCCAGCTGGATCGGGCCCCCCGCAGCGGCAAGGCCGCCCTGGGGCTGGTGGCCCCCTGCCCGCTGCTGCACGAGCTGCGGCTGCGCAAGGAGCCTGAGGAACTGGCCCGCCTGCGGGAGGCCGCCCGCATCTCCGCCGAGGCCCACGAGCTGGCCCGGCAGGTGGCGCGGCCCGGCCTCAGTGAACGGCAGGTGCAGGCCGTGATCGAGCAGCACTTTCTTGAGCAGGGAGCGCGCGGGCCTGCCTATGGATCCATCGTGGCCGGGGGCGACAATGCCTGCGTCCTGCACTACACCGCCAACGCCGACAGGCTGCGGGACGGCGACCTGCTGCTGATCGACGCGGGCTGCAGCCTCGAGGACTACTACAACGGCGACATCACCCGCACCTTCCCCGTCAACGGGCGCTTCAGCGGCGAGCAGCGCGCCCTCTACGAGCTGGTGCTGGCCGCCCAGGAGGCGGCCGTGGCGGCGGTGGCCCCCGGCCAGACCGCCGAGGGGGTGCACGACACCGCCGTGCGGGTGCTGGTGGAGGGGCTGGTGGAGCTGGGCCTGCTGAGCGGCGCGGTGGATGGCCTGATCGAGCAGGGGGCCTACCGCCACCTGTACATGCACCGCACCGGCCACTGGCTGGGGCTGGATGTCCACGACGTGGGCGCCTACCGACTGGGCGAACACCACGTGGCCCTGGAACCGGGCATGGTGCTCACCGTGGAGCCCGGCCTCTACGTGAGCGACCGGCTGGCGGTGCCGGAGGGCCAGCCCGCCATCGAGGAGCGCTGGAAGGGCATCGGCATCCGCATCGAGGACGACGTGGCGGTGATCGACCACGGCCACGAGGTGCTCACGGCCGCCGCCCTCAAGGCGCCGGTGGCGATGGAGCGCTGAGCCGGCCCAGTGCCCGTTTGAACGGGATCTGGTGGTGTTCGGCCGCAAACTGGCCCCCATCCCGCCGAAGGGCCAGATCCATCCCTTCGACGACCAGCTGATGGCCCTGCGCTGTCGCTGTGTTTTCGACGCTGACGCGCTGCCCGGGCCCGAGGGCGCCTGATCTGCCACTGTCAAGCTCAGCGGCAGGCCGGAATGCGCGGGATACGAGGGCGACGGCTTGCGCTGCTGGTCGGGCTGGCGCTGGTGGGGCTGGTGCTTGTCCTGGCCCTCGCCCTCAGACCGGCAGGGTCCGGTAGCGGATCCCCGTCGGCTCCCCCGATGAGGCAGGGCCAGCCGCTGACGGATCGGGTCCGGCGGGTCGATCCCCAGGCCCTGATCGCCCAGACCAAGGCGATGCCGGTGAAGACGGGCGTGTATATCAAGAACCTGCATGGCCTCTCCCTGGCGGAGCGGACCTTCAAGGCCGAGGGGTATTACTGGCTGGAATGGTCGCAGCGCCTGCAGGATCTACTGGAGGAAACGAAAGTGTCTGCCGCGGATCTGGTGGAGCTGTCAAACCTGGTCGATGAATACGATGCGGTCATCAAGCCTTATGGCGAGGTGACTCGGCTGCCTTCGGGGCGGTATCGCTATCAGGCGCGCTTTTCGGGGTCCTTCTACATCCCCTACCTCAGCTTCAAGGATTCCCCCTTCGATCGGATCGCCCTACCGATCGTTCTGGAGATCGGCCCCGATGTGTTCACGTTGCAGGATCGGCCGGTGGTGCTTGTGCCTGATCGCTCCTCCGGCGCCCTGCTCGGGGCCTACTCGGTGGTCGATGGGTTTCATCTGCACTCTGCTGAGCTGGTGCCGCTGCTGCATGCCTATGGCACCTCCTGGGGACTGGACAAGGGCGATCTCGACTACTCCAGCCTCAGCGCCGTGGTGCATCTGGACAGCGATGCAGTGGCCAGCTTCATCACCTATGTGCTGCCGCTGCTGATCGTGCTGGCCATCGTGTTCGCCGCGCCATCGCTGGAGGGGCGACTGGGGGATGTGCGGGTCGCCATCCCCACGACGGCCCTCCTGACCCTGATCTTTCTGCAGCAGGCCTACAAGGCGAGTCTGCCGGCCCTGAGCTATCTCACTTTCCTCGACTGGCTCTATGCGTATGCCTACCTGGTGACGATCGCGCTGTTCTTCCTGTTCCTGTGGGGCAGCAACGCCTGCGCCAATGCGCCTGAAGACCAGGTCGCCTCCGTGGTGGCCAGCATCAACCGGATCGACCTGCGGTTCCAGGCGCTGGCACTGATTGGACTGCTGGTGGTGGGCCTGCTGGTCTGGGCGTTGTGAGGGTTGGGGGGGGGCCGTGGCGAGGCGTGGCCTCACGGCAGCTGGCGGCCCCTGGGGGCCAAGGGCAGGTGCTCAGCCACACGGTCGGTGGAGGGAATCACCGCATCCGCCCCGGCGGCCAGCAGCTGGTCCTCGTAGCTGGAGCGCTCGGCTTCCCGGCCAGGCTGCTGCAGGTGGGGCGGGGCCACGGCCAGGCTGAGGAAGCGCTGGCTGGGCTGCTGCTGCCGGGCCCGCTGCACCGTGAGCACGTCGGCCACGGTGTCTCCCAGGTAGGCCACCGGCGGTGCCTCTGGGCCCAGGGGGCCGGCCAGGGTGAGGGCCAGGCGCAGCAGCCCGGTGGGATCGGGCTTGTCGGGGGCCTGGCCCATGGCGATCAGGGGCGGTGCCACCAGGGCCAGCCGCTGCTCCAGCACGAAGCGGGCGGAGGGAGGCTCGGCGCCGCTGACGAAGCCCCAGGCGATCCCCTGGCCGCTGAGGGCGGCGAAGAAGGGGGCGTCCACCAGCAGGGGCTCGCTGCCGATGAAGCCTCGCCAGAGCGCCGGGTCCCCCTCCGGATCGCCGCCGAAGTAGTGGTCGCTGAACACCGCCACCAGGCGATCCCAGGCGGGCAGGGGGGCCGTGCCGTGGCGGCGCAGCAGCTCCATCGAGGCGTGCCAGTCGTTGTTCCAGCGCCCTTCCCCCTTGAGGGCGTCGATCGCGGCGGCCTCGGGAGCCCAGCCGCTGAAGTGCCGCACGGTTTCGACGATGGCGCGCCGGTAGCTGCCAGCCACATCCCTGATCACACCGTCGATGTCGAAGAGGAGGACGGCGCTGGGGCCAGCGGAGGCGGCCAGGGGGATTGCTGCGAATCGGCTGGTAGGTTAGTGGTTTGCTAGTTCTCCTTGAGCGCCGAAACCGTGACAGCCCCTGAGAGTGCCGAGGCCGCTGCCGTAAGCGCCGTGCCCGCGGCCATCGCAGCCGACACCACCGAGGGTCGTCCGGTGCTGCGCGGCGGCAGTGCCGCCCTGGCCACCGCCACCATCGACGAAGACGGGGTGCCCTCCGGCTACACCCCCAAGGCCGATGAGGGCCGCTTCCTGGTGAAGATCCTCTGGCTGCCCGACAACGTCGCCCTGGCGGTGGATCAGATCGTCGGTGGCGGTCCCAGCCCCCTCACCGCCTACTTCTTCTGGCCCCGGGAAGATGCCTGGGAAACCCTCAAGGGTGAGCTCGAGGCCAAGAGCTGGATCACCGACAACGAGCGGGTGGAGATCCTCAACAAGGCCACCGAGGTGATCAACTACTGGCAGGAGGAAGGGCGCGGCAAATCCCTCGATGAAGCCAAGCTCAAGTTCCCCGACGTCACCTTCTGCGGGACCGCCTGAGTCCCGCCGGGCCCGTCCGCCGGGCCCTGCCCGTCAGCCGCCCTGGGCCTCCCGCTCGAACTGTTCGGCGGCCGCGGCGGTGTGGGGGCTGGCGAACAGGGCCTCAGCGATGGCCGGACTGATCGTGTGGTGGGCCAGGCCGGCGGCGGCCAGGCGGGCCAGATCCTCGGGCTGGCGCAGGCTCGCCACCAGCAGGCGGGTGCTGGAACCCACCCCGTCGAGGGCCCGCTGCATGGCGATCAGCTCGCCATGGCCGTCCCGGCCGAGATCGCCGATGCGGCCCAGGTAGGCGGCGATGCCATGGGCCCCGAGGGCGGCGGCCACCAGAACCTGCGCCACCTCGTAGCAGGCGGTGAAGGTGACCGGCACCCCGTCGGCGATCAGCTGACGCGCCACGTCGGCCCCTCCCCGGGTGATCGGCACCTTGACGAAAACCCGCTGGGGATCGAGGGCCGCCAGGGCCCGGCCGTTGGCCAGCTGCTGCTCCCCATCGGCCCCCCAGGTCTGCAGATGGAGTTCGCGGCAGCCCAGGGCCGCCGCCCGCTGGCCCAGCCGGGCCAGGTGCTCAAGGCTGCAGGGCTGGCCGGCCCGCCGCAGCAGGGTCGGGTTGGTGGTGACCCCCTGGAACAGGCCGCTGGGCAGCCAGCGCTCCCACTCCAGGGGGTCGGCGCAATCGAGCAGCAGACGCAGGGCCATGGGGGTCAGGGGGGGCTGGGGGCCGGGGTAAGGGCCCATTGCCGGCCGAGGGCCTGGCGCAGGGCCGGGCAGGCGCCGAGGGCCTGCAGGGGGTCGCGGGGTTGGGCCGCCGCCGGTCGGGGCGCCGGGGATGGGTCGGCTGGGGGACGGTCGTCGGGGAGATCCGCCGCGATCAGGGCGGCGAGGGGATCGGTGGCGGCCGCGGCCTTCACGCGGGCCGGATCCTGCCGGCCCTGGCGCAGGGAAACGAACAGGTCGCGGCGGCGTCGCAGCTCCAGGGGAATGGCACTCGGCTGACCGCAGAGACGCTCCACCTCGGCCAGGGCGGCCCGCAGCCCGGGGGAGGTGGCCGCCGCCTGGGGCGGGGGCTGGCTCCGGGGCCAGACCAGGGCCAGCCAGCCAGCACCGGCGGCGGCCAGGGCCAGGCCCACGGCCACCGCCCGGCCGATCGCCGGGCGCCGCCGGGGAAGGGGGCGGGGACGGGAGGCCAGGGCGGCCGGCGACGGGGATGGCGTCACGAGGGGGGATGGGGTGGGCGCAGGGGATTCCGTCGACGCCGGCGGCACGGGCGGCGGCCATGGCGGTTCGCCGGTCGCCCCGATGCGGCCGATCGCCACGGTCACGTCATCGCCGCTGCCGTCACGGCTGATCCGATCCAGCGCCTCCGGCAGCACGGCGGCGCCCTCCCCGCCGCTGCGGGCCAACCAGGCCGCCAGGGTGAGGAAGTCAGCGTCGGTGGCGCAGGACTTGCGAATGCCGTCGGTGCAGAGCACCAGGGCGAAATCGGCCCCATCGGGCGCGATGGGGTGGAGGGCCGCCCGGCGCGCGAACAGGGACGCCGCCTGGGGCTGGCAGAGGCTGCAGGTGGCTTCGCCCCGGGCCGAGAGCTCGTTCTCCTCCTGGAGCAGCCGGGCGTGGCCATCCGCCTCCACCCGCACCAGGTCCCAGTCGCCCAGGCCGGTGTGGCCCCACCAGAGGGGGGTCATCACCACCAGGCCCAGGGTGCTGCCGTAGAGCAGGGGCTCGAAGTCCCCCTCGCCGGGGTCGCTCCGCCAGTGGGCCCGCACCGCCTCCAGCCAGCGGCGCTGGACCGCCTCGGGCAGGTCGTGGGCCAGCCAGCGGCTCCAGACCCCCTCCCCCTCCCCCTCCCCCAGGGGCCTGGAGGCCAGGGCCTCCCCCACCACCGCCACGGCCGTCTCACAGGCCAGGCGGCTGCCCTCCTCACTGCGCCGGTAGCGGCGCCCGCCGTGGCCGTCGGCCACCGCCATCAGCATCACGGGCTGGCCGTCGCCGTCGCGCAGCTCGCCGCAGTGCACGGCGTCCTGGCAGGGGCGGCCGGCCCTGAGGTGGGCAGCACCGGCCCGGCTGGCACCGATGGGCGCCGCCCAGCGGCTCACCACACCAGGGGGCCGACGTCGTCGGTGGGATCCAGCACGGTGGGGGGCAGATCCGGCAGGGGGATGTTGCCGGCGCTGGGCTCCAGTGGCGTCTCGCTCACCCGACTGGCCGGCATCGAAGCGGCCCCCACCACCGCCGTGGAGGCCCACTGGATGTACTGGGCCAGGGAGGTGGCGTTGCTCGCCTGCAGGGGGCGGCGGGGCGAGCGGCCCGCTGTCGCCGGTTCGGTGCCGATGAACCGCTGCAGCACCTCCAGGTCGGCATCGTGGCCCAGGGCGATGGCCAGCCGCACCGCCTTCTGGGCCCAGGGCACCCGCCGCAGGGCCTCGAGGCCGGCGGCGAAATCATCGGTGGGCTGGCCGTCGGAAATCAGCACCAGCACCGGTGGCAGGGCGCGCACCTCCATCGGCGGGGTCTGCAGGGCCGCCGCCACCAGCTTCAGGGCCTCGCCCATGGCCGTGATGCCACCGGCCTGCAGATCGCGCCACTCCAGCTGATCCACCGGCGTGGGGGTCTCGATGTGCCAGGCGGCGTGGTCGGCGAAGCGCACGGCCCGCACCAGCACCCGCGCCTCGGGGTTGTCCCGGGCCACCGCCGCCATGCCCGGCAGCGACTGGCGGATGGCCTGGTTGAGGGCCTGCATCTTGCCCGACGCCGCCATCGATCCGGAGCAATCGCAGAGATAGAGGAAATGGAGCGGCCGGTTGGCCAGCTTGACGTCGGGGAACGGCATCTCTCAGGTGGCGGGGGATGGCCGGGTGGGGCGCTGCACGGCGATCGGACCCGCCGGGGTCTGGATCCGGGCGAGTGCCGCGAGGCTACAACTCTCGCCAGGCTGCACCGGCTGGGAGCGGCCGTCGTGGGTCTCGGCGCTCCAGGCGGCCGCCGAGAGATTGCGCAGCCCCAGCCGCCTGTGGTCCTGGGGATGGGCCACCACCCGGGCGAGCGGCCGGCGCAGATCCTCCCCGACCAGGGGGTCGAAGTGGTGGGGGTGCAGCTCGTTGTCGGGTGCCGCCAGCACGGCCCCATTGGCCAGCAGCAGGGTGATCGGCGGCGGCAGGGGGGCCCCGCAGCTCCAGCAGAGCTCCGGGGCGCCACTGGCCTGGAACGTCTCCTGGCCGCAGGCGGGGCAGAGGGCACGGCGGTCGAGGGTGCGGGACAGTTCCTGTTTCCACTGGCCGGTGAGGGCCCGGCGGGAGGGCTGCTTCATGCCGCGGCAGAAGGTCTGCTCGAACAGCGCCTGCAGGGGGCGGGGATAGATGGGCCAGGTGATCAGGGCGGCGGCATGCTCGATCGGGTCGGGCCGGTTGCGGGCATCCACCGGATCGAAGATGAACACCGGGTCCTCGCCGCAGAGGCGCCGCCGGGCCGGCTCATCGAGGCAGCGAATCGCCAGTTCCATCTGGCCCTTGAGCGGATCGTGGCGGGTGAGCAGCCGGAACAGCAGCACCGCCAGGGAGAACAGGTCGCTGTCGGCGCCGGGCCGGGCCTGCCCCAGCAGCACCTCCGGGGCCATGAAGCCCGGGGTGCCCAGCACCGCGCCGTGGTCGGCGCCATCCACCGCGACGTTGTCGTTGTCGCAGATGAGGATGCCGCCGCTGGCCGGCTCCAGAAAGAGGTTGCCCAGCGAGACGTCCTTGTAGCAGAGCCCCGCCAGGTGCAGGGCATGGAAGGCGTCGGCGAGACCGAAGCAAGCCCGCAGCACCTGGCGCAGTTCGATCGCCAGCCGGCCGGCGGCATGGTCGCAGGCCCCCACGTAGGCCGGCGGCCGCAGGGGCATCAGGTAGCCGAAGCTCTCCTGGCGGATGCGGATCAGGGGGCGGCTGGCGGGGCTGGCCCGCAGCAGGGCGATCGGCCAGAGGAAATCCTCGTTGGGCGCGGTGGCCCGGATACTCGCCATCAGGCGCCGCTCCAGGCCGCCGTCGCGGGCGATGCAGGCCGGCAGGTACCACTTCAGGGCCAGCCGCTCCCCCTCCAGGTCGACCTCGTACACCTGGCCCTGGGTGCCGCCCCCAAGGCCGCGGATGATCCGCAGCGGGGCCCCCAGACCCTCGAACTCCAGGCTGGCGCCCTCCGGCAGGATCCAGCTCATGGTCGGCCCCCCGAGCCCGGCGCCGGGCCCATGGCCCTGCGGATGCCGTTGCGATGGGCCAGGGCCGTCTCCAGGCTGTCGAAGCGGTGCCGGTAGGCCAGGCCGTCCTGCAGCGTCACCTCCAGCAGATGCTCCCAGCGGGAGCCCAGCAGGATCCAGCCCGCCAGCGCCCCAGCCTGCAGGGGCCAGAACAGCCAGGGGAAGGGAAGTAGCAACAGGCCGCCCAGGCAGAGCAGCAGCCACCAGCTGAAGGCCTGGGGATGGCGCCGCCGGCTGCGCACGTAGGCCGAGCGGATCCGGTCGAGGGGCAGGGACTGGCCGGCGAAATCCAGCTGTCCGGCCACCGCCTTCGGCACCGGCGGCGACGCCGGTCGCCCCCGGGTGGCGATGGCGGCAGGGGCCGCCGGCGGGGCGCTGGGGGGCGGGCCGCCGCCGGCGCGGAACTGGAGCACCGGCCCCTTGAGACCGAGGCGGATCTCGTCACCATCCGAGAGGGCGCGGCAGTCCTTCAGCCGGGCCCCCTCCAGGTAGGTGCCGTTGGCGCTGCCCAGGTCGCAGAGCAGCCACTGGCCCGGCCGGGTGCGCGACACCCGCACCAGGGCATGGTGGCGGGAGACACCCTGGGCCTCACCGAGGCAGAGGCCGCTGGCCGGATCGCGGCCGATCGACAGGGGGAGGCGGGGATCCAGCGGCACGCTCCGGCCGGGGTCGTCACGCAGCAGCAGGCGGGGGTGGGGGCTCATCGGCGATCGTCCCCGGCACCGCCGCGGCGACCGAGTCGGCGATCGGCCTGGAAGCGAGCCCACCATCCCATCGGATCCCCCTCCCGCCAGGGGATGACCCGCCCGGGGAACAGGAGCGCCGAGGTCGCCAGCAGCAGGGCCACCAGCAGCAGCAGCAGCACCCAGCCCGGGATCGCCCCCACCCAGGTGGCGGCGAAGGTGGCCCGCACCGCATACACCCCGATGGTCAGGGCGGTCCAGATCCGGAAGGGTGCCCATGGATCCCGCCGTTGCTCCACCTGGCCGGCCGCTCCGATCGCTGCGGGTAGCGTATGGGAGCAAGGCAGACGGGCCGGCGATGGTGGGGACGACGGAGCAGGCGTCGCCTGGGGAAAACACCGCACCCGGCGCCGCATCCTGCACCACATCCGAGCCCGCCAGGCACCGGTTCAGGGCTGTCACGGCGCATCTGGGCGCCATGAAGCGCCACTCCGCCTGGCTGGAACTCTGGGTCGGCGGCCATTGCCGCCAGAGGCTGCCGCTGGAGGGCGGCCGCTACCGCATCGGCCGGGATCCCCTCTGCGAGCTGCGGGCCGACGCCACCGGCGTCAGCCGGGTGCACATGATCGTGGAGCAGGAGCGCCCCGGTGATCGGGACTATGTCGGCGAGGATTTCGGTTCCGCCAACGGCCTGTTCCACCGGGACCGCCGTATCCGCTCCATCCACCTGCGGGACGGGGACCGGCTGCAGCTCGGCTCCCCGCTCAAGGGGGAGGCGCCCACCCTGGTGTACCGCAATCCCCGCAGTTCCCTTGGTCAGCTGGTGCACTGGGGGGCCATCGGCGCCCTGGTCGGTTCGGGCCTGGCCCTGGGGGGCCTGCTGCTGGCCACCACCATCTCCGGAGGCTCCTCGATCCGGTCGGTGGGCGGGCCGGTGAAGGCGTTCTCCAGCGACGGCCGCCAGATCGATGCGGCCGAGGGCTCCTCGACGGCCCTGCCCACCCTGGCCGACTACCCCCTGCACCTGCGCCAGGCCCTGATCGCCTCGGAAGACTCCCGCTTCGGCTGGAACAGCGGCATCGACCTGTTCGGCACGGCCCGTTCCCTGGTGCAGGGCACCGGCGGCGGCAGCGGCCTCGCCCAGCAGGTGGCCCGCATGGTCTACCCGGCGGTGGGCACCGACGTGTCGGTGGCCCGCAAGCTGCGGGAGCTGTGGGTGGCCTGGCAGCTGGAGGCGGGCTTCAGCAAGAACCGGATCCTCAAGATGTACCTGGACCGGGCCTACCTGGGCCTGGGGGCCGAAGGGTTCGAGCAGGCGGCCCAGCTCTACTTCCGCAAGTCGGCCAGCGCCCTGGACGTGGCGGAGTCGGCGTTCCTGGTGGGCCTGCTGCCGAGTCCCAACAGCTACAGCCCCTGCAACCGGGAGAACCCCACCTGGGGCCGGGAGCGCCGCGACCTGGTGCTGGGGCGGATGCACGCCGAGGGCTACCTCTCCGACCAGGCCCTGATCGACGCCCGCCGACGCCCCCTCAACATCGACCCCTCCGCCTGCCGGGAATCCACCTACTCCAGCTATCCCTTCTTCAGCGACTACGTGATCGGCGAGCTGGAAGGGCGGCGCTTCGCCCTTGACCTGAGCAGTGCGGAGGCCCGGGGCAACTATGCGGTGATCAGCAGCATCGACCCCCGCGTGCAGGCCATCGCCCAGAAGCAGCTCAAGGCGTTCCTGGAGGGCCCGGGGGGCCAGGCCGGACTCACCCAGGGCGCCCTGATCTCGATCGACTACGGCACGGGCGCGATCCTGGCCTACGTCGGCGGCGGCGACTACAGCCGCTCCAGTTTCGATCGGGTGCAGGCCCTGCGTCAGCCCGGATCCACCTTCAAGCTGTTCTCCTTCCTGGCGGCCCTGGAGGCCGGCGCCAAGCCCGGGGACGCCGTCTCCTGCGCGCCCCTGGCCTACGTGGCCGGCTGCCGGGGCGGTGGCGGCAGCGCCAGCGTGGCGGACGGCTTCGCCCGATCCGAAAACGTGGTGGCCCTGCGGCTGGCCCAGCGGGCCGGGCTGGGCAAGGTGGTGGCCAAGGCCCGCCAGCTCGGCATCAGCACGCCCATGGAAGAGAGCTTCTCGATGGTGCTGGGGGGCAAGGAGACCTTCCTCTACGAGCTGGCGCGGGCCTACGCGGTGGTGGCCAACGGCGGCCGCTCGGTGCCCCTGCACGGCGTGAAACGCATCTACGACCTCGGCATCTGCGGCTCGGTGCGGAACCTGGCCGACTGCCCCCCCGCCGGCGTCACCACCCCGGTGGGTGAGCAGCCGCAGCAGCTGCTCCAGCCGGCGGTGGCCGCCGAAATGGATGCCCTGCTGCGGCAGGTGGTGAGCGGTGGCACCGGCCGCGCCGCCGGGGTGGTGGCCGATGCCCGCGGCAAGACCGGCACCACCGACAACGGCGTCGATGTGCTGTTCGTGGGCTACTCCCCCTCCAGCCGCATCCTCACCGGCATCTGGATGGGCAACGACGACAACCGCCCCGCCCAGGCCGCGTCCGGCGGCCTGGTGGCCGAGCTCTGGGGGCAGTACATGCGCGCCCTGGCGAGCTGACGGTCACAGGCCCCGGGCCAGCTCCTGGGCGCGGGTGACCAGGGCCCAGGCCATACCCAGCACGGTGCCCCACCACCAGGGGCTGCTCCACAGCCGGGCCATGGGGGTGCTGGTGTCCTGGGGATCCCGGCGGGGCAGTTGCCAGCCCAGCTGGACGGCGCCAAAGACCATCAGCAGCACCCAGGCGGGGATCTCCACCGGACCCACCGCGAAGGGGTGGGCCTTCCAGTGCAGCAGGCTGAGGGCCGAGGCCAGGGCGATCACGGCCGCGATCGGTCCGGAGGCCCCGTCCCAGTGCCGCAGCACCCGGGCCCGGCGGGCCACCAGCACCGCCGGCGCCGTGGTGGCCAGGGCCGTGAGGGAGTAGCGCAGCAGCAGGGAGGCCAGGGGCAGCGACGAACCACCCAGCACGATCGCCAGCATCACCAGGTTGAACAGGGCCTCACGGTTGGCCGCATGGATCCAGGGGGCGGTGATCCAGCACCAGGCCCGGCGGGGGTCACCGCTGGCCTCCAGGGTCAGGGGCCAGCGGCGGCGGATGGCCCGGAGCGGGCCGAGGGCGAGGGCCTGCAGCAGGGCCAGGGCCACCACCAGCACCGCGCCGCTGCCCCAGCGCCAGGGATCGAAGAACCACTGGTCGAGCTCCCCACCGGCCCAGAACAGCACAAGGGCGCCCGACGCCGAGAGGGCCAGCCCGGGGCCGAGGGGCCGCAGGCTCTGGCGCCAGGACCCGGCGGTGGCGAGGTCGGCATCAGCGGAATCGCCGGCCGGCCGGGGGGGCGCCACACCGGAGCAGGCCTCCAGCAGATCGAGCAGCTCCGTGAGCACCTTCGGCGTGTAGGTGCCGGCCAGATGGTGGCTGAGGGATGTGATGGCATTGCGCTGCGGCCCCCCCTGCAACTGCAGCACCCGCAGCAGCAGGGGCTGGGTGGCCAGGTCCCGGACGGGTCCGCGCAGGCTTTCCTCGGCCCCGAGGGCATCGATCAGGCGATTGGCCAGGGCCTGGGGGTTGTCCAGGCTGACGGAGCCGGTGGCGATCCACTGGCGCAGTTGCAGACCGAGTTCCCGACCCTTGCCCATGGCGGCCGTCGCCCCCCGGCCCGCAGGGGAACTCAGGCGGCCTTGCTGGCCTGGAGACGGGCGCGGGCGCGGGCCAGGGCCTGCTGGGCCTTCACCTTCTCGGGGCTGGGGTCGGAGCCTTCCAGGGCCGCAGCGGCCTGCTGGGCCGCCTCGAAGTCGCTCTGGGCGGCGGTGGCGTCGATGCTGCTGCCCAGTTCGGCACCGTTGACGAGCACGGTGACCTCATTGGCCACCACTTCGGCGAAGCCACCCATCAGGGCGATCGACTGCCAGTTGCCCCCCTCCCGGACCCGCAGCACGCCGCTGTCGAGGGCGGTGAGCATGGAGACGTGGCCGGTGAGGATGCCGAGCTGGCCGGTGGTGCCCGGCAGGATCACTTCGTCGGCGGTGCCGTCGAAGACGCTCTGATCGGGGGCGAGGACGCGCAGGGTGAGGGTCATGGAGAAGATTCCCGGATCAGGACTTGGCTGCGGCGAGGATCTTGGCGGCCTTGGCCTTCACCTGGTCGATGTTGCCCACCAGGTAGAAGGCGGCTTCGGGCAGGTCGTCGAGTTCGCCGGCCAGGATCATGTTGAAGCCCTTGATGGTGTCGTCGAGCTTCACGTACTCACCGGACTGACCGGTGAAGATCTCCGCGACGAAGAACGGCTGGGAGAGGAACTTCTCGATCTTGCGGGCCCGGTCCACCGTGCGGCGGTCGTCCTCGGAGAGTTCGTCCAGACCCAGGATCGCGATGATGTCCTGCAGTTCCTTGTAGCGCTGCAGGGTGGACTGGACGGCCCGGGCGGTGCGGTAGTGCTCGTCGCCCACGACGGCGGGCTGGAGCATGGTGCTGGTGGAATCGAGGGGATCCACCGCCGGGTAGATGCCCTTGGAGGCCAGACCGCGGCTCAGCACGGTGGTGGCGTCGAGGTGGGCGAAGGTGGTGGCGGGCGCCGGGTCAGTGAGGTCGTCGGCGGGGACGTAGACGGCCTGGATCGAGGTGATCGAACCCTCCAGGGTGGAGGTGATGCGCTCCTGCAGTTCACCCACGTCGGTGCCGAGGGTGGGCTGGTAGCCCACGGCCGACGGCATGCGGCCCAGCAGGGCGCTCACTTCGGAGCCGGCCTGCACGAAGCGGAAGATGTTATCGATGAACAGCAGCACGTCCTGCTTGTTCACGTCGCGGAAGTGCTCGGCCATGGTGAGGGCCGACAGACCCACGCGCATGCGGGCGCCGGGGGGCTCGTTCATCTGGCCGTAGCAGAGGGCCACCTTCGACTTGGAGAGGTCGCCGGCGTTGATCACGCCCGACTCTTTGAACTCCTCGTAGAGGTCGTTGCCCTCGCGGGTGCGTTCACCCACGCCACCGAACACCGAGACACCGCCGTGTTCCTTGGCGATGTTGTTGATCAGCTCCTGGATCAGCACGGTCTTGCCGACGCCGGCGCCACCGAACAGGCCCACCTTGCCGCCCTGGCGGTAGGGGGCCAGCAGGTCGATCACCTTGATGCCGGTCTCGAAGACGCGGGGCTTGGTCTCGAGCTCGGTGAGCTTCGGCGCCTGGCGGTGGATCGGGGCGGTCATGGTCGTGGAGACCGGACCCTGCTCGTCGACGGGCTCGCCGAGCACGTTGAAGATGCGCCCGAGGGTGGCCTCACCCACGGGAACGGAGATGGGAGCACCGGTGTCGAGGGCGGACATGCCGCGGACCAGGCCGTCGGTGCTGCTCATGGCCACGGCGCGGACCCGGTGGTCGCCCAGCAGCTGCTGCACCTCGGCGGTGAGGGCCACCTGCTGGCCGGCCGAATTCTTGCCTTCGATGCGAAGGGCGTTGAAGATCTTGGGCAGCTTGCCGGCAGGGAATTCCACGTCGAGGACGGGGCCGATCACCTGGCGCACGGTGCCTTTGGTACCAGGGACGGCGGGAGCGGCAGCAGCCATAGGTAAGGAAGGAGCGTGGTGTGCCCAGCGGGATCCAACCACCCGTCTGAAGCGGCGCAACCTTACCACCGCAGGGTGCCTGGGGCCTGGGGTTCGGTCACCCGCACAGCCCGGGGATGGCGCCCCGGCGGAGCCGGCTCCTAGGTTGGCACTCGAAGGGCGCGAGTGCTAACTCGCCCCATCCCAGCGACGCGCCGGCCCCGGTCGTCATCCGTCGCTGCCTTCGCGTCCATCCATCGCGTCAATTCATGGCTGCCGTTTCTCTCAGCGTCTCCACGGTCAAACCCCTCGGAGATCGCGTCTTCATCAAGGTGTCCGAATCGGAGGAGAAAACCGCCGGTGGCATCCTTCTGCCCGACACCGCCAAGGAAAAGCCCCAGGTGGGCGAAGTGGTCCAGATCGGTCCCGGCAAGCGCAACGACGACGGCTCCCGTCAGGCCCCTGAGGTGGGCGTCGGCGACAAGGTGCTCTACAGCAAGTACGCCGGCACCGACATCAAGCTCGGCACCGACGAGTACGTGCTCCTGTCCGAGAAGGACATTCTGGCCGTCGTCAACTGATCTGACGGCGTTCCCGTCTGCATCACCTTCCACCAAGCAATCTTTTTTCTTCCATGGCCAAACGCATCATCTATAACGAGCAAGCCCGCCGGGCGCTCGAACGGGGCATCGACATCCTTGCCGAAGCCGTTGCCGTCACCCTGGGTCCCAAGGGCCGCAACGTGGTGCTGGAGAAGAAATTCGGCGCTCCCCAGATCATCAACGACGGCGTGACGATCGCCAAGGAGATCGAACTGGAGGATCACATCGAGAACACCGGTGTAGCCCTGATCCGTCAGGCCGCCAGCAAAACCAACGACGCCGCCGGTGACGGCACCACCACCGCCACCGTCCTGGCCCACGCCATGGTCAAGGCGGGTCTGCGCAACGTGGCCGCCGGCGCCAACGCGATCACCCTCAAGAAGGGCATCGACAAGGCCACCGAGTTCCTCGTCGGCAAGATCGAGGAGCACGCCAAGCCGATCTCCGACTCCAACGCCATCGCCCAGGTGGGCACCATCTCCGCCGGCAACGACGAAGAGGTGGGCCGCATGATCGCCGATGCCATGGACAAGGTGGGCAAGGAGGGGGTCATCTCCCTCGAGGAAGGCAAGTCGATGACCACCGAACTGGAGGTCACCGAAGGCATGCGCTTCGACAAGGGCTACATCTCGCCCTACTTCGCCACCGACACCGAGCGGATGGAAGCGGTGCTCGACGAGCCCTACATCCTGCTCACCGACAAGAAGATCGGTCTGGTGCAGGACCTGGTTCCCGTGCTTGAGCAGATCGCCCGCACCGGCAAGCCCCTGCTGATCATCGCCGAGGACATCGAGAAGGAAGCCCTCGCCACCCTGGTGGTGAACCGTCTACGCGGCGTCCTGAACGTCGCCGCCGTCAAGGCTCCCGGCTTCGGTGACCGCCGCAAGGCCATGCTCGAGGACATCGCCGTTCTCACCAACGGTCAGCTGATCACCGAGGACGCCGGCCTCAAGCTGGAGAACACCAAGCTGGAGATGCTGGGCACCGCCCGCCGCATCACCATCAACAAGGACACCACCACCATCGTCGCCGAAGGCAACGAGGCGGCTGTCAAGGCCCGCTGCGAGCAGATCCGCAAGCAGATGGACGAAACCGACTCCTCCTACGACAAGGAGAAGCTGCAGGAGCGTCTGGCCAAGCTGAGCGGCGGTGTGGCCGTGGTCAAGGTGGGCGCTGCCACCGAAACCGAGATGAAGGACAAGAAGCTGCGCCTGGAAGATGCCATCAACGCCACCAAGGCGGCCGTTGAGGAAGGCATCGTCCCCGGCGGTGGCACCACCCTGGCCCACCTGGCTCCGGCCCTCGAGGAGTGGGCGGCCGCCAATCTCTCCGGCGAGGAGCTGATCGGCGCCACCATCGTGGCCTCGTCCCTCACCGCCCCGCTCAAGCGGATCGCTGAGAACGCCGGCGTCAACGGCGCCGTCGTCGCCGAGCACGTGCGCAACAAGCCCTTCAACGAGGGCTACAACGCCGCCACCGGCGAGTACGTCGACATGCTGGCCGCCGGCATCGTCGATCCCGCCAAGGTGACCCGCTCCGGCCTGCAGAACGCCGCCTCGATCGCCGGCATGGTGCTGACCACCGAGTGCATCGTGGCCGACATGCCCGAGAAGAAGGAAGCTGCACCCGCCGGTGGCGGTGGCGGCATGGGCGGCGACTTCGACTACTGATCGCCTCTGCGGTCAGCGTCGGATCTCCGGTCCTTCGCCTTCCGTTCCAAGCGCCCCTGCGGGGGCGCTTTTTTTGTGCTGTCGCGAAGGGCTCGCCCTGGTGAGCAACAACCAGCGTTCATCCTGCGGGTGGAAGAAGTGCTTCTGGAGACCTGGCCGGTGAGCGTTTGTGGCGGTGAAGGCTGAGGAGATACCACCGCTGCAAGGCCTGTTGTTTGTCTTCCGCCACGACGGCATCGTCATCTCACCAATCCTTCCCAGCACCAGAGCAGCGGAATGCAGCTGAACGGCTGCAGGTCAACTGACGCAATAGCCCTGATGCCGCAAAGTTTCTCGCCCCAGAACGCCGAGGCGGGACAGGTGGCATTGAACATCGAACGTCTACTCGCTGCCTACGTTGAACGAAACGATTCGGCGCTGCTGGCCGGATGCCTTTTCAGCGTTGCCACCGAGCTGATGAACGCGCTCCTGCTCTATCCCCTCTTCCCGAAAACGTTCTGGTCGTTCGACCGGTTCCTGGCGATGGCCGGCGTGAAGGCCTTCATCCCCCCGCTGGGCATCCTCACGGTGGCGGCCCTGCTGCCGCCGGAATGGAATCTGCGCTTCCATGACAGGAACGTGGCCGAGGAGCCCCAGGAAGACTGGCACTGGTGCGACCTCGTCATCGTCTCAGCGATGCTCGTGCAACGGGAGGATTTCCACCATCTGATCCGCAAAGCGGTGGCGATGGGCAAGACAGTGGCGATCGGGGGACCCTATCCCACCTCGCTGCCGGAGCATGCGCTGCAATCCGGGGCCCACCACCTGATCCTCGATGAGGGGGAACTCACGGTGCCCGCCTTCCTGGAGGCCCTCAGCAATGGCGCGCCCGCAGGGGTGTTCCGGGCCGAAGAGAAGCCGGATGTCAGCCTCAGCCCCAGGCCCCGCTACGACCTGCTGCAGCGGGACGCCTACTTGATGATGGCGGTGCAGTTCTCCCGCGGCTGTCCCTTCAACTGCGAGTTCTGCGACATCATCAACCTCTACGGCCGCAAGCCGCGCACAAAGGAGAACCATCAGATCCTGGCGGATCTGCAGACCCTGTACGACCTGGGCTGGAGGGGATCCATCTTCATGGTGGATGACAACTTCATCGGCAATCAGCACAACGTCAAACGTCTGCTGAACGATCTGATTCCCTGGATGCGGGAGCATCGCTACCCCTTCAACTTCCTCACCGAAGCCTCCGTGAATCTGGCCGAACAGCCCGAGCTTCTGGATCTGATGGCCCGGGCCGGCTTCTTCGGGGTCTTCCTGGGCATCGAGACCCCCGACCAGGACAGCCTCGCGGTCACCCGCAAGCAGCAGAACACCCGCCATCCCCTCGCCGAAGCCTGCCGGACGATCAGCACGGCGGGATTGGTGATCTACGCCGGGTTCATTCTCGGTTTCGACGGTGAGCGATCAGGGGCTGGAGAGCGTATCGAGGCGTTCGTCGCTGAGACGGCCATTCCCCAGCCGATGCTGGGGATTCTCCAGGCCCTGCCGAATACAGCCCTGTGGACCCGGCTGGAACGGGAGGGCCGGCTGCTGCCGGAGGCCGATGTTCTCTGCGGCGACCAGAACACCCTGATGAACTTCGTGCCCTCCCGTCCGCCCCAGGACATCGGCCGCGAGTACGTGCGGGCCCTCTGGCGGATGTATGAACCCGCCACCTATCTGGAGCGCTGCCTGCGCCACTGCCTGGCCATCACCCCCAATCCCCACTGCTCCCAGCAGATGCACGTGCCACCGGCCCGGGCCGTCAGGCTGCTGGCCGTGCTGATCTGGAAACAGGGCCTGCGCCGACCTTCGCTCCGCGGCCAGTTCTGGCGACAGCTGCTGCAGATGGCACGGCAGCAACCCCGCCTGCTGGCCCTTTATCTGGGCCTCTGCGCCGCCGGCGAACACTTCTTCGAGTACCGCCAGCTGGCCCGGGAGCGCATCGGCGAGCAACTGGGGCAGGATCCGCTCGCAGCACCGCCACCGCCCCAAGCCGATCCCGCCGTCAGGGCGAACGCCCTGGTGGCGGTGGACTGAAGCTCCAGCTGGGCACTTCGGCTGATCTTCAGCGCCCCAGCAGCACCCGCAGCAGGCTCAGGCCGATCAGCAGTCCCACGCCGATGTTCCAGAGCATGGCGTCGCGGCTGGAGAGGGCGGCCAGCCAGCCGGGCAGGCGACCGCGGCGCTGCTCCAGCAGCAGGGTGAAGCCCAGCAGCAGCAGCAGTGGGACCCCCAGGGCGATCAGCAGCGCAGGCAATGGAGCCATGGAGGGTGCGGGGGCAGCGGGGCTTCAGCTGGGCACGAAGGCCAGGGCCACGCCGTTGTTGCAATAGCGCTTGCCGGTGGGCTTGGGGCCGTCGTCGAACACGTGGCCCTGGTGGCCGCCGCAGCGGCGGCAGTGGTATTCGGTGCGCGGCAGGATCAGCTTGAAGTCGGTTTTCGTGACCACCGCGTTGGGCAGCGGCTGCCAGAAGCTGGGCCAGCCGGTGCCGGAATCGAACTTGGCCTTTGAGCTGAACAGGGGCAGGCGGCAGCCGGCGCAGACGTAGGTGCCGCTGCGCTTCTCCTTGTTGAGCGGGCTGCTGAAGGGGCGCTCGGTGCCCTCATCGCGCAGCACCGCGTAGGCCGCCGGGCTGAGGCGCTTCCGCCATTCCGCCGGGGTCAGCTGCCAGGCCGGGTCGGTGGCCTTCGCGGCCGCCATGGCCCTCGAGGCCGGCAGGAAGGGCAGCAGCCCCGCCAGGGGCGCCCCCAGACGGGCCAGCAGCGTGGACAGGAAACTGCGGCGTTCCATCCGGCTCAGCCCAGCCAACCGGCGCTCAGCACCACGGCCAGCCCCAGGAACAGGGACAGCAGGGTCCAGGTGATGCGGTTGAGGGTGTTCTCGGCGCTGCGGGCGCTGCTGAACATCGAGCCGCCGCTGGAGGCCAGGCCGCCCATGCCATCGCCCTTGGGGCTGTGGAGCAGCACGGAGACGATCAGCAGGGCGCCGCTGAGCATCCAGAGGGACGAGACGATGTTCTTCACCATGGCCCCAGACTAGCGGCCGCCCAAACGGCCCCTCAGGCGCCGAGGGTCTGGGGGATCCGGGCGGTGGGGGCGGTGGCCGGCACCACCAGGGAGGTGCCGGTCATGCGGGCAGGCTTGGGCAGGCCAAGAATTTCCAGCAGGGTGGGGGCGATGTCGGCAAGGCCGCCGTGCTCCCGCAGGGTGACGTCGTTGCCGTGGCCGGCCAGCTTGCGTTTTTCGCCCTCCACCAGGATCACCGGCACCGGGTTGGTGGTGTGGGCGGTCCAGGGGAGTCCATCGGGGCCCTGCATCACCTCGGCATTGCCGTGGTCGGCGGTGATCAGGAGGGTGCCGCCCATGCGGGTGGTGGCCTCCACCAGCCGGCCCACGCAGCGGTCGACCATGGCGATGGCTTCGGTGGCGGCCTCCATCTGGCCGGTGTGGCCCACCATGTCGGGGTTGGCGTAGTTGATCACCACCAGGGAATAGATCCCCCGGCCGATGGCGGCGATGCAGCTGTCGGTGAGCTTCTCGGCCGACATCGCCGGGGCCTGGTCGTAGGTGGCGACGCGGGGCGAGGGCACCAGGTGGCGGTCTTCGCCAGGGAAGGCCTGCTCGATGCCACCGTTCATGAAGTAGGTGACATGGGGATACTTCTCGGTTTCGGCGGTGCGGAACTGCCGCAGGCCGTGCTCGGAGACCACCTGGCCGAGAAGGCCGTCGAGGGATTCGGGC
Organism: Rhizobium sp. Q54; assembly: GCA_943367585.1. Lineage (GTDB taxonomy): Bacteria > Cyanobacteriota > Cyanobacteriia > PCC-6307 > Cyanobiaceae > Cyanobium. Next base: position 54,260 of record CALRJP020000008.1, read on the forward strand.
GGGAAGGCCACCTGCACCGGCAGCCCCTGCTCGTACTGGGTGAAGGTGACGACATGCAGGGGGCCGATCCACTGGCGCGGGAAGCCGTCGAACTCCGGCAGCACCAGGGCGCGCATCAGCTGGCGCACCCGATCGGGGCGGAAGTTGAAGCAGACCAGGCCATCACCGCTCTCCAGCAGGCCATCGGCCAGGCGCACCGGCTCCAGGAACTCGTCGGTGGTGCCCTCCGCATAGGAGGCCTCCAGCACCTCGGCCGGCGTGAGGGGGCAGATCTCGGACGGTTCGGTGAGCAGGTTGTAGGCCTTCTCCGTGCGCTCCCAGCGCTGGTCGCGGTCCATGGCCCAGTAACGGCCGCAGAGGGTGGCGATCCGCCCCACACCCGCCTCCTCGATCATGGCCTGGATGCGGGCCAGATAGCCGGGGCCGCCATGGGGTGCCGAGTCACGGCCATCGGTGACCACGTGCACCAGCACATCGCTGAGGCCACGGCCGGCGGCCCAGCGCAGCAGGCCGCCCAGGTGGTCGACATGGCTGTGGACGCCGCCATCGGAGCAGAGGCCGATCAGATGCAGGGGGCGGCCGCTGGCCACCAGCGTGTCGCCGAGGTCGTTGAGGGCCTGGTTGTCGGCGATGCTGCCGCTGCGCACCGCCTGGCCGATCCGCACCAGCTCCTGGCGGATGATCCGGCCGGAACCGATCGTGAGGTGGCCCACCTCCGAGTTCCCCATCTGGTGATCCGGCAGACCGACGGCGGCGCCGCTGGCCTCGATCAGGGTGTGGGGATAGGCCTCCCACAGGGCATCCATCACCGGGGTGTCGGCCACCTTCACCGCGTTGTGATCGCTCTCGGGCCTGTAGCCCCAGCCGTCCAGGATGGCCAGAACCATCGGTGCCACGGGGGCGGCCACCTCACTGGAGACACGATCAGCTCGGCCGCTGGCGGAATGCTTCTGGGAGGGAGCTGCTTTCACCAGCGAGAAAATCTGCACGCTTCTACGCAAGGCCAACCTACAGCCCCCCTCCCACAACCCCTTCCTGCGGCGGGAATGCGTCAGGCTTTGGTTACACGTCATGGGTTAGATGGCCCGACCTCAGGGCGGCACCGCCCCCGCCGATCGGCTGGAACTGCTCTCCGCCCAGGACCTGGGACGGACCCTCGACCGGCTCGCCTCCCAGGTGCTGGAGGCGGTGGCCGACAGCCAGGACCTGGTGCTGCTCGGCATTCCCACCCGGGGCGTGGCCCTGGCCAGGGTGCTGGCCGGACGGCTGGAGGCGATCTGCGGCCATCCGATCGCCCACGGCAGCCTCGATCCCACCTTCCACCGCGATGACCTGGAGCGGGTGGGCACCCGGCTGGTGGAGGCCACCCAGCTGCCGGTGCCCGTGGATGGGCGCCAGGTGGTGCTCGTCGACGACGTGATCTTCACCGGCCGCACCGTGCGGGCCGCCCTGGAGGCCCTGCAGGCCTGGGGACGTCCCCGCCGGGTGGGGCTGCTGGTGATGGTGGACCGGGGGCACCGGGAGGTGCCGATCCAGCCCGATTACTGCGGCCGGGTGGTGCCCACCGCGCGCCACGAGACGATCCAGCTCTGCCTCCAGGCCATCGACGGCGAGGAGGGGGTCTACCTGCTGCGCGGCTGAAGCCTCCTCCGACGTGGCGGCCTCTGCCAGCGGCCTCAGACGGCGGCCAGCTCGTCCTCGCGGAAGTGGGCACGGAACTTGCCGAAGGCCACCACCACCGGCAGGGTCGGGCTGATCGGGCGGCCCTTCCAGTCGTTCAGGACGTTGAACACCTCCCCCTGCTGCCCCTCCATATCGAAGGCCTCGCCCCGGTGCTGGGGGTGGTTGTACACGACCACACTGCGGCTCACCCTGACCTGATCACCTGGCTGCATGTCCACCGGGACGCTCTGCGCGGCCATCCTGTCATGGGGCTCAGCGCTGGCAGGCGCTTTCGGGGCCGGCCTCGACCACCCGGCCGCCCAGCTCCTTGCAGGCCTCCTGGAACGCCTGCCACTCGTCCATGCCGGCGGCGATGCGGCGCTGGACCAGGCCATCCAGCTTCTCGCCCGACACCGTGTGGGGCAGGGAGCCGTGGGTGTCGTGCTCCCGGTCCTTGCCCTTGAGCTGATCGAGACCCTTTTTGACCTCCAGCCGCAGGGGATCACTCTGCTGGCGCCACCAGGGGTGGTCGATGCGGTTGAGGCTGTCGAGGGCCTCCCACCAGCGCTTCTGCTTGACCAGCAGCGTCGCCCGCTCCAGCTGGGAGCGGTTGCGGTTCCAGATGGCCTGGAGGTCGTCCCCCATGGCGCTGCCATCGTCCTTGCGTTCCTCCCCCAGGGGCGTGAGGGCCGCGAGGGCCCCCGGCAGATCGCCGGCCTGGAAGCGGTTCAAGGCCAGGGCCCGCAGCTGGCGCTGCCAACGGGCGAGCCGTTCCCGGTCGGCGGGGGTGCCGGCCCTGGAGTTGATCACCTGGCGCTGCAGGCGCAGGGCCTCGCTCCAGTCCTCCTGGCCCCAGAGCTGGTCGGCCTTGGCCCGCAGGCAGCGGCCCCGATCAAAAGGGGAACGGCCGGGCAGCCAGCTGAGGGCCGCCAGCTGCTCGCTGTAGCGCAGGCAATCATCGAGGCGACCGGTGGCGGAGGCCTGCTCCAGCCGCACGGGCAGCTGGCGCTCCCACCAGTAGCCCAGGCCGATGGCCGCAGCGACCGAACCCAGGGTGATGGCCAGCCAGAAGCGCGGGAGTCTGTGCCGGCGGAGGGCCAAGGGGGGACAGCGGGGCGGTGGTGTCTCCTTTGTATGCAACGGCAGCCGCCAACGCCCGGACCCAGGGGCAGCCTGGTCGGCGTCCACCGCCCCCGGGCCGTCAGTGCACCGGGCCCAGAGGCAGGGGGGCCCGGAGGCCGCCGTCCGCGGGCGACTCCAGGTCATCGACGTCCACCAGGAGCTGGGCCTCGGCATCGATGGAGAAACGCAGCCGCAGCCGGTCGACGCCCCGGCGACCTGGGGAGGCCAGGGGGATGGCCAGCGGCGGCGTGGACCAGGGCCGCACCGGGGCCGCCCCCGCCGGCCGCTCCCGCAGCACCGGCAGCCCCCCCTCGAACACCACCTCGGCCCGCTCCTCGGGTAAGGGCTCCCCCAGGACCAGTTCGAACTGGTCCTGGCCATCCCGGCTGCAGGCCAGCACCAGCTCGAGGGGTTGCTCGGTGGGCCAGCTCTGGCCCGCCATGAACAGGGGATGCCAACGGTGGCAGCTGCTGCGCCGGTCCCAGCAGCGCAGGGACACGCCACGGGCCAGCACATCCCGCACCCGCACCCCGGGTGTGAGGGCCAGGGCCCCCAGGGCCACGGCCTCCACGGGCCGCTCGCCGCGCAGGGGCACCCCCGGACAGCGGCCTTCGAGCCACCGCCGGATCAGGGGGATCCGGCTGCTGCCCCCCACCGGCAGCACGGCGTCGATGGCGCCCAGCCCCAGACCCTCCCGGCGGGCCGCCGCCAGCACCGACTCCAGCAGGCCGTCGAGTACCTGCAGCAGCCCCCGCTCCTCCAGCAGCCGCTCGAACGCCGGGCGGCCCAGGGTCAGTTCGCGGAAGCATCCGCCCACTGCCTGGATCTGCCGGGCTTCGGGGGCGTCGCTGAGCTGGCACTTGAGGCGCTCGGCGAGCTGCAGAAGGGCGCCGTCAACGGCAAGGTCCGGGCAGAGGTGGGCCGCGATCCAGCGGTCGATGTCCCGCCCGCCCAGGGCCACACCCGCCTTGCCGATCACCCGGGCACAGCGCAGGGTCTGGGTGCTGCGGGTCAGATCCCGGCCGGCGAAGCGCAGCAGCTGGGCGATCGGCGCCGCCCGCCCCTCACCGCCCTCGAGGGCCACCAGGGACAGATCGATGGTGCCACCGCCCATGTCCACCACCAGCACCCGACTGCCGGCGGGCAGGCCGGCACCGATGGCGGCGGCGGTGGGCTCATCCACCAGGGCCAGCTCCGGCACGGCCAGCTCGCGGCTGGCCCGCTGCAGCCAGGCCCGGTAGCCCCGGTAGGTCTCGATCGGGGCGGTGAGCACCAGCCGCTCCGGCACCAGCTCCGGTGGCAGGGCCCGCCAGAGCCCCTCCAGCAGCAGGGCGCCGGCCCGCTCGGCGCTGAGCCAGCCCGGCGATGGACCCGACGCCGGGGCTCCGATGTGGCGCTTGAAGTCCCGGCAGAGGCCGGGGTGGTCGCCATCGGCCAGGGCCGCCTCCAGCACCTGGCGGCCGATCAGGGGCCGATCGGCCCCGGGGGCCTCCAGCCACAGCAGGCTGGGCACCACACAGGGGTCGCCGCAGCTGTAGGGGGGCAGGGGCAGCAGCCCCGGGGGTCCCTGGCTGTCCTGCCAGGCCACCACGGTGGTGCTGCTGCCCAGGTCGATGGCGAGGGTGCCGGGCATGGGTTGGAGGGGCGGTGGCGACCCCGGGCGGCGGGAGGCCCCCCTTCTAGGCCGTGGCCAGGGGGAAAGGGCGCTCCGGGGGACTGAACTAGGGTGATGCAACTGATGATCAGGTCCGTATGCCGAGCAGCGAACTCAACGCCAAGGAGCTGGCCCAGCGAGGGGAGAGCCTGATCCGGCACTCCAGCAACCGCTACCTGACCACCGTTCGCATCGCATTCCGGGCCAAGCAACGCCGCTTCGACGATTTCGACGGCCTGCTCGATGACTCGATGATCAAGCCCGTGCAACGGGCCATCGTCGAACTCAGCGACGAGCAGGACCAGCCCGACCTGCTGCCCGGCTGAACCGGTCCTGCTCGATCCCGCCGTGGAGATCTGCGAAGGCCAGGGCTGGCGGCTGGTGGTGGATCCCTCCCGCAGCCCCTTTACCGCCCTGATCGGGGGAGAGGGCTGGGCCAGCGAGCTCACCGAGGACGAGCTGCTGGCCCTGCAGCAGGCCGCCCGCCGGCTGACGGCCCAACACGGTGCCCTCGTTGACACCCTGATGGCGGAGGAGGCCATCGACATCGAGCTGGAGCTGCCGGTCGGGGAAGACCGGCCCGGCGGCGGTGGATCCCTCTGGCTGGGGCTGCGGGGCGATCGCGGCAGCTGGTCGCTGCAGCTGGTGCTCACCCCGGAGCCGAGGTCGCGGGGCATCGAAGGGGGCTGGGGTGCCCCCGCCAGCGCGGCTTTCGCCGCGGCCCTGGAGCGCCTGAGACCCGCTGAGCGGGGTGGCTGGGATCAGGATTGTTGATCGTTGGCGGATTCCCCAGCCATCCCCACCGTTTTGCACCGTTTCTCCCCAGGGGGTCCGTCTCAGACCCTGCCCGCTGGCCCCGGCTGGGGAGAAGCAACGCCGCCCTCCCCCCGGCCTTGACAGGGGGCCTTCGCCCCTGGGGCGGGGCGGGAGCGTCGCCGGTGATGGCCTGAAACCCTTGCCAGGCCTTGTGTCTCAAGCTGGGACCGGACACCGCGGGCCGCGGCCGGCGCCGTTTGACGCGGCCCCTTCGGTGTGGAGAAGTGGCTGACGCGCTGCATGGATTCCGCGATGGCCCGCCCGAGAACCCTGCCGTTGGACGGGGCCGAGTCGCTGGTGAGCCTGCGGGCTGAGGTGCCCGAACCGCTGCTGGAGGCCATGCGCGAGTTCATCGAGCGCCACCCCAACTGGGACCAGTACCGCCTCTTCCAGGCCGCCCTGGCGGGGTTTCTGGTGCAGAACGGCGTCCGCAACCGGGGGGTGACCCGCTGCTACCTGGCCAACCTGTTTCCCGGCCATCAGGCCTTCTCGATGCCGGCGGCCTGAGGCGGGCGGAGGTCTTCAGGCGTCCGGGTCCACCCCCAGCAGGCTGAAGATCCGCGCCGCGCTGGCGTCGGCCACCGGCAGGATCGAGAGACGGTTGCCCCGGCGCACCACCACCAGATCCTCCACCGAGAACTCCTCCCGCAGTGCATCGAGGCTGAGCATCGCCGGGAAGGTGGCGCGGTAGGCCAGACGGGCGCAGTCCCAGCGGGGAGCCTCCGGCCTGGAGGCCGGATCGAAGTACTTGGACGTGGGATCGAACTGACTGGGATCCACCACCCCCGTTTCGACCACCTCCATCAGGCCGACGATGCCGGGGGGACTGACATTGGAGTGGTAAAAGAAGGCACGATCACCGATCTGCATCGTGCGCATGAAGTTGCGGGCCTGGTAGTTGCGGATCCCGTCCCACAGGGTGGAGCCCTCCGCCTGCAGATGCTGGATGCCGTAGACATCCGGCTCACTTTTCATCAACCACCAGGCCATGGATGTTGGGTCTCAGAGGGCCAGCACCAGCCGGCGGAAGTGGTCGCCGCGGGCCTCGAAGCTGGTGTACTGATCGAAGCTGGCACAGGCCGGGGACAGCAGCACCCCCTGGCAGCCCAGCTGGGGCGCCAGGCTGGCGGCCAGGGCCACCGCAGCCCCCAGATCCTCCACCTGCCGCACCACACCGCCGTAACCGCTGGCGTGCAGCAGGCCGTTGAACTCCTCCCGGGCCGCGCCGTAGAGCACCACCGCCGCCGCCCGCTGCCGCAGCCGCTCCAGCCAGGCCGAGGAGTCCCCCTGCTTCGACTGGCCTCCGGCCAGGACGACCAGGGGGCCCTCGAGGGCCCGCAGGGCCACCTCGGCGGCGTCGTAGTTGGTGGCCTTGCTGTCGTTGAACCAGGTGATGCCGTGCAGGTGACGCAGGCGCTCCAGCCGGTGGGGCACGCCGGGGAACGAGCGGCAGGCGGCCTCCATCACCGCCGGCTCCAGCCCGGCGTGGAGCCCCACCGCCACCGCCAGCAGCAGGTTCTGGCGGTTGTGGGCCCCGGGCATCGCCAGGGCACTGGCGGGGAACAGGGGCCCCTGGCGCCCCTGCACCATGTCGTGGTCGTCGATCCAGAGCAGCGCCTCGGGGCCGGCCGGCAGGGCCTCCCTGGGCCCGGCGGTGATCCAGTCGGCCTGGTCCCAGGTGTCCGCGTGGCGGAGGAGGTCGGGGTCGTCGGCGTTGAGGATGCGGACCCGCGCGTTCTCCAGCAGGCGCCGCTTGATGGCCCGGTAGGCGGCCAGGGTGCCGTGGCGCTCGAGGTGGTCGGGGGTGAGGGTGGTCCAGACACCGATGGCGGGGGCCACCGACGGGGCCGCCTCCAGCTGGTAGCTGCTCAGTTCCACCACCAGCCAGTCGGGGCGGGGGCCCGCCTCCAGACGCCGCTGCAGCACCACTTCGGCGGCGGAGATGCCGACATTGCCGCAGAGCGGCGCGTCCCGGCCGGCCTGCACCAGCAGGTGGTGCACCAGGCAGGTGACGGTGGTCTTGCCGTTGGTGCCGGTGATGCCGATCCAGGGCACGTCCCGGCTCGCCTGCCAGGCGGGCACGATCTCCCCCTGCACCTGCACCCCCCGGGAGCGCAGTTCCTCCAGCACCGGATGGTTCCAGGCGATGCCCGGACTCACCACCACCACCGATGGCGGCACGGGCAGGGCCTGGAACGCTTCCACGCTGAGGGGCACCCCGAGGTGGGCCGCAATGGCCTCGCTCTCCAGCTCGGACGCCCGCGCCCTGAGATCCGGGGAGTCGCCGCTCTCGAACACCACGACCGTTTCGCCGCGGGCGCGGAGCAACCGGGCGGCCCCCAGTCCCGATCGACCGAGGCCCACCACCACCGTGCAGGACTGGGGTGGATCGGCCTGGGTGGGACTCACGCTGACGGGCTCACTGGCACGATCGGCCGAGGGTAGCAGCGAAGCCAACACCTTCTGAATCCGGCCCGATTCAGGAGAGGTGGATCAATCGAACCATGGGCGATACTGGAATCGAACCAGTGACTCCTACCGTGTCAAGGTAGTGCTCTACCTCTGAGCTAATCGCCCGTTACCGGGATCACCGAGGTGGGGGAAAAATCGACCCTCATTTCGATAAGAATCGAAATGGATGATTGTCGGGACCTCACCAACGGGAGGTCCGTTGGATCCGCTTCTTCCTAGGGGTTTTCCTACTCGCCGGCCTTCCCTCCTGTCAACTTGGGGCCCCGGGCCTCAATGGCGCTCCATCCGGATCCGGAAGCGCTCCCGCTTGGTGGGCTCAATCGCCAGCACCTCCAGTTCCCCCCGCCCCTCCAGCTGCACCCGCATCCCCAGGGCCAGCGGCTGGCTGGGGCTGCTCACCACCGTCCAGTCGATGCGGACGGCCCCTTGGCGGATCAGGCTGACCATGCGGGTGCGGGACAGACCGAAACCGGCGGATGCCAGGGCATCCAGGCGCAGGGAGGCTTCCACCGTGGTGAGCTGGCGGGGCAGGCGCCGGGCCGGGAGCTGCAGGACCTCGATGGGCCGGGCCTCAAAGCGCACCGGCACCGTGCGCACCAGGCCCTCGCCCCCATCGAGCCTGTCGGCCAGGGCCGCCGTGACGATGGCCTGGGCGCCCCGGTCGCCCCGCAGCCACACATCCCCCCAGGCCGCCGGGTCGGCTCCGGAGCGGGCCAGCCCCTCAGCCATGTCGGCCGCGGTAGCGGGATCGAAGAGGAAGTTGCCGCTGATCTCCAGCCCCATCAGGGCGGGGGCCACGGGCTCCTGGCCGGCCCGCACGAGCAGCAGGCAGCGGCGCTCGGCCCCGGCGTGGCCACCGTCGCTGGCCAGGCTCAGCTCGCTGAGGGCACCGAGCCTGGCCTCGGCCTCCTCCCGCACCGCGGCATCCAGAAAACCGCTGACCTGGGGCTCCCAGGTGCGCAGCGCCGTTTCCGCCAGGGTGAACAGGCCCGCGAGCGCCTCCGGGTGGCGACTCCCCTCCAGCAGGTCCCGTCGTGGAAGCATGGCGCGGCGGGTTCAGGTGTCGTCCAGCCGCACGACCGCCTTGGGTCGGGCCAGCTGGATGGTGGTCCAGGGGATCTCGCTGCCGGCGGGGGCCTCCAGCAGCAGCAGCCAGCAGCCCTCGTCGAGCCGGTTGCGCAGGATGCGGATGCGGTCGTCCTCCTCGGAGCTGACGCTGGCGGCGGCGGCGAAGCTGCCCATCCAGCCGGAGCCCATGCCCAGCAGGCCGCCGATCAGGGGCTCCCCGTAGGCCCCGGCGAAGCTGAAGGTGTGCAGATCGGTGATCTGGGTGAAGGTGAGCCCGGCCAGGAAGCCGAAGGGCAGCAGCCAGCGCACCATCGATTGCTGCCGTCGCCGCCGGGCCGTGGCCGGATCCAGCCGCTCCACGTCCGACATCGTGGCCTCACCGCTGCCGATCGCCAGCACGCGCGTCGGGGCCGGCCGCAGGGCCTGCAGGCGATCCCGCAACGCATGCAGGCGATCGCGGTCGTCCAGCACGACCACCACACTCAGGGACATGGGCTCGTCTCCGCACCGCTCTCTACACTGCACCTCCGGCCTGCCCCCCTGGGGGCGTACCCCCCGCCCCCTGCACCGCTGCCGGACATGACGAAGGTTCTGGTCTCCGACCCCATCGACCAGGCGGGGATCGACATCCTCTCCCAGGTTGCCCAGGTGGACGTGCGCACGGGCCTGAGCCCGGAGCAGCTGGTGGGCTGCATCGGCGCCTACGACGGCCTGATGATCCGCTCCGGTACCCAGGTCACCGCCGAGGTGATTGAGGCCGCCGGCCAGCTGCGCATCATCGGCCGGGCCGGGGTCGGGGTCGACAACGTCGACGTGCCCGCCGCCACCCGGCGCGGCGTGATCGTGGTCAACTCCCCGGAGGGCAACACGATCGCCGCCGCCGAGCATGCCCTGGCGCTGATGCTCTCCCTGTCGCGGCACGTGCCCCACGCCCACGCCAGCACCATGGCCGGCGGCTGGGACCGCAAGACCTACGTGGGCAACGAGCTCTACAAGAAGACCCTCGGCGTGGTGGGCCTCGGCAAGATCGGCTCCCACGTGGCCCGCGTCGCCAGGGCCCTGGGCATGGACGTGGCCGCCTACGACCCGTTCATCTCCGCCGAGCGGGCCCAGCTGCTGCAGGTGCGGCTGCTGCCCCTGCCCCAGCTGTTCGCCGAAGCCGACTACGTCAGCCTGCACCTGCCCCGGACGCCGGACACCGAGAACCTGGTCAATGCGGCGCTGCTCGCCACGATGAAGCCCACCGCCCGCCTGGTGAACTGCGCCCGCGGCGGCATCATCGACGAGCAGGCCCTGGCCGATGCGGTCGAGAACCGTGTCATCGCCGGCGCCGCCCTCGACGTGTACGCCAAGGAGCCGCTGGCGGCCGATTCCCCCCTGCGCCTGGTCAAGGAGCGGCTGATCCTCACCCCGCACCTGGGCGCCTCCACCGAGGAGGCCCAGGAGAACGTGGCCATCGACGTGGCCGAGCAGATCCGGGACGTGCTCCTGGGCCTGCCGGCCCGCAGCGCCGTGAACATCCCGGGCCTGACCCCCGAGGTGATGGAGCTGCTCAAGCCCCATCTGCAGCTGGCCGAAACCCTCGGCCTGCTGCTCAGCCAGCTGGCCGGCGGCCAGATCAGCGAGCTGGAGGTGCGCCTGCAGGGCGAGTTCGCCTCCCACCCGGCCCAGCCCCTGGTGGTGGCCGCCCTCAAGGGCATCCTCTCGGCCGCCCTGGGCGACAGCATCAACTACGTCAACGCCACCCTGGAGGCCAAGGAGCGCGGCATCCACGTGCTCGAGGTGAAGGACGACGCCAGCCGCGACTTCGCCGGCGGTTCGCTGCAGCTCAGCTCCCGCAGCCCCCGGGGCAACCACAGCGTCACCGGCGCGGTGTTCACCGACGGCGAACTGCGCATCACCACCATCGACGAGTTCCCGGTGAACGTGACCCCCAGCCGTCACATGCTCTTCACCCGCCACCGGGACATGCCCGGCATCATCGGCCAGCTGGGCTCCCTGCTGGGCGAGCACAACGTCAACATCGCCTCGATGCAGGTGGGCCGCCGCATCGTGCGGGGCGACGCCGTGATGGTGCTGAGCCTCGACGACCCGATCCCCCCCAGCCTGCTGGCGGTGATCCACGGCATCAACGGCATCCAGGCCGCCCACCCGGTCACCCTCTGATGGGCCTGGTCTGGTGGCGGCTGGAGATGGCCGCCCCGGCCGAACTGGAGGAATCCCTGCTCTGGAAGCTGCCGCTCCTCGGCGTGCCCCGGGTGGCCCTGCAGCATCCCCCGGAGGCCCCGGAGCAGCGTCAGCTGCTGGCCTGGCTGCCGGAGAGCGACTGGCCCGCCGACCAGCGCCAGGAGCTGGAGCGGGCCCTGGCCCCGCTGGGGGAACCCTTCAACCTGGCGCTGCCACAGGTCCACTGGCGGCGCCAGGCCGATGAGGACTGGAGCCTGAGCTGGAAGAGCCACTGGCGACCCGATCCGGTGGGAGAGCGGCTGCTGGTGCTGCCGGCCTGGCTGGAGGTGCCGCCCGAGCTGGCCGATCGCCTGGTGATCCGCATCGATCCGGGCAGCGCCTTCGGCACCGGTAGCCACCCCACCACCCGCCTCTGTCTGGAGGCGCTGGAAGCCCTCGCCGGCGAACGGGAGCGGGCGGGACTCGGTGCGGGCCTGGAGGGCCTGCGGGTGGCCGATCTGGGCTGCGGCAGCGGCATCCTGGGCCTGGCCGCCCTGCGGCTGGGGGCAGCGACCGTGACCGCCGCCGACACCGATCCCCTGGCGGAGCGGGCCACCCGCGAGAACGCCGCCCTGAACGGCCTGGACGGGGCCCAGGCCCTCGCCCCGGCCCTGACGGTGACCACCGGGTCGGCGGAGGCCCTGGCGAAGCTGCTGGAGGGCCGCGGCGCCGACCTGTTGCTGTGCAACATCCTCGCCCCGGTGATCGAGGCCCTGATTCCCTGCTTCCCCCAGCTGCTGGGCCCCGGCGGCGTGGGTCTGCTCAGCGGCCTGCTGGTGGATCAGGCCCCTGGCCTGGAGAGGGATCTGCTGGCCGCGGGCTGGCGCGTGGAGCAGCGGGTCGAGCAGGACCGCTGGGGGCTGCTGCGGATCCGTTCGGCATCGGATGTTGCATAAGGCACGCTGATCTGTGTCCTGGCTTTGATTGGCCTTCCCGGCCTGCGAGCCCAAGAACGCCGGGAAAGCCCCCTGTCGGATGTAGGAAGGGCGGGTCCTACAGGCCCTGGCTGCCGGGTGTCTGTGAGCTCCAATCTCTTCCATGGCTTCCTACAAGGTCACCCTCGTCAATGAGAGCGAGGGGCTGAACAAGACCATCGAGGTTCCCGACGACCAGTACATCCTCGACGCCGCCGAAGAGCAGGGCATTGACCTGCCCTACTCCTGCCGCGCCGGCGCCTGCTCCACCTGCGCTGGCAAGCTCACCGCCGGCACCGTCGACCAGTCGGACCAGAGCTTCCTCGACGACGACCAGATCGAGGCCGGCTTCGTCCTCACCTGCGTCGCCTACCCCACCTCCGACTGCACCATCAAGACCCACACCGAGGAAGAGCTCTACTGAGCTCCCCGCCGGGCGATTCGTGCGGATCGCCCCTTGAACCCCGTGTTCTTCTCCGCCACCCTCAGGGGTGGCTTTTTCATGTCACTCCAGGTGGACACCGTGCTGGCCTCCGGCAGCGAGCACCCCAGCCCCGGCGGCCAGTACAGCTACCGGGTGCTGGGGCCCTGCTGCCGCCTGTTCGATCGGGAGGAGCTCCCCTGGCCGTGCTGCCGCCTGGCCTGGCGCAGCAAGGAACCCAGCTGGCGCCGCGTCGGCCGCCGCTTCGTGCCCGACCTGGCCGCCCGCCGCTGCCCCTCCTACGCCGTGGAGCTGCTCCAGCCCGGGGCCAGGCCCACCCGCACCGTGATCACCCTGTTCCCCCAGCGACTGGCCCCCGCCCTGCAGGAGTGGTGGTACAGCAAGCTGCCCGGCTCCCTGGAGGCCGGCAACCTGGCGCCGCCACCGCCTGCCCCCTGAACCGCCTGCCCCGGCCCCCTGAGGCGCCGGGGGCCGGACACAAAAAAACCGGCCGGTGCAGGGCCGGCCGGCAATGGTGGGCCGGGCGATCAGAAGTAGATCTTGCCGCCGCCCCACTGGATGCCCTGAACCTTGGGGGCCACCAGGATGTAACCGGCGATCAGGCGCAGGTCCTCGTCGTCCAGGTCGCGCATCTTCACGAACACATCGCTGCTGCGCAGGCTGGGATGGACGTCGGAGATGCTGTACTCGCCGTCGTAGGAGGTGGGGTCCTTCATGTAGTCGACCAGGGCGTCGACCGAATCGCGGGCCGGGGTGGCCAGGGCGAGGGTCTCGGGATCCAGGCCCACGTTCTGGTTGGTCTTGGTGATGCCGCCGGCATGGCAGGTGCCGCAGCTGTCGTTGAAGAGCTTGCGGCCGGTCTTGACCTCCTTCTCGGTGAAGGTCACCAGGGTGCCGTCGGGGGACACCGGCACGGTCAGGTCCTCGGCGCTCCACTGGGCCGCCGCCGCGGGGCCCGCGAAGCAGACCAGCAGGGCCAGGGGAAGGATCAGCAGGGTCCGGGCAACGGCACGGACGAGCGAGCGGCGGACGGCTGAAAGGGGGGCGGCTGAGAGAAAGAGGGGGGCCATGGAAGAAGCCGGCGAAATGGCGGTGGGACCGCAACTGAGACCTTGTATCACGGGCAACGGGTCCCCCGCAGCGGAATCACGCGAACTGTTGCAGGCTCAGCCCGCCTCCCCCACCTCGAGGCTGAGGAAGTCCCTGGCCACGACCGTCTCGGGGAAGATTGCCCGGGCCTCGGCCACCAGGTCATCGGGGGTCATGGGATTGCCGGCCACGTAGCGGGGACTCAGGTGGGTCAGCACCAGCCGCTTCACCCCCGCCTCCAGGGCGGTCTGGGCAGCCATGGTGCTGGTGGAGTGCTGGCGGGCGATGGCCAGGTCCGCCTCTCCGTGGGAAAAGGTGGATTCGTGGATCAGCAGGTCGGCGCCCTGGGCCAGGGCCACCGCCGCTTCGCTGAACACCGTGTCGGTGCAGTAGACGACGCTGCGGCCCGGCCGCGGCGGTCCGCACAGGGCCTCACCGCGGATCACGCGGCCATCGTCGAGGGTGACGCTGCGACCGGCCTTGAGCTCCCCGTAGACCGGTCCGGGGGGGACCCCCAGGGCCCTGGCCCGCTCCACATCGAAGCGGCCCGGCCGGGGCTTCTGGTCCACCCGGTAGGCGTAGGCCGGCACCCGGTGGGTGAGGGGCGTGCAGCGCACCGTGATGTCGTCGTCCTCGAGCACCAGGCTGCCCCTGGCGGCGGCCTCCTTCACCCGGTGGGTGCGCAGCGGATAGCCGATGCGGGTGGAGGAGGTGCGCATCACCCCCTCCAGGTAGTCCCGCAGGGGATCCGGGCCGTACAGATCGATCCCGCCACAGCTGCCGGCCAGGCCCAGGCTGGCCAGCAGCCCCGGCAGACCGAAGACGTGGTCACCGTGCATGTGGGTGACGAAGATGCGCCGCAGCTGCGACACCCTCAGCTCGCTGCGCAGGAACTGGTGCTGGGTTCCTTCGCCGCAGTCGAACAGCCACAGCTCCGCCCGCTGGGGCAGCCTCAGGGCGACGGCGGAGACGTTACGGGCGCGGGTGGGAACGCCGGAGCTGGTTCCCAGGAAGGTGACCTGCACATCCGGGAGGCCTCAGCTGGCATGCTGCCACGCCGCCAGCCGGTGTGGTGGCTGGCGCCATGGCCATCCCCGGAGGCGCCGTCCAGAATGACCCGTTGTCGCTCGGCCGCGCCCGTGTCTTTGCTCCGCTTCGGATGGCGCGCCGGCCTGCCCCTGGCGCTGCTGCCAGCCGCCGTGGCGGCGCCCGTACCCATCGAGGCCAGGGCACCGGTTCCGATGGTGCGGGTGCTGCTCCAGGAAGCCCCCAGCCTGGAGCTGGAGGCCGGCAGCGCCGCCCTGCGGCTGGGGGATGGATCGGGCCGCACCTTGCTGGAGCTGGCCCCGGGGGCCCGGCTGCAGCTGGTCCGCAGCGGCACGGCCCTGGAGGCGAGGCTGCAGGGGCCGGCCGGCGCCCCCAGGCGGCTGTCGCTGGCTTCCGGTCAGGCCTGGATCGATCCCGCCCCGGCCCAGGGCGGGAGCAGCGAGGCCATGCTGACCCTGAAGCAGCGCCGCTACCGCGGCCGGCTGCTGGTGCGCAGCGAGGGCGATCGGCTGCAGGCGATCAATCTGATCGATGTCGAGAGCTACCTGCCCAGCGTGGTGGGCAGCGAAATGCCGGCCAGCTGGCCCCAGGCGGCCCTGCGGGCCCAGGCGGTGGCAGCCCGCACCTACGCCCTGCGCCAGCGCCGACCGGCGGCCCCCTTCGACCTCAAGGCCACGGTGGCCAGCCAGGTCTACAAGGGGGTGGAGAGCGAAACCGACTCCACCCGTGAAGCGGTGCGCAGCACCCGGTCCCAGGTGCTGGTGCACGGTTCCGACCTGATCAATGCGGTCTTCCACAGCAGCAGTGGCGGCCTGACGGAAAACAGCGGCGAGATCTGGCGCCAGCAGCTCCCCTACCTGGTGAGCGTGCCCGATTTCGACCAGGCCAGCCCGGTCCATGCCTGGCAGCTGCGCATCGAACCCGACCGGCTGGCCCGGGCCTTCCGGGAGATCGACGGCGCCTTCCGGATCGAGGTGCTGTCCACCACCAGCTCCGGCCGCATCCGCCAGGCGCGGGTGACCGGCCCCGGCGGCACCCTGGTGCTCACGGGCGCCGAACTGCGGCAGCGGCTGGGGCTGCGCAGCACCCTGGCCCGCTTCGACTTCGAGGCCCCCAGGTCCGCCCCCTTCCCTCCTCCCCCGCTGCCCTCCCTGCAGGGGATGTTCACCCCCGAGGGGATCCGCTCCCTGGCCTCCGGCCTGGTCCAGGCCCCCTGGCAGAGTCCCCGGCCACCGGCGGCACCAACCCTGCTGGTCAGCGGCCGCGGCTACGGCCATGGGGTGGGCATGAGCCAGTGGGGCGCCTACGGGCTGGCCCTGCGCGGCGAGGATTACCGCCAGATCCTGAAGCACTACTACCAGGGGGCCCGGATCCTCCCCTATTCGTCCCTTTGAGGCGGGACCCGACAGCTCCCGCCCCCATCCGGGCCATCGCCCCCATCGTTCTGGCCGATGCGGCGGCGGTGGCCGACCGGGTGGCGGCCCTGCTGCTGGAGGATCGGCTGTGTCCGCAGCGTCCCCTGGGCCTGGCCACCGGGCGCACCATGGCACCGGTCTACGGGGCCCTGGCCCGCCGGCTGGCCGGGCTGGACCTCTCCCTGGCGGCCAGGGTGCGCGCCACCTGGTGCAGCTTCAACCTGGACGAGTACGTGGGGCTGGCGCCGGGGGATCCCGCCTCCTTCGCCGCCACCATGGACCGCCAGCTGGTGGAGCCCCTCGGCCTGGCCCCCGAGCGGGTGCGGCTCCCCGATGGTCAGGCCGCCGATCCGGCAGCGGAGGCCCGTCGCTACGGCGCCGCCGTGGCCGCCGCCGGCGGCATCGGCCTGCAACTGCTGGGCCTGGGCCTGAACGGCCACGTGGGCTTCAACGAACCCCCCTCCGACCCTGCGGCCGCCTGCCGGCCCGTGGTGCTGAGCGACCACACCCGCCGCCAGAACGCCGGCGCCTTCGGCGGCGACTCCGACGCCGTCCCCCGGCAGGCCATCACCCTGGGGCTGTCCGAGATCCTCTCGGCCCACCGGGTGCTGCTGGTGGTCACCGGTGCCGAGAAGGCGGCCATCCTGCGACGCGTTCTGGAGGAGCCCCCCTCGGCGGAGCTGCCCGCCAGCTGGCTGCAGCAGCATCCCGCCCTCACGGTGATCGCCGACGCCGACGCCATGCTCAGCTGAGCAGGACCGCTTCCATCAGGGCCTCATCCGCTTCGAGGTTGGTGGTGACGCTGCGCACGTCATCGAGATCCTCCAGCACATCCAGCATGCGCAGACAGGCGGCCAGCACCGCCCCATCCTCGAGGCGACAGGGCAGGGAGGCGATCCAGCGGTGCTCCCAGCCCGCCAGCGGCAGGCCCAGATCCCGCAGCCCGTCCTGGAGGGCTTCCAGGTCGGCAAAGGCCCCGAACACATCGACACCGTCGTCGTCGATGGCGTACCCCGCCGCCGCCGGCCCGCCCTGCTCCTCCAGGGCCAGCAGGCTCTCCAGCAGGGTCTCCTCGTCGACGGCGGGGAGGGACAGCCGCACCACGGCCCGCTGATCGAAGAGGTAGCTGACGCAGCCGGTCTCGCCGAGGTTGCCGCCGTGCTTGCCGAAAGCCAGCCGCAGGTCCGCCGCGGTGCGGTTGCGGTTGTCGGTGAGGGCCTCGAT
Source organism: Rhizobium sp. Q54 (assembly GCA_943367585.1). GTDB lineage: Bacteria > Cyanobacteriota > Cyanobacteriia > PCC-6307 > Cyanobiaceae > Cyanobium. The sequence goes on from CALRJP020000008.1 coordinate 71,411, forward strand.
CAGCACCGCCACCCCCCCGGCGCCATAGCCCTCGTAGCGCACCGCCTCAAACAGGTCGGCGCCCCCACCGCCCTGGCCGCTGCCCTTGGCGACCGCCCGGTCGATGTTGGCGTTGGGCAGCCCCGCCACCTTGGCCTTCTCGATGGCGGTACGGAGCTGGAAGTTGCCGGCGGGGTCGGCACCACCGCGCGCTGCCACGGTGATCTCCCGCCCCAGCCGGGTGAAGAGCGCCCCGCGCTTCGCATCCACCACCGCCTTGGTGCGTTTGATCTGGGCCCATTTGCTGTGGCCGGCCATCGCGATGTCGAGAGAGGTTCAGCCGGCGGCGTCGAAAACCAACCGGGGCAGGAGCTGGCCCTTGCCGTCGGCGCGGGCGATGCCCGCCAGACTGCCATCCGGCGTGAGCACGGCGACGGCCCCCTCCGGCGACTGCTCGACCGTACGGGGGAGCGCACGGCCGCAACGCCACGGCGACAGCTGGGCCGGATCGAGGCGCTGACGCGGCAGATCCACCAGCACGTCGAGCGGATCCAGCAGGGGGGGGAGGGGGCCGCTCCCCAGGCGCTCCATGGAAATGGCCTGGTGCAGGCCGAAGCCGAGGGCGGCGGTGCGGCGCAGGCTGGCCAGGGCTCCGCCGCAGCCCAGGGCCTCACCCAGGTCCCTGGCCAGGGCCCGCACATAGGTGCCGGCGGAACAGCGCACCTCCAGATCCAGGCGACCGCTGGCCGGATCCCAGCCGAGCAGGTCGAGGCCATGGATCACCACCGGTCGCGCCGCCAGCTCCAGCCGTTCTCCCGCCCGCACCCGGGCGTAGGCCCGCTGGCCATCGACGTGCACCGCAGAGACCTGGGGGGGGACCTGGAGGATCTCCCCCAGGAAGGGGGCCAGGGCCCGCTCCAGCTCCCCAGGGCCGAGGGGGGGCACGGCCTGCCGCTCCAGCTCCTCACCTTCGAGGTCGTCGGTGCTGGTGCGCACCCCCAGTTGCACCGTGCCCCGGTAGGTCTTGTCGCCGGGGAGGTAAGGCAGCAACCGGGTGGCGGGACCCAGGGCGATCGGCAGCACCCCCGTGACGGCGGGATCCAGGGTGCCGCCATGGCCCACCCGCCGCAGGCCGGAGGCCCGCCGCACCCGGGCGACGACATCGTGGGAGGTGAGCCCGGCGGGTTTGTCGATCACCAGAAAGCCGCAGCCGTGGCGCAACGGGGGCGAAGGGGGCAGCCTGGTGGAAGTTTCCTTCATGCCCAGGCGCCGATGACCCTGCAGGACCGGCGCGAGGTGGCCTTTCTGGTGCTGGCCGGCATCTTCCTGGGGACCATGGGCATGCTCAACATCCTGGGCCTGACACGGTTCCTGACCCTGGGCAGCATCGGCTCCTTCCCGATCATCGTGGCGATCGGGGCCCTGCCGTACCCGGTCACCTTCCTCTGCACCGACCTGATCAGCGAGATCTGGGGCGAGCGACGCGCCTCCCAGGTGGTGTGGGTGGGTCTGATGCTCAACGGCTGGATCGTGCTGGTGCTCTGGCTGGGGGGCATCCTGCCGGGCCTGGACGGATTCGGGGGGATGGCGGGCCTGCCGCTCGACACCCGGGCCGACGGGGTGCCGGTGTTCTTCGAAGTGCGCCGGCTGGCCTTCGGGGCGGTGGGGGCCTCGATGGCCGCCTACATGGCCGCCCAGTTCACCGACGTGCGCCTGTTCCATTTCTGGAAGCGCTTCAGCAACGGCAAGGCCCTGTGGCTGCGCAACAACGGCTCCACCTTGATCAGCCAGATCGTGGACACCTCGGCGGTGGTGCTGATCAGCCACTACGCCGCCCATGTGCTGCCGATCCGGGCGGGTGAGCCCGTGCTGCCCCAGCTGGGCGTGTTCATCGCCAGCGGCTATGTGTTCAAGCTGGTGGCGGCCCTGGCCGACACCCTGCCCTTCTACCTGCTGGTGGGCTGGCTGAGGCGCTACCTGGAGGTGCCGGGGGACGGCACCGAACTCGGTGACGCCCCCGTGCCAGGGGCCTAGGCGGCCACGGCGATGTTGATGCGCTTGCGGTTACGCAGGCCGCGCTTGATCGACTCGAAGCTCACCACACCGTCCACCAGGGCGAACAGGGTGTCGTCGGAGCCCCGACCCACGTTGACGCCGGGGATCACCGAGGTGCCGCGCTGGCGGATCAGGATCGAGCCGGCGCTGACGGTTTCGCCGCCGTAGCGCTTGACGCCGAGGCGCTTGGAGTTGGAATCGCGGCCGTTACGGGTCGAGCCTGTGCCTTTCTTGTGGGCCATGGGGAGAACGGGGGGGAGGGGAAGCGGAGGGGAGGGAACGCAGGAGCGCCGGATCAGACGATCGCCTTGCCGCCCACCTTGATGGACTGGACCATCACACGGGTGAGTTCCTGGCGGTGGCCGTTCTTGCGGCGGGTCTTCTTCTTGGGACGCATCTTGTAGACGATGATCTTCTGGCCGCGGCGATGGGCCATCACCTTCAGCTCCACGGTGGCGCCTTCCACATAGGGCTGGCCCAGGGTGGTGCCGGAGGCATCCTTGACCAGAAGCACGTTCTCGAGGGTGACGGTGCTGTCGACATCGGCGCTGAGGCGATCCAGGTCGACGTAGCGGTCGGTCTGGAGCCAGAACTGCTGGCCGGAGGCCTCAACGATGGCGTAGGCACCGGTGGTGTCCGTCGTGGCGGATCCCGTCGCGGCGGCGCTCGGGAGGTCCTGCTGGGGGGCTTGGGTCATCACGTCAAGGGGCGTGGCCAGGCTGGCGGCAGGGAGCCGCCATTGAGCCTGGACGCACGGAATCGAAAGACAGAACTAAGATCCTCCCGTCCGGGCCCACCTTCCGTCAAGAATCAGCCCGACCAGGGGAGCTCCCCGCCGCAGCGGTCGATGCCCCAACCGGTTCTCACCATTCTCGCCCTCATCCAGACCCCCGCCCTGGCCGAGGCCTGCGCCCAGTGGCTCAAGGGGGGGCGCTACAAGCTCATGCCCGTGGACCCTGCCGTCGAGCCCCTCGGGCAGTTGGAGCGGCTCCGGGAGGATGTCGACGGCCTGCTGCTTGAGGAGGGGGCCGTCGACGCCAGCTTCTTCGGCACCCTGCACCAGCGGGGTCTGGAGCTGCCGGCCGTGCTGATCGGACCCGTCAGCGGCGACGTGCTGTTCCATGGCGCCGAAGTCCGCCTGCCCCCCGACCAGCTGGAGCAGCTGAGCTACAGCCTGGATGCGGCCGTCTCCCGGTTTCTACGCAGCCACATCCCATCGGCCGGCAACGAAACCCAGGCCGCCACCCCCGATGGCTGGAAGCTGTCGAACCGGCTGAATGGTCGGCTCGGCTACCTGAGCGTCTACTACAAGCGGGATCCCTCCCGCTTCCTGCGCAACCTGGAGGCCGAGGAGCGTGACGAGCTGCTCGACTCCCTGCGGCGCAGCTACCGCGATCTGCTGATCAGTTACTTCAAGGATCCGGCCACGGCCAACCAGGCGATCGAGACCTTTGTGAACACGGCCTTCTTTGCCGATCTGCCGATCACCAAAATGGTCGAGATCCACGTGAATCTGATCGAAGAGTTCTGGAAACAGCTCATGCTGAAAGGACAGAAGAACGATTTCCTGCAGGACTACCGCCTGGCCCTCCTTGACGTCATGGCCCACCTCTGTGAGATGTATCGGCGCTCCATCCCTCCGGACGTGCCGATCGTGTCCTCCCCCATTCCCGAAGCCTCCAGCCCCTCCGCCTGAGCCACCGCCATGACGTTTCGCAAGACCTACATCCTCAAGCTCTACGTGGCAGGCAACACGCCCAACTCCATGCGGGCTCTCAAAACCCTCCGTGACATTCTCGAGTCGGAGTTCCGTGGGGTCTATGCCCTGAAGGTGATCGACGTCCTCAAGAATCCGCAACTGGCCGAGGAGGACAAGATTCTGGCCACGCCCACACTGGCGAAGATCCTCCCCCCGCCCGTGCGACGGATCATCGGCGATCTCTCCGACCGGGATCGGGTGCTGATCGGCCTCGATCTCCTCTACGAAGAACTCTCGGAGGAAGACTTCAAGCTGGACATCGACGATCTCGAAGCAGGCGGAGAAGCCTCCCCTCCCGAATCCTCCTGAAGCCGTCCCGGCCAGGCCACCAGCCACCCCATCCCTTCAGCCCCTTCCCCTTCCATCCCTTCGATGCCGGATCCCAACGACCACGACCTCACCGCCAACCGGATGCAGATGCAGAAGCTTCCCACGGGAATCGAGGGCTTCGACGACATCTGCCATGGCGGTCTGCCGATCGGTCGATCGACCTTGATCAGCGGCACCTCAGGAACGGGGAAAACGGTCTTCTCGCTGAACTTTCTCTGCAACGGAATCCGCCAGTTCAACGAACACGGGATTTTCGTCACCTTCGAGGAATCGCCCCTCGACATCCTGCGCAATGCCTCCAGCTTCGGCTGGAACCTGCAGGAGATGGTGGAGCAGAACAAGTTGTTCGTCCTCGACGCCTCCCCGGACCCCGACGGCCAGGAGGTCTCCGGAAGTTTCGACCTCTCCGGCCTGATCGAACGCATCCACTATGCGATCCGGAAATACAAGGCGAAGCGGGTGGCCATTGACTCCATCACCGCCGTCTTCCAGCAGTACGACGCCATCTCCGTGGTGCGCCGCGAGATCTTCCGGCTGATCGCCAGGCTCAAGGAGATCGGCGTCACCACCGTGATGACCACCGAACGGGTCGATGAATACGGCGCCATCGCCCGCTACGGCGTCGAGGAGTTCGTCTCCGACAACGTGGTGATCCTGCGCAACGTGCTGGAGGGGGAACGGCGCCGCCGCACGGTGGAAGTGCTCAAGCTCCGCGGCACCACCCACATGAAGGGGGAGTTCCCCTTCACCATGGGCAGCCACGGCATCAGTGTGTTTCCGCTGGGGGCGATGCGCCTCACCCAGCGCTCCTCCAATGTGCGCCTGAGCTCCGGCGTTCCCCGGCTGGATGAGATGTGCGGAGGGGGCTTCTTCAAGGACTCCATCATCCTGGCGACCGGCGCCACGGGCACCGGCAAGACCCTGCTGGTCAGCAAGTTCGTGGAGGATGCCTGCCGCAGCAAGGAGCGGGCGATCCTGTTCGCCTATGAGGAATCCCGCTCCCAACTGCTGCGCAACGCCACCAGCTGGGGGATCGATTTCGAGCAGATGGAACAGGACGGACTGCTCAAGATCATCTGCGCCTATCCCGAGTCCACCGGACTGGAGGATCACCTGCAGATCATCAAGACAGAAATCAGCCAGTTCAAGCCATCCCGCATGGCGATCGACTCCCTCTCCGCCCTGGCTCGGGGCGTCAGCCACAACGCCTTCCGACAGTTCGTGATCGGCGTGACGGGCTATGCGAAGCAGGAGGAGATCGCGGGCTTCTTCACCAACACCTCCGAGGAGTTCATGGGAAGCCACTCGATCACCGATTCCCACATCTCCACCATCACCGACACCATTCTGCTGCTGCAGTATGTGGAGATCCGCGGCGAAATGGCCCGGGCCCTGAACGTCTTCAAGATGCGCGGTTCCTGGCACGACAAGGGCATCCGCGAGTTCGTGATCACTGGCAACGGACCGGAGATCAAGGATTCCTTCGCCAACTTCGAGCGCATCATCAGCGGTGTTCCCCATCGCATCACCACCGACGAGCGGGCCGACCTCGGTCGCATCATGCGCAGCGTCGACGGGGAACGCTGATTTCGGCCAGACCGAGGCCTTCAGCCCTGCAGCAGCCGCTGGTTGGCCCGATGGAAGCGGGCCATCAGCAGGGGACGAAACAGTCGCCTGAAGTGGCGCGTGGTCTGCTCACGACGACGGTTGAGAACCTGGGGAGACCTGCAGCCTTCCACCAGGGAGGTGGGGGCACCGATGGCCCCCAGGAAACGGGGCAGCACCCCCTCATCACCCATGGCCTGGTCATAGTCATACAGATGCAGCGGTGATGTCGAATGGGTGCGCCACTCCCGTGCGAAGGCGCTGTAATCGCAGAACTTGTTGTGGTAGCTGCCACGGAACAGGAACGTGAGCGCGAAGCCGGGATACCCAAGGGTCGCTCGATGACCCGATCGCGTCAGTTCGCAGTACAACGATTCGGAATAGTCATCGACACGGCGCAGGAACATCAGCCAGCTCAAGGTATGCCCTTCAGCCCTGAGGGTTGCTTCCAGGCGTTTCAGGCTGTCCGGCCGGGCAACCAGCAGGCTGAGATCCTCGCAACTGATCACTGCGGTGGGCAGGCGACACTCTCTCAGCTCAGCCACCAGTGCGTCCAATCCACCATGACGCTGATCCCAGCGCCTGTCCCCCAGAAGCTCAAAAGCAAGATGATGGTGGCCAGAATCCGGGGCATAGGTGCAGGCCTCTGGAACATGAATTCCGGCCGATTCAAGCGCTTCAGACTGCCGCCTCAGGAAGGCCTGGATGGATGTGGAACCCGTCTTATGGTCGCCGATATGGATGAACAGGTGCATCGACAAGCGCGGCCGGCATTGTTTCAAGCATAGGTGCGGATCGACACCACCTCAACCATTGATCGGATGGCGATTGCAGTGGTGAAGTGGGCAACGGACAGGCGGCGCAGCCGTCGCCGCCACGCCATCAGCCGCCTGCACCGGACCGCTTGTTGTCTGATTCCGGGACTGCGTTCCAGGGGCCGGTACGCACATCCCAACACCTGCATGGCCAAGCCTTGTCCCGGACCTCTGAGCCAAGGCCTGACGCCTCAGAAAGGCCTGAACAGAGGTCGTTCCTGTCCTGTGGGTTCCGACGGGAACAACGCCAGCCCCCCATGATGATCAATCCCATGGTGGGGGGCTGGCTGTCCCTCAGGCCACGGGAATCCGCCGTTCCTTGTCCATGTCGGCCAGGGTGGAGGAGCGCTCCACCTGCACCTGCAATTCATCGCCATCGGCGTCCTCCAGCGGCAGGTCGAACCAGAAGGTGGTGCCCACGCCAGGCTCGCTGGCCATGCGGGCCTGGCTGCCGTGTTTCTCCAGGATGCCGCGCACGATGGAGAGCCCAAGGCCGGTGCCGGCCTCGGTGTGGACGGCATTTTCCACCCGGAAGAAACGCTCGAAGATCCGCGCCTGGTCGGCCTCGGAGATGCCGCAGCCGGTGTCGGCGATCTCCACCCGCAGCCGGGGCAAGGGGGAGGTGAGGGCACAGGAGGGGTGGTCGCCGGGGCTGGCGCCGGGATCGAGCCGGCAATGGTCGGGCCAGGGGTAGGCCCGCAGCAGCAGCTGGCCGCCCCTGGGGGTGAACTTCAGGGCGTTGCCCACCAGGTTGTCGAACACCTGCAGCAGCAGATCCCAGTTGCCCCGGACCCGGGGCAGGTGCTGGTCGCCGGGGAAGATCAGGGTGACCTCCTTCTCCTCGGCGTTCAGGCGGTAGGTGCGCAGGGTCTGCTCGATGGCCGGGGCAAGATCCATGGGCTCCAGCTGCCAGACCCGGTCAGATTCCAGCCGCGACAGGTCGAGCACGTCCGTGACCAGCCGGGACAGTCGATCGGTCTCGGCGTTGGCAATGCTCAGGAATTCCTTCTGCTCCGCCGGGCTGAGCAGGTCGCCCATGTCGTGGAGCGTCTCCACGTAGCTCTTGATGTTGCACAGGGGGGTGCGCAGCTCGTGGGAGACATTGCTGATGAAGCGGCTTTGGGCCGCATTCAGCTCCACCTCCCTGGTCAGGTCCTGGATGGTCATGGCGATGCCCTTGAGGCTCTCGCCGCTGGCATCCCGCACCGACTGGAGCACGATCCGCAGGGTGCGGGCGGGATCGCCGAAACTGCAACGCACCTCCGTGTTATCCCGTTCGCTCAGGATCAGGCTCTCCAGCGGATCGTGCAGTTCCATCGCCAGGCGGTCGGGCAGTTCGGCCTCCAGTTCGCTGCCCTCCAGGTTCCGGCCTTCCCAGCGGAACAGGCGCCGGGCGGTGGGGTTGGCCAGCACGATGCGCCCTTCAGCGTCGAGAAGCACCGCCCCATCGGCCATGGTGGCGATCAGCGACTGCTGCTTCACCTGGGCGGCGGTGAGTTCCTCGATGTTGGCCGCCTTGTAGACCTCCAGCTGGGAGGCCATGGTGTTGAACCCGTTGAGCAGTTCGCCGAGCTCACCCCCCACCGGCAAGGCAATGCGGGTCTCGAAGTTGCCGCCGGCAATCGAGCGCACCCCCCGCAGCAGCTCCTTCACCGGCTGAGTGATGGTGAGGGCATTGAACACCGAACCCAGGATCACCAGCACCCAGATGGAGATGAACACCGCCACGGTGACTTCACGGGTGAGGGCGGCACTGGCCAGGAGCGTCTCGTTGGGGTTGATGCCCAGGGCCACCACCCCCAGATAGCGGCCGTCACTCACCATCGGCACGAACACATCGGTGACCTGGCCGTCCGGGGTGAGGTGCTGGCGGATCAGGGGGTTATCGGGGCGGCGCTGGATGTCGGCCGGCAGCTCCAGGCGGCGACTGAGCAACCGTTCACCCATGCCGGTGCTGCCCCCCATGGGGATGCCCAGGTAGATCACGCCGTCGGAATCGGCGAAGAAGATGTAGCGGAGGCTGCGACTCGACTGCCAGAAGCGTTCGGCCACCGAGGCCAGTTCGCGGTCGTTGCCCTCCGCCACCAGGGGGGTGACGTTGGCCGAGAGCAGCAGCCCGAGGTCCCTGGCAAAACGGGTGTCGCTCATGCGGGCATCGCGCTGGATGCCATTGAGCGCCAGGAACGTGATGCCCGTCATCAGCAGGCTCACCACGAGGGTGGCGACCGCCAGCAGCTTGGTCTGCAGGCTGAACTCGGCCCACCAGCGCTGGAGGCGCGCCCGCCAGAGGCTGAAGGCACCGGCGGCCTCGCCGCCGCTCAGGGTGGGGCTGGAAGCGGAGCGGGTCATGGCAGGGCCGGGCGTCGCGTCCGCACCTGATGGCCGATGTCACGGCGATAGACCATGCCCTCGAATCCCACCCGTCCCAGGCCGGCGTAGGCCCGCTCAAAGGCCGCATCGAAGTCCTCGGCCTGGGCCACCACCGCCAGCACCCGCCCGCCGGCGGTGACCACGGAGCCACCTTCACTCCGGCGACTGCCGGCGTGGAACAGCTGCAGGTCGGGGTCGCCGATCAGCTCCCCATGGATCGGATCGCCGCGACGCACTTCGCCGGGGTAGCCCTCGGCGGCGGCGATCACGCAGGCGCTGCAGCGCGGCTCGATCGTCAGGGCCGGCGCCTCCTCCAGGCGGCCGGTGGCACAGGCCAGCAGCACCCGAGCCAGTTCCGGGCCTAGCAGGGGCATCAGGGTTTCGCACTCCGGGTCCCCGAAGCGGCAGTTGAACTCGATCACCCGCAGACCGTCCCCGGTGAGCATCAGGCCGGCGAAGATCACGCCGCGGTAGTCGATGCCCCGGGCCCGAAGGGCCGCCAGGATCGGCTCCAGCACCCGCTGGCGCACCTGCTCCAGCCCCGCCGCATCCAGCAGCCGGGCGGGGGCGTAGGCCCCCATGCCACCGGTGTTGGGGCCGGTGTCCCCTTCGCCGATGCGCTTGTGGTCCTGGGCCGGGGGCAGCAACACCATGCTGCGGCCGTCGGTGAGGGCGAACACCGACACCTCCGGGCCATGCAGCCGCTCCTCCAGCACCAGGGAGGGGGCAGCGGCGGCTTCGCCGGGGGCGGCGGACTGGAAGCGGCCGGCGAAGACCTCCTCGATGGCGTCGCGGCACTGCTCGAGGCTGTCGGCCACCGTCACGCCCTTGCCGGCCGCCAGTCCATCGGCCTTCACCACCAGGGGGCGGCCATGGCGTTCGAGGGCCTCCAGGGCCTCCTGCCGGGAGGTTGCCGCCCAGTACCCCGCCGTGGGCACGCCCGCTTCCTGCATCAAATCCTTGGCCCAGCGCTTGCTGGCCTCCAGCAGGGCCCCATCCGCCCCAGGGCCGAAGACCGCCAGCCCCTCCGAACGCAGGCGATCGGCCAGGCCGGCCGCCAGGGGCGCTTCCGGCCCCACCACCACCAGGTCAATGGCGTGCTCACGGCAGGCCGCCGCCAGGGCCCCCTGGTCGGTTTCGGGGATGGCCAGCTGGCCGCAGCCCGCCAGGTCCGCGGTGCCGCCGTTGCCGGGCGCCACCAGCACCTGCTCGACCCCCGGGCAGCGCGCCAGGGCCCAGCCCAGGGCGTTCTCGCGGCCACCGCCGCCCACCACCAGGATCCGGGCCGGCACCGGGCCAGCGGCGGCAGCAGGGGAGGGGGTGGGCAAAGCCATGGGCGGAAGGGGGGAGCAGGACGGGGGGTGGATCGGGGAGGAGAGCTCCCCTAGGTTGAGCGCCGGCACGGGTGCTGCACCGGTTGCCCTGACCTGCCTTGCTGCCACTCCCCTTTGCCATTCTCTCCGACCGCCGCCTCGACCGCTGCCCCGCCCTGCGGATCCGGCCCGTCCATCGACCGGCCCCCGGGCGCGCGGCCATGGCCATGGGGGTGGCACCGGTTGCTCCTGCGGCCCCTCGGAGCCCTGGCCCTCCTGGGTCTGTGCACACCGCTGGCGGTCGCGGCGCCAGCGGCAGCGCCCGAGCCCTCCCCTGCTACGACGGTGGCCCCCGCCGCAGAAGGGGCCCCCGCGGCGGAAGGCTCCGCCGCCGGACCCGCGGGGCCAACGGAGCCAGCCGAGGAACCACCGCCGCTCCTCAGTGACAAGGCATTCGCCGACCTGCTGCGCGACGGGGACCTGGAGCAGCTCGACGCGGCCTGTCGCCAGAGCGCCGAAGCCGATCTGGGCGAACGCCTGCGGCAGCTGCAGCAACGGCTGCTGACCCTCCATCCGGCCCCCCAGCCCCTGGAGGTGGTGCTGGCCAACGCCGACGTGCTGCTCAGCTGCCGGGCACCGAGCGAGGCCATGGACGTGCTCAACCGCTTCGGACCGGCCCCCGGAGCCGAGCGGGTGCAGTGGTTGCAGCTGCAGTGGCGCGCCGCGTCGGCCGGGCTCGACCACCGCCGGGCCGCCCTGGCCCTGGAGCGGCTGCGGCAGGAGAGCGGCACGTCCCTCGATGCCATCGCCCTGCCGCTGCAGCGCCGCGAGGATGGCACCGTGATCAGCCGCTCCGCCCTGGAGCTGCTGGCCCTGCACCTGGAGTCGAGGGGCTTCCCGCGGGTCGGGGGCGAACTGCTGGTGCGGGCCCGCCAGGGCGGGCTGGCGGGGGCCCTGCGCCTGCAGCAGGCCGTGGGGTTGCTGGCGGAGCTGCCGGCCCCGCAGCGGGAGGCCCTGCTGGAGGCGGCCCTCGACCAGGCGGCGGCGGCGGGGGCCTGGGGCCTGGTGGCGGAGCTGCTCGACACCCAGGCCGCCCTGCCCTCCGGGCGGGCCGTGGAGCGGCGCCTGCGGCTCAGCGGCCGCCTCGACGATGCCTATGGGGAATGGCGCTGGCGCCGCGAGGATCCGGCTTCGGCCCCGCGCACCCGCCAGCTGGAGATCCAGCTGCGCTCCCCCCGCGACCCCGGCGGCCATGCCGCCGACCTTCCGGTACCGGCGACGGAACCGGCCCCGACCACCCCGACCGCCCCATGACCCTGACCCCTGCCACCGGCCCCCTCCTCTACGAAGGCAAGGCGAAGCGGGTGTATGCCACCGACCAGGACGACCTGGTGGCCGTGGAATACAAGGACGATGCCACCGCCTTCAATGCGCTCAAGAAGGCCCAGCTGCTCGGCAAGGGGGCCCTCAACTGCCGCATCTCCGCCCTGCTCTTCGAGCATCTGGAGCGGCTGGGGGTGCCCACCCATTACCTGGGCGTGCAGGGGGATCACTGGATGATGGTGCGGCCGGTGCGGGTGGTGCCGGTGGAAGTGGTGGTGCGCAACGTGGCCGCCGGATCCCTCTGCCGCCAGATGCCGATCCCGGCGGGCACCCCCCTGGATCCGCCGCTTCTCGATCTGTACTACAAGGACGATGCCCTGGGCGATCCCCTGCTCAGCGAAGCCCGGCTGGAACGGCTCCAGCTGGTGACGGCCGCCGAGATGGAAACCATCCGGGACCTGGCCTTCCGCGTCAACCGCGCCCTGCGCCAGCTGTTCGCCCAGGTGGGGCTCGAACTGGTGGATTTCAAGATTGAACTGGGGTTCACCGGCGCCGGCGAACTGGTGGTGGCGGACGAGATCAGCCCAGACACCTGCCGGCTCTGGAAGCGGGAGGTGAGCGATGCCGAGGAGCGAATTCTGGACAAGGACCGCTTCCGCCAGGACCTGGGCGGTGTTGTCGAGGCGTACGGGGAGGTCCTCAAACGGGTCCAAGGGGTCTGTCCCGAACCGCGGGTCTACGGGTAAGGTCAGCGAAATTTGCGGCCAGGCCGCTCTGCAGACGACATCCATGATTGGCGTTCGCCTCGGCAGGCCCCACATCCTTCGAAGCGTCACACCCAGGGGGGCGACGGCCTCCTTGCCGCTGCTCGTGGCGTTGCTGCTGGCCGGCGGCCAGGCAAGGGCGGCGGAAAGTCCCCCGGCCAAGGGCGAGGGACAGGCTCCGGTCCCCTCGCTGGCCCAGGCCGGCGCCGATCCCTTCGCCGGCCCGGCCGACGCCGCCCCAGCCCCCTCCGGCTCGCCGGAGGCTCCAGCCCCCGGCCCCGGCCCCGGGGCCACCCCCGCCAGCCCGGCCGTCCCCGCCACACCGGCCACCCCCGGAGCCCCTGCCGCCAGCGACGACCGCCCCGGCAAACCCTCCCTGGGACCGGCACCCTCGCCCGCGGCAACGGCCGAGCCCAGGGTGCTGATCAGCGAGGTGGTGATCGAGGGTCTGGCCGACCACCCCGAGCGTGAGCGGCTTGAGCTGGCGGCCTACGCCGCCATGGCGGTGACCCCGGGCAACGCCATCACCCGCAGCGAACTGGAAACGGACCTGCAGGCCATCTACGCCACGGGCTGGTTCTCCGACGTGCGGATCCAGCCCCAGGACGGCCCCCTCGGGGTGCGGCTGGTGGTCTCGGTGGTGCCCAACCCGGTGCTCACCAAGGTGAGCCTGGATCCCGCCGACGCCAAGCTGCCGGAAACGGTGGTGCAGGAGACCTTCGCCGGGGACTACGGCAAGACCCTCAACCTGGTCACCCTGCAGGGCCGCATGCAGGAGCTTCAGAAGTGGTATGCCGACCAGGGGTTCTCCCTGGCCCGCGTCACCGGACCCTCGAGGGTCGGCCCCGATGGGGATGTGCAGCTGCTGGTGCGGCAGGGCACGGTCAAGGGCGTGGAGGTGCAGTTCCTCAACAAGGAGGGCTCCGCCACCAACGACAAGGGGCAGCCGATCAAGGGCAAGACCAAGGAATGGGTCATCACCCGCGAGATCTCCATCAAGACCGGCGAGGTCTTCAACCGCCGCAACCTGGAGGATGACCTCAAGCGTCTCTACGGGACCGGCCTGTTCAGCGACGTCAAGGTGACCCTGCGTCCCGAGCCGGAGGATCCCGGCTCGGTGGTGATCGTCCTGGGGGTCGTCGAGCAGTCGACCGGCTCCCTCTCCGGCGGTCTGGGCTACAGCCAGAGCCAGGGGGTCTTCGGCCAGATCCAGGTGCAGGACAGCAACCTGTTCGGCCGCGCCTGGGACCTGTCCACGAGCTTCACCTACGGCCAGTTCGGCGGCCTGGCCGACATCTCCTTCAGCGACCCCTGGATCAAGGGGGACAAGTACCGCACCGCCTTCCGCTTCAAGGCCTTCGTCAGCCGGGACGCCCCCCAGGTGTTCCAGAGCCAGAACAACGGCAACATCTTCACCGTCTCCGACTTCTACCAGGCCCCTGGAACCCAGGTCGCCTACAACATCTTCTCGCCGTTCAACCCCCTCCTCGACGTCTTCCCGTCGGTGACGGCGGCCCGCATCGCCGCCGAGACCAACGGCCAGAACCTGAGCTGGTTCCAGTTCGACGGCAACAGCGTGCTGATCCAGCGCGTCGGCGCCAACGTCCAGTTCGTGCGGCCCCTCAACGGCGGCAACCCCTTCAAGCGCGCCCCCTGGACCGTGCTGCTGGGTCTGACCGGCCAGGTGGCGACGCCGATGGACTTCTCCGGGACCTCGCGGCGCTTCGGTCTGGCCACCCCGAACGAGGCCACCTCGCTGCTGGTGGCCCCCACCAGTTCAATCATCTGCCTCGCCTACAACTGCGCTGCCCGCAACCAGCTGGTGGGCCTGCGGCTGGCGGCGACGATGAGCACCCTCAACGATCCCCGCAACCCCACCAAGGGCAACTTCCTCAGCCTCGGCACCGAACAGTTCTTCTCCGTGGGACCCGACTCCCCCACCTTCAACCGCCTGCGGGGCAGCTTCACCCACTACATCCCGGTGCGCTGGCTGAAGTTCTACAAGGGGTGCCGGCCCAAGGCCGGTGAAACCGAGGACTGCAAACAGGCCCTCGCCTTCCAGGTGTCCGCCGGCACCGTGATCGGCGATCTGCCGCCCTATGAGGCCTTCTGCCTGGGCGGCGGCAACTCGGTGCGGGGTTACTTCGACTGCGATCTCGGCGTGGGCCGCAGCTTCGGCGAGGCGACGATCGAATACCGCTTCCCCCTGTTCAGCATCGTCAGCGGCGAGCTGTTCATCGATGGCGGCACCACCTTCGGCAGCCAGACGAAGGTGCCGGGCAACCTCGGCGGCCTGCTCAACAAGCCGGGCTCGGGCTTCTCGATCGGCACCGGCCTGATCGTCACCACCCCCGTCGGCCCCCTGCGCCTGGAGGTGGCCAGCCAGGACTTCACCGGCGAGTGGCGTTTCAACCTCGGCGTGGGCTGGAAGTTCTAGTGACCAGCTGGCCCAGCGACTACCGCCAGGCCTGGACCCTGGCCGCCCCTGTGGAGCGCACCGGGGTCGGCCTGCACAGCGGCGCCGTCTCGCGGGTCCGCCTCGGCCCCTCGGAACGGCCGGGCTACTGGGTGGGCTGGCTCGACGATCCGCAACGGCCCCTGCAGCGGCTGGGGCCCCACCAGGTGGGTGACACCCGCCTCTGCACCTGCCTGCAACTGGGGGACCGGCGCCTGGCGACGGTGGAGCACCTGCTCGCGGCCCTCGCCGGCACCGGGGTGAGCCAGGCGGAACTGTGGGTGGAGGGGGAGGAGATCCCCCTGCTCGACGGGTCCGGGCTTCCCTGGGTGGAGGCCATCGGTGAGGCGGGGCTCAGCAGCCGGGGGGAGCGCCCCGACCCCCCCCTGCCGCCCCTGCCCCTCACCCTCCAGCAGGGCCAGAGCTTCGTGGTGGCCCTGCCAAGCGACCGGCTGCGCCTGGCGGCGGCCATCGACTTCCCCCAGGGGGCCATCGGTCGCCAGCTCTACGCCCTGGATCTCTCACCGGAGCGCTTCGTGGCCGAGATCGCCCCGGCCCGCACCTTCGGCTTCCGGGAGCAGGTGGAGCAGTTGCTGGCCGCGGGCCTGATCCGCGGCGGCGCCCTCGACAATGCCCTGGTCTGCAACGGCGACGGCTGGGTCAATCCACCGCTGCGCTTCAGCGACGAACCGGTGCGCCATAAGCTGCTGGACCTGCTGGGAGATCTGGCGTTGGTGGGCCTGCCCAGGGCCCACGTCTTTGCCTACCGCGGTTCCCATGGCCTGCACACCGCCATGGCTGCGGCCCTTGCGGCCCAGGCGCCCCGCCTGCCCGAGCCCGTTCCGACCCACTGATTCCTTGACCGTTCTTCCCTCCGCCGCTCCCGAGGCCGCCAGCGCCGCCTGCCCCGCCACCGATGCGGCCCGGGCCGTGGTGCTCAGCAGCGAGCAGATCCTCAACCTGCTCCCCCATCGCTATCCCTTCGCCCTGGTGGATCGGGTGGTGGAATACGTCCCCGGCAAGCGGGCGGTGGCGCTCAAGAACGTCACCTTCAATGAACCGCAGTTCCAGGGCCATTTCCCCGGCCGGCCGCTGATGCCGGGCGTGCTGATCGTCGAGGCCATGGCCCAGGTGGGGGGCCTGATCGTCACCCAGATGCCCGATCTGCCCAAGGGCCTGTTCGTCTTCGCGGGCATCGACGGTGTCCGCTTCCGGCGGCCCGTGGTGCCCGGCGACCAGCTGCTGATCACCTGCGAACTGCTCAGCCTCAAGCGCAAACGCTTCGGCAAGGTGCAGGCCACCGCCACGGTCGATGGCGAGCGGGTCTGCTCGGGCGAGCTGATGTTCTCGCTCGTGGACTGACGCGATGTCGAGCACAGCCATGACGACATCCGTGCATCCCACGGCCCTGGTCGACCCCCGGGCCCGCCTCGCCCCCGGCGTGGAGATCGGCCCCTATGCGGTCATCGGCCCGGAGGTGGAGATCGGCGAAGGCAGTCGCATCGGTCCCCATGTGGTGATCGATGGGCGGGTGCGGATGGGCAAGGGCAACCGGATCTTCCCCGGGGCCTGCATCGGTCTGGAACCCCAGGACCTCAAGTACGGCGGCGCCCCCACCGAAGTGGTGATGGGGGACGAGAACACGATCCGGGAGTGCGTCACCATCAACCGCGCCACCGCCGAAGGGGAGAGCACGGTCCTCGGCAACGGCAACCTGCTGATGGCCTACAGCCACATCGGCCACAACTGCCAGCTCTCCGACCGCATCGTGATCGCCAACGGCGTCGCCGTGGCGGGCCACGTGGTGATCGGCGAGCGGGCCGTGATCGGTGGGGTGCTCGGCATCCACCAGTTCGTCCACATCGGCAGCCTGGCGATGGTGGGCGGCATGAGCCGCATCGACCGCGACGTGCCCCCGTTCATGACGGTGGAGGGCCACCCCGGCCGCCTCCGGGGGCTGAACCGGGTCGGGCTGCGCCGCAGCGGCATGGCCCAGCTCGACGACGGCGCCCAGTTCCGCCAGCTGCAGGACCTCTGGACCCTCATCTATCGCAGCGATCTGGTGCTGGCGGCCGCCTTGCGGCAGGCCCGGGAGCGGCCCCTTCTGGCCGCGGCCGATGAGCTCTGCGCCTTTCTGGAGGCTTCGGTGGGGCCGGGCCGGCGCGGACCGCTGCCGGCCCAGCGCTGATGGTGCGACTGCTGGTCAGCACCGGAGAGGTTTCCGGTGATCTGCAGGGATCCCTGCTGGTCCAGGCCCTGCACGAAGAGGCCGCCCGCCGCTCCCTGCCCCTCGATGTGGTGGCCCTCGGCGGCAGCCGGATGGAGAGGGCCGGTGCCCAGCTGCTGGCGGACACCACCAAGCTGGGGGCCATCGGCCTGTGGGAACCGATTCCCCTGGTGATTCCCACCCTCAGGCTGCAGGCCCGGGTGCGCCGCTGGCTGCGCCTGCACCCCCCCGATGCGGTGGTGCTGATCGACTACATGGGGGCCAACGTGAACCTGGGCCTGCGCCTGCGGCGGCTCTATCCCGATGTGCCGATCACCTATTACATCGCCCCGCAGGAGTGGGCCTTCCGCCTCGGCGACGGCGGCACCACCCGGCTGATCGGCTTCACCGATCGCATCCTGGCGATCTTCCCGGAGGAGGCCAGCTTCTACGCCGAACGGGGCGCCCAGGTCACCTGGGTGGGCCATCCCCTGATTGACACCCTGCAGCAGCGACCCTCGCGCCAGGAGGCCCGCCAGCGGCTCGGCCTGCCGGCGGAGGCGCCGGTGCTGCTGATGCTGCCTGCCTCGCGGCGGCAGGAGCTGCGCTACGTGCTGCCGCCCATGGCCCAGGCGGTGGCCCTGCTGCAGCGGCAGCGGCCGGATCTGCAGGTGCTGCTGCCGGCGGGCCTGCCAGGGTTCGAGGCGGTCCTGGCCGAGACCATGCAGGCGGCCGGAGCCACGGCGGTGCGGGTGATCCCGGCCGGAGAGGCCGATGGGCTGCGGCCCCTGCTCTGTGCCGCGGCGGATGCGGCCCTGACCAAGTCCGGCACCGCCAACCTGGAACTGGCCCTGCGGGGGGTCCCCCAGGTGACCGGCTACCGGGTGAGCCGGCCCACGGCGTTTCTGGCGAAACATGTGATCCACTTCAACGTGGACCACATCTCCCCGGTGAACCTGGTGCTGGGGGAACGGCTCGTGCCGGAACTGCTCCAGGACGATTTCACCCCGGACGCCATCCTTGCGGCCCTGCTGCCCCTGTTCGATCCCGCCTCCGGGGCACGGGAACGGGTGCAGGAGGGCTACGTTCGGCTTCGGCAGAAGCTGGGGGAGCCGGGCGTCACGCGCCGGGCGGCGACGGCGATTCTGGAACCGTTCTCGGGACACACGCCATGCGACTGATTGCGCTGCTGCTGGGGCTGCTGCTCGCCCTGGGGGGGCCTGTCGCTCCGGCTCTGGCGGCCACGGAGGAGGCGGTGCTGGCGGGAGGCTGCTTCTGGTGCCTGGAGCACGATCTGGAGGTGCTCCCCGGCGTCCTGGACGTGGTGAGCGGCTACAGCGGCGGCAAGACCGCCAACCCCACGTACAAGCAGGTCTCCGCCGGGGGAAGCGGCCATCAGGAGGTGGTCCGGGTGCGCTTCGACAACACGGAGATCCGCTACGACACCCTGCTGCGGGCCTACTGGCGCAACATCGATCCCCTCGACGGCGGCGGCCAGTTCTGCGACCGTGGCGATTCCTACCGGCCCGTGATCTTCACCACCAGCGCCAACCAGGCCGTGGAGGCCCGCAACAGCCTGGTGGCGGCCGCCCGGGAGCTGGGCAAGCCGGCGGCCGCGCTCAAGGTGGCGATCCGGCCCCTGGGGAAGTTCTGGCCGGCGGAGGGCTACCACCAGAACTACGCCAAGCGCAATGGCGTCCAGTACAACTACTACCGCTGGTCCTGCGGCCGCGACCGGCGCCTGGACGCCGTCTGGGGTCGGCGGGCCCGCAGCAGCCAGCGCTGGCAGGGCAGCTGAGCCGAACCCGTCAGGGTGATGCAGAGACGGTGCTTTTGCACCCTGTCGCGACCCGGAAGAATGCCTTAGCGTTTGGCTGTCGACGGGAGGGCTTCTGTATGTATCTGCTGACCATCCGTGACGGTCTGCAGACGCGCCACATCGGGCCCTATGCGAGCCCCAGGCAGGCGTCCGACGACCTCGACAAGCTGCAGGCCAGTTGCGGTGAGAAGGCCACCTGGCAGATCCATCGCCTGGAATCCCCCGCCGAGCTGCATCTTCACCTGCCCGGCAGGGAGGACACCCAACCGGTGGCGGTCTGAGCCTCAGGCCCGGGGAGGGGTGCGGGGATAGCCCCGCAGCAGGCCGCTCTCGACCATCAGCCCCACCCCCGCATTGATCAGGATCAGGCCCAGGGCCCCGTACCAGACCCAGGGCCCGGCCTCCGGCAGCGACTGCCCCTGGTCGGCCGCCGCCGCCAGGGCCGACCAGGTCTGGATGCCCTTGCGGATCACCCCCTCCCCGAAGAGGCAGAGCCCGGCGGGGAGCAGGAGCACACCGAGCTGGGCCTTCACGTACCAGCGGATCTTGTGAACGGCCATGGGGCGATGCGTTGTCTGGTCTGGAAGCAAACCTAGGCCGCAAGCTCCGGCCGCCAAAGCCGCCGGGGACGGCGGCGCTGCCGTTCAGGCCGCGGCGCCCGCCACCAGCCAGGCCACCAGGGTGCGCACCCCGAAGCCGGTGGCGCCGGCAGGATCCAGCCCCCTCGCCTTGTCGCTCCAGACGGTGCCGGCGATGTCGAGGTGGGCCCACGGCAGCCCCCTGGTCACGAAGTCCTGCAGGAAGAGGGCGGCGGTGATCGAGCCCCCGGGCCGAGGCCCGGTGTTCTTCATGTCGGCGACGTGGCTCTTGAGCCCCTTCTTGTAGGAGCCGCGCAGGGGCATGCGCCAGAGGGCCTCGCCGCCGGTGTTGCCGGCGCTGAGCAGGGCCTCGGCCAGGCCATCGCTGGGGGACCAGAGTCCGGCGATCTCCTCGCCCAGGGCGATCACGCAGGCGCCGGTGAGGGTTGCGAGATCGACGATGGCATCGGGCTCCAGGCCGCAGGCGTAGACCAGCGCATCGGCCAGGGTGAGGCGCCCCTCCGCGTCGGTGTTGTTGATCTCGATGGTTTTGCCGTTGGAGGCGGTGAGCACATCCCCCGGGTGGATGGCGCCGCCGCTGATCATGTTTTCGCAGCTGGCCACGATCACATGCACCTCCAGGCCGGCGGGCCGGATCTCGGCGATGGCACGGGCGGCCCCCAGCACCGCGGCGCTGCCGCCCATGTCGTACTTCATCATCTCGATCTGGGAGCCGGCCGTCTTGAGGTTGTACCCGCCGGAATCGAAGGTGAGCCCCTTGCCCACCAGCACCACCCGCCGCGTCACCGGCCCGGTCGGCCGGTAGGTGAGATGGATGAACTTGGGGGGCAGATCCGAGCCCTGGGCCACCCCGAGGTAGGCCCCCATGCCCAGGGCCTCGCAGTCCTGCCGCTCCAGCACCTTGAGCTCGAGGCCGAAGCCGTCGGCGATGGCGGCGGCCTCGTCGGCCAGGGACTGGGGGGTCGCCTTGTTGGGCGGTGCCGCCACCAGCCGCCGGGCCAGTTCCACGCCGCTGCAGGTGGCCGCCACGTGGGCCAGACCCGCCTCGGCCCCGGAGGCCAGCCCGAGCAGCGTCACCCGGGAGGGGAGGGAGCGGGGTTCGGCCTCGCTCTTGAAGCGTTGGTCGGCATAGAGCCCGAGCCGCACCGCTTCGGCCATGGCGGCCGCCGCGGCCGCCGGCTCCAGGCCCTCGACCGGCAGCCAGAGGCCGAGTTCCACGGCGCCGGCGGCGGCGGCGCTGCGGGCCGCCCCGGCACTGGCCTGCCGCAGGGCCTCGAGGCCGAAGTCGGCCGGATCCCCCAGCCCCACCAGGATCAGGCAGGCCGGGGAACCACCGGGCCGCTCCAGGGTGATGGTCTGGCCGGACTTGCCCTCGAAGCGGCGGCGCTGCAGCAAGCCGTCGAAACCCTCGCCCACCAGCTCCTCGGCCGGTCCCCTGCCGCTGCCTGCGGCGGGAGCGAACAGGCCCACCACCAGGGTGTCACCCGTCCAGGTCTCCTTCAGGGCACCGGTGACGGCAGGACAGCAGAACTCCATGAACCCAGCGCAGGCGACCCATGATCGTAGCCAGCCCAGCCCTGGCGCTCAGCCGGCGTCGGCCGTGAACGGCGTGGCCCAGCGCTCCCGGGTCTCCTTGTTGAACGGGGGCAGCCAGCGCCGGATCAGGGCCTGCTCCAGGGCCCGGCGCGGGGACACCGCCGCCGGCACGTCGCTCCAGAAGCGGATGCTCGGCTGCGCCTGGAGCCCCACCCGCGCCAGCGCCTCGCCATAGGCCGCCAGGTACCCCTTGCAGTCGTGGTCGCCCTTCCAGCGCTGGTCGGCCCGCCCCGTCTCGCCGACGTAGAGCAGCAAGGGCACGGGCAGCCCGGGCGGGCGGTCCATCACCAGGTAGAGGGCCGCCCCCCGCTGGGGCAGCCGGGGCCAGCGCCAGAAGGAGAGGCTCTGGGGGGTGAGGCTGAGGGGATCGAAGCGGCGCGCCACCGCGTCGGGATCCGCGAGGTCGGCGGCCTTGGGGTCGGCCGCCATGGGGAAGAGCTGCCCCTGCCCCAGGGGGGCGGCCCCACCGGCGGTGGCGGCGGCAAAGAGCGGCCCCTGGTGATCGGCCAGCCGACCCTGCCAGGTGCGCAACTGCTCCCGCAGCAGGGGGAGCTCCGGGGGTGGCGAGGCACCGGCCGCTCCTGCCTCGGCTGCGGCCGCGCCGGTGAACAGTTCCCCCTGCCGGCTCATGGGGATGGTCGCCGGGACGGCGGCAGCACCGGACCCGGGGCCGTGGCATAGCGGAACCGGCCGATCCAGCGCTCGACCAGGTCGGCGGGCAGCTGCAGCCGCAGCTGCAGATCGGCCAGGTCCCGGAAGGGTGCCCGGGCCCGCTCCCGCAGCAACCGCCGGCAGCGCTCCGGCCCCAGGCCGAGTCGCTCCCGCAACAGGCCCTCGGAGGCCTGGTTGATCGCCAGGGGCACCGGCGCCCGGGCCGATGCCGGCTCCCCTTGCCGTGCGAAACGGAGCACCGGCAGCCAGATCTGCACCTGCTCGGGGGGGACCTGCAGCGCCCCGGCCAGCTCCCCGGGGCCGTGCCACCGGAGGCCGTCGCGCTGCAGGCCGATCAGCCGATCCACCAGGTCGGGCCGGCAGCCCGGCAACCGCAGCCAGTCGGCCGCGGCGGCCACGTTGACCTCAAGCGTCCAGCCCAGGGCGGCCGCATGGCGCACCTCCGCGGCATCGCGCAGCCGCAGGTCGGGGTTGTGGGCCAGTTTGAGGGCGAGCAGCTCCCGCTCCACCACCTCGTCGGCGTCAGCCCCGGCGGCGGGGACGGGGGCCGTGGAGACGGCCACTGGGGGCGGCGGCAGCTGACCGGTGGCCACCAGCAGCTTGCGGGCCAGGGGATCCAGCCAGTGGCGCCCTGCCATGGAGGCCCACCTGCATGCACGTCGGGCCTGAAGCTAGCGGGTGCCTCCGGTCCGGGGCCAGTCGACCAGGCCCAGCCGCAGGCCGGTGACCACCGCCTGGATGCGACCGTTGACCCGCAGCTTGAGGAGCACGTTGCGCACGTGGGTCTTGACCGTGTCGACCGATACCATCAGCTCCCCGGCGATCTCGGGGTTGCTCAGGCCCCGCACCACCCGCTCGAGCACCTGCCGCTCGCGGGCACTGAGCCGCTCGTGGACGGCACCGGGCTCCTCTGAGGCGCGGAAGGCGCCGACCAGGGAGCGGTCCAGGTACATGCCGCCGCCGAGCACGGTGTTCAGGGCCTGCAGACCGGAGCCGTGCAGCAGCCGCGACTCCGGCACGATGCCGTCGCAGGCGGCACGCAGGGCCGCCTGGATCAGGGCCAGCTGGTGCTCCTGGGACACCACCAGCAGGGTGCGGACCTCGGGATGGCTGCGCTTGACCTGCACCACCAGGTCGACGCCGCAGCCCCCCTCCAGCCGGTCGCTGACCAGGAGGAGGCAGGGCTGGTGCCGGCGCACCAGGGCCAGCCCCTCGGCGGCGGTGGTGGCGGCCCCCAGGATCCGGGCGGGGGTTCCCATCAGCAGGGCCACCTGGGCCCGACTGCCCAGGCAGAGCACCAGCCGGACCCCCTGCAACAGCACCAGTCCCTGGGTGACGTCGTCACGCACCTGGGGCAGCAGGGGGGTGAGGTCCACGGCAACAGAGGGCGCGGCCGCCCCGCTGACAGATCGACCGATCCTCACCAAGAGCTCACCTTGATTTCAGTATCTTTCAATGCGAGCCGTGGCCACCGATACGTGGATCCGCACTCCCCAGGCGCCCTCGAGCTCTGCAGAATCGTTCTCTCCAGCAGCACGGAGCCGACGTCCCCCATGGCTTTCTTCGACTCCGAGATCGTCCAGGACGAGGCCAAGCGGCTGTTCACCGATTACCAGCAGCTGATGCAGCTGGGCAGCGACTACGGCAAGTTCGACCGCGAGGGCAAGAAGCTGTACATCGAGCGGATGGAGGAGATGATGGAGAGGTACCAGGTGTTCATGAAGCGCTTCGAACTGTCCGAGGACTTCCAGGCCAAACTCACCGTTGAACAGCTGCGCACCCAGCTCGGCCAGTTCGGCCTCACCCCGGAAAAGATGTTCGAGCAGATGACCCTCACCCTGGAGCGCATGAAGAGCCAACTGGACGCCGCGGGCTGACCCCTTGAAGGATGTCGTCGTTGTCGGAGCGGGGCTGGCGGGTCTGGTGGCGGCCCGGCAGCTGCGGAGATCCGGCCTGTCGGTGGGGGTGATCGAGGCGGCGCCGACCGTGGGGGGACGCATGGTGCGATCCCCCCTGCAGCTCGGGCCGGAGCGGACCCCGGCGTGGGTCGACCTGGGCGGCCAGTGGGTGGGCCCCAGCCATTCCCGTTTTCTGGCCTTGCTGGAGTCCCACGGCCTGCGCCGTTTCCCCTCCCCCCACGGGGGGGAGACGGTCCTCAGCTTCGGCACCCACCGCTGCACCTTCAGCGGCTTCTTCCAGGGGTTCCCGGAGGGCCAGCCCCCGTCGGTCCCCAGCGGCGACTGGGACGATGCCATGGCGGCCCTGAAGCAGTTCCAGGACCTGGTGGCGTCCATGCCGGAGGGCCACCCCCATCACCATCCCGACGCCGACGCCCTCGATCGGCTCAGCTTCCAGGACTGGATCGACAGCCACACCCACACCCCCTTCGCCGCCTGGTATTTCGCCTATTTCTGCCGGGCGGTGGGTTTTCTCGGGCCGGCGGAACCGGACCAGGTGTCGTTGCTGCATGTGGCCTGGGGGCAGCGCACGGCGCCCCAGGGGGATCACCCCGAGGAGGACCTGATCCACGGCGGCGCCGGCCAGGTGCCGGCCCTGCTGGCCGAGGGGCTGGGGGACGCCCTGGTGCTCGGGGAGCCCGTGCGGGCCATCCACCAGTCCGAGAGCGCCACCGGCCCCGGCCTGGAAGCCACGGTCGAGGTGATCACCGATCGCTCCAGCCACCCCTGCCGGGCCGTGATCGTGGCCATGCCGCCGGCGCGGGCGGGCGCCATCCACTTCACACCGGCGTTGCCGGCCGACCGGCTCGCCCTGCAGGAGGGGATGGCGATGGGGAACTGCTCCAAGGTGCTGGTCGCCTACGGGCGGCCCTGGTGGCGGGAGTCGGGGCTGTCCGGCATCGGCATCGGCGATCGCCCCTGGGTGGAGCTGTGCGCCGACAGCTCCGACCCGGAGACGGGCCTGGGGGTGCTGGCCGCCTTCGTCGTGGGACGCCGCCGGGAGCGGTGGTCGGCCCTGGGGGCGGCGCAGCGCCGCGCCGCGGTGTTGGAGGATCTCGCTGCCTACTTCGGTCCCATGGCCCTGGAGCCCCTGGACTACGTGGAGAAGAACTGGCCGGAGGAACCCTTCGTCGGTGGGGCCTTCGCCGCCTGGATGCCCCCCGGCCTGTGGACCCGCAGCGGCGATGCCCTGCTGCGCCCCCACGGCAGGGTGTACTGGGCCGGCACGGAGGTGGCGGAGCGGTGGCCGGGGTTCTTCGAGGGTGCCGTGGAAAGTGGCGAGAGGGCGGCGACCGCCGTGGCGGCCCTGCTGGGCTGATCAACCGGTGCACCGCGGCTGCCTACCATCCCCCCAGGCAGCCGGCTGGCGTTGATGGGCGAAGCAATCCAGGCGAAGCAGGCGGATCCACCGGCCCTGCCCGAGGCCCTGGCCCGGGGCATCGCCGACCTGTTCCCCGCCGGCCGGGATCCCGACCCAGACCAGCGCCTGGAGGCCCGGCTGGCGGAGTCGGCGCGCCAGGGGCGGCCGCTGCGGGTGAAGCTGGGCATCGATCCCACCGGCAGCGACATCCACCTCGGCCACAGCCTCCTGTTCCGCAAGCTGCGGGCCTTCCAGAACGCCGGCCACACGGCGGTGCTGATCATCGGCGACTTCACCGCCCGCATCGGCGATCCCACCGGCAAGAGCAGCACCCGCGTCCAGCTCGACGCGGCGGCGGTGGAGGCCAATGCCGCCACCTACCTGGCCCAGCTGGGCCAGGGCCAGCCCCCAGAGCGCGCCCTGCTCGACTTCGAGACCCCCGGCCGGCTGGAGGTGCGGCGCAACTCCGAGTGGCTCGCCGACCTGGCGCTGCCGGAGGTGATCGAGCTGCTGGGCATCAGCACCGTGGGCCAGATGCTGGCCAAGGAGGACTTCGCCAACCGCTACGGCTCGGGCACCCCCATCAGCCTGCACGAGTTCCTCTACCCCCTGCTGCAGGGTTACGACTCGGTGGCGGTGCGGGCCGATCTGGAACTGGGCGGCACCGACCAGAAGTTCAACGTGGCGATGGGGCGCGACATGCAGCGCCACTTCGGCCAGCGCCCCCAGTTCGGCCTTCTGCTGCCGATCCTGCCCGGCCTCGATGGGGTGCAGAAGATGAGCAAGAGCCTGGGCAACACGGTGGGCCTCATGGAGGACCCCCTCTCGATGTACTCCAAGCTGGAGAAGGTGCCGGACGCGGTGGTGGAGGACTACCTCACCCTGCTCACCGACCTGGACACGGCGGCGCTGCCCACCAGCCCGCGGGAGCGGCAGAAGGCCATGGCCCTGGAGGTCACCGCCACCCGCCATGGGCGCGACGCGGCGCTCCAGGCCCAGGCCGATGCGGCCGGGCTGGTGACCGCCGGCCTCTCCGGAGCGGGCAAGTTATTGGGGGAGTTAAGCGCGGACAGCGTGCCCGAGGCCTCCCTGGCCGGGCTCGCCTTCCCCATCAAGGCGTTCTATCTGCTCAGTGCCCTGGGGGTGTGCGCCAGCAGCAGCGAGGGGCGGCGCCAGATCCAGGGCGGCGGCGTCAAGCTCGACAGCGAGAAGCTCAGCGACCCCAACCAGGAGTTCGGCAGCCCCCAGGAACTGGCGGGCAAGGTGCTCCAGCTCGGCCGTAAGACCTTCCGGCGGCTGGTGGCCTGATGGCGGCTACCGATCACCCCGCGACGGCCATGGAGCCGGCCGACCGGATCATCCTGGCCCTCGACCGCGGCACGGCCGCCGAGGCACTGGCGCTGGTGGCGGCGATCCCGGAGCTGCGCTGGGTGAAGGTGGGCCTGGAGCTGTTCAGCGCCGCCGGGCCAGGGGTGGTGCGGGAGCTGCGGCAGCGGGGTCTGCGGGTGTTCCTGGACCTGAAGTTCCACGACATCCCCGCCACCATGGCCGGCGCCTGCCGCAGCGCCGCCCGCCTGGGGGCCGAACTGATCACCGTGCACGCCTGCGCCGGCAGCGAAGCCCTGGCCGCCGCCCAGGCCGCGGCCGTGGAGGGAGCTGCTGCGGAAGGCCTCGGCGCCCCCACCCTGCTGGCGGTGACCGTGCTGACCAGCTGGGATCCCGACCGCTTCCGCCGGGAGCTGGCGATCTCCACACCCCTGGCCGCCTATGCCGCCCAGCTGGCCGCGCTGGCGGCGGCGGCGGGCCCCACCGGAGCGGTGTGCTCCCCCTGGGAAGTGGCCGCCCTGCGGGCCGCCCATCCCCGGCCCTTCACCCTGGTCACCCCCGGCATCCGCCCCGCCGGCAGCGCCGCGGCGGATCAGAAGCGGGTGATGACCCCGGCGGCGGCGGTGGCCGCCGGCGCCAGCCAGCTGGTGATCGGCCGGCCGATCAGCGGCGCCACCGATCCGGCGGCGGCCTTTGCGGCCTGCTGTGCCGAGCTCCAGGGGGCGCCGAACTGAGCGGGTTCAGAGCGGAACCGGGGGGGAATCCAGGCGCAGGGGGGCGGCCTTGCCGTAGAGCCAGCCCTGGCCATGGAACCAGCCCTGGGAGGTGAGCAGGCGGGCCTCCTCGGCCGTTTCGACCCCCTCGGCCACGGTGTCCAGCTCCAGCCCTTCGGCCACCCCCACCAGGGCCTGGGCCAGCCGCAGGCTCTTGGTGTCCTTGGCCCGCATGGCGCAGGTGAAGGAGCGATCCAGCTTCAGCCCGGCGATGGGCAGGTCGCGCAGATGGCTGATCGAGGAATAGCCGGTGCCGAAGTCATCCACATACCAACGCACCCCCTGGGACGCCAGCTGCTGGATCTGCTGCCCGATGCGCTCGGTCACGGTGAGCAGGGCCGTCTCGGTGACCTCCAGGTGCAGACGCTCCGGAACCACGCCGGCGGCCCGCAGGGCTTCGCCCACCAGCTCGGGGTAATCGGGCAGGGCGAGGGTGGCCGCCGACACGTTCACCGCCATGGTGACCGTGGGGGGCAGCCGGGAGAGCGCCGCCAGGGCCTGGCGCAGCACCAGCAGGTCGATGCGGGCGATCAGGCCGCGGCACTCGGCGCAGGGCAGGAAGTCGGCGGGCGGCACTTCGATGCCATCGGGCCGCACCCAGCGGGCCAGGGCCTCGTACCCGGTGACCTGGCCGGAGTCGAAGGCGACGATCGGCATGAACCAGGCGGCGAACTCCCCCATCACCAGCCCCCGCTGGATCTCGGCCGCGAACAGCAGCAGGGTGTGGGCTTCGGTGGCCAGGGCGTCGTCGAGCAGGGCATAGCCGTTGCGGCCCCGGCCCTTGGCCTGACGCATGGCGAGGCTGGCGTCCCGCAGCAGCTCATCGGGGAGCGCGCCGGCCCGGGCGGTGGCGATGCCGATGCTCACCGTGGGGTCGATGGGCTGGCCGCCGATGCTGACCGGCGCCCGGCAGGCCCTCAGGATCCGTTCGGCGGCGAGGGTGGCGGCGGCACCGGCATCCGGATCATTCAGCAGCACGATGAACTCGTCGCCGGTGCCCCGGCCCACCTGCTCGGGATGGCCGATCTCCCTGACGATCCGCGCCGCCAGCAGGGCGATCAGCTTGTCGCCACCCGCATGGGTGAGGGCGTTGTTGACCTGGGTGAGGCCATCGACGCCGATGCTCAGGACCGCGAGCGACGCGCCGGTGTCCTCCAGCCCATCGAGGGCGCGGCGGATCCGGTCGAGGGCCAGAGGGCGGACGGCCAAACCACTGATGGGGTCATGGTGCAGGCTGTGATCCAGCGCGGCACGGATCCTCACCTGGTCATGGATGTCGCGCAGGGACAGCACCAGGGCGCCGGCCTCCTCCCCTGGGTGGGGATGGGCGGTTCCCAGCATCCAGAGCCAGCCCCCGTCGGCGCAGAGGATCCGCAGGTCCTGCCGGAAGGATCCCGGGCCCGCAAGGCGGAGGCCGGCGCGCAGGACCTGGAGCCGATCCTCCCGGTGCACCAGGCCGATGGCCGGCTGGCCGAGCAGGGCGTCGGACCGCCAGCCCAGCCGGGCCTCAATCGACTCGGAGACCCAGACGATGCGGTGCTCACCGTCCAGTTCGACCACCACATCCGAGGCGTGTCGGACCAGCAGGCGATAGCGCCGTTGCGCCTCCGCCAGCTCCTGCTGGACGGCCTCAGCGACCTCCCGCCAGAGACAACACAGCAGTCCGTTGGCGGGAAACAGACGGATCTCGCCCTTGGGGGTGGCGGGCTGGCCCCCTAGTGCGGAACCGTCGGGACGACCGACCACGACGGGTCGCCCCGTCTCGATGACCCGCTGGCCGTGGGCCAGAAGGTCTCCGGAAGGATGGAGATCCACCAGCCGGCTCCCCACCATCCCGCCGGGGGGGCGGCGATGCAGGGCGCTGGCCGGGCCGTTGGCGTAAACGCAGACGAAATCGATGATGCTGCCGGAGGGGCTCTTCTCGGGCAACAGCAGCAGCAAAGGATCCGGCAGGGACTCAAAGATCGACTGGCTGCTGGCCCAGGCCGGAGGGGCGGATTCAACAGTTCCCTTCCCTGGGAATCCTGACGAATCGCGTCCCTCAGGGAGTGACTCCTGACCACCAACGGTATCGGCGATCACTTCTCTCTCCCGGCGTCGCCGGGAATCGGGATGCAGGAAAGAAAACGTGTCTGAAAATCCCATTGAACCCGTTCACCATCACCATGGGGGTCATGCCGATCTGGGGCAGAAGCGGGAGGGTGATCAAGCGCGTCTGCGGCAAATCTCCTGGAAGCTGCCAAAAAAGGCTAGCTGATTCTCTGCCGGGAAGCAGCGTATGCGACCTGCGTTTGCTGGGGAGTTCGGTTCGCTCCCATGGAGATGTTGACGGTTGGAAATCGCAGGCCTTCGGGACATCGCGGTGGCGAAGCCCTGCGCCTGGGAGTGCATCAGGCGGCGTGGGTTGGCCACCCAAACCCGGCCAATTGCCGCTTCCGCCAGCGGCGATGCCCGCGGCGGTTCAGTTGTCCGGCCGCGGGTTCGCCCGGCTGGCCCCGGCCGCTTCGACCCGGTCGAGCTGCCGGGCCGCCCAGCGCCCGAAACGCCCGGAAGCGGCGAGCTCCCGGCGCAGGCGCTCGTGTTCAGCGGCGCGCTGCTCCCGCCGTTGCGCCTCGGTGGGCACCCGGTCCTCGAACGGCACGTGGGCCCGCGCCGCCAGCCAGGCCCCCAGCTGACGCAGGGACGAAGGATCAAGGCTCTGCTGATCGACCAGCAGGGGCCTGCCGGGGGGCCGGAGGGCCTGCAGTCGGTAGGAGCGGTCGCCATCGGAATCCACCTGCTCGACCAGCTCGAGGGCCCGCGCTTCCCCCAGGGTGCGAAGGCGGTGGCCAAAACGGCGCTGCAGCACCAGGACCCGCGGCTCCAGCCGCCATTCCCGGCGCCCGAAGGCCAGCCACACCTGGCCCCAGCCACAGGGCAGGGCCACCAGCGCCAACGGGATCCCCAGCACCCAGACACCTGACCCGTGCAGGCCGCCCCGCAGCAGCAGGGCCAGCAGGCCCCAGAGCACCAGGTTGACCAGGCCCATCACCAGGCGGTGGCGGCGACGCAGGGCCGGGTCGGGCACCAGCAGCGGACTGCCGAAGGAGGGGGTGAGCTCCTGCCAGCCCGCCGGCAGGACCGCCGGGGCCGGGACCGGTGCCGGGACGGAGTCATCGGCCGGGGGGCGCAGGCCGAGAAGCCGGTTCAGCCGGTCGGCGGCCTCCCGCCGCTGCTGCGGGCTGCCGAGCCGGGTGATCTCGAGGCTGCGGTCGGGCAGCACCGCCACCAGCGGTCCGCCGAGGCCCCCATCGCGCACCTGGAAGCAACGGATGGCCCCCCGGGGCAGGGCCCGCCGACGGGAGATGGGCCCCAGCTGCACCCGCCGCTCCAGACTCCCGTCCGCCGCCACGGACAGCCGGTCCTCCGACCAGAGCGTCCGCAGCAGATGGTGCAGGGCGGAGGCACCACCGACACTCCAGAGGCTCACCCAGACCAGCAGGAACAGGGCCACCGGCAGGGCCGCGTAGCCGGTTGTCTGGAACGTGCCCAGAAACGTCCACAGGAACCACAGGGCGAACAGCTCGCCAGCCAGCCAGCCGCACAGCCAGAAGGCCAGGAACGCCGCCACGAAGAACCGGCCCGGGCCCTGGGGCCGGAAACGGAACGTTGGGGTTGCCGTCTCCCGCTTCACCGCCCCAGCCCGCAGGATCCGATGGGCCCATGCTGGCCGAGGGACGCGGTTGTGGCATCGTTCCGGACTGTGCCGCCCAACAAAAAACCCCCGCTCCGAGTTGGGAGCGGGGGGCGGGGGCGCAAGGGCTGGATCCTGATGGGGCCAGCCCAGGGACAACGTCAGCCGACGAACTCACGGCTGGGGGCGGAGACGCCGGCGGGGGAAGTTCCCTTCAGGTAGGCCAGCATGGTGTCGGCATCGGAGCACTCGAACGGGTCGGTGGGGCAGTTGTCCTCGAGCCCGGGCTCCACGAACATCTTCTCGATGGTGCCGTCGTTGACGAGCATCGAGTAGCGCCAGGAGCGCTCACCGAAGCCCAGGTTGTCCTTCTCGACAAGCATGCCCATCTTGCGGCTGAACTCGCCGTTGCCGTCGGGCAGCAGGAACACCTTGTCGGCGCCCACCTGCTTGCCCCACTGGAACATCACGAAGGCGTCATTGACGGACACGCAGACGATGGTGTCGACGCCCTGGGCCTTGAACTCCTCGTACAGGGCCTCGTAGCGGGGCAGGTGGTTGGAGGAGCAGGTGGGGGTGAAGGCACCGGGGAGGGAGAAGACCACCACCTTCTTGCCCTTGAAGATGTCGTCGGTGGTCAGGTCCTGCCAGCGGAAGGGGTTGGGGCCGGGCACGGATTCATCGCGCACACGGGTCTTGAAGACGACGCTGGGGACCTTTTCGATGACAGCCATGTGAATGTGTGAAGAACGACTTGACGACGCGCCGCCCGGAGCAGCGATCGCAACGAGCTTAACTCGTAATCGGTCCGCTTTAGGGTGGTAACCGGCTGAGTGTTTGTGCTCATCGCCGGTCACGGGGCACCCGGTCGACCGCCCTACAGTCCGGCTCGCCAGCCCCCGGGCCCACCGCCCCAGCCATGACCCTCTCGATGTACGAGGCGGCCGTTCCGCCCCTGGCCCGCAGCCTGCGCAATCTGGCCGGCATCCTGGCCAAGGCGGCCGCCCACGCCGAAGCCAAGGGGATTGATCCGGCCGTGCTGCTGCAGGCCCGCCTCTACCCCGACATGTTCCCCCTGGTGCGCCAGGTGCAGATCGCCACCGACATCGCCCGCCGCGGCCTGGCCCGGCTGGCCGGGGTGGAGAGCACCTCGATGGAGGACAACGAAGCCGGCTTCGACGACCTCATCCGCCGCGTCGAGACGACCCTCACCAGCCTCGAGGGCTTCTCCGCCGCCCAGATCGACGGCACTGAAACCAAGCCGATCGAACTGCCGATCCGGGGCGAGACCCTCCACTTCAGCGGCCAGAGCTTCCTGCTGTTCTTCGTGCTGCCCAACGTCTATTTCCACGTCACCACCGCCTACGACATCCTGCGCCACAACGGCGTGGAGCTGGGCAAGCGGGACTTCCTCGGCGAGCCCTGAGGCCTTCAGGCCAGGTTCCGCCGCAGGGCCGCCGGATCGAGGCCCTCCCGCAGGGCCAGCACGATCCCGGCGGCCTCGGTGTAGGTGGCGGCCGGGATCACCGGCAGCCCCAAGGCTTCGCCGTTGACCTGCAGCAGACAGGGGTTTCCATCCACGGCGATCACGGGCACGCCCCGCTCGGCGCAGGCCAGCACCGCCTCCCCCCCGAGGGCCCCCGCCGGCGCCACCACCGCCCCCACATCGGCCCCGTGCAGCAGGCCATGGCCGCTGGCCGGCTCGGGCCGCAGGGAGGGGGCCCGACTCAGGCCCACCAGCACGCAGGGCAGGAAGGTGTGGCCCAGCTCCTCGGCCGCCGCCCGCGGATCCAGACCGGGGTCGGGCGGCAGTGGCGCCAGGGCGGGGGCATGGGCACAGGGCACCCCCAGGTGGCGCACCAGCAGGTGGCTGATCACCGCCTCCGCCCCGGCCAGGGCATCGACCCCCGTGCCGTGGCGGTAGGCCGCCAGGGCGTCGCTGCCGGGCTCGTCGGGGAAGCGGGCCACCACGGCGATGGCCGTGGCCCCGGCGGCCAGCAGCGCTTCACCGGTCCGCAGCAGGGCCTCGGGGCGGCCCAGGGTGCCCCAGCTGCTGCCGCTGGGCCCGATCGAGAGGCTCACCTCCAGGGGCCCATCGCTGCTCAGCACCGGGCCGATCGTCAGCCCCAGGCTGGCGCGGCAGGCATCGATCACCTGGCGGTGGCGCAGCAGCAGCTCCGCTTCGATGCCCGCATCCAGCAGCACGCCCACCCGCTGGCTGGGCACCGGAGCGAGGGCCAGCTCGCCGGCGGCGAAGCGGTCGAGGCTCCAGCCCTCCACGTAGTGCAGGCGCCGGTCGCTCCAGTAGAGGGAAGCGGCGTTCATCACGTTGGGGTGGGTGATCAGGCAGCCGCTGGCCGCCGCCAACAGGCGGGCCGCCGGCAGGCCGTCGCCGGCAAAGCCGCCCACGGCGCAGCCCACCCCGGTGGGGATCACCAGCAGGGTGGGCAGGGGCGGGGCTGGGGCGCTCAAGGGCCGGGGGTCGGTGCCGGTCCCACGACGATTCCCTCCAGCCGCAGACCGCGGCGGGGATCCACCGCCGTGATCGCCCAGCGCAGGGGCTCGGCGCCCTCACCGGCCAGACGACGGGCCTCCCGGGCCAGCGCCTGACGCAGCTGGGGCAGCCGGGGGCCGGGGCTGGTCTGGAGCCACAGCTCCAGCGGCACCAGGGACCTCACTTCTGGAACTGACCGAACTGGGCCTCGTAGAGGGCGTCCTCCTGGCCGGCAAGCAGGTCGAGGTCGGCGAGCGGATAGGAGACGCACAGCAGGGCATAGCCCTTCGCCTGAAGCTCGGCCTTCACGCCCATGGCATCGGGCTGGTGCACCGTGCCGCTGCGCAGCAGGGCGGCGCAGGTGGTGCAGACGCCCGAGCAGCAGGAGCTGGGCAGGGGCACCCCGGCGGCCTCGGCGGCGTTGAGCACCGTCTGGTCGCTGCGGCAGGAAAAGCTGTAGGAGGTGCCATCCAGGCTGGCGCTGATCTGGAAGACGGTGGGATCTGGGCTGGTCGCTGGGGTGGTCTCGGGCACGGGGGATGGGGGTCCGGGAGGGGCGGCGGTGGCAGGGGCGGCTCAGGCTCCCGACGCCCTGCCATCCTCCCCGATCGCCAGCCAGCGGCCGGGGTGGGGGGCGAGATACTCCCCCGGCTGGGGCGCCGCGGCCGGGGCCGTGAGCACGAAGTCGATGCTGAGGGAGAAACGGGTGTCCTCCGGGTCTCCGTTGGGCAGCACCGCATGGTCCACCGACGACGGGAACAGCAGCAGCAGGCCGGCCCGGGGAGCCACGTCGTGCCAGGGCCGGTTGAGGGCCGCCGTGGCGCCGATCGGACCGTCCTGGCCCAGCGCCAGGCCCGGCACCAGCTCATTGACTTGGCGGGGAGCGAACAGGCGCAGACAGCCGCTGCGGCCACTGCCGTCGCCATTGAGGTAATAGATGGCGCTGAGGTGGGCGTTGGGGTGGTGGTGCCGCCCCACCTGGTCGCCGGCCTCGCTGATCACCGGCCAGCTGCGCTGCACATGCAGGGCCACCCGCCGGCGATCGAACCCCAGCGCCTCCAGATACTCCCCGGCGTGGACCGCCAGCCGGCCGATCAGGGGGGCAAACAGGGGGTCAAGGTGCAGCTCCCCGGCACCCCGCACATCGCCGGTCCAGGCCACACCCTCCTCGCTGGGGTTCTGCTCCCGCAGCTCCAGGGCCCGCTGCAGCAGCAGGGCGGTGTCGAGGGGATCGGGGGCCAGCTGCAACCGGCCCAGGGCCATCGGAAACAGGGGCTCGATGGCCAGGGCGGCGGGGGCGGCATCGGCCATGGGCGAACGGGGCGGGAACGGGACCATCATTCCTGTGCTCGACGTCACCCCCCACAACCATGTTCAGCCTGGATCGGGTCGTTCCCTGGGGCCGCTCCTTCGAGGAGTACGGGGCCATGTTCGCCCTCACGGCGGACGACATGGCGGGCAGGATCCTGGGCTGCGGGGACGGACCGGCCAGCTTCAATTCCGAAGCCAGCCGCAGGGGCACGGCGGTGATCTCCTGCGATCCGATCTATCGCTTCAGCCGGGAGGAGATCGCCTCCCGCATCGCCGCCACCTACGACCAGATCATCGAACAGATTCGCCAGAACCAGAGCGACTTCGTGTGGGAGGCCATCCCCTCCCCTGAGGAGCTCGGCCGCCGACGCATGCAGGCCATGGGCACTTTCCTGGACGACTATCCGGCCGGTGTGGCCCAGGGGCGGTATGTGGAGGCCGCGCTGCCCTCCCTGCCCTTCGCCGACGCCAGCTTCGAGCTGGCCCTCTGCTCCCATCTGCTGTTTCTCTACAGCCTGCAGCTGGATGCCGCCTTCCATCGGGCCTCCCTGCTCGAGCTGCTCCGCGTGGCGCGGGAGGTGCGGGTGTTTCCGCTGCTCACCCTGGGCGGTGAAGTGTCGCCGCACCTGGAGGACAGTGCGGCAGCCCTGCGCGCCGAGGGTTTCACGGTGGCGATCGAACCGGTGCCCTACGAATTCCAGCGTGGCGGTAACACGATGCTGCGGATTCATCGCCAGGTCAGCTGACGCCAACCACCCGTTGGCCCAGGCCCTTAGGTTGGGCCCAGCCTTCCGCCCCATCCATGCTGCGGCGCCTCGCTGATGATCTCTGGGTGGCCGAACAACCGCAGACCTACTTCGGCCTGAGCATCGGCACCCGGATGACCGTCATCCGCCTGGAGAACAGCAACCGGCTGGTGATCCTTTCGCCGATTCAGCCAACCCCTGAGCTCGAACAGGGACTGGCCGAGCTCGGTGTCGTCACCGATCTTGTGGCGCCCAACGCCTTCCATCACCTCTATCTCCAGGCCTTCCAGCAGCGCTTTCCCCAGGCCATCAGCTGGGGGCCGGCCTTCCTGAGGCAGAAATGTCCGCACCTGGAGCTGGATCGTCTGCTCAGCGCCGAAGAGCCATCCCCATGGCCGGGATTGCTGCTGTGCAGCCTCAGCGGGCTCCACACCCTGGGGCCCACCGGCCCATCGCCACTGCATGAGGTGGCCTTCTGCCACACCCCCAGCCGGACCCTCGTCCTGACGGACAGCGCCTTCCACTTCGATGCCTCCGCCGCCTGGCTCGCCCGCTGCCTCACGCGGATCGGCGGTGGTTACGCTCGCCTGGAGCCCACCATTCTCGAGCGCCTGGCCACTTCGGACAGAGCTTCGCTGCTCCAAGCCATGAAGGCTCTCCTGCAGTGGGACTTCGACCGGGTGATCGTGGCCCACGGCGCCGTGGTGGAAACGGGCGGCAAGCAAGCCCTCTCCAGGGCCTATTCCTCTTTTCTCGGATCCCCCCTGTCATGAAGGCCGTCCTCGCCGAACGCTACGGGCCGCCGGAGGTGCTGCAGATCCGCGAGATCGCCACCCCCACCCCGAAGGCCGGTGAGATCCTGATCCGGATCCATGCCACCACGGTCACCTCGGCCGACTGGCGGATTCGAAGCCAGACGGTGCCGACGGGTTTCGGGCTGATCATGCGGCTGGTGTTCGGCCTGCGGAAGCCCAGGCAGCCGATCCTCGGCTCGGAGCTGGCCGGGGTTGTCGCAGCGATCGGCAGGGATGTCAGCCGATTCCAGGTGGGGGAGCGGGTCTTCGCCTTCAGCGACATGGCCATGGGCTGCCATGCCGAATACCTCTGCCTGTCCGAGGACGGCATGGTGGTGGCCACACCGCCCGGCCTCACGGACGAAGCGGCCGCTGCGCTGTGCTTCGGTGGCACGACGGCCCTGGACTTCCTGCGCCGGGCCAAGGTTCGTCCCGGAGAGAAGGTGCTGGTGAACGGGGCCTCCGGCGCGGTCGGAACCGCCGTCGTGCAGCTGGCCCGGCACTTCGGGGCGGAGGTCACGGGTGTGTGCAGCGGAGCCAACGTCGATCTGGTGCGCTCCCTGGGCGCGGCCCATGTCATCGACTACACCAAGGCCGACTTCACCCGCAACGGCCAAACCTATGACCTGATTGTCGATACGGTCGGCACTGCGCCCTATTCACGCTGCCGGCGATCCCTGAAGGATGGGGGGCGCCTGTTGCTGGTGCTGGCCGGGTTGCCCGAGATGCTGCAGGGCCTGTGGGTGTCGCTGACGAGCCGCCACACGGTGATCGCCGGACCCGCAGCGGTGAAACGGGAGGATCTGCGCCAACTGGCGGCCCTGGCTGAAGCGGGTGATGTCCAGCCGGTGATCGATCGACGCTATCCGCTCGATCAGATCGTGGACGCCCACCGCTATGTCGACAGTGGGCGCAAGAAGGGTAATGTCATCATCTCCATGCGCGATCAGGCCTAGTTCACCGTGCCGAAGTCCGAGGCTTTTGGACGCATCAAGGATCAGGTGCTCCGGATCGTCGCCTCAATTCCCGCCTCGAAACTGACGACGTATCAGTCGATCGGTGAGCATCTTGCCGTGATGCCCAGGCATGTCGCCTACATCCTCAGCCAGCTGGACGACGGTATGAAACTGGATGTGCCCTGGTATCGCGTCGTGTCAGGGGATGGCAGCCTTGACGTGCCCAAACGGGGTCCCCAGGGGGACACCCAGGCCGACCTGCTCGAACGGGAAGGCATCACCGTGGTGGGGAATGCCATCCAGCCGTCCCTCGAGGCGTTCTTTCTCCCATGCCGGGAACTGAGCCACGGCATCCCCAGGCAAGAGCGTCCCGCCGCCATGGGTCGTGAAGCGCGTGCGCGGTTGCTGACACAGGAGTAGCGTGAAGAAGACAGAAAAGCACCGACCACCGTTGCAGGTGTTTCCGTGCCGTTCTGCCCCTCTCGATGGGAAGGCGGGGTGATGGCTGTGATAAAGAAAGGATATGGGCCCAACGGTGGGCGGCTATCGACACTGAAGGTGGCAAGCAAAGCCGAAAGCACCCTGCCACTGCCGTTGGAGCTGGCACTGACGGAGCGCAGGAAGGAGTTGCACTGCCTGCAGCAGATTGAGCAGATCATTGGCACCGCTCAGGGCAGCATCGACGACATTCTTCAGCTGATCGTCGACGCCATTCCGGAAGCCTGGCTGCATTCCGGCCACACGGTTGCCCGGATCTCCCGGGGCCCCAAGGTGTATCAAACCGGCGATCTTGATCGTTGCCGATCCGTTCAGTCGTCGCCCATCAGGGCCAACGACACCGTTTACGGCCGCCTGGATGTTGGCTACACCGAAACGTTTGCCGAGGCCATCGAGGGGCCATTTCTGGCGGAAGAACGGGTGTTGCTGGACACGATCGCCACCCGCCTCGGCAGCCTGATCGCCAGGGCGCTGGCCGAGGAAGGGTTGAACAGAACGCTCCGGGAGAACGAAAGGCTGTACAAGCAGTTGCTCACCGTCCTGGGGGGCATGGCGGAGATGCGGGATCCCTACACCGCCGGTCACCAGCACAGTGTGGACAAGCTGGCCCTGGCCATCGGGGTGGAGCTGGGACTACCGCCGCGGCAGCTGGAGGGCCTGCAACTGGCCGCCTCCGTCCATGACATCGGCAAGATCATGGTGCCGGCGGAGATCCTCTGCAAGCCGACGAAACTGACCAAGCATGAATACGACCTGATCAAGGACCATGCCGAGGCTGGCTACAACATCCTCAAGGACGTGGACTTTCCCTGGCCGATTGCCCGCATCGTCCACGAACACCACGAACGGATGGACGGCAGCGGCTACCCCAGCGGTCTGCGGGGAGAGGAACTGCTGCTGGAATCCAGAATCGTGGCCGTCGCCGACGTGGTGCAGTCCATGTGCGCCCACCGCCCCTACCGCGTCGGCCTTGGGGACGATGCTGCATTGGCGGAGATCCGCAACAACCGCGGCAAGCTCTATGACCCCGAGGTGGTCGACGCCTGTCTGCGATTGTTCAGCGAGAAACGGTATGTCTGTGGCTGTTGAGGCCTGAGCGGATCAACGGATGCCCGGCGCCACCCACCATCCCCTCCGTCTGCCGCCAGGGCTGGATCTGCGCGGGGCACTCGAAGCCCTGGCCCGGGAGGATCCGGGGCTCAGTGGCTTCGTTGTCTGCGGCATCGGCAGCCTCGAGAGTCCGGTGCTGCGCTTCGCCGATCAGGAGGAAGGGACCGTCCTGACCGGGCCACAGGAGGTGTTGACGCTGGCCGGCAGCGTCAGCCCGGATGGCGCCCACCTGCACCTGCTGGTGGCCGATGAACGGGGACAGAACAGGGGTGGCCACCTCTGCCACGGCAGCCGCGTAAGAACCACGATGGAAATCCTGCTGCTCTGCCCGGAAGGCTGGCAGCTGGGCCGGGAGCGGGATGCCGCCACCGGCCACCTGGAGCTGACGATCAGCCCATCGCGGCCGCGCCACCCACCACTTCCAGGATCTCCTGGGTGATGGCCGCCTGGCGGGCCTTGTTGTAGTCGAGGGTGAGGGTCTTGGCGAGCGCCTTGGCGTTGTCGCTGGCGTTGTTCATGGCCGTCATCCGGCTGGCCAGTTCGCTGGCGGCCGCTTCCTGGAGGGAGCGCAGCAGCTGGTTGGCCAGGTAGAGGGGCAGCAGGGCATTGAGCAGCTGCTCCGGGCTCTGCTCGAACACGAAATCGGGTTGGAGCGATGGCTGGGCGTTCTCCACCTTGCCGGTCTCCACCCCGAGGCGGCCGTCACGGGTGATGAGACGGAAGATCTCATCGTCGGAGCTGGCGATGCCCTGGGGATCCAGGGGCAGCAGGGTCTGGACGACCGGCTGGGAGCTCACCAGGTTGATGAAGCGGGTGAAGACGATCTCCACGCGGTCGGTGCTGGCCGAGAGGAACTCGGCGAGCACTTCGTTGGCGATTTCGTTCGCTTCCTGGGAGGTGGGCACCTGCTCCAGACCGGTGAAGGTGGCCCGGATCGGGTAGGAGCGGTTGGTGAAATAGGTGATGGCCTTGCGGCCCATCAGGACCATGTCCACCGCGAAGCCTTGGCCCTTGAGTTCGGCGAAGCGCTGCTCGGCCCGACGGATCACATTGGCGTTGTAGCCGCCGCAGAGGCCCCGGTCACCGGTGACGACCAGCAGGGTGATGGTGCCCACCGGACGGCGCTCCGCCAGCAGGGGGGAATCGGCCCCCTCGAAGCCCATGCGGGATTCGAGGTTCTGGAGCACCCGGGCCAGGCGGTCGGCGAAGGGGCGGGTGCGCAGCACCTGCTCCTGGGCGCGACGCACCTTGGCGGCGGCCACCAGCCGCATGGCTTCGGTGATCTTGCGTGTGTTCTTGACCGAACTGATCCGGTCACGGATTGCCTTGAGATTGGCCATGGGTGGGGATTCCTCAGGCGGCGGCCAGCATCGAGGAGGTGACCTCGCGGATGGCCTCCTTGAGCATGGCCTCGGATTCGTCGCTCAGCACCTTGTCGGTCTGAACCTTGTTGATGAACTCGGGCTTGCTGCTCTTGAGGTACTCACGCAGCTCGCGGGCGAACTGGGGCACCAGCTCCACGGGCACCTCATCGATCAGACCCTTGACGCCGGCATAAACAACCGCCACCTGCTCGGCCAGGATCAGGGGGCTGAACTGGGGCTGCTTGAGCAGTTCACGCAGACGCTTGCCCCGGGCCAGCTGGGCCTGGGTGGCGGCATCCAGGTCGGAGGCGAACTGGGAGAAGGCGGCCAGTTCGTCGAACTGGGCCAGTTCCAGCTTCAGGGTGCCGGCGATCTTCTTGATGGCCTTGGTCTGGGCGGCGCCGCCCACCCGGCTCACGGATATGCCCACGTTGATGGCGGGCCGCAGGCCGGAGTTGAACAGGTCGGAGCTGAGGAACACCTGGCCGTCGGTGATCGAGATCACGTTGGTGGGGATGTAGGCCGAAACGTCGCCGGCCTGGGTCTCGATGATCGGCAGGGCGGTCATGCTGCCCTTACCCATGGCATCGGAAAGCTTGGCGGCCCGCTCCAGCAGACGGCTGTGGCAATAGAAGACGTCGCCGGGGTAGGCCTCACGGCCGGGGGGACGGCGCAGCAGCAGGGACATCTGGCGGTAGGCCTGGGCCTGCTTGGTGAGGTCGTCGTACACCACCAGGGTGGCCTTGCCCTTGTACATGAAGGACTCGGCGATGGCCGCGCCGGTGTAGGGGGCCAGGTACTGGAGGGCCGCCGCTTCCGAAGCGCTGGCCGCCACCACCACGGTGTAATCGAGGGCGCCGCGCTCGCGCAGCACCTCCACCACGTTGGCCACCGAGGCGTTCTTCTGGCCGATGGCCACGTAGACGCAGACCACGTCCTCACCCTTCTGGTTGAGGATGGTGTCGATGCAGATGGCGGTCTTGCCGGTCTGGCGGTCGCCGATGATCAGTTCCCGCTGGCCACGGCCGATGGGGATCATGGCGTCGATGGCCGTGATGCCGGTCTGCATGGGCTCATGCACCGACTTGCGCTGGATGATGCCGGGCGCCATCGACTCGATCAGGCGCGTTTCGGTGGTGGGGATCTCCCCCTTGCCGTCGATCGGCTGGCCCAGGGCGTTCACCACCCGGCCCAGCATGGCGTCGCCCACCGGCACCGCCGCGATGCGGCCGGTGGCCTTGACGGTGCTGCCCTCCTGGATCCCCAGGCCCTCGCCCATCAGCACGACGCCGACGTTGTCGTCCTCCAGGTTCAACGCCAGGCCCTCGGTGCCGTCTTCGAACAGCACCAGCTCACCGGCCATCACCTGCTCCAGGCCATAGACCCGGGCGATGCCATCACCGATCTGCAGGACGGTGCCGACGTTGCTGACAGACACCGACTTGTCGTAGTCGGCGATCTGCTTTTTGAGGATGGCGCTGATCTCGTCGGGGCGGATGGAAACCATGGTGGGAGTCCCCGGAGGGGAGGCGATGAAGTGAGAAGGAGAGGGGGAAAGGGAGCGAAGCGCTAGCTCACGTTGGCGAGCGTCAGGCCGAGCCGCCGCACCTGACCGGCGAGGCTGGCGTCGATCACCTTGGAACCGACACTGAGGACGAACCCACCGATGAGGGCAGGATCCACCGCGAGGCTGATCTCCACCTTGTCGGTGCCGGCCACGACCTTGGCCTTCTCGGCGAGCAGGGCCTGCTGGTCGTCGCTCAGGGGGCTGGCGGAGGTCACCGTGGCCAAGGCGATCTGGTTCTGCTCGCGGTAGAGCTCAAGGAGCCGCTCCAGGACGGCATCGAGGAAGCCGATCCGCTGGCGGTCGGCCAGCAGCTTGAGCAGGTTGAGGAAGGAGGGGGAGATGCCGGCGCCGAAGAGCTGCTCGAGGGCCGCCTTCTTGCCTTCGACCTCCAGGACCGGGGAGGCCATCGCCTCGCGCAGGTCGCTGGAGTCGTGCCAGAGGGCCAGGATCGCCCGGGCCTGTTCGATCACCGCTTCGGTGTCCCCGTTGGCGTCGCAGACCTGGAGGAACGCGTCGGCGTAGGGGGTGGTGATGGTGTTGAGCAGAGGCATCAGGCGTTCCCCATCGATTGAATGGACTGATCGATCAGCTGGGCCTGGGTGCTGGCATCGAGGCGGCCGGGCAGGCTGGCGAGGGCCTTGGCGATCGCCATCTCGGCGGCCTCGCGCTGCAGCAGCTTGCTGACGCGGGACACTTCCGAATCCAGATCGGACTGGGAGTCCTGCTTGAGTCGCGCCATCTCCTCGACGGTGCGCTTCTCGCTTTCCAGGCGGATGGCCTCGGCGCGGACCTTGCCGTCGGCGCGGATCTTCTCGGCGCGGGCGCGGGCCTCACCGAGGCTGGTCTGGGCCACGGCCAGGGACGCGGTGGCGGTGCTCAGGCGCTCCTCGGCATCCTTGAGTTCCCCCAGGATCCGCTCGCGGCGGCGCTCCAGGATCCCGCCGAGGAAGCCCCGCAGGAACCACACCAGGCCGGCGATCACGATCGCCAGGTTGATGATGTTGGTCTCGAAGATGTCGAGGTTGAGGCCGAAGGTGCCGTGGCTGGCGAACAGCGTCGTCAGCGGGGACAGAAGAGGGAGGGGAATCATGAGGCGGGCAGAAGACGGTCGACGATGAGGTCGGCGAGCCTGTCGGCATCGGCCTCGAGAAGGCTCAGGGCATCGGCCCGCTGGGCATCGATCTTGCTGCGGGCGGTTTCGCGGCTGGCGATGGCTTCAGCCTGGGCCACCGCCATGGCCTCGCGGTAGAGGCGGTCGGCATCCTGCTCGGCCTCCAGAATCACCTTCTGGGCCTCAAGCCGGGCGCCCTTGAGCTGCTCCTTGAGGTCGGCCTCGAGGCGCACCGTCTGGGCGATCTTCTCCTTGGCCTGGGTGCGGCTGGTGGCGATGTAGCCCTCACGGTCCTCGACGGCCTTGCCGACCGGTCGGAAGAACAGGCTGTTGAGGATGAAGGTGAGGAGCACCACCTGCAGCGCCATGAGCGGCAGGGTGGCATCGAGGTCGAACAGACCTCCCTCGGGCGACCCTGCGGTCGCACCTGCCTCGGCGAGCAGAAGCCAGCTGGTCATGGGGCAAAAAGGCGGGCGGTGGTGGAGGCGTGGATGGAGCCGGGGGTGGAGAAGGGCCGCAACGGACGGGCGGCCCGCTCATCCCCGCGACGGCCTCCGATCAGGAGAAGGGGTTGGCGAACAGCAGCACCAGGGCGACCACCAGGCCGTAGATGGTGAGCGATTCCATGAAGGCCAGCGAGAGCAGCAGGGTGCCGCGGATCTTGCCTTCGGCTTCGGGCTGGCGGGCGATGCCTTCGACGGCGCCGCCGGAAGCGGTGCCCTGGCCGATGCCAGGACCGATGGAGCCGAGACCGACGGCAAGACCAGCAGCCACGACAGACGCAGCGGAAGTAAGGGAATCCATGGTGGGGTTAGAAATGTGGGGCGCCGGGGAAGCGCGGAAGGAACCTTGTCGAGAACCCTGCGCCGGGGACACCTGGGAAGGCGGGCCCGGATCGTGCCGGACCTGCGCGCAGAGAGTTTGCCAGACCGGGGGACCGGCCCAGCTGGGCAGGAGCTAGTGGTGCTCCTCGTGGACGGCCTCGCCGATGTAGTAGGCGGCAAGGGTGGCGAAGATCAGGGCCTGGATCGCACTGGTGAACAGGCCAAGGAACATCACCGGCAGGGGCACCACCAGGGGCACCAGGAAGGCCAGGACCGCCACCACCAGTTCGTCGGCCAGGATGTTGCCGAACAGACGGAAGGAGAGCGAGAGGGGCTTGGTGAAGTCCTCGACGATCTTGAACGGGAGCATGATCGGCGTGGGCTCCACGTAGTACTCGAAGTACCGGAAACCCTTGCGGCTCAGGCCCGCATAGAAGTAAGCCAGCGACACCAGCAGCGCCAGGGCGATGGTGGTGTTGATGTCGGCTGTGGGGGCACCCAGTTCACCGCTGGGCAGGTGGACCAGCTTCCACGGGATCAGGGCCCCGCCCCAGTTGCTCACGAAGATGAACAGGAACAGGGTGCCGATGAAGGGGAGCCAGTCGCGGTAGGCCTTCTCGCCGATGTACTCGCGGGCGATGTCGCGCAGGTAATCCCAGAGGAACTCCAGCAGGTTCTGCACGCCCCTGGGATCGCGCTCCAGGCGGCGGGTGCCGACGACCACAACGGCCAGGAGGGCACCGATCACGACCCAGGAGCTCAGGAACACCTGGCCGTGGATCTTGTAGTTGCCCAGCTGCCAATACAGGTGCTGGCCGACCTCGAGGGCGGCGAAGGGAAGGGCGAGGGGCAACGGAGCCATCGGGGATAGGACCTGGCGGAACGTCGGTGCCGCCGAAGCGGCTGAAGAGGGCCGCCGGAGCGGCTGAAACGGGGATCAGGTGTCGAGGACGGCCTGAACGATCAAGGCGGGCTTGTAGAGGAGAAATCCCAGCACGGCCGGAAGGATCTCGAGGACGGGGAGCCTGGCGGCCGCCAGCACCAGCACCACCGGTACCAGCAGCTGGGCCTTGCCCACGCCCTTGGTCTCGACGCCGAAGCGGGTGACGCTGCGGGCCAGGAGGCGGAGGTACAGGAGACCCGCCAAGGCTCCCACCAGCAGACTGAAAGCGGTGGGGAGGTCGAACCACAGGGCCGTGATGGGCACCGCCAGGGCGGTGGCACAGACCGTGGAAAGAAGCATCCGGCGCTGCAGCCGCAGGTAACCGTCCATGCCGTTGTTCACCGACGACGAAGCGTCGGCGACCTCAGGCAGGGGTGAAG
The DNA here is from genome assembly GCA_943367585.1 of Rhizobium sp. Q54. GTDB lineage: Bacteria > Cyanobacteriota > Cyanobacteriia > PCC-6307 > Cyanobiaceae > Cyanobium. The sequence goes on from CALRJP020000008.1 coordinate 116,259, forward strand.
CATCGATGGGCGGATGTCCTGCGACCGCTTCGGCCGACGTCTCCACGGGGGGAACGGCATCCGGAGAGGGGGTCAGGGCAGCCTGCAACCGACGAGGCTCCGTCTTGGCGTGCGGACTTTATCACTCGGCCCGTTCAGGCTCTAAGCAACAGAAGCACCCGCTCCGCCAGCAGCCGCCGCGTCGCCGCCGCCCGCTGTTCGGGGCCCTGGGCCAGCGGAAGCGCCCCGATCGGGGTGCCGGCGGGGGCCGCCTCCAGGGCCTCCATCAGGGCGAGCTCCGGCTCGGTGATGGTCAAGGGCCCCAGGTCCGGTCCGAACAGCGTGGTGGAGGGCCAGCCCCACAGGCAGCGGTTGCGCTCGCCGCCGGACGCCAGCAGGGCCGCGTCACTCCAGGTCTGCGGTGCCGCGTCCGCCATGCCGTCGCCGTCCTGGCGCCGCAGGAAGAATTCGAAGTGGCTGATGTCGGGATCGAGGCTCTCCACCAGGGCCCACCGCTGCGCCGGCGCCAGGGACCGGGCCCGCTCCAGCAGTTCCCCCTGCAGCAGCCGGGCCGGATCCCAGACCTCGGGATTGGAGAAGCCGGCGAAGCGGACCCCGGGCTGGTCGACGAAGCGGAACAGGCGCTCCAGGTCGTAGCTGGTCTCCTGGGGATGCAGGTACATGTCGGCGAAGTTGGCGTCGGCGGCGGTGTCGAGGGCCCAGCGCTGCTCGTGGTGCCGCCGCAGGCGGTTGGTCTCGGGCAGGGTGGTGAACAGCTCCCGGCCCAGCCGCAGGCCCGCCGGCCCGGTGCCCACCCCCATCAGGGCCAGGGCCCGCTGGGTGCGGTGGATCTCCCAGCGGCCGCCATCGGCATACAGAAAGAGGTGCAGCAGGCCCCCCGGCCGCAGCAGGGGAATCAGGGCCCGCAGGCCCTCCTCGGGCCGGTCGAGGTGATGCAGCACCCCCACCGAGTTGATGTAGTCGAAGGGGCCCTCCCCCGCCAGGTCGAGCAGGCTGCGCTGCTCGATGCGCAGCTCCGCCACCTGGGCGGCGGCTCCGGAGCGGGCGGTGCGCTCCCGGGCCACCCCCAGGGCACCGGCACTGATGTCGACCGCCAGCACGCTGGCCCCCGGGTTGAGGTGGCAGAGGTAGTCGGTGCTCACCCCCGTGCCGCAGCCGGCGTCGAGGATCCGCCAGGGGCGCGGCGCCGCCGGCAGGGCCCCGTCCACGGCCGCCACGACGCTGTCCACGCACCAGCGCCAGTTGTATCCCGGTGGCGGGCCGTCCTGGAGGGGGTCCCCCGGATAGGGGAAACGGTCGTAGAAGGCGCTCACCACCGGCGTGGCGGCATCCAGCGGGGCCTCCGGGGGGTGATCCATCAATGCCTTGGTGCGGGTTCCGGCAGCATTCCACGGCGCCGGCCGCCGTTCAGCCTGAGCTCCGGGGAAGGCTGCAAACATTTGTTCATCCCCCGCCGGGGGGCCAGGGGCGCAGCCGTAACGTGACCCAGCCCGGCTCGCTCTCGTTCATGACCGTGACCGCCAGCAGCGGCAGCACCAGGGTCGCCCCCCAGCGCTACGACACCCTGCCGCTCTCCAGCGTCCGGAAGGCGGAGCAGCAGGACCGTTTCCCCGACGGCGGCGAACTGGACGCCCTGACCACCTTCTTCCGCAGCGGCCAGATCCGCGTCGAAGCCGCCCGACGGATCTCCGCCAACGCCGACGCGATCGTGGCCCGGGCCGCCAACCGCATCTTCACGGGCGGCACCCCCCTCTCCTATCTCGACGCCCCCCTCAGCACCCCCAGCGGCGGTGCGGGAGATGTGGTCGCCCTCGCCGCCGACCAGGCCGCGTTCCAGCGCTCGGTGCGCACCTTCGCCCAGGGCTCCGGGGGCAGTGGCCTGCTCGGCCGGATCCTGGAGGGCGTCCAGGCCGACGCCGATGTGCGGGTCGTGCTGCCGAGTGGCTTCAACCCTATCTCCGTCGCGATCTACGGCAACGCCCGCATGCGCAAGTCGCTGCGGGACCTGGCCTGGTTCCTGCGCTACGTGGGCTATGCCGTGATCGCCGGCGATCCCAGCATCCTGGCGGTGAACACCCGCGGCCTCCGCGACGTGCTCGAGAAGGCCTGCTCCCTGTCCGCCACCAACGTGGCCCTGCAGGAGATGCGCGCCGCCGCCGCTGGCCTGTTCAAAGGGGAGCCCGACTCCCGCCAGCTGGTGATCGACTGCTTCAACGTGCTCCTCAAGGAGCTGGAGATCCCGACCCCCTCCACCCGGGCCCGCCTCGGCAGCCCGGTCAACCAGGGCCTGCAGCTGCCGGCGATCTATGCCCTCGCCGCCGAAGGCGCCCAGCGCTTCGTGATGAAGCCGGGCCTGTCCGGAACGGAAAAGGCTGAGATCATCCGGGCCGCCTACCGCCAGGTGTTCGAGCGGGACATCGTCAAGGGCTATTCCCAGGTGGTCTGCCCGGTGGAGGCCACCCAGGTGCGCCAGGGCCAGCTCTCGATGCGGGAGTTCATCCGTGCCCTCGGCCGCAGCAAGGTCTACCAGCGCCAGTTCTATGGCCGCTTCTCCAACAGCCGGGTGGTGGAACTGGCCTTCCGCCACTTCCTCGGCCGTGGCGTGAGCTCGATCGAGGAATTCCGCCAGTACTTCGCCATCGTCAGCGCCAAGGGCCTCAACGGCCTCGTTGACGCCCTGGTCAACGGCATGGAGTACGCCCGGGTCTTCGGTGAGGAAACGGTTCCCTACCTCCGCGACATCGGCGAAGAGGCCCAGGAGAGCGCCGGCTGGGGATCCAACCGCAACCTCTTCCGCTTCAGTGCGCCGTTCGAGGGGGCGCCCCAGTACATCACCCTCTACGCCTCCTACCGCCAGCCCCTGGCCGACCAGCACCCCTACGGCGGCGGCAACGATCCCCTGGCCCTCACCTACGGGGCGATCTTCCCCTCCAGCACGGCATCGGTGGCCACCCGCCCGGCCCCCTTCAGCTACGACACCCGTCGGATCCTGATCGGCAACGGCATGGCCCAGCCCGGGCCCATGGACAGCGCCCAGTTCCGCAAGGCCACCCCCCGCCGGGTGGGTCCGAAGGTGGTGCGCCTGCGCCAGATCGCCACCGGCGGCAGTTCCACCCCCCGCCGGGGCGGCCAGCCGAGCATCCGCGGCACCGAATCCAGCACCCAGGCCGTCATCAATGCGGTCTATGTGCAGGTGCTGGGCACCGCCGGCTACGCCGGGGAGCGCAACAAGGTCGAGGAGATCAAGCTCGAGAACGGCGACATCAGCCTGCGGGAGTTCGTGCGCCAGGTCGCCCGCTCCAATGCCTTCCGTCGTCGCTACTGGAGTGGCCTCTACATCACCAAGGCCATCGAGGTGATGCACCGTCGCCTCCTGGGCCGGCCCACCTTCGGCCGCTGGGAGATCAACGCCTACTTCGACACCGCCGCCCGCAAGGGCTTCTACGGCGTCGTCGACGCCATGCTTGAAGGCCGCGAATACAACGAGTGCTTCGGCGAGGACACCGTCCCCTACGAACGCTTCATCACCCCGGCCGATCGCAACGCCCGACGGGTGCCCGGCCTGGTGCGGACCCTCGAGACGGTGGCCGACCTCACGCCCCTCCAGCGCCCCACCGTGCCGGTGTCCCAGGAGCTGCGCACCATGGGCGATCTGGTGCCCCGCAACCTGACGGCAAGGCCGAAGGTGCGCGGTCAGTGGAAAGCGGAGGTGGCCGGTGGCCAGAGCGCCACGGCCTCCTCCGGGGTCCCCACCGGTCCGGAGACGGTCAAGCAGCCGCCGGCTCCCACCCGCAGCTGGAGCCAGTCCCGCTGGCAGCCCGGCGGCGGTTCCGCCCCGGTCTGGCGCAGCGGTGTCTCCACCGCGGGCGGCGGCAATGGCTACGTGGCCCCCGCCAGCATCGGCATCGCCGGCAGCTGGAAGGCCATGGTGGGCACCAGCCTGCTCAGCGGCGCCGCCGTGGCTCCCGATGGGGCCATGGCCAAGGCCCTGCGCCCCGGCTCCCCCCAGGGCTTCGGCCGCCGCCAGAGCCTGTCGCGTCCCGTGCAACTGCTGCGGGATCCCAGCGAAACCCAGGTCCAGGAGGTGATGCAGGCGGTCTACCGCCAGCTGCTCAACCGCGTGCCCTTCGCGGCCGAGCGCCAGACGGATCCCGAGTCCCAGCTGCGGGACGGCCAGCTCTCGGTGGCCGAATTCGTGGCCCAGATCGCCGGCAGTGAGCTGTTCCAGCAACGGCTCCAGCGGATGGCCCCCCTGCGGGCCGCCTCGGCCGCCTACCTGGCCCTGCTCGGCCGGGCCGCCATGCCGGCGGAAGTGAGCCGCTTCCTCGCCACCCGCGCCACCGCGGGCCAGCAGGCGGCCGTGGCCGAACTGCTCAACGCCCGGGAGTACGCCTCGGCCTTCGGCCAGGACACCGTGCCCTACCTGCGCGGCCTGGCCACCGAAGACGGCGTGCCCCTCACCACCGTGAACCGCACCGCCTCGCTGTACGGGGGCAATGCGGGTCTCACCCCCTCCGTGCGGGGGGCGATCTGAGCAGCTCCCTGCGGATCGAGGCTCGCCCCTGACGGCAGCGGCTCCCGTGCTTTCGTGATCCCCCGGGTCAGCCCCGGGGGGTTTCTTTTGGCCTGTCTCTACAACGAGACGGGGAGATTGGGATGCGAATACGCTTGCGTGCGCCAGAGGGCGACAACAAAAGATGAACAATTGCTGCGCCTGGATGGTGTTAAGAACTCCCGCCAAAGCCGTTGCAAGCCAAGGGATCTCGCCAACAGATCCGCCGTGAAGAACTGTTACCGGCCCCCATGGGAGCGCGGGGCCTTGCCACAGAATGATGCGACGGTCGGCCAAGCCGATCACCCTTACCCACCGGATACCGGTCTCCTTCACGGTGACCGCTTGTTTCGAGGCAGAACTGCATGAGCATCGTCTCCAACTCGATCATCAACGCGGACGCCGAAGCCCGCTACCTCAGCCCTGGCGAACTTGACCAGATCAAGTCGTTCGTGGCAGGGGGTCAGCGTCGTCTGCGCGTCGCCCAGGTCCTGGCTGAAAGCCGGGAGCGCATCGTGAAGCAGGCCGGAGGCCAGCTTTTCCAGAAGCGCCCCGATCTCGTTTCCCCCGGCGGCAACGCCTACGGGGAGGAGATGACGGCTTCCTGCCTGCGCGACATGGACTACTACCTGCGCCTGGTCACCTACGGCGTGGTCGCCGGGGATGTGACCCCGATCGAAGAGATCGGCGTCATCGGGGCGCGCGAGATGTATCGCGCCCTCGGCACCCCCCTCGAAGCCATGGCGGAAGCCGTGCGCGAGATGAAGACCGCAGCCACAGGTCTCCTCACCGGCGCCGATGCCGAAGAGGCTGGCTTCTACTTCGACTACGTGGTCGGCGCCCTCTCCTGAGGTTTCACCTCCCTCCCGTCCATCGCCATCAAACCCAGGATCCATGCAAGACGCCATCACCAACGTCATCAACCAGGCCGACGTCCAGGGGCTCTATCTCGACGGCGGCTCCATGGGGCGCCTCGAGCAGTACTTCGCCAGCGGTGAGCTGCGGGTGCGTGCCGCCGCCACCATCAGCGCCAACGCCTCGGCCATCATCAAGGAAGCCGTCGCCAAGGCCCTGCTCTACTCGGACATCACCCGTCCGGGCGGCAACATGTACACCACCCGTCGGTACGCGGCCTGCATCCGCGATCTCGACTACTACCTCCGCTACGCCACCTACGCCATGCTGGCCGGTGACACGTCGATCCTCGACGAGCGTGTGCTGAACGGCCTCAAGGAGACCTACAACTCCCTGGGTGTGCCCATCGGCGCGACGGTGCAGTCGATCCAGGCCATGAAGGAAGCCACCGCCTCCCTCGTCGGTCCCGATGCCGGTCGTGAGATGGGCGTCTACTTCGACTACATCAGCTCCGGCCTGGGCAACTGATCCCCAGCAACGCCCCCACCACGGCACGTTTTCCGAGGATCACCCCATGCGCCTGTTCAAGATCACGGCCTGCATCCCCTGCCCCGATAAGGCGCGCAGTCAGAGGGAACTGCAGAACACCTACTTCACCAAGTGGGTGCCTTATCACAGCTGGTTCGCCGAACAGCAGCGGATCATGAAGCAGGGAGGCAGGATCCTGAAGGTGGAACTGGCCACCGGCCGTCGTCAGCAGAACTGCGGCAACTGATGGCCCGCGGACACCACCGCTCCAGCGCCCGGCCCAAGGCCGGGCTTTTTTTTGCCTCGAGCCACGGCCTGCTGCGGTGACGGAGAAATGTTCAGGGTGACTCGACAAACCAGCCTTCGTCACGGCTGAATGGGCCATTCCCGGATGCCTGCCGCGGCCTTGTCCCCTTCTCCCCCACGCCAGCTCCATGGCCGTCCGGCCACCGGCTTCATGCCGCTGCCCTGGCAGCAATGGCCGGCGGAAGCCCGCCTGCTGCTGGGTCTGGTGGCCCTCTGGAGCCTGGTGGGCCTGCTGGTGCTCACCTCCGCCAGCTGGTGGGTGGCCGAGCGGGAGATGGGCGACGGGGCTTACTACGTCAAGCGCCAGGCCATCTGGCTGGTGGCCAGCTGGGGGCTGCTCTGGCTGGCCATGCGCACGACGATGCGGCGCTGGCTGCACCTGGCGGCACCGGCCCTGCTGGTGGGGGCCCTGATGGTGGCGGCCACCCTCGTGGTGGGCACCACCGTCAACGGGGCCAGCCGCTGGCTGGTGCTCGGCCCCGTGCAGCTGCAGCCCTCGGAGCTGATCAAGCCCTTCATCGTGCTCCAGGGCGCCGTGATCTTTTCCCACTGGCGCCGCATCGCCCTCGACCAGAAACTCCTCTGGCTCGGCATCTTCGGGGTGGTGATCCTGCTCATCCTCAAGCAGCCCAACCTGAGCACCGCCGCCCTGCTGGGCCTGCTCCTGTGGCTGATGGCCCTGGCCGGCGGCCTGCCCCTGACGATGCTGCTCGGCGCGGCGGGCGGCGGTGTCGTGCTGGGGAGCCTCAGCATCATGATCAACCCCTACCAGCTGGCCCGGGTGAGCTCCTTCCTGGACCCCTGGAGCGTCGCCCAGGGGGACGGCTACCAGTTGGTGCAGAGCCTGCTGGCCATCGGCTCGGGCGGGGTGCTCGGCTCGGGCTTCGGGCTCTCCACCCAGAAGCTCCAGTACCTGCCGATCCAGACCACCGATTTCATCTTCGCCGTGTTCGCCGAGGAGTTCGGCTACATCGGCTCCGTGATGTTGCTGCTGTTCCTGGTCATCTTCGGCTTCGTGGGCCTGCGGGTGGCCCTGGCCTGCCGCAGCAACCAGCACCGGCTGGTGGCCATCGGCTGCACCACCCTGCTGGTGGGGCAGTCGATCCTCAACATCGCCGTGGCCAGCGGCTCCATGCCCACCACGGGCCTGCCCCTGCCGATGATCAGCTACGGCGGCAACTCCCTGCTGAGCAGCCTGTTCCTCGCCGGCCTGCTGCTGCGCTGCTCCCTGGAGTCCTCCGGTCTCGAGCCGGTCCGCCCCCGGCGCCGGGCCCAACGGCCTGCCCCGATAGGCTGAGCCCTGCTGCCACACCTGACCGGCCATGCTCAGCCCCGGTCTGCCGTTCGCCGACTGGGCCCGCAGCAGTGAGCTGCTGCTCCAGGGCTCCCTGGCCCACCCTGGCCCCCTGACCCTGGCCCTGGTGTTCAGCGGCGGCCTGCTCACCAGCCTCGGCCCCTGCTCCCTGTCGCTCCTGCCCGTCACCCTGGCCTACCTGGCCGGGTTCGGGGCTGAGGAGCGGGGCCGTGCCCCCTGGCAGCGCAGCGTCAGCTTCGCGGCCGGCATCGTGGCGGCCCTGGTCCTGCTCGGCCTGGCCAGCGGCCTGATGGGGCGCCTCTATGGCCGCATCCCCGGCCAGCTGCCGCTGCTGGTGGCCGTCGTGGCCGTGGTGATGGGCCTCAACCTTCTGGGCCTGCTGCGGCTGCCCCTGCCGGCCGGGCCCGATCCGGACCGCTGGCGGCGGCGGGTGCCGGCCCCGCTGGCCCCCCTGGCGGCCGGCCTGGCCTTCGGCCTGGCGGCCACTCCCTGCACCACCCCGGTGCTGGCGGTGCTGCTGGCCTGGATGGCCCAGAGCGGCCAGCCCGTCGTCGGCATGCTGCTGCTGTGCAGCTTCGGCGCCGGCCAGGTGATGCCCCTGCTGCTGGCCGGCACCGTGGCCGCCTCCCTGCCCGGCCTGCTGCAGCTGCGCCGCCTGGGCCAGTGGGTGCCGCCGATCAGTGGCGTGGTGCTGCTCGCCAGCGGCGGTCTCACCCTGTTGTCGGTGCTCCCATGACCGGCACAGGCACCTCCCCCGCCCCCTGGCGCCCCCTGCAGCGACTGGCGGGCTGGATCTCCGACCTGCGCCTCGCCATCGGCCTGCTGCTGGTCATCGCCCTGGCCAGCGGCGTCGGCACGGCCATTCCCCAGAAGGAGGAGGCGGCCTTCTACCACCAGCTCTACGACCCCCACCCCTGGCTGGGCCTGCTGGGCGGGGATGGGGTGCTGCGGCTGCAGCTGGATCACGTCTATTCCAGTGGCTGGTTCCTGGGCCTGCTGGCCTGGCTGGGCCTGTCCCTGATCCTCTGCAGCTGGCGGCGCCAGTGGCCTGCCCTGCAGGCCTCCCTGCGCTGGATCGATTACCGCAGCCCCCGCCAGCTGAGCAAGCTGAGCGTGGCCGAGACCCTCGTGACCACCGAGCCCGCCGCCGGCCTCGAGCAGCTGGAGGCCGATCTGCGCGGAGCGGGCTGGCAGATCCGTCGCCAGGACGACCGCCTGGCGGCCCGGCGCGGGGTGCTCGGCCGGGTGGGGCCCCTGCTGGTCCATGCCGGCATGGTGGTGCTGATGGTGGGGGCCGCCTGGGGCGCCCTGGGGGGCCAGCGGCTGGAGCGCTTCCTGGCCCCGGGCCGGGAGCTGGAACTGCTCGACAGCCGCGGCGGCACCCAGGTGACCCTGGCCCTGGACGACTTCCACATCCAGCGGGATCCGGCCGGCCGGCCGGAGCAGTTCTCCTCCACCCTGCGCCTGATCTCCCCCGGCGACGACGCCCCCTCCACCGAAGCCGCCATCAGCGTCAACCATCCCCTGCGCTACCGGGGCATGACCCTGTACCAGGCCGACTGGTCCCTGGCGACGATCAGCCTGCAGCTGGGCCGCAGCCCGGTGCTGGAGCTGCCCCTGCAGACCTTCCCCCAGCTCGGCGACCAGCTCTGGGGGCTGGTGCTGCCCACCCGCCCCGATGGCTCCGACCCGGTGCTGCTGAGCCTCACCAGCGAGCAGGGGCCGGTGCAGGTGTTCGGGCCCGATGGCGTTGCCCTGGCCCAGCTGGTGCCGGGCGGAGAGGCCCAGGAGGTGAAGGGACTGCCGATCCGGGTGGCGAGCGTGCTGCCGGCCAGCGGCATCCTGCTCAAGCGCGATCCCGGCGTTCCCCTCGTCTACACCGGCTTCGCCATCGCCCTGCTGGGCGGTGGCCTCAGCCTGGTGGCCACCCGCCAGCTCTGGGCGATCGCCGATGGCCCCGGCGGCCGGCTGCACGTGGCGGGCCTCTGCAACCGCAACCTCACGGCCTTCGCCGCCGAGCTGCCGGCCCTGCTGCAACGGCTGGAACCCCAGCCCTGACTCAGCAGGGCTGGCGCACGCCGTGGCTGACCCGCACCACGGTGTGGACGTTGCCGCGGGGGTTGAAATCGGCCTCCAGCTGCATCCAGGCCGGATCGCTGGCGTTCACCAGGTCGTCGAGGATCCGGTTGGCCGCCTCCTCATGGGAGATGGCGCGGTTGCGGTAGCTGTTGACGTACAGCTTGAGGGCCTTGAGTTCCAGCACCCGGGGGCCGGGCTGATACAGCAACCGCAGCACGGCGAAATCGGGGTAGCCGGAGAACGGGCAGGTGCAGGTGAACTCGGGCAGTTCGATCGCCACCTCGTAGGGCCGGCCCACCCGGGGGTTGGGGAAACAGATCAGCTGGGCCTCGGCGATGGCCCGCTCGCCGTAGGGGGGCGTCACGGTCTCGGGCGGAGCGGCCGGCGAGGGCGTGGCCATGGTCGGTGGGGAAAGGGGTCGGAATTCGACCGTACAGGAGGCGTCGGGCGGCCCGAGCCGCCGGTCAGCGGCCCGGAGTTCACGTAGCAACCGTTACGACGACCCCGGCAAGCCTCGGCGGTAATGGAGCCGTCCCCTGCCCAGGGGGGGACTCTGAGAGACTCCAACCGTCGCCTTCCTGACCGCAGCACAGCCATGAAGAAAATCGAGGCCATCATCCGCCCCTTCAAGCTCGAGGACGTGAAGATCGCCCTTGTCAATGCAGGCATCGTCGGCATGACCGTCAGCGAGGTGCGCGGATTCGGCCGTCAGAAGGGGCAGGTGGAGCGCTATCGCGGGTCCGAATTCACGGTCGAGTTCCTGCAGAAACTCAAGCTCGAAATCGTCGTCGACGATGAACGGGTGGCCACGGTGGTCCAGGCGGTGCAGGACGCAGCCCGCACCGGTGAGATCGGCGACGGCAAGATCTTCATCAGCACCGTCGATTCCGTGATCCGGATCCGCACCGGCGACCTCGACAGCGGCGCCATCTGAGCCGCCGATCCTGCCGTCCTGACCCTGGCCGAGGCCCCCTCAGGCCCCGGCCAGGCTGTCCTTCGATGGCCTGTCCTTGGCCAGGGTCTCCTGCACCAGCTCCGTGATCCGGCCGGACCAGTCGGTGCCGTCCGAGGGGGGCACGCCGCTGGCCCCGAGGGGGACGACCCAGAGCAGGTACTCGTGGTTGCCCGCGGGCCCGGTGAGGGGCGAGGCCACCAGCCCCGCCGGTTGCCAGTCCACCCCCCTTGCCGCCGTGATCACGGTGGTGATGGCGTCGGCATGGGCCGCCGGATCCCGCACCACGCCCCCCTTGCCCACCCGCTGGCGGCCCACCTCGAACTGGGGCTTGACCAGCAACACCGCTTCGCCCGTCCCCAGCAGCAGGGCCCGCAGGGCCGGCAGCACCCGGGTGAGGGAAATGAACGACACATCGGCCACGGCCAGGTCGGGCCAGGCATCCCCTTCGCCGTAGAGGGCCTCCGGCGTGAGGTGGCGCAGGTTGGTGCGCTCCCGCAGCACCACCCGTTCATCGGTGCGCAGGCTCCAGGCCGTCTGGCCGTAGCCCACGTCGATCCCGTACACCCGCAGGGCCCCGTGCTGCAGCAGGCAGTCGGTGAAGCCGCCGGTGGAGATGCCGCCGTCGAGGCACACCCGCCCTTCCACCCGGATCGGCAGGGCCGAAAGGGCCCCCTCCAGCTTCTCGCCGCCCCGGGAGACGAACCGGGGCGGCTGCTCCACCTCCAGCGCCAGGGAATCGGCCACCTCGGTGCCGGGCTTGTCGAGCACCTCTCCGCCACCACGCACCCGGCCGGCCCGGATCACCTGCTGGGCCTGCTGGCGGCTGGCCACCAGACCCAGATCCACCAGGCGACGATCGAGCCGTTCCTTACGGGCCATGCTGCGTTCCGGCCATGGGTGCTGCCGCTCCACCGGCATGTTGTCATCGAACAGCCACCCAAACCGAACAAAAACCGATGAGCAGAGGGTTCGGGGCGGAACAGTCGCAGGATGGCCGGAAGGTTCCGAACGTTTTCCCCCATGGCTGCCCCCGGATCCATGGCTGCCCCCAGCTCCAATGTGGTGGAGCTGCTCCACCCGGGAAGCTTCGTGCGGCTGCGGGACCATCCCGAGGATCTGCCCCCGTTCCAGCTGATCCGCCGCCGCGGCACCCGTTGCTGGGTGCGCCAGCAGGCCTGGGGGTCGATGGTGCACCTGGAGCTGCCCTACCGCCGCCTCACCGCCGCCGCCTGAGCCGGTGGGGGCGGCTCGATAGGTTGGGGGATCGTTCACCACCGCCCGGCCCTTGATCGAGCGTTACACCCTGCCCGAAATGGGCCGCCTCTGGAGCGAGGAAGCGAAGTTCCAGAGCTGGCTCGAGGTGGAGATCGCCGCCACCGCCGCCAACGTGGAGCTGGGCCGGGTGCCCGCCGAGGCGCTGGCCACGATCCGCGAGAAGGCGGCCTTCGAGGTGCCCCGCATCCTGGAGATCGAGGCGGAGGTGCGCCACGACGTCATCGCCTTCCTGACCAACGTCAACGAGCACGTCGGTGATGCGGGTCGCTTCATCCACGTGGGCATGACCAGCTCCGACGTACTGGACACCGGCCTGGCCCTGCAGCTGAAGGCCTCGGTGGCCCTGCTGCGCACCGAGCTCGATGGCCTCGCCGACGCCCTGCGCCGGCTGGCCCGGGCCCACAAGGACACGGTGATGATCGGCCGTTCCCACGCCATCCACGGCGAGCCGATCACCTTCGGCTTCAAGGTGGCCGGCTGGCTGGCCGAAACCGAGCGCAACCGGGAACGGCTGGAGCGACTCGCCACGGTGGTGGCCGTGGGCCAGATCAGCGGCGCCATGGGCACCTACGCCAACACCGATCCGCAGGTGGAGGCGATCACCTGCCGGCTGCTGGGCCTGGAGCCCGACACCGCCAGCACCCAGGTGATCGGCCGCGACCGCCACGCCGAGTACGTCCAGACCCTGGCCCTGGTGGGCACCTCCCTGGAGCGCTTCTCCACCGAGATCCGCAACCTGCAGCGCTCCGACGTGCTGGAGGTGGAGGAGAACTTCGCCAAGGGCCAGAAGGGCAGCTCGGCCATGCCCCACAAGCGCAACCCGATCCGCAGCGAACGCATCAGCGGCCTGGCCCGGGTGCTGCGCAGCTACACCGTGGCGGCCCTGGAGAACGTGGCCCTCTGGCACGAGCGGGACATCAGCCACAGCTCGGTGGAGCGGATGATGCTGCCCGACTGCTCGGTCACCCTGCACTTCATGCTGCGGGAGATGACCGCCGTGGTCGAGGGGCTGGGGGTGTACCCCGAGAACATGGCCCGCAACATGAACGTCTACGGCGGCGTCGTGTTCAGCCAGCGGGTGCTGCTGGCCCTGGTGGAGGCGGGGCTGAGCCGGGAGGAGGCCTACCGGATCGTGCAGCGCCACGCCCACGCCGCCTGGAACACCGAGGGCGGCGACTTCCGCGCCAACCTGGCGGGCGATCCCACCGTCACCAGCCACCTGGGCCCCGAGCAGCTGGAGGCCTGCTTCGCCACCGACCTGCACCGGGCGAACCTGGACGTGATCTGGGAGCGGCTGGGGATCTGAGGGGGGCGGGCGCCCTCTAACCGGCCGGCGGCCGCTCCGTCGCCGGATCCAGCTTGCCGTTGCCGCCCGCCAGCAGGTCCTCGATCTCGCAGACCGGGAAGCGGTTGATGCTCTTGAGGGCCAGGCGCGAGTTGCGGCGCAGCTGCTCGCTGATCGCTTCGCAGTAGGGGATCTGGGCCAGCAGATCCACGGTGCGGCGCAGGATCCGCACCACGTCCCCCTCATCGAGGGAGGTGTTGGCGATCACGTCATTCCAGCTGGCGCCCCGGGCCCAGGCGTGCACCAGGCCGGTGAGCTCCGGCTCCCACCACACCGGCACCACCACCGACGCCCGCTCCTGCTGGCGCTGCAGCTCACGCCGCAGGCTGCGCAGGTCGTGGAGGGCCTCCTCGGAGGCCGGTGGCGGCGGGTAGCCGCACCAGAGGTCGGGCCGGTTCACCTCGGTGGAGATGGCCTCCAGCACCGCCGCCAGCTCTGCCGGATCGAGGGCATCGAGGTGGCCGCTCATCAGGGCCAGCCCCAGCCAGAGCTCGTTGTCGCCCCGCAGGGCCGCCACGGTGCGGCCCACCTCGGTGGGCTCCAGCCCCTCCTCGCCGTCGAGGGCGCCGAAGAAGCGCAGGATGTCGATCAGGGACAGGAAGGTGTCCCAGTGGCGGTTGGCGCGGTGGTGCAGCAGCCGCTGCCGCTCGCCGATCTCCTCCTGGAGTTCCTCCATGCGGCGGCGGTGCTTCTTGAGGTGCTTGCGGTCGCCCCAGCGGTGGGCGGGGTGGGCCTCCAGCTCCTGCTCCAGTTGCTGCACCAGCTCACCCTGCTGGCGCACTTCCCCGGCCAGGTCGTAGCGGGGGGTGTGCATGTCGTGGCGGCGGGCCATCGAGGACACCGCCAGGGCCAGGCCGCCGCTGGCGTTGTCGCCGTGGCGCAGTTCGTTGGCGTGGTGCAGCTCGGGCGGCTCCAGCTGGTCCACCTGCAGGCAGCTGAGCTCGGCGTGCAGGGTCACCACCGCGTGGCAGGGCAGCAGGATCCAGACGTTCTCGTCGGTGAGGCAGAGCAGCAGCGGGAACTGGCCGGATCCCGGCACCTTGGCCACGATCACCGCCGGGGTGACCCGGCTGCGCAGGGCCGGCGCCTTGACGCTCACCAGGGTGCCCTCGCTGGCGAACTGCAGCGCCAGGGTGAGCTCATGGGCCAGGGTCTCCTCGGCCTGCTGCTGCAGGATCCGGTGCAGGCGCCGCTCCTCCCGCAGCCGCCCGCGCAGCTTCTCGTAGTCCTCGAAGTCGTCCCAGGGCACCTCGCCGCCGCTGGATTCGAGCGTGGCCAGCTGGGCCATCAGCTCGGTGATGCGGGCCTCGTCCTCGGCCAGGTCCAGCCCCGCCAGATAGCGGCCGAAACTGCGCTCCACCAGCTCCCGGGCCTTGGCCAGGTCGTAGCGCTGCAGCAGGTTGAGCACCATGCCGTAGCTGGGGGTGAACTGGCTCACCAGGGGATCGGCCGGGCTGGTGGCCAGCGCCCCGGCCTCGCGCACCCCTTCGAACCGGCTCTGCACCGTCACCACATAGCCCTGGGTGTCGAGGCCGCGGCGGCCGGCGCGGCCCGCCATCTGCAGGAATTCGCTGCCCATCAGGGGCCGGTGGCCGCGCTCGGTGCGTTTGGAGAGGGCCGAGATCACCGTGGTGCGCGCCGGCATGTTGATGCCCGCGGCCAGGGTCTCGGTGGCGAACACCACCTTGATCAGCCCCTGCTGGAACAGCTCCTCGATCAGTTCCTTCCAGGCCGGCAGCACGCCGGCGTGGTGGGCGGCGATGCCCCGCAGCAGGGCATCGGCATGGCCGCCCTCCCGCACCGCCTCCGGGGTCACCGCCATGAAGGCGTCCAGCCGCTGGCGGATCCGCGCCTGCTCCTGAGGGTCCACCAGGCACACCTTGGCCAGGTCGCGGACGGAGCGGTCGCAGTTGCGGCGGCTGAAGATGAAGTAGATGGCCGGCAGCATCTCCCGTTCCGCCATCTGGGCCACCACGAAGCCGATCGGCGGCGCCTCCGGCTGGGGCGGCCGCGGTTCCTTCGGTCCCTTGCGGCGGGTGGACTTTGGAGGGCGCCAGACCTTGCAGTTGGGATGCAGGCCGGTGCCCTCGTCGTTGAGCAGGGGGTGCAGACCTTTGGCGCTGCAGAAGCTGAAGGCCAACGGGACGGGGCGGAAGTCGCTGTGGATCAGCCGGGTGGGGCCGTGCACCCGCTCGATCCAGTCGGTGAGTTGGCCCGCATTGGCCACCGTGGCCGAGAGCGCCACCAGCTGCACCCGCGAGGGGCAGTGGATGATCGACTCCTCCCAGACGGTGCCCCGCTGGGTGTCGTTCATGTAGTGGCACTCGTCGAGCACCACGGCTTCTACGTCGGCCAGGGGGTCGTCGTCGGCGTGGTCGATCTCCGCGTAGAGCATGTTGCGGAAGATCTCGGTGGTCATCACCACCACCTGGGCCTCCCGGTTGAGGCTGAGATCACCGGTGAGCAGGCCCACCTTCTCGTCGCCGAACTGGTGGCGGAAATCGCGCAGCTTCTGATTGGAGAGCGCCTTGAGGGGCGTGGTGTAGAAGACCTTCTGGCCGTGGGCCAGGGCCCGGTGGATGGCGTACTCGCCCACCAGGGTCTTGCCGGAGCCGGTGGGGGCGCTCACCACCACCGAGTGGCCCTGGTTCAGGGCGTCGATCGCCTCGAGCTGGAAACCGTCGAGGGGGAAGGGGAACAGCTCCTCCAACGGCGGCACGCCACCGGTGTTGGTGTCAGCGGAGCCGACGGTGGGGCTGGAGGGCATGGGGGGATCCTATGGCGTGGCCGCCCAGGGGCGCGCGGCTCAGGCGCCGTGGGAGCCGGTGCGGGAGAGGGGGCTGATGATTGGCACGCGAACCAGGATCTGGCCGATGCCCACGAGGGCGGCGTCGATCGCCCGTCGGTGAACCCGTGGGGCAACCACCCGATCTGGCCGTCGGCCTTCGTGCCGTGCGTCGCGCCCGGTGGTGGTCGCCCCCCATGACGTGACCTATGACCC
This sequence comes from Rhizobium sp. Q54, assembly GCA_943367585.1. Lineage (GTDB taxonomy): Bacteria > Cyanobacteriota > Cyanobacteriia > PCC-6307 > Cyanobiaceae > Cyanobium. Next base: position 132,470 of record CALRJP020000008.1, read on the forward strand.
CGAGCGCAGACTCTGGTTCTGCGACATGGAGGTCAACACCGGTGCGGCCTACTGGCCGTTCGTGCGGTTGGCGCTGGGTCGCTATCAGCCCTGTTCCACGGAAGGCGCACACCTGTCCGAGGTGGTGCTGGCCGACGTGATGCAACTGGCCGCCGACCGCTCGCTTGTGGTGCGTGCTGCCGCAGGCGGACGCCCGCGCGAGGTGCTGCCGCGCTCCGAAATCGACGTTATGAGCGGGCAGGTGAATCAGGTCACGCCGGTGTCGCCGAAACCAGTGGTGGAGGTGTGGCTCGAACGGCTGGCACCCACGCTCGGCTCCGATTTCGGCTGGGTCCGAATCGGCGACGGTGTGGCCGCCGACGGGGAGCGGGCCGGCGGATCGTTCGCGCCGGCGCCGGAACGGCTGGCTCTGGGCCGCGAGGTGATCGCCGAACGCCGTTTCGCCGAAGCCCTGGCCCTGGGGTCGGGGCTGAACAGCTTTGGCTGCGCCCGCCGCTCTGGGACGGGCGGATCGACCTGCCCGAGCCGGACGGCGCAGAGCTACGGCTGGTGAACGCGGTGTATGAGGAGTACGCCGTCGATGGTCCAGCCCTGCGCCACAACATGACCAGCACCAGGACCGGCCGCCGGCTTGTGTTTGTGGATCATGTGCCTATCGCCTGATGGCACACCTGACCTGTATTGATCAGGCGGGGGTCTGGTGACAATTCCGGGGTTGCTGACAAGTTGAACACCGGGCGTCAGCTGCAGGGTGCAGCGGGAACGAGGTACGAGCGGACGCTGTTCCCAGTCAGCTTGACGCCGTTGTTTGGCGATACGCACACGTCAGAACCAATCAAGATTGTCGGACTCAGCCGCTTACACATCTACGCATCCGCAGAAATAGATTGCCAGCTCCAAGGGACAAGATCTTCGCTAACTGCCGAGCGACCGGGCCACGTTTCTGGCGTCATCCCGACTCATCGACGCCCCTAGGTCCAGCCAATGGATGACGTTGTAGTAGCGATACTTGCCACTGCCGATGTATTCGCGAAGAATCGACTTGATCCGCTTCGCAGGGAGCGACCGGACAGCGAGGACAGCAGCGGCTTTCCGAACCCCCTCTGACTCGTGGCTGAAGAGGGTGAGCAAGGCATCCCGTGATATTTTTGCAAACCGTGATTCCGCGCATAGTTCAATTGTCTTCTTCAAAATTGCCGCTGGCATCTCAAGAGAAAGAAGATCTGAGACTGAGTGTTTCTTGTCGATTGAAGTTATGGCCCTCGCGACCTCGACTCGAAACTCTTCATCGCCCGATATCGTTAGCAGTGCCGCACCGAGACCTGACCCCTCGGCGTTCGCAAGCATAGGTATATCAGCCCACTCTCCGTGCCTTCCCAGATACTCAGCGTCGTGCTTCGACGCCCCAGCATAGCCATCTCGGAGGTTGGCCCTTATCCTCTGTAAATCCTCAGGCTTTTGCGCCGCACACAGCACATTCAACCCTTGCCTCGTAAGCTTTGTGCGCAGAAATGCTTCCAAGCTTCTCGTTCTGTTGACCAGATCCTGAGTGGCTGAGCTCTCACCAAATGCAGCCTCCATCCGTCGAATCTGCCCCTCAAAGTACGCACTGAACCTGTCATCAACGTCGCGGCGCAGCTCATCGGCATGATTTCTGAAGTACTTCTCCACGAGTACGAAGTACGCAGCATCGTCGTACATTAAGCTCGTCATAACTCTCTTCTCTAGCTCCGCCTCAGAGAGACCCTTTAACACATCCAACTGGTACTGCTGAAAGATTTCCTCGCCCGCCTTGTCTGAGCCCGCCGCACTGCCCAAACCCAAAAGACCAGACCTAGGTTGCTTCTGTGGCGCGACGAGGATCTTCTTGATCTCCTCTTCAACAAGCGGCTTCCCAAGTTTCAATAGCGCCGCTACAGCCTCTCTGCGCACTAGAGCATCACTATCCCCAGTTAGCCGCTCAGCCATACCGATATCCAGTGCACCCCAACCATGCAACGACTTCATTGCGCGCAGTCGAACTTGTGAATTGCGGTGTTCAAGACCAAGAAGCAGTGCGGGAGTTTCCAAGCCCTCAAAGCCCGCAAGCACGGACCTCAGCAAATCGGCGTTGAGCGTCTCGAACTGTGACTCTAGGACCAGCTCTTGGGCCGCGTTTGCCTGACCAGTTCGAAGCAGAATTCCGACCATGCATTCTAGTGCGCTACGAGATGTCCCGTAGTCGCTCCGATCATATTCCTTCTTGGCGATCTCCAGATCCCCCGCAGTTCCACATTTGGCGAGATATCCTAGAGCTGCCGTCCGCACTCTGGCCGAGGAGTCTTCTGAGAACCAGGAGTTGATGATCCAGTCTCGTTTGATCACAACGTCATCCGTAGGGAGATCGAGAGTCAGTGCAGTCAACACGGAAATCGCCCCAACCTTCTCGTTCTCGTTGGCTCCGGCGAACGAGGAGACGACAGCAGGATCTAACCGTGAATCCGCTAGAGCCGAATACCAACACCACAGGGGTACATTTTCGTTGGCGAGATGCTGAAAGCCCAAACGAGCTAGATAGTGTCTCTCTCTCTCACCCAGCTCCATCCCTTGGGTGCGTGCCGCGAAGAGGATATTGATGTCATGGACGCCCAGATTCATCTCCTCGTTGCCCGGCTTTGATATTGAGTTCGCCAGCAATCTAAAGCGTGCAACATCACTCGCGCTTAGCGCATCCAAAGAATCCGGCTGTCTGATCCTTTCGACGAGGCCCTTTAGGAACTCGAAGCCTTCGACAGACAGCGGAGACGATTCGCGCCCCCGATCGTCCTCCACTGCCTCCCCAGAACCCGATCGAGCATGTTTCACCTGCAGCTCGTCGGGCTCGGACAATTCATCCTTAGTCCTGACGCGATTCACATAAGTGGTGATGTTTTTCCTGGCTAGCGTCTCAACATCCCGCGCCGACGAGAAGTTCTGGAACAGAATCTTCTTTTCGGCAATAATCCTTTCCCGAAACCCCAGAACTTTTTTCAGGTCATTACCTGGGTCCACCATGAACTCGTCTGGGATCTGCTTGAAGAAGAGCGAAATCTCGGGACTCCCAGTCTCCTCGCGCCTTGCCATGGACCGTTTAAACTCCTCTTCAAACCCAGAGGAGAAGTCTCCGCCATGGTCTGGCGGGGTACCCCACCTTTTCCAGATCATTCCAAGAAATAAATCGCACCGATCGAGATCTTGGTTTATGAGATGCTGCGGTCGGCCAAATCCCGCGACAGTTTCTTCCCAGCCAACCAGCTCGACTTGATAACCAAGCTCGTCCGCCCATGTCTCGTTGAATTCGACAACCACGTTTCGTATGGCTTTTCGCTCTTCTTGAAGATCGCCTGGTGAAGCTAGGAATGCGCGGATGATCTTTCGAGTACTAGGCATATCTGATTACCGAGACTCGAGACTTGCAAGAAAGCCGCCTGAATGATTGGCATGCATGATCGTCCCCAACGTTCGGCACGAAGGATCTGTCAACAATCTCGACAAGCGCTTCGTAAATCTGGTCGCGTTCTTCATGGGAATGATTCGTTATGGGTACCTCAACTCGCCGCCCAACGCCACAGATCACAAGCGGGCAGATGTATGTAAATCTAGCAATAAACCCCCGCGCCCGTCTTCTGCATCTGGATGTTGGACGGACATAACGATGATGAGGAACATTCCCAGAGAACTGCCACGGTAGACACCACACTCAGGACGAGCGTACGATTTACTTTCCCTTCTGCGCAGAGCTTCCTTTTGTCCCCTGCCCCTTGGGCGTAATATCTGGCTTGGGTGTTTTAGGCCCTTGGCCTGAAGCTCCACGCTGAACGTGGCCTTCATCAAGCCTGATTGGATTTCCGGGATTGTTCGTCATGGGTGGGGGGGGAGGCGGGCCATGTCTGGATCTTACTGAGAATCAGCCGGGGTGTCGCTGGGGTCGGGGGCTTCTTCTGGAGGCGATGGCAGCGTGGGAGTTTCGATTGAAAGCACACCTTTGGGTCTCTCTAGATACAAATATTCAGTTTGATAAAGGAATGACCCGTCATCATTAGAATAAACTGAGACATCGAGAAGGATTAGCTCTCGCTGTTCATCATTAGAGTCAGACCAAGCGTGAACAAAGCCATAGTAGAACACATTTGTCGAATGGTCTCTCACTACCAACCACTCTCCCTTCTTGTGTAACTGCTCGGATGACAAGAATGCAGCCATTATCCCATCGTCTCCGTATCTATCAGATGCCCTGACGAAACGTGCAAGTTTTGTGAGCAATTTGTAGTACCAGGCATATGACCAGCCAAATGCAACGACAATACTTGCGGTCGTTGCCGCCACGATCTCCCAAAAGAGAATTGAGTTTGTTTTACTACTAATTGACCCAATAAGTCTTTCGAGCGGGCTTTGAATTACGATTCTCCCGCCAGTTACGCTTGCTAATGCCAGGTAAAATCCGCTAAGCAATAGATAAGATAAAATTGAAAGCAGGAAGATTTGCAGCAGCGAGTCAAGTTGTGCCCCCTTTCTCTTCGTTGTAATCTTGGAAATAATTAAATATGCCACGATGCCGGGCATGCCCAATAGCATGAGGCGGAGCGTCACCTCTGTGACTTCCATCTCCCTCCAAGCTGCGGATGTCTGTCCATGATAGCCGGGTTATCTTGTCTGATCCTCAAGCGGGAAATCAGTACCGATTTAGTCCAGCAGAAGACGCAGGAATAACACTCTTCAGGTCTTGATCCGCCCAACGCCTAGTTAACCTGTAATTTCGGTACGAAGTTATCAGGTTGAACTAGATGTTAGATTGCTCCTAATCATCAATTTCGATTTCTCCTGTCTTGTATGTTACTGCATATCCAGCAACACTTACGCAGTCGCCGCAGTCTTCACAATAG
>CALRJP020000009.1:0-136993 GCA_943367585.1 Rhizobium sp. Q54
CCTGACCTACATCAAGGCCAACCACGGTGTCTCCGGCGACGCCGGCGTCATCGCCAACAACTACATCGACTACGCCATCAGCGCCCTCGTCTGAGCCGCTTCGCGATTCGATCCCTCTGGGTCCCCTCGGGGACCCTTTTTTTTGAGCCGATTCCCCCGGCCGCGGGGTGGCAGCATTCCCCCATTCCCTTCTCCCCACCTCTGCAAGCCCATGGCCGGTGACGGTGAGCCGATCAGTGAAGCCGAAGCCCTCGAGCAGTTGCGCCAGACGGACGACCAGTCCCGCCAGTACTACGCGGCCTGGTGGCTGGGGCGGATGCGCAGCCGGCATCCGGAGGCCGTCCCCCTGCTGCTGGCGGCCCTCCGCCAGCGCCAGCCTCGTGACGTGGGGGCCGGGGTGGAACACAACGCCGTGGCCCGCAATGCGGCCCGAGCCCTGGGCAAGATCGCCGATGGCCGGGCGGTGCCCGAGCTGCTGGTGGTGCTCGACGATGCCGACGACGGGCTGCGGGAGGCCGCGGCCCGCTCCCTCGGCGAGCTGCGGGCCACGGCGGCGGTGCCGCTGCTGACCCGCCGCCTGGCCAGCGGGCCCGACGTCGCCGGCGCCCACCGCAGCGACAGCCCCCGGCTGGAGGAACCCTGCGAGGCGATGCTGGAGGCCCTGGGGGCGATCGGTGTGGCCGAACCGGAGGTCCTGGCCGTGATCGAGCCCTTCACCCGCCATGGGCGCCCCCTGGTGCGCAGCGCCGCCTGCCGGGCCCTGCTGCAGCTCACCGGGGAAACGGCCTGGGCCGACGAGCTGCTCCAGTTGCTGCAGCACCCCCAGCTGCAGGTGCGTCGGGCCGCCCTGATGGATCTGGGGGCGGTGGGATGGCGGCCCGCCCTGGAGCCGATCCGGCGCACCTTCGCCGAGAACAGCCTCAAGCTGATCGCCCTGCGGGGGCTGGTGGAGCATGGCCGTGACAGCGGCCGTGGCAGCGAGGCGGACAGCGATGATGAGGCCCTCCTGATGGCGATGGACGCCCTGCTGTGATGACGGCCGGAAGCGGAGATTCCCAGGGCGCGGCCGACCGGATCCGGGCCTTCGAGCGGGCGGGCAGCGCCGAGGAGCTGGTGGCGGCCACCCGCCTGCTGACCGACTGCGAAGACCCGCTGGCCACCGTGCCCCAGCTGGTGCAGGTGCTGGGGTTCAACAATCCCGGTGCGGCCGTCGCCGCCGTGGATGGCCTGATCGCGATCGGCCCGGCGGCCGTAGGGCCCCTGCTGGCCAATCTGGATGCCCACAACTACGGCGCCAGGGCCTGGGCCGTCCGGGCACTGGCGGGCATCGGCGACCCGCGCGGGCTGGACGTGCTCGAGGACGCCCTGGCCACCGACGTCGGGCCCAGCGTGCGCCGGGCCGCCGCCAGTGGCCTGGGGGCCCTGCGGCTGGAGAGCCTCACCGAGCAGGAGCGGGAAGGGATCCGCCTGCGCTGCCTGGAGGCCCTCGAAGCGGGCCGCAGCGACGGCGAATGGGTCGTGCGCTACGCCGTGGCCGTGGGGTTCGAGGGCCTGGCCCTGCCCCTGTCCGCGCCCCATCCCCACCGCCAACGGGCCGTGGCGGGCCTCAGTCAGCTCCTGCAGCCGGAGCAGGAGGAGACTCTGGTGGTGCGCCTGCGGGCCGGCGTGGCCCTGAAGCGACTGGACATCCGATGACCTCCCCTGATCCGACCGCCGGGACGAGCCGCTCCGAAGGCGGCCGCCCCACCAGCCTCCTGTTCGTCTGCCTCGGCAACATCTGCCGCTCACCGGCCGCCGAGGGGGTCTTCCTGCACCTGATCGCCCGCGAGGGGCTGGAGCAGGCCTTCACGGTCGACTCCGCCGGCACCGGTGACTGGCATGTGGGCCGCCCCGCCGACGCCCGCATGCGCAGCGCCGCCGCCAAGCGAGGCATCGTCCTGCCCAGCCGGGCCCGCCAGATCACGGCGGACGACCTGGGCCGCTTCGATCACGTGCTGACCATGGACCGGCAGAACCTGTCGGCGGTCCGGGGCTTGGCCGGATCCGGTGGGGCCACGGCCCGGATCACCCCGCTCACCCGGTACTGCCGCCGCTACAGCGTCGAGGAGGTGCCCGATCCCTACTACGGCGGCGCGGAGGGCTTCGACCAGGTGCTCGACCTGCTGGAGGACGCCTGCGGCGGCCTGCTGGAGGCCCTGAGGGCCTGAGGGCCGACGGGGCGGGGCAGGGCGCTAGGCCCCAGGGCCCGGCCAGGCATCTTCGGGCACCCGCTCGCGGAACAGATCCACCAGGCGCTCGATCACGGCGTCGATGTCCAGGCCGTCGGTGACCAGCTCCACCGCATCGGCCGCCTGCCGCAGGGGGGCCTCCACCCGGCTGGAATCCAGGTGGTCCCGCTCGGCGATCTGGGCTTCCAGTTCCGCCAGGGGCGGCACGGCGAAGCCACGCTGGGCCAGATCCGCCGCCCGGCGGCGGGCCCGCTCCGCCACCGTGGCGGTGAGGAACACCTTGCACTCCGCCTCCGGGAAGACAGCGGTGCCGATGTCGCGGCCTTCCGCCACCAGACCGCCCCGCTGCCCCATGGCCCGCTGCTGCCCGGTGAGGGCGGCCCGGACACAGGCGTGGGCCGCGACGGTCGAGACCAGGGCGGTGACCTCAGGGCCGCGGATCGCCTCGCTCACCTCGTGGCCGTTCACCCGCACCCGCTGCTCCCCGCCGTTGTCGCTCTCCAGCTGCAGATCGAGGTCGTCGAGCAGGGGGGCGACGGCGGCGGGATCGGCCGGGTCCACCCCCCGGTGCAGCACCCACCAGGTCAGGGCGCGGTACATGGCACCGGTGTCGAGATAAAGGAGGCCGAGACGACGCGCGAGGGCACGGGTGACGGTGCTCTTGCCCGCCCCGGCGGGGCCATCGATGGCGACGATCGGCGGGCGCTTCATCAGGAAAACATGGTCGATCAACCGCGTGCTGCCGCACCGGGCGGCCGCGGCCAGCAGGGAAAGACCGCCGGCGGCGGCCACGGGGCTCAGGGTAGAGGGCTGCACGAGCTGCACGTACTCCACCCCCAGGCCCGCCGCCTCCAGGTCGCGGCGGACCGAGGCCGTCAGCAGGGTGGCGCTGGCGGAGCCGCCGCGCCAGAGCGTCTGCGCCGCCCCCAGGGCGGCCGGCAGGGCCGCCGCCTGGTCGCGCTCAGCGGCGCTGAGGTAGCGATGGCGGGAGCTGCAGGCGAGCCCGTCGGCCTCCCGCACGGTGGCGCAGCCCTGGACCGTCACCGGCAGGGCCAGGTCGGCCACCACGCGGCGCAGGATCGTGAGCTGCTGCCAGTCCTTCTCCCCGAGCAGGAGGCGATCGGGCCGCACCAGGGCCAGCAGCCGGCAGACCACCGTGGCGACACCCTCGAAGTGGCCGGGCCGAACCGGACCGCACAGGGTCTGGCGCAGGGCGGCCGGGGGGACCACGCCGGTGAGTTGGGCGTCGCCGCCGGGGAACATCTCCTGCACCGATGGGGCGAAGAGGGCCTCGGCACCTGCCGCCTCCCCCAGGGCGGCATCGGCGGCCAGATCCCTTGGGTAGCGGTCGAAATCTTCGGAGGGTCCGAACTGGAGCGGATTGACGAAGACACTGAGCAGCACCGCGGGCCGGCCCGTGGGCCCGTCTGCGCAGGCCCGGCGCAGCAGCTGCCGGTGGCCCTGATGCAGGCTGCCCATGGTGGGGACGAAGTGGAGCGGCCGGCCGGCCTGCTCCCGGCGCCAGTCGTTCAGCTCGGCCCTGGTCTGAAGCAGTCGCACCGGCAGAAAATGAAAGCCCATCCGCCAGATTGGCGTATGGGCCGAAGCAGCGCCGGCAGCAGCCAGCGGGTTGCAGGACTCAGGGCAGCACTTCCAGCTTCACCTGGGCCACGCCACTGGCGGTGAGGCCCAGCTCCTGGGCGGCTCCGTGGGCCAGATCGATCACCCGGTTGCCATGGAAGGGACCGCGGTCATTGATGCGCACGACCGTGGAACGTCCGTTCCAGAGGTTGGTGACGCGCACCTTGGTGCCGAAGGGAAGGGTGCGGTGGGCGGCGGTGAGGGTGCCGGGGCGGAACACTTCGCCGCTGGCGGTGCGGTTGCCGAAGAAGCCGGGGCCGTACCAGCTGGCCTGGCCGGTGGTGACCTGGCCGGCGGAGGCGACCAGGTTGCTGGCCGTGGGAATGGTGCGGATCTCCTCGACGAAGCGATCCCAGTTGGAGGGAATCTCGGCGGGGCGAATGGCAACGGAACTCCCTGGGGCCTGCTGGGCAGTAAGGGAGCCGGCCTGGGCCGGGGCGATGCTGCTGGTGAAGAGGAGGGCGGCGGCGCCCAGGAGTTGAGTGACTCGCATGACAAGCGGAAGACACCGGCGGAGCGCGTCATCAGGGAATGGAGAGTCCTGAGGACGGCATTCGGGCGTTGACGACAACCAGACCTGAAGCGGTGGTGACTGTGTCGAACGCGGCCGAAATGGCCTGGCGAATTCCTAAGAGAAAATGACGACCCCGGAAAACTATCCGAACTGCGCAGGGATCAAATGCGCTGCAGACAGGCCTCTGCACAGATCAGTTTTCTTCATCATTGCCACCCTTCCAGGCGTCCACTGGCCTGACCGGCCCACCGGCGCTAACGAAACATCAGGGGATTTGATCAGTGGCATAAGTCCAGGCGATGGAAGCATGGGCCAATCGGGCAATCGTCCATGCCCAGAGCTCCCCAGGCGCGCCCAACGGCCCCGTGCCGATGCAGGATCGGTGCAGCGCTGACCCTTGCCCCATGGACTACCGCTCTGCCGGCGTGGACGTGGCCGCCGGCCGCGCCTTCGTGGAACGCATCCGGGACAGCGTCGAGACGACCCGTCGGCCGGAGGTGCTGGGCGGCCTGGGGGGCTTCGGCGGGCTCTGCCGGCTGCCGGCCGGCATGAAGAGTCCCCTGCTGGTGGCGGGGACCGACGGGGTGGGCACCAAGCTCGAACTGGCCCAGGCCCACAGTGCCCACCACGGGGTGGGCATCGATCTGGTGGCGATGTGCGTCAACGACGTGATCACCAGCGGCGCCGAGCCCCTCTTCTTCCTTGATTACATCGCCACCGGCAAGCTCGGCCCCGAGGCCATGGCCGAGGTGGTGGAGGGCATCGCCGATGGTTGCCGCCAGAGCGGCTGTGCCCTGCTGGGGGGCGAAACCGCCGAGATGCCGGGCTTCTACGGCGCCGGCCGCTACGACCTGGCCGGGTTCTGCGTGGCAGTGGTGGAGGAGGACGAGCGGATCGACGGCACACGGGTGACCGCCGGCGACCGGATCGTGGCGGTGGCCAGCAGCGGTGTCCACAGCAATGGCTTCAGCCTGGTGCGACGCATCCTGGAGGCCGAAGCCGTCAATGCCGGCACGCCGTTGCCCGCCACCGGGCAAGGGCTGATCGAGACCCTGCTCACCCCGACACGTCTTTATGCCTCCCTGGTGAAGGACCTGCGCCGCTCCGGGCTGCCCCTCCACGCCATGGCCCACATCACCGGCGGTGGCCTGCCGGAGAACCTGCCCCGCTGCCTGCCGGCGGGGGTTCACGGGGTGGTCGACCCCGGCAGCTGGGAGCGCCCGCCCCTGTTCCGCTGGCTGCAGGAACGGGGCCAGGTGCCGGAGGCCGATCTGTGGAACACCTTCAACCTGGGGGTCGGTTTCTGCCTGGTGGTGCCGCCGACGGCCGTGGCTGGCATCATCGATCTGTGCCGCTCATCGGGCCATCAGGCCTGGGAACTCGGCGGGATCGCGGCGGGTGAGCCGGGGGAACACCCCCTGGTCGGCTTGCCGCACTGACACGACGGCGGGCCTGATCCACCGCTTTCCCTAAGGTCATGGGCGGTCTTTCCGCCACGACCCGGTCCCCACACGCTCCCAAGACGCTCAAAAGATTTCGCTGCCCGATGTTCGATACGTCCAGACGCATCACCCGCCGCCGCAGTTCCGCCGGCCCGATTCCCCCCCAGCGCCCCCAGCAGCCGCGTCCCCGTCAGCGGGACGGCAACGCCATGGTCCAGCAGCGCGAAGGCACCGGCGGCCAGCGGCCCACCTTCCTCACCCTGCGGGACCACGGCAAGGTCTACGTGGCCGACCTGCCCCGCCTCTCGGACGGCCAGCTCACCCATATCAATAAGGAAGCCCAGGACGTCCTCGACAGCCTCAACCGCCGCCTGCTGGAGCTGGAGGGCCAGGCCTACCTGAGCGAAGCCGACCAGGACACCCGCATCAGGGCCACCACCAAACGGGACATCACCCAGCGGTTCCTTAACTCGATTGCCCAGGAGCAGGAGCTGCGGCGCTCCAACCCGGCCCTGCGGGCGGCCGCGGGCGAGTCCCTGGCCCGCGCCTTCCTGGAACTGGCCCGCCACCGGCTGCCGGGCTCCACCTTCGACTCCCTCCTGCAGGAGGCCCTCAGCGCCTGCGGCCCCGGCGAGGAGGGCAGCCTCGGCGCCGAAACGGCCGACCCCCAGGTGGTGAGGCTGCTGCAGCGGGCCGAGGCCCCCCAGCCGCGGCCGGCGGCCCTGCCGGTGGTGCTGAGCCCCGATCCGGCCGACGCCCTCAGCGCCTAGGCCCTCAGCCGCTCTGGAACGGGTTGGCCGGCATGCGCCCCTCGCAGCGCTGCGCCACCCGGTCCAGATCCCGTCGTTCCCCATCGTCCAGGCACCAGTTGGCGGCGGCCGCCGCCGCCTCCGCCTGATCAACCCGGCGCAACCCCACCAGGGGCAGGGCGCCATGGGCCCGGCACCAGTTGATCGCCACCGCCGCCATGGGGGCGTCGTGGGCCGAGGCGATCAGCTCCATCGTCTGCAGCAGGGGCTGGATGCGGGGCTGCAGCCGCCGAAAGAGCAGACCCCGGGGGCCCGCCGGCAGTCCCTGCCCCTCCCCCGGGGGCCGTGCGAGCAGCCCCAGGGCCAGGGGGCTGTAGGCCAGCAAGTCAATGCCCAGCTCCCGGCAGACCGGCGCCACCCCATCGACGGCGAGGGCTCCGGGCGCCAGCAGGGAGAGCTGCACCTGCAGGCTGGACAGCCGCAATCCACGTCGGGCCAGTTGCCCGTGCACCAGACGCAGGCGGCGTGGGCCCAGGTTGGAGACCCCCAGGCTGCCCACCCGGCCCTGCGCGAGAAGATCCGCCAGTCCCTCCAGCAAAGGCGCCTCCTGCCAGGGGGCGTACCGGGCCGTGCTCCAGTGCAGCTGGACCCGGTCGAGATGCCCCCTCAGCCGGCGCCGGGACGCCTCGAAGGCCCTCTCAAATCCGCGGCGACCCAGGCGCCAGGGGAAGGGGGCGAGCTTGGTGGCCACGGTGATCCCCTGGCGCCGGGCTGGCGGCAAGGCGTCGACGAAACCGCCCAGGAGCGTCTCGCTGCGGCCCCCGAAGCGGCCGGTGCCATAGGAATCGGCAGTATCGAACAGGGTCAGCCCCAGATCCACCGCCCGGCGGAAACAGGCGGCCAGCTCCGCGTCCTGGGCCGGGTCATAGCCCCAGAGGAACTGGTTGCCCCACGCCCAGGTGCCCACCCCGACCCCGGGGACATCCGGCGGCGCGGGCGCCGATCCGGCGGTGGCGGGGTCGGTCAGGTCGATCGCGACGCATGCACGGTGTTGCCATGATCGATCCGAACCGTCCCCAGGGGACCTGCGATGACCACCCACTCGGGCGGCCGGCCTGCGCTTCCCCTCACCGGAGCCGACGCGGCCCTGCCGCTGGCCGCCGGCAGCGCAGCGGCCGCACCCGCCCCCGAGCCGGTGCTCTGCAGCCACTGCGGCAGAACGGCCAGCAACGGGATCAGCTGCCAGGGCATCTGCGTCGCCGACTCGGGCTATTGAAGCGGCGGACCTGCCGAGGATGGCAGGCCGGCCTGGTGGGGCTGCTGCTGGTCCTGCCTGGCCCCAGGGCGGCCCTGGAGGCCCAGGAGCTGGCCGGCGAGGACTTCGGCCGCTGGGAAGGGAGCCTGCGGCGCTGTCGCCTCGTCAGCAGCTCCAGCCAGGCCCCGTCGCCGCCGCCGGCCACCTGCCGACTCCTGCGGCTCGACCAGCAGATGGAGGGCCTGCTCACCGTCCGGTTTCTGCAACCGGGCGGCACCGGGGCGTTCCTTGATCGCCAGCTCGTCTTCGCCGGGGTGCTGGCGGAAGGATCCAGGGGCATGCTGTGCCGGAAAAGCCTCTGCGAGCCGCGCTGGCCCCTGCGGCTCCGGGTGAGCGCCGTGGGCCAGGCGGGCTTCGGCGAGGCCCTGGCCGCCCTGGGGCTGACCAGGGCCCAGCTCGCCAGCGGCCACTGCCAGCTTCAGGCGCGGGACTTCCGCTGCGAGGCCGTCGGCCCGGAAGGCCAGCGGTGGCAGGCGGAGGCCTCTCCCTGACGGGGCCGGCGAACCGGCTGGGGGCGAAATGACGATCGGCAACGAACGCCACAGACAGTCCTGACCATCTTCAGGTTCTCTTTATGATTGGTTCGTTCGGGTGATGGTCATGCCCCAGTCCACATCGTTGCTCGCCCTGGTGGGCGTCGTGGGCTTCGCCCTGATCTCCCTGCTCCTGGGCGTGCTCCCCTGAGCCGACGGGAGTGGCCGGAGGGACGACGCCGCTAGGGTGCCGCCACCCACTGACCGGCATGTCGACCAAGGACGCCTTCACGCGCATCTATGAACGCGACACCTGGGGCGGAGGCTCAGGCCAGGGCTCCCGGCCAGAGTTCAATGGCGAGTACATCGCGACCCTGCAGCGCTTTCTGCGGCTCAATGACATCCGCAGCGTCGTCGATTTCGGCTGTGGCGACTGGCAGTTCTCCCGGCTGATCCACTGGGGCGACATCACATACACCGGGATCGACATCGTTGATTCCGTCGTGGCCGCCAACAGCGACCTCCATGCCAACGACTCGATCCGCTTCCAGCTCTTCGAGGACCTGGCCAGCCTGCCCAGCGCCGATCTCATCCTGGTGAAGGATGTCCTGCAACATCTTCCCAACAAGCTGGTGCGCGAGTATCTCGACCATTTCAAGGCCCGCTACCGCTGGCTGATCATCACCAACGACGATCTGCCCCAGTCGGAGCTCAATCAGGACATCGTCGCCGGGGCCTGGCGACCGCTGCGGCTGGACCTGCCACCCTTTGAGGAGCATTGCTCCACGCTCGCCCAATGGGTGGTGCTCACCGAATCCTCCATGAGCCTCCATAGGAAACGGGCCGAACTCATCCTCGGAGCGGGACCTCGTCAGCCCCAGCGAAGGGCGGAAAATCAACAGAAATCCATCGACACCTGACCTTCACCCCGCCGGAGCAATCTCACCAGTTGCCAACCCTTTTGAGGGCGGTGTAATACTCGATGATGGCATCTTCGAGAATGGCCGTGGGTGTGGAAGGAAGCTGGATTCTTTCGCGATAGGCCTGGATCTTTTCAATCATTGCCAGGCAGTCTTCGCTGAGCAGCGCCACGAACGGATCCGGCTCTTCCGTGGAGTTGGCTCCCACTTCAGTCCTCATTGGCAAGTCCATCGCAGTCTGCCACCGATAGCCGGTCGTTGGGCCGTGGCTCCTGCGCCGGGGACGGGCAGGAGAGGGCCGGTTGTTGCAGAGGCGGCACCCAGATTCGAACTGGGGATAAAGGATTTGCAATCCTCTGCCTTACCACTTGGCCATGCCGCCTGCCGGGGAGCAAACTCCCCGCAGCGGATCGTATCAGCCATGGCATGTCCACCCCCCGTCTGCTGGTTCTGAGCAACGGCCATGGGGAGGATCTGATCGCCCTGCGGCTGATCGAGGCCCTGCGGCAACAGGCACCCGACCTGCAGGTGCAGGTGCTGCCCCTGGTGGGGGTCGGCCAGGCCTATGCCGGCGCCGAGGCCGCCGGGGAGCTGCGGCGGGTCGGACCGCGCCAGCCGCTGCCCAGCGGCGGCTTCAGCAACCAGAGTCTGCGGGGACTGCTGGGCGATCTGGCCGCCGGGTTGCCGCTGCTGAGCTGGCGCCAGTGGCGGATCGTGCGGGACTGGGGCCGGCAGGGTCTGCCGATCCTGGCGGTGGGGGACCTGCTGCCCCTGCTGCTGGCCTGGGCGGGGGGCGGTCCCTACGGCTTCCTGGGCACCCCGAAGAGCGACCACACCTGGGCCTCACCGGCTCCGGCCGGCTGGGGCCGCTCCCCCCTGGCCGATGGTTACCACCGGCTCAAGGGCAGCGAATGGGATCCCTGGGAGTGGGCCCTGATGGGCCGCCGCCGCTGCCGGCTGGTGGCGGTGCGCGATCGCCTCACCGCCCGGGGCCTGCGGCGCCACGGGGTGCGGGCCGTCGCCCCGGGCAATCCGATGATGGACGGCTTTCCCCCCGCCCCGCCGCTGCCCCCCTGGCTGCGGGGACGGCGCCGGCTGCTGCTGCTGCCCGGCAGCCGCCTGCCCGAGGCCCTCGGCAACCTGGCCGGCCTGCTCGCCGCCCTGCCCTCCGGCGGGGTGTCCCAGCCGATCAGCGTGCTGCTGGCCACCGGTTCCCGCCCCAGCGACGCCGAACTGGCCGCCCCCCTCGGCGCGGCGGGATTCAGCCGGGCGGCGCCCCCACCGGACTCCGCTGCCTCGTCCCTCTGGCGGCGCGGCCCGCTGGAGCTGCTGGTGGGTCCGGGCCGGTTCGCGGCCTGGGCGCCGCTGGCGGAGCTGGGGCTGGCCACCGCAGGCACCGCCACCGAGCAGCTGGTGGGGCTGGGGGTCCCGGCCCTGTCGCTGCCGGGGCCCGGGCCCCAGTTCAAGGCCGGCTTCGCCCGCCGCCAGAGCCGGCTGCTGGGGGGAGCGGTGCAGCCCTGCCATGGCCCAGCCGAACTGCGGCATCGTGTTCTCGCCCTGCTCGACGACGACGGGGAGCGGGCCCGGCTGGGCCGCATCGGCCGGCGCCGCATGGGACCGGCCGGCGGCAGCACCCGGCTGGCGGCCCTGATCCGGGAGCGGCTGCTGCCGGGGTAGGGGGATGATGGGGCCGACCGCCCCCTTGTTCCCCGCCCCGATGCCCGGCATCCCCGACCGCAGCTTCAACGCCGCCTGCGGTCATCTGGCCACAAAGCTGGGCATCAGCCTGGCGGCGGCCCGCCGGCGGGTGGAGATCCTGGCGGCCAAGGAAGGGCTGCGGGACACGGCCGCCAAGCTGGCCCTGGCGGAACGGCTGCTGGAGGAAACCAGGGCCAGCGGCCTCGACCGGGGCCAGCTGTTCGACGGCCAGCTGCGCTCGGTGGGGGAGGACGACCTGTTCATGATCGAGGACTGAGCCGCCCCCTGGCCGCACCGGCGCGCCCGGACTCAGTGCTCGAACACCTGGTTGAAGCGTTGCCGGTCGAGGGCGGCAAACACGGGCACGCAGGTGAAGCAGCGGCGGGCCAGGTCCCAGCGCTCCTCGCGGCGCAGCATCACCTCCAGCCGGTCCCGGGCGGCCAGCAGCCAGCGCACGTCACCGGCGGCGTAGGCCAGCTGGGTGTCGCTGAGCTCCTCCACCCGGCCCCAGTCGGAGCTCTGGGCCTGCTTGTCGAGTTCCACCCCCACCAGCTCGTTGACCACATCCTTGAGGCCGTGGCGCGGGGCGTAGGTGCGGGCGAGGCGGCTGGCCACCTTGGTGCAGAAGACGGGGTCCACGGCGATGCCGAGGTTCTCCGCCAGCGCCGCGACGTCGAAGCGGGCGAAGTGGAACACCTTCTCGATCGCCGGGTTCTCGCACAGGGCCTTCAGCCGCGGCGCCTCCGTCTGGCCCCGTGCCACCCGGATGCAGCAGACGTTGTCGTCGTCATCGCAGATCTGGACCAGACAGAGGCGGTCACGGCCATGGATCAGTCCCATGGCCTCGGTGTCGATCGCCAGGGCCCGGGCCTTGCCGAACAGATCCTGCCAGGCGGCGTCGAGGTCGTGGTCGAAGACGGCGAAACGGGCCGGCGGGCCGGGGCTGGCGCTGACGCTGGAAGGGGTCTGGGCCATCGTGGGCGGGGGCTTTGGGGCCATCGTGGCCCAGCACGGACGCCGGCCTGCCCGGGCGGGCCAGAATGGCCTCCGCCAAGGCTCCGCCGCCATGCCCACCCTGGGTTCCACCCTCCTGCTCACCCTGCTGATGGCCATCGGCCTGGTCTTCTTCCTGAGGGCCGCCAGCAAGGACCGCACCACGGTGGTGGACGTGCATTCCCCCCAGCCGCCGGTGCAGGTGCTCGAGGGCCTCTCCAACTGGCTCACGGCCCGGGGCTGGCAGACCGAAACCGGCGACCCCGAGCGCCAGTTGCTGCGCTTCCGCGGCGAGGTGCGCTCCAGCCTGCCCCTTGCCCTGCTGCTCTCGCTGCTGGGCAGCGTGGGGGCCGCCTGCCTGGGCCTGGTGCTGCGCCAGGTGCTGCCCTCCCTCGGCTGGTGGCCCCTGCTGCTGGCCCTGGTGGGGCCGCTGGCCGGGGTGGTCTACCGGCGCCGCGCCGCCCGGCCCGAGAGCCTGGAGCTGCGCCTGATGGACGGGGACGGCGGCGGCGGCAGCACCCTGCGCCTGCGGGCCCACCGGGACGAGCTGATCGCCATCGAACGGGAGCTGGGGGCCGCCCTCCAGCTGGCCAGCGACGGCTCCCTGCTCTCCTCACCGATCTGAGCCGATGGGTAACCGTTGCGCGGCCTGGCTGGTCGGTCCAGCCCTTCTGGTCCTCGGCCTTGCTCCCCTGGCGACACCCGCCCGCGGCGCCGAGGCCACGGCCCTGGGCGGCCCGCTGGGGACATCCGCCCCGGCACCGGACGACATTGATCCGATCACCGGCCCCCGCAGCCGGCTGCCCCGCGACTGGATCGGTGTCCGACCCGTCGCAGCGGACACCCCCATCCTGGTGCTGGCCGGCCATGCCGATTCCCAGGGCATGGCGGGGTCCGGCACCAGCGGCGCAGCCGTGGCCGCCGGGGCGCCGCCGATGTACCCAGGCATCAGCGACGAGCTCTACTGGAACATGGTCGTCGTGGAGGCGGTCGTGACCCTGGGCCAGCAGCGGGGGCTGCGCATCAGCTCCTACCGCCCCCCCTTCCGCACGATCCCGGACGGCAACCACCCCAGCACCAACTGGAGCGTGGGACGGCAGCACGCCGCCAGCGGCGGCTACGCCCTCGAGATCCACTTCGATGCCTGGGGGCCGGACGGCATCGGCTCGGGGCTCATCCCGCCGTTGCATCGCCCCTTCGGCTCGCTCGACGAAAGCCTGGCCGTGGCCTTCGGCGGTTTCCCCATGGCCTTCCGCGGCGGCCTCGGGGGGCCGAGGCGCGGCATCGCCCTGCTGGAGGTGGGCAAGCTGGAGGGCCAGCTGGAGCGCTCCCTGCGCAACCCGGCCACCCGTTCCGACACGGTGATGGCCATCGCCAACCGGATCGTGACGGCCCTGGAGAACGGCCTGGGCCGCAGCCCGGCCACCGCCATGCCGCTCAGCCCACCGCCTGGTGGGGTCGGCAACGCTCCTCCAGGGAAGGGTCTTCGAGCCAGTTCTGGGGACGAGTGAACAGGTCGGTCAGCAGGGCCTCCCGGCTGCCTTCGGCGGCCGTGTAGCCGTACTCCCAGCGCACCAGGGGCGGCAGCGACATCAGGATCGACTCGGTGCGGCCGTTGGTCTGCAGGCCGAAGATCGTGCCCCGGTCGAACACCAGGTTGAACTCCACGTAGCGGCCGCGGCGGTAGAGCTGGAACTGGCGCTCCACATCGCTCCAGTCCAGCCCCTGGCGGCGCTCGACGATCGGCACGTAGCTCGGCAGGAAGGCGTTGCCGCAGGCCGAGGCCAGGGCGAACAGTTGCTCCCAGTTCTGGTGGAGCGGCCCGACGGCCGCGCTGGCCGCCGCCGCTGGCCCCTCGGGGTCACCGCCCTTATAGAGCACCCCGCCGGGGTCCTGGTAGTCGTAGAAGATGCCGCCCACGCCGCGGGTCTCGCCCCGGTGCTTGAGGAAGAAGTATTCGTCGCACCAGGGCTTGAACACCTGGTAGTAGGCCGGATCCACCCCGTCGCAGGCCCCCTTGAGGGTGCGGTGGAAGTGGCGGGCGTCCTCCAGGAAGGGATAGTAGGGGGTGAGGTCAGCGCCACCGCCGAACCACCACACCGGGCCCGCCTCGAAATAGCGGTAGTTGAGGTGCACCGTGGGCACGTAGGGGTTGCGGGGGTGCAGCACCATCGAGGTGCCGGTGGCGAACCAGCGGTGGCCCTCCGCCTCGGGGCGCTGGGACAGGATCGAGGGGGGCAGCCGCTCGCCCTCCACCTCGGAGAAGTTGACGCCGCCCTGCTCGAAGACGCGGCCGTCCTTCATCACCCGGGAGCGGCCACCGCCGCCCTCCGGCCGCTCCCAGCTCTGCTCCTCGAAGTCGGCCCCGCCATCGAGGCTGGCGAGACCCGCGCAGATCGAATCCTGCAGGCCCATCAGCAGGGCCTTGGCGCGGCTGCGGGAATCGGCAGGTGGCATCTCCATGGAACGGCAGCGCGGCGGACGCGGAACATCCGCACACCTTTTCAGCCCGCCGGGGGGTCCCACAAGGGTTCGAGAGTCTCTGTCACGGGCTCGGGAAGGGGCCGCGGGGCTGGCTCAGGGCTGCCGTAGGGCCACCCCAGGGCCACTGCGGGGCCGGCCGGTCGGCCCGACCGGCCCGGGGGGCCGCCCCTAGGATCGCCGTCCAACCCGACCCTGACGCCGCCGAATGGCCAGCGCCGACACCCTCCTCGAGGCCCTGCAGCCACTCCGCGACGCCGGCAGTGGCCGCAGCCTGCTGGAGCTGGGCTGGATCAGCGATCTGCGTCACCAGGGCAGCCGGGCGGTGTTCCGCCTCGCCCTGCCCGGTTTCGCCAACAGCCAGCGGGAGCGCATCGCCGCCGAGGCCCGCGGCGCCCTGCTGGCTGTGGAGGGCATCAACGATGTGCAGATCGAACTGGCCCAGCCCGCCGCCGCCCCGTCATCGGGCCCGATCGGCGCCGCCGGCCACGGCCCCGGCGGGGCCCAGCTGCCGGAACGGCAGGGCATTCCCGGTGTGCGCCAGGTGATCGCCGTCAGCAGCGGCAAGGGGGGCGTGGGCAAGAGCACGGTGGCGGTGAACCTGGCCTGTGCCCTCGCGGCCTCCGGCCTGCGGGTGGGCCTGCTCGATGCCGACATCTACGGGCCCAATGCCCCCACGATGCTC
This sequence comes from Rhizobium sp. Q54, assembly GCA_943367585.1. Taxonomy (GTDB): domain Bacteria; phylum Cyanobacteriota; class Cyanobacteriia; order PCC-6307; family Cyanobiaceae; genus Cyanobium. The sequence goes on from CALRJP020000009.1 coordinate 15,140, forward strand.
GGGGTGGCCGACCGCAGCCCCCAGGTGTCGGGCAGCGGCAACGACCAGGTGCTGGAGCCGATCGAGACCTGCGGCATCGTCATGGTGTCGATGGGCCTGCTGATCCAGGAGAACCAGCCGGTGGTCTGGCGCGGGCCGATGCTGAACGGCATCATCCGCCAGTTCCTTTATCAGGTGAACTGGGGCGAACGGGACGTGCTGGTGGTGGATCTCCCCCCCGGCACCGGCGACGCCCAGCTCACCCTCGCCCAGGCCGTGCCCATGGCCGGCGCGGTGATCGTCACCACCCCCCAGCTGGTGTCGCTGCAGGATGCCCGCCGCGGCCTGGCGATGTTCCTGCAGATGGGGGTGCCGGTGCTCGGGGTGGTGGAGAACATGACCGCCTTCATCCCCCCCGATCTGCCCGATCGCCGCTATGCCCTGTTCGGTAGTGGGGGCGGCCAGCGGCTGGCCGACGAGGCGGGCGTGCCCCTGCTGGCCCAGTTGCCCATGGAGATGCCCGTGCTCGAGGGCGGGGAGCGGGGCTTGCCTGTGGTGCTGTCGGCACCGGGCTCGGCCAGCGGCCGCGCCTTCACCGAGCTGGCCGAGCGCCTGAGTGCCGGCTGCGCCCTCAGCCCGGCCCTCGCCTGAAGCGATGGCGGTCCTCAGCCCCCGGCGCGGTGGGTTCGCCGCCAAGGGGGCGAAGCGGCGTGGCCTGGGCTTCGATCCGATTCTGTGGGGCATCCCGATCGCCCTCACCCTGCTGGCGGGGATCCTGATCGCCAGCACCCAGCGCCAGCAGGCCACCACCGACTGGTACCAGCACTGGGTCACCGCAGGGGTGGGCCTGGTCATCGCCCTGCTGCTGTCGCGGGTGCCGCTGGAGCGGATCGCCCGGTTCCAGTGGCCGATCTACATCCTGATGGTGGCCAGCCTGATCGCGGTGCGGATCATCGGCGTCAGCGCCCTCGGGGCCCAGAGCTGGATCAACATCGGCGGCTTCTACGTGCAGCCGTCGGAATTCGCCAAGGTGGCGGCCATCCTGCTGCTGGCGGGGGTGCTCTCGAAGTACCCGGTGGAGCGGCCGATCGATCTGCTGCGACCGGTGGGGATGATCAGCGTGCCGTGGCTGCTGGTGTTCGTGCAGCCCGATCTGGGCTCCTCGCTCGTCTTCGGGGCGGTGCTGCTGGTGATGCTGTTCTGGTCGGGCATGCCCGCCACCTGGCTGCTGCTGCTGCTGTCACCGCTGTTCACGGCGATCATGGCCGGCACCCTGCCCTGGCTCCTGGTGGGCTGGATCCCCCTGATGGGGTGGGTGGCCTGGCGCTCCCTGCCCTGGAAAGGGATCGGCCTGGCGCTGGTGCTGGCCGTCCAGGGGCTGTTCGCGGTGGGGACACCCTGGCTGTGGGAGCACGGTCTGCGGCCCCACCAGCGGGCCCGACTCACCCTGTTCCTCGATCCGGCCCAGGATCCCCTGGGGGGCGGCTACCACCTGCTGCAGAGCACCGTGGGGATCGGCTCCGGCCAGCTCTGGGGCACCGGTCTGATGAACGGCTCCCTCACCAAGCTGCGCTTCATCCCTGAGCAGCACACCGATTTCATCTTCAGTGCCCTGGGGGAGGAGACCGGTTTCATCGGCTCGATGCTGGTGGTGGTCGGCTTCGTGGTGCTGATCTGGCGCCTGCTCCAGATCGCCGGCCGGGCCGGCAGCGACTACGAATCGCTCGTGGTGGTGGGAATCGGCGCCATGCTGATGTTCCAGGTGGTGGTGAACGTCAACATGACCATCGGCCTTGGACCCATCACCGGCATTCCCCTTCCCTTCCTGAGCTACGGCCGTTCGGCCATGCTCGTCAACTGCATCAGCCTGGGGCTCTGCGCCTCCGTGGCCCGGCACAGCCGCAGCCTGCGGCGATGGTGGTGAGCCTGGGGGATCTTCGTGCCCTGCTGGCGGACGGGGTGCCGGCGGGACAAGGGGATGAGGACAGTGTGCGGCGTCAGTGGTGGGCCGCCCTGGCCACCGTGCAGGCGGATCTGCTCGGAGCCGCCCCTCCCCAGCCGGGGGTGTGGCTGGCGGCCCCCCTGCCGGCCCTCTACGAGCCCGCGCTGCTGGAATGGCTCGACGGCTGGGTCTGGACGCCGGTCGAGGTGGGCAACCTGATGCCGTCGGGGCTGCCGTTGCTGCCCGGTCTGCCGCCCCTGCCGGGATCCCCCGGCCCGGCTCCCCAGGGCAGCGCCCCCCCGGGCACGGCCGGCCGGCCGGGGGGCTTCCAGCGGCTCAGCCTGCGCCAGGACGACGGCACCGACCCGCTGCTGGTGCTGATCACCCCGGTGCTGCAGGTGGCCCTGGCCCTCGATGGCCCCCCGCAGGCGCGCCGGCTGGTGGTGCGCTTCGAGGCCTCGATTCTCTCGGCCGCCCTGGAGCTGCTGGATCGCCGCCTGGCCCAGGACGATCCGGCGGCGGGCCTGGGGCTGCGGCGCCGGCTGCAGCTTCTGGGGCCGCTGCGCAATGCGCCCGATCTGGGCACCCGCTTCTGGCCCCTGCTGGCCCAGCGGCTGGCGGCGATGGCCCCCAGCGTCACCCTGCAGCCCCTGGTGCACGGGGAGAAACGCAGCGAGGGCAACGACGCCGTGAGCAGTGAACTGGCCCTGCTGGAGGCCCTCACCCATGAGGTGCGCACCCCGCTGGCCACGATCCGCACGCTGATCCGCTCGTTGCTGCGCCGCACCGACCTGCCGGCGGTGGTGCGCCAGCGGCTTGAGCAGATCGACGGGGAGTGCAGCGAACAGATCGACCGTTTCGGCCTCATCTTCCTGGCGGCGGAACTGCAGCGCCAGCCCGGCAGTGGCCAGCCCCTGAGCGACAGCGAACTGGCCAGAACGGACCTGAGCCGGCTGCTCTACCAGCTGGAGGCGCTGTGGCAACGCCAGCTGGGTCGGCGGGACCTCAGGCTGGTGCTGGAGATCGCCGCCGACCTGCCGCCGGTGATGAGCGATCCCAGCCGGCTGGAGACCATGCTCGGCGGGCTGATGGACCGGTTCAGCCGCAGCCTGCCCAGCGGCAGCGAGGTGCGGCTGCGGCTGCTGCCGGCGGGGTCGCGGTTGAAACTGCAGCTCAGCAGCGACGATCCTGAAAGCCGCGAGGCCGACGGGCTGGCGGCCGCCGTGCCGATGCCGGTGGGGCCGGTGCTGAGCTGGAACCCCGAGACCGGCAGCCTGCAGCTCAGCCGCCAGGCCACCCAGCGGCTGTTTCACCGCCTCGGGGGCCGGCTCACCGAGCGGGGCGGCAGCAACCTGACCGTGTTCTTCCCGGCCGCCGAGCGCAGCGGCTGAGGCGACTGGCCAGGTTTGTTGACGGGTGTGAAGAGTCCGCAGGGGGCGCCGGATAGGCGAAAAACACGGTGCTAGTTTCCGCCTGAAACGGTCTGCGAGTCATGCCTGATACGGCCCTCCACGGTCAACTTCCGAAGTCCATCGGCAGCACCGGTGGCCTGCTGAACTCGGCCGAAACCGAGGAAAAGTACGCCATCACCTGGAGCAGCACCAAGGCCCAGGCGTTCGAACTCCCCACCGGCGGTGCCGCGGAGATGAACGAGGGCGACAACCTGATGTACTTCGCCCGCAAGGAGCAGTGCCTGGCCCTGGGCACCCAGCTGCGGACCAAGTTCAAGCCCCGGATCGAGGACTACAAGATCTACCGGATCTACCCCGGTGGTGACACCGAGTTCCTGCACCCCAAGGACGGCGTCTTCCCCGAGAAGGTCAACGAAGGCCGCGCCATGGTGGGTCACACCCCCCGCAGCATCGGCGCCAACCCCAACCCCGCCAGCCTCAAGTTCAGCGGCAAGGCCACCCACGAGGCCTGAGCCCCACCGGCCAGCACCTATAACGGCGGGGCCGAGAGCCCCGTTTTTTTTGCCTGCCTGTCGCCGTGATGCCCGGTTCTGATCGCAGCGCCTTCCTCGCCCGGATCGCCGGTGGGGAAGCAGGTGCTGACTTGGCCGTCAATTTTCTGCCCCTCTGGAAGCGCTGGCCCGCCGACCTGGAGACGCCCCTGACCACCTGGCTGAAGGTGGGGGCGGGCGGCAGCCATGGCGTGCTGCTGGAGTCGGTGGAGGGGGGCGAACAGGTGGGCCGCTGGAGTTTCGTCGTCAGCGATCCCCTCTGGACCCTCACCTGCCGAGGCGAGACGGGCGAGCGGTGCTGGCGGGATGGCCGCAGCGAGGTGCTCCAGGGCAACCCCTTCACCCTGCTGCGGGAGGCCCTGGCGCCGCTTCGCCCCGGCCCGGTGGAGGGCCTGCCTGCGGTGGCCCAGCTGTTCGGCTTCTGGGGCTACGAGCTGATCCAGTGGATCGAACCCAGCGTGCCGGTGCACGAGGCCCCGGACGGGGCCCCGCCGGACGGCTGCTGGATGCTGGCCGACAGCCTGCTGGTGTTCGACCAGGTGAAGCGCCAGATCACGGCCGTGGCCTACGTGGATCTCTCCGGAGGGGCCGATCCGGGCGAGGCCTACGACCGGGCGGCGGCGCGGATCGAGGCCCTCGAGGCCCGCATGCACGCCCCCCTGCCCGGCCATGTGAAACCCCTGGCCTGGCATGAGGCGAGCGGCGCCGAGCTGGCCACCCGCAGCAACCGCAGCCAGGCCGACTTCGAAGCCGCAGTGGCGGCCGCCGCCGAGCACATCGCCGCCGGCGACGTGTTCCAGCTGGTGCTGAGCCAGCGGCTGGAAACCCGCGTGACCCACGATCCCTTCGATCTCTACCGCAGCCTGCGGATGGTGAATCCCTCGCCCTACATGGCGTTCTTCAACTTCGGCGACTGGCACCTGATCGGCTCCAGCCCCGAGGTGATGGTGAAGGCGGAGCCCTGCGCCCAGGGGGTGCGGGCGTCGCTGCGGCCCATCGCCGGCACCCGGCCCCGGGGCGCGGATGATGCCCAGGATGGGGCCCTGGCCGAGGAGCTGCTGGCCGATCCGAAGGAGCGGGCGGAGCACGTGATGCTCGTCGACCTGGGCCGCAACGACCTGGGCCGGGTCTGCCGGGCCGGCTCGGTGAAGGTCACCGAGCTGATGGTGATCGAGAAGTACTCCCACGTGATGCACATCGTCAGCGAGGTGGAAGGGCTGCTGACCGAGGATCACGACATCTGGGACCTGCTGATGGCGTCCTTCCCGGCCGGCACCGTGAGCGGAGCCCCCAAGATCCGCGCCATGCAGCTCATCCATGCCCTCGAGCCCGATGCCCGCGGGCCCTATTCGGGCGTCTACGGGGCGGTGGACCTGGCCGGAGCGCTGAACACGGCGATCACGATCCGCACCATGGTGGTGCGGCCCCACCCCGAGGGCGGCTGGCGGGTGCAGGTCCAGGCCGGTGCCGGGATCGTGGCCGATTCCCGGCCGGAGTCGGAATACCAGGAAACCCGCAACAAGGCGCGGGGGATGCTCAAGGCCCTCGCCTGCCTGGAGCCGGCGGTGGCCGACGCGGCGGACGCCACGCCATGAGCGCTCCCTTGCTGCTCAAGGGCTTCGAAGTGGAGATGTACACCGGTCGGGCCGACGGCACGGTGGTGGGCTGCTCGGCTGAGGCGGCGGCCGAACTGGCCGGGTTCATGACCGAGCCGGACCACCGCAACCTCGAGTACGTCACTCCCCCCGAAGCCTCCTACGCCGCCCAGCTGGAGCTGTTGCTCGAACCGCGCCGTCGCCTGCGCCGCTGGCTCCAGCCCCGACAGCTCACCCTGCTGCCCGGCAGCACCCTGAGCCTGGGGGACAGCCACCGCTTCGAGCGCTCCGACCCCGCCAACCCGTACCACGCCTACATCGAGGCCACCTACGGCACCCGGGTGGTCACCGCCAGCGTCCACATCAACCTGGGCCTGACGGACATGGACGCCCTGTTCGCGGGCCTGCGGCTGCTGCGCTGCGAAGCCTCTCTGCTGCTCGCCCTCAGCGCCAGCTCCCCCTTCCTCGACGGGGAGGTCACCGGGGCCCACTCCCAGCGCTGGCTGCAGTTCCCGATCACGCCGCCCCTGGTGCCCCTGTTCCGGGACCACGGCCACTACATCGACTGGATGGAGGAGCAGCTTGCCGCCGGGTCGATGCGCAACGTGCGTCACCTGTGGACGTCGGTGCGGCCCAACGGCGACGACCGGCCCCATGGCCTCAACCGCCTGGAGATCCGCATCTGCGACCTGATCGACGACCCGCTGCTGCTGCTGGCGGTCACCGCCTTCACCGAACTGCGCCTTCAGCAGCTGCTGCGAGATCCCGGGGGCCAGGATCCCCTGGCCGCCAGCCGGTTCGGAGCCGCTGAACTGGAGGCGATCGCCGATGCCAACGACCGGGCGGCGGCCCGCACCAGCCTCCAGGCCCGGCTGGTGCACTGGCGCACCGGGGAGACCCTGGAGGCCCGCGACTGGATCGCCACCGAACTGGAGGCGATGGCGCCGCTGGCGGCGGAGCTGGGGCTGACGCGCTGGCTGGCACCCCTCCACGACCTCCTCGCCGGCGGCAACCAGGCCATGCGGTGGCTCGCCCGTCAGGGGCGCGGCGAAAGCATCGGTGCCATCATCGGCAGCGAGGCCGTGGCGCTCGCGTCACGGGAGAAGGCGCTGGACGCATGGCTGGAGACAGAAGCAGCCCAGGTTCCTGGAGGATCATGAACAGCACCCCCGCGCCCACCGCCCCCATGCGGCTCCACCTGACCGAACCCTCGGTCGTTCCCGCCGAGGCCTCCCCCGGGGTGATCCGGCTGCTGACCGAGCGGCTGGAGCTGGTCGAGGATCTCTGGCAGACGGTGCTGCGCAGTGAATGCCCGCCCGAGCAGGTGGAGCGCCTGCTGCGGCTCAAGGAACTGAGTGGTCCGGTGGCGCCGGGCCTCGACCCGGAGACCAGCTCCGCCGTCGACACCGACGGCATCGTGGCGCTGATCAAGGCGATGGATCTGGCCGAGGGCATCGCCGCGGCCCGGGCCTTCTCCCTCTACTTCCAGCTGGTCAACATCCTCGAGCAGCACATCGAGGAGGACAGCTACCTCGAAAGCATCAAGCGGGCCCCCGCCCCCGCCAGCAACGACCCCTTCCTGCCGCCCCTGGCCAGCCAGAGCGATCCGGCCACCTTCCGCCAGCTGTTCGAGCGGCTGCGGGCCCTGAACGTGCCGCCCGGCCAGCTGGAAACCCTGCTGCGGGAACTCGACATCCGGCTGGTGTTCACCGCCCACCCCACCGAGATCGTGCGCCACACCGTGCGGCACAAGCAGCGGCGGGTGGCGGCCCTGATCCAGAAGCTGCAGGTCAACGGTCAGGGCAATCCGGACGACAACGACCGCCTGCGCCAGCAGCTGGAGGAGGAGATCCGCCTGTGGTGGCGCACCGATGAGCTGCACCAGTTCAAACCGTCGGTGATCGACGAGGTCGACTACGCCCTCCACTACTTCCAGCAGGTGCTCTTCGACGCCCTGCCCCAGCTGCGTCAGCGCATCCGGGCCGCCCTGGCGGCCAGCTACCCCGACGTGCAGCCCCCCCGGGACGCCTTCTGCACCTTCGGCTCCTGGGTGGGCTCCGACCGGGATGGCAACCCCTCGGTGACCCCGGACGTGACCTGGCGCACGGCCTGCTTCCAGCGGCAGCTGATGCTGGCCCGCTACATCCAGGCGGTGTCGATCCTGCGCGACCAGCTCAGCATCTCGATGCAGTGGAGCCAGGTGAGCGCCGCCCTGCTGGAATCCCTGGAGATGGACCGGCTGCGCTTCCCGGAGATCTACGAGGAGCGCGCCGCCCGCTACCGGCTCGAGCCCTACCGGCTCAAGCTGAGCTACACCCTCGAGCGGCTGCGCCTCACCCAGCAGCGCAACCAGCAGCTGGCCGAGGCGGGCTGGGAATCCCCCTGCGACGGCTCCTCCGGCCACGAGGCGGGCCTGACCAGCCTGATGGAGCCGGCCCCGCCCCAGGAGCTGCACTACGCCTCGGTGGAGGAATTCCGCACCGACCTGGAGCTGGTCAAGGAGAGCCTGGATGCCACCGGCCTGAGCTGTGAAGCCCTGCAGGACCTGCTCAGCCAGGTGCACATCTTCGCCTTCTCCCTGGCCAGCCTCGACATCCGCCAGGAGAGCACCCGCCACAGCGACGCCATCGACGAACTCAGCCGCTACCTGCTGCTGCCGGTGCCCTACGGGGAGATGGACGAGGAGCAGCGGGTGGAGTGGCTGTTGAACGAGCTCAAGACCCGCCGCCCCCTGTTGCCGCCGGCGGCCCGCTGGAGCGCGCCCACCGCCGAGACCTTCGCCGTGTTCCGGATGCTGCAGCGGTTGCAGCAGGAGTTCGGCCGGCGCATCTGCCGCACCTACGTGATCTCCATGAGTCATACGGTGTCCGACCTGCTGGAGGTGGTGCTGCTGGCCAAGGAGGCGGGGCTGGTGGATCCGATGGCCCAGAAGTCGGCCCTGCTGGTGATCCCCCTGTTCGAGACCGTCGAGGACCTGCAGGGGGCCCCGGCGGTGATGGGCCGCCTTTTCGCCGACCCCTTCTACCGCCAGCTGCTGATCAGCAACAGCGACGGCGAGCAGCCCCTGCAGGAGGTGATGCTGGGCTACTCCGACAGCAACAAGGATTCCGGCTTTCTCTCCAGCAACTGGGAGATCCACCGGGCCCAGATCGCCCTGCAGTCGCTGGCCGATGCCCATGACGTCGCCCTGCGCATCTTCCATGGCCGCGGCGGCTCGGTGGGCCGGGGCGGCGGCCCCGCCTACCAGGCGATCCTGGCCCAGCCCAGCGGCACCCTGAAGGGACGCATCAAGATCACCGAGCAGGGGGAGGTGCTGGCCTCCAAGTACTCCCTGCCGGAACTGGCCCTCTACAACCTCGAGACGGTCACCACCGCCGTGCTGCAGAACAGCATGGTGAGCACGCCGGTGGACGACACCCCCACCTGGAACGTGCTGATGGAGCGGCTCGCGGCCCGCTCCCGCGACCACTACCGGGCCCTGGTGCACGACAACCCCGACCTGGTGGCCTTCTTCCAGCAGGTGACGCCGATCGAGGAGATCAGCAAGCTGCAGATCTCCAGCCGGCCGGCCCGGCGCAAGAGCGGCGCCAAGGATCTCTCCAGCCTGCGGGCCATTCCGTGGGTGTTCGGCTGGACCCAGAGCCGCTTCCTGCTGCCCAGCTGGTACGGGGTGGGCACGGCCCTGCAGGCCGAGCTCGACGCCGACGGCGAACAGATGGAACTGCTGCAGTTGCTGTACCAGCGCTGGCCGTTCTTCCGCATGCTGATCTCCAAGGTGGAGATGACCCTCTCCAAGGTGGATCTGGAGCTGGCCGGCCATTACGTCACCTCCCTCGGACGTCCCCAGAACAAGGAGGTGTTCGAGCAGATCTTCGCCTCGATCGCCAGCGAGTTCGCCCTCACCCATTCCCTGGTGCTGCGCATCAGCAACCACAGCCGGCTCCTCGACGGGGACCCGGCCCTGCAGCTGTCGGTCGACCTCCGCAACCGCACGATCATTCCCCTGGGCTACCTGCAGGTGGCGCTGCTGCGCCGGCTGCGGGAGCAGAAACGGCAACCACCCATGAGCGAGGGTCCCGGCGACGGTCCCGGGGGTGGCGACGGCCGCACCTACAGCCGCAGCGAACTGCTCCGCGGCGCCCTGCTTACCATCAACGGCATCGCCGCAGGCATGCGCAACACGGGCTGATTCCCTGAACTCTCTGTTGATCCCCTTCCGCAGCCAGCCACCAACCCCACGCCTGCGGGAGGGTTACGCCCTGCTCCATCAGCACGACCCCGAACCGGCCGGCCTCAACCGCCTGCTGGTGGCCTGCGGCGATGCCCCCCGCACCACCGACCGCTGGGAGCGGGTGCTGGCGCGCAGCGCCTGGCACCTGGTGGTGCTCGATCCGGGCGGCCAGCTGGTGGGCTTCGTGCGCGCCACCAGCGATCAGGCCCTCAATGCCAACCTCTGGGACCTGGTGGCCGATCCGGCCGACCCCTGCAGGGATGAGGTGATCGGAGCCCTGGTGCAGGCCGCCCTGGCCCGCCTGCGGCGGGAACTCAGCGGCTGCAGCATCTCCCTGTCCGCCCCACCGGAAGCCCTCCACGCCCTCGCCCGGGCTGGGTTCGTGGTGGATCCCGGCGGCATCCGGGCCATGGGCCTGGACCTGCGGACCCATGCCGATGGGTAACGGGGAAGGGCTGACGAGCATGGAGGGACTCGAACCCCCGACATTCAGAACCGGAATCTGACGCTCTATCCAACTGAGCTACATGCCCTGCCACGGCGGTAGGGGTCCCTCAGGACCTTTCCCTCCGATGGCGGTACCTTAGCGGCTGACCGCCCCAGAACCATCCGGCTGCACCGCCTGGACCTCCGGCATTTCCGCAACATCGACGGCCTGCAGCTGACGCTGGAGGCGCCCCGCCTGCTCGTGGTCGGCAGCAATGGCCAGGGCAAGTCGAACCTGCTGGAAGGGGTGGAACTGCTCACCAGCCTGCGGTCGCACCGCTGCAGCGTCGACCGGGACCTGATCGGCCACGGCCACCCCACAAGCCGCCTGGGTGCCCTCACCGACGAGGCGGACAGCCTGCAGCTTGAGCTGCGGCGCAGCGGCGGCCGCCAGGCGTTCCGCAACGGCAAGCGGCTGGAACGGCAGCTCGACCTGATCGGCCCCCTGCGCTGCGTCGGCTTCAGCGCCCTCGACCTGGACCTGGTGCGGGGGGAGCCCGCCCTGCGGCGCCAGTGGCTGGACCGGGTGGTGCTGCAACTGGAGCCGGTCTACGGCGCCCTGCTGAGCCGCTACGGCCGGCTGCTGCGGCAACGCAGCCAGCTGCTGCGCCGGGGCCTGGCGGCCGGCCAGCGCCAGGAGCTGCTGGATGCCTTCGATGAGCAGATGGCCCTGGTCGGTGCCCGCCTGCATCGCCGGCGCCAGCGGGCCCTGCGGCGCCTGGAGCCGCTGGCGGTGGCCTGGCAGCAGCGCATCGGCGGGGCCGCCGAACCGCTCCAGCTCGACTACATCAGCGGCACCGTGCTGGCGGAGGCCAGCGACGAGGAGGGACCCTGGCGCCAGGCCCTGGCGGAACAACTGCGCCGGCAGCGGCCCGAGGAGGAACGGCTCGGCCAGTGCCAGGCGGGGCCGCACCGGGACGAGGTGGCCCTGCTGATCGGCGGCCAGGCCGCGCGGCGCTACGGCTCCGCCGGCCAGCAGCGCACCCTGGTGCTGGCCCTGAAGCTGGGGGAGCTGGACCTGGTGGGCCAGGTGGTGGGTCAGCCGCCACTTCTGCTGCTGGACGACGTGCTGGCCGAGCTTGACCCGGGGCGCCAGCAGCTGCTGCTGGAGGCGGTGGGCGATGGCCACCAGTGCCTGGTGAGTGCCACCCATCTGGAGGCCTTCAGCAGCGGCTGGCGGGCCCACAGCCAGGTGGTGGAACTGCGGCGTGGCGCCCTGGTGGCCTGAGGCCCGATCCCCCTGTCGCCGCAGGCAACCTGGCGAACCACTGATCCGTGCTCCTGGCGCGTATGGTGAGACCTGTTTGACCGGATTCGATGAACCAAACCCTTTCCAGCCTGCATCCCAACCCGGGATGGAAGCCCGCCGCCTCCCCCACCCACGCCATTGCACGCCCCGTCTCCGCCCCAGGCGACATCACCGACGCGGTAGGGAAACACTGCATCCTCGAGCTCTACGACTGCGATTGCGCAAGGCTCGACGACGAAGCTTTCCTCAGGGACACCATCACGACAGCAGCCAAACGCGCTGGTGCCACCCTGCTCAACCTGATCACCCACCGCTTCGAACCCCAGGGCGTCACGGGCCTGGCGTTGCTGGCGGAGTCCCACATCTCCATCCATACGTGGCCGGAATCGGGCTACGCGGCCGTGGACGTGTTCACCTGCGGTGACCACACCATGCCCGAGAAGGCCTGTCAGGTCCTGTGGGAGGAGCTGGGCTCCGGCCGTCACAAGCTCACCAGCTTCCGCCGCGAGACGCCTGAGGCCCTGATCGACAGCCAGAGGGAACCCCACCTGGCCAGCGCCTGAGCGGGGGCACCTCCTGGGGGGGCGATCAGTCCCGACGCCCCCCCAGGGAGCGGTTCAGCTTGCCGCTCACCAGCCCCTCCAGATCAAGGGCCACGGCGGTGAAGCCCAGGTCCCTGAAGGCCCCCACCAGCTGGGGGCGCAGTTCACCATGGGCCAGCCACTCCAACGCCGCCGGCAAGCCGGCGGCGGGAATTTCAATGCGCGCCGTCTCCCCCTGGCTGCGGACCCGCAGTTCGGGGAAGCCGCGCTGACGCAACCAGTCCTCGGCGGCGGCCACCCGGGCCAGCCGGGAGGCGTCGATCGGCTCGCCATAGGGGAAACGGGAGGCCAGGCAGGGCTGGGCCGGCTTGTCCCACCAGGGCAGGCCCAGGGCCCGGGAGAGCTGGCGCACCCCCGCCTTGTCGATGCCGGCCTCGGCCAGGGGCGAGAGCACGCCGAATTCGCGGGCGGCACGGATCCCGGGGCGGTGGTCGCCGAGGTCGTCGAGGTTGACCCCGTCCAGCACCTGGGACCCCTCGGCGGCGGCGGCGATCGGGGCCAGCAGCCGATGCAACTCCCGCTTGCAGGCGTAGCAACGGTCCTCCGGGTTGCTGGCGTAGGTGGGGTCCGCCAGCTCGGCGGTGGGCAGCTCCCGGTGGCGCAGGCCCAGCCAGCGGGCCTGGGCGCTGGCCTCCCGGCGCAGATGGGGCGCCAGGGCCGGCGACACGCCGGTGATCGCCAGGGCCCGCTCCCCCAGCCGGTCGCCGGCCAGGGCGGCCACCAGGGCGCTGTCGACACCGCCGGAGTAGGCCACCACCACCCGGGAGAAGCCGTCCAGCTGCCGGCAGAGCGCCTCCAGGCCCCGCTCCAGGGGGGCGGGCAGGGCTTCGAGCAGGTGGAGGCGGCCGGGTGTGGACATGGCGTAGATCCTGGCAAGGCTGGGTAGCATCCGGATCGGAACCCCCCGCCCATGCCCCCCGCCGCCCGCAGCACCCAGACCCCCCAGCGCGGCACCGGGCGGGGCATCGGCATCCGTACGGCCGCCGGCAGCGACGAACGGGCCCATGGGCAGCTGCACGTCTACGACGGGGAAGGCAAGGGCAAGAGTCAGGCGGCCCTGGGGGTGGTGCTGCGCACCATCGGGCTGGGCATCTGCGAGCAGAAGCGCACCCGGGTGCTGCTGCTGCGGTTCCTCAAGGGCCCCGGCCGCGCCTACGACGAGGACAGCGCCATCGAGGCCCTGCAGCAGGGCTTCCCCCACCTGATCGACCAGGTGCGCACCGGCCGCGGCGACTATTTCAGTGCCGCGGAGGCCACCCGCTTCGACCACCAGGAGGCCCAGCGGGGCTGGGACATCGCCAAGGGGGCGATCGCCAGCAACCTCTATTCGGTGGTGGTGCTCGACGAACTCAACCCCGTGCTCGACCTGGGCCTGCTCGACACCGAGGAGGTGGTGCGCACCCTGGCCACCAAGCCGCCGGGGATGGAGATGATCTGCACCGGCCGGGGCGCCCCGCGCCAGCTGGTGCAGTTGGCCGATCTGCACTCGGAGATGCGGGCCCACAGCGGGCCCCAGCAGGGGCTCGAAGGCCTGGAGATCTACACCGGGGAAGGCAAGGGCAAGTCCACCAGCGCCCTGGGCAAGGGCCTGCAGGCCATCGGCCGGGGCATCAGCCAGGACAAGAGCCACCGGGTGCTGATCCTGCAGTGGCTCAAGGGCGGGGCGGGCTACACCGAGGACGCGGCGATCGCCGCCCTGCGGGAGAGCTACCCCCACCTGGTGGATCACCTGCGCTCGGGGCGCGACGCGATCGTCTGGCGCGGCCAGCAGCAGCCGATCGACTACGTGGAGGCGGAACGGGCCTGGGAGATCGCCCGGGCCGCCATCGCCAGCGGCCTCTACAAGACCGTGATCCTCGACGAACTGAATCCCACGGTGGATCTCGAGCTGCTGCCGGTGGAGCCGATCGTCCAGACCCTGCTGCGCAAGCCCACCGAAACCGAGGTGATCATCACGGGGCGCTGCAAGAGCCGGCCGGCCTACTTCGATCTGGCCAGTGTCCACTCCGAGATGGTGTGCCACAAGCACTACGCCGAGCGGGGCGTCGACCTCAAGCGCGGCGTCGACTACTGAACCGGCCGCTCAGGGGTTCCCGGGCCCATCCATCGGGTCCAGGCCCAGTTCGTCCTCCTCGAGCATCTCCACCTCCTCCGAGGCGATGAACCGCCCCAGCAGCAGGCCCACCAGCAGGGCCACGTACAGGGTGCTGGCGACGCTGAGCAGGATCACGAAGCGTTCCCCCACCGCATTGGCCGGCAGCACGTCGCCATAGCCGACGCCGGCGATGGTGACGAAGCTGAAGTAGGTGAGCCGGTCGAGCAGCAGCTGGTGGCTGGCGCCCTCCCCGAGGCTGAAGCTGCCGGGAACGAGCACCTGGGTGGCCGTGGCGAGCACGCCCCCGGTGAGACCCAGATGCAGATAGCCCGCCGCGGCGCCGGCCATCACCTGCACATTGACCCGCGGCACCCGGGCCAGCAGGCGCACCAGCCGCATGGAGGTGACCAGGAAAAAGAGGCTCAGCAGCACCATCTCCACGGCCCGGAACACGCCGCCGGGCCAGGTGCCGGTGAGCACCGGCACCCAGAGTCCCAGGCCGCCCACCAGGCCGATCCAGCGGAAGAGCTCCTGGCGCAGGCGGGCGTAGGTCACTCCGCCGATCACCGGCAGGGTGAGGATCGACTGCAGGATCAGCAGATTGAAGACCAGGGCGAGGAGCACGCTGGCCGGCCAACCCCGCGTGGCCGTGAACGGCATCACCAGGACCGGCAGCAGGGCCGAGAGCAGAAGCGGCAGGAAGCGCTTCTCGAGGGCGATCAGGCGGCGGGCCTCCAGGCGGCGGCGCTCCAGCCACCGCTGCCTGGCGGGGGAAAGGGGCTCAGTAGCGCGGAACGTCAGGATCCACCTCCTGGCTCCAGGCGTCGATGCCACCCTGCACGTTCACCCCCTCGATGCCGTGGCGGCCGAGGGCGATCAGGGCCTTGGCGGAACGTCCGCCCAGCTTGCAGTGGACATAGAGCCGCTTGCCGGCGGCCAGGCGGCGCACCTCCTCGACCGCTTCGCCGCTCTCGATGCGATCGAGGGGCACCAGCACGGCGCCGGGGATCACCGCGATCTCCGCCTCGGGGGGATTGCGGACGTCGAGCAGCAGCAGGTCGTCGTGCGGGCCGTCGAGCAGGGTCTTGAGTTCGCTGACGCTGATGGTGGGAACGCTGCCCGCCTCCTCCTGGCCGGGGGCCGAGCCGCCCACGCCGCAGAACTCCTGGTAATCGATCAGCTTGTCGATCACGGGGCGCTCGGGATTGGGGCGCAGCTTGAGCTCCCGGAAGCTCATCTTGAGGGCATCGAAGAGCAGCAGGCGGCCGCTGAGGCTGGTGCCGATCCCGGTGATCAGCTTGACGGCTTCGGTGGCCTGGATCACGCCGATGATCCCGGGCAGCACCCCCACCACGCCGCCTTCGGCGCAGGAGGGCACCATCCCCGGCGGCGGCGGCTCGGGGAAAAGGTCCCGGTAGTTGGGGCCCCCCTCGAAGTTGAACACCGTGGCCTGGCCCTCGAAGCGGAAGATGGAGCCGTAGACGTTCGGCTTGCCCAGCAGCACGCAGGCGTCGTTGACCAGGTAGCGGGTCGGGAAGTTGTCGGTGCCGTCGCAGACGATGTCGTAGCCGGCGATGATCTCGAGGGCGTTCTCGCTGGTGAGGGCCGTTTCGTAGAGATCCACCTGGCAGTGGGGATTGATCTCGTGGATCCGGGCCTTGGCCGATTCGATCTTGGGCTTGCCCACCCAGCTGGTGCCGTGGATCACCTGGCGCTGCAGGTTGCTGTGGTCCACCACGTCGAAATCGACGATGCCCAGCCGACCCACGCCGGCGGCGGCCAGGTAGAGCAGCAGGGGCGAACCGAGTCCACCGGTGCCGACGCACAGCACCGAGGCCGCCTTGAGCCGCTTCTGACCCTCCATGCCGATCTCCGGCAGGATCAGGTGGCGGGAGAAGCGCACCACCTCATCGGGGCTGAGCTGGACGGCGCTGGTGTCGGGAGGAAGCATGGCGGTGGAGACCCACGACGCACTAATCGTCCATTCTCCACGCCAACCGCCGGGGGCTGCCCTGCTCCGGCAACCACCAGCAGGCCAGGGCAGGCGCCCCCCCGGCGACGGGCCCCTGCCCCAGGATCAGCATCAGGGTGGGGGTGAAGGCCAGGGAGCGGTCGAGGGCCGAGGGCACGGGCTCCGAGTGCGGATGGCTGTGGGCCGATCCCAGCACGGTCAGCCCCCGGGAGCGGGCCCACTTCTGGGCCAGCAGCTGCTCGCGCGGATCGAGGGCGAAGCGGCGGCGGCGTTCGGCCGGCGGCTCCCAGACGTTCAGGCAGGGCCAGATGCGCCGGACGCACCAGGGATCACGGCGTCCGAGCAGCAGGGCACAGCCCTCGTCGGGGGCGGCGGCCACCAGGACGGCCTCCAGCAGCGTCAGCGCCTGCCGACCGATACCCAGTTCCGCTGGCGTCTGTGGGTTCACACCGGTACGTTATGCATCATTCCGTCAGGAGACCTCTCCTTCCATGATCGACAGCACGACCGAGGTGAAGGAGACCATGCAGGACGACACCACCAGCAGCGCCGCAGAGGTGGATTTCACCGAGCGTTACAGCGAAGTGATCGGCAAGGTCAACGAAACCCTCGACAAGGTGGACTGGAGCCAGGTCGGCCGCATCGGCAAGGCCTCCGGCGTGCTGCTGGCCGTGATCGTGGCCCAGATCCTGATCAAGGGGGTGCTCGACACCATCAACCTGCTGCCGATCGTGCCGGGCCTGCTGGAACTGCTCGGCCTGGTGGTGGTGGGCAACTGGAGCTGGAACAACCTCACCACGGGTGAGAAGCGCTCGGCCGTGATGGCGAAAATCCAGACCCTGCGCAAGGAATACCTGAGCTGAGACCCGGCCTCCCATCAGCAACCCTCCTGGGCGGCTCCCCGGCCCAAGAGACGATCAATGCTGGCCTGGCACTGGCCCAGGTAGGAGCCGCCGAAGAGGTTGGCGTGGTTGAGCAGGTGATAGAGGTTGTACAGATCCCGCCGGTAGCGACGGCCTGACGGCAGCGGCCAGGCCGCGTCATAGCCAGCGAAGAAAGCCTCGGGAAAGCCACCGAAAAGGTGGGCCATGGCCAGGTCCACCTCCCGATCGCCCCGATAGACCGCCGGGTCGAAGACCGCCCCCTGACCGCCGGCGGTGATGGCGGCGTTGCCGCTCCAGAGGTCCCCGTGCACCAGGCAGGGGTCCGGGTGGTGGTGCTCCAGCCACTGGCCGGCCCGCTCCAGCAGGGTCTGGGCCTGGGTGAGGGGCGTCCCCGTGCGGGCCAGGTGCTCCAGCTGGGGGGCCAGGCGCCGCTCAACGAAGAACCGCCCCCAGCTCCCTTCCCAGCCGTTGCGCTGGGGAAAGGCCCCGATGACGTTATCCCGGGGCCAGCCGAAGGCCGACCCGGCCCGATCCTCCGCCACGCACCCGCGGGAGAGGCTGTGCCGGTGCAGACCCGCCAGGGCGCCCCCCAGGCGGTGCCACTGCGGCCCCTGGGCGGCGGGTCGGCCGCCCTCCAGGTCGAGCCAGGAAAGCACCAGCACCGCCGATGGGCCGGCCACGCCCCAGGCCAGGGGCCTGGGCACGAGCGGCCCCTCCCCACCGGTCGCCGCCGCCAGGGCCTGCAGGCCCTCCGCTTCCGCTTCCAGGAGCGGCAGGGAGGAGGCCCCGTTGGTTTTGGCGAACAGGCGGCTGCCGTCGGCCAGCTCCAGACACCAGGCGCTGTGGATGCAGCCCCCACCCACCGGGCGGCAACGCAGGGGCTGCACACCAAGCTGCTCGGCCAGCCAGGGCATCAGGGCGTCAGGGTGGGGCATGCAGGGCAGAAACTGAGGCCATCAGGCTGGCAGACAAAGCCAGCAATGCAGCTGATTCGCTGCAGATTCGAGTCAGTGAATATTTGGGAGTTGCAACGGGAATCCATATGCCAGATCAGAAAAGTCGTTCATATTGGAGAGAGTTGGCTGCGAGGGTGCTGATCGATGTCTCCAGCTCGTATGTCCCGGGATTCCATGAGTCGCAGTGAATGGAGACATCACGAATTCGCTCTCGTGCTCCATTGGACCGGGGTGGCGCTGCTCGCCTATTTTCTTGTTGATCTTGCCTTTCAGGCCTGGCCTGTTGGTCTGCTGAAGCCGGCGTGGCTGGATCAGATGAGTGGCTTTCTGGTGGGGCGCAGCGCCACCCCCCTGATCGGAGTGCTGTTTGTCGCCGCAGCCTCAGAAGTTGATCACAGGTCAACGGCCCTTGCCAAGCGGTCCGAACACGTCCGACGCCTGGCCGTGTGGGTCGCCATCGGGTATCTGCTGTTGATTCCGGTGCAGATCTATGCGGGCGTGAAACTGCTGGGTGAACAACAGCAAAATGCCACCGAACAGCTCTCCCAGGCAAGACGGGCCATGGAGGCGATTCAGGACTCCACCACGGAGCTTGAGTTGCGACGGGCCTACGAGAGAATCCCTGGCAACAAAGCACCGCTTCCGGAGCCGCTGCCCCTACCACTCAGCACCGTGAAAGGTCGCCTGATGGACGCCATGGACGCGAGGAGCAAGAAGGCCCAGTACGACTTTGATCAACGGATGTCCTCTCTCTGGCAGCGATCGCTGGCGTTGCTCGTTGGCAATGTCATGAGGATGCTGATCCTCTTTGTGGGCTTTGCGGCCATTGGCCGACCTTCACCGGCTCAACCCACCCTGCTGACCCAGGTGCTGAACAGACCGCTCAGGGGCCATGGCCTGGCTGGCGGATTCAGGCCGAAGGACATGGGCGCCGTGGTCCCTGAAGGGTGGATCGAGGAGGAACAAAGGATTCCATGATGGTCACCGCGACCCTGTCCCTTGACGGCCTCCCAGCAGATGCACGGGATGGGCTTCGCCCTGTCTGGCTCCATCTGCGTGGGATTCACTCCAGCTTGACGCGGCCGCCGATCCGAATTCTTCGGCTGCAAACCCTGCCACAGCGATAAGGCTGACGAAAGCGAAAGGAGACCCGCTCCTCCGACACGAACCTGTGTGATGGACAACACGTTGCCGCGGCACTGGCGGGCCGGCGCTCCATCGAGGGCTTCTGTCTTCTGTCTTCTGTCCCTGGGTGTGTGATCGCCGGTGACCTCTGATCAACCCAGGGGTCGCCCAGGGCTGGTGTCGCATCATTCCTGCCAGCGGAGTGACTGGGTGTCGCTTCCGTCGCCATGGCGGATCGTACCCTGAGCGCCAAAAAAATCCCTGCCAGATCGGCAGGGACCAAAGGCCTGGGAAGGGGCAGGATTCAGGACATGCTGACTGGCTTGCTGATCCGGGCTCTCAACTTGCGGCTGAAGCCGAAAGCGGCGGCCGCTCCGAGGATGGGCAGGGGACCGGGAACGGACTCTGGAGGTGCTTCGCCGGGGACTTGAACAAAGTTGTTCTTGACGATTTGGACTTCCCCCTTCGACGTCGTCCAGGAATCAGCGATCTTCAGCTTCTTGATATTGAGGGTAGGGAAGTTGAAAACAGGCTCATGCCCTTCTTCGGTGGTGGCAAGCTGGGTGGCGCCACCTACCCATGAAACATCTTTGACAGCACTGTAGATGGAGCCGGTCGTGCCATCAGCCGTCAGCTGCACACTGCTGAAGACGTTTTGTCCGAGGATGATTTCGATGTCATAGCGGATACCCCCTGCCAATGAACCCAGGAGAGAATTACCGATAAAACTGTACTCAACATTATTGCTGAGTTCACCAAAAGAAATCACCACATCTGGGCTATTGGCAATATCGCCTGCGCATTTGAGATTGGAGATTTTCGTGCCGCCGACCGTCAGATCAGCCAGGGCCTGGCAGGTCGTGAAGGAAGCAGCACGAGCAGACCCTGCAAGACCAAGGACTGTGAAGGCCACCCCAAGACACACCCCGGCAGAACCAATGCGGCACTTGGATGCATTGAGGCTGCGCATCGTCATGAGATTTAGTGTCATGGCAAAGATTTGGCGAACGTTGTGGGCGATTAGCCCCGGGACTCTATAGCCAGATTTCACGATATCTGAATCGAACCGGATTCTCCCACCGCCCCTAAGGAACTGCGGACCGCACCGCTCGCCGGCTCCATTGCCCCATGCCCACATCCATTCCCAAGATTCTCAGCAAGCTCAGATCCTTTGCAGTGCAGTGATTTTGAGGCGAAGCAACGGGCACAATGCCCCTATCCACTGGTCCATGGTTTGCAAGCCAAGACCATGCTTGTTCTGCATGATTTACAGAATGATGCATGACATTCAAGATGGCGCCAGAGGATCGCCACGCATGTGCTGCTCGTGCGCCTCTGAAGTGCATCAACTGACTGCGTCTCCGCCTGCGCCAGATGCTGCTCCCCCGAGCCAGTCCCGCCCTGCGCGGCCCCTGCCGCAGCTCTCAGCCACAGCCCTGGCCACAGAGCCGATCGTCGGGCTGCCAACATCAGCTTTAGGCACACAGGCAGCGTTGACCCCCAGCGACAGGCCCAGAACGGATGTCGTGGTGGTGGGCGCCGGCATCGCCGGCCTGACGGCGGCGGCGCTGCTGGCGAAGCAGGGGCTCCAGGTGGAGCTGCTCGAGGCCCATCGCCAGAGCGGTGGCTGCGCCGGCACCTTCCGGCGCGGGCCCTACGTGTTCGATGTGGGGGCGACCCAGGTCGCAGGACTGGAGGAAGGAGGTACGGGCCACCCCGCCGGCATCCATGCGCGACTGTTCCGCCATCTGGGGGTGGCCCCGCCGGCGGCCGTGCCCCTGGACCCCGGCTGCGTGGTGGATCTGGCCGATGGTCACCCACCGGTGTCGATCTGGCGTGACCCGGAGCGCTGGCGCCAGGAGCGTCAGAAGCAGTTCCCCGGCAGTGGCCGCTTCTGGGCCCTCTGCGACGCCGTGCACCGGGCCAACTGGGCCTTCGCCGCCCAGGATCCGGTGCTGCCGCCCCGCTCCTGGTGGGATCTGGGCCAGCTGCTGGGGGCGGTGGGGCCAGGCACCCTGGCCAGCGGCCTGCTCACCACCGCCACGGTGGCCGACCTGCTGCGGATCAGCGGTTGTGCCGCCGATGGGCGGCTGCGGCGCTTCCTGGACCTGCAGCTGAAGCTCTACTCCCAGGAGCCAGCCGATCGCACCGCCGCGCTCTACGGGGCCACGGTGCTGGCGATGGTGCAGGAGCCGCTGGGCCTCTGGCACCTGGAGGGCTCGATGCAAAGCCTGAGTGACAGCCTTGAACGGGCGCTGGCCCAGCAGGGCGGCCGGCTGCGGCTGGGGCACCGTGTCGATCGACTGGAGCCCCCGGCACGGCCGGACGAACACTGGCGGATCACGGGCCGGCGCCTGGCGGTTCGCCCCGGCGACCCCGGAGCACCGGAGGCGGACATCACCCTGGCGGCCGACGAGGTGGTGGTCACCCTGCCCCCCCAGAGCCTGCCGGCCCTGCTCGGGAACGCCCTGCCCGCCGGCTACCGCCGCCGGCTCCAGCACCTGCACGAACCCAGTGGCGCCCTGGTGTTCTACGGAGCTGTCGCCCGGGACAGGCTGCCGCCGGGCTGCGCCAGCCATCTGCAGCTGGAGGCCCAGGATCCGGGCCCGTTGTTCGTGTCGGTGAGCCAGGAGGGGGATGGCCGGGCGCCCAGCGGGCGGGCCACGGTGATCGCCAGCGTGTTCACCCCGGCCCGCCCCTGGTTCGAGGAGGAGGGGGAGGACGCCTATCAGGCCCGCAAGCGGCAGGCGATGGCCCTGATCCAGGGGGGCTTGGAGCAGCTGCTGGGGGTGGGACCCGCCGACTGGCTGCACGGGGAGCTGGCCACCCCCCGCGGCTTTGCCGGCTGGACCGGCCGGCCCTGGGGCTACGTGGGCGGGCTGGGGCAGCACCCCAGCCGCTTCGGGCCCTTCGGCCTGGCCAGCCGCACCCCCCTGGCGGGCCTATGGCTCTGCGGCGATGCCATCCACCCCGGCGAGGGCACCGCCGGGGTGAGCCTCTCGGCCCTGATGGCCTGTCGCCAGCTCCTGGCCGGGCGGGGGGTGGACCTGAGGCCCTGACCCCCCGGGCGCCGACTCAGTTGACGCTGACGCGCACCACCCGGCCACCGAGACGCTGCACCCGCTGCAGGGCCTCATTCATGCGGCTATAGGGCACCCGCATCACGTAGGCACCGCTGCGCACCACGGCGTTGTTCACCAGCCCGGTGGCGGTGATGGTGGCCACCCGGCCACTGGAGCCGCTGGTGCCACGCACGCCGGCCGACACCACCAGGGCCTCCTCCCGGTGGCCGCGGGAGGGATCGGTGGGCTGGCCGTTGCGGGACACCGGACCATCCACGCTGGCGCCGCCCTGGCCCAGGTTGGCCTGGAAGAAGGATTCACCGCTGAAGCGGGGGCGGTTGACCGTCACCGTCACGGCCCGATCCTGGTGCAGGGCGCGGCCGAGCTTGAAGCGCGTCCCGGCGCTGTCACCCTTCACCGAAGCGGCCGCACCACCGGCCAGCTGCATCAGCCAGGAGAACTGCTGACCCTGGTGGCCGGCGGAATAGTCCCAGCCGTGCAGGTAGGGCACCACATCGGAACCGAAGCGCTCCTGGTACTCGGGGCTGTCGATGTAGGAATCGATCTCGGCGTCGTAGCCCTGCTCCTGCAGGATCGTGAAGTGATGCAGCATCTCGGCCTTGTTGTGGGGCGCCCGGCCGAGGAGATGCTTGTGGTTGAGCTCGATGAAGCGGTAGGGGTTGCAGGATTCAAAGAAACGGGCGCGATAGAGCCCGCTTCTGGCCAGGGTGCGCACGAATTCCTGCACGGTGAGATAACCGTTTCGGAACAGGGATTCTGCGCCGACAAGGCGCTCATTCTGCATCACATACTGCTGGCCCAGCACCTGCTGATAGACCAGCCGAATGATGCCATCACGATCCTGCGGCGACGCCTTCGACCAGTTCTCCTTGTTGCGATCATCCGCGAAACGCTCGATGCCAAGGGAAGGGGCTTGGACCAGGGCCATGGGAAAAAAAACGCAAAGGGCAGGGGGAAGAGAGCATCGCCATGGGCATGGCAGGTGGCAGTTTCTGGTAGGAACCCGTGCGGAGGCACGAACAAATGAGTTCCCTGGAGGGCCTTGCCCGCCGACGATGTCAAGGAGCGATTCTTACCGGATTCAGAGGGAAGAAACGAGAATCGTTACAGCGCTAAGCGCCTGGTGAACGATCCATACATTCCTTCACCACGAAGGATTGAGAAACGACAAGAAAGCGCTCAGGACGCCAGTCGGTCCTGGGGGTCGGTGAGGCGATTCCGCTGGCGCACGGGACGCTGGCCGCCGGCTCGGCCCTGGGGGGAGGGAATGGTGGGCAGCTGGAGCGCGGTGGTGGGGCTCACCGCGTCATGGCACAAACTTTCCCAGACCACCTCGAGGGTGGCCAGCTCGTCGGCGGGAGACCAGCCCATCTCAGTGGCAAGCATGGCGACAGAAAGGGCGTCGGGACCCTGGCGCGGCTGATCCTGGAGCCTGGCCTGGGGCTGACGCCGGGGCTGGGGGAGATCGATCACGTGGCCTGCCCTCAGCAACCTGTCACCTCTTTTACGGCATCTCGACGCCCTGTCCAGGGGCGGGGCAACACAAGCTGACGGAAGATATTATGAAGATGGTGCCAGGGTGGACATATGAAACCCTGGACAAGAACGAAAGGTTCCCTGACAAACAAGCCCGAGGCGGGTGAGTCGCCGCCGCCGGGGGGGTCTACTCGTCGCTGGGCAGCAGCACCAGGGTGTGCAACCGGTCGGTGCCGAGGTCATGGGTGAGGATCCACACCTGCAGACCCTGGCCGAGGTCGAAGACGCTGCGCAGGGACCCCTGCTGGCGGTAGGCGGCGATGGTGTTGTCGCGGGCATCGCGGGCATCCACCACGCCCCAGTCGCCCCGGCGGTGGCGGGCCACCAGGCGCTGCAGCGTCTCGCGATCCACCCACTCGCGCACCTCGGGACTCACATCCACCGGGCCGATGGCGAGGCGGGCTGCCATGGAGGTTCCTTCGCTCTGATCGACCTTACGGGGAAATCCGCCCGGGTCCCTGGCCGGTACTGCCTGCATCACCCGCTTCCCCTCCGATGGGACTGTCGCCACGCCTCAGCCCAGCCGCCGCCCGCTCGGCATTGGCGGCCGGCCTGCTGGCGTTGCCGCTGATCGCGGCGGGTCTTCTGCCCCGCCCGGGAGGCTCCAGCGCCCTGGCCACCAACCTGCCCGATCCAGCCACCGGGCTCACCCTGGCGGCCGGGCCACGCGCCACGGCGGTGCTGGCGGGCGGTTGCTTCTGGGGCATGGAGGCGGTGTTCGAGCACGTCATCGGTGTCACCGAGGTGGTGACCGGCTACAGCGGCGACACCGGCCACGCCGAGGGCATCCGCATCACCTATGACCCGGCCCGGGTGAGCTACGGCCAGCTGTTGAAGGCGTTCTTCGCCGTCGCCCACGATCCCACCCAACGGAACCGCCAGGGTCCGGATGTGGGCCCCCAGTACCGCTCGGCGATCTTCCCCACCACCCCGGAACAGCGCCGGGTGGCTGGGGCTTACATCAGCCAGCTGAACCGCTCCGGCGCCCTGCCGCGGCCGATCGCCACCACGGTGGAGGAGTGGCGGGGCTTCACCCCCGCCGAGGCCTACCACCAGGATTTCGTCGCCCGCAACCCGGCCCATCCCTACGTGGTGTTCCACGACCAGCCGAAGGTGGCCCGGTTGAAGGTGCAGTTTCCAGAGCTGGCCCGCTAGGCGCCGCGCCCTCAGCGCAGATGGTCAAGGGCGCCCTGACCGTGCAGATCGGCCAGGGCGTCGTAGCCGCCGATGGGCTGGCCGTCGATGAACACCTGGGGCATCGAGCTGCTGCCGCTGCGTTCGGCGACCTCCTGACGGAGGGCCTCGTCGTCGGCCAGCTGCACCACGTGGGGGATGCCGAGGGTGCGCAGCATGCGCAGGGCCCGGGCCGAAAAGGGGCAGCCGCTGAGCACGGCGATCGCCACCCGCGGCTGGTAGGGGGCAGCTGCCGCGGCCGCTGGCTCCGGGGGCGCGGCGGCGGGCAGGAAGCCCACCAGCAGGTCGGCGCCCCGGAGCACCAGGCTGCCGTGCTCCAGGTGGCCGCCCCACACCTGGCACTCGCCGTCGGAGAGGCTCAGGTGCAGGTGCACCCCCTGGGGCGCCACGGTGCCCTGCAGGGTGATGATCTCCAGGTGACCCTGCAGCACGGTGGGCTCGGCCTGGCCCGGGCACTGGAAGGCCGCCTGGGAGAGATCCCCCACCACCCCGAGCACGAACCCGGAGGTGCCGGCCTGGGTGCCCAGCTGCTCGAGGCTGGCGCGCAGATCACTGCCCGGGCCGAGATGCAGCGGCAGGGGATGCATGGCGGGAGCGGGCGTCGAGGGGGTCAAGGTAAGTCCCGACCGTCCGGCACCAGCGGCCCCAACCGACAGCGCAGCAGCGCCAGGGCCTCATCGGGCAGACCCAGGAACCGGTCGAGGAACGGATCACCGCTGGGGGCGATGGTGGCCACCCCCACCAGCTGCGCCAGGCCATCGCCATCGAGGGGCTGGCCCGTGGCCTGGTGGCGGCGACCCTGCACCGGTCCGGTGCTGAGCGTCGTGTCGACGATCAGATCCGGTGCCCGGTAGAGCCCTCCGATGGCAAAGCGGAAGCGGGCGCAGAACCGCAGCGCCATCGCTCCGGTGGCGCCATCGAGGCTGCCGTCGAACCGCTCGGGGTGGATCGTGATCGCCAGGCCGGGGGGCAACGGCAGGCCCAGGAACCGGGTGGTGCGCCAGTGGAGCGGGGGGATGCACAAGGCGTCGGGGTCGAAACACAGCTCCCGCGAGCCGGTGCTGTCCCCCTCGCTGAGCCGCCCCACGCCACCGCCGCCACGGGCGTCGTACCGGAAGCGGGGATAGGCGCCGATCGCCAGGCCGCAGCCCGCCAGGGTCTGGAGCGTCAGCTCAGCCATTGATCTGGAACTCCGCCTGGGTGGGGTAGGGGATCTCGATCCCCTCGGCGGCGAACAGAACCAGCAGGGCCCGGTTGAGGCGGGCCACCTCGTCCTTGAACGCCGGATAGGTGGGCTGGGCGGAGCGGTAGTCGTAGGTGAAGTCGTAGCTGAAGTCGCTGATGGCCATCAGGCGACAGGACCGGAAGGCGGCGAGGGGTTCGCGCTCGAACAGGGAGGCGATCAGTTCCGGGATGCGCTGCAGCTGCTCCGCGGTGGTGTCATAGGCCACGCCGATCACCATGCGGGAGCGGATCACCTGATCGAGGATCTGCCGCAATCGCAGCAGGACCGTTTCCCGCAGGGTGAGGTAGTCGGTCCAGTTGGGGGCGTGAATCTGCCCGCAGCAGCGCAGCAGCAGCTCCCCATCCACGGTGGTCTGGTCGAGGAACACCTGGGCGGCGGCCAGACCCGGCAGCTCGGTGAGGTACAGGCGGCCGTAATGCACCAGGTCGTCCAGCTGGTCGGGGGTGAGCTCGGCCGGCAGGGGCAGGTGCAGCTCGAAGACATGCAGCACCGCATCCTGCGCCTGACCCGATCGCAGGGAGTAGTTGACGATCGTCTCCTCATCGACGACCGAATTGGGGATCGTGATGCGGCTCTCGTGGGTCTGCAGCTCCAGGGAGCGCAGGCCGATCTTGGTGACGTAGCCCAGGTTGCTGCCGATGCGGCAGAACTCCCCCACCCGCAGGGGACGGTCGGTCTGAATCGACAGACCGGCGAACAGGTTGCCCAGCAGCTTCGAGGCGCCCAGGCCGATGGCCAGGCCGGGCACGGCGGAAAAGGCCAGCACGGTGGAGCCCGGCAGGCCCAGCAGGATCAG
This sequence comes from Rhizobium sp. Q54, assembly GCA_943367585.1. Taxonomy (GTDB): domain Bacteria; phylum Cyanobacteriota; class Cyanobacteriia; order PCC-6307; family Cyanobiaceae; genus Cyanobium. The sequence continues at coordinate 42,074 of CALRJP020000009.1, forward strand.
CAGCCGGTACATCAGGGAGACGCCGATGATCGCCCCCAGCACCCGGCAGACCGGCATCACCAGATTGCTGACGCGGCTCAGCTGCAGGGCGTTGCGCCGGCCGCGCAGAATCGTGACCCATTCCGCCAGGCTGCGGCCGAGGGCCTCCATCAGGAAGAAGCTGAACAGCCCGGCCCAGCAGAAATACAGCGTGTAGAGCAGGTACATCAGCACCTGCAGGGGCAGGCCAGTGACGTTGACGTAGTGGTCGAGCAGCAGTTCCACCAGCCGGGTGATGGGCAGGGCCACGCCCGCCAGGAGCACCCGGTGCCAGGCGATGTTGTCGACGCGCCAGATCTCCATGGGGGTGAGGGGCTGGCTGGCGGCCCGTTGGGTCATCCGATAGGTGCCCAGCAGGGCCAGCACCAGCCGGAACTGAACGAAGGCGAAGGCCGCCAACACCAGAAGTCCCAGCACGATCTGGAACAGGGTCTGGTCCCAGAGATGGGCCTCCAGCACGTTGCGGCGGAAGCCGGCGGGGATGCTCAGGTACCACCTGGGCGGCAGGATGTGGCCGGGCCTGAGGCTGAAGGCGTCATAGATCGCTGGCGTCAGCAGGCTGGAGGGGCCGTCTGATGGCGCCCGCTGATTCCTGATCTCCTCGTAGAGGCTGGGGATCTGGGCCACCGTGAAAGCGGAGAACCGGTAGCCCCGGTCCCGGTCCCCTTCCGTGCCCTCATCCGTCAGGGTGATGGAGGTGCCCGGGATGGTCCAGCTGGCGCTGGGATTCACCCGTCCCTCGTTCAACGTCTTCATCCCGGCCGCATCGGGGATCTCGAACGGCTTGCGGCTGTGGGTGAAGACGTAATCGAGAATCACCTTGAGCTTGAGGGCATATTCGTCAGCGAAATCCGCCCGGATGCTCTGGGGAATCTCTGACACATCCAGGGCCTTCACCGCCTCCTCGAAGTAGCTGTTGATCAGCGCCAGTTCGTGACGCAAGGCGCTGGACAAGAAGAGCCCCGGTGTCGCCTCAGCTTTGGCCTCGATCCGGGCGATGTCCCGGTTCACCTGGGCCATCACCACGTAGAAGTTGAGCAGGGTGGCCCGCGGGCTGTCCCCCACCACCTGGTTGAGGGGGGCATCGGTCCATTGCTGCTGCAGCTCCAGCAGCTGGCCATGGAAGGGCTGGCTCTCCAGGGGCACGTAGGTGTTCCCGCCGAGGGTGGGGGGTGCGGCCCGCGGGCCGGCGGAGAACGCTGCCGGGGACAGGCCCATCAGCGGCAGCAGGCAGGCGATCAGAAACGCCAGCAGCGGTTGGAGCTGACGGGGCAGACGGGGCAGGCGGATCGGACGGGGCACCCGGAAGCCACGGCACATGTCCTGAATGATGGCGGCTCAGCCCGCCGGCAACACCTGCCGGTAACCGTTCGCCTCGCACACCCGCAGGGGGGTGGCGAACAGGGCGCTCAAGGGAGCGTCCTGCAGCAGGGCGTCGGTGGGGCCGTCACCCACCACCCGACCCTCCCGCAGCAGCACGCAACGGCGGATCTCGGGCAGGATCGCCTCGATCTGGTGGGTCACGAGCAGCAGGGTGGTGCCGCCACGGGCCAGCTCACGCAGGATCGCCAGCAGCTGGTGTTTCGCCTTCAGATCGAGCCCGTTGGTGGGTTCATCCAGCACCAGCACCTCGGGCCCGTGCACCAGGGCCCGGGCCAGCAGCAGGCGTCGACGCTGGCCCTCGGAGAGCTGGCCATAGGGGCGCTCGGCCAGGTCGGCCAGCCCCAGCTGCTCCATCAGGGCCGCCACCCGCCGCCGATGGGCGCCGGTGGCCACCTGGCTGCGGCCGATGCCCACCGAACCGAAAAAGCCGGAGAGCACCACATCGGCGGCGGGCACCCGGCCGACATAGGCGGCTTGCAGATCCTGGGACACCAGGCCGATGCGGCCGCGCAGCTCCCAGAGGTTCACGGTCTCGCTGCCGAAGAGGCGCAGGCAGGAGCCGGGCTTCACCACGGGGTAGAGCTCGCGGCTGAGCAGCTTCACCAGCGAACTCTTGCCGGAACCGTTGGGGCCCAGCACCACGGTGTGCTCACCGCGGAGCAGGCGAAGGGAGAGATCCTCGAAGACGCGCCGCGGCCCCAACCAGGCCTCGACGGCCTCCAGCTCCAGGTAGGCCGATGGGGGGGTGCTCATGGGGCGGAGCTTATGGGGCGGTGCTCATGCCGGGGCCAGGGGCTGGGTCTCCGTCGCACTCTCCTGGGCAGCGGGCCGGCCCCAGCCGAGCTTGCGTTCCAGCTTCTGGATCATCTTGCCGGCCAGATCCAGGCCGGTGGCCGCTTCGATCCCCTCGAGTCCGGGGCTGGAGTTCACCTCCAGCAGCAGGGGCCCGCGGTGGGAGCGCAGGATGTCGACGCCGGCCACATCGAGCCCCAGGGCCTTGCAGGCCTTGATGGCCATCTGTTTTTCGGGGGCATCGAGCTGCACGGTCCTGGCCGATCCCCCCTGGTGCAGGTTGGCCCGGAACTCGCCTTCGGCCGCCCGGCGCTCGATGGCGGCCACCACCTTGCCGCCGACCACGAAGCAACGCAGATCCGTGCCGCCGGCCTCTTTGATGAACTCCTGCACCAGCAGGTTGGCGTCAAGGCTCTGGAGGGCATTGATGACGCTCTCCGCCGCCTTCTGGGTTTCGGCCAGCACCACGCCCTTGCCCTGGGCCCCCTCCAGCAGCTTCACGATCAGGGGGGCGCCGCCCACCATGCGGATCAGGTCGACCGTGTCGAGGGGGGAATCGGCGAAGCCGGTGACGGGGGTGTTGAGCCCGGCGCGGACGAACTCCTGGGAGGCGAACAGCTTGTCGCGGGAGACGGTGATCGCCTGGGCGCTGTTGAGGGACGGCACCCCCATCGATTCGAACTGCCGGGTCACGGCGCAGCCGTAGAAGGTGACGCTGGGGCGGATGCGCGGGATGACGGCATCCACCGTGCCGAGCACGTCGCCGCCGCGGTAGTGGACCTCCGGGTTGCGGGGGTCCAGGCGGATGTAGCACTGGCGGATGTTGAGGAACTGCATGTGGTGGCCCCGTTCCTCGCCGGCCTCGATCAGGCGGCGGTTGCTGTAGAGGTCGGGGTTGCTGGCCAGCAGCACGATCCGCAGGCCGGCATCGCGCTTGCGGACATGGGAATAGAGGGCCCGGCTCTCCTCGGCGCTGAGGCTGCGCAGGTGGTGGCTGCCCTCCGGGTCCACCAGGATCCGGCCCACCATGGCCTGCCGCCCCAGCAGCATCCGGTAGCCCATGGCATCCCGGTTGGCCAGCGTGAGTTCCACCTCCCAGCTCTGCTCGCCGAGCACCAGGCGCTCCCGGATCACGTAGCGGCTCTCGGGGACGCCGCTGGTGTTGCGCACCTCCCGCTTGGCCACCACGGGGGCCTCATGGCGCACCACCACCACCCGGTCACCCTGGAGCGGGTGCACCTCGAAGCTCACCCAGGGCTGCCCATCGCGGTCGAAGGGGACGATGTTGGTGGCGTGGAGGGCGGAGGTGGCCGCACCGGAATCGACGCGGGCCTTGATCGCCGGCAGCCCGGCGTCCGGGAAGCTGCACCACTCCTCGCTGCCCACGATGATCTTGCCGTCGAAGCTGTCCATGGATCCGGGGCGGGTGGCGTGGGACGGGCCCACGGACCCCCATGCTCGCCAGGCTCCCTGACGTTGTCGACGCCGATCCAGCAGGCTGGGGGCTCTGTGCGGATGATGGTGATGGCGGAGGCTCCCTACCTGGTGGCGCTGGCCCTGCTGGAGCAGGAGGGGAAGCGGGCCCTGCCCCTGAACGGCAAGTCGTTGACCGTGGCGGCGGCTGAAGCGGAGGAACCCGGAGACGACGGCCGCACCCTGGTGCTGGAGCTGCTGCTGCGCCTCTGGCAGCGCAGCGAGGAGGGCGCCCTGCGTCGGGCCGCCGGGGACGGCAGCCTGCTGCTGGTGGAGCTGCCGCTGGACGTCCTGCAGGAACAGCTGCCGCGGCTGAAGGCGCGTTGGGTCGGCGGCGGCGCCACGGCCGATTTCCATGCCGACCTGGCCGCCCTGGCGATCCGGGGCTGGCGGGTGGCGATCGCCCGCTATGAGCCGGTGCGCTTCACCTCCTGGCCCTGAGGCGCGTCCTGCGGCGGCGCCGGAGCCGGTGGGGGGACAGGTGCGGCGCAGAGCTCGTCCACGAGGCGCAAGTAAGCGGCGGGATCACGGCGGGCCATGACCCGGGCTTCCGCTTCCCGCTGCCAGCGGCCTTCGCCGTAGAGCCTGGCCAGGTCGCGCTGGTCGCGGCGACTCAGGCCCCGGCGCAGCTCCTCCTCGCCCAGATGGGGCCTGCCCCGCAGGCAGCGGGACTGGACCGCGTGCCATCCCTCGTGCAGCAGGGTGTCGTTGAGGTTGCCGCGGGGACAGACCACGATCCGCCGGCTCTCGCGCAGGTAAAGCCCATACAGACCGCGCTCGGCGCAGCGGGGGTGGCTGCCGAGCACGGTGAAGCCGCGCTGCTCGAAGGCCTCCACCAGCCGCTGGAACGTCCAGTTGTCCGCGCGGGCGTTCCGCGTCAAGGGGCCCGTCAGCCCCACGATCGCCAGCAGCACGGCCGCCGGCAGCACCACCGCCGGATGGGGCCCCTTCCGGGCGGGACGGCGCCGTGTCATGGAACAGGCAAAGGGCTGCTCATGGCCTCCGAAGGTACCCGGCCGGACCAGCAGGATGGGGGCGATTCGCCCATGCGCCCCCTGCCATGAACGCACCCACCGCCCCGGCCGATGACGGTCGGTTGGCTGCGCTGCAGCAGGAGTTCGAGCACGACGCCAGCTTCAACCAGGTGTTCGTGGTGCTCACGGTGGGCGCCACCCTGATCGCCACCCTGGGCCTGCTGGCCAACAGCCCCGGCGTGGTGATCGGCGCCATGGTCGTGGCCCCCTGGATCATGCCGCTGCAGGCGATGGCCTTCGAGATCCTGCGGGGGCGGCTGCCGATGTTCCTGCGGGCCCTGCGCACCCTGCTGCTGGGGGTGGTGATCTGCGTGCTGCTGGCGATGGCGGTGGGCCACCTGGTGGCCTTTCCCAGCTTCGGCAGCGAGGTGATGAACCGCACCAGCCCCAACCTGCTGGATCTGGGGGTGGCCCTGGTGGCCGGAGCGGTGGCGATGTTCGCCAAACTCCGCAAGGACGCGATCTCGGCCCTGGCCGGCCTGGCCATCGCCGTGGCCCTGGTGCCGCCGATGTGTGTGGTGGGAATCCTGCTGGCCTCCTCGTTCTGGGGGCAGGCCTACGGGGCCCTGCTGCTGTTCGCCACCAACCTGCTCGGGATCATGGTGGGGGCCATGGCGGCCCTCGGGACGCTGGAAAAGGTGTACCGGCGCCGGCTGTTCCACAGCCGCCTTGGCCTCACCAGCGTGGTGCTCACCGCCCTGCTGGTGATCCCCCTGGGCAGCAGCTTCTTCCGGCTGGTGAACCAGACCCGGCAGGAGACCAAGGCCCAGCAGCTGGAGGCGACGATTGAGCAGCGGTTGCGCAGCAGCACGATCACCCTCGGCGGGGATCCCGCCATCGACATGGTGGGCCTGAGCATCGACTGGCAGCAGAACCCGCCGCTGATCCGGGCCCGGGTGCGCGTGACCGATCCGACCCTGCCCACGGCCACCCAGGTGGCCGCCGTTCAGGAGTTCATCAACAAAAGCCAGGCACCGCTGCGCTTCCGGCTAGTGATGCAACGCACGGCCGTGGACCTGATCGGTCCGGAAACCGCACCGAATCCTGCCGATCTGGAGGTGCTGCCGCCGCCGGCCCTGCCGCCCCTGCCGCGCGCACCGGAGGTGAAGGAGCTGGAGGAGAAGGGGCTGGAGGCGACGCCCTGAGCGCAGACCCACCCAACCTCGTCGCAGTAGATGTAAGGGAGAGCCTGACGCGACTCCCCCGCCATGACCCCTCCCCAGCAGCGGCCCCTTGCCCATCTCCGCCGAGCCTGCCTGCCCGGCGGGTTGGCAGCCCTGACGTTGACCATCAGCGCCTGCGGCTCCGGCGGCGGCGGGCTGCCGTCGCTGAATGGGGCCGGGGCCTCCTTCCCGGCGCCGGCCTACCAGCGCTGGGCGGCTGACTACAAGACCAGCGAAGGCCACATGGTCAACTACCAATCAGTGGGCTCCGGACAGGGGGTGCGCTCCTTCCTGGCCGGATCGGTGGATTTCGGCGCCACCGACGAGGCCCTCAGCGACGAGGACTTCAAGGCCGGCTCGGCGGGCCAGCGGGGCGCCGTGCAGATCCCCATGCTGGGCGGCACGATCAGCCCGGCCTACAACAACCCTGACTGCCCCGGCCTGAAGCTGACCCAGGCCCAGCTGGCCGACATCTTCCTCGGCAAGATCACCAACTGGAGTGCCCTGGGCTGTCCCGCCAGGCCCCTGACGGTGGTGCACCGCTCCGATGGCTCCGGCACCACCTTCAACTTCACCAATGCGCTGGCCTGCTTCTCAGAGGAATGGAAGAAGAAGGTGGGCGTCGGCAAGGCGGTGCAGTGGCCCGTGGGGCTGGCGGGCCGGGGGAACGAGGGCGTGGCCGGCGTCATCCAGAACACGGCCGGAACGATCGGCTATGTGAACCAGGCCTACCTGCGGGGTGCCGTGAAGCCGGCGGCCCTGCAGAACAAGGCCGGCAAGTTCGTCCTGCCGGATGCCAGCTCCGGAGCCGCGGCCCTCAACAACATCAAGCTCGATGAACGCCTCGGTGGGGAGGACTGCAACCCCGAGGGGGACGGCAGCTACCCGATCGTGGCCTTCACCTGGATCCTGGCCTTCGAGAGCGGGCAGGGGAAAGAGAAGGCCGAAGCCGTGCGCACCTTCCTGCTCTGGGCCCTGGAGGAGGAGCGCCAGAAGCAGGCGGCCGAACTGGGCTTCGTGCCCCTCAGCGGCGATGTGCTGAAGCGGGCGCGCCAGGAGGTGGCCAAGATCAAGGACTGACCCAGGCCGGTCCTGCCGCCGAGACTGGCAACGGTTCGCCTGGCCACGATGAACGCCCCTGCCATGGATCAGCTGCGGCGGGTCTGGTTCTTCGGCCGGGTGAGCCTGCTGCTGCTCGGCATCGAAGCCTGCAGGGTTCTGGTGCACCGGCAGCACTGGGAGGTGCTCACTCCGAATCCCCTCTTTTCGGCCCTGGTGGCCTCCGAGGTGTTCCTGCTGGGCTTCCTGCTGAATGGGGTGCTGACCGATTACAAGGAAGGCGAAAAGCTGCCCGGTGAACTGGCCGCCGCCCTCGAGAGCATCGCCCTGGAGGTGCACGGGATCCGGCTGCTGCGGCCGGAGGCCGAGGTGCAAGGAACCCTGGCCCTGCTGGCGGACTTCAGCGAATCGCTGCTGGCCTGGATGCAGAAGGCCGGGCCGACCCTGGCGCTGCTGGAGCTGCTCAACGACCTGCAGCTGGCCATCGAGCAGCTGGGCTGCCTGTATCCGGCCCCGCTGCAGGCGCGCCTGCTGCTGGAGCTGGCCCACATCCGCCGGGGCGTGCAGCGCATCGACGTGATTCGCAGCACCACGTTTGTGCCTTCGGTTTATGGCATGGCCTACATCGGCACGGGGGTTCTCACCGTCGGGCTGGTGCTCTCCCGGATCGAGCCCTTCGCCGAGTCGCTCTTTTTCATCGGCGTGATCTCCTTCCTGCTGATCAAGCTCCTGCTGCTGATCACCGATCTCGATAACCCCTTCGGGTCCTCCCAGGCGCTGTCGGTGGAGAACGTTTCGCTGCGGCCTGTGGCCGATGCGGTGCAGCGGCTCCGGCGGGTGGCGGGGGCCGCTCAGCCGGCCTGATCGGAGCAGGACGTCGACGGCGGCGGGGTCTGGTGGGGCTCAGCGGGCGGCTCAGGGGATGGCTCAGCGGGGGCCTCCTCGAGCGAACCCAGTTCCTCCCATTCGGCATCGGGATCCAGGCGGCGCACCCAGAGGGCGTCGTCGTCGTCGGCCGCCACCAGCCGCCCATCGCCGATGGCATCGCCATAGCCGGCCACCAGGCGCCGATGGCCGGCGACGAAGGGCCGCCAGTTCTCCCCCGCAGCGGTGCCCACCCAGATCCGGCCGTCGCCGTCCTCCGCCGCCAGGGTGTGGGGGCCATCCACCGGCGCAAAGCCCACCAGGGCCCCACGGAACGGTCCGCCGATGTCCCGCCAATCCCGCGGTTCCGGATCCAGGGGGCGGCAGCGCAGGCGACCGTCGGCGTCAAGGGCGAACAGCTGCAGCTGGCCCTGGCCATCGCGCAGGCCCAGGGGTGGGGCGGCGAAGGGTCCGCCGAGGTGGATCCAGGGCGCTTCCTGCAGCGGCTCGCCGCCACCCTCGGTCGCCAGCCCATCGAGGAGCCCGTGCAGGTGGCCCTCCTCGTCCAAAAGCACCAGATCCAGCCGGCCCTCGGGGCCGGCCTCCAGCAGCAGCTGGCGCGGCCGGGGCCCCTCCAGCAGGATCCAGTGCTCCCGGTCGCGGCGGCCGGTGCCGATCCGCAACCCCTCCTGGCTGAGCGCGATCACACGGCGGTGGCCATCGCTGCCGCGCAGTCGCGCGGCCTCCCCCGGCGCCAGCAGCCGCTGCCGCGGGGTGAGGCGGGGGATGACCTCGCCGGGGGTGGGGAAGGGGTCGAAGACACTGACCCGCACCGACCAGACCGCCTCGAAGGCCAGCACGCCGGGCCGGGTGCGGAAGTAAACGGGCGCCAGAACGGTGGAGCCTGGCGTGCCGGGCAGGTTGGTGAGCTGGTGCACCGCATAGGCGAAGTCGTGGTTCTCGGTCTCGCCGGAGTTCGGGGCCGAGGGCGGGGTTTCGGGGATCCAGTCGCCGCCGGGGTCAAGGTTCAGCCCGAAGGAGAGATCGGATTGGTCGTCCTCATCGGCGCCGCAGAGCAGGGTGAGGTTGTCGGGGGCGCCCTGCAGCGAGAAGGGGGGACCCGCCGGACGGAGATAGCGGGGCGAGAAGGGCAACCCACCGCCATCGGAGCGGCTTTCGCGGGCGCCGAAGCCGCTGGCACGCTGGCCTTCCCCGTCGTAGATCACCCCGCAGAACGCCACCTCGCCGGGGCTGTTCCCATCCCCATCCATCAGCAGGGTGGCGTAGCTGACGTCGAACTCCACCAGGCGATCCAGGGTGGCGGCCCAGCCCTTGAGCAGGGCTCCTCCCCGGCGCTCCACCTGGCCACCGCCCGCCTTGATCCGGTACCAGTAGCGGGTGGCAGGACGCAGGCCCTTGAACTCCACCTCGAACTGGGTGCCGGGCCCGGCAAGCAGCGGGATGCGCAGGGTCTCGAAGTTCACCGGCACCATGTCGAGGCGCGGGTCCTCCGAGACCATGCGGAACAGCTCCACCACCGGCACCGAGGCGAAGCGCAGCTCGATCCGCATCCGGATCGACTGGGGGGCGCGGGTCACCGACAGCCGCGTGATCGCCTGAACCTTCAGGACGGCGGCGGCGGCCGAGACGGCCTGGGTCACCAGCAGGGCATCGGGACGGGTCATCGGCGAAGCACTGCGCTGGGGGCCGGGCGCAGTCTGCAGGGGGTGGACGGCAGCACCCCAATGGGCTGAGCCACCCACACGGAAAGCAACAGGCCCAGAAACCGGCGGCACCCGGCGCCCTTGATTCATCAAGTAGCGTTGATCCAATCAGCCGGGCCATCGCATGGACGAGGACAGGGCCGTGCTGGCCCGGTTGTCGCTGCTCGACCGCTACCTGCCGCTCTGGATCCTGCTGGCCATGGCCGGCGGCCTGCTGCTGGGCCGCTGGTTCCCCGCCATCCAGGGCTGGCTCGATGCCGTGCGCATCGGCAACACCTCCCTGCCGATCGCCCTGGGGCTGCTGCTGATGATGTACCCGGTGCTGGCCAAGGTGCACTACGAGGACCTGGGCCAGGCGGCGCAGGATCGGCGGCTGCTGCGGCTGTCACTGCTGCTGGTCTGGGGCCTGGGGCCGGCACTGATGTTCGCCCTGGCCTGGCTGTTCCTGCCCGGCCAGCCGGAGTTCCGCACCGGCCTGATCCTGATCGGCCTGGCCCCCTGCATCGCCATGGTGCTGATCTGGATCGATCTGGCCCGGGGCGACCGGGAGGCGGCCGCCCTGCTGGTGGCGATCAACGCGATCATCCAGGTGCTGGCCTATGCCCTGCTGGGCGGCTTCTACCTGAAGATCCTGCCCGGCTGGCTGGGGCTGGCCACCCAGGACGTGGCTTTCTCGATGGTGGAGATCGCCGCGGCGGTGCTGGTGTTCCTGGGGCTCCCTCTGCTGGCCGGCTACCTCAGCCGCCGCATCGGCCTACGGCTCAAGGGAGCCCGCTGGTACGAGCGGCGGTTCATCCCGTTCATCAGCCCGTTCGCGCTTTACGGCCTGCTGTTCACGATCGTGGTGATGTTCGCCCTGCAGGGCCAGGCGATCACCTCCGATCCGCTCACGGTGGCCGCCGTGGCCGTGCCCCTGCTGCTCTACTTCGCGATCATGTGGAGCGTGGCGTTCGCGGTGGGCCGCCGCAGCGGGCTCAGCTATCCGAAAACGGCCACCCTGGCCTTCACCGCCGCCGGCAACAACTTCGAGCTGGCCATTGCCGTCAGCATCAGCGTCTGGGGGGTCAGCTCCCGCCAGGCCCTGGCCGGGGTAATCGGGCCGTTGATCGAGGTGCCTGTGCTTGTGGCGCTGGTCTACGTGTCGCTGTGGCTGCGGCGCCGCTTCCAGCCCCGCCCGGTCGGCTGAACGGCCGCCTCTGGCTCAGCCCGCCAGCAGTTTCCAGGCGGCGATCACCAGCACCACCGCCAGCAGTCGGCGGATCCAGGGGGACGGAAAGCGCCGGCTGCCGCCATAGGCCCCCAACGTGCCGCCGACCAGCACCACCCCCGCCAGCGGCGCCAGAGCGACAGGATCCGGCAGCGCGGCGACGCCCTGGCGAAGCACCAGGCCGGCCAGGCCGGCGATCGAGTTCACCAGGATGAAGGCCACCGACACGGCAGCCGCCTGCTTCGGCAGCAGCCAGGAGCGCAGGATCATCCAGGGCGTCAGGAAGATGCCGCCGCCGGTGCCGGTGAGGCCGGCCAGCAAGCCCAGGGTTGCGCCGGTGAGGGCCACGACCCGGCGGCGGGGCAGCCGCATCGCCCCCGGGTCGGCGGGCAGCTGGCCCACCAGTCGCCAGGCGGAAAACAGCAGCACCGCCCCGATCAGCTGGCGCAGCAGAACGGCCGGCAGGGCGATGGCCCCGCCGACCAGGGCCGCGGGCACCGACGCCAGGGCCAGGGGCACAAAGACATCACGGCGGAAGTGACCGGCGGCGACGAACTGCAGCGTGCCGACGCTGGCCACCAGCACGTTGAGCACCAGGGCGATGGCGCGGATCTCGGGCGCCGGCACACCCGCCAGGGCCAGGACGGCGATGTAGCCGGAGGCGCCGGCATGGCCCACCGAGGCATAGAGAAAGGCCACCGCCGCCAGGGCGATCAGCAGGGGCATAGGAGGATGGCCCCGATCCCGGGCACCGGGCAGGGACGCTGCGATGAAGTTCAAGGACTACTACGCCAGCCTGGGGGTGGAGCGCGAGGCCAGCGCCGAGGAGATCAAGAAGGCCTACCGAAAACTGGCGCGCCAGTACCACCCCGATGTGGCCAAGGAGGAGGGCGCCGAGGAGCGATTCAAGGAGATCAGCGAGGCCTACCAGACGCTTTCGGATCCGGAGAAGCGCCAGGCCTACGACGACCTCGGCCGCCACCGCCCAGGGGAGGACTTCAACCCCTCCCCCGAATGGGACAGCCGCTTCTCGCGCGGCGGACAGCAGGAGGTCGACCTGGCCGACCTGTTCGAGCGGATGGGCTTCGGTGGTGGTGGCTTCGGCGGCTTCGGTGGCGGCACCGGCGGACCTCGGCGACAGGGGACAGACTTCCCGATCCGCGGCCAGGACGTGGAGGTGGCCACCGAGCTGACCCTGGAGCAGGCCGCCCATGGCACCGAGGTGTCGTTCTCGCTCAGCGTTCCGGTGCTGGGGGCCGATGGCCGGGTGGAGAAGCAGAGCCGCAGCGGCCGGATTCGGGTGCCCCGTGGCGTGGTGGAGGGGGAGCGGCTGCGGGTGCCGGGCAAGGGGGGCGACGGCATTGCCGGCGGTGCCCCCGGTGATCTCTATCTGGAGGTGCGGCTGGCGCCCCATCCCCGCTTCCGGGCCGTGGGCCACGACCTCTACCTGGAGCTGCCGATCGCCCCCTGGGAGGCGGCCCTGGGGGCCGAGATCACGGTGCCAAGCCTCGACGGGCCGGTGGCGGTGAGCCTCAAGCCGGGGATGCGCAGCGGCCAGAAGCTGCGCCTGGCCGGCAAGGGCCTGCCCCAGCGGCGCGAGGGGGCGGGCGATCTCTACGGTGTGATTCAGATCGTGCTGCCCGAAAAGATCGGCGAACGGGAGCAGGCGCTGTACCGCGAACTCGCCGAAGCCTCCGCCTTTTGCCCCCGCCACCACCTCGAAGGACCCATCGATGGCTGACGACCTGCTGATTCCCGACGACAACGAGGGCTGCACCGTCGCCCTCGAGGAACTGCTGGCCGCCTCGGGCCTGGGCCACGAGGAAGTGATCGAACTGGTGCAGTTCGGGGTGTTCCGCTGCGCCCAGCAGGCGCCGGTGTGGACCTTCCACGTCCACACGGTGCGCCTGGCCCGCCGCGCCGCCCGCCTGCGCGACGACTTCGGCCTCAACGTCTCCGGGATGGCCCTGGCCCTCACCTACCTGGAGCGCATCGAGGCCCTCGAAGGGCGGCTGCGGGAGCTGGAATCGCAGTTGCCGCGGTGAGGGGTGGGCCGGGGGGCCCCTACAGCCCCACCTTGCGGCGCCCCCAGGCCATGCCGGCCGCATAGCCGATCGCCGGCAGCAGTAGAGCGGGGTTCAGGGGAATCTGCACCAGCAGAACGATGCCCACCAGCCAGGGGAGCAGCAGCAGGCAGCCGAAGGCCAGCTGGCTGAAGCGGGAACGGCGCGCCAGGCGGCCCGAGCCCTGCACCAGACGGGGCACGCCCTTGCCCAGGCCATAGCCCAGCAGCACGGTGACAGCGGTGAGCAGGATCGCGCCCATGGCGGGGAGGCAGGCCCATGGATTCTGCATCTTGCCGACCTAATGTGGTCACAGAAGTGCCAGAAATCATGGCCGATGTGGTCGCCAATCAGGTGTCGGTGCGGGATCTGAAGACCCACCTCTCTTCATGGCTGGCTCGCGCTCAGTCCGGTGAAGTGGTGGAGGTCACCTCCCACCGCAGGCCAATCGCCCGGATCACCGCTGTCAGGACAACGGATCCGGGCGCAACCCATCCGCTGCAGGCGGCGATGGACGCCGGCCTCGTCAGCTGGAGCGGCCAGAAGCCTGCTTTCCCCCCTCCGATCCGTCTCAAGGGTGGAGGCAAAAGCGTCAGTGAGATGGTGCTGGAGGACCGGGGTCAGGGGTGATCCTCTTCTGCGACACCAGCGCCCTGATCAAGCTGCTGATCAGCGAGCCGGGCTCCGATCGGATGCATCAGGCCAGCCTTGAGGCGGAGGCCATCGCGGTGTGTCGGCTTACCTGGGCCGAGGCGATGGCGGGCCTGGCCCGCCGTCAGCGGGAACACCCCGAGGACGCCGAAGCGCTGGAGCAGGCCCGTCAGCAACTGATCCTGAGCTGGGAGCACTGCACGATCGTGGAGGTGACCCAGCGGCTTGTTGAAACGGCCGGGCGCTTCGCCGATGGCTTCGGCCTGCGGGGCTACGACAGTGTCCAGCTGGCGGCCGCCCATGAACTGGATCGCAGCAGCGATCAGCCGGTCACCTTCGCCTGTTTCGACCGACGGCTGCGGCAGGCGGCCGCTCTGATGCGGCTTGACGTGCTGGCTTGAGATGGGCCGGCCTGGGGCGAAGCGGAAACGAGCAGGCGGCTATTCGCAGACAGGCACGTAGGGCACCGCGATCGTGCTGATGGCGCTCTTTTCGGCAAACGCCCCGAGCACCTGCTTGCCGGCCCGATTCACCGTGACGAACCGCCCGGCGAAGGTCTCGTCGTAGACCGAGGTGGCGGACAGGCCGGCGGCGCGGGCGCGCTTGAGCAGGTCGCCCACGGTGCCGCCGGGAATGGCGACGCCGAACGTCGTCCGCACGCCGGCCGAGAAGGCGAAGACCCGCAACGTGCCCCGTTCAAACTGGGCCGTGCCGACGATTCCCGCCGGCGCCTTGGGCCCTTTGAGCCTGTAGACGACAGGCAGCGGCGGCCCGCCGAGCTCACAACCGGGGCCCGGATCGGAGAGCCAGCCGGTGGCGACGGCTTCGGCTCGGCCCATGCCGAGACGCAACGGGCCGATCCCGTCGAGGCGGAGCACCGGGCTGGATCCGCGACCATCGGCCCATGCCGATCCTGCGGCCAGCAGCAGGATGGCCCCGATGGCCCCAAGCCGTGCAGCGCGAGGCAGCGTGTGGCCGATCCGGCGTGTCATGGTCTGACTGTATGGGCACCAGCTCCGACACCCGCCTGATCGACGGCCCCGACGACGCGCCGGCCACCGTGCTGCTGGCCCATGGGGCCGGTGCCCCGATGGACAGCCCGTTCATGGCGGCGATCGCCGGCGGACTAGCCGCGGCGGGCTGGCGGGTGGTGCGCTTCGAGTTCGGCTACATGGCCCGGATGCGCGAGACCGGCCGCCGCCAGGGGCCCGAGCGGATGCCGGTGCTGCAGGAAGCGTTTCGCCAGCAGGTGCGGCTGGAGACGGGCGAGAGCCCGCAGCGGCCGCTGTTCATCGGCGGCAAGTCGATGGGCGGGCGGGTGGCCAGCCTGCTGGTGGATGAACTGGCCGCCAGCGACGGGGTGCGGGGCTGCCTGTGCCTGGGCTATCCCTTCCATCCGCCCGGCAAGCCACTGCAGCTGCGCACCGAGCACCTGGCCCCCCTGAACACGCCCACCCTGATCCTGCAGGGGGAGCGGGACACGTTCGGCCGCCGCGAGGAGGTGGAGACCTACAGCCTCTCGCCGGCGGTGCAGCTGGGCTGGATCCCCAGTGGGGACCACAGCTTCAAGCCCACCCGGAGTTCGGGGCTCAGCGAGGCGGAGAACTGGGCGACGGCGGTGGCGTGGGGTGATCGGTTTGTGCGGGGGGGGCTGGAGGGGTGAGCTCTGGTCTGCCCGATCGCTTGCCTTGGTCGTCGTGGTTGAGAACGGGGCTCTGTCTGCGCTGTCGTCAGGGCTTACCTGACAGCAGCGTTTCGATCAAACCAATCACGCGTTCTTCCAACTGATCGATACGCCGCAACAGCCGGGCTTCCGTTTGTGCGAGAGCTTCCTCGCTGACGCCGCCACGACCAGCTCCCGCTACCGACAGCGAGCGTGCAGGGGCGGGCCAGGCGCCATTCGCAAACACGGAGCTCAGATGGTCCCAGGTTTTCTTCTTGGTGGGAGCTGGGCCCAGGGCGGCCTCCAGATGGGCATGGGCGGCTGCGGCCGTGCGGAAGCGGGCCTTGAGGGCCGCCGGATGGCATTGGTCCTTCGGCAGCAAGGGCTGGGGGGACTCACTCAAGGCACCGATAGCCGCCGCCGGTGCCATCTCCTCCACCAGCTGGCGGATCGCGGCGTTCTGGTCACCCACGGTGCGGAACAGATCGGCGTCGCCCTTGGCCATGCGCGCCATCAGCTCGCCGAAGCGATCGCTCAGTTCCCCCATCAGCCCTCTCTTCCTCCTCGCAGCAGGCGGCGCATGCGCTCGATCAGCCGTGTGATGCTGAAGATGCTCCAGTAGCCGGCCTCATCTTTGGCGGCATCAAGCTCTTGCAACAGGCCGTCGAGGGCCTGTTGTTTGTCTTCGAAGGCTTCCAACTCCCGGTGCATGTCCTGGGCGATGCGGAGGGCCTCTGCCTTCTCCTGGCCCAGGGCCACCAATCGGCCCTCATAGCTGCGCAGGGTCTCCAGAAAACGCTCGCGAGCCACCGTGAGCTCCCTTGAGCGGCGTTGCAACTGGGCCCTCGAGCGGGTGAGGGAGGCGTGGCTGTTGCGCATCGCCTGGTAGTGGTGCTCGATCTGCTCCCGGCTCAGGGCGCTGAGATCGGCGGGGAAATCCTGGGTGGAGCGGATGCCCTTGCACTCCAGTGCGGCCTGAGCGACACCAGGCGCCGCCGGTATCGATGCAGGGTCTGGCAGGAGGAGGCTCAGCTCCCCTTGCTCGCTGTTGGTCATCGGATCAGAGACGCGACCTCCAGCACAGCACCGGAGATGGAGGGATGGCCAGCACAGGCCTTGGGCCGGTCATGAATCGATTCACAGGTCTCCGATCGCGATGCCGGAATGGACCCGGCGGCAGGCCAGCTCAGCGGCCAGCCGGCGACGGCGGAAGTCCGCGGTCAAGATGATTGGCGTTTATGCCAGGGCCATAACTTCCGCCGAGACATTCATCCTTGTCAGAGCCCCCGGCTGTCGGACCCACGCGCACCGGACCAGCGCCGGCCCCCCTGGAGGAGCCGCCTGGCGGCCTAGTCCCTGAGCCAGCCGCGGGCGTTCACCAGCCGCAGCGCTTCCTGCACCGCCTCCACACAGCGATGGGCCCGGCGCTTCACGTCGTCCTGGCTCTGGGCACGCATCACGTAGGCCTGCATCGCCTCCGGTGTTTCGATCACGGCCAGCAGCCCCTGGGTGCGGCTGCCGATGGAGGGATCGGCCAGCAGCCGGGTGATCAGGTTGTGGTCCCAGAGGCGCTGGCCCTGGGAACCGGGGGCGAACAGCTGCTCCTGCAGCACCCCCAGGCACCCCTGCCGGAAGGCCTCTAGCTGGCCGGGCCGGAAACGGCGGCTGTTGGGCAGGCCCTCCGGCGACGCCGAGGGCGCCCCGGGGCCGTGCTCCACGCTCCAGCTCAGCCCGGTGCCGGGCAACCCCACGGTGGTGCGGGGGCCACCGGCGCGGGCGACGGGGATGTTGAAAGACGCCCCGCGCCCCCCCAGGGAGATGGAGCTGAGGCCGCTCTTGCCGAAATTGAGCCGCAGGGGGCCGAGGCGGGCGCTACGGCGGAAGCGGAAGGGCATGGTGGCGGCTCGCGACAGGGTTGCCTGGCGACGCACCCCAACGGATTGATCATGCTCAGGGATGCAAGCAGCTGTGCATGACCCATTGATTGATCCGCTCTGGATCCCGAGCGGAACACGAAGCGTTCGCCGCCGCAGTTTGGGGGTTGGGTACCCAGAGCAAACCGAGTCTGGCTCTCAAGATTGAAGCCCCTTTGTTGCCCCATGATGAAGGCCGACTTGAAGCGCTCTCTTCATGCCACGCCATCGCCACCGGCAGAAGCCACTGCCTCTCGGTCCTGATGCCCCGCCGGTGGAGCTGTACGGGCCGGAGCAGCCCACCCCACCCGGACTGCAGGTGGCGGAGCAGGGTCAGCTGGATGTGGTGCCGCTGGGGCCGCTGTTCGACAAGCAGATCGATTAGGGCGGATGGACCCGCCGCTGTTGGTGCACCATCAGGCCAGCCTGGAGTCATCAACTTTGAGAGAGCCCTCGGGAGTGGGCTGTTGGATGACACCACCCAACGCACAGGCCGCCACCAGCCGGCCGTCAACCCCCTTGCGGCGCAAGCCGGGATCAGCCTGCGCTGCGCCGACAAGTGGCTGGCCCAGTACCGCTCGATCGCGGCTTCGCGCTCTGGAGTCGACCGTTGAATCAGCAGGACCGTGGACTGGTGGTTTTCTGGCGATCAGATCAGATTTTGAGGCGCTGATCAATACAGAGCACGAAGGAAGCGCCGCTGGCGTGCTCCAACCTCGTGGCCACGGTGCGGCAGCGCTGGCCGGTGGCCAGGCTGATGTAGGTGTCGGTGATGTGCTCATGGAGACCCGTGTCAATCAGGCTGAAAAAATACTCTTTGTTGGCGTGGTCCGTGCCCCGCGTGGCGGGTGTGAACAGGCGGTTCCTCGACGGGGGGAGACCCTGGCCCAGGTGCGTGTTGCTGATCTGCAGTCCGTCGCCATCGAGCACGTAGGCCGCTTCGATCATGGTGTTGGTGTCTACCCAGTTGGCAAGGGCGCCGTCGAACATTTGGGCAGGGATGTGACGTAGGCCTTCACACCCTGCGCGGGCCAGATTGATCAGATCGAGGCCCTCCATCTGGCGGGCCTGGATGGCGGCAACGGCTTTGACCCGTTGCCGGCGGGCGGCTTCCATCAGCACTGGGTGCAGGGCCGCCAGGTGCAGGTTGGCCGCTGGCTTGGGGCGCGCAAAGTGATAGCCCTGGAAGAACTCTGCTCCGAGGGCGGCGCAGGTGTCCAGTTCTGCCTGGGTTTCCACCCCTTCAGCCAGCACCAGAGTGCCGATGGTCTTTCCAAGTAAGATCAGCGACTTCATCATTTCCTGCTTGACAAAGTCGCGGTCGACTCCGGCGATGAGACTGCGGTCGAGCTTGATGATGTGGGGCCGCAATTCGGCGATGCGTGGCAGGTTGCTGTGGCCGGATCCCAAGTCGTCGATTGCGATCAGGAAACCCAATTCGCGATGGCGCTCCACGAAGCGTTTCAGGGTCATCGTGTCCTGAACCTTGGTTTCGTTGAGCTCGATCACGATGTCGCTGGGTTCCAGACCCGTGGCCTCGGTGGCCTCGAGCAAGGCTCCCGAGCCTTCCACTCCCTCGTCGATCAATGAAGTTTCAAAGTTGAGAAACAGAAAGGGGCGTAGGGACCGGGGCAAGTTGAGATCCCGGTAGGCCTCCATGGCCCGGATGCGGCAGCGGCGATCCAGCTCCAGCAGCTTCCCGGCCTTGCGGGCCTTGGCGAACTTCTGTCCGACACCCATGAGCGCCGGGCGGGCGAGGGCCTCCAGGCCCACCACGGAGGTTTGCTTGAGGGAGACGATGGGTTGAAAGTGTATGGCTAGCTGATTCGATGGGAGGATCGCAGAGACCTCCATCGTTGGCTCCAGAAGTTCAGCGTGAACCATTGAGCGTGAATGACAGCGGATTACAGATGTAGCGAGCCAGCAGCATTGAACCCTAGGGAACATCTGAAAAACGTACTAAAATCAACCCAGATCCAAGACTGAGGCTGGAACGGAAGGCCGTCCCCCTCCAGCTGGGCTTTTCGGACCACCAGCACATTCACGCCAAAAAGAGGACGCGTCGCCAGCGCTTCTTGGATGAGATGGAGGCCACGGTTCCCTGGGAAGCCTTCCTTGCCTTGATCGAGCCCTGCTGCCGGCCTACTTGCGGATCCATAACGGCCGCAGGTGCCCCATGGCCCTGGCTGGGCTCACCCCCCAGCAGCGGCTCGCTCAGCTGCAGGCATGTACAACCTGGCGGGAAGCACACCTAGGCCGTCGGCACCCAGTTTTCAACCTGCAGGCCGCTCACCTGGGCAAACTCCCGGGTGTTGTTGGTGATCAGCGTGGCCTGCAGGCTCAGGGCATGGGCCGCGATCATCGTGTCGAGGGAGCCAGTGGGAGTGCCCCGGCGCTCCAGGTCCGCACGCAGCTCGCCGTAGGCCCAGGCCGCGTGCTCGTCGAAAGGGAGAATCGAGAGTGGGGCCAGAAACATCTCCAGGGCCTGGCGGTTGCGCACCGAACCGCTCTTGGCCACCCCGAACGCCAGCTCGGCGGCCACCACACTGCAAAGGCCAATCTCCCCGAGCCGGTAGCGCTTGAACCGCTCCAATACCGCGGCTGTTTTGGCGTTGATGATGTAAATGCAGATGTTGGTATCGAGCAGAATCATGGGCTGATCGCTTCCCGAATCTGCTCCTCCGGCTGCGCACGCGTGATCACAAACCCCGGCTCGAAGGCGGCCAACCCGGCCTCCAGAGTTTGCCAGGGGTCATCAATCGGCAGCAACAGCACCCCATTGCCGAAATGCTTCACCACCACCTCACTACCGCTGAAGCGGTACGCCTTCGGTAGCCGCACCGCCTGGCTGCGGCCCGATTGGAATAGACGTGCGGTGTCCATGGCAGGCCCTGATCCGGTAGTGACCCATGGTAGCTACCACGGCTGGTGAGCTACCCCGTCATCACCCGCCGCTGCCAGGATTCCCGGCAACGCCAGCAATGCCGTCATGCCCCTGCCCCAGCTGATGCCGCTGTTGGCGGCCGTGGCGATCACCCCCTGCCCTGCTGCCGTGAAGGCCCAGCTCGATGGCCTCTACCGCTGGCAGGTGGCTCGGCAAGACAGGCGTGGTCCGATCGAGCTCAAGAGCCAGCAAAGCCGCTTCACCGATGGGCTGTACCAGAAGCTCCGGCGTGCCTATGCGCTCGATCCCAACAGCGGCAGCTTTGTTGACTTCGATCTGTTCAGCGGCACCCAGGTGGGGACCTCTAGCGCCAAGGTGCTGGGCTGCACCGCCACCTCCGGCGGAGGGCTGGAGGCCCGGGTGGCGGTGCAGGCAGGCCTGCGCAACCGCCCCGTTGAGGCGCCGCAGCTGTTGCGCTATCAGCTGGTGCGCGGCCCCGCTGGCAGCTGGAAGATTGCCGACATCGTCTATGTCCACCCGGCCGGGTTCCGCCTTTCCAGCTATCTGGCTGAGCTGCTGGGAGCCAAGCCCTGACGGCTGCAGGACCCCTGCGGATCACGTCGATGGACGGCGAAGCAGGACGGCCAAGGGTTTTCGACTAGCCTGTACCTACATTTACGTACACACCAGACAGAGGGCCATGGACGTGCTTCCCAGCCGATTGTTCATGAACGGCAACAGCCAGGCCGTGCGCATCCCCGCCGAGTTCCGCCTCGCCACCGACCGGGTACAGATCACCCGCAGCCCCAACGGCGATCTGATCATTCACCCCTGCCCGGCCCAGCGGGGCCAGGCCCTGCTCGACACGCTCGCCGGCTTCGAGCCCAGCTTCGTCGCCAGCCTGGAAGCACAGCAGGCCAGTCCGATCCCGGTGCAGGAGCGGGAGAGTCTTTGATCTATCTACTCGACACCAACATCCTCACCTACCTGATCAAGAACCGGCCGCCCCAGGTGGCTGAGCGCATCGATCAACTCGCCGATGTGGACAGCCTGGCGATGTCGTTCATCACCTGGGCCGAACTGCTGCGCGGGGCCGAGGGCAGCCAGCGCCGCAAGGCCACCCTCCAGCAGCTCGAGGCCCTGTCCCGGCAGGTACCCGTGCTCTACCCCGATGGCCCCGCCATCTGCCGCCACTACGCCGCGCAGGCCGCCGCCCTCAAACGCCGGGCCACCCCCATCGGCGGCAACGATCTCTGGATTGCCGCCCATGCCCTGGCCCTCGGCGCCACCCTGGTGAGCCACAACGTGCGTGAATTCGCTCGCGTCGAGGGCCTGGCCCTGGTGGATTGGGCGTCTCCTGCCTGATCGACGCCGGGCACCGGCCGGGCCCACCTGTGATGCCAGGGTCAGACTTCAGCAAGCCCATGCTCCGGAACGATGGCGCACCCCTCAGCCGCGCAGATCGCCCGCCTGGGGCGCCAAGGGGTGGCCCTGTTCTTCGTGTTCATGCTCAGCGCCGAGCTGCCCAGCCAGATCTTCCACCTCGTCCAGCACCTGATCGGGCCGGGACCGGACGCCATCGCGGAAACCCTCGAACACCTCGGGGTGCTGCTGATCTACCTGATGGCCCTGGTCTGTGCCCTGTTCCTTGCCCAGCAGGAGCTTTGCCGCACGCGCCTGCTGGCGTCCTACCCGCCACACGAGCCCGTCCCCCTCGCCATGCATGTGCTCGGCCTGGTTTGGGGCCTGCTGGCGGTGTTCCTGCTGCGCTGAGCCAGAGACATGGACCACGAACAGATCATCCCCAACCTTGACGGCGCCACCAAGGCCCAGCTGGGGTGATGGTTAACCCGGAGGCTGATCGGCCGTGAACCGCATCGCCGTCAACACCCCACTCAAATAAGCCCCCGTATCCATCCCGATCCGATGCGGCAACCGCGTCACCTTGAAGTCATGGCGAAAGGTATGCCCATGCACCACGGTGTACGGCAACCCATGGGGCCTGGTGCTCCAGGCGGATGTCGGGCGGCACGCCCCCATGGACGAACAGATAGCGGCCGCGGATGGCCGTGTACCGCAGCGGCTCCAACACCCGGCGGTCGCCACCACATCAGGCCGGCCTTTCGTCGCTCTCCCACACGTTGAGGCTGGAGCGCTGCGACTCCCGGCGCAGGTTCTTGCGGCCGCGCTTCGGATCGCTCTTGAGCATGGCCAGTTTGTCGCTGAGCAGCTCGAGCTCCCTCGCGAGCCTCGGGGTGGCGGGCATCGCCGACAGGTCGCTGAACAGCTTGCCCAGGCTGGCGCTGGCGCTGATGACATCCCCTCGATCCAGCTCAGTGATCACGCGCCGGCGTTCCCGGTTGGCCCGCAGCAACGCCAGCTGTTCGTCCACCGCGTCATCGGGATCCAGCTGCTGGATCTCATCACCGGCCATCACCGGCAACTGCAGGTGCTCGATCAGGCTCTGGCGGTCGCCGCTACCGGGGGCCTCCCAGGCCAGCCGCACGCTGAGGATCTCCTGATTCGGGATCCAGGCAGGCAGCTTCAGCTGCAGACCCACGTTCAGCTCCTGGCCGGTGCGCAGGTTGGGCAGCTGGTGGTTGCCGGCAGTGGTGGGCGTGAGGTCGTTGAGCAGGTCGACCACCTGCGCGCCGTGCTTGCCGCGCACCCCGAGGCTCACCCGTCGCCCGAAGGTGCCCGCCAGCCCCTGGAGCTCGGAGGCGTAGAGATCGGCCAGCTGGCTGGGGGTTTCGATGTGGGCCAGGGTGCCGTCCCCCGCCGCGGCCATCGCCCCCATCAGGTCCTCGTCGAAGTCGTCCCCCAGGCCGAAAGCACTGGTGCTGATGCCCCGCTGGGTCAGGCCCGCCACCTTGGCGGCGATCTGGTCGTGGTTGGTGAGGCCCTCGTTGGCCTGGCCATCGGAGAGCAGCAGCACCCGGTTCATCGCGCCGGGGTCCAGGTGTTCGGCCACCTGGGTGGCCCCGGCCCGCCAGCCATCGAACAGCGCCGTGCAGCCACCGCTGTGAATCGTGTTGATCGCGGCGATGAAGGGCTGGGGATCTGTCACGGGCCTGGAAGGCACCACCACCGTCACCTCGTCGTCAAAGCTGACGATGGCGAGGCGGTCGCGGCCGGTGAGCTCCCCGGCCAGGAAGCGGGCCGCCTTGCGGGCGTAGCTGAGCTTGGTGCCGCCCATCGAGCCGGAGCGATCGATCACGAGGGCCAGGTTCAGCGGCGGCCGCTCGCGAAGGCTGGCTGCGGCGGCCGCCGGCGGCGGGGTGATCGTGAGCAGCAGATCGAGGATCGAGGGGCGATCGGAGGCCACCGCCGGCCGCAGGGGCCGGAAGCGCAGGGTGGGACGGGTCATGGTTGGGGAAAGCGGTGGGACGTGGGGAGCTGTTCAGCTCGTGGGGACTCAGCGGGAGGCGTCGTCGAGAAGGACGTTGAGGCGATCGAGAAGGCGCTGGAGCCACAACTGGCGCCGGGGGCCGGCGGGGGGGAGGGACACGGACTCGCGCAGGTGCAGCTCGATGCCGGGGGCGAGGGACAGGCGCAGCCAGCGGCTGCCGCCATCGCTGGAGCGGGATCCGGAGGGGGTGCGCTCGGAACGGGAGAGGGAGGACAGGGGTTTATTGAGCATCCCGAGAACGGAGCCCATCGCGTCGGCTTTACGTGCGAAGGACGGAGACTCGCCTGCCGGAGAATCGCCGTCGTCGGCCGTGGACGACAGATCCCGCAGGTACCGCAGGGCCTCGTTGCCGGTAGCGACGGATGGAGCGGTGGCCGCCACCCCCTCCCCATCGAGCTGCTCCAGCTGTTGCTCCAGATCGGCGTCGGCCAGAACGCAGAACGGAGCAATGGCGGAGAGGCTCAGGCCGCGCCGGGCCAAGGCGCGCACCAGCACCAGTTGCAACAGGTGCCGGTGGCCGTACACCGCGCTGCGCCCCTCCTTGCCGGGGCGATCGATCAACCCCTGGGTGGCATAGAGACGCACGGTGCGCGGCGAGATCTCCTCACCCAGGAGTTCGCCGGCGGCTACGAGGAGGTCCTCGAGGCCGTAGAGCGCATCAGCGGGAGTGGAGACCTTGACCATGTCTTAATCATCCACACTTGCAGTGCAGGTGTCAAGCAACTGCTGCGCCGATGCCGGGCCGCCCCTTCGATCATCTCGGCCCGAGCCGGGGCACGCGCCCTGGAGCCATGGTCATTCGCACGGCCAACGACCTGACAAACGGTCGCCCTGGGGACGATGGATCCCGCCACCCACCGAGTCGATGGAGACCACCCTTGACACCCTGCTCGCCTTCTACGAAGAGCGGATGGGAGGGCCCCTGCCCAGCACGCTGCTGCCGCCCAATCAACGGCTCCACTGGCAAGGGCAGACCCTGTTCGGCACAGCCCGGGGCACGGAGCCGCCCTACCTGCTCCAGAGCACGATCGATGCCTTCCTGAGCGAGGCCCCGATGGGCCACTGCGCCGTTGGCTTCTGGGGCCATGGGATCAACAGCCACGCCTTCCACTACCAGCGCCGCGAGCCGTGGTGCAGCGTCTATCTGCGGCTCTCCTACGGGGGCTTCTACGACGGCAACCAACGGGCCGCCCGCCGCATCAGGGCCACCATGGATGGGTTCGGGCGCTTGCTGCCGATCGTCAGACAGCGGGCACGCCACTGCATCGTGGTGGATTCCATGGGTGATGCCCTCTTCCGGATCGCCTTGCCAGGCGGACAGGTGATCGAAGGCGATGGCCCCCTGTTCGAGCCCGAGCGCGGACCGGCCGAGGCGGTGCGACCCCTGCTGGAGGGGCAGTAGCGGCGGCTGGAAAGGGAACGCGCCAGAACGTCCGGCGCCTCCAGAGGCACCACCCGGAGCCTGGGATTCCCGCCACCCGCCTCAGCCCAGATAGGGATCCAGGAAGCTCAGCGGCCGGGCCATGGTGGCGGAGAAGCCGAGGATGCCGCGGTCGCGGTGGCTGTAGAGGAGGGTGTCGTCGGCCTCCAGCAGATAGGTGCCGCCGCGCTGGGTGAGGAAGTCGTCGCGGGGGACGTAGGTGCGCCAGTGGCCCAGCACCTCGGCCATGTTGCGCAGCCGCACGGTGGCCAGCTCGAAGGGGCGCTGGAAGCCGCGGCCGCCGGCCCGGGCGAAGAACGACCCTTGGATCGGCGGCAGGGGCCCAGCCTGGATCGTCTCGTCGTCGGCGATGCGCTGGGGGGCGCTGCGATCGCCGGTGTAGCCGCGCAGCACCTCGGCCAGGGTGCCGGGGGAGCCGAGGCCGGCGCACATCAGCAGCAGATTCGGCCAGGGCCCGCCGGCCTGTTTCAGTCCCTCGTAGAGCCCTAGGTCGCGGTGCAGGTCCGGCTCAGCGTCGACCAGCAACCGATCGGACGGGAAGCCGGTGAAGGCGCAGAAGCGCTCGCGGCCCGCCGCGTCGCCGATGCCGATCCCCAGCAGGGCGATGCCGGCGGCCTCCAGCTGCAGCAGCACCGGCACCAGCGCCTGGGCGTACTCGAGGCTGTCGAAATCCCCCAGCTGGCTGAGCAGCAGCACCAGCCGCCGCTGGCCGGGCTCCATGCCCTCCACCGCCGCCAGGCGCTCCAGCAGCACGGTGGGGGCGGGCGGCCGGGTGGCAGCGTCGGCGGCGGAGGCGGTCACGGAGAGGGGGTGGGTCAGGGCGCGACCATGCTCGTCGATCCGCGCTGATCGATTTAGCCTTACCAAGTAACACCTCGCCCCGGAGACGCTTGCGATGGAGCCCATGGGGTCCACCACCAGCTCGATCACCAGCAAGGGGCAGGTCACCATCCCCAAGGCGTTGCGTCAGCAGCTGGGTCTCGCCAGGGGTGGTCGCGTCAGTTTCGAGCTGGTGGGCGATCACATCGAGGTGCGCTCCTGCAAGCCGGAGCAACCGCTGCCGGCCAGTGGCTTCGGTTTGCTCAGGAGCCCTCGCCCGCCGGTGCCGGCGGACTTCGACCCCGCCAGCCTGCTGACGCCGTGATCGGCCTCGACACCAACGTGCTGGCCCGCTACTTCGTTGAAGAGGACGGGGCCGATGCCGCGACCGAACGCCAGCGCCAGGCGGCCCGGATCCTGATCGAGTCTGGGCAGGCCCTGTTCCTGCCCAAGACCGTGGCCCTGGAACTGGAGTGGGTGCTGCGGGGGTACTACGGCTTCGGGGCCGAGCAGGTGCTGCTGGTGTTCGACCACCTGCTGGCCCACCCCGGCTTCAGCGCCGAAGATCGCCCAGCCTTGGAGCAGGCCGTCGCCGGGCTGCGCGCCGGGCTCGATTTCGCCGATGCCCTGCACCACGCCAGTTGCCGTGGCTGCGACAAGCTCGCCTCCTTCGACGATCGCGGCTTCGCCCAACGCGTCCGCCAGCTCAACCTGGCGCCCCGCGTCTTCGTTCCCAAGGCCCCTTAACGGGTGGCCCGCGCCAGGAACCCCTCGGCGGCGGCCTCCAGAACCACATGCCGCTGGGGATCCATCTTCTCCAGCATCCGTACCATCATCGAGAGACGGGGATTGGCCTGGAAGAAGCCTTGGTGGCGGTCGATGAAGCGCCAGTAGAGGCCGTCCCAGATCTCGCACCAGGGGCCCTTTTTGTAGTCGCCCATCTTGAGGATGTAGTTGGAGCCGCCGATGTAGGGCTTGGTGGCGAACAGGCCGCCATCACTCATCTGGCCCATGCCATAGACGTTCGGGCCCATCACCCACTCGTAGGAATCCAGGTAGCGCTCCATGAACCAGCGGTGCACCTCGCCGGGGTGGATCTCGCACAGCAGCATCAGGTTGCTGATCACCATCAGCCGCTCGATGTGGTGGTTGTAGCCCAGGCGATTCACGCGTTCGATCGCCGCATCCAGGGGCGGCAGGCCGCTGCTGCCGTCCTCCCAGCAGGGGGCGAGGCGGCGGCGGTGGTTCCAGAAGTTGGCGGCGGCCTGGCGTTCGCCGTGCACCCGGTCGATGCCGCGCACGAACTCGCGCCAGCCGATCACCTGGCGCAGGAAGCCCTCCAGCGAGGCGATCGGCACCGGCTGGCCGCGCGCCTGCCGGCGCCGCGCGTGCTCCAGGGTGGCCGTGATCACCGCCGCGGGGGTGAGCAGGCCGATGTTGAGCAGGGGTGAAAGCAGGGCGTGGTGCAGGGTGGCGTGCTGCCGGCTGAGGGCGTCCTCATACGGCCCGAAGCCATCGAGGCGCTCCGCCAGGAAGCGCTGCAGCCAGGCCGCGGCACCGGCCTGATCGAAGGGGATCCACAGGGACCCCAGCGCGCCGGGGTGGTCGGGGAAATGGCGGGTGATCAGGGCCCGCACCGCCGGCTCGTGGGGGCTGGCCGGCACCGCCGGCAGAGACGGCTCCACATAGGCCTTGGGCAGCTTGCGGCGGTTCTCGGTGTCGAAGCTCCATCGGCCGCCGCTGGGAGAGCCATCGGGCTCCAGCAGCAGGCCGAGGCGGCGCCGTTGGCGCTCGTAGAAGGTCTTCATGAACGGGCGGCGGCGTCCCTCGAACCAGCTCCGGCTCTCCGCCACCGATTCCAGGAACGCCGGTGAGGGCAGCACGCTGAGCCGCACGCCCTGCTCGGCGCAGAAGCGCTGCAGCCGGGCCTCAAAGTTGCGGTCGGCCACCTCGGCCACCTGGAGCTCGCGGCCCTCCAGTTCGCCGTCCTGCGGCTCGCGGCCGCCATTCAGCTCAACCGCCAGCCGCTGCCAGAACGGCATCTCCTGGGAGGCCGGCAGCTCGAAATAGCCCACCTCCACCCCGCGGGCGACCAGCGCATCGCGGAAGCTGCGCATGGCCACGAAGGTGTGCAGTAGCCGCAGGCGGTGGTACCGCCAGGTGGAGGCCACGGCCAGGTCCTCGATCATCAGCACCCGCTGGCCGGGGGCTAGCTGCAGGGGGGAGGGGATCAGCCAGTCGGGGTGGAGCTGGTCGCCGAGGATCAGGGTCAGGGCCATGGCAACGCTGGTGCGGCAGGCTCCGGGGCCGATCGGCCCCAGAGGCGAAGGTGCTGCCGCTCGGGGTCATAGAGGCCCACCTGGCGCTCCAGGTCGAAGCGGCGGGGGCTGCCGCCGAAGCTGCGCGGGTCGGAGCCGACGCCGGCCAGGTAGGCCCAGTTGCCCGTGTTCAGGGCCGGGTGGGCGTCGATCAGGGCCCACTCGAAGAAGCGGGCGCCCCAGATCCAGGGCAGCCGCAGCTCGTTGACGAAGTGGGAGGCCACCCACTGGCGACCGCGGTTGGAGAGGTAGCCGGTGGCCAGCAGTTCGCTGAGCTGGGCGTCGATCAGGGGATGGCCGGCGTCGCCGCGGGTCCAGCGCACGAAGCGCTCCCGGTCTTCCACCCAGTCGGGCGGACGGTTCTGAAGGCCGCCGGGGGCATGGAAGGCGTCGCCGTGCTTCTGCTCCGACCAGAGGAAGAACTCGCGCCAGAGCAGTTCCTGCTGCATCCACTCAGAACCTTCATCGGCACCGTGGAGCTCCTGATACCGCAGCACCTCCTGCCAGATCCGCCGCACCGACAGGGAGCCCACCCCCAGAAAAGGAGAGAACTTGGCGGAGAACTCCGCGCCCACCAGCCCGTTGCGGGTGGCCTTGTAGGTGCGCAGGCCATCGGAATCGAACAAGTAGTGCTGCAGCCGGGCCAGGGCCGTGTGCTCATCACCGGGAAAGGGGAAGGCGCTGCGGGGATCTCCCCCGGCTCCGGGCGCGGCCGGCGGCGGTGCGGGCGGCGGTGCGGGCGGAACCAGCCAGGACCGGGGGAGCTCGTCCCAGGCGTCCCCCAGGCCGGCGAGGTCCGGTGGGGGCAGGGGCGGTTCCGGGTCGCGCTCCAGGCCGCGGCGGAACGGGCTGAACACCCTGGGGAAACGCTCGGCCGCCACCGGCCAGGTGTCGAACAGGCGGCTCTCCTGGGCGTGCAGCACCGCCTCGGGCTGCACCAGGGGGCGCAGCTCAGCGAGGGCGGCCGCCGTGGTGTGCCGGGGAAAGGCCAGCAGGGGGATTCCCGCCGCCGCCAGGCGGGCGTGCAGGGAGGCGAGGGCCTGGGCCTCCAGCCGTCGCTGGTGGGGGCCCCGCAGCCGCTGGCCCTGGGGCCGGCAGGCCAGCACCAGCAGGCGCGCGCCGTGCTGGCGCGCCTGCGCCACGGCCTGGTGCAGGGCGGGCTGGTCGTCGAGGCGCAGCTGGCCCTCCAGGGCCAGGGCGATGGTGACGGCGGCCGCCATCGGTGTTGCCAACAGGCCATCCAGAGTGGCAAAGGCAGACCCACCGCCGCGAGGCCAGCCGCCGTGATCCAGGCCCCCACCCCCGCCCTGTTCATCGGCCATGGCAGCCCGATGAACGCGATCGAAGCCAACCGCTTCACCCGCGCCTGGGCCGCCTGCTTCGCCGCCCTGCCGCGCCCGCAGGCGATCCTCTGCGTCTCGGCCCACTGGGAAACCGACGGCCCCAAGGTCACGGCGATGGAACGGCCGCGCACGATCCACGACTTCGGCGGCTTTCCTGCCGAACTCTTCGCCGTCGGCTACCCCGCACCCGGATCCCCCGCCCTGGCGGAGCGGATCCGGCACCTGGTCCCGGAGATCGCCCCCGACCACACCTGGGGCCTCGACCACGGCGCCTGGTCGGTGCTGCGGCCCATGCTCCCGGCGGCCGATCTGCCCGTGGTGCAGCTCAGCCTCGACCGGCGCCGCAGCCCGAAAGAGCACCTGGAGCTGGCCCGGCGCCTGCGGCCCCTGCGCCAGGAGGGGGTGCTGGTGCTCGGCAGCGGCAACCTCGTCCACAACCTGGGCCAGATCCTCTGGGAGGACAGGGCCCACGGCTGGGCCGAGGCCTTCGATCAGCTGCTGGCCGAGCGGATCAGCTCCGGCTCACTGGAGGACCTGCTCGATCCCCTTGCCCTCAGCCCCGATGCCGGCCTCAGCCTGCCGTCGCTGGAGCACTACCTGCCGCTGCTGTACGTGCTGGGGGTGCGGGATCCCGGCGAGCCCATGGATTTCTTCAACGAGGAGGTGACCCTGGGCGCCATCGCGATGCGCTCACTGCAGGTCGGCGCCGGCGAGGGGTAGACCCGTTCCATGACGGATTGCTGCGGGCCAGGCCGGAGCGATTGCGCGTCTTAAGGATTGCTCTACATTTCGGCCCATGAGGGAGACGCCCGTGCACCGATCCATCGGACTGCTGACCGCCACCGGCCTCACCGGCCTGGCCCTGGTGAGCCTGACCATGACCTTCCTGGGCTGAGTCAGGGCGCCGCCGGCAGGTAACCGGTGCGGCGCAGGAAGGCCCGCAGCGCCTCGGGGTAACTGGCATAGCGCCGTTCCGGTTGCCGGCACTCACCCTTGTCGTTGTAGCCGGCCTCGCAGGAGGTCAGCCCCCAGTCGGAGCTCCGGTCGTAGAGGCCCAGCATCCGTTTCCAGCCGCTGTCGAATTCCCCCACCAGCGCCTTGGTGGCCACCCAGGCGGCCAAAAAGCCGTTGGCCTCGGTGCGCTGATCGGCCGGCTGCTTGAACCAACTCTCCATCTCCTGCAGCCGGCGCCGGTGCAACGGCAGCACCTGGGGGCGATGGCTGATGTCGACGAAGCGGGGTCCGTTCAGCTGCCAGATCTGGCTGGGGGCACTGCTGCCGGCGTAGCTGGCGAACTGGTAGAGGAAGCGGTTGTCCACGTCCACCAGCAGGTAGCGGCCGTTGCCGAGCGGGTCGCTGGCGCCGTTGGGCCCACCGTTCACCGGATCGCGGCGCACCTCAAACCAGCGGCGGCCATCGGGGCTGCTGGTGAGCACGCGGGTGTCGTTGCAGCAGTGGGCGCCGCCCGTGAACGAGGAGAGCAGCACCTCCGGGTAGGGATTGGAGGGATCCATCTCCACCACCTGCAGCACCGAATCGATGCTGCCGGGGCCGATCCGCAGGGCCCCCATCAGCTGACCGACCACCTTCCCCTCCACCCGGACGGTGGCCACCGGCTGGACCTCATCCATGCCATCGGGCTTGGGCTGGCGACGGTTCTCCAGCACGGCCACCACAGGCCCGTTGGTGATCACCGGGCCGGGAGCCGGTGAGAGGGCCAGCAGCAGGGGGAGCAGCATCGGAATGGGACCTACAGGCAGCCCTGGACCGAGATCCGGTAGCTGAAGCCCAGGGCGCCGGGGTCGCTGCTGGCTCCCACCTTGAAGTTCATCTGGCTGGCCTGCTTGCCCGGAATGGCAGGGAAGGGACCGAACATGCGACCGGTGCCGATCGGCGGGTTCATGACCTCGTTGATCACCTGCAGATTGCTGCCATCGCTGAACTTCATGAAGCCACTCACCGGGTACTTGGCGTTGGCGTCGGAGGAGTTGGCCGTGAAGAAGAACTTGAAGCTGCTGTAGGGCTGGTTGACGATGAAGTCGGTGTTCCAGTTCTCCTTGCCGAGCAGCTTGGCAGCCCCGACCCGCTTGGAAACGATCGGGGAGGTGCCATCGCCACCGATCGGCTGCAGGAAAGTGCAGCGCTGCTGGGCCTGGGCGGCGGAGCCGGCACCGAGGGCGAGCGAGGCGCTGAGCAGGGAAACGGCCAGGACTTTCATGGCGGCGGATCGACTGACTTCGACCCTAGAGCGCAGTGGGGATCTCGGCCATCAAGGTTCGCCCGTCAACGCTCGAAGGAAAAGATCCGCTTCCAGTCGTTCTTCATGCTGATCACGATCCACCCCTGCCGGCCCGCCTCGTCATGGAGGCCCTGGGTGAACGGCCCCACCTTGGTGTCCGGCAGCCCCAGGGCCGGCCCGTAGGCATACTCCCGGCGGGCGTCATCGTGCAGCACCAGCATCGCCAGGCGCGCGCCGTCGCCGGCCTTGGTGTACTCCAGCATCTGGCGGTCGCCGGTGGAGTTGCCGAAGGCGGCGATGGGCCGCCGGCCGATCATCAGCTGGATGCCTTCGGGCTTGCCGGCGTCGTTGTCATTGAGCAGCAGCCGGGGCTCCTTGGTCAGGAAGGGCCGGCCCGAGCTGTCGTAGCCGTAGCGGGTGGCGCCGGCACTGCCGATCACCTGCTCCGGCGGGATGCCATACACCTCCTCGGCATAGACGCGCACGAAGTCCTGGCCGCCGCCGGTGACGATGTAGGTCTTGTAGGCGTTGGCGCGCAGGTAGCGGAGCAGCTCCTGCATCGGCTGGTAGGTGAGCGCGGTGTAGGGGCGCTGCCAGCGGGGATGGCGGGCCGTGGCCAGCCACTGGCGCACATCGGCCTTGAAGGTCTCCAGGCGCATGCCGCTGAGGGCGGTGGCGGCCAGCCGCTCCAGCTCCTGCCGGGTGACCACCGCCCCGGGCACCTTCTCCAGGATGAAGCGCACCTGCGGGTAGACCGGCTGCTCCACCCAGAGGGTGCCGTCCTGGTCGAAGGTGGCGATGCGCTCGGCGGGCGGCACGAAGCGGGGGCTGGCGGGGTCCGTGGTCTGGCGGACGAAGCTGAGGATGCCGTCCCGGGCCGCCCCCGGATTCCAGGAGGGCAGCGGATCGGCCAGCCGGGGGGCACCGGCCCAGCCCGCCATGGCGGCCAGCAGGGTGGTGGCGAGCAGGCCCCCCAGCAGGAGCAGGAACCAGCGGCGGCGGGACAGGATCACGGGGTGGCGGGCTCAGAACTTGCGTAGTTCGCGGCGGATCTTGAGCGGATCACCCGAATGCTGCTGGTTGAAGAGCAGCATCGGCACCCCGGCCAGCAGCAGACCAACCGCCACGACCACACCCCAGGAGATCGGCGTCCGGCCCTCGGGTGGCCCCTCATCGGGCCTAAGCCGCCCCCGGAGTCGTCGCCGTGTTGCGCGCCTGAACCTGGCCATCGCTGCAGGCTCCGGGCCCGGCTGGCCCCCCAGTCTGTCGGGACCGGCGCCCACCCCCCGCCCGGGCCCTGGGATCGTGATCCGCTGATCCCTGGCCCACTCCCCGCATGGGGGTGAAAGGATTTCGCCATCGCCCCAGCCGGCCCGCCATGGACATGTCCCCCCTGCTGCTCGCCACGGGTGGCCACCAGATCGAGGCGGCCGAGACCCTGATCGAAGTGGGGCGCTTCATCGTGATCCTGTTCGCCGCCCGGGCCCTGGCGGAGCTGATGGTGCGCTTCCGCCTGCCGGCCATCCTCGGCGAGCTGGTGGCGGGGGTGCTGATCGGCGTTTCGGGGCTGCACCTGATCCTGGCGCCGGAGCTGGGCGGCCAGCTCAACGCCTTCGCCGAGGGCACGATCGCGGCCCTGGCCCACGTGGGCCCCGACCAGGTGCGGGAGATCTACGACCAGGGCTTCACCAACCTGCAGGCGGTGGCGAAGATCGGCCTGCTGGCCCTGCTGTTCCTCACCGGCCTGGAGAGCGAACTCGACGAGCTGATGGCGGTGGGGGGCCAGGCGATCACGGTGGCCCTCACCGGGGTGGTGCTGCCCTTCGCCCTGGGCACCTTCGGCCTGCAGTTCCTGTTCGGCGTGCCGCTGCTGCCGGCGATCTTCGCCGGTGCCGCCATGACCGCCACCAGCATCGGCATCACCGCCAGCGTGCTGGGGGAGCTGAAGTTCCTGCGCACCCGGGAGGGGCAGACGGTGATCGGCGCCGCCGTGCTCGACGACATCCTCGGCATCGTGATCCTGGCCGTGGTGGTGGCCCTCGCGGGCGGCGAAGGCTTCAGCCTCGGCCCGATCCTGAAGCTGATCGCCGCGGCCGCGGTGTTCGTGGTGGTGGCCCTGTTCCTCAGCCGCACCGCCGCGCCCCCCTTCGACTGGCTGCTCGATCGCCTCAAGGCCCCGGGCGAGGTGGTGGTGGCCGCCTTCCTGGTGATGTCGCTGGCCTGCTTCGCCGCCCAGGCCTTCGGGCTGGAGGCGGCCCTGGGGGCCTTCGCCGGTGGCCTGATCCTCAGCGGTTCGCGGCACCGGCTTGCGATCGAGGAGGCGGTGAAGCCCCTGGTGGCCCTGTTCGCCACGGTGTTCTTCGTGCTGATCGGCAGCGGCATGGACCTCTCGGTGCTCAACCCCTTCAACGCCGCCAACCACGAGGGACTGGTGATGGCCGGCTTCCTGCTGGCGGCCGCCGTGGTCAGCAAGGTGGCGGCCGGCTGGAGCTACCTCAGCAGCGGACCCACCAACCGGCTGGCGGTGGGGCTGGGCATGATGCCCCGCGGCGAGGTGGGCCTGATCTTTCTGGGGTTGGGCACCCAGACCGGGGTACTGGGACCGTCGCTGGAGGCGGCGATCCTGCTGATGGTGATGGGCACCACCTTCCTGGCGCCGGTGCTGCTGCGGCTGGTGCTGGCCGAAGGCGGGGAGGCCGCCGAGGCGGTCGGGTGAGGGAACCGCCGCGGCCCTGGCCGGGCCATGGGAAAGTGGCCCAAGCTTGCTCCGTGCCCGTGCCGAACGACAGCGGTTCCTCCAGGTCGGTGATCGTGGGCCTGCTGGCCGTGATCGGCTCGCTCGGTGGCCTGGCCCTGCTGGTCTGGATCACGGTGGTCATGCTCGACCTCAAGCACCTGAACACCTCCGGCTTCACCCTGCCCTGAGGCAGGCCCCTAGGGGGAGGACCGGTGGCAGCGGGCGTGGGCGGCCACGAGGCTGGCCTGGAGGGCCTCGGCCTTGAGTGGCTTGGCGAGCACGTCATTCATGCCCGCCTGCAGGGCCGCCTCCCGCTCCTCTGGGGAGGTGAAGGCGGTGACGGCCACGATCCAGGGCTGCTCCGGCCGTCCCGTGGCAGCACGGATGTGGCGGGTGGCCTCCAGACCATCGAGCCGGGGCATCTCTACATCCATCAGGATGAGATCCGGCTCCAGGCTTCGCTGGCGCTCCAGCGCCTCCTGGCCATCGACGGCGGACTCCGGCGCATAGCCGAGACGCCGCAGCAAGAGCTCGCAGAGCCGCCGGTTCACGGCGCTGTCATCCACCACCAGGATGCGCAGGGGATGGCGCAGCGCAAAGGCAGCCCCGTCGTCCTCCGAGCCCGGCGGCGGGGCGGGCGCCACCGGGATGGGGGCGGGGTCGACGGCCACCGCTTCCACCGGCAGGTGGAAACGGAAGACGCTGCCGCGGCCGGGGGTGCTCTCCACCTCGATCGTGCCGCCGAGGGCGCCAACGAGCTGCTGGCAGATGGCCAGCCCCAGCCCGGTGCCGGCATGGGGCGCGTTGGCGCTGGTGGCGAGCTGGCGGAAGGGTTGGAACAACAGGGCGATCTGGTCGGCGGCGATGCCGACACCGGTGTCGGTGACGCTGAACGACAGGGTGGTCGCCGCCGGCCCCGGGGCCTGGGCTGCACCGGTCGCCACCTGAACCGAGACGTCGACGCTGCCGGCGGCGGTGAACTTGATGGCGTTGCCGATCAGGTTGAGCAGGATCTGGCGCAGGCGGATGGCGTCGGTGCGGATGGCCGGGGGAACCTCCGGGCCGATCACCAATGCGAGCCGAAGCCCCTTGGCCAGGGCGAGGCTCGAGCAGGTGGCGACCGTCTCCTCAAGAAGAGGGTGCAGCGGGCACGGGGCCAGCTCCAGCCGTAGATGGCCGGACTCGATCTTGGTGAAGTCAAGGATTTCGTTGAGCAGGGCGAGCAGGGATTCCCCCGAGCTGTGGGCGATATCGAGGCACTCCCGCTGCTGGGCCGAGAGGTCCGTGGCCAGCACCAGCCCCGTCATGCCGATGACCCCGTTCAGCGGCGTGCGGATCTCGTGGCTGAGGGTGGCGAGGAACGTGCTCTTGGCACGGTCGGCGGCGGCCATGGCCCGGAAGGCCCGGGCGCGGGCCTTGAGGGAGCGGCGATGGAAGTTGGCCGCCAGAAAGGAGAATCCGGCGCTGCCGACCAGGCCCAGGAGGTAGGAGAGCTGCAGCGGGAACTCCTTGCGTTGCAGTTGGGCGAGCGAGAAGTCAATGCCAACGAAGCCCACCACCTCCCCGTCGTTGTTGCGGATGGCGGCAAAACCACTCATGAAGGATCCGAAGTCGTCCGTGTAGGGCTTGGTGCTGACGGTGGTGAGGCCAGAGCGAGAGGCCTCAAGCGCGTCGGTCGACGGATCGACATAGAGGTCGCCAACGCTGACGGCGCTGGCGGGGGCACTCGGGTTCTGGATGTAGTAAGTGGTGTCAATCGTGTAGCGAAGCCCTTCGGGCGTGACGATGAACACGTAGGCGTAGTAGATCTCAGGCACGAGCCGGCGCAGCTTCAACAGGGGGGCGCTGGCCCGGCGATAGTCCGGATCACCTGTCTGCTCGGGCCTGCTGATGGCGGCGACGAGGCTGGGGTCCATCTGGCTGGCGGCGATGCTGACCAGGTGGCGCAGGTTTTCCCGCACCTGGTGACGCAGGAGTCGGGTGGCACTCCAGTAGTTGAAGCTGAGTGCCACCGCCGCCACGGCGAAGATCATCGTGGCCAGCACCACGCTCTCGCGGCGAATGCGCTGGCGACTCCAGTCGGCCGTGGCGTCGTCGGGGTCGCGCCGGGCCCACCCGGAGGCATCGAACGCGCGGGACAACCAGCCAGCCAGGGGGCCTCAAGACGGGGGCTGTTCCCTGTCTACCGTGGCAGTCACCCGATCGCCGCGGGCCCGGGGCCAGCCGCCGGAGGGATGAGGAGATGTGAACCGGGGTCCGGTCGATCGCGGCAGCCTGCGAACGTTTGAACAGGTGATAAGGCAACCCATGCGCGCGAACGTGGCTCCCCGCGAAGCGGCACGCCTGGAGGCTCTCAAGGACTACCGCATCCTGGATACGGACAGCGAACAGTCGTACGACGAGATCACGTTTCTGGCCGCCCAGCTGTGCGAGGTGCCCATCGCCCTGATCAGCCTGGTGGATGCCGATCGGCAGTGGTTCAAATCCAAGGTGGGCCTGGAGGTGCGAGAAACGAGCCGCGATGTCTCCTTCTGCGCCCACGCCATCCTTGGCGACCGGACCCTGGTGGTGAAGGACGCCCGGGAGGATGAACGCTTCCGGGATAACGCCCTGGTCTGCAGCGAGCCCAACATCGTCTTCTACGCGGGGGTGCCGCTGTGCACCCCGGCCGGCGACCGGATCGGCTCCCTTTGCGTCATCGATCGCCGCCCCCGGGAACTCAGCGCCCTGCAGATCCGCTCCCTGGAGACGCTGGCCCACCAGGTGGTGCTGCAACTGGAACTGAAGCGGATCTCCGATCAGCTCGCTAGCGCCCTGCAGCGCCTCGATGTGATGGAGCGGCTGATCCCGATCTGCTCCTACTGCAAGGGCATCCGCAACGACCAGGGCTACTGGGGGACGGTGGAGGCGTTCATCAAGAGCCACGACAACGTGGAGTTCTCGCACGGGGTCTGCGATGCCTGCATGGCCAAGTACTTCCCGGAGGTCGCCGCCCTTGGCAAGGAAGCGTCCGAGCCGAACGATCCGCGCTGATCACGCACGCGGCGCCGGTCAGGGGGCGGCCATCGCGGCTTCCCCACGCCGGTGGATCTCGCTGGCGTAATCGGTCCAGGTGCCCTGGCCCCAGTAGCGGAAGCAGCTGGTTTCCAGCAGCAGCAGGTGGAGCAGGGCCCACTGATAGCGGGGGGTGCGGGTCACGGCGGGGTCCTGGGCCACCAGGGGGTCGAACAACTGGTGAAAGCGGGCGCTGAGCTGGTTCATCGGCTCCAGCACGTTGGCGTAGCCCTCCACCCAGCTGAGGTTGTTGGTCCAGGAGGCGCCGGCCATCGAGAAGGCCGGGTCGCTGGCCTGGAGCCGGGCGATGGCCGCGGTGGTGGCTTCAGGAGTGGGTGGGCCGCCCAGCTCCTGCCAGAGCCTGTGCTGCTGCACCGCCTGGATCGTCGGGAAGTCGCCGGCGGCCACACCGGCGGCCTCCAGCAGCTCGAGATACTCCGTGCCGTTCATCGCCACCGTGGCCTGATCAGCTCCCCGGGACACGATGGTGTGGTGGGCCTGGAGGAAGGCGGACGGGAACTCATTCATCATCACGCCACCGTTCTCGCCATCGGCAATCTGCGACACCAGCGATGGCACCGTGGTGGCACCTAGGGCCTGGCGGCCGAGGCCAAGGGCCTCGTAGCAGGGCTGCATCTGGCCCACCAGCTTGGTGTCGGAGCCCTGGGTCTTGATCAACACCGTGATCGACACCTCGGCGCCGCTGGAGTTGCGCGCCACCAGCTGGTTGGGAAGGTATTTCTGCTCCTGAGACAGGCTGCTGCCATCCAGGTTCTCAACGCTGTGCTCCTGCACCAGCAGCCAGCGATAACCGCACTCATTCAGGGCCTTGATGAATTCAAACAGCGTGTCGGGATGGTTGGGCAGGTGCATCTCCGGCGGCGAAAAGCCCTTCACCCGCGCCAGGGCGTCCCGGCCAAACAGGGCGGCAAACTGGTGTTGCCAGGCCAGGATCTGCAGCTTCAGATCGGGGATGGGGGTGGAGGGGGCCACGGCGTGGCTCCAGAAGGTGCCGAGCCATTCCACATGGGGCTGGAGGGCGGGATCGCAGGCGAGCCGCTTCAGTGCATCAAGCACATCGAGCCGGCCCATCTGCTCCAGGCCCCAGAGCAGATTGCCCGAATAATCCAGCATGATCCGGGGGTTGCAGCCCTCCGCCATCAGCTGGGGAAGGAGGTCGGCCAGGCGCCGGTAGCACTGGGCGAAGGGTTCGGCGTTGTGGTTATCGCCCTCACCCTGGTGCTCGAACATGTACTGCAGATGGGAGATCAGCTCGCCATGCGCCCCGGCGGGAATCGTGGGCTGGTGCATGTGGAGCGCGCAGGCAAACCCGGAGCGGATCTGCGCCAGATCCAGGTTGGTGCGGGCCAGAAACACCGGGCCGGGCTGCTGCACGAGGGCGAGGATCTCCGCTTCTGAACCAGCGATCGGCGGCAGGGCAGGGTCGGTCATGGCTGGGGTGGGGGGTGCCCGCGCGCTGGGCAGGTCGTGCAGGGCCAGTCTGGGTCCAGTGGCGGACGCTGCCGTGGCCATCCCTGCGCCAGGCTGGAGCCATGACGCAGCCGCTGCCAGGAGCCCACCCGCGATGACGGCCCCGGGCCTGCACCGGCGAGGCCGCGCGATCGTCGCCGCCGCCGCTGCCACCGTCGCCGCCATCGCCGCCGTCGCGGTCGGGCTGGCGCTGCACGGGATCGGCGTGGGCCGCGGTGGGCTGGAGGCGGGCGCCGCCGACAGCGCGCTGGCGGCCGAGGTGGGGCGCCGCTACGGGGGCCTGAAGCGTCTGCTGTTTTCCGGCCAGCCGGAGATCTCCGTGGCCGAGTGGCTGGATCGGCCCCAAGGGAGGCCGGCGGTGCTGGTCGATGTGCGCGAGCCCCACGAACGGCGCGTCTCGATGCTGCCGGGGGCGATCACGAAGGAGGACTTCGAGCGCCACAGCGCCCGCTACCGCTCCTGGCTGGTGGTTCCCTACTGCACCATCGGCCTGCGCAGCGGCCTCTACACCAGGGAGCTCAGGGGCCGGGGCTTCGAGGTGCGCAACCTGGCGGGCAGTGCCCTGGCCTGGGCCCATGCCGGTCTGCCGTTCGAAGCCGGAGGCAAGGCCACCCGCCGGGTGCACGTCTTCAACGCCGACTGGAACCTGCTGCCCCGTGGCTATGAGCCCGTCGTCTCGAAGGCGACGCCCGCCAGCGGCCCCTAGGGTCTGAACACGTGTGGAGCCGAAAGATGTCGAAACCATCCCTCGCCCTGGCCGCCGGGCTGCTGACCCTACCCCTGGTGAGCGCAGACCCGGCGCTGGCCCAGAAGCGGATCCCCAAACTGCCGGGCCAGAACGAATGTCCGCTGGGGTATGTGAATGACCTCAAGCAGCACTGCAATTCTCCGATCTACTACGAGGTGCGGCCCACCAACGGCAAGCCCTGTCTCTCGGGCTGGATGAACATCGGAGCGGGCTACTGCAAGAAGAAGACGCTGGGGATTTTCTGAGGGTCCAGAGGAAGGTCTCAGAAGGAGTCTTCCGTCTGGCCCGCGAAGCGGCCGGCGTAGCTCTCGATGCCCTGCAGCTTCTGGAACACGAACTGGCAGATCGCGGTGCCGGGATGCACGGCGAGCGGAGCGGGGCCGAAGTTGCTCATCTCCAGCACCTGCTGGCTGTCGATCCCCGGGCCCATGAAGGGGGCGCTGATGTGCACCATCAGGCCCAGCCGCGCGAAACGGCTGCGGCCCTCGAGCCAGCCGCAGAGGCCGGGGCCCAGGCGCAGCCGCTCCTGGGTGATGCCGAGCACCGTCTCGCCCGGCATGATCAGGATGTGCTCGCCCTCGGGCACCACGATCTTCTCGGTGAGCGTCCGGTAGTCGGTGTGCTCACGCACCTCGATCACCTCGTGCACCTTGCGAAACACCCGAAAGGTGGGGGCGAGGGTGAGGTCGAGGGAGGCGGGGCCCAGCCGCTCGGGAACGAAGGGGGTGACCCCGATCGCGCCCGCTTCGATCGCCTGCAGGATCGCCTCTCTGCCGAGAACGGACATGGGTTCGCTGGGCACGGGCGAGGGTGGATTGTCTCAGGCGGTCGGCCGGGGCCCACCGGCCAGGTCGTCGATGGACTGCTCCAGCAGATCGCGGCCGCTGTCGTACACGACGCGCGGCGCCGGCCGGCCGGCCTCGGTGGCGCCCAGTCGGCGGGCGGCGGCACGGCGCCGCTTCAGCTGGGGATCGGCGTGGCGGGCCGCCTGGGCCCAGGCCTGGCGGCGGGCATTGCGGGCCGCGATGGCGCGGTTGCGCCAGTGCTGCAGCGGCAGGCGGGCCAGGGGCAGAAGCAGCAGCAACAGGGCGTAGCCGATGGCGAACCGCGCCAGCCAGGCCACCGGGGGCAGCCAGGCGGGCGTGATCGCCAGCAGCCACGGCGCGAGCACCAGCAGGGCCCCGACGGCGACGCCATAGGCGACCCGTTGCCCGACGCCGGCCCGGCTGAAGCGAAAGGCCCGCTCGCGCAGGGGCGACACCGGCCCAGAAGCGCGGGCCGCTCTGGCCGGCAGGGAGGGGAAGCCATAGATCAGGTCCCCGTCCTCACTCACCTCGGGGCGACCGTCGAAGCGCAGCAGAACCGGCAGCATGGCGGCATCGGCGAGGTCGCGGCGACGGTCGGGATCGGAGGGGCAGTCGGGCAGATCGAGCAGCGGGGCGAGGTCCTCGGCGATCACCACGCCACCCCGCTTGCGCAGGAAGGCGGCGATGCGGCGCCAGCGCTGCGGCTCGAAGCGGACATTGGGGTCGCCATCACCGAACAGGATTGAGAACACGGCGCTGAGGAAGCCCAGGGAGGCCGGATCGGCGCCCTCGCCGGGAAGGTCCCAGAGCAGGCTCCACAGCTGCTGCGGCGTGACGGAGGCGGAGCCCCCGCGCGCCGGGGCCCGGATGCCGGAGGCGAGCAGATCCAGGATGGAGAGGGGCACCTGGGCCAGCCCCTGCAGCAACGCCAGGCCGGCATCGTCGCCGTCGTCGCTGGTGAACAGCCGCACGATCAGCAGCACCGACAGGATCAGCACCACCAGGGTGGTGACCAGCAGCAGCACCAGGCCGAAGCTGAGCCGGATCAGCCGGGCGGCCAGGCGCAGGGCCGCCTGCAGCCGGGCCTGCAGGCGCCGGCGGCCACTGAGGGCCAACAGCCGCATCCGCAGCGCGGGGGGGAAGACGAACAGCAGGGTGCCGTCCTCGGCCACCTGCAGGCGACCGGACACGTCGGCCACCAGGGCCAGCAGCCCCGGCTCCACCTCCTGCAGGGACAGCCCGGTGCCGGCGGCCGCCTCGCCGACGCTGCAGCGCCGCCCGCGGTTGCCGATCCAGTCGAGCAGGGAGGCCTCCACCGTCATCGGCCTGGGTCAGACGTGCGGGGGCTCGCGAACACAGCCTCCAGCCAGTCATAGGCACGCTGGTGGAACAGGGAGCGCGCCGTCTCCTCGCAATGGCCGCCAGCGCCCTCGGCGGCAGTGAAGCGCACGAGGGTGCGGGGACAGCGCAGCGCGGTATGCAGCTGTTCCGCGAAACGCGCGATCGGATCGGACTCCGCCCAGGCCACGAACGTGGGGCAGCGGATCCGTTCGGCGCGCCCCCGGAGGCTGTAGTCGCCGGCGATGCGGAGGTAGTCGGCGATGGAATCGAGACCGTGCACCCAGAGGGCCCGCCGAAAGGTCCAGTGCAGGTAGGGATCGGAGCGGACCCGGGCCTCGAAGGCCTCGAGATCGGCGGGGGCGATCGCGGGCAGCCGCTCGCGGGCGGCCGGGGCCAGCGGCAGGAACGTGCGCAACGCCTCGAGGAGGTCCCATTGGCCGGGGTCGGCGATGCAAGCCGCCAGGCGGTGTTCGCCGCTGGCCGCGCGGGGCGCCAGATAGCCGCCGAAACTCCAGCCGATCAGTGCGATCCGCTGCGGATCCACCTCCGGGCGGGTGAGGGCATAATCGACCACCGGGCCTACCACGGCCTCCCAGTCGGGGCGGAACACCAGGCCCTGGTGGATGAGGGGCCGGCCCTGGCCGGGGCCGTCGAAGGTAAGGCAGTGGTAGCCGCGGCGCACGGCGGCCACGGCATGGGCGAAGTGCGCCTCGTGGACGGTGGCGTCGTAGCCGTTGGTGGCGATCAGGGTGGGGCGCGGCAGGCCCGAGTCATCGGCATGGTGGAAGTAGCCGGGAAGGGTGGTGCCCTCGTAGGGGATCTCCACGGCCTCCACGGCCGGCTGCATCCGGGCGGCCGCCCGGGCGAACGCCTCGGACTCCCGGTCAAAGGCCTCCACAAGCCCGGAATCCACGGGCGCACCAAAGAGCGGCAGCCAGGCGGTGCGGTAGTAGTTGCTGGCCCGCAGCCAGGCCTCCCGGGCACTCACCGAGCGGCCGGACGCAGCGCAGGCGCCGGCGATCTCGCTCACCCGATCCGCCGTCGCGCTCCAGGCCCGGACCCAGCTGTCCGTATCCCCGGGCGTGATCTGCGACGCCGTGACGAAGCACTCACCGAAATCCGCCCCGCCGTAGAGGGCGTGCGAGAGGGCGCGGACCGCGAAGCGCTCGAAGAGGGGATCGGCAAAGAAGAGGCCCATGGGGAGAAGGTCAGGAGGCGCGCAGTGCATCGGCGGCCAGCCGCCGCAGGGCCAGCCGGTCGGTCTTGCCCACGGGGGTGAGCGGCAGCTGCTCCAGCACGCGGATCTCCTCCGGCGCCTTGTAGCCGACGCGGGCACGGGCGAAGGCGATCAGTTCGGCCTCGCTGGGGGCGGGCTGGTCCGGGCGCAGGGTCAGGTAAGCCCGCACGTTCTCGCCGTGCACCGGGTCCTGGATGCCGATCACCCCCACCAGATCCACGGCCGGATGCTCAGACAGCGCCTCCTCCACCTCCTGGGGGCAGATGTTGGAGCTGTCGTGGACGATGATCTGCTTGCGACGGCCGCAGAACCAGAAGGTGCCGTCGGCGTCAATGCGCATCTCATCGCCGGTGTCCAGCCAGCCCAGCCGGATGGTGTCGGCGGTGGCCTCGGGGTTGTCCCAGTAGCCCAGCATCCGGGAGGGCGCCTGGATCCAGAGGCGTCCCTGCTCGCCCGGGGCCACCTCGGTGCCGTCCTCGTCGCGCAGGCTGGCGCTGAACCCCGGGCAGAGACGACCGACGGAGCCGATCCGGTTCGGGCCCGACGGGGGCGCCAGGGTGGCGTAGCCGATCTCGCTCATGCCGAAGCATTCGTCGATCCCGAAGCCGGCGGCGCTGCGGAACTCCTCCTGCAGCTGGTGGGGCACCTTGTCGCCGCCGCTGATGCAGAGGCGCACCGAGCCCAGATCCGTCGGCTGGAGCCGATCATCCCGCAGCAGCTCGAACAGGGCGGCGGGCAGCATCAGCAGCACCGAGGGCCGGTGGCGCCGCAGCAGGGTTTCCACGGTGGCAGCATCGATACGGCTGGCGATCGCCGCGGAGGCGCCGGCGGCCAGGGCCGCCAACACGAGGGAGGAGGAGGCGATATGGGCCAGGGAGCTGCCGGCCAGCACCTCCTCGCCGGCCCGTAGTTCGGCGGCCTGGATCAGGGAGGTGAGCACGGCGGCGAAGCTGGCCCGGCTGTGGGTGACACCCTTCGGCCGGCCGGTGCTGCCGGAGGTGAAAAAGAGGAAGCAGGGTTCATCAGCGGCCAGGTCGGGCCAGGGCGGGGCCTCGCCGGCGGCGGGTGCCGCGGCCAGCAGGGGCTCGAAACCGGTGGGATCGTCGATGCGGTGGCAGCCCAGGGCCAGCCCGCCCGCCACGGCGCTGGCCTGGACATCGGCCAGCCGTTCGCCGTGGAACACCAGGGCCGCGGCGCCGCTCACCGTCAGCGCATGGTCGATCTCCGGGGACACATAGCGGTAGTTGAGCGGGGTGAGCACCAGGCCGCTGCGCAGCCCCGCCAGGTAGTGGACGACCAACTCCACCCGGTTGGGGATCAGGGAGGCGACCCGGTCGCCCCGCCGCAGGCCCAGCCGCTGGTAGGCCCGGGCCAGCTGCTCCGCCTGCCGCTCGAGCTCGGCCCAGCCGATGCTGTGTTCCAGGTCCTGCAGCGCCGCTGCCTCCGGATCGCGCCCCAGGCCGGCCGCCAGGAGGCGGTCCAGGTCGATCGGTGGGGCCAGGGGCGGGCCGTGATGGGGCATGGAGCGCCGTAAGCCCGCCCACTCTGGCAACTGCTTATGTCCTTGGCTGGATTGGCTCGATCGTCGGCAGCACGCTCACCAGAGCCTGCTTGGCCAGCTT
Source organism: Rhizobium sp. Q54 (assembly GCA_943367585.1). Lineage (GTDB taxonomy): Bacteria > Cyanobacteriota > Cyanobacteriia > PCC-6307 > Cyanobiaceae > Cyanobium. The sequence continues at coordinate 86,591 of CALRJP020000009.1, forward strand.
CAAATCATGGCTGGCCTGCATCCGCAGCCAGAAGCCCTCGCTCAGGCCGAAGAAACGGCAGAGGCGCAGGTCGGTATCGGCGGTGATCGCCCGCCGACCCTTCACGATCGCGTTGATGCGGCTCTCCGGCACGCTGATGGCCAGCGCCAATCGGTACTGGCTGATCCCCATCGGCTTGAGGAACTCCTCCAGCAGCACCTCGCCCGGGGGCACGAGCATCACGTCAGTGGTAGTCAACGATCTCGACCTCCTCTGGCCCTGCTTCTGTCCAGACAAAGCAGAGCCGGAACTGGTCGTTGATGCGGATGCTGTGCTGGCCATGGCGGTTCCCCCTGAGTGGCTCCAGGCGATTGCCTGGTGGAACTTGTAAATCGTTGAGGCAGGCGGCCGCATCGAGGATGGCGAGCTTGCGGAAAGCCACGCGAGCGAAGCTTCCAAAGCGGCGCACCGGCTTGCCTTCAAAGAGGGCCTGGGTGTCGCGGCAACGAAACGACCTGATCACACCGTTACCTTACCCCCGCTGGACGTAGGCACGCCAAGCAGTGGGGCCGGGTGAAGGCGATCACGCGTTGACATGGCGGCCTGGCTTGCCTGTGTTCCTCCCTTACAAGTGCCACACCCGTCTCACCCAGCCAGGATGCCCCCATGGCTCACTGGAGGATCTTCCTCGCGTCCTTGAACAGCAGAAGCAGTTGCTGCTGACGCAGTGGCGATGCGGTGAATCCGAACCGGCTGTAGAAGCGTGCAGCGTCTTCACGGATCGCGTCCTGAAGCATCCCGACACCGAGGCCACGTCCATGGTGCTCCCGCTGCCCTGACGGATGCGCTCTGGCGCCTCCACCGTGTCGACCTAGCCCACGGTGAGGCTGAAATAGCCGGCAACGGCGTTCTCCTCGTCGGCGACGACGAACGTTCGGGCCGAGCCAAACGACCCACGCCAGGAGGGGTCGCTCCAGGGGATAGCGGCTGGTGGCTCTTCTGCATCGCCGTGGACGTCGCCGCCGCGATGGGTGAACTAAACTAAGACTTAGTTCAGGGCGATCCCCCATGGAGCCGGTGAACATCCACCAGGCCAAGACCCAGCTCTCCCAGCTGCTGCATGTGGTGGAGCAAGGAGAGGAGGTGGTGATTGCCCGGGCCGGCGTGCCGATTGCACGGCTGGTGAGCTGGCAGGCTCAAGCCCAGCCTGTGGCAGCGCCCGGGGCCATGCGCGGCCAGATCCAGCTCGGTGCTGACTTCGATGCGCCACTGGATGGCCTATTCGAGACGCTGCAGTGACGCGGCTGCTGCTCGACACCCACGTGGTTCTGTGGTGGCTGAATGACGATCCGCGACTGCCGGAGCCTGTGGTGGAGCGTGTGCAGGCCCCGGAGGCAGAGGTGTTCGTCAGTCAGGCCTCGCTTTGGGAGATGGCGATCAAGGTGTCGATCGGCCGCTTGCAAGTGGATCTGCCCGAGTTGGAGCGCCAGGTGCCGCTGCAGGGCTTTCGCTGGTTGCCGATTCGCAACGCCCATCTGCTGGCGGTGGCGGAGCTGGAGGCCGATGCCGACCATCGCGATCCCTTTGATCGGCTGCTGGTGTGCCAGAGCAGGACGGAACCCATGCTGCTGTTGACAGCGGACCGCCAGTTGCGGCGCTACGGCAACACCGTGAACGTGATCGGATAGCGAGCGCGAGGAGCTGCAGTGCGGCCACCTTGGCGAAGGCCTACACCACCAACCCAAGGATCTGCCCCACAATCGCCATCACCTCCTCCAGTTGGGAGTCGTTCAGTCGCCCGATCGGATGGGGGCGACGCGCTGCTGGTGCTGTGCCGCCAGCGCCTCGACGCCTTCCACAGCCGCTCAACAAGGCGGTGAAGCGTCATCAGGGGTTCGAGGCACCAACTGGATCTCCACATCGCAGCCAAGCACATCGGCGTAGCGGCGGAGAGTGGACAGTGCGGGTATGTGCTTGCGGGATCCCTCGAGCCGACTGATGGCGCTGCGCGTGGTGCCCATCCGCACGGCGACCTCCTCCTGGGTGAGACCGGCCCGCTGGCGTGCCTCGAGGAGCTGCCGGAGCAGACGGAATTCCACGGCAGCCTCCTGCCGCGCTTCGCTGTAGCCGGGCACCTGATCGAGCCGGGCGCGTTCGGCGCCGCGATTGCGGTTGACCGGTTGATAGGAGATGTCAGCCATGGCGTTTGACGTTCCTGAGGCGTTCGCGAGCGATGAGGAGCTCACGCCTGGGTGTTTTCTGGGTCTTCTTCACGAAGGCATGGAGCACGGTGATCACCCGCCCACTGCAGAAGCAATAGAAAGCCCGCCCGGTACCGGAGCGGCTCATCGGCCTGAGTTCGAACAGGCCGCCGCCTATGGCCTTGGAGTGAGGAGGCCCGAGCTGGAGACCGTGATCTTCGAGGAGGTCGAGCAGCTCGTCGCATCGCGCCAGCAGATCCACGGGCCAGTCCTCGATGTCCTCGCGAACACGAGCGTTGTAGTACTCAACCCGAAACGACCCCTCCATGTTAGCGCGCGTGCTACGTGCCCACGGGGCGGACCCGCTGATGGGCTCTGGGCGCTAGGTCGTTGTGGGGTGAAGGAGATCGCGTGAGCGCCACGGCAGCAAGGCTTCTCCTTTGCCAGTGCCACCCCCCGTCTCACCCCAGCGAGGAAGCCCCCATGCCCCCGCCCCCCTCCGCCACCTACGAACGCCTGCGCGAGTTCATCGCCGAGCGCATGCGCCACATCTATCAGCTACTGATGCTGATGGAACTGCTCGGCCGCCGCAGCCCGGCCCTGGCGCAGGACGTGACCCGGCGGATCCTTGCAAGCGCATGGTGGGCCGGGTTCACCTTCAACGGCATCACCGCCTATGGCGATGGCCACGACAGCCTTATCGGCGGCGTCGAGTTGAGCGATGGCGAGCGCGACGCGCTGCGGGAGCTCTGCCGCCAGCGCCTCGATACCTTCCGTGAGCAGCGCGGCGACAAGGTGTTTGCCCACCGCAGCACTAGCACCAGCGCGCCTTGGAGGGCGACCACATCATCCCCAAGAACCAGGGCGGCTCCGACGCCATCAGCAACCTGCAGGCGCACTGCTTCCGCTGCAACGCCGGCAAGCGCGACGGCTGTTTGCCTACGCAAGAGGGCGCACCGACTTCCGCTGTGTGCAGTCCAGCTACGGCCACCGCGAAGCGGGCTGTGTGTTCTGCACGCTGGAGGGCAGCGGCCGGGTGCTGCTGGAGAACAAGGGGCACAGCCTGGTGATCCCGCGTCGACATGGGGCCAGAACCCATGCCAGCACTGAGCAGGCAACGCCCATTCAGGAGCGCTGCTGCCAGCGGTCGGGATCCTGGCGGCCGTGCAGAGCGATCACGAGGATTTCAGCGCCCTGCTCGCGGAAATAGACGGCATAGGGAAATCGACTCAGCACCAGCCTGCGGATCCGGCCGTGAATCAAGGGGAAGGATTGGGGATTGTGGCCAATGCGCTCCACCGCAGCAGCAACGGTTTGGGCAAAGTCGTTGGCCAACGCCTGCTCACGCATTCCGTATCAGCGCTGGGTTTCCAAGAGCTCCTCAAGCGCCTCCGGCAGGAAGCGCACTGAAGGGAGCGTCATCCGATGCCGAGCTGGCTGCGCACCTCATCCCAGCCAAGAGCTGCGTCAGGGTTGCTGAGATGGACCATCCAGCGCCGATCCAGCTCAGCGCAGATGTCGGGATCGAGCGGCAGCGCCCCATCTCGGGCCTCGTCATCCAGGCTGTCCCAGAGGGCGATCGCCAGGGCCACGCGCTCGCTCTGGGGCAGTTGAAGCAGGTCAGACATGGGTGTCATCGCCACGGCGGACGGCTGAGAACTCAGCGTAGGCACACTCCAAGGCGGACGACGCGATGGGATGGATCGAAGACACGGCAGCAAGGCTTCTCCCTACAAGTGCCACCCCCGACACACCCCAGCCAGGATGCCCCCATGCCCCCGCCCCCCTCCGCCACCTACGAGCGCCTGCGCGCGTACATCGCCGAGCGAATGCGCATGAGCCCCATCAACCAACCGCTGATGCTGCTGGAACTGCTGGGCCGTCGCAGCCCAGCCCCAGCGCAGGACGTGGCCCGGCGGATCCTGGGAAGCGCATGGTGGGCCGGGTTCACCCACAACAGCATCACCGCCTATGGCGATGGCCACGACAGCCTGATCGACGGCGACGCGTTGAGCGATGGCAAGCGCGACGCGCTGCTGGAGCTCTGCCGCCAGCGCCTCGATGCCTTCCGCGAGCAGCGCGGCGAAGAGGTGTTTGCCCACCGCAGCCGCCACCGCAGCCCGATCAGCGGCTCGGTGAACTACAGGGTTCACCGATGCGCCCGGGGCCGCTGCGAATTCTGCGGCGCCCACGAGCACCAGCGGGCCCTGGAGGTGGTCCACATCATCCCCAAACACCAGGGCAGCTCCGACGCCATCACCAACCTGCAGGCGCTCTGCTTCCGCTGCAACGCCGGCAAGCGCGACGGCTGTTTGCCTACGCACGAGGGCGCACCGACTTCCGCGGTGTGCAGGCCAGCTATGGCCACCGCGAAGCGGGCTGTGTGTTCTGCGCGCTGGAGGGCAGCGGCCGGGTACTGCTGGAGAACAAGGGGCACAGCCTGGTGATCCCGCGGCACCATCGGGCCGACGGGCTGGAGCTGCACCAGCCGGAGTGGAACGCCGTGGTGGAGCTGCTGAAGCTGCGGCGTGAGCAGCTCAGAGCCCAGGACGCGTCGATCAGCGGCTGGGCTGGTTTGCTCAACGCAAGAGGGGGGCTGAACTCAGGCGAGGCGGCGGGGCAGACAGTGTTTCATGCGCACTGGCATCTGATTCCGAGGCGAGGGGGGGACTGTGAGCAGCCGCGAAGGGACGTGCGAGGGGTGATCCCGTCGAGACAGGCCTACTGAAGACAGACAGCCACACCTCAGCTACAACGAGGCAACTACTGGCCGGATCCGTGCCCTCCTACTGGTGGGTGAACCACAAACAGACCTACCGGCAGGAGACCGACGGCGGTTACATCTGGTCGCCGAAGGCCAATGCCAACGGCGCCCGCAACGTGACCTACGACAACCTCACCCGCTGCCAGCGGGGGGATGTGGTGTTCAGCTATGCCAACGGGCGGATAAGCCAGCTGGGCCTGGTGGAAACGGCGGCGATCACGGCCACCAAGCCGCCGGAGTTCGGCTCAGCGGGGGAGAACTGGAGCCAGGAGGGCTGGCTGGTGCGGGTGAACTGGCAGCCGCTGCGCCAGGCCCTGGTGCCGCAGATGATCTTTGAGCTGCTGCAACCGCTGCTTCCGGAACGCCACAGCCCGATCAGCACCAACAATGGGCGTGGCAACCAGGGGGTGTACCTGGCAGGGCTGAGCGAATCCCTGGGGCTGTTGCTGCTGAAGCTGATCGAAGAGCACGCCGATGCAGCGGTGCGGGTGCACCTGGTGGTGCTGGCGGAAGAGGGCGCCTACACCGAGGCCCTGCTCGATGACATGCAGCGGCTGCGGGAGGTGCCGAGCAGCACCGAGCGCGATGCGCTCACCAAAGCGCGGCTGGGGCAGGGGTTGTTTCGCCATCGGGTGTCGGAGCTGGAGCCGGCCTGCCGGGTCACGGGGCTAGCGCGGCAGGAGTTCCTGGTGGCGAGCCACATCAAACCCTGGCGATCCTGCGACAACAGCGAGCGGCTGAGCGGCTCCAATGGCCTGCTGCTCTCCCCCCATGTGGACAAGCTGTTTGATCGCCACTGGATCAGCTTCGACTCAGGCGGTGAGCTGATCTGGCAGCACGAGGCGGCCGGCGAGGCCTTGCGCTGCTGGGGCATCGCAGGGGCGAATCTGATCCGGCCGTTCAGCCGCGAGCAAGAGCAGTTTCTGAGTACCCATCGGGGAGCGTTGCGCAGTTAAACTCCCTGATCAGATCATTACCGAGACCAGCTGATCCCCGGACAATTAACATGAAGCTCCTCGGGAAGATCATCATCATCAGCCTGATCCTCATTGCGGGCAACTGGGTGCGCGAGTCAACAACACCTGGCAAACAAGCCACGATTGTTTCGATCACCGATGGAGACACTGTGCGGTTACGGAACCAAGACGGCCAAGAGATCAGGGTGCGGTTGGCCTGCATCGATGCACCTGAGTCCGGGGCGAAACATGGGAGCACAGCCACCCAACGCTTGGCCCAGCTGACACCCGAAGGGTCCACGATTCGCTATCAAGACTTGGGCAGTGGGGGATACGGCAGGCGAGCCGGAGAACTCTTTACCGGATCCTGGCCGTTGTATTCATCTGCCAATCGCACCCTCGTCCAAGAAGGGAAAGCTATTGTGTATCCACAATATGTCAGCAAGTGCGACAAAGTGGCCTACTGGTGGGACGAGAAATGGGCGCGGCTTTGGCGTCGGGGTGTTCACGCCGACTCACGTTTTTGTCCACCGTGGCTGGATCGCAGAGGAACCTGCCCTACCGAAGCACGATGGGCCTTTGTCTCTTGGATGGAAGCACTGTTGATGAATCCTTGGGCCAAGTGATGCGAGCCTCTTAGGCCTGTTCAGGCTGGGATCTCCCCGGCCAGAAACCGTTGGATGAACACCGCCAACGCCATGGGCCCGCAGCGAGGATGCCAGCTCCCGCCGCCTGGGATTCGACGCCAGCACTGCACCTGCAGGTGGGGGTCTGCGCAGGAGACCAGCTGCACTAAGCAGCGGTACTCGACATCAGCCACCTGCTCGGGGCTCTGGATTGGCTCCGCCCTGGCTTGCGTGCTCAGGAAGGCGGTGAGGATGGAGGTGGGTTCAGGGCAATCGCACAAGGCACCCGCAAAGCGTCAGACGCCCCGGTGGGATAGCCGTCTTGGTGGAAGGTAGAGGTGGCGTTCCGGGACGCTGGGAAAGCAGGTGAAGGAGAAGTCGGCGCTGGTGGCCAAGAGGCTGAAGCGGATGCTGCCGTAAGTGCCACCGGCGTATCAGCAGGATGGAGATACGCCTAAAGCGCTCACACTCAGATGTTTATGATATGGAAATCACCTGTCCTTGAACATGGGATGGAATCAGAAATTCAAAATCCTTGTCCGTTGTGAGCAGGTATGCATTGGCTGCCACTGCACACGCCGCAATCCACAGATCGTTTTTCCCATCCTGCGTGCACCGAGCGGATGGGAACGCGCATGAAGATCAAGTTTCACATAGTCATCGATCACCCTGGGATGGCTGATGTTCACCACCGTAAGCGAGCGGAAGGCTGCGTCCAGTGCATTGCGCTTGGCTGCTCCCCAGCCATTGCATTCAGCCAACACCCGCGCCTCGGCCAGACTCACCACACAGACCAGCGGCCGAGGCTGGCAGTGAAGCAAGTCATAGTTGTCACGAATGTGCTGCCCGAGAGCATTCCCCCGCACCAGATGGAGAATCACGCTGGTGTCAAGCAGGTAGGGCCTGCCGGGGCTTGTGGCCACCGTCATCGAATGGCGGAAAGGGCAGCCGTGAGGTCTTCGTCAGACTCTTCCCCAGGCCAGGTGCCGAAGAAATTCGCGACGCCGGATCCAGGCTCCTGAATGGCCGGCGCGAATAGTGGTGTCGAGCCCCATGCTCGGGGGGTTTCGCTGAAGAGCTCGTCTTCTTCCGCAGCCAAGTGGATCTGACTGATGGCAATCTGTTGCAAGCGTCCCGAAGGGCGGTAGTGGCCGATGCCGGCCACCATCACGCGTTGTCCAAACAGGGTGCGCAACTCTTCGGTGGAGACGCTGCCGGGAAGCCTGGCCAGGATCTTCTCGCCGTCATCACTGAGCAGGGTGACCGATGGCCTGGTGGAGGAGATGGTGTCGAGCTTGGCGGTGAAGCGGATGGCCTGGGGGAGGGGCGTCTGCTGCACCAACGCCTCGATGAGGGGGATGTCAGAGCCCTTGAGGGTCACGGGCGGGCCCTCGCCGTTAATGGACCCAAGGCTGATGCCGCTGAAGGATCCAACGGGCACGCGGGCAAAGCGCAGGCAACCCTCCAGGAGAGCCCGATCGGCCTTGAGGGTGGAACCATCCCCCTGCTGAATCTGCCGGAGCACGGCCGCGAACAGATCCAGGGCTGTGCTGCCCGGTGGAACGGGGGGGTCCTCCAGCTCCAGCAGGCTGAACTGCCCGACCGTGGGGAAGGCGTCCGGCGCGGCCTGCTCCAGGGTGGGCGCCTCGAGCTCCAGCACCGCAGAGCCGGCACTCAAGCCTGTGATCACGTGTCTCGTGCAAGCCTCCAGCCAGCGGGGTCTGGGGCCTGGTTGATTGCTGATGCCCTCCGCCTGAAAGCGCAGCGCAAGGCGCGCTCCATCCTTGAGAGCCGCCAGGAGCTCAGCGAGCTGATCGTCGCTGATGCGAAGCGCGCCAGCGTCGCCCCCCTCAAGAACCAGCCGATGACGCTTCACGCTAAAGGACCAGTGCCTCACAACAGATCCTTACCGTAGTTCGCTAAGAGAGCTGTGGCGACCGTGACCTCACGCTGCCTCAATTGGGCAACCACCAGCATCAGCGCCTGCCCTTGCTCAATCGCCTCTATCTGCCTTTGCCGGCTGTCCGGATGCCTTGAGATTCGCCCATATTTGGTGCACAGACCCCTGCTACCTGTTCGAGGTCAATACCCAGAAGATCCGCCCAGTCGCGAGATGGATTCCTTCCTTGTTCTACCGAAGAATCCACAAGAAGCAGACTAGCAGAACAGGAGATAAATGAATCTTTCTTCTCATACGATTAAGCACTACAGCAGGGGACAATCAGAAGTACTCTTCCGCCGAACTGGGCCCTAGGCGGTTGCCAAGATATCTTCGACGAATGACTTCGTTTTATATGATTGCAGAACCCGCCTGGAAAATGCCGAAAGCTCTGAGGCGGGAGAAATCCTACGCTTAAGATCACGACAGGCGTTTTCAAAAGGTTCCTTAGCAGTGAAATCGCGGCGCTGAAGACGAAGCAATGCTCTCTCAGCCTCACCAACCTTCTCTTGTATCTCAATTGCATAACGTCTCCGAGCCTCGATCAGCCCCGAATGATGCAGGTGATACGCTTCTATGGATACGATTGCTCTTTGTCGTTGAAGATCATTCTCTTCCACACTCCTGGGCTGAGGCGTTCCATCAGTAAGAAAGTCAATTGCCCCTGGATCAGCAGCATTGCATGGATCCAATAAAATGGGGATCTCTTCGCAAGCTTGTTCTAAACAAGATGCGCGTTTGCACTCTTCAAGTAATGGAAAGCCGGCCCCCTTACCGCCAACTTCTCCGGTTGCAGGATCTGTTCTTCGTCTATTGCAAAACGTACAGGCGAAGCGAAAGTTATCAAATCTAAAGGCTGCCCACTTATACTTAGACTTGGGGCGATAGTGGTCTACGTCTCCATCAGACCGGTCCTCCTTGATTTCGCAGTAATAGCATTTGTTATTCGAGGCGGCTTTCAAGATGGTTTTGCAACCACGCCAGATATGTGAATTTTTTCCGATATTGGCCTCCCCATCCGCCACCGCCTCGGCTACCTTCGCGTCAAAATCCGAAGGCGGCAGAACATAGGCAAGATCAATAAATCTCACGATTCCTCCACATAATACATCTGGGCAAGAGCTTCACGAACAAGCCGGCGCGCCAACTCAGGATCAATCTGGGCATCTTGCGCATCAGTGTTGTGCATTAAATTGTCCGCTTGCTCTGAACGCGCTCGCAAATATTCTGTATAGACAGGATCCCGCATCTGGTAGCGAAAACCAAGGGACCCCAGCCTTGCAGTAATCACTTCAAGTTCATGGCGCTCAGACCCGTCTAACTGCTCCTTGGCAGAAAGAACTCGTTGTTTCTCAAGTAACTCTTGAGTTGTGGTATCAAGAGCAGCACTGAGACCAAACATTTTACTTGTTATGACACCGGCATACCCCATGCCCATTGGATCTGTACTTCGCTCTTCCGCTGATATACGCAAGGTTTCTTCATCCCGTTTTAAGATCTGAACCTGTTCTTTCGTCAGCTCAGCAACTGCAATGGGATTATGTGTTGCCAGAAGCACGTGGCTGGTCTGGTTATTGTCGTTCTGATCGGCAAGAAAATCACGGATATCCTGAAGGTATTCAACACTCCAGCGTGGATTCAGATGCGTGTCAGGCTCGTCCAAGAGGAAAAGACTTTCTTCCGCAGATGTAAACTGAAGCAATCCAAGCACGGTCAGCAACTGCTGCTCCCCTTCGCTCAGCTCGCGGAACGTTACAGATCCATCGTTCTTCTTCAATTTGATCCTAATTCTGACTTCATCGATCAGATCTGAGACATGTGTGCTCTCAAGATCCCGGAAAAACTCAGCGAATGTCTTCTCCTTTGCCAGCTCCTTAAGGGCGTCCATATCTTTGAGAAAAAGATATAGATACTCAAGCGTCCGAGATCTACCTAGGCTATACACCTCCCGTCTCCGAATACGAATTGGCGCCAATGAGAGCGCATAAAGCCTGGCGAGGAAATCACTTACTATACCCCTAGAGTTCCAGAATCGTTTATCACCGTCGGCCGCATTCTTCTTGTACCAATAGGGCTGCTTAAGCACAAACAGCACAGACTCAATTCCGCCTTCCTCCAGGCCAAGACGCCTCTGCAAGAAATCCTCGGTCTGCCTTTTGTTGTTAACGATAAACGTCAGTAGCACAAAATTGCTGTGCACAGGTTCGGCGAAGAACATGCGCTTCAACCCCGGGTTGATGCCGCTTCTAAGCTTGGCATCGTAAACCCTGAGATAAGGGTAAAAAAGGGCCTTTATCCTCTTATTCTCACCCGAGTAATACCCGAACAAAAATCTCGGCAAGTACTCGGACTCCTCTCCTACCAGCTTCGAGCGACTGATTGGAGCACCACTCAAATCATCGTACGAGGCGCCAACCGGATAAGGCGTCTGCTGATCACTCTTGCGTATTGTCTTAGCCTGGTAGACAACCTTTCTATGAGCGTCCGCATCGATGAAGATCCAGCGATCTTGAATTTCATAGGCGATTCGATATTTGATCGACGGCACTCGCTCCCCAGTTAGGAGGTCACCAAAAATAACCGTCAAGGCTTCAAGAACATTTGATTTGCCGGTGCCATTCCGGCCAATTATCACCGTGATCAAATGGTCTTGAGAGAAGTTGATCGTCAGATCCCTTAGATTCTTGTATTCGTCTATCCAAAGCCAGTCGATCCGCATTTAGACCACCTCGCCACTCGATAGCTTTAACCAGTCTTCATTACCACGCCTCTGGACATAGACGCTGCCGCCTTCGACTTGCTCCTTGAGCTGGCGAAAAAACAACTCGAGATCTTCAGATGACGAGCCATCAGAAATGCCCATCTCCTCACAAGCCTTTGAGGCAGAGATCCACCCCTGGTGCTGTTCAAGTATCTGAATCAAGCTCTTCATAGGACTCCATCCTTTGAGATCATCTGAAGGCTTGGTCTTGCTGATGCGGTTGGGACCTCTTTCACCCTGGGTCGTCTCGTCGCCTGTTCGTCCTAAAATTACCCTGGATGGGTCATTGGTGGAAAAAGGTGGCGGAGCAAGGGGGCTCAGTTCCGATTGGGCTAAGGTGTTGCGCCGCCCGCGCCGCATAGGTTTCTCTGTACCGGCTTCCGCCTGACGAGCCACCCTGATCCTCTCTAGCAACACTCTTGCTGGCTCGTCATTGGGGTCCTGGGGCACCAGCTCACCGCGGAAGGCTTTGGCCAGCAGGGCAGGTGTGAGGCGCTCAACGATCCTGATGGCGGTGGTGAGCTTGGCTTCCAGTTGGCCGGCGAGGGCAAAGAGCGATTCGATGAGCCGAACAATTTCTTGTTGCTCCTCAATGTCAGGAACATCAACCTCAAGCGCACTGAATCTGGACTTATTGATTATGGGCAGAGTGGTAGCCGATGCATTGTCGACGATTGAAGCCTGGCCAACTGGGCTTGTGAACCAAAAATAGATCCACTGTGGAGTTGCGATTTTCGGATTGGTGATAATAGCATTAATTTGCTGATTGGTGGCTCCCGCAGTCCGAGATAAACCTGTTTTTCCAATGGTTGCCCCAATGCATGTCACCAGAACCGTCAACGGAGGGAGCATGCGGGCACCCTGGGCGCGCTTTGGGCCCATAAGCTCCTTCGCATGCCTTACGTTATAGCCGGCATCAAGCTCAGTTGGCTTGAATAGTGGCACTACCTCCTCGGCATCATCAGCAACAGCCTTGGGTGTATTTCCAGTAACGATTGCGCCAAGATCGCCGACGGTTAACTGACGCGGCGACCAGACCAGCCCCCTCTCCTCCCTCCACTCCCTCGTCAACTCCCCCGACGTCGCAGCCGCCAACACGGCCAGGCGGAAGCGCTTGAGGATCGCCCCAACGCCATCGAGCCGCTGGCGGCAGGCATCGACAGTAGCGAGGGTGATGTCGAGCTTGGCGGCGATGCGGCGTTGTTCGTTGAGAGGAGCAAGTGGTAACTGGCTTTCGAGTACAAATGCTTTGGGAACACGCTGTTGCCCCACGGCTCCAGTCATGACCAATTCCCCACTGGCCAAGAAGGATCTCGTCTTGAAATGGGCCAGAAGATATCGAGGATCTAACGCCTCAGCAAAAGGACGGAATACAATGTATTCAGTGCTGCCAGCGCCAAGCCCGTTTGGGAGATCTCTGGCGATTCCAGCTTTCCCATTTTCGAAGCTCGGGGTGATGCGGGCAAGCAAGACGTCTCCGTTCTGGAATTGTGTATATCCCTTCTTAACATCCTTCCACGCTCGTGGCTCGTGCGTGGGTCTAGACAGATAAGTCACCCCTAGTCTTTGAAGCGGAACGAATCCCACTTCCGTCGCATCAGCACATTCATTCTTCGGCCCTACATTTGTCAGTTCGCCGACTGTTGCCATGGCCCAGCCCACCGGCATCTCCTGCCCTTCCATCACACCAACTCCTCCACCTCTTCCCCTAGCTCTACCAGGATCGCCCGCAGATCCTCCAGCGCCCCTTCCAGCTCCACCATCGCCTGCTTGGCCAGCACCGTCGGTTCAGGCAGGTTGGCGCCATCTTCAGTCGAATCGTCCTTGAGCCATGCCAAATCCAGGCTGTCGCCCCGGGCGTCGATCTCTTCCCTGCTGAAGCATTGCCAGCGCCCTTCGGGACCGGTGGTCGTGCGCGTTTCCAGCCCAACGGGATCCTGGCCGTAGGCCACTTCAAAATCAGCGAAATGATCGCGGGTGAGCGGGGTGCGTTTGCCGAAGGCCGGCATGTTGGCCCGCAAGTCATACACCCACACCTCCTTAGTGTTACCCCGCTCGCTCGTGCCGCGAGTGAAGAACAACACGTTCGTCTTCACGCCCTGGGCGTAGAAGATGCCGGTGGGCAGACGCAGGATCGTATGCAGGTTGCACTTGTCCATTAGATCGCTGCGGATCTGCTTGCCCACGCTGCCCTCGAAAAGCACGTTGTCGGGCATCACCACCGCAGCCCGGCCTCCAGGTTTCAGCGCCCGGTAGATGTGCTGCAGGAAGCAGAACTGCTTGTTGCTGGTGGGGAAGGTGAAGTCGGTGCGGGTGGGGGGGCCGCCGCCCTTCTTGGTGCCGAAGGGGGGATTGGTGAGGATCAATGTGGCCGGAGGCAGCCCCTGGCCATCGCTGCCGAGGGTGTCGCCATACCAGATGCCGTGCTTCCCGGGGCTGGAGTCCAGACCATGCAGCATCAGGTTCATCAGCGCCAGCCGGTGCGTGTCCTGCACATGCTCCATGCCGTAGAAGGTGCGCTCGTAGAACTGCTTCTGTTGCGCCGTATCCAGCTCGCTGATCTCCTGGTGGTCGCGGATCCATCGCTGGGCCGCAATCAGAAAACCGCCGGTGCCAGCCGCCGGATCCTGGATCACATCCCCCAGCCGCGGTTGCATCACCGCCACCATGGCATCGATCAGCGGTCGGGGGGTGAAGTATTGGCCTGCTCCGGATTTCTTCTCTTCGGCGTTCTTCTGGAGCAACCCTTCATACAGATCGCCCAGCCCCTCCTGCCGGGCATTGTACCAATCAAGCTTCTCGATCTCATCAACAAGCGTTTTCAGCGTGACTGGCTTTTTAATGAATGTACTGGCATTGGCGTAGATCTCAGTGACGATGGGCGAGACAGGCGTTGCTTCCTTTTCTTCTTCTTCCGGTTCTTCATCTTCCGGCCCTTCGATGGCCTGGGATGAGCTGCCCAGCTTCAGCAGCAGCTCCTTGTAATGGTTGAACTGGCTGAGGCCCTGCAGGGTCTCCAACACGTCCCAGCGCCATTCCGCCGGAATGCCCTGTTCCTGGCCCGTCTCCTTGGCCATCTTTAGGAACAGGAGGTACGTCAGTTCCGTCACGTACTGGTGGTACGTGACGCCGTCGTCCTTCAGAACGTTGCAGAGGTTCCAGAGCTTGGCGACGATGTCGCCCGTGGTGATGCCTGCCATCACCAGCTCTCCAACGTGAGGTCGCCCACCTGGGCGAAAGCCTGATCGGCCGTCACCAGGGCGCAGCCTTCGCTGAGCGCATGGCTGGCGATCAGCAGATCCATCACCGCCAGAGGCATGCCATGGCGTTCGAGATCGGCGCGCAGCCGGCCGTAGATCCTCGTGCACGCTTCCGACCAGGGCAGGATCTCCAGGGTCTCGAGGGTGGCCTCCGCCAGCTCTCGCAACCGCGTCGCCGCCGGCAGCTTCTCCAGCCCGTAGCGGATCTCGGCCACCACAATGGCGGACAGGCAACAACGTTGCTCACGCACCCAGGCATCCAGTCGTGGCGAGCGTCGTTTGAGAAGGGCGCTCATGGCGTTGGTGTCCAGCATCAACCTCTCGTTCCGCGCAGCCATCAGGGGAAGTCCACCGATTCGGCAGGACGGGTGTCGTGCAACCCCTCGAAAAACGCATCCAGTTCGGCCCGGAAGCCAGGCTCCTGCAGCAACGCGTCCCTGAGCTCCAACAATGCACTGGCCGAGGGCCGGACCGGCGTCAGCACCACGGCTCCGGTTTCCGGGTCGCGCTCAATCTCCACTTCTGTTCCCTCGAAGCGAAAGGCAGCCGGCAGGCGCACCGCCTGGCTGCGCCCATTGCGAAACAGCTTGGCGCGCATCGACCCTGCGTGATGGATACTGAGTCTAGACCGAGGATCCATCCTCAAGCCGCCTCCCACACGGCTTCGTTGAAGCGGTGCAGCACCTGCTCCAGCTCGCCACCGAACAGCTTGTTCAACCGTGGCCAGCCGCCGCCCTCGCGGCGGAAGAGCAGGGCGTCGTCGTCGAGGGCTTCGCGATCCACGATCGTGATCGCCTTGGCCTGGTTGGCGATGACCTTCAACCAGTCACGCTGGGGCGTGGTCCAGGTCCGGGAGGCCAGGATCCGCTGGAGGGCCTTGTCCACCCGCTGCTCATAAGGCACCAGCGAATCCCCCAGGGCCGCCTGACGGATGTAACCCATGATCGAAGCGGCCATGTCCTGGTTGGTGGTTTCGCGCCAGGCGGTGGCCAGGGTGGCCTCGTTGTAGCCCCGCTGATCGAGGGCGAGCCTCAGATCCCGCAGATCCTTGCGGGTGAGTTCCCACGGCCGCTGCAGCACGGTGGTAAGGGCGGGTAGGTCGTTGCCCGGATCCCGCACGAAGGCTGAGAAGCCATCGAGGTAATCCTGCGGGCGGGTGGCCTCTCCATAGCCCCGCTCGATTGATCTCAGCTCGTCGTGATGCTCGGAGAGGAACTGGGGCTCGGCGGGGCCGTCCCACTGCTGATCCAACAGCTCAGGCAAACCGTGGATTGTTCCCAGCCAGCGGCTCGCCTCCTGGATCGGCAGCTGCTGCAGGCGTTTGATGAAGTCAGCGGGTTCTTCGCCGGTGAGCAATCGGAACTGTGCCGCGTGGTTCTCGCTTAACCGCTGTTGCTTGCGCCGCAGCTTGGCGATTAACTGTTGACGCACCAGCTCGCTCTCCTTGCCTTCCGTGGTTTCCAGCTCTTGGATCAGCTGGCCAAAGGTGATGTTTGGGTTCACCACCACCGGCTTCATGTCCGTGAAGTTTTCCAGGGCATCGTAGATTCGCACCGCATCAAAGATGCGGAAGTGGGTCTTGTCGATCGCATCACACAGACGGGTGGCACGGCCGATCATCTGGTCGTAGAGAATGCGGCTGTTCATGCGCCGCAGGAACACGATGGTGCAGATTGCGGGCACATCCACGCCGGTGCTGAGCAGATCCACCGTGACGGCCACATTGGGAAATTGCTCGTTCTTGTAGCGGCGGATCAGCTCCTTGGGCTTATCACTGGCACCGGTGATCTTGGCGACTGCATTGTCATCCACGCCGTCGTAGTGGTCACGGAATGCTTCCTTCAGCAGCATGACAACCAGATCGGCATGGGCGTCAGTGGCGCAGAAGATCAGGGTCTTGTACAGAGAGAAAGGGTCGAGCTCCTTGGCCAGCTCCTCACATACCACTCGATTGAATGATTCGGTGATCACCTTGCGGTTGAAGACCTCCACTTCAAAGTGCAACTCATCTGGCGTGGTGAACTTCTCGATCTGTGTCGTGGTTGGATCGTAAATTTTGACTTCTTCTCCAGCATCCCATCCAATTCCTTCGCTGGAGAGTTCAGTGTTGATCCTAAACGGCGGCTCGTGGTCTACCAAGTAGCCATCCACCACTGCTTCGCGGTAGCTATACACGAACACCGGTTGGCCAAAGATGCTCACCGTGTGCAGGGCCGGCGTTGCCGTCAGGCCAATCTTGACGGCATCAAACATCTCGATCACCTTCCGGTACTTCGAGACGTAGTCATTGAAATCCCTGAACCTCAGCTCCCGATCACTCAGCTCCCGATCCAGCAGGTAGCCCCGGTGGCATTCATCCACCACGATCAGGTCGTAGGTGTCCACCGTGGGCTTGTCTTCCTCGCTGCCAAGCAATAGTCGCTGCACCATCGCCTGCACGGTGGCGATATGGACCCGAGTATCGCTTTCAACCTCGCGCTCGCCCAGTTCCTTGATGCCGTAGATGTCGGCGAAGCTCTGCAGGCTCTCCATCCGCGTTTCCTTGAAGGCATCGGCGGCCTGGGTGCCCAGTTCCGAGCGATCCACCAGAAACAGCACGCGCCGGAATCGCCCGGTTTTGAGCAGCCGGTAAATCAGGGCCACGCAGGTTTTGGTTTTGCCCGTGCCGGTGGCCATGGCCAGCATGATCTCCCGTTGGCCTGCTGCGATCGCCGCTTCGGTGGCCTCGATGGCGCGGCGCTGGTAAGGCCTCAGCGGAAAGCCAAAGCTGAACGACTCCCGCCGCAGTTGCTGTTGGGCCAGATCCACGTCTTGGCGCGCCAGCGCCTTGAGCCCGTCGGGTGAATACCAGCGTTCGAGGGGTCCGGCGAGATTCTCACTGCGGCGCAGGTCGCGGAACCAGATGCCACTCTTGGTGCGCAGTTGGTTCAGGAAGGGCCGGGCATTGCTGGAGAAGGCGAAGGGGATGCGGTACTCGCCCTCTGGACCCCAACCATTGCTCCTCAGCTCCGTTTCGGCGCTTGCTTGAAAATCCCGGCAATAGCGCTCAGCTTGGGGCACCTTGCCTGCCACATCAGTGTTAGCCCGCTTGGCCTCCACGGCCGCATACGGGGTCAAGCCAACGAACAGCACGTAATCCGCTGGACCGCTGCTGGTGGGCCATTCGGCGATGGCCAGATTGCGGTTCTTTTGCGGTCGTGCTCCTTTCCCGTGGCGAAGGGTTTGCGTATCCGCCTCCCAGCCCGCTTGCCGCAACTGCTCATCGATCAGCTGGCGTGTGGAGGCCTCATCCAGTTCGATCGAACCAGCGGCCTTCTTTGCTGCCTGCAGCAACCCCGCCGACACCGCAGCCGGTTGAAGGGCGGCGGCACTCTGAAGGGCTTGCAGTTGAGCCGAGAGGGCAACCTTGTCTGCCTCGGCCGCTTCCGCCAACTGTTCCCATTGTTGTTGCTCGTCGAGTGCCTGTTGCAGCTGGGCCTCCGTGGCGCTGAGCTGCTCGGCCACGGCTCCTCCCTGGGCGCGGAACGCATCGAGGGCGCTCTGCAGCGCGGCCAACTCCGCGCGAAGTTCCTCGCTTTCATCGGCCGGGGGCTGAGGAGGACGAAAGGGACCACTGCGGAACTCAGGATCCGAGAAGGTGCGGTGAAACCACACCCCCAATTGCCAGGCGATCTTGAGGGTGCTCAGGGCGCTGGCATGGTCGCCGTAGAGCCCATGGGTGGCGTCATTTCCTGTCGTGCGCAGGTCATGGAAGAGAGCTGCCACCTCACGCTCGATCAGGCCTTCGAACTCCAACCGTCGAATCAAGGCCAGCTGCGTCTCCTGGGCGCTGGTGAACGCTCCAAACCGAGACGCCACCTGCTGGGCCAGCCGTTCACCCAGCTGCCGCAGCTTGATCAGCGCCGTATTGGGATCCTCGGGGAAATAGCGCTCCGCCAAGACCCCCAGCCGGAACAGCTGTTCGTCGTACTTGCGCAACTGGGCGAAGTTGGTGCTCAAAGCTTCGCCACCCACTGGCGGATCTTCTCGGCCATCAGCAACCTGCGCTCCACCAGGAAGGCGTCGTAGTCCAAGGGTTCGCCATCCAACAGCGACGTGGGTAGGCAGTTCATCACCAGATTGGCCCTCAGCTCAGCTGGATCGGTAATGCCGCCGTAACGCTTAGGCCCACCGTTCACCTGCTCGCGCAGCTCGCCGAAGTAGACCTCGGGCGCTTTGTCGCCAATAGCGATGTTGATCTCGCTCTGGGCCATCACGAAATTGGCGATCTGGTTGTAGCTGCTCCTGGAGGCCCCGCCCCGCTGCAGATGCTTGCGCGGGAACACATGGTGCTTGTCGCCGCGATTGAGCAGAAGGTCAACCACTCTGATCCCTGCTGAAAGGAAGCCGCGATCACCAAGCTGGGCCTGGGCCGCCTGGTAGGCGATGAAGTACGGGCTCATTGCTGATGAGGTGTCCATCAGCTGCGGCAGCATCCCCGTCCAGAAGGTGGTGGGCAGTTCGTTCTCGATCACCGCTTCGGCATAGGTCCTCAGACCCTGGGAATCAATCTGCCGGATGTCGAGGTCGAAGGCCGTTTCCGGGCTGCCGGAATATCGGCCGGTGAGAATTGACATCGCAAACCATCTCCGCACCAGACTCTCGATGTCGGCGGCGGGCAGATTCTCGTGCCTGCCCCTCAGATAGAGGATGTAGGCAAAGTTGACAGCATTACGACTGCGAATCAGATCACTGGTCACAAAACCCGCTGATCTCAGGATCATGGTGATCCGATCAAAGTGGGTCTTGTTGATGAACGCCAACACGCCCTGCTTCAGCTTGGCGAACGATTCCTCCGAGATGCTCTCCTCATACTGCTTGGTGGCAAAGTTTCGGCCGGAGAGCAAAGCAACTAGATCCTGTAACTTGCCCCTGCCAAATTGCGAGGTGAATGCCACGCGCAGCATGTCGGTGTAGGTGGGATCATAGAGGTCATCATTGACATCCTTGATCCACCTCATCTGGGGCAGGAATTCTGACTGAGCGAAAGCTGGATCCACTCGCTGAATCTGAGAGAAAAACTCCGGCGCAACAGCAAGATGACAAAAGTAATCGATGGCTTTGCGCAGTATGTTGCCGCCGAAAGTCTCATTCACGGCAATCTTTGACATGGCAAAGTCAGCCTGAGACAGCTCCTTTCCAGCAGAATTCACACGGATGAAGATCTCCGTGACAGTTTCGATGTCGAGGTCTTCGGCAAGCTCAATCAAGCCCACATGGTTGTAGACGATCTTGAGGAGCCGTTCTAGAACCCTGCCAATACGATCAGGGTCGGCGTCCGGGTTGCGCTTGATGTAGGCATTCGTCTGGCTCAGCAACCCCGAATCAGGGGCAAAGAGCACTGATATATCAGGGATCCAAACCGGATTCTTCTCAATCGCAGGGTTGCTAACTTCGAAGCAGGGTTCCTCCGCTTGAGGGTTGAAGGCAATCCGAATACGGATCCGTTCGTAGTCCTTGGTGAGCACCTCCATTCCGAGTAAAGCAGCCATCAAGGCGGTGACCCGCTGCTGACCATCGATCAGGATCCGCTTGCCAGCAGCCGGGCTGCCGTCTTTCAGCTTCACCGTGGGGTTGCGCCAGGCGATCAGGTAGCCCACCGGAAACCCCTGATAGAGGGAATCCAGCAGGTTGCGCACCTTGGTGGCCTCCCACACGAAGGGCCGCTGGATCTCCGGGATTGCAATGTCCCCCGATTTAACCCAAGTCAGCAGGGTTTCGATGGGGTGGGGTGTGACTGAGTAGCGCTGGGTGGCCATCTCCTAACTCTCCCCCAACAACTGCCGCACTAGAGCAATCAACTCCTTCTTCGTGAAACTCTCCAACGGCGGTGGTGGCGGGGTCACGCCATGGTGTTCCAGCACCTTGGCCAAGGCTTCTTTTTGCAACTTGGAGTAGCCCTTGACCCCATGCTCCTTGCACAGCCGCTTGAGGCTGGCCACGGTCTGCTGCAGGAAGCTCCCCTTGCCCAGCAAGGCTTTCAGGTTCTGGGTGCCTGCGGGTTGGGGATCCTGGAGGTCCTGGAGCGCTGTACTGGAGCGCTGCAGATGGGTCGCCACACGGCGGTACACCCGGGCATCGGTTCCCGCCAGTTCCCTGTTGGCCTGCTCCAGCAGATCGGCGATCGACGGGCCCGCACTCATGGCTGAGAGCCGAGCTTGCTGGTGGGAGTTCCGGCCTCCGCCGCTTCGCTCGCCAATTCAGCAGCCTTGGCCTTCACCGATCGCCAGCGCGTCGCCTGCTGAACCAACCGGCGGAACGTCTCCACAAGCCAGAAGCCGCTTTGCCGCTCGCTCTCGTCGATCAGTCCCACCATCGCATCGCCCGTTTCCTCCAGCTCGCGGATCACGCTGCCGAGCTTGGCGTTAAGCGCATGAAGCCGAGCCTTGGCCCGGGCCTCATCGGCCAGGTCCGCCTCCAGCTCCACCAGCTCCCGCTGCAGCTCGGCGATCACCACCCCCCTCCGGTCGCTTTGGGCCTTGAGCACGCCCCGAGAGCGGTTGGCCGACACCAAGGCCGCCCGGCAGTCCTGGTAAGTGCCCTCCAGAGCCTCTGGATCGGGCGTGATCGGGAATTCGCTGGCCGAGCGGAGGGGCATCGGGGCTCGAATGGCTGACTCAAGGATTGCCGATTTTGAGGCGTTTTGGCTGGGTCAACTGATGGAAGGGGCGATCAGGGCTTCCGTAGGGAGTCCTCTGGTATCTGCCGCCACATCAAGACAGGACTTGCAGCAGCACTTCCGCCCCTACGCCTACCAGCAGGAGATCCTCGACAAGCTGTCGGCCGAGCGCAGCCTCCATGGCCGCTGGCGCAACCTGGTGGTGGCCGCCACCGGCACGGGCAAAACCGTGATCGCCGCCCTCGACTACGCCCGCCAGGCCGGTCCGGGCCACCCGAGCCTGCTGTTCGTGGCTCACCGGCGGGAGATCCTGCAGCAGAGCCTCGCCACCTTCCGCCAGGTGCTGCGCGACGGCTCCTTCGGCGAGCTGCTGGTGGATGGCCAGCGACCCAGCCAGTGGCGCCATGTGTTCGCCTCGGTGCAGTCGCTCGCTGGGCTGGATCCGGCCGACCTGGGGCCGGACACGTTCGACGTGGTGATCGTCGATGAGTTCCACCACGCCGCATCCGCCAGCTACGAGCGCTGGCTGCGCCACCTGGCGCCCGTCCTGCTGTTGGGCCTCACCGCCACCCCCGAGCGCACCGGCGGCGAGGACATCCTCCATTGGTTTGACGGCCGCATTGCTGCCGAACTGCGCCTCTGGAGCGCCCTGGAGCAGGGCCTGCTGTGCCCGTTCCACTACTTCGGCCTCCACGACGGCACGGATCTGTCGCAGGTCGAGTGGCGCCGCAACGGCTACGCCAGCGAAGCCCTCTCCAACCTCTACACCGCCGACGACGCACGCCTGCGCCTGATCCTGCGCGAACTGGCAGACAAGGTCACCAACCTGGCGGCGATGCGGGCCCTGGGCTTCTGCGTGAGCGTGGAGCACGCCCATTGGATGGCCCGCAAGTTCGTGGCCGCCGGCCTGCGCGCCGCTTCCCTGGATGCCTCCAGCCCCCGCGACGAGCGCGCCGAGCAGATCCGCCGCCTGCGCTCTGGCGAGCTGCAGATCCTGTTCGCGGTGGATCTGTTCAACGAAGGCCTCGACATCCCCGAGATCGACACGGTGCTGTTCCTGCGGCCCACCGAGAGCGCCATCGTGTTCCTGCAGCAACTCGGCCGCGGTCTGCGCCTCTGCCGGGGCAAGAGCTGCCTCACGGTGCTGGATTTCATCGGTCAGGCCCACCGGAGCTTCCGCTTCGACCTGCGCTACCGCGCCCTGCTCGGCGGCACGCGCGACCAGCTGGAGCAGCAGATCAAAGACAGGTTTCCCTTCCTGCCGGCCGGCTGCAGCCTGCAGCTCGATCGGGTGTCGAGCGAGTGGGTGCTGGCCAATCTGCGCGAGTCGCTGCCCACGCGCCGACCCCAGCTGCTCGCCGAAGCCCGCCGCCTCGGGCGTTGCTCGCTGGCGGGGTTGCTGGAGGGGCTTGGGATGGAGGTGGGGGAGTTTTACAAGGTGGCGGGGTCGTGGGCGTTGCTGCAGCAGGAGTTGGGGTGGGTGGCATCGGTGGAACCCTCCGAGGATGAGCGGCGACTGGGACGGGGGATCGCCGGGGGGCTGCTGCATCTGGACGACCCGGAGCAGTTGCGCTGGCTGGCGGATCGGTTGCAGCGGCCCATCGCGCCCGATCCGGCGAGCTTCGATCCCGCCACCGAGCGCCGCTGGCGCATGCTGATGGCCCAGCTGTGGGGCAGCGGCCGGCAGCACGTGCCCCTGGCCGAGGCCCTCGTCCGGCTCTGGGCCGCCGCCGACCTCCGCGCCGAACTGGTGGAGCTGTTCGCGCTGCTGCTCGAGCGCACCGACCACCTGGTGGCGCCGCTCAACTGGGACCGTGCCGATCCGCCCCCCATCCCCCTCAAACTCCACGGCCGCTACTCCCGCGCCGAGGTGTTCGCCGCGTTTGGGTTGCTGAACGAGGCCCGCCCTTTCCCCGGCCGGGAGGGGGTGTTCTTCAACGACTACGCCATCTCCCCGTGGGAGTTCCACTGGGAGAGCCAGAGCCTCACCCGGGAAGCGTCCGCCACCGGGCAGAGATACATCCACCACGTGGCGCGCGGCAGTCGGGTGATGCTGTTCGTTCGGGAGGAGAACAAGCGCGGCGGGGTGACGCTGCCGTTTCTGTGCCTCGGGTTTGCCGATTACGTGAGCCACGAGGGGGAGCGGCCGATGGCGATTCGCTGGCGGTTGCAGCGGGCGATCCCGGCGGCGTTCGTGCCGGAGCTGGCGTTGGCGGTTTAGCGTGTGCTGAATCCCTGAGCGCACGACAGGCCTGGAGCGCCCATGCGTCTCGCCGAGCTGCAGCAACTGGCCCCCCAGCTCCATGAGCTGCTTGCCCGCCATGGCGCCAGCAATCCTGCGGTGTTCGGATCAGTGGCGCGGGATCAGGCCACGCCCAGCAGCGATGTGGATCTGCTCGTGGACCTTCCGGCCGGCGCCAGCCTGTTTGACCGTGTCGAGCTGAAATCGGCCCTTGAGGATCTACTGCTCACACGGGTGGATCTGATCCGCCGCCGCAACCTCAAGCCCGAACTCAAAGCCACGGTGGAAGCCGAAGCCATCCCCCTGTGATGGACGCGAGAGATCGCCAGGCTCTGGTCGATATCCGAGGGGTGCTGGATCGGGCTCTCGGCTACCCGATTGACAACGAAGAGACATTCCTCGGCAAGGCTTACCTCCAGGATGCCGTGATCCGTTGTCTTGAGATCCTTGGCGAAGCCACCAAGCGTCTCAGCCCTGAATTCCGCCGTCTTCACCCCGATCTGCCCTGGCGGGCCATGGCAGGGATGCGAGATGTCCTGATTCACGCCTACGACCAGGTGGATCTTGAAGAGGTCTGGATGGCCTATCAGCGCTTTGCGGAGATCCGTCGCCAGATCGACTCGATCCTCTCTCAGAGCTGAGGCCGCCAGCCACCGGGAAGGCGTGTTCTGGCACCAACCCAGCGCCACCGGCCTGCTGTTCATCACCCTGCGCAAGCGTCACCGAGGCTAGTCACGATGCATGCAAAGCGCATGCGCTACGAGTAGCCTGGTGTCACGACTGGCGTAGCCATGCCATCCCTGCAGATCCGCGACCTGCCTGAACCGCTGCACCGGTTGCTGCAGCACCGCGCCCAGGTGCACAAGCGCAGCCTCAGCCAGCAGGCGCTGGTGGATCTCGAGGCCATCGCCGGCGAGGATGGGCGCGAGCGTCGCCGCCTGGTGCTCGATCGCATCGCCCGGCGCGGGCCCCTGGCCCCCGCGCTGGCCGGAGATCAGACGCCGGAAGCGCTGATCCGCGCCGACCGCGAGCGCTGATGGCCCTCGCCTGCGTTCTCGATGCCTCGGCTGCCGTGCGGCTGATCCTTGGGGATCCCGCCGCTGCTGCCGTGGCGGAGCAGATCCGCGAGGGGGCCGTGGTGTTGGCCCCGGAGCTGATGCTCACCGAGGTGGCCAACACCCTCTGGAAACTGCAGCGGGCTGGTCTCCTGACTGATCTCGATCCCCAGCAGCTGCTGGCCGAGGCCCGCGATCTGGTGGATCGGGTGGAAGCCGACCGCCACCTGCAGGCCGAGGCCCTTGCCCTGGCCTGCCATCACGATCACCCCGTCTACGACTGCCTCTATCTGACGCTGGCCCGGCGGGAAGCCGCCACCTTGATCAGCCTGGATCGTCGCCTGCAGCAGTTGGCGGAGCGGGTGCTGCCCTGAGCGCCCATTCAGGACGAACAGCTGTAGTGCGACACCCCTCCGGCGTTGAAGAATTCCCTGGGCTTGAGGCGGTCGTAGGTCACCGCCAGCTCCGCAGGGAGGGCGTCGTAGGGATGACTGAACACCTCCTGCAGCTCCCTGACCAGGCCGTAATCACCTTGCGCCGCCTGTTCGTAGGCCGGGGCGATCAGCCATTCGCGCCAGGTGACCGCGGGGTTCACGCGCTTCATCGCTGCCGATGTTTCGCTGGGGTCGCCGCCTTCCGTGATGCGATCCCGCCAACGCTGCAGCCACTGCGTCCATTGCCCATCAAGCTCCTCAGAGCAGGGCACGTAGAAGCTCTCCTGCAGGGCAAAAACCTGCTCGGGGATATCCGACAGTCTGCGGAAGAAGATCGTGTAGTCGGCCTTGGAGGCCACCATCAACTGCAGCAGGTCCTGCACGAGCTCGGCGTCGTAGCTGATCAGGCCGAGCTTGCTGGCCCACATGGCGTCGAGGTCCTGGCCCATCGCTTCAGCGAAGCCCTCACGGATCTCATCCAGCCGCGCCAGCGCCTCTGTGTTGCCCTCGAGCAGGGGCCTCAGGGAGGCCCAGAACATCTGGAAGTTGGCTTCCGCCGCCACCGGTTGGTTGAAGAAGCTGAAATGCTGGCCGCCGCCTGTCCAGGGCTGGAAGCGGGGATCGAACAGCTCGCAGAAACCGAAGGGGCCGTAGTCGAGGGTGTAGCCGCCGGCGGCGCAGTTGTCGCTGTTGAAATTGCCCTGGCAGTAACCCACCCGCATCCAGTTCGCCACCAGAGACGTGAGCCGGCCGCGGAACAACCCCGCCAGCTTCACCACCTGATCAACGAAGTCCAGAGCCGGATCAATCTCCTGGCGGTAGTTGCGCTCGATCAGGTGTTGAACGATCATCCGCAGCTCGTTGCGCGCCTCCGGATGGGCGCCGCTGCGGGCGCGACGGGCGAACAGCTCCAGCTGGCCAACCCGCAGAAAAGAAGGGGCCACCCGGGTGGTGATCGCCGCCGGATTGTCCACCAGTACGTCGGGATCGAACGAGCGGGAGTTCGGCGAATACCAGGGCCGGCGCACGGTTTCCGATCCAGACACATAGAGCGTCAGCGAGCGGGAGGTGGGCACCCCCAGGGCGTGCATCAACTCCTGCGCCAGAAACTCGCGCACGCTGGAGCGCAGCACGGCGCGGCCATCGGCGCCACGGCAGTAGGGCGTCGGGCCGCCGCCCTTGAGTTGCATCTCCCAGCGCCGGCCATTGAAGACGCCTTCGAACACGGAAATGGCCCGGCCATCGCCGTAGCCATTGCCGGTGCCGAACGGACACTGCTGGATGTATTCGCTGCCGTAGATTGAGAGGGCATAGCCGGTGGCCCAGCCGTAGGGCCGCATCGGTGCCTCCGCCGCCGTGATGTCGCCGGAGAACAGGCGGCGGAAGTGGTCGTCATGGGCCAGCCCATCGCCCAGGCCCAGCTCATGGAAGAGGGTGCGGCTGTGCGCCACGAGCTCCGGCGCCGGCAGCGGGGTGGGTGTCACCGGCACGTAATGGCCGGAGAACACCTGGCGGGGCCGGTGATCCTGGCCATCGTCGCTGGCCTGGGGATCCGCCCGCAGGGAATCCAGCAGCGAATAGTCGGCCCGCTGGGCAAAGTCCGCGAAGGTTTTCGTCAGCACGGTGGTGGGCGCTGCTGTCGGCACGGGTCTCTCGGGTGTGGCGCGGCCTGGGCAGGGCCCTGACGCTGGGGTCACCATCCTGGCGAGGCTGTCGCCTTCAGTGACGACGTTGCGGCCATCACGCCGGTTGTGCGGTTTTCGGGTGCGGCTTTGCCACGTGTCTTCGCGGGTGACGCGAGCCATGAAGTGGAGAGGCCGATGGCGATCCACTGGCGGTATGGGGGCCGCAAGGGCCAGGGGCCGCCAGACTGGGATCACTGCACCTGGGCCGATGGAACTCACCGCCGTACTCACACCTGCAGAGGAAGGCGGGTATGTGGCCTTCAACCCTGAAACGGGCACCACAACGGAGGGGGAGTCCATCGAGGAGGCCCTCGCCAACCTGCGCGAAGCCACCACGCTCTATCTGGAGGAGTTCCCCGCCGTGATCAAGGGCCACCCTCTGGTGACCCTTTTCAGCGTTCCGGCGCATGCCTAAGCTCCCGCACGTTTCCGGTCGGGACATCATTCGCACACTGGAGCTCCTGGGATTCGAGGCCGTTCGCCAGAACGGCAGCCATGTGGTGATGCGTTGCGGCAGCCGCGGCTGCGTCGTTCCTCTTCACAAATCAGTCAAGATCGGCACCCTGGCTGGTCTGCTGAGGCAGGCGAAAGTGGATGTGAGCGAGTTTCTCGATCGTCTCTGAACCGGATCGCGTCAACGAGAACTGAGGCCTTGACGGACCTGATGTTCTTCACCCTGAACAAGCGCCAGGTCCCCGCCTCAGCAACCCATCACCAGCCCCAAATACCCCCGCACCGCGCTGCGGTGATCCACGTCAGCCCTCAGGCCGATGAAGCCGTCCGGCCGCACCGCCAGCAGGGTGAGGGGCCCCAGCCCCAGGCTGGGCGCCTCCTCCAGCCGCACGGTCACCACCGCCTCCACCAGCTCCGGCGGCACCGCTCCGGCGGCCCGCTCGGCCTCCAGTTCGGCCTGCAGGTCGGCGATGGCCTCCGACGGCGTCTCCGGGCCGGCCAGCACCAGCAGCGTGTGGCCGCAACGGTGGGTAAGGGAATGCAGGGACGCGCCGGCCCCGGGCGGCAGCGCGATCGTGGTGGGCAGCCGCTGGCCGGCGCCAATGGGCTGACCCTCGCCACCGCCGATGATCGCCGAGCCGGCGTAGCTGACGTTCATCTCGGTTTCCGCCACCACCTCCTGCTGGCGGGCCTCCGGGTTGGCCAGCATGGCGGCGATCGCCCGGTCGCGGGCGGCGCGCTCAGCGCTCTCCTGCAGCCCGTGGGCCTGCTCGGTGGCATCGCCGGAGCGGCAGATCTGTTGCGCCACCGGACGCCGCTCCTGTTCGTAGCTGTCCAGCAGGGCGGGTTCCGCGGCCCCCTGGTGCACCAGGGCCAGCTTCCAGGCCAGGTTGGCGGCATCGTGCAGCCCGCAGTTCATGCCGTGCCCCTCGGCCGGGGAGCACACGTGGGCGGCATCGCCGGCCAGGAACACGGGCCCGGCGCGGAAGCTGCTGGCCACCCGGCTGTGGCAGTGGAAGCGGCTGGGATTCTCCACGGCGCTGAAACGGGCCTGCGGCAGGTAGCGCCCCAGCACGGCCGCGGCCTCGGCCACCAGATCGCCCTCCTCGGCGGCGGGCCGCAGGTACACCCGCCAGCGCTCGTCGGGCAGGGCCGTGAGGATCAGGGGGGAGGCGTCCAGATACGCCACGTTGACCTCGTGGCTCTCGGCCCACCCCTCCACCGCCGCATCGAACACCGCCCAGGGGCGGGCGATGCCATGGCCTTCGAAGTCCAGGCCACTCAGCGAGCGGGTGGTGCTGCGCAGCCCGTCGCAACCCACCACCCAGCGGGCCTGCACGGTCTGCTCCCGCCCGTCGCCGTCCACCGTGGCGGTCACCCCGTCGCCGTGGGCCTCCAGACCCACCAGCCGGCAGGAGCGGTGCACCGTGCCCCCCTGCCCCTCGAGGTGGTCCGTCAGGATCGTTTCGGTTACCTCTTCGGAGAGGCCGAGGTTGAAGCCGAAGCGGCTGCCGCACGCGGCCAGATCCAGTTCCCCCAGCCGCTGGCCATCGGCGTGGAGGAGAATCCGGCGCTGCCGGCAGCCGGCTTCGAGAAACCGGTCCACCAGCCCCAGCGCCTCGAAGATCTCCAGCGACAGCGGGTGGATCACCGTGGCCCTGTCCCAGTGCAGGGCTTCGGCGCGGGCGTCGATCAGCAGGTTGGGAACGCCGCGGCGCTGCAGTTCCCCCGCCAGCAACAGGCCGGTGGGCCCCGCCCCCACCACGAGCACGCAGGTCTGGCTGGGAAGGGATGACGGCATGGCGCCCGGGCGGGTCGAGCTGGTGAGGGCCAGCGCGGGGCACACTAAACGCACCGCAGGGGCTCGGTCCTGGCCAACCCATTCCGCTCCCTGGCCACCGCCCAGACCGTCGGCCTTGCCGCGGCCCTGGCCCTCAGCACGGCAGCGGCGGCGGCGGCCCCGAACGGCACCTGGCTGTCCCAGCCCCAGATCTGGTATTACGCCTCCCGGCAGTCCCTGAACGGGGTCATGGCTGACATCCGGGGCAGCGACTTCAAGGTGGTGTTCCTCGATGTCCGCAAGGTGTCGGAGGCGATGCAGCAGGAGGCGGCCGAGGCGGCCCGCCGCCAGGGACTGATGCCCGTGGTGTGGGTGCAGTCCCCCCAGTACCGGGCGCTGGGGATCAGCGATCTGATTCACGAGGCCCGCCATGGCGACGCGATCCAGGTGGACGACCACTTCTTCGCCAACTACTCCCTGGAGGACTTCTATCTGCTGCGTCGGCTGTACCCGAAACCGATCTTCTGCAGCATCCAGCCGTTCCAGGCCAGCCTGCTGCCCACGGCGGGCTGCAACCAGCTCGATGTGCAGTGCTACAGCGCCCCGCAGTTCCAGCAGTGCCTCAAGCTGGCCGACCGGCTCGGCGCCGTGGTGAGTCTCTCCAGCGAGAACACCCTCAAGTACCGGAGCCAGCTGGGCGAGCGATCCTTCAACACCTTTCTCTGGCAGGGGCCCTGACGGGCGGGGCGTCCTGCGGCGCCAGATGGGCGCCGATCGCGCGGAAGATGTCATCCGCCGCATTGCAGTAACCACCGCT
This sequence comes from Rhizobium sp. Q54, assembly GCA_943367585.1. Lineage (GTDB taxonomy): Bacteria > Cyanobacteriota > Cyanobacteriia > PCC-6307 > Cyanobiaceae > Cyanobium. The sequence continues at coordinate 116,201 of CALRJP020000009.1, forward strand.
GGCATCAAAGGCCTCTTCGTCGAAGGTGACCGCCACCGCCACCGCGATCTTCCGTGAGGGCAGGTAGGCCATCACCCCGGCCTGCCCGGAGAACAGCGGGTTCTGCAGCAGCCAGGGGCCCGAGATGACGATCCCGATGCCATAGGTGTAGAAGTCGCCGAGGGTGGCGCAGGTGGCACAGCCCTCGATCGGCCGGCCGAAGCCCCGCAGCGTCGGAGCGATCTGCAGCCTGTGGCTCTGCGGCGACAGCAGCTGTCCCGTTCCGATCGCCTCGGCGGAGGTGGCCATGTCGTGGATGGTGGTGAACTGCACCGCACCGCGGGTGATCGTCCACGACGGATTCCAGAAGGTCGACTCCTCGTAGAAGCGCGTCCCCGCCGGGATGCCGAGGCCTTGGCGCCGTTCCGACGAGAAGGCGTGCAACACCGGCGGCGCGATCGCAGGCGTACCGCCCGGGTCCCGCGTGTTTCGGAGCTTCAGGGGCCCGAAGATGCGCTCCTGCATCAGCACGGGCATCGTCTGGCCCGTGATGCGCTCCAGCGCCAGGCCCAGCAGGAGGTAGTTCGTGTGGGCGTAGTTCCAGCTCGTGCCGGGCTCGTACCAGAGCGTCTTCAGGTCCGCGTAGGCGAGCAGGTCCTGCACGGAGAACTGCCGGAACGGGTTCTCCAGCAGCGTCTTCTCGAACGCGGCATTGCCGATCACGTAGTCGCGGTAGCCGGAGGTCATCCGGGCGAGCTGGCCGAGGGTGACCCGCTCCGCATTCGGGATCTCCGGCAGCCACTTCGCGAGCTTGTCGTCGAGGCTCACCCTGTTCTCGTCGACCAGTTGCAGCAGCAGCGTCGCCACGTAGGAGATGGCGATCGCACCGTTGCGGACGTGCATGTCCTCCGTGGCGGGCACCCCCGTCATCGACTCGCCCATCGCCTCGGTGACCACCTCCTTGCCGTCGATCGTGACGCGCACGATCACCGCCCTCAGATGGTCGTCGGCCATCCGCTGACGAACGATCCGCAGGATGCCGGCCGCCTGTGGTGAGACCGCCGGCGGGACCCCGTCAGCGGTCCCGGCCTGGACGGGTCCCGCTCCGCCCAGGCAACCCGCCAGGAGGGCTCCAAGGACCCGTCGTCCCTGTGGGGCGAACCAGCGACGATCCACACCGGCTCACTCAGGAAGCGGCAACGCTACGCGCCCTGGCGCCTGCCGATCCCGGAGAGCTTCCTACCCTGCCCCTGGTTGCGACGTGCCATGCCCAACCCCCATGGCCTGCGTCGCTGGGCCGCTGGACGGACATGGTCACCATCAACACCTACCCCGGGGTCAGCGACGGCGAGGGGCTGGCCGAGATGGCCAACCGGGCCCTTGGCAACTACCGGCGCCACGGGGCCACGGTGCTGCGCACGGCATCCATTCCCCGCACCGCCGACCGCACCGCCGAGCACCTGGTCGTGGCACAGCAGTGATCCATAGCCACCGCCGCTATGGCCCGAAGACGGGGGACGCCATGGCGGCCTGGTTGCAGGCGAACGGACCCACCGTGGAACGTCGCCTGATGGCCCTCGATCCGGTTCCTTCCCATCGCGTCCTCGAGCCGGCCGGCCCCTGAGCCGGGGCAACAGCTGCCCCGCCGTCAGCCTTCGGGCGCCAGTGGCTGCCCCTCCAGGAAGGCGATCACCTCATCGCACCAGCGGATCCATTCCTGCTCGAACAGGATGCCCCGCCGCAGGGTGAGATAGCGATACTGCTCCTGCAGCGGCAGGTCGGGATGGCTGTGGAACAGGGCCTCCTTCTCCCGATAGGAGGCGAGTTGGCCGGCATGGACGGCGCGGCGGCGGCGCACCTCCGTCAGCAGCTGGGCGGGCTCGCTGTAGGGGCCGCCGAGCACCTTCACCAGCAAGTCTTCGCGGATGGGGGTGGGCAGCGAGGGCTCGGCGGCCCACTGGCTGAGCTCCCGCCGGCCCGCCTCGGTGATGGCGTACACCTTGCGGTCCGGCCGGCCCTGCTGGGGCACCACCTGGCAGCGGACCCAGCCGTTCGCCTCGATCCGGGCCAGCTCCCGGTAGATCTGCTGCTGGCTGGCGGTCCAGTAGCAGGCCATCGTCTCTTCGAACTGCTTGCTGATGTCGTAGCCGCTGGCGTCCCGCTCGCAGAGCACGGTGAGGATCGTGTGCGCCAGGGCCATGGCAGGGGGGAGATCTCAGCGGCTGGTAGGTCGATCCTGACCCAGCCGCCGCCGGGCCCGATTGACCTGCCCAACAAGTTGTGCATACACTTTGGCGTATACCCAATCTGTTGCATAACTCTGTGCCTGGCACAGGTCGTGCCTGGCAGAGGGGGTCCCGCCGCCTTCCCCCATGGATTCCGCCACCGCGACGCCCCCGGCGACGCCGCCAGCGCTGCTGAGCGCCCTGCGACGGACCCGCTGGGGCAGGCCCCCCTCCTGGGGGCCACCGATCGCGATCGCCGCGGCCGCCGCCGGCCTGGCGATCGCCGTGGCGGTGTCCCGGCAGCCCCGCCCCCAGGTCCAGCGCCCCCTGCCGGTGGCGGTGGTGACCGCCCAGCCGGTGAGCCGGTTCCTCACCAGCCGCGACTACACCGGCGAGGTGGTGGCCGGCCGCAGCAGCAGCCTCGGCTTCGAGCTGCCCGGCACCCTTGAGCGGGTGCTGGTGGAGGAGGGGGACCGGGTGGTGGCCGGCCAGCCGTTGGCCCACCTCGATCGCCGCCGGCTGCGGGCCCAGCGCCAGCAGTCCCTGGCCCAGCGGGATGTGGTGGTGGCCGCCGTCGAGGAGGTGCGTCAGCAGCTGATCCTGGCGGAGCTGCAGCGCGACCGCCGCCGGCGGCTCCATGCCCAGGGGGCGATCTCCCGCGAGGACCTCGACCAGCAGATCCACGGCAGCGCCGCTCTCCGCAGTCGGCTTGTCCAGGCCGAAGGCCAGGTCGAGGAGGCCGAGGCCCGCCTGCGCCAGATCGATGTCGACCTGGCCCGCAGCGTGCTGGTGGCCCCCTTCGACGGCACGGTGAGCCGACGGCGGCTCGATGAGGGCGTGGTGGTGAGCGGCGGCCAGGCGCTGATCACCCTGGTGGAGGCGGCCCCCCTGGAGCTGCGGGTGGGGGTGCCCCCCGACGCCGCCCGGGGCCTGCGGCCGGGGCAGCGCCATCCCGTGCGCGTCGGCGATCGCCGCCTGCAGGCCACCGTCAGCGCCCTGCTGCCGGAACTCGATACCGGCAGCCGCACCGCCACGGTGGTGCTGAGGCTGCCGGCCGAGGATCTGCCGGTGGGGGCCACGGCCCGCCTCAGCCTGCGGCGCAGCGAAACGGGCGCCGGCTTCTGGCTGCCCACCACCGCCCTGGTGGCCGCCGAACGGGGCCTCTGGTCGGTGTACGTGCTGGGCCCCGCCGGCCCCTCGCCGGAGCGGGGCCGCCAGGTGGTCCGGCGCCTGGTGGAGCCGTTGCACAGCGAAGGCGACCGCTCCCTCGTGCGCGGCACCCTGCGCCCGGGCGACCGGGTGATCGCCGCCGGCACCCACCGGGTCGTGCCCGGGGTCCGGGTGACGGAGGCGCCCTGATGTTCGACATCTTTCACCGCAACCGCCAGCTGCAGCTGCTCACCCTGCTGCTGGTGGTGGTCTGGGGGCTGTCGGCCCTGCTCACCCTGCCGCGGCTGGAGGACCCCTTGATCACCCAGCGCAACGCCCTGGTGGTCACCGCCCTGCCGGGGGCCACCCCGGAGCGGGTCGAGTCCCTCGTCACCGAACCCCTCGAGGAGGCCCTGCTGGAGCTGGAGGAGGTGGACCATCTCGACTCCACCTCCTCCACCGGCACCTCGGTGATCGCCGTGAGCCTCAAGGAGTCGATCCGCCAGGTGGCGCCGGTGTGGGGCAAGGTGCGCAGCAAGATCGACGACGCCACCCCCGACCTGCCGCCGGAGGCCACCGACCCGGAATTCCGCGACGGCAACATCGGCGCCAGCGCCCTGATCGTCGGCCTCACCTGGGAGCTCGACACCCCCGCCAACCTAGGCCTGCTGACCCGGCTGGCCGACGACCTGGCCAGCCGCCTGCGCGCCCTCCCCGGCACCGACCGGGTGGAGCTCAGCGGCGAACCCGAGGAGGAGATCCGGGTGGAGATCGGCGCCCGGGAGCTGGCCCGGCTCGGCCTCACCCCAGGCGCGCTCGCCGAACGGATCGCCGCCAGCGACGCCAAGGAGGCCGCCGGCCAGGTGCGGGGCGCCCGCAGCGAGCTGCTGCTGGAGGTGGATGGCGCCCTCGACTCCCTGGAGCGCATCCGCGCCGTTCCCCTGCAGACCGGCGCCGATGGGGCCGGCGCCCGCCTGGGGCAGGTGGCCGACGTCAGTCGCGGGGTGCGCCAACCCGCCTCCCGCCTGGCCCTGGTGCAGGGCCGACCGGCCGTGGTGGTGTCGGCCACGGTGGCCTCCGGCTCCCGGGTCGACCTCTGGGCCCGCCAGGCCCGCGCCCAGCTCGACGCGGTGCGGGCCACCCTGCCCGAGGGCCTGGGCCTGCACACCGTGCTCGACCAGAGCCGCTACGTCCAGGAGCGTCTCGACGGCGTGATCAGCAACCTGATCACCGGCTCGCTGCTGGTGGTGGCCGTGTCGGTGCTGATGCTCGGCGGCCGCGCGGCCCTGGTGGTGGGGGCGGCCCTGCCCCTGTCGGCCCTGATGGTGTTCGGCTGGATGCGGGTGCTGGAGGTGCCCCTGCACCAGATGTCGGCCACCGGCCTGGTGATCGCCCTGGGGCTGCTGATCGACAACGCCATCGTCGTGGTCGACGAGGTGCAGCAGCGGCTGCGCTCCGGCGACAGCCCCGGCGCGGCGGTGCGACGTTCGGTGCGGTACCTGCTGGTGCCGTTGCTGGCCTCCACCCTCACCACCGTGCTGGCCTTCGTGCCGATCGCCACCTCACCGGGGGCCACCGGGGAATTCATCGGCACGATCGGCCTCACCGTGATCCTGGCCCTGGCCAGCTCCCTGTTCCTCTCCCTCACGGTGATCCCGGCCCTCACCGCCCGGCTGCAGTCCTGGCAGCCCCTGGGGCCGGGCGTGCGCTGGTGGGAGCAGGGGATCACCCCGGCCCTGCTCGACCGCCCCTACCGCCGTTCCCTGCTCCAGACCCTGCGCCATCCCGGGAAGGGGGTGGCCCTGTCGCTGCTGCTGCCGCTGCTGGGGTTTCTGGCCTTCGGCAGCCTCGAGCAGCAGTTCTTCCCGCCCACCAACCGCGACCAGTTTCGGATCGAGCTGCGGCTGCCCCAGCAGAGCGCCCTGGAGCGCACCGAGGCCCTGGCGATGGCGGTGCGGCAGCGGATCCGTCAGGACGCCCACGTCGATGACGTGCACTGGTTTCTCGGCGAGAGCGCCCCGCCGTTCTTCTACAACGTGATCGCCTCCGAGGAGAACGCCCCCCACTACGCCCAGGGCCTGGTGCAGCTGCGGGGGGCGGAGGGGGTGCGGACGACGATCCGCTCCCTCCAGCAGGCGCTGGATCAGGAGTTCCCCGAGGCCCAGATCCTGGTGAAGCAGCTGGAGCAGGGGCCCCCCTTCGAGGCGCCGATCGAGCTGCGGCTGGAGGGGGCCGATCTGGAGCAGCTGCGCCGCACCGGCGACGAGCTGCGCCGCCACCTGGCCCAGCTGGAGCCGGTGACCCACACCGCCGCCAGCCTGAGCGAGGCCGTGCCCCGTCTCGCCCTGGCGGTGGACGAGGAGCAGGCCCGGCGCAGCGGCCTCGACAACCGCGCCATCGCCCGCCAGCTCCAGGGCGGCCTCGAGGGCAGCGTCGGCGGCTCGATCCTGGAGGGGGTCACCACCGTGCCGGTGCGGGTGCAGGTGGCCGAGGCCCAGCGCAGCGATCTGGAGCAGGTGGCCTCCCTGGATCTGGTGGCCCCCGACAGCGAGGCTCCGATTCCCCTCGGGGCCCTGGCCGGGCTTCGGCTGGAGCCGGAACTGGCCGCGATCGAACGGCGCGACGGGCAGCGGGTCAACACGGTGCAGGCCTTCCTGACGGCGGGGGCGCTGCCGGAGTCCGTGCTGCGGGACTTCCGCCGCCAGCTCGAGCGGGAGGGCTGGCAGCTGCCGGCCGGCGTGAGCCTGGCCTACGGCGGCGAGGCCGATGCCCGCGGCGAGGCGGTCGGAAACCTGCTCTCCACCGTCGGCGTGCTGGCGATCCTGATGACCGCCACCCTGGTGCTGTCCTTCCGCTCCTTCCGGATGGCCGCCCTGATCGCCTCGGTGGCCCTGCTGTCGGTGGGGCTGGCGGCCCTGGCCCTGAGGCTCAGCGGTTCACCCTTCGGCTTCACCGCCATCCTCGGCACCCTCGGGCTGATCGGGCTGGCGGTGAACGACTCGATCGTGGTGCTCACCGCCATCCGCACCGATCCATTGGCCCGCAGCGGCGACCCCGCCGCCACCGCCGCGGTGGTGCTGCACGCCACCCGCCACGTGCTCGCCACCACGATCACCACCGTGGTCGGTTTCCTGCCCCTGATGCTCGATCCCTCCGGCTTCTGGCCGCCGCTGGCGATCGCGGTCTGCGGCGGCCTGGTGGGGGCCACGGCCCTGGCCCTGTACTACGTGCCGGCCGCCCACGGCCTGCTGGCGCGGGCCGCCAGGCCCACCTCTGGCCAGACTTCCCTGCATCAGCGTCCGAGTCCTGCGGCATGAAGCGTCGCCCTGGGGTGATGGTGGATCCGGCCCGCGACCGGGCGCCGCTGACCCCCTGGAACGGCGAGACGTTCCATCTGCTCTGGCCCGGGGCGCTCTCCGCACCGGTGCCGGTGCCGTTCGCCAGCGATGGCGCCGGTCGGGTGAGCAGCATCGACGACCTGGGCTACGGCTTCCGGCGGGTGGCCCCCCTGAAGCGTGGCAATGACTACAAAGCCATCGAATCCGCCAACTAAAGTGGCCCATGCGTTTTTCGGCGGATCAATCTCTGGTGTGGATGCGTCGTCTCTCCAGGGATTCAGTCAATCAGCTGAGCATCAAATCCAAGCTGATTCTGATGCTCCTGCTGGTGAGCGGCTTCTCCACGCTCTTCACCGCAGCCCTGGGCTACCGCAGCGGCCAGATCAATCTCACCAACCGGGTTTTCAATCAGCTCATCAGCGTTCGCGCTTCCAAGGCTTATCAGATCGAGTCCTATTTCAAAAATATCCAGAACCACACCCAGACCCTCAGCGAGGATCTCTCCATCGTTGCCGCGATTGAAGAGTTTGATGCCGCCTTCCAGCAGCTGGAGAAATCGTCCCAGCCCGCCGCAGCCACAAAAACTCTCGAGGGCTATTACCGCAATGAATTCCTGCCCAGACTCGACAAGTACCACCCTGGCACACCCAATCTCCCGGCCTACATGGCCGGTGATCCCGCCACCCGCCACCTCCAGTACAACTACATCGCCGCCAACCCCAATCCCGTCGGCAAGAAGCAACAACTCGTAGCCGCCAAAGATGGCAGCACCTACTCCAAGGTGCACGGCCGGTATCATCCGATCTTTCGCAATATCGTCTCCAGGTTTGGCTACTACGACATGTTCCTGATCAATCCAAAGGGACAGATCGTCTACACCGTGTTCAAGGAGACGGATTACGCCACCAACCTGGAGAGCGGCCCCTACAAGGACAGCAACCTCGCCCAGCTGGTGCGCGATGTGATCGCCTCGAAGGAGAAGGGATTCACCCAGCTGGTCGACTTTGCCGCCTACGCCCCCTCCTACGGCACGCCCGCCGCCTTCATCGCCGCGCCCATCTACGACGGCCCGAAGCTGGTGGGTGTCCTGGCCTTTCAGATGCCCGTCAACGAGATCAACAACGTCATGACCGGCAACCAGGACTGGAAACAGGATGGCCTGGGCCAATCAGGCGAAACCATCCTGGTGGGCGACGACACCCTGATGCGCTCGGCCTCGCGGTTTTACCTCGAGGATCCCAAGGCCTATCTGGCCCAGCTGGAATCGCGCGGCTTCAAGAAGGACGCCCTTGCCCGCCTGAGCCAGTACGACACGACGATCCTGCAGCAACCCGTGGCGACGCCGGCGGTGACGAAAGCCATCGCCGGGGGATCCGGCACCCTGCGCGTGGTCGACTACCGCGGCGTCCCGGTGCTCAGTTCCTATGCACCGCTGCAGATCCCGGGGCTCAACTGGGTGATCCTCTCCCAGATGGACCTGGCCGAGGCCTACGCCCCGATCCATGCCTTCCAACGCCAGATCCTGATCACGGCCACCCTGCTGATCCTTGTCGTCACCCTGCTGGCCATGGGCCTGGCCCATCTGTTCGTCAAGCCCGTCCAGCAACTGATCGACAGTGCCCGCAAGGTCAGCTCCGGGGAACTGGCCAGCATCCCCGATCTCAACGCCACCGACGAGTTCGGCGAGCTGGCCCAGTCCTTCAATGCCATGGTGCGCAGCCTCCAGACCCAGACGGCCCTCGTCGACCAGACCAACCAGGAGAACGAACGGCTGCTGTTCAGCGTCTTTCCCTCCGCCATCGCCAGGCGGCTGCAGCGGGGCGAAACCCAGATCGCCGAAGAGATCACCAATGTGGCGGTGCTGTTCGCCGATCTCAAGGGGTTTTCCCGGCTGGTGTCCTCCCTCAGCGCCCATGAATCACTGGCCATCCTCAACGACCTCGTGGCCTCCTTCGACGACCTGGCCGCCCGCTTCGGCCTGGAGAAGGTGAAGACCATCGGCGACAGCTACCTGGCGGTCTGTGGCCTCTCGGTGCCCTATCTCGACCATGACAAGCGGGCCATTGATTGCGCCATCGAGATGCACGGCATCCTGCGGCGATTCAACCTCGAGCGCGGCTTCCAGCTCGGCATCCAGATCGGCATCCACTCCGGCGACATCGTCGCCGGCATCGTCGGCAAAAGCCGGGTTGTCTACGACGTCTGGGGGGAGACGGTGAAACTCGCCCATGGCCTCAGCCAGGCCTGCCCCGCCGGCGCCGTGTACGTCTCCGAGGTGGTGCACCACCGGCTCGAGGATCTCTATCCCTTCGAGCGCACCGCCGCGGCCATCGAGGCCCAGGAGGCTCCGCCGGCCTGGCGGCTCACCGGCGCCGGCGAGGCCCTGGCCAAGCCATGAGCACGGTGGTGCCGCTGTGGATGTGGGGCCTCGGCCTGGCCATCGGCTTTCCCCTGCTCACCGTCGTGCTGGGGGAGGTGATCCACCGGCTCCGGCGGCGCGGGAAAGCGATCGCCAGCACGGTGCGGCTGGTGCGCAATGTGCTGCTGCCGATGCTGGTGCTGATGGTGTTCCTGCAGCACGTGCTCCAGGTCGACCCCGGCACCCGGCTGTTCCGGACGATCGAGACGGTGTTCTGGGTGTGCGTGATCCACGCCGCCCTCTCCCTGCTCAACGTGATCCTGTTCGAGCAGGCCGAGGACGACACCTGGCGCTCCCAGGTGCCGAAGCTGCTGATCGATCTGGCCCGCCTGTTTCTGATCCTGCTGGGCACGGCCTTCGTGCTGGCCTCGGTGTGGAACGCGGATCTGGCCGGTCTGGTCACCGCCCTGGGGGTGAGTTCGATCGTGATCGGCCTGGCCCTGCAGGACACCCTGGGCAGCGTCATGTCCGGCATCGCCCTGCTGTTCGAGCGGCCGTTCACGGTGGGGGACTGGCTGGAGGTCGGCGGCGTGGTGGGCCAGGTGATCGACATCAACTGGCGCGCCGTGCGCCTGCTGACCCTGGAGCAGGAAATGGTGGTGATCCCCCACAAGCTGATCAGCAGCGAGGTGATCCGCAACTTCACCAAGCCCACGCCGATCCACGCCGAACGCATCCAGATCGGCTTCTCCTACAACGATCCGCCCAACCTGGCCCGCCAGGTGCTCAAGAGCACCGCCCTGGAAACCAAGGGCATCCTGCTGGATCCCGAACCGGATGTGTTCACCCTCGCCTATGCCGACTCAGCGGTGTCCTACGAGGTCAAGTTCTTCATCCGCGACTACGGCGACATCGAGCAGATCCGGGAACGTTTCATGACCAGGGTGTGGTATGCGGCCAAGCGCAACAACCTCTCGATTCCCTTCCCCATCCGCACGGTCTACAACTTCCATGGCCCCACGAGCCAACAGAAGGGTCTCGCCAAGAAGTTCAGCGAAAGCCTGCAGGCCATCCCCTCCTATGTGCCCATCAACCGCGAGGAGGAGAGCATGGCCCCCTCGGTCTCCGGCATTTCCCTGCAGCACTTTGCCGCCGGTGAGAAGGTGATCCGGCAGGGCCAGATGGGCAACGAGCTCTACATCATTGTGGCCGGGCAGGCCCTGATGACACGACGGGACGAATCCGGGGAGGATCTTGAACTCCTCTCCCTGAGAAGCGGCGAGTTCTTCGGGGAGATGAGTCTGTTTTCCGGTGAACCCAGCACCGTGACCATCGCCGCCAGCAACGATCTGGAGGTGATGAACATCTCCGCCACGGTGGTCAATCAGATGATCGACCGCCAGCCCAGCTTTGCCCGCGAAATCGGCCAGATCATCGAGAGCCGCCGTCTGGCCATCCAGGAGACCACCCAGGCCCAGCGCCGCCCCGGCACCTAGAAGGCTTTCTTTTCCCATGCCGCCACCCCTCGGCCGTCGCCAGCTGCTCTCGCTCTCCGGCCTGGCCCTGGGGGCGGGCCTCTGGCAGGCGATCCGGCCGGCCCGGTCCCTGGCCGATGACCTGGCCGCTGCCGGCCTGGTGGCCCCGCCCCGCGGCGGTACCCGCCTGGTGCTGATCAGCGACCTCAACGCTGCCTACGGCTCCACCACCTACATCGCCGAGGTGCACCGGGGCGTGGCCCTGATCCCGCCCCTGCGCCCGGATCTGGTGATCTGCGCCGGCGACATGGTGGCGGGCCAGAAGGCGGGGCTGGGCCGCCAGCGGCTGGCCGCCATGTGGGCGGGGTTCGATCGCAGCGTGCTCCGGCCGCTGCGGAGCGCCGGGCTGCCGTTCGCACCGGCCATGGGCAACCACGATGCCTCCGGCGCCAGCGCCGCTGGCCGCTTCCTGTTCGCCGACGACCGGGCCGAGGCGGCCCGCTTCTGGCTGGCCCGGCGGGACGCCCTCGGGCTCCGCTTCGTCGATACCGGCAACTTCCCCTTCCACTACGCCATCCGCCAGAACGACGTGTTCGTGCTGGTGTGGGACGCCTCCACCGCCCAGGTGCCGGCGGAGCAGCTGCGCTGGGCCGAGAGGATCCTGGCGGGCCCCGCCGCCCGCACCGCCAGCCGACGCCTGGTGGTGGGCCACCTGCCGCTGCGGGCCGTGAGCCAGGGCCGCGACCGGCCAGGGGAGGTACTGGCCCAGCCGGCGGCCCTGCAGCAGCTGCTGGAGCGCCATGGGGTGGAGGCCTACGTGAGCGGCCACCAGCACGCCTACTTCCCCGCCCGCCTGGGCCAGCTGGATCTGTTCCACCTCGGCGCCATGGGCAGCGGCCCCCGCCGGCTGCTGGGCCAGACCAGCCCCCCCTTCCAGACCCTGACGGTGCTGGATCTGGTCGGCAGCCCGCCGCGACTGGTGGACACCAGCTTCGATCTGCGCACCCTGCGGCCCATCGACCCGCAGCGGCTGCCCCGCACGCTCAGGGATGCCACCGGCCGGGTGCTTCAGCGGCGCCCCGGCGGCTGAAATGGCGGGGCCAGCGCCGGCAGTTCTATCGTCGCCGCCAGCACACGCCGACGTCATGAAGCTGCCGGAAGGCTGGCGGGTCTACGCCCTGGTCATCGGTCTGAACGTGCTGGCGCTCTCCCTCTGGTGGGTGGATCGCGACGCGGTGCCCCACCCCTCCGCCGGCGGCATGGGCGCCTGGATCGCCGCCCGCCTGGGATCCTGAGTTTCCGTGATCACGATGCACACCCATCCCCTTTGCCTGCGGCCACTGGTGGCGCTGCTGGCCCTGCTGCCGGCGGCGCCCCTGCCCCAGGCGCTGGCGGCGTCACCGGCTCCTTCCCGGCTTGAAGGCACCGCCTGGGTGCTGGAGCGGCTGGGGCAGCGCCAGCCCCTCGACGGCACCACCCTCACCCTGCGTTTCGAGGCTGGCCGGGTGGCGGGCAGCGATGGCTGCAACCGCTTCGGCGCCCCCGTCACGGTTCGGGGGTCGGGCCTGCAGGTGTCGGCCCGCGGCCTGAGCACGAAGATGGCCTGCCCGCCGGCGGTGATGCGCCAGGCCGACGCGTTCCAGGCGGCCCTGACGAACAGCCGCAGCTTCCGTCTCGGCGGCGAGCGTCTGCGGCTGCTCTCGGCCGACGGCCAGCCCCTGCTGGTGCTGGTGCCCCAGTCGCAGCGGCTGGTGGGCAGCACCTGGCGGGTGGCGGGGTTCAACAACGGCCGCCAGGCGCTGGTGAGCCCGATCCTGGGCACCAGCCTCTCGTTGCGGGTCGTCAAGGCCGGCCAGCTGGCCGGTTCGGCGGGTTGCAACCGCTTCACGGCGCCGGTGCGGCTGGAGGGCACCCGCCTGCGCATCGGCACCCCGGTGGCGACCAGAAAGCGCTGCGCCGGCGCCGGGGTGATGGAGCAGGAGCAGCAGTTCCTGGCCGCCCTGCCCACGGCCGTCAGCCTGCGACTCGAAGGGGAGTCCCTGGAACTGCGCCGGGCCGACGGCGCCATCGCCCTCAGCCTGCGGCGCGTTCCAGGGCCCTGAGAAGCAGCCATGGATCTGCCAAGGGTGGTCTTCTTCGGTCGCAGCGGGGCGGACGCACTGGCGTTCTTCAACCTCGATCTGGCGTCCTGGCGGGGCTGCCGGGTGCTCGACTGCCCCGGAGGACCCGGATCCTTCACCGCCCTGGCGCGGGAGGCCGGGGTGGAGAGCCTGGCGGCCGATCCCCTCTACACCCTGCCGCTGCCGGAGCTGGAGCGCCGCTGCCGCGAGGACGTCGCCTTCACCATGGAGCGCCTGGCCCTGAGCCAAACGCTCCGCCCGGACTTCGACCTGGCCCGGTTCCGCCAGGGAAAGCTGGAGGCCCTCGAGGCCTTCCTGGCCGACCGGCGGGCGCACCCCGAGGCCTACCGAGCCGCGGCGCTGCCCTCCCTTCCCTTCGCGGCGGCCAGCTTCGATCTGGTGCTCTGCGGCCATCTCCTTTTCTGTTACGCCCCGATCGCCGATGGCGGCCTCAGCGAACAGCCCGACTTCGACCTCGACTGGCACCGGCGCGCCCTGGCCGAACTGCTGCGGGTCAGCCGGCGGGAGGTGCGGATCTACCCCGCCCACACGATCGAACGCCGCCCCCGGGCGCATCCCTGGGTGGAGCCCCTGCTGGCCGGCCTGCCGCCGGGGTGGCAGGGGCAACTGGAGCCCACCGCCTACGACGAGGGCTTCGAAGGCGAGACGCCCCTGCTCCGGCTGTGGCGCCCCGGCAGCCCGGGGCCCCGCCGGTCAGAGGGGCCTTGATCACGATTTCAACACCAGATTTCGTAAAACTCGATACAAAAAGTGGGGAATGTAACGGGTCGTGGCTGGATTTCACCCCTGGAGACACACTGACAAAAAACTGCACCAGGAGTGAATTCCCATGACGTATCTGACCTGGAGGCGTGAGCTGGTGCGCTCCGCCATCGATCAGATGCTCGCGGCCACCGATCCCGACCGTGGCCCCTTCGGAGATGGTGGTGTGCTGTTCAACGCGATGATGCAGGACCTCAGCCAGAGCCTGCCGGCCCTGGAGATCGTGGCGGCCGCTGACGACATCCTCACGGCCCACCGGGGCTTCTGCGAGGGCCGCAGCTGCGAGGTGGCCCAGGCCCTCAAGGTCTGCCTGTCGATGCCGGCGGAGAAGCAGGGCCTGGAGCGGCGCCTCGTGCTCGACCGCGAGCGGGTGGAGCAGAACGCCCTCGGCCATGACGCCAACCTGCTGCTGGTCTGGGATGGCCGGCGCACCAGCGCCATCGAGGAGCTCGGGGTCGCCGCCCTGAGCGAGCGCTTCCCCTGCCAGGGGAGCGAGGCCCGCTGGAGCACGAGTGAATTCGTGGCCCTGCTGGAGTCCCGCGCCCTGCAGTGCCGCCGCACCCGGGTGGCCCAGGAGATCGTGGCGGAAGATCCCGCCACCGCCCCCTCCGGCGGCACCGTGGTGCTGGTGTTCCCCACCGACGCCGGCACGCGCCCCTGGGTCGCCACCGTTGCCGTGGCCCTGCGCACGGAGGATCTGCCCGAGTGCGAGCCCCCCACCCTCGACGGCTATCAGGCCATGCGGGTCCTGGTGGGTCCCACCAGGACGTCGGCATAACGGCCGAAGGCCTCCCCATCGCTGAGGAACAGCCGGGGGATCACCAGTTCACACTCCAGCAGCAGCAGCTCGCCGTCCCCGTCGCGGATCCCGTCGATGCGGGCGTAGGGCAGGACCCCGAAGCGTCGCCGCAGCCGCTCCTCCACCCCAGCGGCCCAGCGCCGTTCGGCCGCACTCGCCTGCCACAGCCGGTTGCGGCCCCCGAACCCTTCGTGGGCGATCCAGCCGCCCGGCGCCACGGTCTTGGCCACGGCGTGGGAGAAGCGCCCGCCCAGGAACACGGCGCTGAACTCCCCCGCCCGGCAGATCGCCGGCAGGAACTGCTGCAGGCACACCTCCCCATCCCGGGCCAGCCGGGCCAGCCAGGCATCGACATCCACGGCTTCGGCGGGGGTGGAGCCGTCGGCCGCCGTGATCACCAGCCGCAGGCCGTCACGCCGCACCCGGTAGGTGTGCCAGCTCCTGGCGCCGATCGCCGGCTTGAGCACGGCCTCCCGCCAGCCGCAGGCTTCGAGCAGCCCCGCCAACGACCCGCTCCAGCCACGGGGCAGCCAGCGGCTGGGGACCAGGGCCACACCCTCCCGCTCCAGCCGGGGCAGGTAGTCGCCCTTGTCATGGCCGGCCAGAACCACCGGCAGCGGATTGGCCAGCGGCACCTTGAGGGTGGCGAGGTGCTCCGCCAGGGCGCTGATGCGGGGCAGGAAGTCGGGATGGCGATGGCTGTCGCGGCAGTCGCGCACGCTCACCCGATCGAAACGCCCCCAGGGGATGGCGCCCCAGTCCACGGCCCCGCCCTCCCCCAGCGGCGGCAGGGACACCAGCTCGCTGGCGATGCCGCGCTGGTCGAGGAAGCTCCGCAGCGCCGGCGTTTCGTCGTGGATCCGCCCCAGGTGCAGCAGGCCGATCAGGCCGGCAGGATGCCCCACTCGCGCTTCACCTGCACACTGGTGATCTCCCAGGCCTCTTCGGCCGCCACGACCGGGCCGTGGCGATCCAGCGGCTCCAGCCCCCGCCGGGCGAATTCGTTCTGCAGCAGCAGCTGGAACAGGACGCTCTGGGACACCAGCCCGTTGAGACGCGCCTCTCCACCGACGCGGGCCATCAACACCGGATGGCCCTGGCAGTCACGCAGGGCCCGCAGCTGCTGCTGCAGCCACACCCGCTCGTACTGGAGCATGGCATCACTGCAGCGGGACAGGTTCTCCCGGTAGCAGCCGGCATGGCACTTGATGGCCCCTTCCGACAGGCCCGCCGCAGCGCCGGCCTCCTTCAGGAGCTGCATCGCTTCGCTCAGGAAACTCACGGCCGTTCACTGATTCCTCAGCAACGCTAGAAACGTCGCCCGCCCTTGCCCACGGACGCCCGACGGAGGCAATGATCCTTAGCGATGGGGAAAGAAAAACCGAACATGGTGGCGATCGCTACGTGATCGTGGCTTCGGCCGGCCGAGGGGCCCAAAGCCACTCCTCATAACCAATGCTTGCGGCGGAAAAAGAGGTACAGGCTGATGCCGATCACGATCATTACCGCCCACACCGAGTAATAGCCACCCCGCCACTCCAGCTCGGGCATCTCCTTGAAGTTCATGCCATAGACACCGGCAATGAAGGTGAGCGGAATGAAGATCGTCGAGATGATCGTCAGCACCTTCATCACCTCGTTCATGCGGTGGCTGAGGGTCGACAGGTAGGTGTCGTGCATGCCTCCGAGAATGTCGCGGTGGGTTTCCACCAGATCGATGATCTGGATGCAGTGGTCGTAGAGGTCGCGCCAGAACACCCGGCTCTCGGCTGTCAGCAGGATGGACTCACTCTTGACGATCATGGCCAACTCCTCGCGGATCGGCCAGACCGCCTTGCGCAGGCTCAGAATGGACCGCTTGAGACCATGGATCTCCTTGATGTCGCCGGGGTGGGGATCCTCCAGGAGCCGGTCATCCACCTCCTCAATGATGTCGCCCATCCGCTCCACGGCGAGGAAGTAATGGTCGACAACCGCGTCCATCAGGGAGTAGGCGAGATAGTCGGCCTTCATCCAGCGAATCCGTCCACTGGCGGCGCGGATGCGATCACGCACCCCATCGAAGACATCACCATCATCCTCGAGAAAGGAGATCACGAAGTGATCGCCGAGGATCACGCTGACATGCTCGATATCAATGGTCTTGGTTTCTTCGTTGAAGGCGATCATCTTCAACACCATGAAGACATAGCCCGGAAACTCCTCCACCTTGGGGCGCTGGGTGGTGTTGGCGATGTCCTCCAGCGTCATCGGATGGATGCCGAAGCACTCACCGAGGCGCTCCACCAGGTCGACGTCATGGACGCCACTGACGTTCATCCAGGTGATGCTGTCCTGGCGCACCACATCGGCGCAGCTTCGCACCGACACATCCAGATCTTCCGACCAGCCGTCAGCGTCGTAGTGGATGACATCGATCTGCACCTGCGCCAGCCGTTGCTCGCCCACGAACACCACGGCCCCCGGTGTGGATCCGGGCCTGATCCGCCTGCTGCGGATGCCGCTGCTGCCGGCGGCGCTGCGGAGGCGCTGGGATTGTCTCGAAGGCCTGGTCTTCATCGCCCGGCCCCGATGCCATGGAATCCCCTGGAGACTATCGGCAGCCCAGGTTCAGAGAAAGCAGGTTCAGAGAAAGTCCGGCCGCAACGCCTGGCTGCGCTCCAGCGATTGCCGCAGGGCCGGCCATTCCTCCCCTGCCACCATCGCTTCAAGGGACGCCAGGGACCGGCGGTAGTGCGCCAGGGCCTCCAGCAGCGCCCCCCGGTTGGTGCGTGCCATCAGCAGTCCCAGCTCCGGATTGCCTCCGCCGACCCGGGTGGTGTCGGCAAAGCCACTGGAGGCCAGGGCCCGCACCAGGTCGGCCCCGTCTCCGGCCTCGCCCCCCCCGGCCTCGGCGGCCTGCAGCAGGGCCGCCCCCACCAGCACCGGCAGGTGGGAGATCAGGGCCACGGCGCGGTCGTGGGCCTCGGCGCCGCAGCACAGCCACCGGGCCCCGAGGCCCTCGGCCAGCTCCCGCACCGCCTGGAGCGCCGCCGGGTCGGTGTCCGGCTCCGGGGTCGCCACCCAGGGCCTGCCGCGGAACAGGCCGGGCTCCCCCGCCTCCACCCCGGCCTGGGCGGTGCCGGCCATCGGATGGGAGGCCACGAAGCGGAACCCAGCCAAGCCGTCGCCGGCCCCCGCCAGCAACCCCCGCCAGCGGCGGAGCACCGGCTCCTTCACGGAGCCCACATCGGTGACCACCGCCCCGGACGGCAGGGCCGCCACCAGGGCGGGATCCGGATCCAGCAGGCGATCGAGGGGCAGGGCCAGGACCACCAGGCCGCAGCCCTCCAGCACGGCTGGATCGGTGCTCACCTCGGTGGCCAGGCCGCGCTCCCTGGCCCGCTCGGCGGTGGCCGGCCGGTGCACCAGGGCCCGCACCCGGGCCCCGGCCGCCACCAGATCCAGCCCCAGCGAGCCACCGATCAACCCCAGGCCCACCACGCCCACCGGTTCGCGCTGCCAGAGGGGTGTCATCGTCGCTGCGGATCGGCTGGGGCCAGCTTCCTACGATCCGGCCATGTTGGAAGCCCGCGCCCACCAGCACCTCAAGGCTCTCCTGCAGCGAGAGGGGGTGGAACGCTGGCCCCATCACCTCACCCTCAGCCGGCTGGTGGCCCGGAGCCTGCGCCGCGCCGACCACACGCTGGTGCGCCTGGCCCCGGGAACAGCCCCCAGCTGGTGGATCAGCCTGCTGGTGCCCCTGGCCCTCAGCGAAACGCCCCTGGCCCTGGTGGTCACCCCCGCCCTGCGCCAGCGCCTGCTGCTGGTGGAATGGCCGCGTCTGCGCAGCGTGGGGCTGGAACTGGCCTGCTGGGAAGGGCCAGGGGCACCGGCCGGCAGCCGGCTCTGGCTGCTCGACCACCGGGAACTGGTGGCGGCCTGGCGCCACGGCGAGCTGGGGGAACGCCAGCTGGTGATCCCCGAGGCCGAGACCCTGGAGGTGGCCCTGCGCGAGGCCCTGGAGGTGGAGCTGGAGCCCCGGCACTGGGACCAGCTGCGCCGCGCCCAGCCCAGTGCCGAGGCCTGTCTGCTCAGCCTGCACGAACGGCTCAGCCGCCGGGTGCTCGCCCATCCCCGCTCCCCCCACCGGCTGGTGCCCCTGGCCGACGACGACGAAGCCCCCCTGCGCCACCTGCTGCGCCTGCTCGAACCCCTGCCGGAGCCATGGCCCCGCTGGCTGAGCGCCGGAGCCGGCTGGAGCAGCTGGGCCCGGGTGGAGCCGTCATTGCTGCAGTGGAACCTGCTGCGCCAACCCCTCGAACCCCTGGGCGAACTGGCCGGCCTGCTGGTGGGACGGGGGGCGGTGCTGATCGGTGAGCTGGCCACGGGCCGGGCGGCGGAGGGCCAGCCCGCCTCCGGCGCCGCCCTGGGGCTGAAGCCGGCGGTGGTGCTGGACCTGGCCGATCCCCCCCTCTCCGACCCCCTGCCGCTGTTCGCCCCCCTGCGCCAGCCGCTGCCCAACAGCCCGCACTACGCCCAGCACCTGCTGGAGCAGGGCCGGCGTCTGGTGCTGGGCCAGAGCGGCCTGACGGTGGTGCTGGTCGACGATCTGGCCCTGTGTCTGGGCCTGGCCAGCGGCCTGGCCGCCGAGTTCGGCAGCCGGGTCTGCCACCAGAACCTGGCCCCGGAAAGCAACGGGGTGGTCTGCTGCAGCTGGAGCTGGTGGCTGGAGCATCAGCCGCGGCTGCCCCTGCCCTGCCAGGTGGTGGTGGGGCTGCTGCCCATCGCCAGCCTGGAGGATCCGCTCACCGCCGCCCGGGTCGGGGTGCTGCGCCAGCAGGGCCGCGACTGGTTCCGGGAGCTGCTGCTGCCCGAAGCCCTCAACCGGCTGCAGCGGGGCGTGGCGGGGCTGCGCCGCAGCGGCGGGCGGCTGGCGGTGCTGGATGGCCGCCTGCGGGGCCGCAGCTGGGGACGGCTGGTGTTCACCGCCCTCGAGCCCTGGGTGGAGCTGGCCCGGCTGCGGCCCGACCCCTAGCCTGCCCCCAGTTGCCGTCTGCACCCTGATGGGGGAAGCCAAACGCCGGGCCGAACAGGGACTGCCGCCCCGGGACAAGCCGCGCGTCAGCAAGGCCAAGGACGTCGATACCTCACCCCGGATCGTCGCCTGGCTGCCCCTGACCCGCAACCAGGCCTCCCGCTTCGTGGCGATCACCACCAAGGGGGCCTGGATCGGCATCGGCGCCCTGGCCCTGTTCTGGGTGACGGTGCGTTTCATCGGCCCGGCGGCCGGCTGGTGGACCCTCTCCGACGGCTGAGGAGGCAACGCCGCCGCGCAGGGGCCGGGTGCCGGTCTCCACATATGGGCATGGGCGCCTAGCGGAAATCGGAAGAAATCCTTATGATCCTGGGATCGTGATGGACACGTCCCATGTTTCTGCGTCTGGCCGAGCAATACCGCTCGGCCGTTGAGGATCTGATCCTGAGCCTCCAGGCCCTGGCAGTGTCTCTGCGGAAACAGGGCCACGTGGCCACCTGCTACACCTGCGGCGATGGCCGTGACGGCCATGGCGCCTCCTTCGTGGCCGACCTGGGCGACAACCACATGGTGCGGCTGCTCGTCTCCGATTTCGGCATCAGCTGGGTGGAATCCCGCAACGGCCAGGAGCTGGTGAAGCTGGAGGGCGCCGATGCCATCCAGGAGCTGCAGCGGGTGGTGCTGGTGCTGCAGCCCACCGGCGAACCGGCCACGGCCCCGACCCGAGCCACCGAAGCCTCCCTGCCGGGCCAGGCCTGAGCTGGCCCAGCCCTGAGCCGGCCCAGGCCTTTCACCCGTACAGCAGCCCGGTGATCAACCGGCGGCGGGCAGCTCCTCCAGCGCGGCCTCCTCTCCGGCCTGGGGCTTGGCCGCCGCCAGCTTGGCTGCGGCCGCCAGCGGCTTCATCGAGTTGGCGGTGACCTCGGACCCCTCGGTGAGCTTCTGGCGGGTGAGCTGCTCGATCACCTCCTTCGGCCCGGGGTTCTGCTCCAGCCAGGTGATCGTGTTGTCGCGGCCCTGGCCGATGTTGTCGCCCTCGTAGCTGTACCAGGCGCCCTTGCGGGTGACCACACCCGTTTCCTCCGCCAGATCCAGCAGGCAGCCCAGGGTGCTGATGCCGCGGCCGAAGAGGATGTCGAACTCGGCGATCCGGAACGGGGGAGCCACCTTGTTCTTGGCCACCTTCACCTTGGCCCGGATGCCGTACTCCTCGGTGCCGCGCTTGAGGGTCTGGATGCGGCGGATGTCGAGCCGCACCGAGGCATAGAACTTGAGGGCGTTGCCACCGGTGGTGGTTTCCGGGTTGCCGTAGGTGACGCCGATCTTCTGGCGCAGCTGGTTGAGGAAGATCACCGTGCAGCCGGATTTGCCGATGTTGCCGGTGATCTTGCGCATGGCCTGGCTCATCAGCCGGGCCTGGCTGCCCACCGCCAGATCCCCCATCTCCCCCTCAATCTCCGCCCGGGGCGTCAGGGCCGCCACCGAGTCGACGACGACGATGTCGACGGCGGCCGAGCGCACCAGCTGGTCGACGATCTCCAGGGCCATC
>CALRJP020000010.1:0-126960 GCA_943367585.1 Rhizobium sp. Q54
CCCGCCGGCTCCGTCTTCTCCGCTCCCAACGTCAGCAGCAACACCCTCGACAGCGACGATTCCGACGCCGACACCGTCACCGGCAAGACCCAGATCGTCACCCTCGCCCAGGGCGAAAACAACCCCACCCTCGACGCCGGCGTCTACGAGCTCGCCAGCCTCGGCGATCGTGTCTGGTTCGACGCCAACAACAACGGTCGCCAGGATTCCGGTGAAACCGGCGCCAGCGGCGTAACCGTCACCCTGTTCGGCGGCGGCGCGGATCGCATCCTCGGCACCGCTGACGACACCACCGCCACCACCACCACCAACGCCAGCGGTCTTTACGCCTTCACCGGCCTCACCCCCGGGGTGGAGTACCAGGTGGGCTTCTCCGGTCTGCCCAGCAACTTTCTGTTCACCGGCGCGAATCAGGGTGCTGACGATGCGATCGACTCCGACGCTGACGCCCTCACCGGCAGGACCCAGATCGTCACCCTGAGCTCCGGCGAGAACAACCCCACCCTCGATGCCGGCCTGATCAGGACCACCGGCGACCTCAGGATCACAAAGACCGATGGTCTGTCCTGGGTCTGTGCCGGCCAGCAGGTCACCTACACGATCGTGGTGAGCAACACGGGCACCGCCACCGCCACCAATGCGCGGGTGCAGGATGTGATCCCCGCCAACCTCACCAACGTCACCTGGACCAGCGTGGCGGCCGGCGGAGCCACGGGTAATGAGACCAGCGGCAGCGGCAACATTGACGATTTCGTCACGCTGCCCCCTGGCGGCACCATCACCTACACCCTCACCGGCACGGTGGTGGGCAGCACCACCCTCGGCAGCCTCACCACCTTCAATCTCGTCGGCAACAGCGCCCTCGACGGCACCGACGGCAACACCCGCACCTTCACCAGCAACGGCATCACCGTCACGGCCAGTGCCTTCAGCCGGGTGGATGGCAGCAACGGGGCCTGGTCCCAGGCCTTCCTGGGCAGCTTCGGCTCCGGACTGGGGGTGACCGACAGCGGCGAAGGCAACGGCGGTGGAGACACCCACGTCGTCGACAACGTCGGCGGCAGGGATAACTACATCGTCTTCCGCTTCTCCGAATCGGTGGTGCTCGATCGGGCTCTGCTGCAGTACGTCCGAGGGGACAGCGACATTTCCGTCTGGATCGGCAACTCCAGCGGTCCGATCACGATGAGTGATGCCTTCCTCAGTGGCCTGGGCTTCAGCGAAGTCAATGACACCACCCTCACCGGAGATCGCTGGGCCAACGTGAATGCCGGCCTGGTGGCTGGCAACACGGTGGTGATCGCCGCCTCGACCGCTGACACCACCCCCGACGATGGCTTCAAGCTGCGTGCCCTCGATGTCAACAAGCTGGTGCCGGGCTCCGGCACAATCACCAACACGGCCACGGTGACGGGCCCGAACGGCTTCATCGACACCGATCTGAGCAACAACTCCGCCACCGACACCAACACGATCTGCCCGCCCGAGGGTGACCTCTCGATCACCAAGACCGACGGGCTGACCACGGTGTTCGCCGGCCAGAGGGTCACCTACACCATCGTTGTCAGCAACACCGGTCCCGTGGCGGCCAACGGCGCCCAGGTGCGCGACCTGATCCCCGCCAACCTCACCAACGTCACCTGGACCAGCGTGGCCAGCCCCGGTGCCACGGGCAATGCCTCCAGTGGCACCGGCAATATCAACCAGGTCGTCAACCTGGCTGCTGGAAGCAGCATCACCTACACCCTCACCGGCACGGTGGTGGGTACCTCCCCCACCCTCGGCAGCAAGACCTGCTTCGATCTGGACGGCAACTCCGGCCTGGACGGCACCGACGGCAACGTCCGCACCTTCACCGCGAACGGCATCACCCTCACCGCCCGCGCCTTCAGCCGGGTGGATGGAACCAATGGCGCCTGGTCAACGGCCTGGCTGGGCAGCTACTCCGGTGGCCTGGGCGTCACCGACACCGCCGAGGGGAACGGCAGCAGCACCCACCGCGTCGACAACATCGGCGGGCGGGACAACTACGTCGTGTTCCAGTTTTCCGAATCCGTCGTCCTCGATCGCGCCTACCTGCAGTCCGTCATCTGTGACAGCGACATCTCCGTCTGGATCGGCAACGCCAGCGGTCCGATCACGACGATGAGCGACACGGTCCTCAATGGCTTGGGCTTCAATGAAGTCAATGAAACCACCTCCAGCAGCGATCGCTGGGCGGATGTGAATGCCGGTCGGTTCGCCGGGAATACGGTGGTGATTGCCGCTTCGGCTGTCGATCTGACGCCAGAAGATGAGTTCAAGATCCGCTATCTCGAAGTCAACAGGCTCTCGTCGTCGTCCTCCACCCTGGTGAACACCGCCACCGTCACGGCGCCCGGCGGCTTCACCGACACCAACAGCGGCAACAACTCCGCCACCGACACCGACACGATCATCGCTGCTCCCGGCGTGCGCACCCCCGGCTTCTGGAGCAACACGACCTGGCAGAGATTCTGGGACGGCACCGCAGGGAACGAGCCCGCACAATCAGGTACCGCCGGTTTCCCCACAGGCGATCTGCTTCGTGCCCCTTACGTCAACTCCAGCACGGCCGGCCGGGTCATCGATCCCGTCACCGGTGCCACCGCCACCACCGCCGGACTGCTGGTCGGAGACTTCAACCGTAACGGCATCACCGACAGCGGTGAAGACACGCTCTTCTACAGCACAACAGAGGCCCTCCAGATCCTGAATCCCTCCCAGAACCTCGTAACGAACGATGTCCGCTACACCCTGGCCCGCAACGTCGTGGCCGCCTGGCTGAACCACCTCGCCGGCAATCCCATCGACACCGCCGCCACCAACGACAAGGATGCCCGCTACTTCCTGAATGAGGGCATTCACTGGCTGCAGGCCCTCACCCCGGATGAGGGCAGCGACCGCAAAGGCGACGGCTCCCTGACTGGCTCCACGATCGCGGCCAGCAGCAGCCTCTGGAACGGCCCCGGCCTCATCAACTCCGCGACCGCCCCCTACGCCGGCAACACCGCCGTGACCTACGGCATCGAACCCGGCAGCGTGATCAGCACCGCCCTCGACAACTACAACAACGGCCGCTCCGGCGCCGATGGGCTGTTCGCCGGCGGGGTGGTCTGATCCCTGCACGCTTCTGTTCCTCCCCTTCGCCCCAGGTTCCACCTGGGGCGTTTTCATTGGCGACGCCCGGCGCGGGCAGCCGCTGCCATGGACCAGGATGGATGCCGATTGACCCCGACCCGCCACCACCACCGGAGCCACGATTGGTTTCTCGATCCGAGTCCTTCCGAACCGGCCAGAGTGCCGAAACCGTGCGCGTCCCCCGGCAGGAGACCTCCCACTCGCGCAAGAAAGCCCAGCTGCTGGCGGCCATGGAGGGGCCCAGGCTGCCCCTGCCGGCAAGCCAGCGCAAGTTCAAGAGCGGCACCACCGGCTTCATGCTGGCCATCCACGTGGGGGCCGTCTTCGCCCTGCTGCCCCGCTTCTGGAGCGTTCAGGGGGTGATCGTGCTGGCGGTCCTCTACTGGGCCACGGTGCTGGGGGTGACCCTGGGGCTGCACCGGCTGGTGGCGCACCGGGGCTTTGAAGCCCCCCGCTGGGTGGAGCGGCTGCTGGTGCTGATGGGCACGCTGGCCTGCCAGAGCGGCCCGATCGAATGGGTGGGCCTGCACCGGCACCACCACCTCTTCTCCGACCAGCCCAATGACCACCATGACGCCGCCCGGGGTCTGTGGTGGGCCCACAGCGAGTGGATGCTGCACAAGATCCCGGCGCTCACCGAGATCCACCGCTTCACCGGCGACATGGAGAAGGATCCCTTCTACCGCTGGCTGGACCGCTGGTTTCTGCTGCTGCAGCTGCCCCTGGGGGCCGCCCTTTACTGGTACGGCAACTGGGCCGGCGTCCATGGCGGCGGCCTGGGGCTGGTGCTCTGGGGCATCCCCCTGCGCCTGGTGCTCGTGTATCACGTCACCTGGCTGGTGAACTCCGCCACCCATGCCTTCGGCTACCGCAACTTCGACTGCCCCGACCGCTCCCGCAACTGCTGGTGGGTGGCCCTGCTCACCTTCGGTGAGGGCTGGCACAACAACCACCACGCCTACCCCCACTCGGCCCGCCACGGGCTGCGCTGGTTCGAGTTCGACATCACCTGGCAGCACATCCGGGCTCTGCGCGCCCTGGGCCTGGCCAGGCGCGTCCGCATCGCCCCCGTCTTCGGCCACCGCGGCGACGCGCCCGCCAGCGCCTGATCAGCCCTCCGCCAGGTCGGCCGGCGCCGGGATCGCCGCCCCGATCTCCCGGCGGATGGCGGCGGCAAGGTCGTCCGGGGCCGGCCCGGCCCCATCCCCCTGCAGACGGCGGGCCCGCTGCCGCAGCAGCTCGAGAAAGCGGTCCGGGCCCAGCTCCTCCTCCCCCGCCGCCCCCAGGGCCGCCAGGGTGCGGCGCAGCTCCGGCAGCTCGGCGTCGAGTTCCACCGCCGTGTAGTCGCGCTGCCCGGCGATCACCTCGGCGAACCGTTCCCGGCGCTGGCGCTTGGCCACCGGATAGGCCGCCATCAGCCGGTCGCGGCAGTCGCGCCAGGGCCGGCCGGCGGTAAGCAGCTGGGCCAGGGCGGCGCTCAGTCCCGCGGCCTCCGCCTCACCGATGCGCAGATCGAAACTGGCCGGCGGCTGGGAGAGGCCCACGAACACCTCGAGCAGGGCCCCGGGCCCCAACACCCGCTGGTGCTCATCGCGCACCGGCAGGGCCGAACTGCAGAGGGCTTCGAAGAGCTCGGGGTGGGCCGCCAGCAGCGTGCGGGCCGACTCCGGCTCCAGCCGGCCCCCGGGGGCCTGGGCATCAAGCCAGAGGTTGACACTGCCCAGGGCCAGGAACACCTCCGGACCGGGGGAGGCCAGCTTGCCGTTGCGCAGCATCGAGAGCTGGGAGTTGTGCACCCGACCCAGGTCGAGGGCCTCGGCCAGCATCGGCAGAACCCGGTGGGACCAGCCGTTGCGCTCGTGCCAGACGCGGATCAGATGGGCGAAGGCGACGCGGCCAGATACGAGTTCGTCTCGATACCCCACTCGATCTGGATTCGTATTGCTACCATCTTAATCACTCATCAGGAGCCCGGTCCTTCATGGCCGTCACCCCCCTCTCCCGCCCCGGCACCCAGCCAGGCGCCCCATCCGGCAACCGCCGCGATGCCGGCACCAAAGCCCGCCACACCCGCCGCCCCGCCACCATCAACCAGGGAGCCGATGCCCTGGTCCGGGCGCGGGCCCTGCACGACCCGCGCCGCGGCGAACCCCGGGGGGTCTCCCCCAAGGGCACACGCTGGGGCACGATCGGCTTCATGGTCCTGATCCACGTCCTGGCGGTGGTGGCCCTGCTGCCCCGCTTCTGGAGCCTGGAGGCCGTCGCTGCGCTGCTGGTGATGTACTGGGTCACCGCCTGCCTGGGCGTCACGATCGGCTACCACCGCCTGCTCAGCCACCGCTCCTTCCGCGTTCCCCAGTGGCTGGAGCGCTTCTTCGCCACCTGCGGCGCCCTCAGCTGCCAGCACGGCCCCATCGACTGGGTCGGCCTGCACCGCCACCACCACAAGTTTTCCGATACGGAAGCGGATCACCACGACAGCAACAAGGGCTTCTGGTGGTCCCACATGGCCTGGATGTTCGAGGAGATTCCCGCCATGGCCGCCGTGCCCCGGCTCACGGGCGACCTGGCCGCCGACCCCTACTACCGCTGGCTGAACCACAGCTTCCTGCTGCTCCAGGTGCCCCTGGGCCTGTTGCTCTTCTGGATCGGCACCGTCACCGGTGCCGGCGGCTGGGCCCTGGTGCTGTGGGGCATCCCCCTGCGCCTGGTGATCGTCTACCAATGCACCTGGCTGGTGAATTCCGCCACCCACATGTGGGGCGAGGCCGTCCATGACAGCGGTGACAAGTCGAAGAACAACCCCTGGGTGGCGGCGCTGACCTTCGGTGAGGGCTGGCACAACAACCACCACGCCTACCCCCATTCGGCCCGCCACGGCTTCGGCCCCCGCCAGTTCGACCTCACCTGGCAGCACATCCGCCTGATGCGGGCCCTGGGCCTGGCCACCCGGGTCCGCCTGCCCCGGGCCGCCTCCCCCACCAGCGTCATGTCGTAGGCTGTCCAATCGGATTTCAGATGGCTCAGCCGGGGCGTTGTCATGGTCAAGAAGCGTGTGCAGGTGGTCCTGAGCGAGGACATCCTGTCCCTGGGCAAGAACGGGGACCTGGTGGATGTGGCCCCCGGCTACGCCCGTAACTACCTCCTGCCCACCGGCAAGGCCCTGGCCGTCACCGCCGCGGTGCTGCGCCAGGTGGAGCACCGCCGGGCCAAGGAGGCCGAGCGCCAGGCCGCCCTCAAGGCTGAGGCCGTCGCCTTCCGCACCGCCCTCGACACCATCGGGCGCTTCACGGTCAAGAAGCAGACCGGCGGCGATGACGTCCTCTTCGGCACCGTCACCAACGGCGACGTGGCCGAAGCCATCGAGGCGGCCACCAAGAAGGAAGTGGACCGCCGCGTCATCACCGTTCCCGAGATCCACCGCACCGGCTCCTACAAGGTGCAGATCAAGCTGCATCCCGAGGTCGTCGCCGACGTCAACCTGGAAGTGGTCAGCTACTGATCAGCCAACAGCGAACCGATTTCTTCGGCTCCGGGCCCCAGAGTGATTCTTCTCACTGGCGCCCGATCCTGACCGATCCGGCTCCCCTCGTTTTGAGTCGCGTTCTGGAGTCCCGTCGATGGTGAGCCTGCCCCTGGCTGGATCCGACTCCCCCAGCCCCGACGGGCCCAAGCCGGCGGCCCGGCGCGCCGAACAGGCCGGCTTCGAGGCCCTGCCCGATTCCGTTCCGCCCCAGAACCTGGAGGCGGAAGAGTCGGTGCTCGGCGGCATCCTGCTGGATCCCGACGCCATCGGCCGCGTCGCTGACGTGCTGCGGCCCGAGGCCTTCTATCTCGGCGCCCACCGCGAGATCTACCGCACCGCCCTGATGCTGCACAGCCAGGGCAAGCCCACCGACCTCACGGCCATGGCGGCCTGGCTGGCCGACACGGGCCAGCTGGAGAAGGTGGGCGGCAGCGCCCGGCTGGTCGAGCTGGTGGAGCGCACCCTCTCCACCGCCTCCATCGACCAGGTGGCCCGCCTGGTGATGGACAAGCACCTGCGCCGGCAGCTGATCCGCTCCGCCAACGACGTGATCCGCCTGGGCTTCGACCAGAGCATCCCCATGGAGCAGGTGCTCGATGAGGCCGAGCAGAAGATCTTCGCCATCAGCCAGGAGAAGCCCACCTCCGGCCTCACCCCCACCGCCGAGATCCTCACCAGCACCTTCAACGAGATCGAGAGCCGCTCCCTCGGCACCGCCGTCGCCGGCATCCCGGTCAACTTCTACGACCTCGACGCCATCACCCAGGGCCTGCAGCGCAGCGACCTGATCATCGTCGCCGGGCGCCCCGCCATGGGCAAGACCTCGATCGTGCTCAACATCGCCAAGAACGTGGCCCAGCTGCACCAGCTGCCGGTCTGTGTGTTCAGCCTGGAGATGAGCAAGGAACAGCTCACCTACCGCCTGCTGTCGATGGAGGTGGGCATCGAGAGCGGACGCCTGCGCACCGGCCGCCTGCAGCAGGAGGAGTGGCCCCTGCTGGGCCAGGGTATTCACAGCCTCGGCCAGCTGCCCCTGTTCATCGACGACAAGCCCAATTCGGGCGTGCTGGAGATGCGCTCCCTCTGCCGGCGCCTGATGGCCGAAACCGGCAAGGAGCTCGGACTGATCGTGATCGACTACCTGCAGCTGATGGAGGGCAGCACCCCGGACAACCGCGTCCAGGAGCTCTCCCGCATCACCCGCGGCCTCAAGGGCATGGCCCGGGAGCTGCACGTGCCCGTGATTGCCCTCTCCCAGCTCAGCCGGGGCGTGGAGTCGCGCACCAACAAGCGCCCCATGCTCAGCGACCTGCGGGAATCGGGCTCGATCGAGCAGGACGCCGACCTGGTGCTGATGATCTACCGCGACGAGTATTACAACCCCGAAACCGCCGACCGCGGCATCACCGAAGTCATCGTCACCAAGCACCGCAACGGCCCTGTCGGCACCGTGAAATTGCTGTTCGAGCCCCAGTTCACCCGTTTCCGCAATCTGGCCGCCTAGGTTCGCCGCCCGGCGTCGCTGCATAGGGATATCCGCCGTATCGCGGCAGCGAAGCTGCCAGTAGCCTGGGCATCAAGGCATCGCGAAGATATACGTGCAACAGCATTCCTTCTGGTTTTACGTTGTCACATTCTTCGCCATCATCCTGCTGCGCTATCTCGCCATGGCGGGCTTCGCCCACTGGCTTCTCTATCATCGCCGGCCGACGAATCTGGCCGTCTTCAAGGACATCCACCTTTCCGTTCTGTCGACGGGCATCTTCGCCCTGGCCACCGCCGTGATCATGACCCTGTACGACCAGGGAATGACCAAACTCCACGGACGGATGGAAGCGGACAACTGGTGGTACCTGCCGCTCAGTTACCTGGCCATCCTGGTGTTGCAGGACGCCTACTTCTACGCCACCCATCGGCTGTTTCACCATCCAAGGTTGTTTCCCTTGTTTCACCAGGGTCACCACCGATCCCGTCAACCCACGCCCTGGACCTCCTTCGCCTTCGACCCCCTCGAAGCCGTCGTGCAGGCCCTGTTCCTGATCGGGATCGTGATGCTGATCCCCCTGCATTTCGTCACCCTGCTGGCGGTGCTCACCACCATGACGGTATGGGCCGTGGTGAACCATCTGGGCCTGGAGGTGCTGCCGCTGCGCTTCCCCCACCACTGGCTGGGGCGCTGGCTGATCGGCCCCGCCCACCACTCCATCCACCACCGCCGCCACGGCAAGCACTTCGGGCTCTACTTCACCTTCTGGGATTGGGTGTTCAGCAGCGAAGATCCCGCCTATGCCGCCTCGCTGCAGCCCCCGGGGCCCTGAACACGATCAGGCCAGGTCGGCCGCCCGCATCACGGTGGCCAGGCGGGACAGCTGGCCAATGGAATGGTCATGCTCCTGGGGGGTTGCCGCCGCGCAGGCGTCCTCCACCAGCTCCACATGGAAGTCGCGGTCATGGGCCTCCCGGGCCGCCGCCTGCAGGGCCCAGGCGGTGCTGACGCCCCCCAGCAGCAGCCGCTCGATCCCGGCGGCCCGCAGCAGCGTCGCCAGGGCGGTGCCATGGAAGGGGCTCAGCCGGTGCTTCACCAGCACCGAATCGCCCGGCTGCACCGCCAGATCGGCGTGGAACTCCGTGCCCCACTGGCCCAGCCGCAGGGCCCCCAGCTCCCGGGCCCGGCCCAGAATCGGCGCGTGGGCGGGCAGCTCCGGGTAGCCGTCTCGGAAGGCCACCTTCACCAGGAGCGTGGGCCAGCCCCGGACGCGGGCCCCTTCAAGCGCCTGGTTCGCCGCGCCCAGCACGCCGCGCCGTTGCACTTCGGCGGCGCAGGTGGGCATGGCCCCGTCGGGGTGGATGAGGTCGTTGATCAGATCGATCAGCACCAGGGCGGTGCGCATCGCTTGGCGTCTCGTCCGATGGGCCCATCATCGGCCGCTGCAGGCCTGCCTGCTCCGGCTGGACGTCCTGCCCCACAGCGTCCGTCCATGGGGGGCGCCGTTCCAGGAACCGTCAGAATGGGTGGATCGCTGCTGAGTCCGGGTGATGACCTCGCGACCCAACGCATCACCAGGCGACGGCCCATCGGTGGCTGAAGCCGGGGCCGAAGCCCCCTCGGTGGGGCAGGCCCTCAATCATCGGCTGCGCCAGCTGCACCAGCAATTGATGGAGATGACGCCCGATGTGGATCGGGTGGCCGTCGCCCTTTACGACCCTCAGGATGATTTATTGAAGACGTTTGTCAATAGCACCCGTACCGGAGAGGCGATTAGCGGCTACGAGTTCCATCTCTCCAAAAGCCAATCCCTCAGCCACCTTGCCTCCAGCAGGTCCACCCGCGTGCTGGACAACATTCCAGCGGCGGTGCGCGGCAACACCAAGCATTCGGCCTGGCTGCTGAAGGAGGGCTACCGCTCTTCCCTGACGGTTCCTCTGTTCGACAAGGGTTCCTTCATCGGCTTTCTTTTCTTCGACTCGCTGAAACCTGCGGTGTTCAGCGAGGCGGTGCAGCGGAAACTCGCTCTGATTGCTTCGATGATCAACATGTTGATCAGCAGCGAACTCCATCTCGTCCACTCGATCACGGCATCGGCCCAGGTGGCCCGGGAGTTTGCCAACCTGCGGGACTTTGAAACGGGCGCCCATCTTGAGCGCATGGCCCACTATGCACGACTGATTGCCCGCGAGCTCCAGCAGAGCCACGCACTCAGCGATGAATACATCGAACATCTGTATCTGTTTGCGCCCCTGCATGACATCGGCAAGATCGGCATTCCCGATCGCATCCTCCTCAAGCCCGGCCCCCTTGATCCTGAAGAACGTCAGTTAATGGAAACCCATGTGCAGAAAGGCCTGGAGATTCTGGAAAGAATGGTGGGTGAGTTTGGCCTTGAGGATCTGCCCGACTCGGCCGTGATGAAGAACGTCGTTGCCGGCCACCACGAAAAACTCGATGGCTCCGGCTACCCGAAGGGGCTCAAGGGTGAGGCCATCCCCCTGGAGGCCCGCATCATCGCGGTGGCCGATGTGCTCGATGCCCTGACAAGCCACCGGCACTACAAGGAGGCCTGGAGCATGGACGCGGCCCTCACGGAACTCGACCATCTGGTGGCCGCCGGCCAGTTCGATGCCGACTGCGTGGCAGCCGTCAGGCGGCGGCGCGACGCGGTGGAAGCGATCCGGGATCGCTTCCAGGATGGCTAACGCCAAGCCCTCCTGGCCTGGGGCGCCGCTGCAGCAGGCCCTGCCACGCCATACATTCAAAGGATGGCCCTGAGCGCAGACCCCACCGAACGCTTCGACCTGATCGTGGTCGGCGGCGGCCATGCCGGCTGCGAGGCGGCCCTCACCGCCGCCCGGCTCGGGGTGTCCACCGCCCTGTTCACGCTCAACCTCGACCGCATCGCCTGGCAGCCCTGCAACCCGGCCGTGGGCGGCCCGGCCAAGAGCCAGCTGGTCCATGAGGTGGATGCCCTCGGAGGGGTGATCGGCCGGCTGGCCGATGCCACCGCCCTGCAGAAACGGCTGCTCAACGCCAGCCGCGGCCCGGCCGTGTGGGCACTGCGGGCCCAGACCGACAAACGCCACTACGCCCGCCAGATGCTGCAGCTGCTGCAGCACACCCCCAACCTGGCCCTGCGCGAAGCGATGGTCACGGGGCTGGAGCTGGAGGGCGATCCCAACGATCCATCCGGCCCGCCGGCCCGGGTGATCGGCGTGCGCACCTACTTCGGCAGCGTCTACGGCGCCGGCGCCGTGATCCTCACCACCGGCACTTTCCTGGGGGGCCGCATCTGGGTGGGCAACCGCTCGATGGCGGCGGGCCGGGCCGGCGAGCAGCCCGCCGAAGGGCTCACCGAAGCGCTCCAAGCCCTGGGGTTCCGCACCGACCGCCTCAAGACCGGCACCCCCGCCCGCGTCGACCGGCGCAGCGTGGCCCTCGACCAGCTGGAGGAGCAGCCCAGCGACGCCGCCGACCGCTTCTTCAGCTTCGATCCCACCGCCCGGGTGAGCGGCGAGCAGATGGCCTGCCACATCACCCGCACCACGGCGGCCACCCACCAGCTGATCCGCGACAACCTGCACCTCACGCCGATCTACGGCGGCTTCATCGACAGCAAGGGGCCCCGCTACTGCCCCTCGATCGAGGACAAGATCGTCCGCTTCGCTGACAAGGACAGCCACCAGATCTTCCTGGAGCCGGAGGGGCGCGACACCCCCGAGCTATACGTCCAGGGCTTCTCCACCGGCCTGCCCGAATCCCTTCAGCTGGCCCTGCTGCGCACCCTGCCCGGGCTGGAGGCCTGCGTGATGCTGCGGCCCGCCTACGCCGTCGACTACGACATCCTGCCGGCCACCCAGCTGGAGCCCTCCCTGGAAACCAAACGGGTGCGGGGCCTGTTCTCGGCGGGCCAGCTCAACGGCACCACCGGCTACGAGGAGGCCGCCGCCCAGGGGTTGGTGGCCGGCCTGAACGCCGCCCGGCTGCTGGGGGGCCAGGACCCGGTGCACTTCCCCCGGGAGGGGAGCTACATCGGCACCCTGGTGGACGACCTGGTCACCCAGGACCTCAAGGAGCCCTACCGGGTGCTGACCAGCCGCAGCGAGTACCGCCTGGTGCTGCGCGGCGACAACGCCGATCGCCGCCTCACGCCCCTGGGCCGCCAGCTGGGCCTGATCGACGAGCGGCGCTGGCGCCTGTTCGAGCAGAAGCAGGCCGCCATCGACGCCGAGAAACGGAGGCTGGAAACGGCGCGGCTCAAGGCGTCCGACCCCGCCGCCGGTGCCGTGGCCACCGCCACCGGCGCCGGCATCAACGGCTCGATCACCCTCGCCGACCTGCTGCGCCGGCCGGGCCTGCACGGCGAGGACCTGGTGCGGCTGGGGCTCTGCGATCCGGAGCTGCCGGCCGACGTGCGCGATGGCGCCGAGATCGACATCAAGTACAGCGGCTACCTGGCCCGCCAGGAACAGCAGATCGAGCGGGTCCGGCGCCAGCTGGGGCGGGCCATCCCCGCCGACATCGCCTACGCCGGAATCCGCACCCTGTCGGCGGAGGCCCGGGAGAAACTCACGGCCATCCAGCCCCGCAGCCTCGGGCAGGCCTCCCGCATTCCCGGCGTCAGTCCCGCCGATGTCAACGCCCTGCTGCTCTGGCTGGAGCTGGAGCGGCGCCGGGAGGCACCGGGCCCTCGTCAGAGCGCGGAACCATCGTTACAGTGACGCACCCCTGACGCCGAGGATTGCACGTGAGCCCCTCCCCTCGGCGCCCCCTGCGCGGCATTCCCACCTCCCGTGCCTACTGGGAGCTGAAGGCCGAACAGATGATGAACCGGGTCTTCGATCCGGAGGCCACCATCGATCTCGATGTGGCGACCCAGGCCGAGCCCCCACCGCCACTGCCGGTGGCCACCCCGATCCGGCGGCTGCGGGGCCGCCAGGCCCCTGCGGCCCCCACCCCGACCCGGCCCGACCGTCACACCCTGCTGCTGACGGCGATGGGTGGGGTCTGCATGATCAGCGTCGCCAGCTCGGTGCTGTACCTCACCCACTCGAGCCGCATGCAGCAGGCCCTCACCCAGGAGCGCAGCCTGTTGCTTGTCGAGCGGTTGCGGAGCCTCGGGCCAGCCAATCCGGCCCCGCTTGGGGCCGTCGGCGGTGCCCTGGCCAGCGGCGGGCAGCCCGTTCTGCCGCTGACGAGCGACCAGCTGCCTCCGCCCCCGGAGGAACCCTGGATCGAGCAGCTGTCCCAGCTGCCCCAGCAGGAGGGGGCGAGGGCCCCGGTCCTGCGGGTGCCGGTGAGCCCGAAACTGGCCGCCGCCGCCCCCCCCGCCAGCGGCGGTGGTAGCTACCCCGAGCGCAGTGCCGCCCCGGTCGGCGGTGGCGGCGCCGTACCGGAGCTCGTCGGTGTCGTCGGTTCGGCGGGCCGTCCCGCCTCGGCGATCTTCCAGATGGGGGGCAGCTCCACCAGTGTCAGCGCCGGCGAAGCGATCGGGGGCAGCGGCTGGCGCCTTCGCTCCGCCGATGGCGATACCGCCCTGATCGAGCGGGGCGGCGAGGTGCGGCGCATCTCCATCAGCAACGGCTACTGACCCGCGCCCCAGCCCGCCATGCACCCTGACTCCGGCGGCCTCTGGCCGTCTCCCGGCTTTCTGTGGCAGGCCAGTGCCGGCGAACGCCAGGAGCTTCCGGACGGCCGGGAACTGACGGGTGCCTGGAAGCTGCTGCTGCTCGGCGACGGCAGCCCCACCCGGCACCTGCAGCTGCTCACGGGCCTGCCGGTGGAGGTGGAGCTGATCGCCATGGCCTCCGAGCCGGGGGGATCGCCCGGGGCTCCGGCGGAGGTGGCCCACCTGGCCGACCCCCTGCTGCGGCGACAGGTGTGGCTCACCTGCGGGAGCCAGGCCCTGGGCTGGGCGGAGAGCTGGTGGAACCGGGCCGAAGCGGAGGCCCATCTGCAGGATCGCCAGCTGCCGATCTGGCGCAGCCTCTCGGCCGGACGGGCGGAGCTGTACCGGGAGGTGGATGGTTTCGGCCAGGTGCAGGAACCCTGGCTGGCGGAGCGCTTCGGCTGCGATGGCCCCTTCTGGAGCCGCCATTACCGCTTCTTTCGCCAGGGTAGGGAACTCACGGTGATCAGGGAGGTGTTCTCCCCGGCGCTGACGCGCTGGCTGGGCCCGGCCGAAACCTGAATTGTTCGTAAAGTCTCATCAATTCGGTAACACCATGTGGCGGTTTCCTGTTGACGAATTGACGCTCCAGGGTCATTGGCCAGGATTCGGTTACTCGATTCCGCCCCCATGTCCAACCGCCACAGTGCCCAGACCCCGCCGGGGGGGGACTGGCTCACCCTCACCGAACTGGGCCGTCGCTACGGCGTCTCCGCTGTCCACACCGGCAAACTGCTCGTGGCCTCCGGCCTGCGCCGCAGCAGCGGCGAGCCCACCCCCGAAGCCCTCACGGCCGGCCTGGCCATGCGCCCCCAGCCGGGCCATCACCATTCCAGCCTCTGGCAGCACCAGGGTTGTGCCCCCTACCTGGAGCGGCTGGGCCTGGTGCCCCAGGCCCAGCGCACGATGGTGAGCCTCTGGGCGGATCTGCTCAGTGCCCTGCAGAACGGCTCGCCCTCGATCAGCATCTCCGCCGAGGAGATGGCCGATGACGTGCCCCGTGACCTGGTGAAACCGGTCAACAGGGAACT
This sequence comes from Rhizobium sp. Q54, assembly GCA_943367585.1. Classification (GTDB taxonomy): domain Bacteria; phylum Cyanobacteriota; class Cyanobacteriia; order PCC-6307; family Cyanobiaceae; genus Cyanobium. The sequence continues at coordinate 14,877 of CALRJP020000010.1, forward strand.
GCGTCAGCGGGGCTGCAGCTTCCGGGTGAACCCGAAGCTCAGGACAAGCGCAGGGCCTGCGCCTGCTTGCTCGCCTGCTCGAGCATCTGACGCAGCCGGTCCTCGTCGGTATGGCTGAGGTTGGTGCGCAGCAGCTTGGCGTGGGGGGCGTGAATCCGCAGGCGCTCGATCAGACGGTCGGGGGTGGCATCACGCAGCAGCAGACACAGGGCCGCACTGCCGGGGGGGAGGGTTTCCCCCACCTCGCGCATGAAGCCGTCGTTGATGCCCAGATCCGACAGGGACCCTGACGCCGCCCCCAGGCCCGCGCCCACGGCCGCCCCCAGCAGGGGGTTGAGGAACAGCAGGCCCACGAGGGTGCCCCAGAAGCCCCCGCCGAGGGCACCGGCTTTGGTGAGGTTGAGCGACTGGTGCAGGCGCACCTTGCCGTCCGGCTCCGCCTCCACCACCACGGCATCCTCCAGGGCGATCAGTTCCTCCTTCTGGATCTCCACCAACTGGCGCCGGACCTGGTCGGCTTCCGCCACGGAGGGGAATCCAACGACCACCAGGCTGCTCATGGCCGACATTCTCTCGGTTACGAAGGTATTCCTAACCGACTTCCGCCCGAAATGGCAGTGTCCGGGTCTCAGGGGCGACGGCGGCTGGAGCGGGGCAGGGGCCGGCCGTCGGCCTGGGGGGTGGAGGCCCCGTCGGTGGGGGCGGAACGCTCACCGCCGTCGGGCCGCTGCCAGCGGGGCAAGGTGAAGCTGGCGTCATCGGGCCAGTCGCCATCGTCGCTGTCGGCCGTGGCAGTGCCAAGCCTGGGGCGGCGGTCGGCGGCCGGCGCCTGGGGGGGAAGGGGAGCTCCCTGGCGGCCACGCCGTGAGACCGCCTCCAGCCCCTGGCGGCGGGGCCGGCCCGGGGCGGGGGGCACGGGTGGCGGTGGCGCCGGGGAGCTGGTGTCGGTCTCCTGCCACGGTTCCCGCCAGTCGTCCCCGTCATCGAGCAGCCAGTCGAGACGCCCCTCCACCCAGCGGCCGAACTCATCCATGCGGGGCCGCAGCGGTGGGCGGCGGTCGGCAGTCCGCGACGACGGACGGCCACCGGGCCGGGATCCGGCCACCCCCTCGACGAACTGGCGCCCAGCCGTCACCCAGCGATCCACCCGCTGATCCAGGGGGTCGCCCCCGGCCCGGGGCCGCCGGAAGGTCTCCCGTTCACGCGACTCACGCTCCCTGGGATCCCGCTCGCGGCCGTAGCCCTGATCCGTCGTAGGCATCAGGGGATTTTAGCGGCGACGGCCCGAGAGCCAGTGCTCCCGCACCATCCCCACCAGGGCAATGGTGAAGCCACCCCATTCCAGGGTCCACAGAAACGTCGCCATCGGCCCCAACACCTGCGCCGAACCTAGGCGGTGGCGGGCTCGAACACCAGCAGACAACTGGCATCCCAGCGGCCGCCATGGAGGCGCTCGCAGCAGGGGCGGCAGGCCAGGCCCTGGCGACGGCGCTGGTAGGGCGTCCGGCTGTCGCAGCGCGGGCAGCGGGCGATCCAGCGGCTGGGGGCCACCGGCAGGGGGTAGCGGTGGCGCAGGCTCACCTGAAAACCGTCCTGGGCCTGGTTGATGGCCGCCATCCGGGCCCGGAAGTGGGGGCCATGCACCTCCCGCACCGCCAGCACCCGGTCCACCCAGGCGTGGATCATCTCGTGGCAGAGGGTGCCCAGGGTGGCCTGCCGGGGCAACGGTTCCAGCAGGGGCCTGGAGAGAACGATCTCGCAGAGGTCACGCCCGTCGGCCAGACGCCCCCGCCGGTAGAAGCCGGCCGTGCGGGTGAGGCGGCCATCGCTCCAGCGCACGTCCACCAGCGGCCTGTCCCCACGGGTGAGCTGGCCGTCGAAGTGCTCGCGGTTGAGCCGGTGGAACAGCGGCAGCAGGGGTTCCAGGGGCATCGGCCCATTCTGGTGGGGTCGTCCGTCAGACTCTGCAACGCTGCGAACGGATGGGATCACCATGGACTGGGGACTGGCCCGCGACATCGGCACCAAGCTCCTGCTGGCGGGAGCCGGTGGCTTGCTTCTGTACTGGACCATCTCGGCGGTCCGGCTGGTGCTCAGCGCCCGGGGCATCAATCCGCTGATCAAGCAGTTCTTCACCCAGGTGGCCTCCGGCCAGGTGGACGGGGCCTACCTGCTCACCACCCGCAACTACCGCTCCCACGTCAACCGCCAGCAGTTCATCCGCTTCCTGGCCGGGCTGCAGCTCAACAAGTACCGCAACCTCAAGTCCGGCCGTCCCCGGCTGCAGGAGGGCCAGGTGATCCTGACGGTCAAGCTCAAGACCGACGGCAAGGAGGAACTCCCCCTCGACTTCACCTTCGTGAAGGTGGAAGAGGCCTGGCGGGTGGATCGCATCACCAGGCTGGCGGCCGCCTGAGCCGTGGCCCAAGCCCGGGCGGAGGAACTGCGGCGGCTGCTCAACCGCGCCGCCCACGCCTACTACGTGCTCGATGCTCCCGTGATGGAGGACCCGGTCTATGACCGGCTCTACCGGGAGCTCGTGGCGCTCGAGCAGGCCGATCCGGAGCTGATCCGGCCCGACAGCCCCACCCGCCGGGTCGGGGGAGCCCCGGCCGAGGGGTTCACCAGCGTGGCCCACAGGGTTCCGCTGCTGAGCCTCGACAACGCCTTTTCCCACGGGGACCTGGACGTCTGGTACGGGCGCCTGCTCAAGGTGCTCGACCGAGAACCCCTGGACGGCGCCCCTGTGCCGGCCCTGCCGATGGTGGGCGAACTCAAGATCGACGGCAACGCCCTCGCCCTCAGTTACGAGCAGGGGGTGCTGGTGCGGGCCGCCACCCGGGGGGACGGGGAGCGGGGCGAGGAGATCACCGCCAACGTGCGCACGATCCGCAGCGTGCCCCTGCGTCTCGACCTGGAGCATCCCCCCGCCTGGGTGGAGGTGCGCGGCGAGGCCTTCATCCCGGACGCCACCTTCGCCGCCATCAACGCCGAGCGCGCCGAGCGGGGCGAGGCCCCCTTCGCCAATCCGCGCAACGCCTGTGCCGGCACCCTGCGGCAGCTGGATCCGAAGGTGGTGGCCTCCCGCGGGCTGTCGTTCTTCGCCTACACCCTGCACCTGCCCGATGCGTGGCAGGCCGGCCCTGGAGACCCTGCCGTGCCCCGCAGCCAATGGCAGGCCCTTGCGTGGCTGAAGGGGGCCGGGTTCCGCGTCAATCCCCACTGCGCCCTCTGCCCCGATCTGGCGGCGGTGAAGGCCTTCTGCGACCACTGGGAGCAGGAGCGCCGCGGCCTGCCCTACGCCACCGATGGGGTGGTGGTGAAACTCGACGACCTGCGCCTGCAGGAGGAGGCGGGCTTCACCCAGAAGGCGCCCCGCTGGGCGATCGCCCTCAAGTACGCCGCCGAGGAGGCCCCCAGCCGCCTGCTGCGCCTCACCTGCCAGGTGGGCCGCACGGGGGTCGTCACCCCGGTGGCGGAGTTCGAGCCGGTGCCCCTGGCCGGTACCACCGTGAGCCGTGCCACCCTCCACAACGCCGATCGCCTGGCGGAGCTGGATCTCTGCGCCGGCGACACGATCGTGGTGCGCAAGGCGGGCGAGATTATCCCCGAGGTGGTGCGGGTGCTGGTGGAGCTGCGGCCGGAGGGGGCGGCCCGGCTGGAACTGCCCCCCACCTGCCCGGAATGCGGCTCGGCGCTGGTGCGGGAGGAGGGGGAGGCCGCCACCCGCTGCGTCAACAACGGCTGCCCCGCCATCCTGCGGGGCTCCCTGCGCCACTGGGTGAGCAAGGGGGCCCTCGACGTGGACGGCCTGGGGATCAAGTTGATCGAGCAGCTGGTCGACCGGGGCCTGGTCACGTCGATCCCCGGCCTCTACGGGCTCGATGCCGCCTTGCTGGCCAGCCTGGAGCGCATGGGGGAAACCTCCGCCGCCAAGCTGGTGGCCGCCCTGGAGGCGTCGAAGCACCAGCCCTGGCACCGCCAGCTCTATGGCCTCGGCATCCACCACGTGGGCGAGGTCAACGCCAAGGCCCTGGCCCGGGCCTTCCCCAGCGCCGGCGCGCTGAAGGCCGCCGCCCTGACAGGCGAAGCCGACGAGGGCCCCGATCCGCTCACGGAGGTCTTCGGCATCGGCCCCGAGATCGCCCAGTCCCTGCGGCAGTGGTTCGCCACGCCGGCCAACCGGCTGCTGCTGGAGCAGCTGGGGCAGCTGGGCTTTTCCCTGGCCGCCGCACCGGAGCCGGAGGGGGACAGCGATGGGGGGCCGCCGGCGGCGACGCCCCTGGCGGGACTCACCTTCGTGCTCACCGGCACCCTGCCCTCCCTGAGCCGCTCCGCGGCCCAGGCCCTGATCGAGGCGGCCGGGGGGAAGGTGAGCGGTTCGGTGAGCCGGAAAACCAGCTACGTGGTGGCCGGCGAGGAGGCCGGCGGCAAGCTCACCAAGGCCCAGGACCTGGGGGTGAGCGTGCTGGATGAGGACGGCCTGCGGGCGCTGCTGGAGACCGATCCGCCCTGAACGGTCAGAGTGGGGGGGCACGTCCGCAGCGGGGCCATGCGACGACGGCAAATGATCCTGGTCGCCGCCGTGGGGGCGCTGGGCTGGAGCGTGGCGCGGGCGCTGCCGCCGCCGGTGGCCTCCCCGACCCTGCAGGGGCTGGCGGCGGGGCGGGGGCTGCGCTGGGGCACCGCCGTCACCAATGACCAGCTGCGGGATCCGGGCCTGCGCCGCCTGGTGTCGAGCCAGAGCGGCCTGATCGTGCCCGAGTCGGAGCTGAAGTGGGATGGGGTGGAAGCGATGCCCGGGCGCTTCGATTTCAGCGCTCCGGACCGGCTGCTGGCCTTCGCCCGTGAGCATGGGCTGGCGATGCGGGGCCACACCCTGGTGTGGCACGAACAGTTGCCGGCCTGGGTCAAGGCGCTGCCGGCCGCAGACCTGGACAGGGCCCTGGCGACCTACATCCGCACCGTGGTGGGCCACTACCGCGGCCAGCTGCCGTCCTGGGATGTGGTCAACGAACCGATCGCCGACGACGGCACGGGCCTGCGCCGCACCCTCTGGCTTGAGCGGCTGGGCCCCGACTACATCGCCCGCGCCCTGACCCTGGCCCACCAGGCCGACCCGAAGGCGGCCCTGGTGATCAACGAGTACGGGCTGGAGGGCGATGACGCCAAGACGCAGCGGAAGCGGCAGTCCTTCCTGAAGCTCCTGCGCCAGCTGCGGCAGCGCGGCGTGCCCCTGAATGCCGTGGGGCTGCAGGCCCATCTCTACGCCAATGGCAGCGGGCCCACCACCTTCCGCACCCTGCCCGCCTTCCTGCGGGAGCTGGCGGCCCTGAATCTCGACGTCTACGTGACGGAACTGGACGTGAACGACCGGGAACTGCCGGCCGCCATCCCGGAGCGTGACCGCGCCGTGGCGGCGGTCTACGCCGCGTTCCTGGCGGCGGTTCTGCCGGAACCCCGCTTGAAGCTGATCACCAGCTGGGGGTTGAGTGATCGCACCACCTGGCTGAATGCATTCTTTCCCAGGGCCGATGGGCTGCCGCAACGGCCATTACCTTTCGACAAAAACAACCAGGCCAAACCAGCAACACTGGCTATAATGGCGGGCCTCAGCAAGCCCTGATCCCACTCAGATCGGGCCGAAAAAGAAGGAAGTCATCACCAGATTATCAAGCGACTTGAAGGGCTTACTTTCCTCAAAAAGCGCTGTCCTGGTAGAATCAAAAAACATCACGAACCGCCGGAATGTCCTCATCTTCCGCTGGCGCGAACGACCCTGAACGCGCCGGAGCCACCGGCCCGGTCCCTGACGCCGCCGCGACGGATGAGGATGACGCGATTCCCAGCTCCCGCAGGGCCGACCTGACGATCCTGCTGATCTCGGCCGGGTTGCTGATCACCGCCCTGGCCATCGTGATCAACTTCTTCACCGCGCGCTCCCGCGATGCGGTCATCAATGCCACCCCGATCGTGCTGCGGAGCCCGGTCAGCGGCATCCTGGAAAGCCTCACGGTCGGCACAGGCGTGGAGGTCCGCCCTGGCCAGACCCTGGCCATCGTGGTGAACCCCATGGCCACCCGTGACGCGCTCACCGACCTGGAGACCCAACTGGAAACGGCCCGGGGCCGGCTGCAGGAGCTGCGCACCCGCCGGGATCTGCGCAAGAAGCTGGTGGCCCAGCTCAGCCTCGACGCCCGCCAGCAGCGCAGCCTGGAAATCTCCCGCGACCAGAACGAGCGGGACAACCTCGGCTTCGCCCTGGAGCGGGCCCGCAAGGAACTCGCCTTTGCCCAGAGGGAAACCGTGCGGCAGGACGCGCTGTTCCGCACCGGCGCCGTGGCCGCCAACGTGGTCGATCGGGCCCGCACCACCGAACAGCAGCGTGCGCGTGAGGTGCGGGGCCTTGAAGCCCAGCTGGCCGGGCAGGCGGCGGTGCTGCAGGCCTCCAAAAACGACCTGACCCTGCGCAACAACCGCAGCAACTCCGATCCGGTGGTGCGGCTTCAGGAGGCCACCATCGCCCTGGAGAATGCCGAAGGCGATGTGCGCACCCAGACCTTCCAGGTCAGTGGCCTGGAGCAGCAGGTGAACGTGGCAAAAAAGGAATGGCAGGAGCGCAGCCGCTCCCGGCTCGTCAGCCCCAGGCAGGCGGTGGTCTGGCAGCTGGGGGCCCAGCGGGGGGATTCCGTCGATGCGATGCAGACGGTGATCCAGATGATCGACTGCAGCCAGCGCTGGCTGACGACCACCGTGGCGGAAAACGATCTCAACCGGATTCGCCTCGGCAGCAAGGCCAGGATCGAACTGGTGGGCAGCCGCGACAAACTGCGGGGCGAAGTGATCGGGATCCGCTCCGGCATCGGCCGAACCCAGCTGGGTGATGAGGCGCCCCAGCCGGTGCCGATCAATCTGGCCCGGGAAAGCGAAGTGAAGATCCGCATCCTCAATGACTTTCCGGCTCCACCAGGGGAGTTCTGCTACGTGGGATTCACGGCGAAGGTCAGCTTCGAACGATGAAGTTCCTCCATTCGTTTTCGGACTCCACGGGCAACTCCAGGATCTCCCCCTGGGTCTGGACGGTCCTGCTGCTTTCCGGGGCCAGCCTGGTTCTGGCGGTGCTGCTGGCCAATCTGCAGTTTTCCGTGGTGGCGATCGGGCTTCTCAATCCCCTGAGTTTCCGGGTCCTGCCCGAGCTCTGGCAGGTGCGGGATGTCTGGATCGATGTGCTGCTGCCCCTGGCCCTGGCCGTGGGGTTCTGCCTGGGGGTAAACCTCCTGCCCCGGCGACCCGCCGCCTATCTGCTGGCCACGGTGATGCTGTCACTGTTTGCCATTCGCTACTTCATCTGGCGAGCCACCACCATCAACACGGCCCACCCGGCCAGTCTGTTCTTCAGCCTGATCTTCTTTCTCTGCGAGTTCACCTATCTGCTGACATCCGCCCTGCAGTTCTACCCCTCCTTGCAGTACTGGCCCCAGAAACGGCGGCGTCAGGCCGATCAGCTCCTCGACTGGACCAGGGAACATCAGCCCAGCGTCGATCTGTGGATTCCGACCTACAACGAATCGGAGCGGCTGGTTCGGCGCTGCATCATGGCCTGCAGCAACATCCAGTATGCCAACAAGACCATCTACGTCCTGGATGACGGCCACCGGCCCGCCATCGCCGCCCTGGCGCAGGAGCTGGGTGTGGAGTATCTGAGCCGGCCCGACAATCTGCATCGCAAGGCTGGCAACCTCAACTATGCCTTGGCGCACTCCCACGGTGATCTGATCGCCGTCTTTGATTGCGACTTCATCCCCTTCAGTCGATTCCTTGATCGCACGGTTGGTTTTTTCAAGGATCCCAAGGTGGCCTTGGTGCAAACTCCGCAGCACTACTTCAACTCCGATTTCCATAATCGCAACCTTGGCCTGGACGTCCTTGTCCCTGACGACATGGATTACTTCTTCCATTACGTCCAGGTGATTCGCGACCCCTTCAATGCCGTGGTGTGCTGTGGCACTTCCTACCTGGCCAGGCGATCGGCCCTGGCGGCCATCGGCGGCTATGTCACCCACTGCATCGTCGAAGACAACCAGACCGGCACCCGGTTGCTGACCCTTGGCTGGCGCATGGTCTATCTGGACGAAGTGCTGAGCCTGGGGGAGGTGCCCCGCACCTTCCGGGACTATCTCGAGCAACGGCTGCGCTGGATGCAAGGCAACGTTCAGGTGTTCACATCACCGAAGGAGCTTCCGATCTGGAAGACCTTGAATTTCTGGCAGAAGGTCTTCTACCTCAATCTTTTGCTGAGCCTCCTGACGCCCGTGTTTCGGGCCGTCTACATCATTTTCCCCTTGCTTTCCATGCTGATCGGCTTCACGCTGATTGCCGCTCCGCCGGTGGAATACCTCGCCTACGGACTTCCGTTCGTGATCATGCTCTACTTCCTGCCCTCCTGGCAGACCAACGGCCACTACTTCCATTTCTGGACAGAGGTCTATGAATCCCTGTTCTGCTTTCCGGCGCTGAGAAGGATGTCCCAGATCCTGTTCCGGCCCTTCCGCTCCGTGGGCAGCCTGGTGACCAACAAGGACGTCAACACGCCGAAGCAGACCCTCGACCTCCGTTTCGCCTGGCCGTTCCTCACCTATCTCTTCCTCTTTGTGGGCGTGCTGGCGCTGAACTATGGCTTGCCACTGCTGGATATCCGCTGGTCGCGCTCCCTGTTCGAGGGGGAAAGTCTGATGCTCGGATGGAACCTTTACAACGGCATTCTGATGTTCATCTGCCTGCTCGCCTGCATCGACAAACCGATCCGTCGCCAGGCCGACCGGTTCCCCCTCGAACTGGTGGCCTGCCTCGAGGTGGAGGGCAGGGAGTACTGGGGCGTCACCAACGATGTTTCCGAGCAGGGGGCCAGCCTGGTGCTCAACGCCCCTGGCCCGGGGAGCGGTGAACGCCAGGGCCTGCTGCGGGTGCCGCAATATCACCTGGAGTTGCCCGTCCGGCTGATGCGGAGCGGCCGGCTGCGGCAGCATCACCTGCTGGGTCTCAACTTCCAGATGCCGGCCCGCGAGACGGAGGCCGCCCTGATCCAGCTCATCTATGGCGAAAACGCCTGGTTCCAGAAGGTGAAGCGGGTGGGCAGCATCGAAGCGCTGTTCCTGCTGCTCGGCAGCGTGGTCCGCGCCGAACCGATCCTGCGGCGCTCCTGAGCGGGTCCTGAACCACCGGCGCTGCGCAACAGCGACCGATACACCTGGAATCGCCGGTTCAGCCCCAGAATGCCTTGGTGCATGCCGAACCTGTGGCCGTCGCCCTGCCCTTGGACCACGACATCAGCCTCGATCCGCCCGTGCGCCCCTCCAGGCCACCGGTTGTGGTCGAGGTGGAGCCGCTGCCTGAGATACCCGGGGATCTGCGCCGCCAGCTGGCCCGCCACCAGCTGCTGCTGCCCCTGCTGCGCCAATCGGTGATCGCCATCGCCGTGGCGGGGGTGACGCTGACGGAGGAGGAGCGGCAGCAGGCCCAGCAGACCTGGGGGGCCAGCCACGGTCTCCGCTCCGCCGACGACCTGAAGAACCACCTGCAGCGGCACGAACTCTCAGAAGCCGACGTGCTCTGGCAGGCGGAGCTGCCGGCCCGGATCGAGCGCCACTGCCAGGAGCACTTCCTGCACCGGGCGGAGCAGCGCTACCTGGCCCGCAAGAACCAGCTGGATCAGGTGATCTACAGCCTGCTGCGGGTGGAGGACGGGGCCCTGGCCCGGGAGCTCTACCTGCGCATCGCCGAGGGGGAAGCCGATTTCGCCGAGCTGGCGGCCACCTACGCCAAGGGACCCGAGCGCTCCACCCGGGGCGTGGTGGGTCCCGTGCCGTTGCTGCAGGCCCATCCGGCCCTGGCCGAACTGCTGCGCACCAGCCGCCCCGGCCAGCTGCACCCCCCCCTGCGCATCGACCGCTGGTGGCTGGTGGTGCGGCTGGAGACGCTCCGTTCGGCCAGCTTCGACGAGGAGATGCAGAAGCGGATGGCGCGGGAGCTGTTCGAGGAATGGGTGGACCAGGAAGTGGCCCTGCAGCTGCGGCCGGGGCAGGGGCGATGACCTCCACCGTCCCCGGGCGCACCGAGTGGCTCACCCTGCCACCCTTTGATGCCCTCTCCGCCGCCGGCCGGGAACGGCTGCTGGCCGAGGCCCGTCCCTGCCGCTTCCGCGTCGGTGAGGACCTCAGCAACGCCGGCAGCATCGGCGACCGCGTGCTGGTGCTGCACGAGGGGGATGCACGGCTGCTGGGGGAACGGGACGGTCGGCCCTTCACCCTGGAGCGGCTGGGGCCCGGCGCCATCGTGGGCCTGGTGTCGCTGTTGCGGGCCGAGGGGATCGAGCCGGTGAGCGCCGCCTCCGACCTGCTGGCCTCCGCGGTGCCGGACACGGTGGTGCTCGAGCTGTTGCTGGCCGAGCAGGGCCTGCGGGAGTGGTGTGGCCGCCAGCTCTGGACCGCCGAACTGCACCAGCTGCTGCTGCAGCGGGAGGGGGCCGCCGCCGGCCCGTTCGACCCGGCCCTCTGGCGCGACAAGATCGAGCGCCTGCGGCTGCGGGCCCGGGGCGTGCTGCCGATCGGCGACGGGACCATCGACCTGCGGGACGGCGAGGAACTGCTGCTGGCCAGCGCCAACGTCCCCGATCGGGCCATCGGCTCCGTGCTGGCGGCGGGCGAACCGCTGCCCCAGCCCCGCCCGCCCCTGCCCCTGCGGCTGGTGGCCCTGGCCCCCGCCGCGGCGCCCCTGGCGGCACCAACCCCCTCGGCCCCCCTGGAGGAGGCCGGCGCCAGCGTCCCCGTCGAGGCGGTCGCCGGCGGCCTGGCCCAGCCCAGCAGCCTCGATCTGGGCCAGGAGCGGGCCGACCGCCACCTCACCCTGGTGCGGGGCAACGGTCCGCTGGAGGAGACCCTGGCCTGCTTCCAGATGCTCGGCAAGCTGCTGGAGCTGCCCTACCGCCGCGACGCGGTGGACAAGATCCTGCGCGACAAGATGCGCCGCGGCCAGCCGCCCGATCTGCAGCTCTGCGGCCAGATCGCCGCCATGCTCGGCCTGCTGGTCACCGGCGCCAAGGTGCCGGCGGCGTCAGCCACCCGGCTGATCACCCCCTGCCTGGTGCCGTGGAAGGAGGGCTTCGCCATCGCCACCGCCAGCAACGCCGCCGGCCTGCGGCTGGCCTCGCCGGCGGAGGGCTGGCTGCAGCTGAGCCCCGCCCAGATCGCCGAGCAGTACCCGGAGGGGCTGGAGCTGCTGCTGCTGGAGCGCAGCATCGACACCCCGGAGCAGACCTTCGGTCCGGGGTGGTTCTGGCCGGCCCTGAAGCGCTACCGGGGCATGTTGCTCCAGGTGCTGCTGGCCTCCTTCGTGGTCCAGCTGTTCAGCCTGGCCAACCCCCTGCTGATCCAGGTGATCATCGACAAGGTGATCTCCCAGCGCAGCCTCGACACGCTGCAGATCCTGGGCATGGCCCTGGTGGTGGTCACCCTGATGGAGGGGGTGATCGGCTCGCTGCGCACCTTCCTGTTCACCGACACCACCAACCGCATCGACCTGCGCCTCGGCGCCGAGGTGATCGACCACCTGCTGCGGCTGCCGCTCGGCTACTTCGACAAGCGTCCCGTCGGCGAGCTGGGCACCCGCATCGCCGAGCTGGAGAAGATCCGCAACTTCCTCACGGGCCAGGCCCTGATCACCCTGCTGGATGCGGCCTTCTCGGTGATCTACATCATCGTGATGGCGATCTACAGCTGGCTGCTGACCCTGATCGCCCTGGCGGTGCTGCCGATCCAGGTGGGGCTCACCCTGCTGGGGGCCCCCCTGTTCCGGCGCCAGTACCGCCAGGCGGCCGAGGAGAACGCCCGCACCCAGAGCCACCTGGTGGAGGTGCTCACCGGCATCCAGACGGTGAAGGCCCAGAACGTGGAGATGGTGAGCCGCTGGAAGTGGCAGGAGCTCTACGCCAAATACATCTCCCGCACCTTCGAGAAGACGATCACCGGCACCTTCCTCAACGAGACCAGCTCGGTGCTGCAGAAGCTGTCCCAGCTGCTGGTGCTCTGGGTGGGGGCCACCCTGGTGCTCAAGGGGGAGCTCACCCTGGGCCAGCTGATCGCCTTCCGGATCATCAGCGGCTACGTCACCCAGCCCCTGCTGCGGCTCTCCTCCATCTGGCAGAACATCCAGGAGCTGCGCGTCTCCTTCGAGCGCCTGGCCGACGTGGTCGACACTCCGGAGGAATCGAGCGAAGCCGACCGCGGCCACATTCCCCTGCCGCCGGTGAAGGGCGACGTGGTGTTCGAAAACCTCAGCTTCCGCTTCTCCCCCGGCGGGCCTGAAGTGCTCGCCAACGTGGCGCTGCATGTCCCCCCCGGCACCTTCACCGGGATCGTGGGCCAGAGCGGCAGCGGCAAGAGCACCCTGATGAAGCTGCTGCCCCGGCTCTATGCCCCCACCAAGGGGCGGATCCTCGTGGACGGCTACGACATCGACAAGGTGGAGCTCTATTCCCTGCGGCGCCAGATCGGCATCGTGCCCCAGGACCCCCTGCTGTTCTCCGGCACCATCAGCGAGAACATCGCCCTCACCAACCCGGAGGCCCCCAGCGACGCCATCGTCGAGGCCGCCCGCATCGCCGGCGCCCATGACTTCATCATGGAGCTCTCCGCCGGCTACAGCACCCCCCTGGGGGAGCGGGGCGCCTCCCTTTCCGGCGGCCAGCGCCAGCGCATCGCCATCGCCCGCACCCTGCTGAGCCAGCCCCAGCTGCTGGTGATGGACGAGGCCACCAGCGCCCTCGACTACGACACCGAACGCCAGGTGTGCGACAACCTGCGCGAGGCGATGAGCCAGAGCACCGTGTTCTTCATCACCCACCGCCTCTCCACCATCCGCCGCGCCGATCTGATCGTGATGATGCACCAAGGCGCCATCGTTGAGACCGGCACCCATGACGAACTGATGGCCCTGAAGGGACGCTATTTCGCGCTGTATCGCCAGCAGGAGGCGGGCTGATGGCACGTCCCACGCTGCCCACCCCGGCCGGCCTGCTGCGGCGCGCCCAGAACGGCCTCGAGCGAAGCATCCACACCGACAGCGACGATGTGGTGCTCCAGCAGTCCCGCTTCTGGGCCCGCTCGATCACCTGGACCCTGATGGGGGTGACCCTGTTCGGCCTCGGCTGGCTGGCCTTCGCCCAGACCGAGGAGATCGTCACCGCCCCGGGCAAGCTCGAGCCCCTGGGGGTGGTCAAGGACATCCAGATGCCGGTCGGCGGCGTGGTGGACGAGGTGATGGTGAAGGAGGGCGAGCGGGTGGAAAAGGGCCAGGTGCTGCTGCGCCTCGACACCGAGGCCACCCTCGACCGCCAGCGCAGCCTGCTGAAGACGATCCAGTACAAGCAGCAGCAGCTGCGGCTCAAGCAGGTGGAGCTCGACCGCTACCTGCAGTTCAACGACACCGAGCAGCGGGTGCTGCGCCAGAGCCTGACGCTGGAGCAGGACGTCCTCGGCCGCCTCGAGACCCTCAACAAGGAGGGGGCCACCGCCGAACTTCAGTACCTCTCCCAGCGCAACAAGGTGCAGGAGGTGCAGGGCAAGCTGGAGGAAACCCGGGTCGACCGGCTGCGCCAGCAGGCGATCCTGCAGCAGGGCCTGCGCGAGATCCAGAGCGAGCTGGCCGATCTGCGCAGCAAGCTGACCGAGCTCAACGTCAACATCCGCTATCAGGCGATCACGGCCCCCGAAGCGGGGGTGGTGTTCGAGCTCAAGCCCCGCTCCCGCGGCTTCGTCGCCCAGACCAGCGAACCGGTGATGAAGGTGGTGCCCTTCGACAAGCTGGAGGCACGGGTGGAGGTGCCCAGCCGGGAAATCGGTTTCGTCTCGGTGGGCAAGACCGCCGACATCAGCATCGATTCGTTCCCTGCCACCGATTTCGGTGTGCTGCAGGGCACGGTGCGGCGCATCGGCTCCGACGCCCTGCCGCCGGATCAGATGAACAACTTCTACCGCTTTCCGGTGGACATCCGGCTCAACTCCCAGCAGCTGAAGCTCAAGAGCGGCAAGGTGCTGCCGCTGCAGGTGGGCATGTCCCTCACCGCCAACGTCAAGCTGCGCAAGGTGACTTACCTGCAGCTGCTTCTGAGCGACTTCAAGGACAAGGCTGACGCTCTGCGGAAGATCTGAGCCGCTCCATGGCGAGGTAGTGGTCGGGAATGATGCGGGTGCGCAGCCCAACCAGGGGCTCCAGCCACGGCAACAGCAGCCCGTCGAGGCCCCGGTTCACCAGAGCACCGGCCACCCGGAAGGCCCGCCGCCAGCGGGCCGAAGGGGCGATCAGATGCAGGGCCCGCTCATGCACGGGGCCGTCGATGCAGACCAGCCAGGCCGGATCCATCCCCGCCCGCTCCATCGCCACCTCGAAGCTGCGGCGGCTGTGGAAGCTGATGTGCTGGCCGTTGCCGAAGGCGTAGTACCACCAGTCTGGGTCGGGGATCTCACCCACTTGGCGCATCAGGGTGGAGAAGACGAACAGGGGCGTGGCCCCCACCTCGTCCCGCAGGAAGTCGGGGGTGCAGGGCACATGCTCGATCACCTCGAAGGCGGTCTTGCAGCCGATCGCCCCATCGCCGGGAGGGCCGCAGAAGGGGCGGATCAGCTCCATGGCCGCGTAAGTGTCGGTGCCATGGAAATCGAAGCCGTGGTCGCGCAGCAGCCGCGGCAGCATGCCCAGGCCGGTGCCCAGGTCGCAGCCCGGCTCGCTGGCGCCGAAGCGACCCAGGCGGCCGATCACCAGCAGCAGCCGCAGCAACCGCGAGGCGTGCAGATTGCGGTCGACGTAGCCGGTGTCGCCGTAGAAGGAGTCCTCGTAGGCCACGTCCAGCCAGGTGGGATCGGCCAGGAACAGGAAGTCGCAACTGCCGCAATGGGTGAGTTCAGCCTCCACCCCGGCCTTGCTCACCCGCACCCGGCGCACCGGCGTGAGGCGTTCGCCGCCGCAGTTAGGGCAGACGCCGGCGCTGGGGTGGGGGGGAGTCTCGGCCGTCACCATCGCTGGCCTGCATCGCAACGTGGGAGGCTACCCCGCGTTCCTCCAGGGCCAGACGCACCTGGCGGCCCACCAGCAGCACCGCCGCCAGGGTGGCCGCCACCCCCAGCAGCCGCAGGGCCCAGGTGACCCCATCGGCCGGACCGGCCAGCAGGGCCGAAAAGCGCCGCGGATCGCCGGCCGCCGCCCCCAGGGCGCAGAACAGCACGGTGCCGGGGAGGATGCCGATCAGACCGATGGAGTAGTCGCGCAGGCTCACCTCGCTGAGGCCGTAGGCGAGGTTCAGCAGGCTGAAGGGGAAGGCCGGCGACAGGCGGGTGAGCAGCACCAGGGCCAGGCCCTGGCGGCACACCGCCCGCTCCACCGCCTGCAGCCGCGGCGCCCCGGCCAGGCGGCGGCGGGCCCAGCCCCGCCAGCGGCCGCGCCCCAGCAGGAACACCGCCTGGGCCCCCAGGCAGGCCCCGGTGAACACCAGCACGCTGCCCGTCACCGGGCCATAGAGCACCCCGGCCAGCATCGAGGCCCAGACCCCCGGCAGCAGCAGGGTGACCCACAGCGCATAGAGGGGCACGAAGGCCATGGCTCCCACCGGGGTGCGAAGCCATGGCAGCAGGTGGTCCGGCAACCAGAGCGGGTCCATGGGGCCACCGTATCGACGGCGCCGGGCCCATGGGCTCAGACCAGCGGAACGGTCTGGCGGATCAGGTCGATCTGCCCCCCTTCCACCAGGTAGCCGGAGCCGTTGATGTTGCCACCGCCGAGGCTGTGGGCCTGGATGTTGGCGAGGAACATGCTGCCGGGGGCGGTTCCGTAGATCCTCGAGACATCGATGATCCCCGAGGACTCCCAGTTGCCCACCCCGTTGGTGCTGGGGTCGGTGACCACACCGGGCTGGCTCTGGCCGTAGGCGGTGGGGACGGCGGTGCGATCGATCTGGGCCCAGCGCTCCGCGGGCGCACCCGTGATCGGATCGATGGGGCCGCTGGGGTTCAGCTTCCAGATCGAGGCTTCCTGGGTGCCGAAGTTGCCGTTGGCGATGTCGAGGCCACCGCCGTTGGCCCGGTCCTCCTGCAGATACAGGGAGCCATCGGCGCTCCAGGTGAGGTTGTCGGGGTTGCGCAGGCCCGTGGTGGGATCGGTGAGGCGATCGGCGTCATAGATCACCCGCAGGCTGCTGGCACCGGTGCTGGCCAGGCGGCCATCGGCGCCGAAGGCATCGGTGAAGCTCAGGGTGTAGACGTTGCCGTAGAGGTCGCCACTGGTGAAGTCCTTCGTGCCCGTGGAGACGAAGGCCGCCTGCTGGCCGTTGAGGGGGTTGACCTCACCGTCCTCGATGCGGCTGAGCTGCAGGGCGCCGAGGTCGTTGGCCAGGGTGCGGATCTCGGCGTCGGTGAGATCGGCGTAGCTGGCCTTGCCCGCCGGCTTCTCGATCTTCACCCAGCTGCCGGCCAGGGGGGACCCTAGGGCCAGGGCCTTGAGGTCGTCGGAGTCGGGGCCGGGGGTGCCATCGACACCGGTTTCCGCCAGGGCCGTGGGCACGAAGGTGTACAGCGAGCCGTTCGCCTCCGCCAGGCCGTTGCGCTCCAGGAAGCCGCCGGCGGTCTTGGCGCCGACCCAGAGCCGCAGGGGGGCCTTGGCGTCATCGAACAGCAGCACCGCAACGGTGTTGGCGCTGCCGGTGTCGATCACGGTGGCCGATTCCCAGGTGCCCTTGCCGAAGGCCTTCACCTGATGGAGATCGCTGCTGGCGGTATCCAGCGCATAGAAGGAGCCGCCCCCGCCGCCGAACACCTCCTCACCGGTGAGGAAGATGCGATCGGCGAAGCCGCGGCCGGCGCCGAAGCTGTTGGCCTCCACCAGGTTGGCGGAGCAGAAGCGGTCGAAGCCGTTGGGGTCGTCACCGATCACCTTGTCGTAGGCGAGGCCGCCGCTGAGGATGCGCGACTGGAAGCCGTTGGAAGCCTTGTCATCGGCATCGATGTCGACGATCAGGCGGCTGATGCGGGAGCCGGTGACCGAGGCGTTGAGGCCCTCGGCGGTGTAGGCGTAGCCGGCGCTGGCCCCGACCTCATGGTTGACCAGCAGGGTGTAGGTGCCATCCCCGTTGCTGTAGGCGCCCTGGCCATCGAAGATGCCCGGCGGCACGTAGACACTGCCCGGCGTGGTGCCGTTGGTGAACTCGCCGTTGGTGATCAGGCTGGAGATCGACAGCTCCGCCCCACCGGCCACGTCCTTGAGCATGGTGGCGGTGAAGGTGCCGGCGCCGCCCACCGGAGGGGCGGCGATCAGGGCGCCGAGGTCGAGGATGTTCAGGGTGTTGGACACCTCGTTGGACACCACCAGCAGGTCGCGCCTGGTGGGGCTGTCCTTGGCGTCGATCACCAGCAGGCCCTCGGGGGACACGCTGCCGGCCAGCACGGTGCTGGTGACGAAGCTGGTCTGGGCCGGCTGGGTGATGTCGAACACCGCCAGCAGGCTGCTGGTGCCCCGTTCGGCGCTGACGATCGCGTAGGTGCGGCCGTTCAGCTTCTTGACCACCACCCCTTCGGGCTCGACGCCCTTGTCGTCGCTGCGGGTGTCGTCGTAGACGCCGGCGGCGATGGCGATGGTCTGCAGGGTGTTGCCGCTGTCCCAGACCAGGGCACCCGTGCCGGCATCGAAGATGCTGACGCTGCGGCTGCCAAAGGCGGTGAAGGGGGCGGTGGTGTCTTCGCTGAGGGTCTTGAGGCGGCTGCTCAGACCGGTGTTGCGCCGGGTTTCATCGAGGTAGAAGCCCGGGGTTCCGGCGGTGCCGTACTCACGGCCGTCGCCCTCGTTGGCGGTGATGAAGTAGTCCTTGCCTTTGGTGCTGAAGGCGGCCACCCCGTCCGGCATCCGCAGGCCCACCACGTTGTTGCCCAGGACGGGCTTGATCAGGGGCGTGTTGCCGGCACCGTCCCGATCGGTGATGTCGACGAGCTGGGTGCTGAAGTCGACGCTGCCGAGGGCGAAGATCGTCTCGATCGTGTTGGTCTTGAGGTTGACCTTGGCGACGCCGTTGTTCTCCTGCAGGGTCACGTACGCGGTGTTGCCCAGGATCGAGACGTACTCGGGCTCGATGTCAGTGGCCTGGGTGGTGCCGGCCGGCCCAGAGATGCGGATCCCGGAGGGCAGGGTCAGCCCGGCAAAGCCCAGGTCGGTGTAGGTGAAGGTCTCCTTGCCTGACTTGCCCTTGATGTCGATGATGCCGATGCTGCCGGGACGATCGATCGCATAGTTCGCGATCGGCTCCCCCTCGTTGGCGATCACCAGCTTCCTGCCGTCGTCCGTGAAGGCGATGCCATCGGGGAGGTAGCCCACCTCCACGTCCTTCACCAGGGTGAGGGCGCCGGATTTGTCGATCCGGTAGAAGCGCACCAGCCCCTTGCCGGCGTTGGTGGCGTAATCACTGGGGGAGAGGGCCACCGCCACGAGGTTGTCGTGGGTGGCCACCGACTGGCTGTTGTAGGCGCCGAAGGAGACCCGCTGCGGCGCCTTGGGGGCCGTGGGGTCGGTGGCATCGGTCACCTGCAGGGTGCTGCCACCGCCGGAGGAGAGGATGAACAACTTGCCGCCTACGGTCACGTAGGCGGAGATCTCCGTCTGGAACTGCTCGGTGGGAGCGGCGCCGGGGGCGGGAGGCGTCGGCGAGAGGTCAATGCTGGCCAGCAGGGGGTTGGCCGGTGCCGGGGGCTTGCCGCGCCCGCCACGGTCGTCGCCGTCGTCATCCCGGCCACGGTCACCGTTGCGGCCCCGGTCACCACCGCGGGCGAAGCGGTCGTCGTTGCGGTCGTCATCGCGCTCGACGTTGAACCCCGGCGGTCTGGAGCCGACGACTCCAAGCGGACCGGCGGAAACCTTGCGCGCCCCCTTGGGCAGGAGCGGCGCCACCGAACGGATCTCCGGACTGGAGGAGCGGCGGAAAACGGCGGAATCCTCCAGCAGGGAGAGCAGGGACCGGAGCGCGGTGGGGGAGGGCAAGGCGTGGTCGGCGAAGGACACCGAAGAACCCTCATCCAGCCGCCGCCCGCCTTCGTTAACGACCGCTTATGGGCCCGTTAACGGGCCCGGATCCGTCCGCCAGATCCTGCGGCGGCCCCCGGTAGGTTGGCGGCAGCCGCAGGGCCGCACCGATGGAGATCAGCCTGCTGGGCACGGGCCTGCTGGGGGCGGCCATCGGCGAACGGCTGCTGGGCAGCGGCTACCGGCTCACGGTGTGGAACCGCCACCGGGAGCGCTGCGGGCCGCTGCTCGCCCTGGGCGCGTCGGTGGCGGCCTCGCCGGCCGAGGCCGTGGCCGCCGCCGCGCTGGTGATCACGGTGCTGAGCGACGGCCCCACCACCCACTCGGTGCTGCTGGAGCAGGCCGGTGCGGAGCTGTCGGGCCGGCTGGTGCTGCAGGTGGCCACGATCGCCCCCGAAGAGAGCCAGGCCCTGGCCGCCGCGCTGGCGGATCGGGGCGCGGAGCTGCTGGAGGTGCCGGTGCTGGGCAGCCGACCGGAGGCCCTTGCTGGCACGCTGCAGCTGATGGTGGGCGGCGAGGCGGCGGCCCTGGAGCGGGCCCGACCGGTGCTGGGGGCGCTGGGCAGTGAACCGCGGCTACTGGGCCCGGTGGGGGCGGCGCTCACCACCAAGCTTGCCCTCAACCAGCTGATCGCCAGCATCACCCACAGCTTCAGCCTCAGCCTGCATCTGGTGCAGCGGGCCGGGGTGGACGTGGAGGCCTTCATGGCGATCCTGCGCGCCAGCGCCCTGTACGCCCCCACCTTCGACAAGAAGCTGGCCAAGGAACTGGCCGATGACTACGCCAACCCCAACTTCCCCACCGCCCACCTGCGCAAGGACCTGCTGCTCTTCCTGCAGACCGCCCGGGGCCAGGGGCTGGAGACGATGGGCCTCGATGGGCTGGCGGCGCTGCTGGAGCGCGCCACTGCAGCAGGGCTGGATGATCTCGACTACAGCGCCCTGCACAGGCTCACGGCGGGGATGTAGCGCAGTGATGGTTCAGCGTGGCAGTGGCACCCGAACCGGACGCGTGCATCAGAATGAACAGGTGGTTCACGGGTCCGAGAACCACCTGTTCATGGTGGACAACATGATTTGAAACAGGTTGCGCTGCCTTGATGATCAGCCGACACCCACCTGAAGACTCAGGGTGGTTCACGGAAGGGAGGTGCACTTTGGCCTTGGTTCTCGGAAACCATCCAATAAGCGTTCGAAGGATCCAAGCTGGATCATCAGCAAGAGGCTGGCTCCAGATAACGAGTAGCAACAGAAATACCAATGAGTCCGGCTCAGGCTAAAATGCAACAAATCCCAAGCCTCAATAAAGCCAAATGAAGTTTGGTCATGGCAGTACTAAGCTGTCAGCAACTCTTAGTGTATTGCTTTTGGCTACTTCCGCTTTTGTTACGGCATTATTGGTCTTTCTACGTGGGGATAAAGCCATAATAACGGAAACCCAGATTTTCTTGAGCTTTTTCTCGGCTATCCTTTTTGTATTTATCTTTGCCTGTTTGTATAGGGGGATGCTTCTGGATAATGACTTGCCATCTCTCAAGGAGTTGAGGCGCCAACAGCTAGATGATGTTTCTATAGATAGAGTCTTGAGCGAATCGCTTTATCAGGTTGATAGTGGCAGCGGCAACCCGCTTGAGGTGCTACTGAGCCCAGTTCTTTCACTTCTATTCTGGGTGCTTGGAACTCTTGTAATCTCAGTGCTGGCTTGGTTACTTGTAAATGTCGTCCTAGGAATGGCGGTAGTACTGTTCACCGTGATATATTGGTTGTTGTATCACGCTCTGAGGCTTGCACTTGCGTACTCCGCAAAATGCAAAGGCAAAATTGGCATGAGTCTTTGGATAAGTGCTTCTCACACGATTGCTTACACCGGCTGGATATTCTTGATCACCGGTGTAATTCGAAGAATTAATTCCATAAGTTCATAGCAATCCGTAGACGGAAAGGAGTGATTCTCTTGATATTTCTCCATGTAATTTGATTTGGCAGTGGCAATGCGAGTTCTCTAGACCAAGCTGAAATAACGTACTGACAATAAAGATCTGTCTTCTCGGCAGAGACAGACTCGTGACTATTTGCGCACCAACTCTAAGGCTATCCGAACGCCCATGCCACTTCGAACAAGCCCTTCGAGTGGACAGGCCACCATCACATCTCAGCTTCGCCACCCCAGGCTCTCTGCCTGCCACTCAAGGGCAGCGTTAGGCTGGCCTAGCAGGAGCTCATAGCAAGCATGCGTAAAACTGCTCTTTACACTCTCGTTGCACTAAGCATTTGTATTGGCACTTGCCCATCACAAGCCGCTCCTGTCCCTGCAAAGGTAGGTCAATGTAGCAACACTTTTGTTAAAGAGGTGACTTCTCGATTTGGAGCACGCTTATCCGAGTTTGGATCAGAAGACTCACTTCTAGATCTTACAAACGGTATATCGCTTTACCTCTATCGAAAGCTTCGGACACAATCCACTCCGGGCTGGGGAATTACCAGTGAAAGCAGCCCAGTCAATTTGGCGGACGCCTCTTCCATGTTTCGCGCCAATGACAAAGTGAAACTCTGTCTTGAGTATATTCCCACTGACTGCGATTCCAGAAAGAGGCTAGGAGATCGCCGTGGCGAGATATACCATGTATCAAGCTACAGAAACAGTACATCAGTGTTCGGTCACCTCGGTCGGAACGGCTGTGGGGGTACCTAAGTGCAAGCCTGAGAGTGCGCAAGTCTGCCCTTGCTCACAAAGAGGTAACAACCTGACACTCCTTAGCTGCGGTAGCGCGTTCAATGAAAACGAAGCAAGAACAGCAAGAAAAAGGCTATTATGCCTTGTTATTCAGCCCGGAACAGCTGTATTGCCTGCAAGGGCAGCCTAACATCCAGATCCAGAAGTTGGGATCCACATTCCCGGCTTCGACTAGAACTACCTGCCCACTTCTGATCTGGGGCATTAGGCCGCACAGAAAGACGTGCGTGGCCCACCAACGCATATGAAGTCCAAAGAACCCCAATTCCCATTCTTTGTAGCTACTTCAAGCAGACAACTGAGTGCTGATGAGCGGGAAACAATTATCAAGCTACTTGAAGCAACTGAAACCGGATTCGCAGACCGGGTCGCCAAACTACGCGTGGTAGGCCGCTGTGGGTGCAGGCAATGCCCGACCGTGTTCTTCGAACCTCATGATCCGGAAGTCCAGGAGCAGGATTTGAGCACTTATGCAGGCAAAGACAAAGAAGGTGGCATTGTCGCGGCAGTGTTGATGCAAAGGCAGGGCCGTTTGTCGCAGCTGGAGTACTACTCTGTCGATGGGCATGAACCGTGGTTTCCGCCAGCGGCTCACGATCTGGAGCCATATGCTTAGCAAACTGCGCGCAGTGCGGCATAACCATTCGTTCAACCGGACCCATTGCGGCATGCGGCTAAAGGCCCTCCATTTCATTCTGGGCCTTTAGCCACATACCGCAACGGTCCGGTTAGCTCAAACGTTAGGCCAAGCTCCTCAAAGATCAAAGATGCTGAACGATTAGCCGAGTCACGCCAATAGGGAGTTATCAATGCCTGGAACAATCTCTTTGGAAGCTGAGGTCACCAACGTTTCCAGCCATTGCATTTGGATGCTTATCGATGACGAAGAACTGGCGCTTCCGTATTCCGAGTTTCCTTGGTTCAAGCTGGCCACAATTCAGCAGGTTATCAATGTCCTACGTCCCTCAGCCGACCATCTCTATTGGCCTGACCTAGACGTTGACTTGTCCGTTGAGTCGATACGCCATCCTGAAAAGTTTCCTCTCAGGGCGAAGAGCACGTTCAAACCAAGCCCTTCACCTGAGCCACCCCATTAAATTCGTTGATGTTATGGAGCATCAGTAAGGCATACTCACTGCGGCCAGGAGATGGCAAACGTTGGCCGCTCCCAGTCAGCGGTTTCCTGGCTGGGCCCGATGGGGACGCTGCCTGAGCAGTGATTCCTGCTTCCCCAGTGCCCACGGCGCCGGAAGCGATCCATTGCCAACAGCAGACCCAGCCCCATCAAGGCCGCATCGGATGGCCGATGCCGAAGCTCCGAAGTCGATCGCCGCCGAAGACACCCCCCCTCAGCCCAGATCCGCCAGCCGCTGCCGCGCCAGGGCCGCCTGAGCCTCGGCTTCGGCCAGGTTGGCCTTGCACTCGGCCACCACCTCCGGCGGCGCCTTGCCGGCGAAGTTGGGGTTGGCGAGGCGGCCGCTCAGCCCGCTGATCTCCTTGGTGGCCTTGGCGATGTCCTTCTCCAGGCGGGCGCGCAGGGCGTCGAGGTCGACGAGGCCCTCCAGGGGCAGCAGCACCTGCAGCTCGCCGCTCACCGCGGCCAGGGCCCGGGCCGCCGGACGGGCTGCCGCCGCCGCCGGATCCAGCACGGTCACGCTCTCCGCCTTGGTGAGGGTGGTGATGTCATCACTGCCCTCCTGCAGCACTGCCGCCAGCTCCTGGCGGCCGGTGATGAACAACACCGGTGCCCCCTGGTTGGGCTTGAGGCCCGCCACGGCCCGCAGGTTGCGCACCACCCGGATCGCCTCGATCAGCTCGGCGAACGAAGCCTCCAGGCCTTGATCCAGGGCGGCCGGCTCCGCCGCCGGCCAGGGCTGCAGGGCCAGGAAGGTGCCCTCGGGGGCGCCGGTGAGCCCGTGCCAGAGCTCCTCGCTCAGGTGGGGCATCAGGGGATGCAGCAGCACCAGCAGCTCCGCCAGCACCTTGGCCAGCACCTGCCGGGCCACGCGCTGGTCGGCCAGCGCCTCGGCGGTGAGGGGCTCCCCTTCCACGGCGGGCCGCGGGTTGAGGCGCCGTTTGAGCAGCTCGATCGTCCAGTCGCACACCTCGTTCCAGGCGAACTCGTAGAGCCCCTTGGCGGCTTCCCCGAGGCCGTAGCTGGCGTAGCGCTCCGCCGTCTCGCGCTTGACCCGCTCCAGCCGCGACAGGATCCAGCGGTCGGCGAGCTGCAGGCGCGCGGGGTCCGGGGCCCCCAGGCTGGCGGGCGTTTCACCGCCCAGGTTCATCAGGGCGAAGCGGGTGGCGTTCCAGAGCTTGTTGGCGAAGTTGCGCGCCGCCTCCACCGTGGCGGAGCTGCCATCGTTGCGGTCGTAGTCGAGGCGGATGTCCTGGCCGGCGCCGGCCACCTCCCGCACCAGGGCGAAGCGCAGGGCATCGGCGCCGTAGCGCTCGATCAGCGGCAGCGGATCGATGCCGTTGCCGGCGCTCTTGCTCATCTTGCGGTTGTTCTCGTCCCGCACCAGGCCATGGATCATCACGTCGGCGAAGGGCATCCAGGCCTTGCCGGCGCCGAGGGGCTGCATGGCACCGGCCAGCATCGTCATGCGGGCCACCCAGAAAAAGATGATGTCGAAGCCCGTCACCAGCACGCTGGTGGGGTACCAGCGGGCCAGATCGGCGGCCTCCATCTCGGGCCAGCCCAGGGTGGAGAAGGGCCACAGGCCGCTGGAGAACCAGGTGTCGAGCACGTCCGGGTCCTGCTCCAGCTGCAGCTCCCGGCCAGCGGCACGGGACGCCTCGCCGAACTGGGCCTCCGCCCTGGCGGCGGCCTCCGCGGCATCACGGGCCACCACGTAGGGCGTGGCCTCGGTGATCACGCCGCCGGTCTCGCTGACCACGAACCAGGCGGGGATGCGGTGGCCCCACCAGAGCTGGCGGCTGATGCACCAGTCGCGGATGTCGGTGAGCCAGTCGCGGTAGACCTTCTCCCAGCGCTCGGGCACGAAGCGGGGCGCGCCGCCGTCGAGGGCCTCCCGGCAGCGGGCCGCCAGCGGTTCGGCCCGGGCGAACCACTGGGTGGAGAGCAGCGGCTCCACCGGCACCTTGCCCCGGTCGGAGAAGGGCACGCTGTGGCGGTGGGGCTCCACCTTCACCAGGAACCCCTCCGCCTCCATCGCCGCCACCACCGCCTTGCGGGCCTCGAAGCGATCCAGGCCGGCGAAGCGGCCGGCCGCCGCGTTCATGCTGCCGTCCTTGGCCATCACCGTGATCAGGGGCAGGCCGTGGCGGCTGCCGATGGCGAAGTCGTTGGGGTCGTGGGCGGGGGTCACCTTGACGCAGCCCGTGCCGAAGGCCGGATCCACGTGCTCATCCGCCACGATCGGGATCTGCCGTCCCACCAGGGGCAGGGTGATCGTCTGCCCCACCAGGGCGGCGTAGCGCGGGTCGGTGGGGTGCACGGCCACGCCGGTGTCGCCCAGCAGGGTCTCGGGGCGGGTGGTGGCCACCACCAGGTGGTCGGTGCCATCGGCGGCGGGGCCGCCGCTGAGCGGATAGCGGAAGTGCCAGAGGTGACCATCCAGCTCCTTCATCTCCACCTCCAGATCGCTCACCGCCGATCCCGAGGCTGGGCACCAGTTCACCAGGTATTCGCCGCGGTAGATCAGGCCCTGCTCGTGCAGGCGCACGAAGGCCTCCACCACCGCCGCGCTCAGGCCCGGATCCAGGGTGAAGCGCTCCCGGCGCCAGTCCACCGAGTAGCCCAGCCGGCGCAGCTGGCCCACGATCGTGCCGCCGCTCTCCCCCTTCCAGGCCCAGGCCCGCTCCAGGAAGGCATCGCGGCCCAGATCGTCCTTGCTGCCGCCCTCGGCCTTGATCTGCTTCTCCAGCAGCGTCTGCACCGCGATCGAGGCGTGGTCGGTGCCGGGCAGACACAGCACGTTCTTCCCCTGCAGGCGCTGGAAGCGCACGATCGTGTCGATCAGGGCGGTCTCGAAGCCGTGGCCCATGTGCAGGCTGCCGGTCACGTTCGGCGGCGGGATGACGATGCTGAACGGTTCCCCGGGCGCCGTGGGGTCGGGGTGGAAGGCGCCGGCCTCCTCCCAGGCCGCCTGCCAGCGCGCCTCGGTGGCGGCCGGGTCGTAGGTCTTGGGCAGGGGCTCGGCGGACACGGGGGGGCTGGGGCAGTGGGCCCATGGTCGCAAAAAGGGGGCCGTAGCTCAGCGGGCCGGTTCCGGCTCCAGCTCCACCCGGTTGCGCCCCCGTTCCTTGGCCCGATAGAGCACCTGATCCAGCCGATGGAACCATTCCTCGGCGGACTCCCCGGGACGTCGCTGCACCACCCCCGAGCTGATCGTCACCCGTCCCACGGCCTCGAAGGGCTCCGCCTCCACCCGTCGCCGCAGCCGTTCGGCCATCTGCAGGGCCTGCTCGGCACTGCTGTGGGGCATCAGCACCAGGAACTCCTCGCCGCCCCAGCGACCGATGCCGTCGCAGGCCCGCAACTGGGCTTCCACCCGTCGCCCCAGCTCCACCAGCAGGTGGTCGCCGGCCAGGTGGCCGAAGCGGTCGTTGACGTCCTTGAAGTGATCGATGTCGAAGAGCACCAGGGACAGGACATCGCCATAGCGATCGGCGCGGTCGATCTCCCGGCGCACCCGCTCATCCAGCTCCCGCCGGTTCCAGAGGCCGGTGAGGTCATCGGTGGTGGCCAGCCGAGCCAGTGCCCGGTTGGCGGCCAGCAACGCCTGGTTGGCCGCCTCGGCCTCCGCCCGGGCCTGCTGCAGTTCGAGCGCCGTGCGCTTGCGTTCCGTGATGTCCCGGCTGACCCCCAGCAACTCCAGGAAGGTCCCCTGCTCGTCCAGCACCGGCAGGGCGATCACGTCCATCCACACGGTGGAACCGTCGCGGCAGTAGTACTCCAGCTCCCCACGGAAGGACTGGGGCGGTCGGCCGGCCTGCAGGTCCTCCACCAGCTGGGTGAAGTACCCCAGGGAGATCGCCAACGAATCAGGGGGATGGATCTGCTCGATCGGCTGGACCATCGCCTCCTCCGGCGTCAGGCCCCTGAGGCCCTCCACCGCCTGACTGACCGAGGTGATCGAACCGTCGGGCGCCATGGTCCAGATCACATCCCTGGCGTTCTCGGCCAGGAGCCGATGGCGCTCCTCGATCAGGCGCCGTTCCCGCTCTCCGGCCCCGATCCGTCCGTCAGCTGGGCTGTCGACGGGCGACGGATTGGGCCGTGGCACTCCGAAGGCCGACAACGGGACGGATCAGAGGGTCTCCGCATCATCGACATGCCCGGCGGCGCCGCTTCGTCACGGCGGAAAACGTTCACGCGGAGGGCGGCTCCGGAGCCACGCGGTCCCCGTAGCCTCAGGCCATGGCTGATGGCTGGGAATCACGGCTGGAGCGCTGGCGGCAGGCCGGCCTGATCGACCCTGCCGGCGCCGAGGCGATCCGGGCCTGGGAACGGGCCCAGCCGGGCCGCCCGCGGCTGCGGGTGCCGGTGCTGGTGGCCGTCGCCCTGGGGGGCGTGCTGGTGGCCGCCGGGCTGCTGCTGTTCGTCTCCACCCACTGGGCGGCCCTCGGGCCCGGCCAGCGCTTCGGCCTGCTGCTGGCGCTGGTGGTGGGCCTGCACGGGGGCGCCGCCGCCGTGGAGCGCCGCTTCCCGCCCCTGGCGGTGAGCCTGCACGGCGTCGGCACGGTGACCCTGGGGGCGGGCCTGTTCCTGGCCGGCCAGCTGTTCCATCTCGAGGCCCACTGGCCCCTGGGGCTGCTGCTCTGGGCCATCGGCGCGGGCCTGGGCTGGGCCCTGCTGCGCCAGTGGCCCCAGCTGGCGTTGCTGGCCCTGCTGGGGCCGGCCTGGCTGCTCAGTGAATGGCAGCGGGCCGTCGACGGCGCCACCGAGGGACTACAGGGGGGATCCGGGGATCCGACGGCCGTGCTGGCCCCGGCAGCGGGCCTGGTGCTGCTCAGCCTCTGCTATCTGGCGGCGCCGGCGGGGGCGGGCCCCGCCCCGGCGCCGCGGCGGGTGCTGCTCTGGCTCGGCGGTCTGGGCCTGCTGCCGGCGGGCCTGCTCTGGCAACTGGTCAGCCACGGGGGCCCCACCAGCGCGCCCCTGCCGCTGCCCCTGGCGCTCGTCGGCTGGGCCGTCGCTTTGGGGGGCCCCCTTCTGCTGGGCCTGCGCCTGCGGGGCCGGCGCGCCTGGCCCCTGGCGGTGGCGATCGGCTGGCTGCTGCCGGGGGTGGCGCTGGCCTGGTCCACCCAGCAGGACGCCGGCGTGTTCACCTATCTGTGGTGGGCCGTCGGCGGCCTGCTGCTGGTGGCCTGGGGCGTGATGGAGGGCCGCTCCGAGCGGGTCAACTTCGGCGCCGCCCTGATCGCCATCGACGTGATGACCTTCTACGTATCCCAGGTGATGGACAGCCTGGGGCGCTCCGCCAGCCTGGTCGGCCTGGGGGTGCTGTTCCTCGGCGGCGGCTGGGGCCTGGAGCTGCTGCGCCGCCGGCTCGTGGCCCGCGCCGTCGGCAGGGGGACCCCGTGATCCCCGGGCCGGCGCGCGGCCTGCTGGTGGCCCTGCTGCAGGGCGGGCTGCTCCTGAGCCTGGGGGGCCAGCTGCTGCTGGATCGGGCCACCCGGCCCCGAGGCTGGATCCTGAGCGAACCGGTGGATCCCCACCTGCCGATCCGTGGGCGCTACGTGAACCTGGGTCTGCTGGTGCCGGCCCCCGAGGTGCCGGCCGGCCAGCCCCGGCCCTGGTCGGGGGAGCGGGTGGAACTGCGCGCCGAGGCCGACCGGGTGCGGGCCACCCTGGCCACGGACGCCACCCCCCGCTCCTTGAGCCTTGCGGCGACACCGGAGGGCGAGCGCTG
This sequence comes from Rhizobium sp. Q54, assembly GCA_943367585.1. Taxonomy (GTDB): domain Bacteria; phylum Cyanobacteriota; class Cyanobacteriia; order PCC-6307; family Cyanobiaceae; genus Cyanobium. The sequence continues at coordinate 43,592 of CALRJP020000010.1, forward strand.
GCGCTTGGGGCCGTCGGTGGCTTACTTCATCCCGCCCGGGGTGGCGGATCCCTCCCGCCGCCCGCCCGGCGAGCAGCTCTGGGTGGAGGTGACCCTGCCGGCGCAGGGTCCGCCCAGGCCGATCCGCCTGGGGGTGCAGCGGGGCGACGGACCGATCAGCCCCCTGGAGCTGCGCTGAAGCCCCCGGGGGCTGAGCCGACCCGGGGCGCCTGCCGCTTCAGCGCATCAGGGCCAGTTCGCCGGGGAAAGGGGAGTGGCGCAGCAGCTCCTCGAGCCCCAGCCGCTCCCGCCAGGTGGCGATGGGGGTCTCCCAGCCCTCCTCCCAGCGCATCGCCAGCAGGCGGGGACCCAGGTGGCGGGCCACGTCCAGGCCGAAGCGGATGCCGTCCCAGATCAGGGCGTCCTCCTCGGGGGCCAGGAAACCGTGGACCATCCAGGCCGCCAGCACGGCGACCGACCCCGGTTGGCGCAGGGCGGAGGCGTAGTAGGCCGAACCACTGGCCTCCCCAGCCACGTCGGAGGGGATCGCCAGCACCACGTGGTGGAGATCGTGGGTGGCCCGCAGCCTCAGCTGCAGATACCCCCCCGGGCCATCCATGCGGCTGGTGTCCGGTGGCGGGACCGCGTGCAGCCCAAGGCGCTCGAAGCGCTCCTGGTGCAACCGGCCGAGGCTGCCGGGCGGCATCCGGCGCAGCTCCTCGCCCGCTGGCCAGGGGCCCCAGTACTGCTCTTCGGCCAGGGCTCGCACGGCGTCATCCGCCAGCAGCTGCTCCCGACCCAGCTCGCCGAGGGGCGAGTTGGTCAGCAGATCCAGCATCGGCAGGGCATGGGTCAGCGTGTGCTCGGGATCGCGAGCGATCTCCAGCACCCCCACGGCCGTGCGCAGCGCCCGGTGACGCAGGGCGGGATCGATCTTCATCGCGGAGTCGGGGCAGCAGCTGGTCGGAGAGCCATTCTCCCCATTTCTGCCCGCCTAACCTCCGGCCATGGCCACCGCCCCACCCCTGGAGTTCCTGCCACCCCGGCTCGATGGGCGGGTGCTTGCGGTGGGCCGGCTGGTGCTGCCGCTGTGGCTGCGGTGGCGCTGCCGGATCGACACGGTGGAGGTGGTCGGCATGGCCTCGCTGGTGGAGGCGATGCGCGCCTTCCAGGCCGGGGAGAGCCGGCTGCTGCTCGCCTTCCGCCACCCCAGCCTCGACGACCCCCTCAGCATGGCCCAGCTGCTGTGGGTGGAACTGGCGCGGGCCGGGCGGCGACAGGGCCTGCGCTTCGATCCGGCCCCCACCAGCCAGTTCCTGTTCGACCGCGGCATCCCCCTCTGGGCCGGGGCGGGGATGGGCTGGCTGTTCACCCACCTCGGGGGCGGCTCGATCCAGCGGAGCAAGCTCGATCTGCCGGCCCTGCGCACGGCCCGACGGCTGCTGCTGGACGGCCCCCACCCCTTCGCCCTGGCGCCGGAGGGGGCCACGAATGGCCACAACGAGTTGCTCAGCCCCCTGGAGCCCGGCACCGCCCAGCTCGCCTTCTGGACAGCTGCCGACCTGGCCGACGCCGGCCGTCGCGAACGCATGGACCTGCTGCCGATCGGCCTGCAGTACAGCTACACCACACCGATCTGGGGGGCGATCGAGGCCCTGCTCTGCCGCCTGGAGGAGGGGGCGGGCCTGGAGCCCGACCCCAGCCACGACCTGGCCGCCGCCCGGCTGCTGGAGCGGCTGGTGCGGCTCGGGGAGCGCATGCTCGAGCAGATGGAGGCCTTCTACCGCGACAAGGTGCACCTGCCCCTGCCGGACGGGGACGTCCCGGCGGCGGAGGCCGCCACCACCCCCTTCGGGCCCCGGCTGCAGCGGCTGATGGATCTGTCGCTGCGGCGGGTGGAGCTGTCCTTCGGGCTGCAACCCAGCGGCAGCCTCACCGACCGCTGCCGCCGCCTGGAGCAGGCGGGCTGGGATCGGCTCTACCCCGCCCGGCCCGCCGCCGCCGCTCCCCTGAGCCCCCTGGCCCAGGGACTGGCCGACCGGCTGGCGGCCGAAACCGAGGCCCAGCTCTGGCACATGCGCGTGGTGGAATCCTTCGTCGCCGTGAGCGGCAGCTACGTGCGCGAGCGGCCCAGCCAGGAGCGGTTCGCCGACACGCTGCTGCTGCTCTGGGACACCCAGTGCAGGATCCAGGGCCAGACCGCCAACCAGCGCCCGCGGCTGGGGCGGTTGCGGGCCCGCATCAGCATCGACACGCCGATCGTGGTGGACGAACGGATGGCGGACTATCGCCGCGATCGGCGCCAGGCGGTGCAGGCCCTCACCGAGGAGCTGGCCCTGCGGCTGCAGCAGCTGATCGTGCCCTCGGTGCTGGGGTGAGGCCTCAGCCGGCGGCGAGGCGCGCCACGTAGGCGTCCAGGCTGCCGGCATTGATCCAGCCGGTGGCGATGGTCTTGGTGTGGGTCTGGCTGACCCGGCCCCGGTGCAGGTGGGAGAGGCTTGCGGGGAAGATCGCCAGCTTCCCCTTGACCGCCTCCTCGTGGTGCTCCTGCCAGTGGAATTCGGTGCCGCCGTCGGGCACCGTGTTCAGGTACAGGATCCAGGCCAGCACCCGGCGGATCGGCTCGGTGGCCTCGTCGCTGGTGTTCCAGTCGCAGTGCCAGCTGTAGAACCCCTCCCCCGGCGCGTAGCGCTGCAGGTTGAAGATCGGATTGACGAACAGGGACCGCTCCGGGCAGCAGGAGAGAAACAGGGGGCGCTCGGCCAGGTAGCGCTTCAGGCCGGCGGAGACGCCGCGCATGATCACATCCGCCAGGCCCTGGGCCTCGGGATCGGAGCGGTCGAGCCACACCAGGCTGATGTCGGTGGAGATCTTGCCGGGATCCGCCTCAGCGCCGTCGCCCGGTTCGGCCCCGAAGGAGAAGGCGACCCCGCGGCGCTGCAGGTCTGAGCGACGGTCGAAGAAGGCCATCGCCGCGTCGGCCAGGGCCACATAGCCGGGATCCTCGAAGCTGCCGATCAGCCGCATCCGCGCCTGGGACCACAGGGACATGGAACCTAGAACGGAGGCCCAAAAAGACCACTGCAGGTGTCGTCGGTGTCTTGACGGGGCCCTCAGGATCGGCAGAGTGCCGCCTGACGCCTCCCCCAGACCGTCCTGCCCATGACGACGCCGCCGCGGAAACCCCCATCCCCCCAGCGCCAGCTCCAGCCTGGCCATGGGCTGCTTGGCCTGGCCCTGGGGGTCTGGGCCGGCGCCGGCCTGCTGGCCGCGGGCGCCCCCGCCGACGCCGCTCCGTACCGGGTCCGCACCCTGGCCACGGGGCTGGAGAATCCCCGGGGGCTGACGATCGCGCCGAACGGCAACCTCGTGCTCAGCGAGGCGGGCCGGGGTGGCACCGGCCCCTGCCTCGTCGCCGGCAGCGGCAACACCGTCTGCTATGGCACCACCGGGGCCGTGGGTCTGTTCGACCGCTCCACCAACGTCTATACCCGGGCCCTCGCCAACCTGCCGTCCCTGGCGGACCAGTCCTCGCCCCTGTTCCCCGAGGGAACGGGCCTGGCGGACCTCGCCTTCAGCGGCTCCGGCCAGCTCTTCGGCGTCTTCGGCTTCGGCGGCAATCCCACCCTGATCCCTGGCGCGGGCAGCCCCCTCTTCGGCAAGACGGTCGCCATCGACCTGGCCGCCGGCAGCCTGACGCCCCTGGCCGACATCGCCGGTTTCGAAGCGACCCAGAACCCCGACGGCAAGGACCTCAACAGCAATCCCTTCGCCCTGGTGGTGCGCGGGGACGACACCTACGTCACCGATGCCGGCGGCAACAGCCTGGTGAAGGCCGACGCCGCCAACCAGGTCTCGCTGGTGAACGTGTTCCCGGAGGAGCTCGTCGGCACCTCCCACCTGCCCTTCCCCTTCCCGTTTCCCGAAGTCCCGGCCCAGGCCGTGCCCACCGGCATGACCATCGGCCCCGACGGGGCGCTGTACATCACCCAGCTCTCCGGCTTTCCCTTCGCCCCCGGGAGCGCCGACGTGTTCCGCTACGACTTCATCAACCCGGTGACGAAGTTTGCCGGCGGCTTCAGCAACCTGATCGACATCGCCGCCGGACCGGATGATTCGCTCTACCTGCTCCAGTACAGCGATGCCTTTTTTGGCCCCCCGTCGGGCAGCATCCTGAAGCTGGGCCTCGATGGCAGCGTCCGCACCCTGTTCGACGACCTGGTCAGCCCCACGGGCCTGGCGGTCGGACGCGACGGCACGATCTACGTGGCCAACGATGGCGACGGCGTGAACGGCGAGCTGCTCGCCCTCACCCCGGTGCCGACGCCCGGACCCCTGCCCCTGCTCGGCGTCGGCGTCGCCTTCGCCCAGGCCCGGCGCCTGCGGCGCCGCTGCGGCGGCCTCAGCCGTTCCCGGACTGCCATGGCACCGCCAGCAGCGCCTCCAGCGGCTGCCAGAGGCGGCGATCAGGCGTCACCCGGTCGCTGAGGCCGACGGCCTCAAGGGCGGCGGCCGCCCGTTCCGGCGCGATGGCCCCCGCCCCATCCCCATCGCTGTCAGCGCCGGGGTCCAGTGGCAGCAGCAGCACCTGCCGCTCGGCCGGATCGGCCATCACCCGCAGGTTCAGGTCGGGCAGCTCCCGTTCGAAGAACAGCCGCCGCATCCGGGCCGTGAGCGCCGGACCCAGGGCCGCCGCGAAGGCCTCCAGCGCCCTGGGCTCGCCGGAGCAGCCGCAGCTGAGGGCCAGCCAGATCATCAGCTTGGCCCAGCTCTCGGCCGTCCACAGCGGTGGGAAACTCTCGCGATGGCCGCGCACCAGCTCGGCGATGGCGAAGTCGAACAGGGTGCCCTGCAGGGAGGCCACCGATGGCAGGGGTTCCTGATGCATCCATCCATCCTGACGACCAGGCGGCAAACTGCAGAAGCAACGTCCGTCCCTGGAGACGCCCGATGGCCCTCGATCTGAACGATCCTGAGCTCGAGTTCGCCGATCTCGTCACCGCTTACCAGAGCTGGGTGATGGCCGTGATCAACGACGAGAAGCTGGGGGGCGAGAAGCTCCTCACCGACGACATCGCCGACGACGCCCTGAACGCGATGCGCTTCCTGCCGGATGTGGTGACCAGCGCCATCGAAACGACCCTGGCGCGGGTCTACGACGTCGACCCCGACGAACTGGCCGAGCTGCTCTACCCGGAGGACTGAACGGCGCCCACGCGATGACCTCAGGCAACACGCCCGCGGGCACCGACGTCGTGGCGACGGTGCCGGTGGAGCTGGCGCAGCTGAGGCACCAGCACCCACGGTGACGCCCATTCCCCACAGCATGGCCAGGACGCGGCCGGATCCGGGAGCCGACTGGGTGCGCCCCTAACCTCCTCCTGTGATTTCCCTCCTGCGTCCCTCTCCCATCCCGCCCGGCCACGGCCGACGGCGGGCCTTCATCGGGATGGTCGCGGCGAGCCTGGCCATCCCACTGATGGCCTCCCTCGGGGGCTGTCAGGTCAAGCACATGCAGCCGATGCTGCGGCCCCTGGAAGGCACCCTCTACATCGCGGTCGGTGTCAGTGAAGACGCCATCGACGGCGAACTGCAGAAGGAGATCCGGTCGCGTACGGCCATGCTGCAGAGCACGTTCCGCACCCTGCAGCCGAAGGTCCGGCTCCAGGTGGAGGTGTTCCCGGAGGAGAGCCTGCCCACCGAACTGCGCCTGCGCAACAGCACCGGTCTGAGCCCGGATCTGCTGCTGGTGAATGAGTCCACCGCCCGTGATCTGGCCCGGGAGAGGCTGATCGACACCGTGAAGTTCCCGCCCACGCTGCTGGATCAGCTGGATGGGGGTTCGGTGGTGAGGGTGCGGCGCTCGGATGGGACGCTGACCGGCCTGCCCATGGAGCTTCAGCCCCAGGTCGCCTGTTTCGATCGGCGGCGCGTGCGGAGCAGCCCCGCCACCCTCAGTGAGCTGCTGGCCTTCAGTGCCAAGGGAATGGAGGTGGGCCTCTCCCTCGATGCGGTCAGCCTGGCCTGGACCCTTGGCCCCCTCGGGGCGATCGACGCCGTCAGCAGCCTGCTGGCCCGGGAGCCGGTGACGCCCGCGACCCGGCAGGGCCTGACGGGCTGGCTGCGGTGGCTGCGCCAGGCGGATCAGCAGCAGCACGTCACTTTTTTCCCCACCGAGGCGGATCTGCTCAAGGAACTGATCGCCGGGACCCTCGACTGGATTCCCTGCCGCAGCATCAACCTGACCCGCGTCAAGGCGCGCCTGGGCCAGAACCTCGGCGTGGCCCCCCTGCCCTCCGGACCCTTCGGCGGCGCCAGCCCGATCACCCGGGAGCGGGTGCTGGCCTTCGGGGTCAACTCAAGTCCGGTCCAGCGCCAGTTGGCCATGGCCCTGGCCCGCTTCGCCGTCAGCCCCCTGCACCAGCGGGACATCGTCCTGCGCAGCCAGTACGTGCTGCCGGTGAACCGTGAGGTGGCACCACCGGTGCGCAGTTCCTCCGTGGTGGCGTCCATGGTGGAGGGACGCCAGCAGTCGCTGCAGCGCTCGACGATCCGGCTGATCGAGGGAAGCAGTAAGGAGCAGAGAGAGGCCTGGCAGGTGCTGCTCACCCGGTTCCTCTTTGACGACCTCAGCCTGCGGGACACCCAAGAGGGCATGATCGAGCTCCTCAGCGGCGGAAGGTCCCGATGAACCTGCTGCTGATGGAGATCGCCGGCTGGTTCGGCTACCTGCAGCGGCTGGAGGTGCGCCTCCAGATCATCGTGCTGCTGCTGGTGTTTCTGGGCCAGGGGGTCCTGTGCCGACGGCTGAGCCCACGGGTTCCCCTGGCACAGAGATCCGACGTCGTGATTCCCATCCTGCTTGGCCTGTTTTCGCTGGCCCTGGGGTTGGGTGGCCTTCCCAACGGACTGGTGCTGCTGGGATTGCTTCTCTACCTGGGCTGGCTGGGCCTGGGGAGCATGCGCCAGCTGCTGGGCCGGTTCATCCAGCAGCAGCAGTTGCAGTTGCTGGAGACCCGCCTGATCCGTCCGGCTTACCTGCTGGTCGCCGCCCTGCTGGTGATCCGGGTGTTCGACAACCCGCAGGATCTGGCCCTGATCCCCCTGGGCGAATGGTTCGGCTCCGAGGTGACCCTGGGGAGCTTCTTCCTTGCGGTGGTGATCGTCTATGTGCTGGCCATGGGCACGGGCCCGCCAGCCCAGGGGTTGGCCTGGCTCGTGCAGCGCGGCCTGGGCATCAGCAACGGCAGCCGCCGGGCCCTGGCTCTGATGATTCGCTATGTGGTGGTGGCCATCGGCATCGTCTGGGCCCTCGATCATGTGGGTTTCAATCGCACCGCGATCCTGGCCGTGGCCGGTGGCCTCTCGGTGGGCCTCGGATTCGGCATCAAGGAAGTCTTCTCCAATTTCGTCAGCGGTCTCTGGCTGCTGTGTGAGGGATCGGTGCGACCCGGCGAAGTTCTGGTCATTGATGGCGATCCCTGCGAGGTGCGCAGCCTTGGCCTGCGGGCCGCCGTGCTCTGGCGCAATCGGGATAATGCCGAACTGGTGATCCCCAATCAGATGTTCTTCACCACCACCACCGTGACCTACACGGGCAGCGACACCCTGCGGCGCACCCAGGTGCTGGTGAGCGCGGCCTACCACCACGATCCCAATGACGTGATCGCCTTGCTGGAGGACATCGCCCGCAGCCAGCCCCACGTTCTGCCCAACCCGGGACCGAAGGGTCTGCTGCTCACCTACGGAGAATCCTCGATCAGCTACGCCCTGCGCTTCTGGATCGCCAACCCGATGGATAACGTGTCGATCTGCAGCGAAGTCCAGGCGGCGGTCTGGAAGGCTTTCCAGCAAAGGGGCATCGAGATCCCCTTCCCCCAGCAGGTGCAGTATCAGGTCGAGGGTCCCCCGAAGAGCTGAAGGCTGCGGGCCCTGCCAGAGCCCTGCGGCCCTGGACTGCGGCGCTGGGCGCCGCCGGTGATGGCGGCCTCGTGGTTAGCCTCGGCCAGCGGATTGCAGGCCTGCGGCCATGGCCATCGAGCCGCGGACGCCGACCCGTGGCTGATGCGAGAGCGACGCTGACGCTGAGGGACAGAGGGCGGGGAAAGCCGAACCCGGCCCAACTGGCGATCGCAGGTCCGAGTTGTAGAATTTCCCCACAACCAATCGCCATTGGATCATGCTCAAAGGTGCCGATCTGCTCGCCAAGGTAAAGGAGCTGGGAGACGCTTCAAAATCGGATCTGGTCCGCAGCTGCGGCTACGTGAGCACCAAGAAGGACGGCAATGAGCGCCTGAACTTCACGGCGTTCTACGAAGCGCTTCTCGATGCCAAGGGGATCAACCTCGGCGACGGCGTGGGCAAGGCCGCCACCAAGGCTGGCCGCAAACTCGGCTATACCGCCAAGGTCCAGTTCAACGGCAACCTCCTGGTGGGCAAGGCCTACACCGCCATGCTTGGCCTCGAGCCCGGCGACGAGTTCGAGATCAAGCTGGGTCGCAAGGCGATTCGCCTGGTGCCGGTGGGCGGTTCCGACGACGACGAGTGAACTGATCCCCAACAGCTGTGGGCCTGTGACGGAATGTGCGGGCCTGCGCTGTAGCCGTTACTGCTGATCTAGAACGATCCTGTGGGGCAGGGAGATTGATCAACTCCCAAAGGCCTTCGCAAAGTGACCCCCTTGGGCCCGCCCCGAGGGGGTCACGCATGTTTGGGGGAGGCATGGCCGCCCTGTGCCTTGGAATGCACACCGAGGGGGTTATCGTCAATCAAGCTGCAACTTTCTGTTACGTTTAGGGCTGATGCGTGGTCTGACCCATGCCTTACCCCACCCCCCATTCGGCCACAGCGCCCCACCCCGGCGGCTTCGTTCAGCTGAGCAGCCGCCAGGGCGGCACCTACCAGGTGATCAGCATCGACGAGGAAACCGACAGCTGCTGGGTGCGGCGCTGGCCCCTGACCCGCCACGGATCCCCCGCCTTCTCGGTGGCCCTGCCGGACCTCCGCCCCCTGCAGACCTCGGGCCGCTGAGCCCCTTCCCCCTTGCCCTGAACCGGAGCACGCCAATGATTCCGATGGGTTTCGTCGTCACCTCACGTCTGTTCTGCCGTGCCGGCCGCCTGGTGCTGCTGGCGGCGTCCCTGGCCCTCGTCTGCGAAGCCCTGGCCCACGCAGCCTCCTGACGCCAGGGGGGCGCCGGGAGGCCTGGGTACCCTGGGCCGATGGCCGTGGACATGACGGAGGGATCGACCCTGGTGGACCTGCTGCAGCTGCCGTTCATGCAGAGGGCGCTGCTGGGGGGGCTGCTGAGCGGTGGCCTCGGCGGGCTGCTGGGCAGTTTCGCGGTGTTGCGCCAGCTCTCCTTCTTCAGTGATGCCCTGGGGCATTCCGCCCTGCTCGGCATCACCCTGGGCATCCTGCTGGGCATCGATCCCACCCTGGTGCTGATCCCCTTTGCGGTGCTCTTCGCCCTGATGACGAACCAGCTGGTGCAACGCAGCCGCCTGCCGGCGGATGCCCTGCTGAACATCGTCTACTCCTCGTCGCTGGCCATGGCCGTGGTGGCCCTGAGCCTGCTGCGGGTCTACAAGGGCGGCATCCAGCAGCTGCTCTTCGGCGACATCCTGGGGGTCACCTGGCTGGACCTCGGCCTGATCGGCGTCCTGCTCGTCGTCACCACCGGCTACCTCACCCTCACCCGGCGGGACCAGGTGCTGCTCACCCTCGACGAACCCCTGGCCCGTTCCCGGGGGGTGGCCGTCTCCCTGCACCGGCTGCTGTTCCTGATCCTGCTGGCCGTGGTGGTGGCCATCTCCGTCAAGGCGGTGGGGGTGCTGCTGATCAGTGCCTTCGTGGTCATCCCCGCCTGCGCCTCGCGGCTGGTGAGCCGCCGCTACGGCACCTATGTGGCCCTGGCCGCCGGGCTCGGGGCGGCCTGTGCCGTGCTGGGCCTGCTGCTGTCCGCCGCCTTCGCCCTGCCCTCCGGCCCGAGCGTGGTGATCGCCCAGCTGGTGGGCTTCCTCACCGCCCTGGCGGTGGCCCCGTTCCGGGGTGGGGCGGCGACCCCCTAGCCGGGGACCGGCGGGGCCAGGTGGCCGGTCTTGACCCAGATCAGGCAGCCGTTGTCACTGAAGGGCGCATGGCGGCTGCCGGGCGGGTTGCGCAGCCAGGTGCCGGCCGGACAGGCCCCCTGCTCGTCTTCGAACACCCCCTCGAGCACAAAGATCTCCTCGCCACCGGGATGGGCGTGCTGGGGGAAGCGGGTGCCGGGCTGCCAGCGCACCAGGGCCACCTGCTCGGTGCCGAAGGCGTGCAGAGGCAGCACGGTGAGGCCGGCGACCAGGCCGGGCACGAAGGGGGAGCGGCGGGTGTCGATCACCACCCGCGTCTGGTCGGCCGGATCCATCTGCCGCAGTTTCACCAGGATGGTGCAGCCGGTGGTGCTGAAGGGCGCATGGGAGGAGCCCACCGGGTTGCGCACATAGGTGCCGGGGCCGTAGTCGCCCAGCTCATCCGAGAAGACCCCCTCGAGCACGAGGAACTCCTCGCCGCCGCCGTGCTGGTGGGGGGAAAAACGGCTGCCGGGGGCATAGCGGACCAGCGAGGTGGCCCGAGCCACCTCACCCCCGTCGCGCTCCAGCAGGCGCCGCTCCACGCCGGCCAGGGGCGACGGGTGCCAGGGCAGGGCGCCGCTGTCGGCGACGGCCCGCTGGCCCAGATCGGCATGCAGCTGGGTGGGGATGGGTGTCATGGCTGGGCAGGGGAATCGTGGAGCAGGGCGCGCAGGCGGATCAGGCCCTGGCGGGCCCGGGTCTTGACGGTGCCGAGGGGCAGCTCCAGCAGGGCACCGATCGCCGACTGGCTCAGCCCCTCGTAATAGGCCATCTCCAGCACCTGCCGCTGGTTGGCGGGGATGGCGTCGAGGGCCTGGCGAACACGCCGCGCCAGGTCGTCCGCCTCGGCGTGTTCCTGGGGGGTGGGCACGGCAGCGGGGAACAACTGCTCCGACCAGCGTTGCACCAGTTCCCAGCGGTTCTTGCGCTGGCTGATGCGGTTCAGCGCCATCGAACGGGTCAGCAGCAGCAGGTAGGCCAGGACCGGTCCCCTGGAGGGGTCGTAGCGGTCCTGCTGCCAGAAGCGCAGGAAGACGTCGTGGGTGAGATCCTCCGCCTCCTGGCTGGAGCGGCACAGCCGCAGGGCCAGTCGATAGACGGGGCCGCCGCAGCTGTCGTAGAGGGCACCCAGGCCCCGGGACCTGGCCTGCTGTTCCCCCCGGTGGGTCCCCAGGCCTGTGCCGCCCGTGGCATCCGGGTCGGGGGGAGTCACGGCCAAGGGGGCACCGGAGCGGGGGCAGTAGGAAGGAGTACCGACGTCGGCCCGGATCGGATCGGCCAGCGCCAGCGACTGGCCAGAACACCCGCCAGCACCAGCGCCGAACCGGCCAGGCTGGCCCCCTGGAGGGGTTCCCCCAGCAGGACGGCCGCACTCAGCAGGGCCACCACCAGCGACAGGGAGCTCCACAGGGAGACCTGCGCCACCGGCACGTGACGATAGGCGAGCCGCAGGGCCAGTTCCCGGCCCAGGGGGAGGGTGAGGGCATAGAGCCCGATCACCCCCACCACCCACCAGAGCTGCAGCAGCAGGAAGTGGTGGGGACCGAAGAGCACCAGGGCGATCACGCCGAAGACCAGGGCCGACACCAGGTTGGTGACACCGACACTGACCGCCAGGGGCAGGCGGCGGCGGGCGATCAGGCGGCCGCTCACGGACGCCGCCCCATAGGCCAGCACCCCCACCAGGGCCCAGGCGAGCCCCGATGTCCCATCCATGCCACCGCCGCCCGCCGCCATGGACACCGACGGCAGCACCAGACCGACGGCGATGAACACGAGGCTGATCCAGAAGCCGGGCGGCAGGGCCTCCCCCAGCCAGCCACGGGCCAGCAGGGCCGAGACCGGCAGGACGAGGGCGAAGAGCAGCGTCTGGCTGATGACCGACAGGGACTCCAGGGCGAGGTAGTAGGCGACGGGACCGAGGAACAGCCCCAGAAAGGCATCCACGGCCAGCAGGCGCCGATCCGATGGCCCCAGGGCGGCCAGATCGGCCGTCAGGGTCGCTCGACCGGGACACAGGGCCACCAGCCCCACCGCGAGCTGGGCCAGAAAGAACAGGTTGCAGAAGCTGATCGGATCCATGCCCCGCACCGGATGGTCCGCACCGAACGCCTGCAGTCCCTTGAGCACGGTGGCGTCCAGTCCCCGCAGCAGCACGTACAGCAGCAGCGGCAGCAGGCCCCTGCCCATCAGATCCGGCTGGAGAGCACCACCCGCCCGCTGGGGCTGGCCCCCACCTGGTCGTTCTCCACGGTGACGCTGACGCGAGTGGCCACACTCGTGGGCATCGTCGGAATCAGCATCGCCACGTGCCCCTGCCCCGTGGGCACGAAGGCGACGCAGCCCACCTTCTGGCCGTCCACATCGGCCCAGAGGCGATACACGTGGTGGGGCGGCGGTGGGGGCAGATCATTCAGCATCAGCACGTTGTGGGTGGGGTTGCCGGTCACCATCACTTCCCCTGAAGCGGAAACGGAGGGATCGACGGCCGCCAGCGCCAGGCGGCGGGATGCCCCAGCCACGGGAACGGCAGCATGGAGATGGCCCTGGATCTGCGCCAGCTGCTGGCGGGTCTGGTGCAGCTCGTAGCCCAGCCCCAGCAGGGCCAGCCCCACCACGGCCGGCCACGCCCACCGAGCGGAGATCGGCCCCCGGGTGGGACGTGTCGCCGGCACGGCCCCCAGCCGATCCATCAGCCGCTGGCGCAGCCGCGGGGGGGGCGTGGCCGTCTGGGGCAACGCCAGGGGCATCAGTTCCAGCGTGGTGCGGAACTCGTTCAGCCGCTGGCCGAGTTCGGGCTGCTGCTGCAGCAGGTCGGCGAGTCGCTGCCGCTCCGCCTCATCCAGATCACCCAGGGCGTGGCCCGCCAGCAGGGCATCGAGGCTGTCGTCAGGGGTGGCGTCGTCGGAAATCACGGCAGACTCAGGAATGCCTGCTGTTGCGCTGTTTTCACGGGCACCCCGCCATGGGCCTCGGGGCTCAGGGTAAGGCGCGCCGGCCGGCTGGAACGGGGGTTCGGCATGGGTGGGGAACGCTCCGGAAGCCCGCGGCGGGGTGGGGACGTGGGTACTACCGACGATGGGACCGATCGGATCTGCGCACCTACTGTTCGGGTGTCCGGCTGCGGCCCCCGTGCGCCTGCCCCACCTCGACCGCCTGAGCCTCCTGCTGGGACGACCGCAACGGGCCCTGGGCCATCAGCGCAGCCCCTGGACCAGCCTCTGGCGCCAGCCGGTGTCGATGGCGATGCGGATGCCATGGCCGGTGTTCTTCCTGGCGATGACGCTCATCTATCTGGCGGAGGTGCTGATCTTCGCCCTGGCGTTTCAGCTGGATGCCGGCCATGTGGAGGCCGATGGGGCGATGGGGGTTCCCGCCAGCGGCATCTTCGCGCTGCAGAACCTGTTCAGCGCCAGTTTCCAGTCCGCCAGGGTCAACTCGCCCTACACCCTGGGGCTGGCGGCGGCCCAGCGGATCGTCGGCATCCTGACCACCGCCATGGTCACGGGTCTGTTCTTCCTGCGCTTCACCCAGGTCGATTCCCCGTTGCGCTTCAGCCGCCAGCTGTGCCTGAGCTGCTGGCCCGGTGGTCACCTCAGCTGCCGCTTCGTCACCGCCGACCCCAGCTACTGGTTGAAGGTGTCGTACGCGATGGCCCTGTTCGTCGATGAGGAGATCGAACCGGGGCTGTGGCAACGCCGGGTGCACCCGTTGCCGTTGCTGAACGCCGCCACGCCCCAGCTGCATGTGACGGCGGTGCTGACCCACCCGCTGACCCCGGAGAGTCCCCTCGTCCAGCTGGGTCTCGACGCCATCGCCCGGGCCAGCGGTGCCCTGATGGTGCTGGTGGAGGGTTCCGACGAAGTGACGGGATCGTCGCTGCTCCAGGTCCATCACTACCGCATCGAGGACATTCTCCAGGGCCGCACCTTTGCCGATCTGGTGTCCATCGACAGCCGGGGGCGTCGCCTGGTGAATCTCGAAGCCCTCGACCGCACCATGCCGATCACCTGAACCGGAACCAATCCGGACCGGCCGCTGACGGGTACCTCCCGGTGAGCACGGGTTCTGGCGACGCAACGCCCGGCCTGTCCCTCGCCCCTCACACCGCCTTCACCATGACCCGCTCCCCCCGCGCCCTGCTCACCAGCGCCCTCACCGTGGTCACCGCCACGGCCCTGTCCGGTGCGGTCCTGAACGCCCGCAGCCTCCATGACCCGATCCACCCCGCCCCGGTGTCCCTGACCCAGGCCGTGGCCATGGCGATGGCCAGCGGCAGCTTCCGCAAGGCGGAGGCTCCGGTCAGCGGCGGCTTCTCGATCAGCGAGCAGGGCGGCAAGACGGTGCTCACCCTGAGCGGCGACTTCAAGACCAACGACATGGCCCCTGATCTGTGGGTGGCCTTCAGCCCCTCCGCCACGCCCCTGGCGATGAGCAAGGCCCCCGCCTTTCCCCTCAAGCCCGGCAGCTACACGCTGCTGTCGAAGCTGAAATCCAGCAAGGGGGCCCAGAGCTACGTGATCCCCGCCTCGATCGACCTCAAGGCCCAGAAATCGGTGCTGATCTGGTGCCAGAAGTTCAACGCCACCATGGCCTGGGCGCCCCTCAAGCCCTGAGCGCCGCCAGGCCCCTCAGAGCCCGGCGAACCACTCGTAGCCCCTGTCCTCCCAGGTGCCGCGGCGGTCGCCGAGGCTGGTCATCAGCTCGAGGCCGGTGACCCATTTGCTCTGCTTGTAGCCGAGCTTGAAGGGGCTCGCCAGCCGCACGGGGGCGCCGTTGGCCACGGGCAGCGGCGCCCCGTTCATGTGGGTGGCCAGCAGGGTCTGGGGGTGCAGGGCGGAGGCCAGGTCCCAGGTCTCGAAGTACTGGTCGGCCGAACGGATCGCCAGATAGGCCCCGAGGGGAGAGGGGCCGGCCAGGGCCAGCACATCGGCCAGGCGCGGACCCGACCAGGCGACGATCGCCGCCCAGCCCTCGACACAGACATGGCGGATGACGCACTCCCGCTGGGGCAGGGCGGCCAAGGCAGCCAGATCGAGGCGCAGGGGACGGCGCACGGCCCCGTTGAGGGTGAGCCGGTAGCTGCCGGGCGCGAAGGTGGGCGTGCCGTTGAAGCTATTGACCAGCAGGGCCTCGGGCTCCACCTGGCTGCGCCGGAACTCGGGCAGCGTTCCCCGGCCCTGCAGCAGGGCCTCCAGCCGTTCGTTCAGGGGCTGGGTGGCATCGCCCACCGCCGTGCTCCAGCGGTTGAGGGCGCAGCCGCCCAGCAGCAGGGAGGAGCCGTTGGCCAGCAGCAGGCCAAGGGCACGGCGGCGACTGGGGAGATCGGCAGGATCGGCCATCTCAGGCCACCATCGACCGCAGCAGCCGCAGGCCGCCCACCCGCCAGGAGAGCACCCCGTGCAGCACCACCAACAGCCCCATGGCGGGGATGGTGGCCAGGTGGCACACCCGCAGCGTCTGCCAGCTGGAGAACCCGGCCGGTTCGGCAAAGGCGAACAGGGACACCAGCCACCACAGCTGGGCCGGCTTGTACATCGCCAGGCCACTGAGCAGGCTGAACGCCAGCAGGACCAGCATCAGGGTGTAGGTGATCCGGTGGCTGGCCAGGCGACGCCGCACGGGACTGGCGCTGGCGCGCAGGGTGTCGAGATCACCGTTGCCGGCCAGGCGCCGATGGCGCCGGCGCAGCAGCAGACCGATCCAGAGCCCCAGGTTGGCGGCGTACAGACCCATGACAGCGAAGTGCCAGTCGCGGCCGCCGGCCAGCCAGCCGCCAAGGGTGAACAGCTCCGGCACGGTGGCCCCCTGGCGCCCGCCGAAGACCGGGTTGGCGTTGTAGATCTCCAGCCCGCTGGCTGCCATCAGCAGGAGCAGCAGCAGGTTTAAACCATGGGAGGCCCGGGTCCACAGGGGATGGGGGCCGGGCCGAGCGGGGCCGGTTGGGTCAGAGCGCGTGCTCACCGACGGGCGCAAGAAAGACCGCCGTCAGTCTGCCGAGCCGTCCTGGTACCCGTCGTCACACGTTCCGACGGCACAGGTCGCCACAATGACGGCGTCAACCCCCAGCGGTTGCCTCCCATGACTCTCCGGGCCGACCCATCGGCTCCCGAACGCCAGCAGCGTCAACCTGCCGGCTCCAGCGCCCATGGGACGGGGACATGGTCGCTGGCGCGACTCCTGGCTTCCGTTCACACGGAGCGGGAACGGGGCAGGGCCTACCAGCCGCGATTCACCCGTGACCACCTGGCCTTCTCGTGGCTCGGGGCTTTGCTGTCCCTGGCCCTGCTCGGTGGCCTCAGCGCTTGGAGCGGGTACCTGCTGATGGCAGCCCCGCTGGGGGCCTCCTCTGTGCTGCTGTTCGGCCACCCCCGCAGCCCCCTGGCCCAGCCACGCAACATCATTCTGGGCAACGGACTCGGGAGTCTGATCGCGATTCTGGTGGTGAACTGCGGATGGTCCGGTGCCTGGGGTGTGGCCCTGGCCGTGGGGCTGACCATCGTGGTGGGACAGCAGGGTCGCTGCCTGCACCCCCCAGCCGGTGGGGTTGCCTTTCTTGGAGTCTTCCTGAAGGCAAAGGCTGGATTCGTGCTCTTTCCCGTGCTCTCCGGCTCCGTGCTGCTGGTGCTGCTCGCCTGGCTGTTCAGCCGGGGGGTCAGAGGAGCTTCTGTGTACCCGGCGCACTGGCTCTGATCAGGGCCTCAGGCGGTCTGGAGCTGATCCAGCTGCTGCTGCAGGCGCTGTTTCATGCGTTTCTGCACCAGGTCGCAGAGCTCCTCCACCAGCTCGGTGTCGGCCCGGTAAATGAGGCGGACCCCGTCCCGGTCGCAGGTCACCAGGCCGGCCCGCTGCAGCTGGGAGAGCTGGCGGCTGATGTGGGACTGGCTGAATCCGGTGGCCTCGATCAGGGAGGCGACATCGGCCGGGCCCTGGCGCAGGTGGCAGAGGAGCTGGAGCCGGGCCGGCTCACTCAGCAGGCGGAAGAACTGGCTGAACTCCTCGAGCAGTTCGGGACTGGGAATGGAACCGGGGCCGGCGACGCCCATGACAGAAGGTTATGACGCTAGAGGCATTATGCAGGGTTTCCCCGGCCTTGGCGGGGAGTGGAACGGTTCCGCAATGGAGCAGCCCTCTGCAGCGACCTGCAGCGACATCGCCGCCACTCTTTCGTCGTTGTATGCGTGTATAGTCATAGATGCTCAGGCAGGTTGCGTCCATGGCGTCAGACCCCCCCGTCCCCCAGGCCGCCGCCGCCTGCGGCATGGCCCGTCCGCTGGCCGTCGGGTGCGGTGGCCGGGTGCGCCCTTGAGTGCCACCGTTCTGCTGCTGATGGCCGGTGGCGGCTGCCTGATCGGCTTCCTGCTGGCGGTGCTCGGGGCCGGCGGCTCGATCCTGCTGCTGCCCCTGCTGATCAGCGGCGCCGGTCTGCCCACCCGGGAAGCGGTGCCCCTGTCACTGCTGGCGGTGACCCTGCTGGCGGTGGCCAATGCCGGCCCCTACCTGCGGCGACGCCAGGTGGCGCCGCGGCCCGCCCTGATCCTGGGGGTGCCGGCCCTGGCGGGCAGCTGGATCGGCGGCACCTTGGTGAAGCACGGCCTGGTCCCCGAGCCCGTGCAGCTGGGGGTGTTCGCCGCTGCCGCCCTGGTGGCCGCCTGGTTGCTGTCCCGCCGTCCCACCGGCACCGGCCGGGCGCCCCGGTCCTCCGGATCGCCCCTGGCCCTGGCGGGCCAGGGGGTGCTGGTTGGCCTGCTGACCGGCATCGCCGGCGTGGGCGGCGGCTTCGCCATCGTGCCCGCCCTGGTGCTCCTGGCCGGTCTGCCGATGCCCCTGGCCAGCGGCACCAGCCTGGTGCTGATCGCCACCAACAGCCTGGTGGCCCTCGCCGCCCTCGGGCACTGGCCGGCGACGGGCCTGCCGCTGCTGGGGCCCCTGGTGGCGGGTGGGCTGGTGGGGGCGATCGGCGGCCAGGCCCTGGCCCCGCGCCTCTCCGATCGGCACTTACGCCAGGGCTTCGCCGCCCTGCTGGTCGGTTCGGCCCTGCTCACGGGCGCCGAAGCCCTCCAGCGCCATCGCAGCCCCAGCAGCGTCCGTCCCCCCATTCCCACCGTCCCGCACCAGCCATGAGCCAGCTCCTGTTCCAGTTCCGCCTCCAGAGCCGCCACGGCGCCGCCGGCGAGGCCCTCAGCGTCGATTTCCGCAACGGCGAACAGGAGCCCTGGCAGCCGCTGGAGCCCGACCTGCGGACCCCCGGCTTCCGGCTCTTCCTGCTGTCGCTGCTGCTCTGCCAGCACCACTATTTGGTGGCCAACGCCCTCGAGCGGCACCTGCCCCTGGCGGCGGTGGACGGGGTGCTCAACGTGACCGCCTCCGCCGACTGGATGGTCGAGGCGGTGGAGGGCACGTTCCAGGTGCGGCTGGAGGCCGCCGATGGGGCGGCGACGCCCGCGCTGGATGAGTCCAGCCGGGCCTTTCTGGAGCGGCGCATGAAGGTCTGTCCAGTGTCACGGAATCTGCCCGGTACGGTGACCAAATCGATCGTGGTGCAAGCGGCGGGATGATCCGGGCGTTCGAGCCGGCCGACTGGCCAGGGGTGTGGGCGGTGCTGGAGCCGGTGTTCCGGGCCGGCGAAACCTTCCCCCACGACCCGGCCATCGACAGCGACGCCGCCCGTCAGGCCTGGGTGGAGACCGTCGCCGCCACCTTCGTGGCCACCGATGCGGACGGCGCCATCCAGGGCACCTACTACCTGCGCCCCAACCAGCCGTGCCTGGGCGCCCACGTGGCCAACGCCGGCTATGTGGTGGCGGAAGCCGCCCGGGGCCAGGGGGTGGGCAACGCCCTCTGCCGCCACTCCCAGGAGGAGGCGCGGCGGCGGGGCTTCACGGCGATGCAGTTCAACCTGGTGGTGAGCACCAACACCGCCGGCGTGGCCGCCTGGAGCCGCAACGGCTTCCACACCATCGGCCGGCTGCCGGGGGCCTTCCGCCATCCCCGGCTGGGGGAGGTGGATGCCCTGGTGATGTTCAAGACCCTGGCCTGAGCTCAGGGGGTCGGGTGTTCCGCGCAGGGCATCCAGAGGGAGCCCATGGCGTGGGCCCCTTCGCAGCCGAGTTCCTTCGCCTTCCTCAGGGCCTCCCCGCGGCTGGGATAGGCGTAGAGGTTCTGCTGGCCATGGCTGTGGTTGTCATCACGGCTGTGGTGGTGGTGCACCTGGCCGCTGGGGCTGCCCAGCCGGTAGGGGCCCATCCCCTCCATCCCCACCCACCAGACACCCATCACGTTCACCCCGGCGATGAGGATGCCCATGCCCACCACGGAGGCGTTGATCACACCCATCGCCACCGCCCCCAGGCTCAGCACCCCCATCGGCACGACGCCGATGCTGATCACCCCCATGGGCACGATGCCGATCGAGATGATGCCCAGGGGGGCAATGCCGATGGCCACGATCTTCGGCCGGCCACCGCAGGCCGCGTTGCCGCCGGAGGGTGGATTCTCCGGCGCGACTGGGTCAGGCATCAATGGGAGCCGTGGCCTGACGGCCCGCCTTTGGTTTCGCCATGGGTGGCGCAGGGCATCCACTGGTTGCCCATCTTGTGGGCCCCGGTGCAGTTGAAGTGCTTGGCGGCGGCTTCGGCTTCCGCCTTGGTGGCGAACACCGCCTTCTGGGCGCCATGGCCAGACTGCTGCGCCAGGGCGGGGGCGCCGCCGAGGGCGGCCAGGAGGCCGGCGGCGGCCATGGGGACGAGAGGCGCTCGACGACGCGACACGGCAGTTCCTGAAACGACAATCATTCTGGCAGTGCTGATCTCAGGGCTGTTGTCGCGGGGAGCTCAGGGGTTGTCATAGCTGGGCACGGTGGGTTCGCCGTCCCGGCCGAGGCGGCGGCTCGCCGTTTCCCTGGCGCCGGTGGCCGGTTGATGGGTTCCTGCCCGGGCCAGGCCGAAGCGGGGCATGTTGCCGTAGACGCATTCATAGTGGCCCGCCTCCACCAGATAGGTCTCGTGCCAGATGCCGACGCTGCCACTGGCGCCGACCGCCTGGTTGAAGCGCTTCCAGGCCGTCAGGTGGGAGGACTGCGGATTCTTCGAGAAGCTTTCCAGGGCCTCGAAGGAACGCCAGTACTGAACGAGGGCGGCCCCGCGCCAGGAGAGGAACGTCTGGGCGCTGAGCAGGCCAAGCTCGGGACTGGCCAGCAACTCCTCCATCATCGGGCCCATCGCCCGCGCCACCGGCAGCCACTGGTGCAGCGCCCAGAGGCGATTCACCCGCAGGCCGATGAGGAACACCACGAACGGGCCCTCGATCTGGGCGGTGTAACGGCCGGGAAAGATGGGGCTCATGCGGGAGGGAAGGTGCCAGCCATCACAGCGTGCCCGCCTCCAGCTGGTGCAGATAGAAGAACTCCGGGGATGCGACACCGGCCTGGCGACGAATCTCAACCAGCTCGGGGGATTCGAAGAACGCCTTCGCCCTGGCGATCGATTCCCAGCGGGAGAAGTGCACCACCTTGTTGGGGTCGCTCGCATCTCGGAGCACCTGGAACGACCGCTCGCCGGCCTCACGGCGCAGGCTGGCCGCCGCGTCGAACACCTGTTTCCAGGCTTCGTAGTCCCGCACGGCGTGGATGATCAGCACATGGTCCATGGGAGTTCACGCCCGGCGGGCCGAAGGGATGAGGCGCCGGCCGCAGAGGACCGCGCCAAAGCCGAACACATACATCAGCAGGCTGTAGACCGCCGCCGGCACCGCCATGTCGGGATTGTTGAGCAGGCCGGCGGTGATGGCGATCGCCAGGGTTCCGTTCTGAATCCCCACCTCGATCGCTATGCACACCTGCTGGGCCACGGGGAGGCGGAACAGCCTGCCGGCCAGGAAGCCCGCCAGCATGGCCAGCACGTTGAGCAGGGCGATGGCCAGTCCCATCTGGGCCAGAAACCCCGGCAACTTGGGGGCCTCGCGGATGAACAGCAGCAGGATGATCAGCGCCAAGAGGCCCCCGGCCAGGCGGCCCATCTGCTTCTCCAGGCGTCGGGCCGTTCCGGGAAAGCGATGACGGATGGCCATGCCGATGGCCGTCGGCAGCAGGGTGATCAGCACGATCTGCAGCATGGTGGTGCCGATCGGCAGGGCGATCGCGGCCCCTTCCCCCAGGAAATGCTGGAGGGCCAGGTTGGTGAACAGCGGAATCGTGAACACCGTGACGATGCTGCTCACGGCCGTCAGCGTCACCGACAGGGCCACATCCCCCCGGGCCAGGTAGGTCATCAGGTTCGACGACGGCCCGCCCGGGCAGACGGCCACCACCACCAGTCCCACCGCCATCACCGGCTCCATGGGCACCACCAGGGCGATGAGGGCCCCCAGCAGCGGCAGCACCAGGCACTGGCAGACCGTGCCCACCGCGACCGCCCTGGGGTAGCGGGTGATGCGCTGGAAGTCCTCGGGCACCAGGCTGAGGCCCATGCCCAGCATGACGATGGCCAACGCCAGAGGCAGCAGGACCACCGTGAAGACGCTGCTCTGCATCAGCTGCTCTGCATCAGTGGATGGCCATGTCCCGCATCACCGTGCCCATGATGCTCACCCGCGCCCAGCGCGGCAGGGGCACCAGCGACCAGCTCAGCAGCTTGGAGAGCGCGCCCGGCAGCACCGTGGTCTGCCGCCCCAGGGCCGCCCCCATCCGCATCCCGGCCCGGGCGGCGAAGCCGCTGTGGGTGAGGCCGGGCGCGGCGGCCAGCACGGCGACGCCGTCGCCCCGGAGTTCCACCTGCAGGGCCTCGGCCAGGCTCTGTACGTAGGCCTTGGTGGCGGCGTAATGGGCCGCGTAGGGCATCCCCTGGAAGGCGGCGATCGAGCTCAGCAGCACCAGACCGCCCCGGCCCCGCTCCCGCAGGCGACGGCCGAAGTGGTGGCAGGCCTGCAGCACCGCCCGGCCGTTGACCATCAGCATCTCGGTTTCGCTGGCGATGTCGGACTCCAGGAAGGGGCCGGCGCTGCCGAAGCCGGCGGAGGCCACCAGCAATCCCACCTCCAGGGGGTCGGTGACCCGGCGGATCTCAGCGAGATGGTCGTCCCGGGTCAGGTCCACGGCGACGACCTGCACCTGCACGCTGTGGCTGGCCATCAAGCTGGCCGCCAGGGTCTCGAGCCGGGGGCGGTCGCGGGCCACAAGCACCAGGTTCAGCCCGGCTTCAGCCAGACAGCCGGCCAGGGCGCGGCCGATGCCGGAGGAGGCCCCGGTGACGACGGCCCAGGGTCCGTAGCGGTCCAGGAAACGCCGCTGGCGCCTGGTCGGGGCGGATGACATCTCGGCTTCGGTGAAGGGGTTGCTCAGGCGCTCAGCAGGGGCTGCAGATGTCGATGAGGCAACCGTTCGGATCGACTGTCAGGAAGCGGCGCTGTCCATAGAACTCGTTCCTGGGCTCCTGATGGATCGAAAGCCCCAGGCCGAGGGCCTTGGCGTACACAGCATCGACGTCAGGGACAACGAAGGTGAGGTAGATCCCGGCAGGCGCCTGCTGAAAGGGCTCGGGAACGAGCTCACTGGATCGAGCAATGATGCCGAGCTCAAGCTGAGGATGGGTCGGGCTGCGCAGCTGGACATACCAGTCACTGTCGTAGTTCACCTCGAACCCGAGAAGCGAAACATAGAAATCGCGGCTCTGGTCCAGACGGTCGGAGCAGAGGTTGGTCAGCAATCGCGTGAAAGCCATTGGAGCCCGCCAGATCGGCATGGAGCGAAGTCTGGCCTTACACGGAGGTGGAATCCAGCGCCCTGGAAAGGGCCTCAAGAAAGCGGCCGCCCCACAGACAGCCCATCACTCCTGAGGTGGTAATCACCAGGGCGGCAGCGACCACCTCAAGGCTGCTGAGCTGGAAAGGGTGACCAGCGGCGAAGGGCACCGAGGCGATCAGGACTCCCATGGCGGCGCCAGCGGCGAAGCGCCGCGCGATGGCGGAACGTGTCGTGCTGGCGGGCGTTTCAGGAGACATCACGTTCCCTAGGACTTCATTCGTCAGATTTTAAGCGAGGTAAGTCCTGCGTCAGGCCCCTGGTAGAGGCTCCTGCCCATCCATCAGGACGCTCCAACTTGGCTGGGCCTCCAGATCGGCAATTGACTTGAATGCCCAGGTGCTCACTGCCAGGGCAACGGTGGTCCAGCTCCGCGAAGAGCGGGTGCCCATGATGGCCATCCTGAGTCTGAAAGGGGGAGCTCATGATCAGAAAGAGCTGACCAAACGTCTGACGTACTGATTCGAAGCGCCATAACTGACGATAGCCACATCAAGATCAGCGTGTCGGTGGAGGTTCAATGCCCGCTCGATGCCCTCAAGGATCCAGTCGGTTTCGTTGCCAAAAGCCCCGCCACCTAGAAGCGTGAGAAACACTCTGTTGCTTCCATGCTGAGCCGAGTTCAGGATGGCGGTGCAGATCGTTGCCTCATAGGAGGCTTCCAGGATGAGCCGTGCGAAGGGGGCCCAGAGGTTCGACGCATGGCGGGAATAGGCAACGGGCAAAGCGGAACCGTAGGCCTGAGAAACGAGGTGCCTGCAATCCTTCAGCGTCACCTGGGTCCGCCACTGAATGCCAATGCGCAGCAACCGTCGCAATGCGTCGCGTTGATCTTCGTCCGCCGACTTCAGGTGCTCTGAGATCTCCAGCAGGCCAGCGCGCGAGGCGAAGGGGTAGCCACTCCTCATCTCCCAGAGGCGGCCCTCTGTATTTCCCAGGGCGCTGCCGAGGTCAGCGAGGCAGTCGATCTGGTGGCGCGCTGATTGACCGGTTTGCCCGTTGACATCCGCGAAGTAGTTGCGATAGATCGTTCCTGCCCCAGCTGCCATGGCACACGCCGGCCCCTGGGTATGGTCATGTTCATAGATGCCCACACCCTGCTCTGGCGTCACATCTGGAGACACCATCTCAAGCAGATTGAACTGCGAGGCCACCTGAAAGAGGGCCGTCGCGTTCGCCTCGTCGGCGTGCAGATGTTGGACATTGGCGACGACTTCTCGCACCCTCAGGGTGCCAGACGGATAGGTGCTGGCCTGAACACGCTCTCGCAAGTCAGCCAACGACGACGTTTCCAACCGGCCACAAGCGAAAACCCTCCCATTCACATGGGACTTCAAGGATTCGCCTTCAACCGTGATCTTCTCGCGAACTTGCCCCGGGGAGAGTTCTGAAAAGCCGGTCAGTTCTTCGAACCACATGATTCAACGACTCCCGGGGTGAGTGGACGCAAGACGGGCAACCGGCTCCAGCGAACGATCAAGGCCATGCACGGGGAGCTCAACCGGTTAGCTCTGTGGAGGAAAGCGCTGAAACTGGGGAAGTTCGTGGGCGCTTTCCATCCAGGCAATGCGTTCCGCCACCTGGATCTGAATACGGGCTGGCACGGCCTCCGGTGAATCATAGGTGGCACTCTGGATATCGACGATTCCAGGAAGCCCTTGGGGGTTGTAGTAGAAGAGACCAGTGCCACAGTCGCCACAGAAGTGCCGTTGTGCCTGCTGCGACGACGCGTAGATTTTAGGAACACCCCGAGTCACTCTTAGGGCGGTCTCGGCATACATCGTCCAACCCACCACGGGTGCGCCGGCATGGCGGCGACAATCGGAGCAGTGGCAGAGGGCGTGGGTGAGCGGATCTCCTTCGACTTCGTAGCGAATGGCGCCGCAGTGACAGCCACCGACAAGTTTCATACTCCAGGTCCTTCAGGGATGGGACGAAAGGTAAGGGAAAGTGTGGGATCGATCCATTGCGTCGTAACCGTGTCGATCCTGAATCGCCCCCTTTAGGGAATAGGGGCAGATACAGAGCGAAAGACGCCCATTCAGATGCTGAATCCGTAGGGAGCGGTGGTGACACGCAAGCGGCGGGCCAGTTCCTTGACGATCCCCTGCACGACCTCGGGATGTTCGGCCATCAGACTGTGTAAGGTCGACTGCTCGATCTGATAAAGCGTACTCGGATCGATCGCGCTCACCGAGGCCGAGCGGGGTTCCGGGTCGAGAGCAGCCAGCTCGCCCACGATCTCACCCTCCGAGAGTTCGACGACGGTCTGGTCACCGATGTGAACCCGCACCAGGCCGGCAGCGATCACGTACATGGAGGTACCGTGGTCTCCCTTGGCGAACAGCTGCTGGTTGGGCGCAAGCTGCACTTCTTCAACGGCATCAGCCACAGCAGCCAGCACGTTGGCGGGGGTGGAGGCGAAGATACTGGCTCGCCTGAGCCGCTGAATCTTGTCGTGCGGGGCCGTGCTGGTCATGGCACTTGGAGAGGGAGCGTCTGAGGGCGGTTCAGACCGAGGACAATGACGTCAAATTTAGCGTGCTCGCCAGCTGTAGCAAGCTCGGTAAACAGATCCCATCGCATGCTTCCATTCGACAGTCGTCACGGTTGGCCGAACTAAACACAAACAGCTTCTCAAAACTGTGCAGACGACAAATCGCAGCTCAGGCGTCTTGTGGACCCTCTAGAGGATCAATCAGAGTCACCTCCCCATTGACTCCAATGAAAACAAGTCTGGGTGGACTTATGTTCACTGTACCGTTGGCCTCTGGTCAGGCTAAGGTTCAGGCTAGGCTTTCATCCCTAGCGGGTCAGCTTGAGCGATGGGTTAGGCCACGCATGCGTGGCTCGGCCATACTGAACACAGCATGCGCGTGCTCCAGACTGCATTGATTGCAGTGATCCTCGGCTTGATCCTCGCCGCCACTTTGGGAGGTGGAAGTTTTTTGTTGTCGCGCAACGTCCCGATGGCCATTGAGGGATGGCGCTCCCAGTATTGGCCCGCCGTGGCGGGGTGCTGTAGGAACACATGTCGTGATGCTGCACTACGAGTTTTCCCTGATGGGACGAACGTACTCAGGCACGCGCCAAAGCCTTGACGACGTAGGAATCATCAAGAGCGTCGAGGTTGCTCAGCGCGAGGCTGATGCTTTACCGGCGGGACGCTCTGTACAAATCTTCTACGATCCCAATGACCCCAGCAAGTCTCTACTGAAACCGGGAGTGCCGGTTTCCGGGGTGCTAGGAAGCCTCTTCGGAGCGCTGCTGGTTGCAGGAGGTCTGGCGTTGGTCGCGATCGGCCACATCTGCACTCGTACCATGCCAAGAGGTGCAGGAAACGGCAGACCTAATCTCAAGATCAGCGGCGGGCAGGAGCAAAGTGCGCTGACACGGCGTCTCTGGCCCCAGCCATTCGATCTTGACCCGGCATCTCGCTCATGATGAACTACACCGGCTCGAAGCCCAATGCTGCGGGAGAGACGACGGAAACGAAAACAAGCGGTTCTTGACCGGTGTTAAGAACACCGTGGACTTCCCGGCGATGGGCTACCAGCACATCTCCCTGGGCGATGGCAATCGACTCTCCGTTAGCACTAAGGCGGTACTCGCCGCAACCCGAGAGGATGGTCCATGTATCTTGGCCATCAGGATGCACATGAGCCGAGATCTGCTGGCCGGGCTTGACATACCAAGCAACGACCGCTGCGTCAGCCGACTCGGTGATGACTGAGCGAATGGGTTCACCATCTGCTGGTTGGAGAAAGTCTGTGACCTTGAACAAGCGCTGGGAGCTCATTATGGACTCGATGGAACAGGGTTATGCGGGGTTTAGCAACAATGGCGGCCGAGCGTTTCTTGGAGGCCGAACGCTTAGCAGATGAACTCTACGCGGAACAGCGGTTGATCCATTCAATCGGCGTGATGGGCATCAGCGAACGGTATCAAGCGTATCGAGATCTTTCGTGAAGATCACGCGGTCTTGACCCTTCCCGTCATAGCCCACCGTGAAGGGTACCCCGTCGGCCTTGTCGTCGGAGTCAAGAAGAGAGAAGCCAAGGCGACGATGGAAGGCAATTGAGTCGCGATTGACCGGAGCGGTCACGCAGTGGGCCGTGCGGCAGCCATGCGAGGCAGCCGCGGCAAAGAAATGCTCATAGAGGAGGCGCCCCAACCCCTCTCCACGTCGTGCGGGATGCACGCCGAGGAAGTGGATATAGCCCTGATCGGGAAAGGTCTGCGAAACGAAACCGATGAGGAACCCAACGATCTGACCATCATCAACGGCCGTGAAGCTGGTAGAGCGGAAGTGGACGAAGAAAAGCTTGGGAAGCATGGCGGCCATAGGCCGACCACCCCACCATTCATCAACAACCGAGATGATCGGTTGATAGTCGTCCTGCTCCAGATGTCTGATGACAACCTCGGTCATAGCCTCCTACTCCGCAGACAGCATGCTTAACGTTTGAGCGGAACCGCCCGCGTAGGCCGGGCTTAGAGCGCCTCCCATAGCGGGTCGGCTCAAGCGAGGGGTTAGGCCTCACTGTGTCTGGGCAATTGGCTTGGCAGCCGGCGTGGGGTTGAAGGTAGCTGGCTTCAACTTGGCAAAGGCGGTTGACGGAGTATCCAGCCATTGCCGTCTGGGTCCGTGAACATGGCGTAGCGACCCCAAGGTTCTTGCTTGATGTCAGTAAGCTCCAAGCCCCGGCTCCGGAGCGTGGCGTGCTCGGTGTCAATGTCATCAGTGTTCACCATGACACCTTGAAGACCGCCCGGCATCATGCTCTCGAACCACGTGACGAGCGCAATCGTCACGCTCTGTCCAAGCGGTGCAAGCTGGATCCAGCTCATGCCCGGACCCATGGGCGACTCTCTCACCAGTTCAAAGCCCAGCACCTCCAAGTAGAAGCGCTTGGCACGCTGCTGGTCACTTACCGGGACCGAGATGATCTCGAAGCTGCGAATGGGCATAGAAGGCTCCGTGTGAGGCCTAACGCTCCGGCTCAGCGGACGGCGCGTAGCGCCGTCCGCTGCAACCGGTTGTTGGCCCGCCACGATTCACGGGCATTTCCCGGCGTATCGAATGAGTTCTGTTGGCTGAGTAGCGCTTCTGAGAAACTCAAGAATATCTGCCGGTTTATGATTCAAGTTCTGCGAGAACGAATTCGCGGACTCGAGAATCGCGGCAACCTCGGCCACGATATCCGCAACGGCAGGCCTTGCAAGTTGACGGATCTCGATTCGCACGGGCAAGTGTCTCCAGGGCAGAATCGTGTTTACGAACGAAGGTTGCTTCGTGAACTCAGCACGGACAATCTGCCAGAGATCCCCATGGATGTCGTAGAGACAAGCATTGCGAAAACAGCCCTCGTTGAAGGCCTGTGGCGTTGCTGTCCAATCGCTTAGTCGTCTGTTGTCCACCCAGAAGGCCACGCCTTTCCGAATCACAAGATACGGCGGCGGACTGAACGCGCTGCCTGGAGATTGATTTTCATCATCAAAGAGCACGAATCCGAGCTCACCCCCTGGGACATCGAGTTCGGAGACCTCGTCAATCTCATCGACAAAGAACAGGGGAGGATCTTCGTCGTCGTTCAATATCAGACCATCGAGTCTTGGGTCTGCGCGAACTGCTGGAATCACTGTGGCGCGAGCGAGGTCGGAGGTTGCCGCGTTGACAAACCGAGTCACGAAGAAACCCATATAGCGACGCTCATTCGCGACATCCATCTTGACGTGCCCTCCTCCGACGAGTACTCGAAACCACTTCATCGCATCACTCCTTCGGTGGTCCAACAGTATTTCGGCGGGTCCGCTATCCATCCTGCTTGAGGTGCTCCGGCAGCATAAGAAGCCTGCGAGACCATGGTCATAGCTTGGAGCTCGCTCCAGCGTAAGGCTTTTCTCTGGTGTTGCTCTTGGGTAACGGAGACATGGGCGGGTCCGGGAACCATATGTTCGCTTGGTTACGGGAGGTCCGCTGGACTCGTCACCCCACAGGGGCCTCGATTCAGCACATGGGTATAGATCATCGTGGTCTTCACGTCGCTGTGCCCCAGCAATTCCTGGATGGTGCGGATGTCCCGGCCACGCTCCAGCAGATGATTCTGCAAGGGCTCAATAAGGCTGGCGGGGAACACGGTGACTCGGGCCTTGTCGCCTTTGCCGCTGCGGACGATCACTTGCCTGACCTCAATCTCCACATCCTGCAACTGGAGCCGTTGCAGTAGCTCCCTCGTCTCCGCCATCGTGAACACCCTCGAGGTTGCCCACAGCACCCCTTGCTCCCGGTAACGATCCATCAGCCTCGGGCCGGGAGTCGGAGCCATGGGAACAAGGCGGAGCCGCCTTCAGGGTTCCCCGCCCTGCCCCTACCCCAGCCGCGCCAGCGTCGCCTCCAGCTCCCGCCGCCATTCGCCGGGGGCGAAGTGGTGCCAGCGGCCGTGGCCGGGCAGGAGCCAGCGCACGTCCAGATCCAGGAGCCGCTCCACCGAGCGCACCTGCTCCTGCCAGTCCCACCAGCAGTAGCGGCGGGACGCCACAACCCCGGGCGGATCCACCCCCCACCAGAGGTGGTCGCCGCTGAACAGCACCTGGCCGGCGAACAGCACCGCCACCGAGCCGGCGGTGTGGCCCGGCACCGGCAGCACCAGCAGGTCGTCGTCGAGGGTGATGGGTTCGGTCCCCTCGAAGCGGTGCTCCGCCTCCGGGGCGGCGTCGGCATCGGCGGTGTGGATCCAGCGTTCGGCGCCGAAGTGCCGGGCCCAGGCGTCGTGGTCGGCCACGTCGTCGCGGTGGCTGAGCAGGATCTGCTGCAGGCCGCCGTGGGCCCCGATCCGGCGGGCCAGGGCGCCGCTCCAGCGCGGTGAATCGATCAGCACGTTGTCGGGGCGACCATCGGCGTGGCGCCGGGTGATCAGCCAGCTGCTGGCCCCGAAGCTCTTGCGCGACGCCCAGCCGCAATAGTGCACCTCCCCCGCCGGCAGGCTGCACACCAGCGACGGAAAGCCGTCGGCCGGGCCCCGGGCCAGCAGCTCCCTGGAGGTGCCGATCGCCGCCACCGGGCAGGCCTGCAGCGCCAGCAGCGCCGCGCGGGTTTCGCCCTCGCCCTGGGGCTGGGCCCACACATGCGAGCTGCGGCCGGTGGGTGCGAAGTGGGCCGGATCGAACTGCCAGCAGGTGCCGCAGTCGATGCAGCTCCGATCCACATAAAACGGCCCCTCCGCATTGGCGGCCAGGCGCTGCTGGGGACGGGCCATGGGAAGGTGGCGGCGACGCCCCTAGCCTGATCCCCATGGCCCATGCCCTGGCGCTGCTGGCAAGTGCGTCGCGCCGCGAGGCGCTGCTGGACTGGCTCGACCGGCAGTCGCTGGCGGTGGCCGGCTTCCCCCTGCTGGCCAGCGCCGAGCTGGCGGAGCGCCTCCGCAGCGACCCGCGCACGGCCCAGCTGCGGGTCACGCCGCTGGCGGCCCTCGCCGAGGGGGGTGACATCCAGGTGGCCGCTGAGGTGCTGGCCGGTGCGGTGGACCTGGTGGTGGCCTTCCTCGATCCGGCGGCGCCGGCGGGCACGTCGCCCGACGCCGGCCTGCTGATGCGCGCCTGCGATCTGGCCGCCGTGCCCCTGGCCCTCAATGCCGCCACCGCCGAGCTGGCCCTGCGCGGCCTGTCCCACGGCCGCTCGGCCTACCTGCTGTTCAATCCCGTCGCCGGCCAGGGGGATGCCAACGCCGATCTGGCCCTGATCCGCTCGATCCTCGAGCCCCAGCTGCTGGTGACGGTGCTGCTCACCCGGCCCGGCACCGACCCGGCCGACCAGTGCCGGGAACTCGTCGAGCTGCTCCAGGCCCGGCCGGCCGACGAGGCGGGCAACGCCATGATCGTGGCCTGCGGCGGTGACGGCACCGTCTCGGCCGTGGCGGGGGCGGTGGCGGGCACCGGCATTCCCCTCGGCGTCATCCCCCGCGGCACCGCCAACGCCTTCGCCTCGGCGCTGTTCATCCCCACCGACCTGGTGGCCGCCTGCGAAACGATCCTGGCCGGCCACACCCACGTGGTGGACGCCGCCCGCTGCAACCATGTGCCGATGACCCTGCTGGCCGGGGTCGGCTTCGAGGCCGGGATGGTGGATCGCGCCACCCGCGAGCTCAAGACGATGCTCGGCCCGCTCGCCTACGTGCTTGCCGGCGCCCAGCAGCTGGCGTCCCAGCAGCCGTTCCGGGCCCGGGTCGAGATCGACGGCACCGTCACCGACGTGCAGGCCGCCGCCATCACCGTGGCCAACGTGGCCCCGGCCACCTCCGTGCTGGCCCAGGGCTTCGGCCGGGTGATCCCCGACGACGGCCTGCTGGAAGTGACCATCGCCTCACCCAGCACCCGCCTGCAGGGGCTGAACGCCCTCGCCTCCCTGCTCACCTCCGCCGTGGTGCAGTCGCCCGCCAACCACCCCGACCTCCTGTGTCTGCGGGCCAGCCGCATCACCATCACCACCGACCCGCCCCAGCGGCTGGTGATCGACGGCGAGATGCTCGAGGCCGACCCGGTCACCTTCACCTGCCTGCCTGGCGCCCTCACGGTGTTCGCGCCGCTGCCGCCACCGTGACCGCGCCCCCATGAACCTGGCCACCGAGGCGGGCGTCGCCACCAAGATCCGCCGCATGGCTGACCGGGTGCGCTGGGGCCATCCCGCCCTCGCCCGCCACGGCATCGACCCCTGCCGCCTGGCGATCGACGGGGATCCCGGCACCCCCGAGGCCTTCTCCTTCCTCGTGCTCGGCGACAGCGGCACCGGGCTGCACCGCCGCGACACCCCCCAGCGGCGGGTGGCCGAGCAGCTGCTCGCCCATGGCGCCGATGCCCGTTTCCTGCTCCACACCGGTGATGTGGTCTACCCGGTGGGCTCCAGCGAGCAGTACCCCGACAACTTCATCCGCCCCTACCGGGAATGGATCGTGGGCGGCGAGGACTGGCGCCGCCTGCGGTACGACCGGCTGGTCTTCCGGGTGCCGTTCCTGCCGGTGCTCGGAAACCACGACTACTACGACCTGCCCCTGCCGCTGGGGCTGCTCGCCGGCGTCACGGCACCGCCGCGGCGGCTGCTGCGCTCCTGGATCCAGCTGGATGTGGGCTGGCACGGCTCCTTCGTGGGCCAGGCCTGGGCCCGCGCCTTCCTCGATGGGCTGGGCGCCGTGCCCGAGGCCGACCTGGAAGACCACCTCGCCCGCACCCGCACGGCCACGGTCGACGGGGCCCGCTGCCTGCTCTACCGCCCCGGCACCTTCACCCGCCTGCCCCACCGCCACTACAGCGTCCGCTGGGCCGGGGTCGAGGTGTTCGCCCTCGACTCCAACACCATCAACCAGCCCCTGCCGGCCGGCGCCGACGACGGGAAGCTGCGCCGGCGCCGCCAGCGACTGGAAACGGAACGGGCCTCCCTGCTGCTTTCCCTCGGCCCCCTCGGCGGCGACGAGGACGTCCGCGACGACCGGGCCGCCAAGGCCGAGCAGCTCGACGAGCAGATCCGGGACATCGACAAGCAGCTCGAAGGAGGTCCGCCGGCGGTGGATGGGGACCAGCTCGACTGGTTCGCCGACGCCCTGATCGCCTCCTGGCGCAACCCGGACGTGCGGGGGCGGCTGCTGGTGCTGCACCATCCCCCCTACGTCACCGAAACCAGCAAGTGGGACCAGGGCCAGACCCTGGCGGTGCGGGCCCGGCTACGCGGCGTGCTGGATCGCGTCGCCGCCGCCCTCGGGCCACTGCCGGCCGGACGGCCCCTGATCGATCTGGCCTTCAGCGGCCATGCCCACTGCATGGAGTTTCTCCAGACCGCCGACACCGGCCACGGCGATGCCCACATTCCCTGGCTGATCTGCGGCGGCAGCGGCTACAGCCTGCGCCGCCAGCGGCGCGAGGGGCCCGACCTGATGGAGGGTCCGGCGGGCGGCGAGCGGGTCGTGGCCCGCTCCCGCCTCTTCCTCGGCCGCAGCGGCCGGGGCTCCTCCCTGCGCCGCTCCTACTCCGCCCTGCGGGTGGAGGTGGCGGCAGGCACACCCCTGAAACTCACGCTCACGCCGCTGGTGACGGAGAAGGCGGAAGGGCAATGGCGGCCCTACCGCGGGAGAGAGATCACGCTGTAGAACGGCCGGCGGCAGCCCCCACTCCCATGGACCCCAGCGCGGACCACACCAGCCGGTTCCTGCAGCTCGCCTGCGGCAACTGGATCACCCAGATGCTGCATGTGGCCGCCGAACTGGCGATCGCCGACCATCTGACCGCCGCCGGCCCCGACGGCCTGACGGCCGTGGAGCTTGCCGGCCGCTGCGGCGCCGACGGGGAGTCCCTGTTCCGGCTGCTGCGGGGACTGGCCAGCCTGGGCGTGTTCGCCGAGAGCGAGAGCCAGCCGCGCCGCTTCGTGCTCACCCCCCTGGCGGAGCTGCTGCGCAGCGACCACCCCGGCTCCCTGCGCCAGTTCGTGCGCATGCTCGGCGGCGAGCACTACGACGCCTGGACCGACCTGCTCCACAGCGTCCGCAGCGGCGAGAGCGCCTTCCGCCACCACTTCGGCGAACCCGTCTTCGACTGGTACGGCCACAACCCCGAGCGCGGCGCCATCTTCGACGGCGCCATGACCGACTTCTCCCGCGTCGAAACCGAGGGGCTGCTGGCGACCTGGGACTTCAGCGCCGACCGCCACCTGATCGACGTGGGCGGCGGCCGCGGCGGACTGCTGCAGGCGGTGCTGCGCCAGCACGGCCATCTGCGCGGCACGCTTTTCGACCAGCCGGCGGTGGTGGCGCCGGTGACGGTGCCGCCGGAGCTGGAGGGGCGCTTCAGCGTCGTCGGCGGCGACTTCTTCGCCAGCGCGCCGGCCGGCGGTGACACCTACCTGCTCAAGCACATCCTCCACGACTGGGGCGATGACGCCTGCCTGACGATCCTCGGCCACATCCGCGCCGGCCTGGCCCCGGGCGGGCGGCTGCTGATCCTCGAGCAGGTGATCCCCCCGGGCAACGATCCGGCCCCGGGCAAGCTGCTCGATCTCAACATGCTCGTGATGACCGAGGGGGGCCGGGAGCGCACCCCCACGGAGTACGCCCAGCTGCTGGAGCGCGCCGGCCTGCGCCTGGCGGGGATCCACCCGACCCCGTCACCGGTGGCGGTGGTGGAGGCGGTGGCGGCCTGAGCGCGGCCCCCGCGTCACACCAGCAGCCCGATCACCAGGGCGATGGCCCCGCCGATGGGGCCGAAAAAGAAGAAGCTGCCCATCGCCGCGGCCAGCCCGCGGTCATGGCGGGTGTAGAGCTGCAGCACCAGCACATAGCTGATGCCGGTGCTGAGCAGGAAGCCCGCCAGGCCGAACAGCAGCCCCCGCCCCAGCCGTTTCCAGGTCATCCCCGGGTTCTCCGCTTGGCCTGCTTTCCTCGACAGTCAGTGTGCCAGAGGCGTTCTCCGCCCTAGCGTCGGTGCCAGCCCAGCCCCAGGATCCGTGAGCCTCTCCATCGCCCTGCTCACGGTCTCCGACACCCGCAGCCTTGCCGACGATCCCTCGGGCGATGCCCTGCAGCAGCGGCTGGAGGCGGCCGGCCACCGGCTGCTGGAGCGCAGCCTGGTGCCCGACGACCGCTACCGCATCCGCGCCGAGCTGAGCCGCTGGATCGCCGACCCCGCCGTCCAGGTGGTGATCAGCTCCGGCGGCACCGGCCTCACCGGCCGCGACGGCACCCCCGAGGCCGTGGCGCCCCTGCTCGACAAGACCATCGAGGGCTTCGGCGAGCTGTTCCGGGTGCTCTCCTTCGAGACGATCGGCACCAGCACCCTGCAGAGCCGGGCCCTGGCCGGGGTGGCCAACGGCACGGTGGTGTTCGTGCTGCCCGGCTCCCTCGATGCGGTGTCCACCGCCTGGGACCGGCTGATCCGCGCCCAGCTCGACGCCACCACCCGCCCCTGCAACCTGGTGCAGCTGCTGCCGCGGCTCACGGAAATCTGATGCGGGCCCTTGTCCTGCGGCGGCGGACCCGCCCCTGGTGGCTGGGGGCCTTCGCCCTGCTGCTCGCCGTCGGCCTCTGGTGGCTGCCGCCGGCTGGGGCGATTGCCGTCACCACGGCCGATGGCGGCGGGGCCCGTGGGCCGGGGACAGGCCCGGCCGACCCCGGTGGCGTGGTGGCCGCCGGCAGTTTCGAGCTGGCCAAGGTGCGGATCCTCGGCGTTCCCGCCCTCACCGTGGCCTCCCCGGTGGTCGGCCATCAGGACAATGCCCCCGACGCCCGGCGCCGCGCCGAGGTGATCGAAGGCAACCTGCGACTCCTCTACGACCCCGAGCACCTCTGCAGCGAGAGCGAACAGATCGCCGAGTGGATCCTGGTGCGGGTGCTGGGGGGAAGTGATGGGGCCTGTGAGCCGTCGCCGCTCCAGCGGGTGTCGGGGAGCGCCCCCGAGCAACTGGTGGTGGAGCGCCGGCAGTTGCCGGGGGGTGATGTGGTGCTGGAGGCCAGGGTGCCGGAACGCTCCGAACCCCTGCCGCTGCTCACGGTCACCCGGGCCGACGCCAGCCTCAACGGCACCAGCGCGATGGCCCTGGGGGAACGCTGGCAACAGCGGCTGCAGCGCCGCCTGCGCCATGCCCGCAAAGTGATGCAGCCGGCCGATCTGCGCCGCCGCTGGCAGTTCACCCTCACGGTGCAGCTGGCTCTGGCCCTGCTCACCGCCACCACCCTCTGGCTGTGGCGCTGGAACCGGGTGCGCTGCGCCGGACTCATCAGCCGCCGCAGCCCCACCCCTGATCGGGCCCTGGAGCAACGCCTGCAGCTCCACCAGGTCTTCGGGTTGGTGCTGCTGCTGCTGGTGCTGCTGCAGCTGATGGTCATGCTGGCCCTGGGGGTGATGGCCGTCCCGGGCAAGGTGCCCCTGGGGCTGCAGTTGCTGCTCCAGCCGGTTCATTCCCTGCTCAAGGTGCTGATGGTGGGGCTGGCCGCCCTGCTGGCGCGCTCCCTGGCCACCTTCCTGCTGCACCAGTGGGCCGACGGCTCCAGGGTGCCGGTGGAGGAGCAGGCCCGCCGGGAGCAGCGGCACCGCAGCCTGCTGCGGGTGAGCCATCGCCTCATCGATCTGGTCTGCATCCTGCTGGCGGCCGGCTGGATCCTGATCGACATCCCGGGGATCCGGGCCGCCTCCTCTTCCCTGCTGCTGGCCGGCGGCGCCCTGCTCGGCGGCCTGGCGCTGGTGTTCCAGGGGCTGCTGCGGGACTTCGTCGCCGGCCTCGCCGTGCTGATCGAAGACCGCTACGCCATCGGCGACTGGGTGGAGATCGATGGCCTCGAGGGGGACGTGGTGGATGTGGGTGTGCTCAGCACCCAGCTGCACTGCTTTGACCACCGGGTGGCCGTGGTGCAGAACAGTGCCTTCGACCGGGTGGTGAACCACACCAAGCTGCGCTCCGGGGAGGAGGTGAAACTGCTCATCTCCCACCGCTGCACCGCCATCGGCCAGGCCCTGGCGGTGGTGGCCGACGAGCTCGCCGTCTTCCACACCGACCCCACCTGGGGACCCCGCCTGCTGGCGCCCCCCTTGCTGCGGGGTGTCAGTGCCACGGGCCCGCTGGGCATCACCGTGAGCGTCCTGCTGACCACGGTGACCGGCGAGCAGTGGGCCTGCGCCCGTGAGCTGCAGGGGCGTCTGGTGGCCCGCTTCCAGCGGGAGGGGATCCCCCTGGCCGATGGCCTGGAGCTGGTCGGGCGCGGCTGATCAGGGTGGGCCCGATCACCGCGGATCGCGCCAGAGCAGCAGGCCCTCGCGGCGCAGCTCATGGAAATCGCTCGCCCTGCCGTCCCCGCGGCCGCTCATCCCCCCGTCCGGGGCACCGATCACCCGGCCCTCGGCATCGAAGAGCGTGCTCATCTGGTCGCAGCACTGGGGCGGCAGGTAGTACACCACCTGGCCCCGGTAGCGGTAGCGCCACACGGTCTGGGGCGGATTGCCCGGCGCCTGGGCCTTCATCTGCCCGATCAGCCGCTGCAGCCACGGCGGAGCGGCGGGGGAGGCCAGGGCGCCCCAGGTGAGGGCGATCACCGTCAGGGCACCCACCACCAGGACGGCGGCGGCCAGGCCCGCCCCCCGCAACGGCCCGCAGCGGGCGGCACTCCCTGCCATCGGCGGCCCCTGGCGTGATCTCGAAAGGGAGGCTGACACGGCCGCCGCGGGTACGGTGGGGCCTGCGCAGGAAGGTTCATGGCTGCAGCGACGCCGGACCACGAGACCTTCATCCGCCAGGCCATCGCACTGTCCCGCAAAGCGGCTCTGGAGTACGGCACCGGCGGAGCCTTCGGGGCGGTGATCGTCAGGGATGGCGTGGTCATCTCCCAGGGGATGAACCGCGTCGTGGCCAGCCACGATCCCACCTGGCACGGCGAGATGGAGGCGATCCGGCTGGCCTGCATCACCCTGCAGAGCTTCAAGCTGCCCGGCTGCATCCTCTACACCTCGGCCGAGCCCTGTCCGATGTGCATGGCCACCTGCTACTGGGCCGGCATCGAGGCGGTGTATTACGCCGCCACCGTGGAGGACGCCCTCGAATACGGCGACTTCGACGATCGCCCGATCTACGAGCAGCTGGCCCTGCCGAAGGAGCAGCGCTCGATCCGGCTCACCCAGATCCTGCGGGAGGAGGCGGTGGAAGTCTGGAAGGAGTACCAGGCCCGGCCCGACCGCGTCCGCTACTGAGGGGCGCTCAACCGCTGGTGGCGGGCAGGGAGCGGAACAGCTGCAGCATCAGCCCCAGCGCCGCCAGGATCGAGG
This sequence comes from Rhizobium sp. Q54, assembly GCA_943367585.1. GTDB lineage: Bacteria > Cyanobacteriota > Cyanobacteriia > PCC-6307 > Cyanobiaceae > Cyanobium. Next base: position 81,269 of record CALRJP020000010.1, read on the forward strand.
CCAGGGCGAGCGCCCGACGCCGGCGGCTGCCCTGGCCCTCGGTCCAACCCCGATAGAGCCGGCTGGCCCACGGCACCAGCAGCCAGCCGGTGATTGCCACGCTCGCCACATTGCCCAGCAGCAGGGCGGCCGGCGGATCGAGGGGCAGGGGGCGCAGCAGCAGGTTCACCACCATCACGGTGGGATACAGCACCAGCAGCACCAGCAGGTTCACCTTCCAGACGGGCACCCGGCGACGCACCGCTTCCCCCAGCCAGCGGGCATAGCCCTCCCAGTCGCTTCCCCCCTCGTAGCGGTAGCCGCCGCGCTCGGCTGGGTGGAGGAGGTGGCGCCGCTCCGGGCTGTCCATCCAGCCCAGGAAATCGGCCAGGGTCGCGAAGGTCAGCGCCGATTCGTAGAGCAGCTCCCCGTTCTCGGCCTGGCCCAGGGCCGTGGGCAGGCTTTCCTCGACGAAGCCCGGGTAGCCGCGGGCCGCGACCCGCAGCCGCTCCTCCAGCTCCAGGAAGCCGGTACGGGCCGCCGGCGCGACGCGATGCAGGAACCGGTAGTGGAAGGGTGGGCCCGGGGTCTCGGGACTGGATCGCGTCGGAGGCATCGCGCCGGCACCGGGGTCGGCTCACCTTGGGCCATCCTCCAGGGGAGTGCCACGCGGGCGGCCCCCTCAGGCCGCCCGCAACCAGCGGTGCCGGGCCCGGTCGCTGAGGTCCTCGCCGGCCAGGGTGAGCAGGGCATAGGCCGCCACCAGCGCCAGCAGCTGGTCCCAGGCGAAGGAACTGAGGCTTTCCAGCAGCTGGCTGCCCAGCCCGGTCGCCCCCACCAGGCCCACCACCACCGACTCCCGCAGGATCACATCGGCCCGGTAGGCGCCGTAGGCCAGGTAGGGCCGGGCCAGGGCGCTGAAGCGGCCGTAGAGCAGGGCCAGCCGCGGCCCGCTGCCGCCGCAGGCCAGGGCCTCCTCGGCGGCCGGATCGGTGGCATCGGCACTTTCCAGCAGCAACCGACCCAGCACCCCCAGGTTGTGGAACCCCAGGGCCAAGGTGGCGGTGATCACCCCAGGCTCCAGCACGAACAACAGCAGCAGGGCGGTGAGGGGCGGCGGCCACAGGCGCCCCAGGGCCCACAGCAGCCGCAGCCCCTGCCGGGCCCAGCCCAGGGGCCCCACCACCAGGAGCAGCAACGGCGCCAGCCCCACCGCCAGGCAGGACGCCAGGGTAGTGAGCAGCAGGGTGCCGCCCACCAGCCGCGGCCAGGGCAGGGCCGCGGTGGCGCCCCAGTCGCCGCCGCCCAGGCCCGGCAAGGGCTGCCAGCTCAGCAGGGCCGCCGGATCCACTCCCAGGCCGCGCCCCACCAGGACGCAGAGGGGCACAAGGGCCGCCATGGCCAGCAGCATCTCGCGGCTGCGCTCCCCCACCCCCCGCCGCGCCAGCACGAAGCGGCCGGGCACCAGCCAGCGCCGCCGCAGCAGGCTGATGGCCCCCTCCAGCGCCAGCATCACCGCCAGCAGCAGCCACAGGCCGCTCCAGAGTTCATGGAACTCCAGCGACTGCAGCGTGAGTTTGAGGTCGGTGCCCAGGCCCCCGAGGCCGAACACCCCCAGCAGGGTGGCGCTGCGCAGGGCACACTCCAGCCGGTAGCCGCCGTAGCTGAGCACCCCCGGCAGCAGGGCCGGCCCCAGGGCCGTGAGCAGGGCCGCCGGCGCCGGGGCGCCCGCCGCCCGCAGGGCCTCCAGGCCGGTGGTGGGCAGGGCATCGAGCAGGTCGGACAGCACCCGGGCCACCAGGGCGCCGAAGGGCAGGGCGATCGCCAGCACCGCCACCGCCGGCTGCAGCCCCACCAGCTGGAGCAGCAGCAGGCCCCAGATCAGCTCGTGGATCGCCCGGGGCAGGGCCAGCAGGCGACGGATCAGCTCCGCCGGCAGGGCGCTGCCGGTCAGGGTGCGCCACACGGTGCGGGAGCTGCACGCCCCCAGCAGCAGGCCCAGCACCAGGCTGCCGGCCCAGCCCAGCAGGGCCATGCCGGCCGTCACCGCCAGCCCCTTCAGCAGCGACGCGAGCACCACCGGATCCAGTGAAGGCGTCACCGCCGCCAGGGCGAAGCTGCCGATCAGCTCCCAGCCACCCCCGTGCACCAGCGGCGGCAGCAGGACGGCCAGGGGCACCAGCACCAGGGCCGGCAGCAGCATCAGCAGGGGCGGTGCCGGTTTCAAGGGCTGACGCCGGGCGGGGTGCCCCCGTAGAGGTCCGCCAGCAGGGCCTCGCTGACCTGCCCCACCGGCCCGTCGAACAGCACCCGGCCGTCCTTGAGGCCCACGGCCCGATCGAAGCCGTCGAGCAGGTCGGGGCGATGCAGGCTCAGCAGCAGGGCCCGGGGGGCCACGGCCTGGGCCAGCAGCAGGGCCAGCAGCTCGCCGGCCAGGCGCGGATCGAGGCTGGCCAGGGGCTCATCGGCCAGCAGCAGGGTGGGCTCCTGGCGCAGCAGGCGGGCCATCGCCACCCGCTGGCGCTGGCCGCCGGAGAGGGCCGTCACCGGTTGCTCCAGCAGGGCCGGATCCAGATCCATCGCCCGCAGGGCCGCCGCGCAGGCCTCGGTGTCCAGCGGCAGCAGCAGGTTGAGCAGGGCCCGGGGCCAGCCCCAGCGGGCCAGGCGGGCGGCGTTGAGGTTCTGCTGGACGGTCAGCTCCTCGATCAGGCGCAGGTCCTGCCAGAGGGTGCCGATGCGGGCCTGCTGGCGGCGCCGGCCACGGCGGGAGCGGGCGGGGGCCTGCCCTTCCCACTGCACCGTGCCCGCCGCCGGCGCCAGCAGGCCGTTGGCCACCGCCAGCAGGGTGCTCTTGCCGGCGCCACTGGCCCCCAGCAGCGCCACCCGCTCACCGGGGGCCAGGCTCAGATCCACTTGCTCCAGCCGGGGCCGCCCGCGGCCGCTGACGCAGACACCCCGCAGCGCGAGCACGGCGGTGGCGGGGCCGGCGGCCATGGGGGGCGGGAAGCGCGAACGTCCCGTCCAGATTGCCAGTTGTCAGGTCGAGGCTTGTGGGCTCGCCAGGTCGGGGGGAGCCCCAGCAGACTTTCCCCCATCCGCACGGCAAGCGATGACGTCCTCCACCGGGTCCCGACCCTCCCTGCTCGATCGCATCGCCCGGGTGCTGCTGTGCCTGGTGTTCCTCCACGCGGTGATCGGCAAGCTGACGGGCTTCGGCGCCGTGGCCGGGATGATCGCCGGCCGGGGGATCCCCCTGGCGCCGGTGCTGCTGGCGGCGGCCGTGGCGCTGATGGTCGTGGGGTCGGTGCTGGTGATCAGCGGCTATCGGGCGCGCCTCGGGGCGATCCTGCTGCTGCTGTTCCTGGTGCCCACCACCCTGCTGTTCCACAACGATGTGGCCGACCCCCAGGAGCGGATCGCGCTTTTGAAGAACCTCTCGATCATGGGGGGCCTGCTGCTGGTGGCCGAACGGCGCCCCTGAACGAGCCAAACCGCGACCCCACGCGGCGCCGTGGCCAGGCTGGGCGAGCATGGCCGGGCGGCGTCCTCCCCCTGCCGCCCGGTCCGATCCCATGGTCTTCGCGTCCCCCCGCTCCTACATCCTTCTGTCGGTGGCGGCGGCGGTGGCCACCATCGTCCTGAAAACGGCCGCCTGGCGGTACACCGGCTCGGTGGGCCTGCTCTCGGATGCGATGGAATCCGGGGTGAACCTGGTGGCGGCCCTCGGGGCCTTCTGGGCCCTCAGCCTGGCGGCCAAGCCGGCCGACCGCACCCATCACTACGGCCACTTCAAGGCCGAGTACTTCTCCAGCGGCCTGGAGAGCGTGCTGATCGTGCTGGCGTCGGTGGCGATCATCCACGCCGCCGTGGGGCGGCTGCATCAGCCGGAACCGCTGGAGCAGCTGGGGCTGGGCATGGCCCTCTCCCTGGTGGCCACGGCGCTCAACGGCGTGGTGGCCTGGGTGCTGCTGCGGGCCTCCCGCCACTTCCACTCGATCACCCTGCGGGCCGACGCCCACCACCTGTTCACCGACGTCTGGACCTCCGCCGGCGTGCTGCTGGGGATCGGCCTGGTGAAGCTCACCGGCCTGACGATCCTCGACCCGCTGATCGCGATCGCGGTGGCGCTCAACATCACCCTGACGGGGTGGAATCTGCTGCGGGAGACGGCCACCGGCCTGCTCGACCGCTCGCTGCCCATCGACGAACAGGAGAAGCTGGAGGCGCTGCTGGCCTCCCATGAATCGGAGGAGATCCGCTTCCATGCCCTGCGCACCCGGGTGGCCGGATCACGCCGCTTCGTCGCCCTCCACGTGCTGGTGCCGGGCCAGTGGACCGTGCAGGACGGCCATGACCTCTGCGAGCGGCTGGAGCAGGAGATCGCCGTCGCCCTGCCCCGCAGCGATGTGCTGACCCACCTCGAGCCGATCGAGGACCCCAGGGCCTGGGATGACCAGGGGTTCCGCTGGGAGGAGGGCTGAGCCCCATACGATCCAGGCAGCAGCGTGCGCGTCCCCGATGGCCACCGTTCTGATCACCGGCACCAACCGCGGCATCGGCCTGGAGTACTGCCGCCAGCTCCAGGCCAGGGGCGACACGGTGGTGGCGGTCTGCCGCACCCCGTCGCCGGAACTGGAGAGCCTGGGGGTCCGCATCGAGGCGGGGATCGACCTCACCGATGGGACCGCCATCGACGCCCTGGTGAAACGGCTGGACGGCCTGAGCCTCGATGCCCTGATCCTGAACGCCGGGATCCTGGAATCCACCAGCCTGGGGGGCCTCGATGCGGAGAGCCTGCGGCGCCAGTTCGAGGTGAACGCCATCGCCCCCCTGCGGCTCACGCGGGCCCTGCTGGGCCATCTGGGCGAGGGCGCCAAGGTGATCCTGATGACGAGCCGCATGGGCTCGATCGACGACAACGGCTCCGGCGGCTCCTACGGCTACCGGATGTCGAAGGTGGCGCTCAACATGGCCGGGCGGTCGCTGGCCATCGACCTGCGTCCCCGCGGCATCGCCGTGGCCCTGCTCCATCCCGGCCTGGTGCGCACGCGCATGACGGGCTTCAGTGCGCAGGCCATCACCCCTGAGGAGTCCGTGCGCGGCCTGCTGGGCCGCATCGACGCCCTGACCCTGGAGACGAGCGGCACGTTCTGGCACGCCAACGGCCAGGTGCTGCCCTGGTAGGGGACCTCTTGAAACCCGATCAGACCGCCTCAGGCTGACGCGGAACGTCGTAGTGGAGTTCGGCAAAGGCCCCACCCAGGGCCTGCACCGATGTCAGCCTCAGGGGCGGGAAGGCGATCCGCCGGGGGAGGAGCGGCAATCCCTGGCCCAGGGTCACGGAGGCCACCTGAATGATCAGCTCATCGAGCAGGCCGGCATCGAAGAACTGACCGGCCAGTTCGCCCCCACCGGCCATCCAGATGTTCTTCCCCATCGCAGCGGCGACCATCTGCTGGTGCACAGGCGTGACAGCACCCTGCACGAAGCGCAGATCCGCGTTGGGGACGGAGGCAAGCTTGCGGCTCGTGAAAATCCACGTGGGCTGGGTGTAGAGCCAGGGCTTTTCTTCCGACGTTCCAGCTTTGATGTAATGATCCACCAGCCACTGATAGGTGGCTGAACCCATGGCAATCGCCCCAACTTCAGCCAGGAAGGTTTGATGACCTGGCCCATCGGCTTCGCCGAACTGAAGCAGCCAATCCAGGGAGTTGTCCGTGGTGGCGATGAATCCATCCAGGCTGGATGCGGCGTAATACTGAGTTTTCACTGTGATGATGAATGGCGCTGACGGACGCATTTCGATGCAGCCAATTTGTCCCAGACGCCTCGGGACACCATGGTCCAGCCTCTGATCTGCCGTCGATCTGCGCCTTGGATGCGTCCTGCTCCCTTCAGGAAAACCGCTCCAGCCAACTCCAATGTCGGTAGCCTGATTACAAGATTAACGCAAGGCATTGAATTATGAAGTTACGGGACGAACTCTGCATCCCTGCCCAAGGCGTTGGCCCCACACTCAGCATCAGTGAGATCAACAGCTTCCTGGGCGAACTGCCTGGATGGGAGGTGGTTGATGGGGACCATCTACACAAGGTCTGGACGTTTCAGGATTTCAGCTCCGCTCTCCTCTGGGTGCGCCATGCAGGAGCCATCTGTGAGGAGCAGGGGCACCATGCCGATTTCCAGCTGGGATGGGGGTATGCGGCAGCCACCACGTACACCCACGATCCGGAAGGACTGACCCGCTCCGATGTGGTGCTGGCGGCGAAGTTCGATGCCATCAGTGACGGTGACGACCTCGCCTGAAACGATTCCCCAGCTCCAGCCGCCACCCGGCCGGGGGGAGGCCATCGGTCGGGCCGGGCTGGGCAGCCTGCTGGCGATCGCCACGGTGGAGGGCCCGCCCAGCGCCATCGCCCGCCGCACGATCGCCGCCATCCGTGATCACCTGATCCATCTGCCGGTCCCGATCGAGGAGATCATTCCCCTCGACCCTGGCCAGCTGGCGGAAGCCGTGCCGGAGCCCGAGTGGCGCGAGCGGATCCTGCGTGGCATGACCGTCCTGGCTCTGATGGAGCGGGAGCCCAGCGACGCTCAGCTGCAGTGGCTGCAGGCCACAGCAGCGGCGCTCGACATCGGCGACACCGTCGTGGCCAGCTTCCGTCATATTCTCGATGGCCAGTTCAATCTGGTGCGACTCGACATCGCCCGGCGCGGCTTTCAGAAGGGAGCCACCCTGAGCTACCTCCGCGATGAGGGCCTCGATGGTGCCCTGCAGATCGCCCGCCACCTGCTCTGCCGGGAGGACCCCGAGCTGGCCGCCCATTACCGCCAGCTGGCCGACTTTCCCGAGGCAAGCCTCGGCCGCGCCTACCTCGCCTTCATCGACAGCAACGGCTTCAGTGTCCCCGGTGAACGCGGTGGCCCGCCGCCCCCGGTGGTGCGCCACGACTGCTGCCACGTGCTCGGCGGCTACGACCCCAGCCAGGCCGGGGAGTGCGGCGTGATCGGCTTCCAGGCCGGCTTCGGCCGCAACGATCCCTTCTACACAATCCTGTTCGCCCTGGCCCAGCTCCAGCTGGGGATCGGCAGCACACCCTTCAACGATGCCGAAACGGATCATGTGACTCCGGAAGCGGTGATCCGGGGCCTGGAACGGGGCAGCAAGGTGAACCGCGACCTGATCAGCGACTGGGACCCCTGGGACGACTTCGACAAGCCGCTGGAGCAGGTGAGAGCCCTGTACGGAATCGCCCCCTGATCCCCCAACCGGTGCGGCCGCCCTGCGGGAGCAGCCGGCCCGGTATCTCATCGGCCCGGCAGGGCCAGCTGCAGCACCAGGTTTTGCCCGCCCCGCCGGACGGTCAGGCCCAGGGGCCGGCCCACCGGGTGCGCCGCCACCCGCTCGATCACCTGGCGGGCCGTGGTCACCGGCTGGCCGTCGATCGCCGTGATCCCATCGCCCACCTGCAGGCCGGAGCGCTCCGCCAGGGAGCCGGGGGCCACCTGGTGGATCTCCACCCGGCCGCCGTGGGTTTCCAGATAGACCCCCAGCCGCAGGCCCGCCGGCGGTGGCGTCACCACCCCGTACACCGCCGTCGCCAGAGCCGGCTGCAACGCCGCGCAGTCGAGGTTGTCCTCCCAGGGCAGCAGCCAGGCCGCCTCCGCCAGGCCCAGGGCCCGCAGCTGATGGGGCACGCCGTGGCCGCCGGCCAGGTGGCCGTTGCCGATCAGGGCCACCACCGGAGCGCCGGGTCGCCGGCGGCGCTGCTCGGCGATGGCCTCGGCCATGGCCCGGTCCCACAGCAGCTGGCTCTCCACGAAGCGACCGAAGGAGGGATCCTCCAGCCCCGGCATCCCTTGGCCCTTGCTGGGCACGAAGGGATGGTGTTGCCAGAGCCGGTGCAGCTGGGCCCGGTAGGCCGCGCTGGCCGGGGCCGGTCGTCCCACCCCCTCCCGCTCGCTGGCGGGCACCGCCGCGAAGCCCTCGGCCCGCACCCGGCGGACCAGCTGGCGGTCCACGTTCAGGGCCAGCAGCGGCAGCCGCCGGTCGCGGGCGAAGCGCAGGATCGGCAGGTAGAGGTCGGCGTCGTAGCCCCAGATGGCCGGCCAGTCGAGGGCGTCGAGGAAGGCGCGCTCCTCCAGGCCCCCGGCCACCCAGCGGTCGAGCACCGGCTGCAGCCGGCGCGGCACCATCTCCAGGCCGAGGCTGAGGCCGGGACTGCGCGCCTGCAGCGCCTGGAGCGTGGCCAGCTGCCAGCGGTGGTGGGCGGCGCTGTCATGGCGCTCCCCCAGCAGCACCGCCGGACGCCGGGCCAAACGATCCAGCAGCTCGCTCGCCGCCGCCGTGCGGAGACCGGCGGCGGTGGGCTCCACCCAGGCCCCCGCGGGCACACAGGCGCTGGCGGCCGCGGGACCCGGCACCCCCAGCAGGGCGGCCAGACCGAGGGCCAGCCCGGCGGAGCGGGTCCTGCGGCGGTGCCAGCGGCCGAGGGGAATCAGCGGATCTTGCCGATCTGGCGGCCCACCTTCTCGATGGGGCTGTAGGCCGCCGCGTTGGCGGGGATGAAGCGCTGGGCGCCGAACAACGCCAGCACCTCCTTCTGCCTGGGATTGGTGGCGCGCCAGCTGAGGATCGCCGTCCTCATCCGAGCGGTGAAGCCCTTGCCGAAGCGCTTGTCGAGATCGGGCTGGGCAATCCAGTGGTAGTTGGGATAGCCGGGGGTTTTCCAGATCGGCACCACCTTGGCGCGGTTGACCTTGCCGTCGCTGAGGCTGCTGCGCCAGACCTCTTCGCTGACCGCGCCGGCCTGGTAGGCGCCGCTCTGCACCAGGGCGATCGTGGCGTCATGGCTGCTGCTGAAGCCGGGGGCACCGCCGGCGAAGTCGCTCAGCTTGACCCCGGCCTGATTCAGATAGAACTGGGGCATCAGGCGGCCGGAGGTGGAACTCTCCGAGCCGAAGGTGAAACGCTTGCCCTTCAGCTCCGCAAGCCCCTTGACGTTGCTGATCGGCTTGAGGCCGCTGCTGGTGTTGGCGATGAAGACGCTCTGGAAGGACGCGTCGATGTCGCGCTGGGCGATCACCACGGCGCCGGGCTTCTGCAGGCGCGCCTGCACCCCCGTGAGACTGCCGAACCAGACCAGATCCAGGCCGCCGGTACGGAACGCGGTGACGGCGGCGGCATAGTCGACCACCGGCACGTAGACCACCTTGACCCCCAACTGACGGCTGAGTTCGTTGGCCACCAGCGGGTAGAGCCGGTTGAGGGTCTCGGGCTTCTGGTCGGGGATGGCGCCGATGCGCAGCACCTTCTGGCTCTGCTGGGCCGCCGCCGGAGCCAGCAGGCCGGGAAGGGGGGCGGCGGCGGGCGCCAGCAGCGGCAGCAGCGCCAGCGACACCCCCATAACGGCGGCGGTGGCGGTGGCGCGGATCCGGAGATGCATCTGGGAAGGGAAGGGGTGTCGGTCTTTGCTCCACTATGGCCATCAGGTGGGTGCCGGCCCGCGGCTTTCGTCCTCGCCAGACGCCCCCGTCCCAGCCGCGAGCCCCATGGCGCCCTGCCTTCCCATCGATGCGTTCCTGGCGGGGGGTGGCGCCGTGCTCGACGTGCGCGCGCCGGCCGAATTCCGCCAGGGCCACATCCCTGGGGCCGCCAACCTGCCCCTGTTCAGCGACGGGGAGCGGGCCGAGGTGGGCACCCTCTACAAGCAGCAGGGCCGCCAGGCCGCCGTGCGGCGGGGTCTGGCCCTGGTGGGGCCGCGGATGGAGGCCCTGGCCGCCGAACTGGTGGCCTGGAGCGAACGCTCGGGCGGGGCGCCCCTGCGGCTGCACTGCTGGCGCGGCGGCATGCGTTCGGGCAGCGTCGCCTGGCTGGCCGAGCAGCTGGAGCTGCCGGTGCTGCTGCTGGAGGGGGGCTACAAGAGCTACCGGCGCTGGGTGCTGGAGCTGTTCGAGCGGCCCTGGCCCGTGCGGCTGCTGGGGGGCCGCACCGGCAGCGGCAAGACCGAACTGCTGCTGGCCCTGCGCGAGCGGGGGGCGGCGGTGGTGGATCTGGAGGGGCTGGCCCACCACCGCGGCAGCAGCTTTGGCGGGCTGGGCCTGCCGGAGCAGCCCAGCAGCGAGCACTACGAGAACCGACTGGCCGCCGCCCTGGCCCCCCTGGCCGGGGCGGAACAGATCTGGCTGGAGGCCGAGAGCGCCATGGTGGGCCGCTGCCGCATTCCCGCCGGCCTGTGGCGCCAGATGAAGGCCGCGCCGGTGCTGGCGGTGGAGCGACCCATGGAGGAGCGGGTGGACCACCTGGTGGCGATCTACGGCGCCCAGGATCCCGTCGCCCTAGCGGAAGCCACCCGGCGCATCGCCAAGCGGCTGGGGCCCCAGCGCACCGCCCTGGCCCTGGAGGCGATCGAGCGGGCCGACTGGGCCACCGCCTGCCGGCAGATGCTCGATTACTACGACCGCTGCTACGACCACGACCTGGACGGCCACGCCTGTTCGGCGGTGGATCTCGGCGGTCTGGCGGCGCCGGAGGCGGCCTTGGAGCTGATCAGCCGGGGGCTGGTGACGCTGCATCAGCCGCCCGCCGGCTGACCACCCGCCCGATCACCGCCGCCGCCCCGAAGCCGGCGCCGCGCAGGGCCGCCAGGGCCGCGGGCGCCTGCGCCGCCGGCAGCGCCGCCAGCAGCGGTCCGCAGGTCTGGGGGTCAATCAGCAGCCCCGCCAGGGCGGCCGATGCCGCGAGCCGCACGGGCCCCTCCAGCAGGGCCAGGGCGGAAGCGTTGGCGGGGGCCAGGGTGCTGGCGAAGCCCCGCTCCAGCAGCTCCAGGGCACCGGGATAGGCGGAAATGGCCGCGGGCTCCAGCTCCACCGCCACCCCCGCGCTGGAGGCGTCGAGCATCTCGCCGAGGTGGCCCAGCAGGCCGAAGCCAGTCACGTCCGTACAGGCGCGGCAGCCGTGGGCCGCCAGCAGCGGCACCAGGGGCGCCTGGCTGCGCTGCATCGACTCCAGCAGCGCCTCCAGCCAGGCGGGGGCGGCGGCGCCGGCCATGGCCGCGGCGAACAGCACGCCGCTGCCCAGGGGCCGGCTGAGCAGCAGGACCTCGCCGGGCCGCAGCGGCCCCTTGCCCCAGTGGGCCGGCGGCGCCACCCAGCCGTTCACGGTCAGGGCCAGGGCGAGCCCCGCCCCGTCGCGGCCCTCCAGGGTGTGGCCGCCGACCAGGGCGGCCCCGAGGGGCTCCAGCACCGAGCGCACCCCGGCCAGGGTCTGCAGCAGCAGCTCCTCCTGGATGGCGGCGGCCGCCTCGGGCACCGTCACCAGGGCCTGCACGCCGTCCACGGTGGCGCCGCTGGCCCAGAGGTCGCTGCAGGCATGCAGGGTGGTGAGCCGCCCGTTCAGCCAGGGGTCGTCCACCAGGGCCGGGAAGCCGTCGACGCTCTGCAGCAGCAGCTCGCCCTCAGCGCCGCTGCCCACCACGGCCGCGTCCTCCACCGGCCGCGGCGCTCCGTCGGGGTCGAGCCTGGCCAGGGCGGCCGCCAGGGGGGCGGCCCCCAGCTTGGCGGCGCAGCCGCGGCAGGCCATGGCGGCCGCGGCCATTGGCTGGAGCGCGGCGAAGCGCGCCATGAAGGCCCGGTCGATGCGCTGCTTCCAGCGCCAGATCCATCCCGATGGCCCCAGGGCCACGGGCCCCAGGAACGCCAGGGCCCGGGGGCCAGCGGCCTGCCAACCGCCGTCGCCCAGCAGTTGCAGGGCCCGCGGCTGGGGCCGCCAGGGCCGCAGCGGCCTGGCGGGCTCGGCCAGGCTGCGGCGCAGGTTCTCCGCCAGCACCGGCGCCGAGCGCACCGCCCACACCCCCGAGGGGGGCCGGGGATCGGCGGCGATCAGGCCGCAGTCGCCGCTGGCGAACAGGGCCGGATGGCCGATCACCGCCAGGCTGGCTTCGGTCAGCACCCTGCCGCTTGCCGGGTCCACCGGCAGGCCGGCGGCCGCCAGCCAGGCGGGGGCGCGGCTGCCGGTGCAGGCCAGATCGGCCGGGGCCTCCGCCGGGGCCCGCCGCTGGATCGGGATGGCGGCCTCGGCCAGCAGCCGTTCTCCGGCCCGGTTCGCCGCCGCCGAACCCAGACGCAAGCACTCCCCCTGGAGCAGCAGCTGGCAGGCCATCCCCCGGGCCCGGAAGGCCAGGGCCAGCTCCACGGCGGCGGCCCCGCCCCCCCGGATCACCAGGGGCTCGCCGGCACGGCGCCGCTCCGCCCAGGCCAGGAAGGGCTCCAGCGGCTTGACGGCCATCGCCCCGCCCGCCGACCATCCCGAAGTGGCGGTCACGGCGCCCAGATCGAGGCTGAGCCGGTCGAAGCGCAGGGGCGGACGGCCCGCCAGCTGCAACTCCCGGGCCGCCGGGTCCAGCCCGGTGATCTCCGCCTGCACAAAGGTCACACCCGCCAGGGTGCAGAGGCGGCGCAGGTCGATGGCGGCGGCCTCCAGGGGCTCCAGTCCCGCCACCACGGCGGGCAGCAGCCCTGAATAGAGGGCGGTGCCGTGGCGACTCACCAGGATCAGGCGGGTGCGCGGCGGCCGGGTGCGGGGGCGCATCAGCCAGCGCCGCAACACCAGCACGTGGCTGTGGCCGCCCCCCGCCAGGACCAGCAGGTGGCGCTCGGGAGCGTCGTTCATGGGCCCGGCAGCGGCGCCCCGGTCGTCCGGGCCTGGAACGCCGCAATCGCCGTGGGCAGGGTGGGGAAGAACAGGCGCGGCCCGATCCGCTCCACCAGACCGGCGCGCTCCAGCTGGCTGTAGAGGTCCTGCTTCACCCGCGCCAGGCCGAAGGTGATGTCGCGGGCCGTCAGCTCCCGCTGCAGCTCCTCCAGCACGTCGGCCGCCGTGATGTCGATCTCCACGATGGCCTCAGCGTTGAGCACGAACCAATCCACCGGCTGGGGCTCGGCGGCGATCGTCGCCAGCACCCGCTGGCGGAAGTGCTCGGCGTTGGCGAAGCAGAGGGGGGCATCGAAACGGAACAACACCAGGCCAGGAATCGTGCGCGCCCCGTCCCAGTCGCGCACGTCATGCAGGCCCGCCAGCCGGGGCACGATCCCCATCACGGCGTCGTGGGGACGCACCAGGCGGGCGAACAGATCGATCACCGACAGCCCCACCGCCAGGGCCACGCCAAGCAGCAGGTCGGTGGCCAGGACCCCCACCAGGGTGATCAGGGCCAGCCGGAATTCGCTGGGGCGGAACCGCTGCAGCCGCAGGAACTCCGGGATGTCGATCAGCCGCAGGGCGGCATAGATGACGATCGCCCCCAGGGCCGCCGTGGGGAACAGGGCCAGCACCGGCCGCAGCCACAGCAGCACCGCCACCACCACCGCCAGCGCCACCAGGGAGAACAGCTGGGAGCGGCTGCCGAGGGAATCGCCGATGGCGGTGCGGCTGCCGCTGCTGCTCACCGGAAAGCCCTGCATCAGCCCATTGCCCAGGTTGATGGTGCCGAGGGCCAGCAGCTCCTGGTTGGCGTCGATGCGGTAGCCGCCCCGGGCGGCGAAGGCCCGGGCCGTCAGCACGTTGTCGGAGTAGCCCACCAGGGCGATGCCCACCGCCGCCGTCAGCAGGTAGCGCATCTGGTCCGGCGAGACCCCGGGCGGCAGCATCGGTCGGGGCAGGCCGGCCGGGATGGCGCCGATCACGGCCACACCGCGCTGATCGAGGTGTCCCACCGCCACCACCGCCATGGCCAGCAGCACCGCCAGCAGGGGGGCCGGCGCCCGGGGGAAGCGGCGCTGCACCAGCAGCAGGAACACCAGCACCCCCAACGCCAGCAGCAGGGTGGGCCGGTGGATCTCCCCCAGCCGGGTCAGCAGTTCCAGCAGCTGGCCCGGGCTGGAGTCGGCCTGCAGCTTCAGGCCACTGACCCGGCCCAGCTGGCCGCCGATCATGATCAGGGCCACGCCCCCCAGGTAGCCCACCAGGATCGGCCGGGAGAGCAGATCGGCCAGGAACCCCAGCCGGGCCCAGGCGCCGGCGCAGCAGACCAGCCCCACCAGTAGCGCCAGCAGGCTGCAGAAACCGGCGTAGACAAGCGGATCCCCCGCCACCAGGGGCCCCACCGCCGCGGCCGTCATCACGGCGGTGGTCGACTCCGGCCCCACCGACAGCTGGGGGGAGGAGCCCAGCAGGGCATAGAGCAGCAGGGGCGGCAGGATCGCCCACAGGCCCGCCACCGGCGCCAGGCCGGCCACTTCGGCGTAGGCCATGCACTGGGGCACCAGGTAGGCGGCCACGGTGACGCCCGCCAGCAGGTCCGGCCGCAACCAGCTGCTCTGGTAGTCCAGCAACCGCGCCAGGCCCGGCAACACCCTGGCCAGGCGCTCGCGCGGCTCCATCAGCGTCCCCCTGGGCGGCTCATTTGCGGCGCAGCGGCAACACCTGGCTGGGGCACAGGTTCCTGTCCTCCTCCACGGCCTTCATCCCGGCGAGCAGCCCCTCCAGATCGTCCTTCTTGGCGGGGTCACCGCTGAAGACGTCGAGCTGCTCCTGGGCCAGCTTGGCCCGGGTGGCGGTGGCGATGAAACCGTTCTTCTCCAGGTTGCAGAGGGCACTCATGTAGCCGGATCCCACCCCCACCATCACCATCAGCTCCTCCCGCGGGCTGAGTTCGCCACCCTCGGGCTGGGCTGCGGCAAGCCCCGGTGCGGGGTCCAGGAGCGCCAGGAGCAGCAGGGCGATGGAGGTGGGCATGCCGTGGCCGTGGCGTTGACGTCAGGGTAGGGGTGGACTCCGGGCCTGGACTCCGGAGCGCCCACAGGCGGCCGGCGGACGGCGAACGTCCGTGGTCCTGATCGCGATACCGCCCCTACATTCAGCGCATACGCAGCAGCGGCGGATGGAAGGACGTTCCCCCGAGGCCGGTGCCGCCACCGGCGGGACATGCCCCTTCCTGCACGGCACCCTCCGGGGCAGCACGGCCGGGGCCCGCTCCAACCGGGACTGGTGGCCGCGGCAGGTGAACCTGTCGGTGCTGCATCAGCACTCGCCCCTGTCCGATCCGATGGGCGGCGGCTTCGATTACGCCGCGGCGTTCCGCACCATCGACCTGGAGGTCCTGCGGCAGGAGCTGTTCGCGCTGATGACCACCTCCCAGGACTGGTGGCCCGCCGACTACGGCCACTACGGGCCGTTCTTCGTGCGCATGGCCTGGCACAGCGCCGGCACCTACCGCATCCAGGACGGCCGTGGCGGCGCCGGCTCCGGCACCCAGCGCTTCGCCCCCCTCAACAGCTGGCCCGACAACGGCAACCTCGACAAGGCGCGGCGCCTGCTCTGGCCCATCAAACAGAGGTACGGCAGCGCCCTCTCCTGGGCCGACCTGATCATCTTCGCGGGCAACTGCGCCATCGAATCGATGGGCCTGCCCACCCTGGGCTTCGCCGGGGGCCGGCAGGACGTCTGGGAGCCGGAGATCGACATCGACTGGGGCCCGGAGACCGAATGGCTGGGGGACAGGCGCTACAGCGGCGACCGCGAGCTGGAGGATCCGCTCGGTGCCGTGCAGATGGGGCTGATCTACGTGAACCCCGAGGGGCCCAACGGCGAGCCCGATCCCCTGGCTGCCGCCCGGGACATCCGTGAGACCTTCGCCCGCATGGCGATGGACGACGAGGAGACCGTCGCCCTGATCGCCGGGGGCCACACCTTCGGCAAGTGCCATGGGGCCGGCGATCCGGACCTGGTGGGGCCGGAACCCGAGGCCGCCAGCCTGGAGGAGCAGGGGCTGGGCTGGCGCAACCGCTTCGGCAGCGGCAAGGGGGACGACACGACCACCAGCGGCCTGGAGGGGGCCTGGACCGCCAATCCCGTGCAGTGGGACGGCGGCTACTTCGACAACCTGTTCGGCTACGAGTGGGAACTGGAGAAGAGTCCGGCCGGCGCCTGGCAGTGGCATCCCACCGATCCGGCGGCGGCGGACACCGTGCCCGATGCCCACGACCCGTCGAAGCGCCACGCGCCGATGATGGCCACCACCGATCTGTCCCTGCGGGTCGATCCGGCCTACCTGGAGATCTCCCGGCGGTTCCATGCCAACCCCGACCAGCTGGGGGAGGCCTTCCGCCGCGCCTGGTTCAAGCTCGTGCACCGGGACATGGGGCCCCGCTCCCGCTACCTGGGCCGCCTGGTGCCGGACGAGGTGATGCTCTGGCAGGACCCGATTCCGCCCGTCGACCACCCCCTGGTGGACGCTGACGACATCGCCGCCCTCAAGAGCCAGATCCTGGGCGCGGGGCTGCCCGTCTCCCAGCTGGTGGCCACCGCCTGGGCGGCGGCCGCCAGCTTCCGCGGCTCCGACAAGCGCGGCGGCGCCAACGGCGGCCGCCTGCGCCTGGCCCCCCAGAAGGACTGGGAGGTGAACCAGCCCGCCAAGCTGGCCAGGGCCCTGGAGGCTTACGAGGCGATCCGCCAGGCCTTCAACGGCTCCCAGTCGGACGGCCGGCGCATCTCCCTGGCCGATCTGATCGTGCTGGGGGGCTGCACCGCCGTGGAGGAGGCGGCCCGCCGCGGCGGCCACACGGTGTCGGTGCCCTTCACCCCCGGGCGCATGGATGCCTCCCAGGACGAGACGGACGTGGCCTCCTTCGCCGTGCTCGAACCGAAGGCCGACGGCTTCCGCAACTACCTGCGGCCGGGCCTGCCGGCCTCCGCCGAGGAGCTGCTCATCGACAAGGCCCAGCTGCTCACCCTCACCGCCCCGGAGATGACGGCGCTGGTGGGGGGCCTGCGGGTGCTCGATGCGAACCACGGCAGGTCACGGCATGGGGTCTTCACCCATCGCCCCGAGACCCTCAGCAACGACTTCTTCGTGAACCTGCTCGACATGGGCACCACCTGGACGGCGACCTCCGAGGCCCAGGACAGCTTCGAGGGCCGCGATCGCCACACCGGCGACCTGCGTTGGACCGCCACCCGCGTCGACCTGATCTTCGGCTCCAACGCCCAGCTGCGGGCGATCGCCGAGGTGTACGCCTCCGCCGACGCCGCTGAGCGCTTCGTGGCCGCCTTCGTGGCCGCCTGGGGCAAGGTCATGGACCTCGACCGCTTCGAGCTCGCCTGAACGCCATGAACCCCCTGCTCTCTGCGCAACCGCCCCCGGAACGCCGCGAGGCCATCGGCCGGGCCGGCCTGGGCAGCCTGCTGGCGATCGCCGCCGAGGGCGGGCCGCCCAGCCCCATGGCCCTGCGCACGATCACGGCCATCCGCGACCACCTGATCCGGCTGCCCATTCCGCTCGAGGAGCTCGAGCCCCTCACGCCGGAGCAGCTGGCGGCGGCGGTGCCGGAGCCCGAGTGGCGCGAGCGGATCCTGCGCGGCATGACCGTGCTGGCCCTGCTCGAGGACTCCCCTGGCGAGGCCAGTCTGGCCCGGCTGGAGGCCACGGCCCGGGCACTGGCGATTGATGACGCCCCGGTGCAGGCGTTCCACCACGTGCTCGAGCACCAGTTCAACCTGGTGCGCCTCGACATCATGCGGCGAGGGTTCCAGCGGGGGGCCGCCGCGGCCTACGTGCGCGATGAGGGCCCCGCCGGAGCCCTGCAGATCGCCCGCTCGCTGCTGAAGCGGGAGGATCCCGCCCTGGCCCGCCGCTACCGGGCCCTGGCGGAACTGCCCCACGGCAGCCTCGGCCGGGCCTACCTGGCCTTCATCGATGCCAACGGCTTCAGCGTTCCCGGCGAGCTGGGCGGGCCGCCGCCGCCGGTGGTGCGCCACGACTGCTGCCACGTGCTCGGTGGCTACGGCACCAGCCCCAGCGAGGAATGCGGCGTGCTCGGCTTCCAGGCCGGCTTCGGCCGCAACGACCCCTTCTTCACGATCCTGTTCGGCCTGGCCCAGTTCCAGCTGGGCATCGGCTCCACTCCCGTCACGGCGGCCGAGACCGGACAGGCGGATCCGGAGGTGATCTTCCGCGGCCTGGAGCACGGCCTCGGCGTCACCCGGGACCTGATCAGCGACTGGGATCCCTGGGACGACTTCCCCCAACCCCTGGAGGAGGTGCGCCGCCAGTACGGCATCAGGCCGCGCCAGGCGGCGTGAGCGGCGGTCCGGCCCGGTGGAACTCGACGTAGAACCGCACGCCGACGCCGGGTTCGGCCTGGTGCCGCTGGGTGGGCGCCACGATGCCGGGCCGTTCGGGGGTCAGCACCACCAGCTCCTCTTCGGGCTCCAGAAACCGGAACGGCAGCGAGCCCTCCAGCACCACGACCCGGGCCCACACCCCCGCTTTGGTGCTGTGCTGCGCCCTCAGACCCGCCGGCACGCTCTCGGCGTCAAAGGTGGGCGTGCGCTTGTAGGGACTCAGCCCGCCGGGCAGATTCGCGTGCATGGGTGCCTCCAGGAACCGTTGCCTGGTGACCGTCCTAGCCACCGTGATCGGCGCCGGCCCGCTGGGCCAGGAACGCCCGCACCGCCGGATCGTCCGCCAGGGCGATGGCGCGCCGGTAGGCCTGCCGGGCCGCGTCGGCCTGGCCGGTCCGCTGCAGCAAGTGGGCCCGCAGCGCCCACCAGGGCTGGTGCTCCCGCAGAGCCGGCTCGGCGGCGGCCAGCGCCTCCAGGTCGGCCAGGGCACGGGCCGGGCCCGCCAGTTCGGCCAGCACCGCGATCCGGCTCACCTGCCCCCCCGCACTCGGGGCCAGGGCCAGCAGGGCGTCGTAGAGCCCCAGCAGGGCCGGCCAGTCGACCGTGCCGATGACGGCGCGGTGGGCATGCAGCGACTGGATCGCCGCCTCCAGCTGGAATCGCCCGGGCCGGCCCGCCCGGGAGGCCTGGGTCAGGGTCGCCTCGGCTTCGGCGATCAGGGCGGCGTCCCACTGCCCCGGCTCCTGCTCCAGCAGCGGCACGTAGCTGCCGTCGGCGGCCCGGCGGGCCCCGTGGCGCGCTTCGCAGTGGAGCAGCAGGGCGAGCAGGCCGCCGGTCTCCGGCTCCTCGGGCAGCAGGGCGGCGCACAGCCGCGCCAGCAGCACCGCCTCCCGGGTCAGCCCCCGGTCGCGGCCGTCGTCGCCCGCACCATTCCAGCCGGTGGTGTAGGCCGCGTAGATCGCCTGCAGCACTGCCGCCGAGCGGACGGGCAGCGCTTCGGCACCCGGCAGCACGAACGGAATGCGGGCATCGCGGATCTTGGCCTTGGCCCGCACCAGCCGCTGGCCCATGGTGGCCGGCGCCACCAGGAAGGCGGCCGCGATCCGGCCGGCGGTCAGCCCCAGGACGGTCTGGAGCATCAGCGGAGCCTGGAGGCCCGGATCGATCGCCGGGTGGGCGCAGAGAAACAGCAGCCGCAGCCGCTCGTCGGGGAACTCCATGGCGTTCTCAGAGGTTTCCGGATCCAGGCCGGGGGCCAGGGCGTCCAGTTCCGGCAGCAGCTGCTCCAGGGTCCGGTCGCGGCGGGCCCGGTCGATCAGACGTCGCCGGGCCACCACCAGCAGCCAGGCCTCGGGGGCCCGGGGCACCCCCTCGCTGGGCCAGCGCCGCAGGGCGGCGAGGAAGGCATCGCCGAGGGCGTCCTCCGCCGCCACCACATCGCCGCAGCGGGCGGTGAGCCAGGCCACCAGCTTGCCGAAGGACTGCCGTGCCGCCAGCTCCGCCGCCCGCCGCCCCTCCATCTCAGGGGGCTTCCATGGCGAGCACGGGCCGCACCTCCACGGCGCAGCGCTCCGCCGCCGGGCAGCGGGCGGCCCAGGTGAGGGCGGCGTCGAGGTCGGGCACATCGATCAGGAAGAAGCCGCCCAGCTGCTCCTTGCTGTCGGGGAAGGGCCCGTCCTGCACCTGCCGCTCTCCGTGGCGCAGGCGCACAGTGGTGGCGGTGTGGGCGGACTGCAGGGCCTCGCCGCCGGCCATGTGGCCGGCCTCGGCCAGGGCCTGGGAGTAGGCGGCATAGGCCGGCATCAGGCCGGGACGGTCGGCGAAGTCCTGCTCGCTTTCGTAGATCAGAACGGCGTACTGCATGGTGTGGACTCGAAAGGTTGGTGGGGGACACACTCCCGAAGGGCCTGCGTCATCTCCATGACGGACGGCGGGCCGCCATTTCGACAGAATCAATCCATTCCTCCCAACCCCGTGTGCCCTCCATGCCCAAGGTCGAGATCTACACCTGGCGCTTCTGCCCGTTCTGCATCCGGGCCAAGCAGCTGCTGGACCGCAAGGGCGTGACCTACACGGAATACGTGATCGACGGCGACGAGGACGCCCGCGACGCGATGGTGGCCCGGGGCAGCGACGGTCGGCGCTCCGTGCCCCAGGTCTTCATCGACGACGCCCATGTGGGCGGCTGCGACGACCTCTACGCCCTGGAGCGCCAGGGCCGTCTGGATGCCCTGCTGGCCGTCGCCAGCTAGGGGGCGGCGCCCCCCTTCCATTCCGCCAGCTCCACGGTGATGCCCTCCGGGCCGCGCAGGAAGACCAGCTTGCGGTGGTGGAACTCCATCACCGCGTTGCGGAGCTCCACACCCCCGGCCTGCAGCCGGGCCACCGTGGCCTCCAGGTCGTCGACGGCGAAGCAGATGTGGTTGAACCCCACCCGGGCCAGGTCGTCCATGGCCGGCTCGGGGAGGGGCTCCGGGTGGCGGTAGTGCAGCAGCTGCACCTCCAGCCGCGGCGTGGCGCCGGCCAGCACGAGCGTCACGTGGTCGGCCTCGATGCCTTCCACCCCCATGTAGTCGGAAAACTGGGGCCCGCTGATCAGCACGGCCTTGTCCTCGACGAAGCCCAGCAGGCCGAAGAAGTGCCGGGCTGCCGCCAGGTCGCGCACGACGACGGTGACGTGGTCGAAATGCCGGATCATGGGCGCTGCCTCGCTCCGCGGCTGGCCCGATTCTCGCCGGGCCCGACACGATCCGGAGGTAGCCCCAGGACCCCCAGCCGGGGATCCCAGCGGCCAGAGTGAGGGTCAACTCCGGCCGGCCCGATGAGCGACAACGCCAGCCCCGCCGATGCCGCTACGCCTGGCCAGGGCGGCGGCTGGCCCCTGATCGACGGCTGGGCCAAAGCCACCCTCTCGCCGCGGGGGCCGAAGCTCTGGCAGACCCTCAATCACAAGAGCGCCTGCCTCTCCTGCGCCTGGGGCACCGGCGGCCAGCACGGCGGCTTCGTCGACGAGCTGGGGGAGCCGCTGCAGCGCTGCCTCAAGAGCGTCGAGGCGATCATGGCCGAGCTGCAGCCGGCGGTGAGCGAGGGGGTGTTCGGCCGCCGCAGCCTGGCGGACCTCCAGCAGCTCTCCTCGATGGAGGCTGACCGCCTCGGCCGCCTCAGCCACCCCCTGCTGTTGCGCGAGGGCGGCAGCCACTACGAGCGCATCGGCTGGGACGACGTGTTCGCCATCGCCGAGGCCGCCTTCCACCGCCCGCCGGAGCGGGTGGCCTCCTACAGCTCGGGCCGCTCCTCCAACGAAGCCGCCTACCTGCTGCAGCTGCTGCTGCGGGCCATGGGGTCCAACAACCTGGCCGACTGCTCCGACCTCTGCCACGCCCCCTCCACCGTGGGGCTCAATGCCGTCTTCGGCTCGGGCACCTCGATGGTGAGCCTGGAGAGCCTGCAGCAGGCGGATTGTGTCGTGCTGGTGGGCTCCAACGCCCCGGCCAACCACCCGCGGCTGATGAATGAGCTGATCAAGCTGCGCCAGCGGGGTGGCACCGTGATCGTCATCAACCCGGTGATCGAGGTGGGGCTGCTCAAGTTCGGCTCCCCCGCCTTCCCGATCCGCTCGATGCTGGCGGGCTCGGAGATCGCTTCGCTGTTCCTGCAGCCCGTGCCGGGCAGCGACACGGCCGTGTTCCTCGGGCTGCAGAAAGCCCTGCTGGAGGCCGGCGCCGTGAAGCGCGATTTCCTGGCCGCCCATGCCGAGGGCTGGGAGGCGCTGCTGGAGCAGCTGGAGGCCACCTCCTGGGAAGCGATCACCGCCAGCTGCGGTCTGAGCCGGCAGGAGCTGGAGCACGCCGCCGCCGTGGTCGCCGCAGCCCGGGGCGTGGTGTTCGCCTGGGCGATGGGGATCACCCACCACGCCAACGGCATCGACAACGTGCAGGCGATCGCCAACACGGCCCTGCTCAGCGGCAACGTGGGCCGGCCCGGCGCCGGCACCATGCCGATCCGGGGCCACTCCAACGTGCAGGGCTTCGGCTCGATGGGGGTCACCGTCAAGCTGCGGGCGGAGATGCAGCAGGCCCTCGAGCAGCTGCTGGGGCGGTCCCTGAGCCGGGTGCCCGGCTACGACACCCGGGCCCTGATCGAGGCCGCCGATGCCGGCCGGGTCGACAGCCTGCTGTGCCTGGGGGGCAACCTCTGGGGCGCCAACCCCGACAGCGCCGAGGCGAAACGCGCCCTGGGCCGCATCGACACGATCCTGTACCTGGCCACCAAGCCCAACCAGGGCCATTTCCACGGCCTGGCCGCCCGCCAGACCCTGGTGCTCCCGGTGTTCAACCGCTTCGAGACGCCGCACCGCACCACCACCGAATCGGGCAACAACTACGTGCGCCTCAATGAGCCGGGCCGCACCCACCTGGCAGGCGCCGACCTGATCAGCGAGGTGGCGTTCCTGGCCGAGCTGGCCCGGCGCCGCATGGGCAGCGATCCGATCGAGTGGGGGCGGCTGCAGGATCCGTCCTACGTGCGGGAACTGATCGGCCGCACCGTGCCCGGCTACGGCCCGATCGCCCGCATCGATGCCACCCGGCAGGAGTTCAGCGTCGAGGGGCGCCTGTTCGACACCCCGACCTTCCCCACCCCCAGCGGCCGGGCCCGGGTGGCGCCCACCCCCCTGCCGGAGCTGTCGCTGCCAGAGGCGAAGCACTTCGGCGGCCTCGGGCCCGGGGAAACTGGCCTGGTGCTGGCCCTGATCACGGCCCGCAGCTACGGCCAGCACAACACCGTCGTCTACAAGGCCGGCGACAGCTACCGGGGCATGCCCCACCGCCACACGATCCTGATGAACCGGGCCGACCTGAACCGCTGCGGCCTGGCGGCCCACCAGCGGGTGACGGTGCAGGGGGAGGCGGGCGCCCTGGAGGGGGTGGAGATCATCCCCGGCGAGATCCGCGAGGGGGCGGCGCTGATGTTCTACCCGGAGGTGAACGTGATCATGAAGGCCGTCATCGACCCCCGCTGCGGCACCCCGGCCTTCAAGCGGGTGCCGGTGCTGGTGCGGGGGGCGCTGGCGCCAGCGCCCGGAGCCGCTCAGCCCCCCAGGTAGGCCATCTCCGCCGGCGCCGGCCGCTGGTCGGCCGCCTCCTGCCGCTCCTCGCTGTAGCGGTCGCGGCGGGCGCGCCACAACGCCTCCAGCGCCTCCTGCAGCCGGCCCGGCTCGGGCCGGGGCCGCAGCCAGGGCTTGAGGTCGGTGCCGTCGGCGCCGAACAGGCAGCTGTATGCCACCCCGTCGGCGGTGATCCGCAGCCGGTTGCAGTCGCCGCAGAAGGGCGCCGTGATCGAGGCCACCACCGCCAGATGGGCGCCGCCATCGACATCGGCACCAGCCGCGGCGCGGTCGCGGTAGCGCCAGCGGCCTGCTGTGCCGTGGGGCGCCCGTCCCACCGGCTCCAGCGGCCAGGCCGCCCCGATGCGGGCCACCATCTCGGCCGCCGGCAGCACCTGCTCCGGCTCCCAGCCGTTGCGGTTGCCCACATCCATGAACTCGATCAGGCGCAACTCCAGCCCCTGCTCCCGGGCCAGGGCCGCCAGGGGCAGCAGCTGGTCGGCGTTGCCGGAGCGGGTGATCACCGCATTCAGCTTCAAGGCGCCGCGGGCTGGATCGAAGCCGGCCTCCCGCGCGTGCCGGATCGCCGCCAGCACCTTCTCCAGGACGGCGTCGCCGGCGGCCGGGCTCCCCAGGCCGGCCATGCGGGCCACGCTGGTGCCGTCGGTGCCATCGAGGCTGAGGGTGATCCGGTCGAGCCCCGCCGCCTTCAGCTGCCGGGCCCGCTCGGCCCCCAGCAGCACCCCGTTGCTGGTGAGGGCGATCTCCCGCAGGGCGCCGCGGGGATCGCCGGGGTCCCGCCGCCGCAGCGGCTGCAGGGCGGCGATCAGCTCCTCCAGGCGCCGGTGCAGCAGGGGCTCGCCGCCGGTGAGGCGCAGGGTGTGCACCCCCAGGCCCACGGTCGCCTCCACCAGCGCCACCCGTTCCGCCAGGGTCAGCAGGTCGGGCGGGTCCTCGAGATCCGGGCAGCAGTAGGGACAGGCCAGGTTGCAGCGGGCCGTCAGCGACAGCCGCAGCACCCCCAGGGGCCGGCCATACAGATCCAGGGGACGCTCCGCCATGGCAGGAAAGCTAGGGCCACAGGCCGGTGACGTCGTCGGGCCGGTTGGCGTTGCGCAGGCCCGCGGGCGGCAGGGCCACCGGCACCACCGCCTCCCCCGCCAGCCAGTCCTGCAGCCGCCGGCCGCCCGCCGCCGTGAAGGCGCCCAGCCGCCGGCGGAGGCCGGGATGGGCCGGATAGACCCCCAGCAGCGGCTGCAGCCGCCGGCCGTCGTGGGCCAGGTGGATGGCGGCGGGGGCGGCGGCCCCCACCAGGGCCTCGAGGGCAGCGACCTCCAGCCAGGGCATGTCCACCGGGCAGAGCAGCAGGCCCTCGCCGGGGTGGTGCGCCATCAGACGCTCCAGGGCCAGCAGCGGCCCCTCCCGGGGTGGCGGCTCCTCCAGGACCGTGATCGGCTGACCTTGCCCGTCCCGCAGGGGTCGCGCCAGATCATGGTGGGCCCGGTGGTGGCTGAGCAGGGTGATCGGCAGCGGCAGCGCCGCCAGCCGAGCCAGGCTGAACTCCAGCCAGGTGCCCCCGGCGGGGTGGGGCAGCAGGGCCTTGTCCGTGCCCATGCGGCGGCTGGCGCCGCCGCTGAGCAGGCAGGCCCGCAGGCCGCTCATGCCAGCAGGCCGAACTCGGCGAAGGCCCGCGGCAAGTTGCGGTGCTCGTGGCCCGGATGGCTGAGCTTCACCAGGGCGAAGCGCTGCAGCTCATCGAGCTCCCCCCAGGCGTGGGGCGGAAGGGTCAGGCCCAGCTGACGGCAGGAGGCGAGCAACACCTCCGGGGGGGCGTCGTCCCGTTGCCACGGGGCGCCGCAGGCGGGCTCCAGGCGGCCGGCGGTGCCGGCGGCCATGGTGGCGGTGCGCTCGACGAGCCAGTGGTCCAGCGCCGCCAGGGCCGCGGGGTCGTCCGGCCAGGCCAGCAGCCGCTGCCGCTCCTGATCGCCGAGCTCACCCCAGTGGCTCAGCTTCAGCTTGACGCCCACCAGATCCAGCTTGCGCCGCACGGCCATGGGGATGCAGCGCAGGTCACCGACGAAGTCGGCCTCGAAGCCGAAACAGCGGTCATGGCGACCCATGGCGCCGATCCCCGGGAGGCGACCACCCTAGGCAGCCCTAGCGTTCCACCTCACGTGCGTGCCAGGTCCATGCCCCGGGCCCCCGCGACCCCTGCCGCCGAGCGCCGGGCCAGTGCGGTCAGGGCCCTGCTGGAGCTCGCCGCCGACATGGCCCCCGACCAGATCAGCACGGCGGCGGTGGCCGGGCGCATGGGGGTGAGCCATGGGGCCCTCTTCCGCCACTTCCCCAGTCGCGAAGCCCTCTGGACCGAAGCGGTGCATTGGTCCACCGGGGAGCTGGAGCGCCGTCTCCAGGCCCTGGCAGGCCTGGCCTTCCTTGACCCGGACGGCGAGGTGGCGGCGCTGCTGAAGGCCCATGCCGCCCTGGTCCAGGCCCATCCGGGGTTGCTCCGCCTCTGGTTCGCCGAACTGCAGCGGCCGGGCACGAGTCCGGCCCGCGAGGAAGGCAAGGCGTTCATGGGCCGGTTCCGCCTGAGGCTCCAGGAGGTGATCGCCGCTGGCCAGGCCCGTCGCTGGTTTGAGCCGGGTCTGGATCCGGCCGAGCTCGCCGGGCTCCTGGTGGCCGTCCACCAGGGGCTGATGCTGCAGGGCCTGGCCCACGACAACCTGGAGCAACTGGGGGAGCACACGGAGAAGGCCGTGGGGCTGATCCTCAGGGGATGGCATCGGCGGCCTCCGGCCGAGGCCTCCCCAGCAGCAGCACCAGGGGGATGACGGCCAGGAACAGCACGGCCACCACCCGGAACACATCCCCGTAGGCCAGCAGCGCCGCCTGCCGGTCCACCTGCTGGCTCAGCAGCTGCAGGGCCTGGGCGGGCCCCTCCCCGGAGCCGTCGGCTCGCTCCAGAAGCCAGGCCTGCAGGGCAATCAGGCGCTGCTGCAGCAGGGGGTTGGCGGTCGTGAGGTGGTCCACCAGATGGGCCCGGTGCAGGGCCGTGCGGCGTTCCACCACCAGGGTCAGCAGGGCGATGCCGAAGGTGCCCCCCAGCTGGCGGGACAGGTTGTAGAAGCCGCTGCCGGCGCCCACCTCCTCGCGGGGCAGGGGACCGAGGCTGGCCAGGCTCAGGGGCAGGAACATCATCACGGTGGTGACCCCCCGGGCAATCAGGGGCCAGAACAGGGCTTCCGCGCCGGTGTCCGGGCCGATCGCCCCCATCCAGACCATGGTGAGCACCATGCCGGCGGCCCCGAGGCCGATCAGCAGGCGGGAATCGATCCGCTGCACCACGCGGCCGAGCAGCGCCATGGTCAGGGCCGAGGCCAGGGCACCGGGCAGCAGCAGCAGCCCGGTCTGGGTGGCCGTGTACCCCAGCACCGACTGGGCGAAGACCGGCACCACGAAGACCGTGCCGTACAGACCCATGCCCAGCACCACCGAGAAAAGGCTGCCGGCCGCCAGATAGCGGTGCCGCAGCACCCGCAGGTCCACGGCCGGTCGCCGCTGCCGCCGCTCCCACCACACGAACACCGGCAGGCTGACGGCGGCGAGGAGGCCCAGCTGGCGCAGGCCCGGGTCCTCGAACCAGTCGAGCTGGTGCCCCTGCTCCAGCACCACCTGGAGGCTGGCCAGGCAGGCGGTGAGCAACAGGATGCCCAGCCAGTCCACGGGCGCGGAGGCCGCGGCCGTCTCCCCATCGGGCTCCAGGAAGGCCAGGGCCATCAGCACCGTGACCAGGCCCACCGGGACGTTGATGAAGAAGATCCAGCGCCAGCCCAGGCCATCGGTGAGCAGGCCCCCCAGGGTCGGCCCCAGGGCCGGACCCGCCAGCACCACGACGCCGAACATCCCCTGGGCGAATCCCTGCAGCGACGGCGGCACCGCCCGGAACAGGATGGTCTGGGCCTTGGGCAGCAGACCGCCCCCCAACAGCCCCTGCAGGATGCGGGCGCCGATGAGCCAGCCCAGGCTCGGCGCCAGCCCACACAGCACCGAGGCGACCGTGAAGCCGACCAGGCAGAAGATGAAGTAGCTGCGCTCGCCGAAACGGCCGCTCAGCCAGCTGCTCAACGGAATCATCACCACGGTGGCCATGGCGTAGCCGGTGACCACCCAGCCCACCTCCGCCAGGGTCGCGCCCAGGTTGGCCTGGATGCTGATCAGCGCCACGTTGGTGATGCTGGTGTCGATGATCTCCAGCAAGGCACCGATCGAAGCGGTCAGCACCACGGCCCACTGGCGGAGGGTGAGCCCCTCCGTCGCAGCCTCCCTCACGGCCACCGTCGCTGCCCCCTCACGAACCCCTCACAGCCGTCGCACCTGCACCCGTACCGAGAGGCCCGGCACCAGGTGGGCCGCGGCCACCTCGCGGGGGTCCAGGCCGATGCGGGCGGTGACCCGCTGCACCACCTTGGTGAAGTTGCCGGTGGCGTTGTCGGGCGGCAGCAGGGTGAAGCGGGCCCCCGAGGCCGGGGCGATGCCCAGCACGGTGCCGTGGAACACCCGGCCGGGGAAGGCATCGACGCGCACCTCGGCCGGCTGTCCCGGCCGCAGCGCCCCGAGCTGGGTCTCCTTGAAGTGCGCCTCCACCCAGGGGACGCCGCTCACCAGGGTCATCAGGGGCTGGCCCGGCTGCACCTGGCTGCCGGGCTCCGCCCGCCGGTCTCCGATGCGCCCGGCGCTGGGGGCCACCATCCGGTCGTAGGACAGATCGAGCCGGGCCCGTTCCAGGGCGGCCTGGGCCTGCAGGATGCGGGCCTCGGCGGCGGCGACCTTCTGCCGGTTCACCGTCACCTGGTCCAGGCTGGCCTGGGCGCTGCGGCCACTGGCCTGGCCCCGCAGGACCGCGCCCCGGGCCTGGCTGTAGCCGGCCCGGGCCCGGTCCAGCTCCTGGCGGGAGACGCCACCCTGCTGCACCAGCGTCTCCAGACGCCGGACATCGGCCGCGGCCCGGGCCCGTTCACCCTCGGCGGCGATGCCCTCCCCCCGGGCCTGGTCGAGGGCCGCCGCCGCCAGGTTGGTGCTCGATCCGGTGGCGGAGCGAAGGGCCAGCGCCTCCTGCCGGGCCTGGATCAGGTCCGCCTGGGCCTGGCGCAGCCGGGCCTGGGCGTCGCGGGGATCGAGCAGCACCAGGGGATCGCCCGCCGCCACGGCCTGGTCGTCCTCCACCAGCACCCGGGCGATGGTGCCCGGGATGCGGCTGGCGATCAGCGTGAGGTGGGCCTGCAGCTGGGCGTCATCGGTGGACTCCAGTCCCCGTTGGCCCAGCAGCCAGCCGCCGACACCCGCGGCGACCCCCAGGCCGAGGAGCGGCGGCAGCCACCGGCGCGCCAGGGAGCGGCGGCGGCCGGGCCTGGCGGGCACGGCCCGGAGGACGGGCTCGGGAGCCGTCGCCTCCCTGGGCAGCAGGGCGGAAGGAGATGAAGCGGTCCCCATGGAGGGTCGAGTGAGTACTTGCTCACATCAGGCTAGGGCCTGCGCCCACCGGCGCGGTCCTCCGTGCCGACCCGCTGCAGACGTCCTCGCCCGATCCGGCCCAGGCGGCGCCTCCACCACCGGAACTGGCCCAACGGCTGCGGGCTTTCGTAGCCGATCTCACCGTGGGACGCCGCCAGGATTAGGTTCACTGAAGAGACCGCAGAGGCTTCTGACGAAGTCGCTCCCATGACCGCCACCGTCCCGTCGAGAGACGAGCTGCAGGATCACCGGCCCGCCGGGGCCGGCCAAGGGCCCCGTCCGGCTCCGATGTTCGAGCTGATCCCCTACGAGAAGTTCCGCGACACCCCGTCGGTGCGGTTCTTCGACATCACCGTTCCCTCCTCGAACAAGCGGGATCTGGTGGTCCACTCGGGTCCGGCGGTCAGCCCGCCGGACTGCCAGGAGTCCGGCAGCTGGCAGTTCTATCTCCATCCCCATCAGGAGGACAACCTGCTGGCCATGCACGGCGGCCGCACCTTCTTTCTGGTCAACCTGGGCTGGAATTACCCGTATCACATCGTTCGCCTCGACTGCGGCGGCGACATCCTGCGCATCCCCCCCGGCACCTTCCACCGGTCGGTGTCCGATCCCGATGGCTCCCTGGTGCTCAACCAGGCCGTGCGCGAGGAAGGCGCCAGCGTGGTGCGGGAATTCCGCGTCTACAACAGTCACCGCATCCCGCGGCTCTTCGCCGTGACCTCCAAGACCGCCCCCCTGCCCAAGCTCCACGGGGTGAGCTGGTAGCCGCTGGCCTCAGGCCGCGGCAGCACCGCGCAACAGGGCGCCGAAG
The DNA here is from genome assembly GCA_943367585.1 of Rhizobium sp. Q54. Classification (GTDB taxonomy): domain Bacteria; phylum Cyanobacteriota; class Cyanobacteriia; order PCC-6307; family Cyanobiaceae; genus Cyanobium. The sequence goes on from CALRJP020000010.1 coordinate 110,798, forward strand.
TCGGCGGCGGGCATCGGCCGGCCAAGCAGGTGCCCCTGGAACTGGTCGCAGCCGAGGCTCTGCAGCATCCGCAGCTGCTCACGGGTTTCCACCCCTTCGGCGAGGGTCATCAGTCCCAGCTCCTTGGCCATCACGATGGTGGCCTTGACGATGGCCAGGTCGGCATCGTCGTTGCCGAGCCGGTCGACGAAGAAGCGATCGATCTTGAGCTTGTCGAGGGGCAGGGAGTGGAGCATGGCCAACGAGGAGTAGCCCGTGCCGAAGTCATCGATCGCCAGGCTGAATCCGCTCTCGGCCAGCTGCCGCAGTTGTTCGCCGGCACGGCCCGGATCGTTCAGCAGGGCCGTTTCGGTGATCTCCAGTTCGAGGTTCTCCGGGACCAGCTCGTAGGTCTGCAGCGCCCCGGCCAGCAGTTCGGCGAGGGAGGGATGCTCGGCCCCCAGCTGCAGGGCCGAGATGTTGATCGCCACCTTCCCCGGCCGCAGCCCCTGGCAATGCCAGTCGTGCAGCTGCCGGCAGGCCTCCTCGATCACCCAGAGGCCGATGGTGTGGATCTGGCCGGTCTTCTCCGCCAGCGGGATGAACACGTTCGGGGACACCATCCGGCCGCTCTGGTCGCGCCAGCGCAGCAGGGCCTCGGCCCCGGCGATCCGGCTGCCGCCCCGATCGATCTGGGGCTGGTAGTAGAGCCGCAGCTGCTCCCGATCAATGGCCCGGGCCAGGCTCAGTTCCAGCTCGAGACGCTCGCGCAGCTGCAGGCTGATCTCCGGGGTGTAGAAGCGGAGCTGGTTCTTGCCGTGCTGCTTGGCCTCCATCAGGGCCGTGTTGGCACAGCGCAGCAGGGTGTCGGGGTCGAGGCCATGGTCCGGGGCCAGGGCCACCCCCAGCGAAGCGCTGGGCTGGACCGCCAGGCCCGTGCCCATGCCCGGGGTGTTGCCGAGGGTGCGGCGGATCTCCTCCGCCCAGGGCAGGACCTGGTCCCGCTCGGCCATGGCCATGGGCCGCAGCAGGATGAACTCATCGCTGCCCACCCGGGCCAGCCAGTCATCCGGCCGCATCAGGTGACGCAGGCAGGTGCCGCTGGCCTGGAGCACCTGGTTGCCGATCTCATGGCCCAGGCTGTTATTGATCGACTGGAAGTTGTCGAGGTCGAGGTTGATCAGGGCGATGCTGTGGTCCTTGCCAGCGCTGCGCAGCAGGCGGGCCAGCTGGCGGACGGCGGCGGCCTTGTTGGGCAGCCGGGTGAGGGGATCGACGAAGGCGATGCGCTCCAGCCGCTGCTGGATCTCGTGCTGTTCGCTGATGTCCTGCACCGTTCCCACCGTGGAGAGCGGTTGCCCGTCGTCGTCCAGGGTGGTGCGCCCCCGTTCCAGCACCACCTTGAGGAGGCCATCGGCGAGCAGCAGGCGGTGCTCGATCCGGTAGGGCCTGCCGGAACGGAAGGAGTCCTGGAAGGTGGCATCCACCAGGGAACGGTCCTCCGGATGGACCGTCCGGAGGAACACCTCGTAGGAGGGCGCCGTCTGCTCCGGGGCCGTGTTGAAGATGCTGTAGGCCTCATTTGACCAGAGCAGCTCTCCGGTGCGGTGGTTCAGCTCCCAGCTGCCCACGTGGGTGAGGCGCTCGGCTTCCTGCAGCAGCGAGCCCAGGCGGGAGCTTTCCCGCAACGCCGCATCCAGCTCGGTGCGGTCGCGGTGGCTGAGGAGGGCCACCAGCCGCCCCCCCACTTCCAGCACCTGATAGCTCACCGACACGTCCCGGCAGGTGCCGCAACGGGCCCGGTGGCGGGTGGCGAAGCTGCCCCTGGGCTGCTCGCGCATCACCCGCAACTGGTCCTGCATGAGGGTCTCGGCCCGCTCGCCATCGGCCTGAATCGCGGCCGGATTCAATGTGAGGAAGTGGTCCCGTTCGTAGCCCAGCCGTTCATGGGCGGAACGGTTGCAATCGATGAAATGACCAGTGGCGAGATCCAGGACGACAAGATCATCGATGGCCAGGTCGGCGGCAAAACGCAGCGCATCGCCGACGCTGTCGACGCAAGGAATCAGCCCCTGTTCTGCCGGGGTGCTGAACCAGAAAGATTGCACTGACGCTTCCATTCACCGTCGATGTTAGGCATCGTTTTCGGTGCTGACCAGAATGGGGTAGGAAAACCCCATGCAGCCCTGAAGCCCTTCGTGAGAACGGCAGTCCACCTGAGAATTGGACTGGGAAAGTGGCCTCAGCCTGCCGGAAAAGTGAAGGAAAGAGAAGAATGCGAGGTCGCTGATCGCCCTGCCGGGCTGTGGTTTCGCCGCTTTCGCACCCCTGCAGGGGTGATCAGTCGATCCTCAGGTCGATGGTGTGGTCGGTGGAGCGCTGGCGCCCCTGCCAGGCGGGCGCGCCGGGCACCGGACCGGGGGTCGGAACCGGGCACGGTTCGAAGCGGTGGCCCTCCGGGTGCAGGCGGTAGCCGACATCCCCGCCGGGGGTGCGCAGCACCAGTTCCAGCGGCAGATGGGGCTCGATCGCCGGGTGCAGGCAGGGATAGAGCCGCTGGAAACGGAAGCGCACCGCCAGCACCGGGGACACCGCCTCCCCGCCCGTCTCCAGCGGCAGGGGTCGGCCATTCACCAGCAGCTGGCAATGCCGGCGGAAGGCCAGGTTGGCCACCACCTCAAAGCGGCGCAGGGAGCCGTCGATGAACCGGCTGGTGAAGCCCCCCTGCACCGGGGTGTCGCAGATCAGGGGCCAGGGCTCGGGGGCCGGCCGCAGCTCCAGAGCGGGTGCCGTGTCGCTGGAGCCGGCCTGTCCCTGCCAGCACAGCAGAGGCGGGAAACGCCACTCCCAGATGGCCCGGAACGGCGCCGGATCCAGGTCCAGTCCATCGGCCGCCAGGTCGGCCAGGATCGCCTCCAGGTCGGCCCACAGCTGGCTGGGCAGCAGCTGGCGATCGTGCAGGCTGGAGCCCCAGTCGTGCAGCTCGGTGGGGCGGTGACTGGGCTCCAGCAGGTGGGCCGCCAGGGCGCTCCACAGCAGGGCGATGGTGCTGCTCCACTCCATGCGGGGCAGGCTTTCCAGGGCCCGGAACTCCACCAGACCCAGGCAGCCGGCCGGGGCCCCGGGGTTCCAGAACTTGTCGAAGCTGATCTCGCTGCGGTGGTTGTTGCCGCTGCGGTCGGCATGGAGATGGCGCAGCGTTTCGCCGATCAGGCCCCGGACATCCCCGAAGGGTTCGCTCGAGGGCTGGCCCTCCGCCTGCTCGATGGCGCGGTAGGCCAGCTCCAGATCGAAGCATTCACCGATCGCCTCGTCCGGCCGTGGCGACTGGGAGGAGGGGCCCACCCCGGGGCCGCAGAACAGGTAGGCCAGCGACGGGTGCCGTTGCCAGTAGCGCAGGATTCCCGTGAGCCAGGCCGGCCGGGAGAAGAAGGGATGGTGGGCCAGGTCGGGCCCGCCCCAGAGCAGGTGGTTGCCGCCACCGGTGCCCTCCTGGCGGCCGTCGCCCAGGTCCTTCCAGCTGCGCAGGCCGACGCGCCCGCCGACCTCCTCCAGCCGCTGCAGCCACTGGTGGTACTCCAGCCAGCTGTGGCAGACGGGCAGGTTGATCTCCAGCACGCCCGGGTCGGCCGTCAGCCCCAGCACCTGCCAGCGCTCGCCGGCGTCGACGGGCAGCACCCCGCTCAGCCGTGGCGCCGCCAGGTCGCCCAGGCTGTCGGCCACCGCCTGAAGCAGCAGACGCAGGGGTTCCCGCTCCAGCGGCGGCAGGAACAGTTCCCAGCCGTCGGGATCGATTTCCAGGGTCAGCACCTGGCGGGGCAGGTCCTCCGGCAGGTGCTCCAGGGGCAGGCGCAGGCCGGCCGGACCGGGGGCACCGGTGAGCTCCCGCAGGCTGTCCTCCAGGGGCCAGGGCGCCACCTTCCAGTTCACCGGTGTCGTCCCGTCCGCCGCCGCCTCTGCGGGGGCGACGCTTAAGGGGGCCGCCCAGGCCCGCCGCTCGGGGTCGAGCGGATCCCGCAGCAGCACGGGCTGGAGGGTGAGGCCCAGCCGCGCGCCGAAGTTCTCCAGCCAGGCCGGCCCGTCGCTGGCCTTCAGCGGCGAACCCTCCAGGCCGGGCTGGCAGGGGCCGGGCCAGCGGACCGGGGCCGTGCCGTCGTCACCCTGGAACAGGCGCAGGGCCCAGCGGGGATTGACCTCACCGTCGTAGCGCTTACCCGGGCAGTACAGCAGCGTGCTGCCCGGCCAGACCCGCAGCTGCAGGTCCCGGGCCATGGCCCGGGCGATGGTCAGCTTGGTGGGGCCGTCGGCCGTGACACTCCATTCGGGCCCCTCCGGCTCGAGGGGCACCAGGGTGGGCTCACCGCCGAGGGTGAGCTGGATGCCGGCGGCGCGCAGGCGGGATTCGGCCGCCTCCGCCACCCGTTCCATCCAGCTCATGCGGACCAGCTCATGCGGGTTGCGGAAGGCTCATGGGGACGGCTGCGGGATCACGCTGCAGGAGTTGACGGGGACCGGGACCACTTTCCAGATGCGTTCGGCGTACTCCTGGATCGACCGGTCGCTGCTGAAGAAGCCGCAGCGGGCGGTGTTCAGCACGGACATCATGCTCCACCGGCCTGCGTCGCACCAGGCGCTGTCGACCTCGTTCTGGGCGCGGCGGTAGTCCCCCAGGTCGGCCATCACCCGGAAGGGATCGCTGCTGCAGAGGTTGGCCAGCAGCGGATGGAACAGGTCGCGGTCGCCTTCGCTGAAGTGGCCCGAGCCGATCAGGTCGATGGCCTCCTTGGCGAGGGCGTCGTTCTCCAGCCAGGGCATCGGGTGGTAGCCGTTGCGGTTGATGGCGGCCAGCTGCTCGGCGGTGTGGCCGAACAGGAAGAAGTTGTCGTCGCCGACCCGCTCCCGGATCTCGATGTTGGCCCCATCGAGGGTGCCGATGGTGAGGGCGCCGTTCAGCGACATCTTCATGTTGCCCGTGCCGGAGGCCTCCATGCCGGCGGTGGAGATCTGCTCGGAGAGATCCACCGCCGGATAGATCTTCTGGCCCAGCTTGACGCTGAAGTTGGGCAGGAAGATCACCCGCAGACGGCCGTCCATCGCCGGGTCGATGTTGATGATCTCCGCCATCCCCACGATCAGGCGGATGATCAGCTTGGCCATGGCATAGCCCGGGGCCGCCTTGCCGCCGAAGATCACCGTGCGCGGCGGCAGATCCTCCCCGGCCCGCAGCCGCAGGTAGCGCTCCACCACCTGCAGCGCCGCCATGTGCTGGCGCTTGTACTCGTGGATGCGCTTCACCTGCACGTCGAACAGGGAGGAGGGATCCACCAGAACGCCGGTGTCCTGGCGGATCGTGGCGGCCAGGCGCTCCTTGGCCTGCTCCCGCACCCCCTGCCAGCGCTCGAGGAAGCCGGCATCGGTGGCCAGGGGCTCCAGCTTCTCGAGCTGGTCGAGGTGGCGGCACCAGTCGGTGCCGATGGCGTCGTTGAGCAGGGAGGCCAGGGGCGGGTTGGCCACCGCCAGCCAGCGCCGCGGTGTGACGCCGTTGGTGATGTTGGTGAAGCGCTCCGGCCACACCTGGGCGAATTCGGCGAACAGGTTCTCCTTCAGCAGGCGGCTGTGCAGCTCCGCCACGCCGTTGACCGTGTGGCTGCCCACCACCGCCAGGTGGGCCATGCGCACCTTGCGGTGCGGCCCCTCCTCGATCAGCGACAGGCGCTCCAGCAGGTCGGGCTGGCCGGGGAAGCGGATGCGCAGGGTGCGCAGGAAGCGGGCATTGATCTCGAAGATGATCTGCAGCTGGCGGGGCAGCAGCTGCTGGAACAGCTCCAGCCCCCAGGCCTCCAGGGCCTCGGGCAGCAGGGTGTGGTTCGTGTAGCTGATCGTGGCGGTGGTGATGCTCCAGGCGGTGTCCCAGTCGACGCCGTGGTCATCGATCAGCAGCCGCATCAGCTCGGCCACGGCGATGGCCGGGTGGGTGTCGTTGAGCTGCACCGCGAACTTGCGGTGGAAGTCCGTGACCGGAATCCCCTGGCTGGCGAGGATGCGGAACATGTCCTGCAGGGAGCAGGAGACGAAGAAGATCTGCTGGCTGAGCCGCAGCCGCTTGCCCTGCTCCAGCTCATCGTTGGGATAGAGCACCTTGGAGAGGGTTTCCGACTGCACCTTGTGCAGCACGGCCCGGGTGTAGTCGCCGGCATTGAAGGAGGCGAAATCGAAGGCGTCCGGCGCCTGGGCCGACCACAGCCGCAGGGTGTTGGCGGTGTGCACGCCATAGCCCAGGATCGGGGTGTCGTAGGCCACGCCGATCACGGTCTGGCCGCCGATCACCACCGGATAGCTCCATTCCGGCCGGATCACCTCCCAGGGGTTGCCACGGGCCAGCCAAGGGTCGGTGCTTTCCATCTGGCCCGTGGGGCCGATCTGCTGGCGGAAGATGCCGAACTCGTAGCGGATGCCGTAGCCGATGGCCGGCAGCTCCAGGGTGGCCATCGACTCCTGGAAGCAGGCCGCCAGCCGGCCCAGGCCGCCGTTACCCAGGCCCGGTTCCGGCTCCTCCGCCAGCATTTCCTCCAGGGTGAGGCCGAGGGCCTCGCAGGCGGCCGCGGCCTCGTCCCGCAGGCCGAGGCTGACCAGGTTGTTCTCCAGGTGGGGCCCCAGCAGGAATTCCGCCGACATGTAGGTGGCGGTACGGACGTGCTGGCTGGTGTAGGTGTCGGCCGTATCCACCCAGCTGGTCAGCAGGATGTCCCGCACCGCCAGCGACAGGCAGACGTAGTGGTCGTGGGTGGTGGCGAGGGAGGCGGACTTGGCCTGGCTGGAGAACAGATGGCGGCGCATCGCCTCCAGGAGGGCCTGCCCCTTGGGTGGGCAGGGGGCGGGAGTGGTGCTTGCCATGGGGGAGATGCCGTGGTTGGCGACGTGGGACCAGTCCTGGCCTGGGCAGTGCCGTAGCCGCTGCACCATCGGATACAAGCCGGCGCACCTTAAGAGTGGCTTCCTTTCAGCGCTGCAGCGCCCCGTGCCAGGAAGCCCCCATGGGAGCGGGCTCCAGCAACTCCGCCTCAATGCTCCAGTCCAGTTCGCTTTCCACCCCGTTCGGGCCTGAAAAACTGCCGTTCACGGCCGCCGTGAGGGTGGGTTTGGAGGAGGTGGCCAGGGTGATGTAGCGGTCGTCGATGCTGCCCTTGCCACTGGGGTCGAAGCCCCGCCAGCCCGCCCCGGGCAGGTAGACCTCGGCCCAGGCATGCAGGTCGTACCGCTTCGGCGCCGGCTCCACCAGGTGGTAACCGCTCACGAACCGGGACGGCAGGCCGGCGCAGCGGCAGGTCTCGATCATCAGCATCGCCAGGTCGCGGCAGGAGCCGACCCGTTCCTTGAGGGTGCGACCCGCCGGCCAGGCCGGCCCCACGTGCCGCTGGGTGTACTTGACCCGGTCCTTGATGATCTCGACCAGCTGTTCGAGGAACATCAGCCCGCGCTGGTCGCTGCCCATCAGCGCCTCCTGGGCCAGGTCCACCGCGGCGGGGTCGTGTTGGCCGTTGGGCAACCACCCCTCCAGCGAACCCAGCAGATCGCCGTTGAGATGGCCCACCGGGTAGGGGAGCAGGGGCTCCTGGTCCTCCAGGCAGGTGGCCAGGGGCGGGGGCGGCTGCGTCTCCACATCGCTGATGGCCTGCACCCGGAAGCTCTCGGTGCTGCCCTCGAAGCGGGCCCGCAGGATCTCATCGCCGCTGGCGGCCACCAGCGGGTAGAGCAGGGACGGCTCCGGGCTGATGGCCAGGTGGAAATGGAGCAGGCGCTGGAAGCCGTGGCCCCGGGGCTTGAGGCAGAAACGGTGCGGGCCCAGGAAGACCGGTGCGCCGTAGCGGTAGTTGAAGGTGTGGGTCAGGCGGGCTCGCATGCCGCCTCCTGACTGGAGGTGCTGCTCGGGGGGGCGATGAAGTAGCGCGCTTCGATCAGCTCATGCAGCCGGTTGAGATCCGACTGGAAGTTGTCGATGGCTTCGTGCAGCCCGGTGGCGACGAGCTCATCGATCCTGGTGAAACTCCAGTGGGCCAGGGTGAGCCCGATCAGACACTCCAGGTCGTCGGCGGGGCGGGGAACGGAGCTGCCACGGATGATCCGCAGCGTGTCGCTGATCCGCTCCAGGCAATACCGCACCGAGCGGGGAAAGATCGGATCCAGCAGCAGGAAGGCGGCCACGGCCTTGGGCTCGATGGCCTGCTGGCTCGACTGCCGGAACATCTGGTAGGCCCCCGCCGAGCGCAGCAGGGAGATCCACTGCAGCTCATCGAGCACCCCACCCACCTCCTCAGGGGAAGGGAGCAGCAGAAAGTATTTGACGTCCAGGATCCGGGTGGTCTTGTCGGCCCGCTCCAGCAGACGGCCGAGGCGACTGAACTGCCAGGAGAGGTCGCGGCTGAGGGTGGCGTCCGTGATCCCGTAGAAGAGCTGGCAGGCGCGGCGGATCTCCCGCAGCTGTTCCTGGGGCGGCTGCAACCAGAAGGTCTCCTCCTGCAGCGTCCAGTAGATGTCGTTGATCTGCTCCCACATCTCCGTGGTGATCACTTCACGGATCTGGCGGGCGTTCTCCCGGGCGTTGCCGATGCAGTTGAGAACGCTGCTGGGGTTGTCGGTCTCCCGCACCAGGAAATGGATCACGGCCTCGGGCGTGACCACCGGACAGAGCTCATCGAAGAGCTTGCGGTCGCCGCTGGCCTCGATCAGGGGAAGCCAGGGTTCGGCGCTGCCGGGGGGGCAGTCGAGGGCCATCGCCTCGCTCACCTCGACGAAGCGGGAGATGTTCTCCGCCCGCTCGACGTTGCGGTTGATCCAGTAGAGGGAGTCGGCGACGCGGCTCAGCATGGGGCTTCATCCACGATCCAGGTGTCCTTGCAGCCGCCGCCCTGGGAGGAGTTGACCACCAGGGAACCGCGCCGCAGGGCCACGCGGGTGAGGCCGCCGGGGCTCACCCAGGCCTCCTTGCCGCGCAGCACGTAGGGCCGCAGATCGACGTGGCAGGGGTAGAGCTCCCCTTCGCTCAGGGAGGGCACGGTCGAAAGCTCCAGGGTGGGCTGGGCGATGTAGTTGCGGGGGTTGGCCTGGATCTTGACGGCGAACTCATCGATCTCCGCCTGGCTCGCGTGGGGGCCGATCAACATGCCGTAGCCGCCGGCCTCCGCCACCGCCTTCACCACCAGCTCCCCGAGGTGCTCCAGCACATAGGCCTGATCGTCCGGGCGTGAACAGATATAGGTGGGAACGTTCTCGATGATGGGCTCCTCATCGAGGTAGTAGCGGATCATCTCGCCCACATAGGCGTAGATGAGCTTGTCGTCGGCCACGCCGGTGCCCGGGGCGTTGGCGATGGCCACCCGGCCCGCCCCGTAGGCCCCCATCAGCCCCCGCACCCCCAGCAGGGAATCGCTGCGGAACACCGCCGGGTCGAGGAAGTCGTCGTCGATGCGGCGGTAGATCACATCCACCGCCTCGAGGCCGGCGGTGCTGCGCATCCAGACCCGATCCCCTTCGCAGACCAGATCGCGCCCCTCCACCAGCTGGATGCCCATCTGCTGGGCCAGGTAGCTGTGCTCGAAGTAGGCGCTGTTGAACACCCCGGGGGTGAGCAGCACCACCTTGGGGGTGTCGGTCCAGGGGGCCAGCTCCCGCAGGGTCTGCAGCAGGTGGGAGGGGTAGTCGTCGATGGGCTGAACCGTGCGGCCGGCGAACAGGCTCGGGAACATGCGCTTCATCACCCGCCGGTTCTCGAGGAAGTAGGCCACCCCCGAGGGGCAGCGCAGGTTGTCCTCCAGCACCCGCCAGGTGCCGTCACCGTCGCGCACCAGGTCGAGGCCGGAGATGTGGCACCAGCGACCGAGGGGTGGCTTGAAGCCCTGCATCTGGGGCCGCCAGCCCTGGGAGCTTTCCACGTCGCCCCTGGGCACCACACCGTCGGCCAGGATCTTCTGGTCGCCGTAGACATCGGCGAGGAAGCGGTCGATCGCCTCCAGCCGCTGGATCAGGCCCCGCTCCAGGCGCTCCCAGTCCTGGGCTCCGATCAGGCGGGGGAGGGGATCAAAGGGGAGGATGCGCTCCACACCCTTGCTACCGGAATCGTTGAGGCGGAAGGTGGCCCCGAGGCGCTTGAGCAGCATGCCGGCGGCCTCATGGTTCCGGTTCAACTGGTCGAGTCCCATGTGGCCCAGGGACGAGAGCAGCGGCTTGAGGGTGGCCCGGGGCTGGTCGGTGGAGGTGAAGTACTCGTCGTATCCCTGGTTCGGTTTGTACTGACTGAACATTCCAGGCCCTTCCACGCGCTTGGATCCTGCAGTGCCGCCGGGGTGGCCACCCGTTGCCGTTGTTACGAAAACCAGGGGCGCTGTCGGCCGATGGCGTGCGTCAGCCCCCGCGCAGGAGCCTGTCCAGCCCATCGGAAGCCCCTACCCCTCCATAGGAATAGCGTTTTCCTAAGCAGGGTTCCGTGTGGGACTCAAGCGGTTCAGGATGGACACACAGGCAGGAGAGGTGCGCCGATGCTGACCAACAAGGGTGGGGTCCAACCCTCAAGATCCTCCTGTGCTTCTGGCGTTCTGCAGCGTGACCAGGAACGGACGGGCAGCCGCAGGGACAAGCGGGCCTACGCCCGTCACTCGATCGAGAGCTGCCGCACGATCGCACTGCGGCGCCTGGACGACGACCGCAAGCCCTTCGGCCGCTGGTTCCTCGCCGACATCGTCGATGTGGGCGAAGGCGGCATGTGCCTGATCGCCTCCGAGGAACAGTCCCTGGCGATGGGGCAATGGCTGCTGATGGACCTGCGCGCCCATCCCGGTTTCGGCCAGCTGCGGATGCAGGCCCAGTTGCGCTGGCTCACCCGGGCCCACTTCGCCCTCACCTTCGGTGTGGCCTTCGCCACCCCCCTCAAGGAGGTGCCGGTGCTGTCGGTGGAGCGGCGCAGCATGCGCCGCGATCCCAACCAGGAGGACTGGGCCCTCGAAGAGGAGCGGCAACTGGCCCTGTCCTGAAGGGACAGCGATGTGGCACGCCGGCGCGGCTTCACTAATCTCTGTGAACCAGTGACAAGTGTTGCCCCGTGGTCCGTTCGCCGATCCCTGAGGCAGGCCTGGTCGCCTCCGCTGCCCTCACGGCGGGCCTGACCCTGGCGGCGCCACCGGCCCAGGCCATCGGCACCACCTTCAGCTTCAACCTGGGCGGCGCCACCGCCAGTCCCGCCGCCCCCCTCGCCGCACCGAACAAGACCTTCACCGCCACCACCGACGGCCGCTCGCTCAACCTGGTGGTGGGGAACGCCCTGCGGCCCAACGGCAACGCCAAGCCGGTGAGTGCGACCGCCGACGGCCTCTGCATCTACAAGGCCGGCGGGGCCGGTCTCGACGATGTCGGCCGGACCAACTGCGGGCGCCGCCGTCCAGGCAACGGCACGGGCGTGGCCAACCAGGAGTCGATCGCCCTGTTCTTCGACCAGCAGGTGGAACTGCTCAGCTATCGCTACGGCAGCCTGCGGGTGGGCCTGGGCAATCCGCTGCTCAGCTGGGGGGATCCCGGCAGTCCCTTGGTGTCCACCGAAACCCTTTTCGACAAACAGGTCGACACCAGCTACGCCTTCACCAACCCCTTCATCGTCCAGGCCAACCAGATCCTCACCATCAGCGGCACCGGCGGAGGCCGTGGCACCAGTTCCACGGAGGTGCTGCTGAGCGGGCTGGTGGTGCGGGCCTTCCCCCAGGAACCGCCCGCTGCCTCGAACGTTCCCGGTCCCCTGCCCCTGCTTGGGGCCATGGCGGCCTTCGGCTGGAGCCGCCGGCTCCGTTCCCGCCTGAGCCCTGCGGGTCCCACCGTTTCCCCCGGTGACCACGACGGATCCGAGGCCTGAGCCAGGGGGCCCGCCGGGCCCGGTGTCATCGCTGGCTTCGATCCTGCTCGCCACGGCCCTCGCCCTCGCTGGCCTGTTCGTGCTGGCTGTGGTGGCGGGTTCTCTTCCGGTTCAGGTGCTGCAACGGGACTGGCAGCAGCGCTTCATCGAACTGGTGATCGCCAATTCCGGCTTCCCCATCGTGGGTTTCGTGCTCGTGCACCTGGCGGCCCAGGTGGAGCCGGAACGGCCGACGCTCTTCCAACTCCGCCAGCGGCTGCGGCGCTGGGCGGTGCTGATCACGGTTCTGTACCTGCTGCTCATCCCGCTGCAGCTCTCGGTCACCGTGCGCCAGTTCAGCGACCGCGCCGCCCTGCAGGCCCAGCAGCGGCGCCTGGTCAGCGACCAGTTCAGCAGCTTCGCGGCCCTGATCCGCGCGGCCCCTGATCCCCTCAGCCTGCAGCGGCAACTGGCGGCGGTCGATGGGCCGGCCCTCACGGCCGCCGATCTGGCCAAACCGATGCCCCGGCTGCGCCAGGACCTCCTGGCCGCCCTCCGGCAGGCCGAGGCGGCCATGCCCGCCAGCATCGAGCAGGCCACCCCCCTGGCGCCCCTGGTGTGGGCGGCCCTTCGCGACGGCCTGCGCCTGATCGGCTCCGCCCTGCTGATGGCCATCGCCTTCGCCGCCGGCGCCCAGGGCCGCAGCAGCAGCCGCACCCTGTTGACGCGCCTGCTGATGGGCTGGAGGTCGGTGCGCCGACGCCGTTACAGCAGGAAGTAGCGCTGGGCCATGGGCAGCACCTCCGCCGGCTCGCAGGTGAGCAGCTCCCCGTCGGCGAAGACCTCGTAGGTCTGGGGGTCCACCTCCACCTTGGGCAGGGCGGTGTTGTTGCGCATCTGGGCCTTGCCGATGCCCCGGGTCTGGACCACCGGCACACAGGCCCGCTTCAGGCCAAGACGGCTGGGCAGGTCGTCTTCGAGGCAGGCCTGGCTGACGAAGTTGAGGCAGCTGCCCGCCAGCGATCCGCCGTAGGCGGCGAACATGGGCCGGCCGTGGACGGGGCCCGGGGTGGGGATCGAGGCGTTGGCATCGCCCATCTGGGCCCAGACGATCGAGCCCCCCTTGATCACCAGCTCCGGCTTGACGCCGAAGAACCCGGGCTTCCAGAGCACCAGATCGGCCAGCTTGCCCACCTCCACCGAGCCGATCTGGCTGTCGAGGCCATGGGCGATGGCGGGGTTGATGGTGAGCTTGGCGATGTAGCGCTTCAGGCGGGTGTTGTCATTGCGCCCGCCCCGGGGACCGGCGGCGTCCTCGGGGAGGAATCCGCGCTGCACCTTCATCTTGTGGGCCGTCTGGAAGGTGCGGGTGATCACCTCCCCGACGCGGCCCATGGCCTGGGAATCGCTGGCGATGATGCTGAAGGCGCCCAGGTCGTGGAGGATGTCCTCGGCGGCGATCGTCTCGCGGCGGATGCGCGATTCGGCGAAGGCCACGTCCTCGGGGATGCGGGGATCGAGGTGGTGGCACACCATCAGCATGTCGAGGTGCTCCTCGAGGGTGTTGACGGTGTAGGGCTTGGTGGGGTTGGTGGAGCTGGGCAGCACGTTGGGCTCGCCGCAGATCCGGATGATGTCGGGGGCGTGGCCGCCGCCGGCCCCTTCGGTGTGGAAGGTGTGGATGGTGCGGCCGCCGATGGCCCGGATCGTGTCCTCCACGAACCCGGCTTCATTGAGGGTGTCGGAGTGGATGCAGACCTGCACGTCGTACTTGTCGGCCACCGTCAGGCAGCAGTCGATCGCCGCCGGTGTGGTGCCCCAGTCCTCATGCAGCTTCAGGCCGCAGGCTCCAGCGCGGATCTGCTCCTCGATCGCCGCCGGGGTGCTGGCGTTGCCCTTGCCGTAGAAGCCGATGTTGATCGGCAGCCCCTCGGCGGCCTGGAGCATGCGGGCCAGGTGGAAGGCGCCGGGGGTGCAGGTGGTGGCGTTGGTGCCGGTGGCCGGGCCGGTGCCGCCCCCCAGCAGGGTGGTGACCCCGGAGGCGAGGGCGGTTTCGATCTGCTGGGGGCAGATGAAGTGGATGTGGGTGTCGATCGCCCCGGCGGTGACGATGTGCCCCTCCCCGGCGATGGCCTCGGTGCCGGGCCCGACCACGATCGTCACCCCATCGGTGATGTCGGGGTTGCCCGCCTTGCCGATGGCGCAGATGCGGCCGTCCCGCAGACCGATGTCGGCCTTGACGATGCCCCACCAGTCGAGGATCAGGGCGTTGGTGATCACCGTGTCGACGGCCCCCTCGGAGCGGGGGGTCTGGGCCTGGCCCATGCCGTCGCGGATCACCTTGCCGCCGCCGAACTTCACCTCATCGCCGTAGGTGGTGCAGTCACTCTCCACCTCCAGGATTAGTTCGGTGTCGGCCAGCCGCAGCCGGTCGCCGGTGGTGGGGCCGTAGGTCTCGGCGTAGGCACGGCGGTCAATTCGGTAAGCCATGGGGGTTCAGTCGAGGGGGCCGTTCACCAGACCGTTGAAGCCGAACACGCGGCGGTCGCCGACGTAGGGCACCAGATGCACATCCCGCTGGTCACCGGGCTCGAAGCGGATGGCGGTGCCGGCGGGGATGTCGAGCCGCAGGCCGCGGGCCGCCTCGCGGTCGAACTCGAGGGCGCCGTTGGCTTCGTAGAAGTGGAAGTGGGAACCCACCTGCACGGGCCGATCACCCCGGTTCGCCACCGAGAGGGTGGTGACGGGGCGGCCGGCATTGAGATCGATCGTGCCGGGCTCGGGGATCAGTTCGCCGGGGATCAGGGGGGCCATGGCGGGGTTGGGGGTCAGCGGATCGGTTCGTGGAGGGTGACGAGCTTGGTGCCATCGGGGAACATCGCCTCGATCTGCACCTCGGGGATCAGCTCGGGCACCCCCTCCATCACCTGATCCCGGCTCAGCCAGGTGGTGCCCTCCCGCATCAGCTCCGCCACGCTGCGGCCATCGCGGGCCCCTTCGATCACCTGGAAGCTGAGCCAGGCCACCGCCTCGGGATGGTTGAGCTTCAGGCCCCGGCCGAGTCGCCGCTCCGCCAGCAGGGCGGCGGTGACGATCAACAGCTTGTCTTTCTCCTGGGGGGTGAGGTTCATGCAGGCTGCGCTGGCCGGCCCCACTCTCGCAGCGCTCCGGCACCGGGTCAGGTTCAGAAGGAACGTTCGGCGCCCCGATCAGCGCCGCTGGAGCACCCCCTGGCCCTCCAGGTTGAGGTTATCGATCCGCACCGCCGTGGCCCGGCCGTCGGTACCCACCGTGAAGGTGACGGCGCTGGGGCCGTAGGCGTTCTCGCCGGCGGGCTGGTAGCGGAAGGTGTCGCCGCTCACCGGGGTGAGGGGGAAGGCGGTGAGGCGGGGCCCCAGCTGCAGCTCGAGCCCGTCCCCGCGGCGCACCACCGCAGCCTGGCCCACGTAGGCGTTGGCGTAGCTGCCGGTGTAGGCGTCGGCGGGGCGGGCCGGCAGGGGCCGGGCCGGGGTGACCACGGCGGGGTAGTCCTGCTGCTCCATGCCCCGGAACAGGGGGCGCAGGGCGGCGAGGTAGTCGCGCTTCACCGCACCGGTGGTGGCCAGGTCGAGGAAGCTGAGGCTGAGGGCCTCCGGCACCCCCAGCGGCTGGCTGTTGGAGAGCACGACGATGCCGAGGGATTCCGCCGGCAGCAGGTAGACGGCCGTGGCGGCGCCGAGATCAAAGGCGCCCGAGTGGCCCAGCTGCACCGTGCCCCGGTCGGTGTAGCTCACGTTCCAGCCCAGCCCATAGAAGCCGGCCCGATCCGTGGCCGGATCGCGGGGCTGCTGGCTGACGATCTGGGGCCGGTGGGTCTCGGCCAGGGCGGCGCCGTCCACCACCGCACGGCCATCGAGGCGGCCGCCGGCCAGCTGCAGCCGCAGCCACTGGCCCAGGTCCCGCACGCTGGAGCTCACGCCGCCGGCCGGGGCCTGGGCATCGGCATCCCGCTGGTAACGGGCCACCCAGCGCCCCCCCTCCGGCACGTGCAGGGAGGCGCGGTTGGCGGCGGCCGCGAAATCGGCGTGGCGGGAGCTGGTGCGGCTCATGCCCAGGGGCCCGTAGAGCCGTTCGCTGGAGAGCTGCTCCCACCGGCGGCCGGCGGCGTTGGCGGCGGCCACGGCGCCGGCGGTGAAGCCGAAGTTGGTGTAGGCGTAGTCGGCGCGGAAGCGGTTGCCGGTGGGCAGCAGCCGCAGCCGCTCCAGGATCGTGGCCCGATCGAAGCCCAGGTCCTCGAGGTGATCACCGGCGTGGTCCGGCAGGCCGCTGCGGT